>NZ_JAJNDH010000001.1:0-1441770 GCF_021043305.1 Pantoea sp. MHSD4 | reverse complement strand
CGTGTGGGAAGGCTACCGCCTGCTGCAGGAAATTCACGACGGCACTTTGCTGACCTATGTATACAGCGACAGCCAGAGCTATGAACCGCTGGCGTGTATTGATGGGATGGAAAGCCTGGAGATTTACTGGTTCCATAATGCGGCCAACGGAATGCCGGAGCTGCTGACTGACCGTGAAGGACAAAAAGCCTGGGAAGGTATCAACAGCCCATGGGACAAACTGCTGCGTGAATCCAGCGAGCGAGTTCCGGTGTTGGAGCAGAATCTGCGGATGCAGGGCCAGTACCTGGACCGGGACAAATTTGCTTTAGCAAATTTGAACATCGCTTCAGCGATGGCCCCAAGGGGGTGAGGCACCGAAGGGGCCGAATCAACCGGACTGCACGACAATCTGTTTCGTTATTATGACCCGGACAGCGGACGGTTCACTCAGCAGGACCCGATAGGGCTGGCGGGCGGGATCAACCTTTACCAGTATGCGCCGAATGCGTTCAGCTGGATTGATCCGCTGGGGTTGAGTAAATGTATAGGCCAAAGCAAGTCAGATCCATATAAAGGATGCGTCAGCGTATTTAAAAAAGTCGCACTCCGAGAAAATTAAGAAAGAAAACGTTGGAGTCTTTCAAAATAGATTCAATCAGATTTCGTAAAGCGACTGACTCACAATACGGGTTAAGATATTATGATGGTGTCGATGCTAAGGCGAGACGTACATATATTTTTGAGACATTCCCTGCTACTCCAAAAAGCCTGGCAGTGAAAACAGAATGGAATCAGATGACTAACGTGTCTCAGTTTAAAGTTAAGCTGGGTTCTGTCATTCTTAAAGGAAGGGCATCATCTCAGGGAGTCGGTTTGCCCGGCGGGAAGATGCAAAAATACATAACCGATCTCAATAACTTATTAGATTTATGAAAATGACAAAAGTAAATAAGGCAGTTGCAAAGATACAAAAAGCTATAGGTGAGCTTGATAAAGCTATTATCACTAAAGATACAAAAGTATTATCCGTAAGTTCCGTATCTCAACTTTCCAAATTTAAGGAAGCTTTTTTTGTTATATTAGAAACAATCAAATCGGATAATATCCCCCCTAAAAATGAAAGGATTATAAGTATATCAAGAATTATAGTTGATCAATGGCCTTTTTATCTTGAGTTGGGAAATATAATTATCGATGCAGAACAAGCTTATAAGGAAATATAGTTAAAAAAGCCGGAATTGGTCTAAATGATACTTTCGGCATTTACGTCAGTTACCCGTCGTCAGGGTAAGACAGCCCGCCTCCTCCCGGACGATAACAGCCTGGCCGGTCTAAAGCCCTGTCTCGGCCAGCCACCTACCCGCGATGCTGTACTGAGCGGTAATAAAGGGTGCCCGCCTTTTATTACCGAGCTAAAATCGACTTAGCCCAGCACGCGCTTTGCCTGGTACTGCAGTACATTGCGTCAAGGATCGACGTCATGGGCATCTGTTCTTCTTAGTCACTTTACCCGACTGCTTCCAACTTACGCGAGGTTCGTGATGCAAATGGTGGGGGCAGTACATCGACAGCAAAGCCGATGATGTGGGGGAATATGTGTATGCGGAAAACGTTATGAACCGCTGGCGCAGGTCGACAGCTATCAGCAGCAGGCAGAGGTATATGAGTATTACACAGAGATCAACAATCTGCCGGACAGGGTGATGGATGCACAGAATGACACCGCTTGGCAGGACACATTTGCCACCTGGGGTCCCAAAAAGCGGGAAAGCAGCGGCCTTGAGTGCGAAACGGGTCTTCAATATAACATTTTCCGGTACTATGATTGTGCTGGGGGCGTTATATGCAGCTATAGACAGGTTAGTGGCGATGCAATTTTTTATAAATACCACAAAAAAATAGATTAGGTAGTGATTTTGATTACGTCACCAATAAGAAATATACTTCTGAGACAGAATTAAGGAAATATCTAGCCATTCTAAAATAATGGGGCGTCAAAATAGATAAGGTTACTACTTTTAAGCCTCAAAAATGAAATGGATTACTGAAGGTGCTGCTGCTCCGCAAATAAGTACTAACCGGCTGGAATTTTTGAAAAGGGGAGACTGTCAGGGACTGATAAGTATCAAGAAGTTATCAAAACCCACAAAAATCAGAACAGATTAAGTGAGTTTATAATAAAATGAATATATATAAAGCTATTGAGGTTTTAATCGAGCTGAATGTCTTAGTAGAGAGAAAGAACAAATTACAAGGAAAGAAGTTTTACAAATCAGCAATTGATATTTTAAAAGACGAAAATTCTTCAATCATTGATTTAGAGCTTTTTATATAGGAATTTTTGTGGGTATTTGGCTCATGGTGAATTTGATGATGAAGAGTATCAAAAAGTATTGCAATTGATCAGTTTTTTAGAAAAATAAAATCTCATTTGTTTAGATTTTTTTAAAATAGACATAATAATCAAATTGTAAGGCTGTTTTAGCTTTGAGCCAGCAGGCCGAGCAGTAGATTACATTTAAATATGATGCTCTGGGTCGCATTGTTGCTGAACAGGGGAGCGGGGCGAACTGGCTTAAGAGTATGACGAACTGGGAAATTATACTGCACTGACACTGCCGGATGGCAGCAACTTGAAGCAGCTTTACTACGGTAGCGGCCATCTAATGAGCATCGCATTAGATAATCTGCCGCGCATGTCATGCATAACCGCGTCACCGAGCTGAATGGTATTCGCTGGCAATACGATATCCATGGCCGTACCCCGGAGAAAGATGACGGGCATATCCGCTGGCCTTATCGCTATGATGGGGAGCATCGCCTGAAGAATGTCATCAGCGAGCCGCGTGACCGTAACAAGCCGCGCACAAAGGTGATTTTTCGCTACGATCCGCTTGGGCATCGCATCAATAAAAAACCAGTCAGCCGCTGTTACAGGGGAGACCGTCGGCCAATGCCGTCACGACGCGCTTTGTATGGGAAGGCTACCGTCTGCTGCAGGAGATCCACGACAATACTGCTGCGCGAGTCCAGCCAGCGAATGCCAGTCGTTCAGCTGAACCTGTGGATGCAGGGCTAGTACCTGGAGTAATTTTGCTTCAGCAATTTTGAACATCGCTTCAGTGACGGCCCCACCGGGTGAGGCACCTCAGGGGCCGAATCAACCGGACTGCACTATAATCTGTTTCGTTATTATGATCCGGACAGTGGACGGTTCACTCAGCAGGACCCGATAGGGCTGGCGGGCGGTATCAACCTTTACCAGTATGCGCCGAATGCGCTGAGTTGGGTGGATCCATGGGGGGTTGAGTCGGTGTAGTAGTGGAAATAAGGATAAATCGCATTTCTATGTTGGGTCAGAAGGGCCATGTGCAACACTTCCTTCAACAGGTTATAGGTACATGAGGTATTTAAATGATGATGGGACACCAGAGAGATTTTTAGAATCAACCCTTTAGACTAAGTCTGCGCGAATTAACTATTTTGGTTTCAAAAAATTCGAAAGTGGAAGTGCTACTCGTGATGCTTTCCAAATTAAAGGTCGTGATCCGAATGATCCTTAAGATATTTCATGGAGTGATGGCAGATCAAGAGTCATGTTTGACACCTTACAACTTTATGAAAATGGCCTGCTTCAGTCTGAAGTTCCTGGAATGTTTGGTAATAAAGAGTGGGCTCCTCTTGAACCATTTACCTAAGCTTACCCAGAATAGGGAAAGAATGGGATTCCACAACTTATTTTTGATAGAAAAACAGTAATATTTGATGACATTAAAGTTCATCCAGAGAACAAAAATGAATCTTGATTCTTATAATGAAGTGTTAGACTACCTTAATGAATATTTCACATTAAGAGTTAAAGATGAGAGTTATCTACGTGAACTGAGAGAGTTAGTAGAGGGGTCTAGAAGACAAAAAACTGTAACTATCAGACCCATGCAGATACTTTTTTGGGATTATGTAAAAAAATATAATGACTATAACGTTGCCACTATTGAAGAAGAAAAAGAACTGTGGAGAGATCTTTTAGGTTGCTGGCAATAATCAGGGATGAATTTGTCATTATAACTTGCTCAGTCTAGCGCAAGAGTTTCCCTTGATGAAATGTTTGCGCTGGTGGGCGAAATTAACCAATTCCCTTAATAAAAGTGACATCAAGATGTAAGCCAAAATTTGGTAAGGGTGGAGTCGAAAAATGTGTGCAGACAATAGAATGGTACATTTCGAGGAAGTAAACATATTGTCGGAGGAGTGATGGATTATTTTTCGTATAATGAAGTTTTATATTATCTTGAAGTTTTCTTTAAAAAGGAAATAAAAGATCCTGCCAGCTTAAAAGAAATGTTGCTAATGTTACAATTGTGCCGGGAACATAAAACAGTCACAATCAGGGCCATAGATCGATTTTTTATGAATTACAGGAAAAAGTTTGAGGATTACACTGTACCTACTACTGAAGAAGAGGAAGTCTGGAAAAGTTTACTCAATGCATGGCAATGATGATTTATCGTTTTCTATCCGGCAATAGCTTTTTAAGCGGCCAAGCCACTTGAGTAACCGTCATTTATTATTGCCTTTTTAATTCACAACTACATAAATACTTATTGTTAAAGGATATCGTTCTCATCAAAAAAATTTCGGTCGTTTAATTGCAGACAGGAGCGAGCAGGCAATCCGAGGAGACGTAAACGACGGTGAGTTTTGGATTCAGGCATCGCGCTGCTGGTCGCACCGTCAGGTTTTTTTCAGTGTCGTATCTCTTAGCGCTACATAAAATATAGTTATTTTGTGTGTTACCTCGGTTAAAGGAAATGGCAGTTTTTTAGGAATCAGTTTTATAAATTTCTTCGGAGGATAGATTGAATTTAAACAAAATAAATTTAACCTGCATGTTTGATGGTGCAGTGCGTGATGTAGAGGTTCACCTAATAAGTGGTGTCAAATGTATCATGAAGGTTAATATTGAAAGTAAATATCAATTGAATGCTGAAGGTGATGATTTTTTTGAGTGCTTCAAAAGAATAAGGGAGTTGGATAAAAATATAGTTTATTATTGCAAAGGCGCTAAAGTTAATGTACTCCCCTCACGAATGACAAGACAAATGTCTAAAGGGCTGAGTGCCTATGAAACGAGTTTAGGAGTTCCGGCTCGTAAAGGATATTTAGTTAATATATTTGATTATGCAAATGAGGGATTAGCCTTCGACCCATCAGAGCAGGATGAATATGAAGCAAAGTGGTTTTCGTCATTAAGTAATGAAATTTAATCCTTTTTATTGTAAAAGGGAAATGTAATGAGGCTTTAAACTCTGTCTGCTCCTTGAACCATTAGTCCTTCTGGATATACACACGGGTGTCCACGATAATCTTTTATGCTATTATCACCTCGCTGACGGTCTTTTGAGGTAGATGGACCCGGTAAGAGTTCCTGCTGAAAAAAAGTTTATGTTGGTGAGGTCGGGGCCCATAATGGTTTTTATTTGGGAGGCACTTAGCAAATAACAATTCACAAACTATGGGGTGTGCCTGGTTTTAAAATTGCTGATAAATGGCTATTATTATGATTGTAGAAATAAAAATAACATTAAAAGATATAGCTATGTTGTTACGTAAAAATGGGGGCGATGATATTGCTAATAATCTGGATAAATTGCTCAAAGTAGCTGATTACAACACTGACGATTTTGTCAGAGGGGCTAAAATGTTACTTGGTGGAATGGGAAGTTTAAATGACATTGTTTTAAGCAAGGAGGGGGTGCCACTTATTGAAGATAATAATAAGCTAGAGGCTCTAAGGAGAGATCTTTATAATATATGTTCATCATATAAGTCTGGTTCGTAATTTTTAAGGCCGCAAGTTATCCCACGATCCTTCCGGCTTTAGTTCATCTCTCTACCAGATACAACATGCCAGGTCATGCTGCCTGATTTGTTTAATCTCACGTACTTATCACTATAACCTAGCAGGCCGTCCTCTTCAGATGGAACGCGCAGAAGGATGGCAAGAGCGGTTGCACTGGAGTGAGAACGGACCGCCGCTGGCCTATGAGTCGTCTGATGGCAAGCGCAGTGAATTCCGTTACGACAACGTCGGGCGACTGATCGCCAGCCGCAATGCAGAGGGTGAGACGGTTCAGCGAAGCTGGGACAGCCGTGGCCGATTGACGGCGCTGCAAAACGAGAACGGCGAGCAGTATCAGTTCGAGTGGGGCGCGGATTCTCTGTTGCTGGCTCAGATCGGGCTGGATGGCGTTGCCACGCGATATGATTATGACGCAGCGGGCCGCACGGTATCACGTACCTTTGCCGCCGGGCACCCTCAGTCCATCACCCATCGCTACCACTGGAGCCGTGCGGGACAACTGCTGGCGCGGACCACGCCGGAAGGCCAGACGCGTTATCACTACAGCGGTGGCGGCCAGCTGGGTAAAGTGTCGCAGCATCTGCCGCTTTCAGACACTGAGTGGAGCCAGCAGGCCGAGCAGGAGATCACCTTTAAATATGATGCGCTGGGCCGCATCGTTGCTGAACAGGGAGAGCAGGGCGAACTGGCGTGGGAGTATGACGCGCTGGGTAACTGCACAGCCTTAACCCTGCCGGATGGTCGCAATCTCAGGCAGCTTTACTACGGCAGCGGCCATTTACTGAGCATCGCATTAGACAACCTGCCGGTCACCGAGTTTACCCGTGACACGCTGCATCGGGAACTGAGCCGGACACAGGGCGGCCTGACCATGCGCAGTGAATATGATCGGTCAGGCAGACTGCGCCGCCGTGACGTGTTCAGGGGAGACGCGCAGCGTCCTGCGCCGCGCGTCTGGTCCCGTCGCCGCGACGATAACCTGTTCAGCCAGACATTATGGAACTACGATAACGCCGGCCGGCTGTTGTCCCAGGACGGTGCGCAGTATGACTGGAATCAAGTTGTGGCAGATAAAGCCTGGTTCTACGATAATCAGAGGCAGAGTAGCTCCGCAATTTAGCCATGGACCGCAATTTAGTGGTGGTGAAGAGCAAATTTTTGTCCTGCAGCCTTAGAAATATGGAACTTTATTATGATCTCTTCTTATGAATTATTATTGAATGACGCCCTCGAAAAGGTAGTTGACGCTATTAGTCGGCATGAACGCAATGAGAAAGCACCTCTTTCTATCCATGTGTTGACTCAGGTAAAAAAAGAACTGGAAGAAATGATTAGGACAATGAATCCAAAGGTTTATATGCCTGCGTATCCACGTTTTATTCTCGATTGGCCATGCGAAGATATACTGATAACAGAATTAGTTGATATTGCCGCTCTATACGGAAAAATAAGTAAAAACTAAAAAGCTGGAAGTGATCCTAGCGATCCTTTCAGTTTTTACTTTAGCTGTCCGCCGCCAGGGTAATACAGCCTGCTCCAACCCTAACTCTGACCGCCTGCCCCGTCTCAAATCCTGCCTCCCTTAGCCACTTAACGGAGAGGACCATCGACGGCGTGTAACCGTCAGGATAATCACCAGCCCCGCTGGCGTTATCGCTACGATAGTGAGCATCGCCTGACGGAAGTGATCAGCGAGCCGCGGGACCGTAAAAAGCCGCGCACAAAGGTGAGTTTCCGTTACGATCCGTTGGGATGTCGCATCAGTAAAACCAGCCAGCAACTGTTACCGGGGAGACCGTCTGGCAATGCCGTAACGATGTGCTTTGTCTGCAAAGGTTACCGCCTGCTGCAGGAAATCCACGACGGCATTCCGCTGACCTATGTACACAACGACAGCCAGAGCTATGGGCCGCTGGTCCGTATTGATGGTGTTGAAAGCCCGGAGATTTACTAGTTCCATAATGCGGCCAACGGAATGCCGTAGCCGCTGACTGACGGTGAAGTGCAAAAAGCCTGGGAAGGCATTAACAGCCCGTGGGGCAAGCTGCTGTGCGAGTCCAGTCAGCAGCTTGCCTGTCGTTCAGCAGAACCTGCGTATGCGGGGCCAGTACCTGGACCGGTACAAATATGCCTGAGCAAATTTGAACATCGCTTCAGCGATGGCCCCAGGGGCCAAATCAACCGGACGGCACGACAATCTGTTTCGTTATTAAGACCCGGACAGCGGACGGTTCACCCAGCAGGATCCGATAGGGCTGCCGGGCGGGATCAACCTCTACCAGTATGCGCCGGATGCGTTAGGGTGGGTGGATCCGTGGGGGTTGATGAAGTGTAAAAACCTTGCGAAAGAAGTAACGAAGTCAAAAGAAAAAAAATCCCGATTATCCAGAAATTGATGTTTACAAGAACAGGAAGCTTTAAAAGGTACAATTCTCTATGCTATTTATCCTATCGCAGACCAAAAACCTGCATATGTAGTGACATTCCCTACTGTTAGACAATACAGAAATAATCCGTTAGGTTATCACTTGGCTTTGATAGTTAAATTAGGTCCACGCTGGCCAATTCGTACAAAATTAAGAGCATTTTATGTAAGCGAGGATATTGATGTTGCCTATGGTAGAGCAGTAGCAAATAAAATTTATGGTGATGGTGGGGGGCTTCAGTTCTTTGTACCAGAGAAATTTAGGTATTTCATAATCCCAGGGAAGATTATTGCTATATGAAAAAGTTAAAATTTGAACCAACTACAGGTACATTAGTCATAGATGAAAAATATTTGGAAATTACAAGTGAAGAGCTTTTTTGTAAAAGCGAGCTTTACAACAGTTTACAAAGTTCAGGTTCTATAAAAAGCCTGATGCCTCATCATTATCTTATCGACTCAATAATTTTCAATAATAAAGAGTTTGAACTTCATATAAGGCCAGTAATTTTTAATTTTCCTTTCATGGTTCAACTTGTGGATAAAGGAAATGAATATTATCATTCTTTAAATGATTGGGATAGGCGAGCTGACATTGAAATGTTAAATGAATCAGTAAGAGACTTATCTAAATGGCTTGGCTCATCTCTTGGACTAGGGAGTCCTGATTTTATTAAAGCTGAAGTCGTTAGATGGGGTTTTCCCTGGGGGAACGTGTCAGTTTCATATGAGACAAGGTCATTTAACCATGGTATATATATAACCAGGGATGCAGGGTTATAAAACAAAATTATAATAACAAATAGTTAGGTTGGGTAAGTTAAAGAAAGATGCATATTAAAAAATGCAATATTTTTCTTATAAAAAATCAACTTGTTTACATGTTTACTTTAAAATGCAATCTAAAATGATTCAGTGATTATTAGATAAAATAAAGTAGATTTTAAAAATCAGACTCTGCACTTTTATCAGGATGGAAAAACTACACCATTCTAGGCAGTTTTTAAACTCTGGAAGAACAAATCTTCAGAACGAGCTGTTTGAGAAAAAAATAATGCGATCTGGTGCTGTTCTTGAGAGGGTAGCACGCTAAAAAAAATCTATTCGACTTATGAAATAATGAAACTATTGCCGGTTGATAATGAGTCAGCTATTCTTTGGTTTGTACAGCCGGGTTAAGCAACTCAACATGAGACCTTTTTAATATTGATAAATTAGCTGAAAACAGCTTTTTGAGGGGTTTATGAAAATAGTTAATTATCAGAGTGAAATTAGATTAATTCATGATGGTTTTGAAGATGCTTTGTTGAAGAATGATAAGGAAGTAAAATGTCCTTGCTGTGATAGTATTGTTTATTTTGGGTTGTACAACTCAGAAAGTTTAGATGTGTTTGACGAAAGAAAAAGAACACATATAGTCGGCGGCATTAAAGGACTGAAATTTATTGAAGGCGAAATTAAAGAATATAGATATAAAAATAGCCCACTGAGAGTGCTGAAAACAAAATGCTCAAATGGGCTGCATAACATAGTAGTTGTTTTTACTTACAAGGAAACACAACCTGCCCGATATGCGTCTTATCTTGTAGGTTTGTTTGATGATGAAAGTATTAATAAATAATATTATGACATTTAGGTGTAGTTAGAATGTTATGGCCTCTTTAAATAATATCAAATATAACGAGAAAAAAGAACCGAGACAAGTTATTAATAAATATGAAAATGGTAAAAGTCAGGTGATATATAAGAGGGGATATAATATTTCTATTCAATAAATCGGTAATGATATATGTTTTTTAACGACTATTGTAATGATGCAGGTAATGATTTTAAGAATTAACATATGTTGACTATTTCAAAGGTACATAACTTATTACTTTAATATTGACGCGCTGAGGTTCGATGATAAGGCGGGTGTCTCTGCTGCGGCTAAGTCGTCCGCTGCACCTGAAGCAAGAAGCCCTGCTCGCAAAGCGCGTCCGTTGCCCGTGAATAAATAAGCTTTCTTTGATAAAGTTTATCCCGTAGAGCTAAGGTTAGTGAAAAAAACAGGCGTCCCGGCCGAAGTTACCATGGCTCAGTTAATCCTTGAGTCAAGCTGGGGGATTTGGTTCCTGTTGTTAAGAAAAGGAATACTGGCAGTAACAATACCTTTGGAATCAAAGTTGTTTGGTTCTGAAACTGTTACTCATGAAATTATCAAGGGTAAAAAAGTAAAGATCGTTTACAGTTTTGCCAATTATAGGTCGGTTGAAGAGAGCATTGAGCAACATGGTCAATTTTTGATGGACAACAAGCGTTGCAGCAGTCTTTTTAAATCTTAAGCTCCTATACAATGGGCGAAGGGGCTTCAAGAGAAAGGCTATGCAACAGATCCAGATTATGCTAAAAAGCTTATCGGAATTATGAAAGGTAGAGGTCTTATATGATAAGATTTTAACGGCGTTGATGATTGTTTTTCCCCTGTCAGTTTTAGCTAATGATTTTTGCGAAAAGTTAGATAAGTCAGGTATTACTAATGGGGTTCAGCTTGATAATACCGATAATTTATATAAAGTTGGAGGGAAAGGGCATTTGCAGTTTTATTCAGCGCCTGATGAAAAATGTTTGTTGAAAGGAATTTTTGTTATACCCAATGATCATCTTTATGCTTACGTTGAACTGAATGGATTTTACCGCGTCATGTACCTCTCAAACAACGATGATCAAATTATGGGGTGGGTTAAAAAAAACAGACTGATTGAAACGCACAAGGGCTTAGCTCCTGACTACAATAATCCTGGCTGATTAGTTTTAAACCTGAACGAGGATAGCTAGAAACTGGGCGCGGGCTTACAGGGATCTTGTTATAAACAGACTATCAGTAAAGCCATAGAATTCCTGTTCGCGTCTGAGAATCATTCAAATGGCCTGACCAGACGATATACTAATGAAGCTGCAGAATTGTTAAAGGTTTCAGATGAATACAATGAATTTATTTATTAGGTTATTTTTTTTGGTTTTTGTTACAGGTTGCTCAATAGGTGTTGCAACAGCATCGGATACCCAGACGCTTTATTCTCAGTATAATAATCTGAATAGTGTTTCAAATGTTTTTAATAACCAGAAAGTCGTTTCCAGTTTGAAGTCTGTGCTAGGTAGTGAGTACATTAACTTCAGCCAGAATTTTGATGTTTTTGGCGAGCCTCACAAAACAGAGAGTGGTGGTATATTCGTTGATGGCTGGTTAAAGGATCTTTATTTTGTGCAGGCTTCAGCATTTGTTATACAGCCTGACGGTAAAGTCTATGCTGCATGGATGTTGCCTGAAGATAATAATATACATTATGTAAGCAATGATCGTGCAAGTAGTAAAATGCAGGAAGATATTGCGAGTTGGGTAAAGCGTTTTGATAAAGAACAATCAGTTACTCCCGCAAAAAACAAAAAAGAAATGCAAAGTAATAGTGAGGGATTTTTCGAGACGGCAAAATTCAAAATAAGAATAACGTCACTCTGCGCTGTGGGTTCGAAGTGTAATGACGTTAGTTATGAGGGTGTAAGAAAATCGGATGGGGCACTTGTCAGATTAAAAGGCAAAGCCATGAAAAGTGATTGTGGTCAAGCATTCTGCCCGGTACTGAGTTATAAATTCCGTAATAATGATGCAACATACATTATCAACAATGTAATGAGTAATCTTACGGTTGTCGTTAATAATAAAATCGTGCTGTCTGAAGGCGGGAAGTGGATGGATATTTCCGAGTAGTTAAATTTTTGCGTGATGGTGTTTCATGTATGCGCACTATTGCACGGGATTATTCACAGCACATGTAAATAACATATCATTAAAAATAAATATGGTTTTATTAATCTTGCTGCTTTCAGTTGTAGTTATTTATTAGCTTTATATCAACAGCTGGAAGAACAGGGTTAATTAGCATCTGAAATTTCAAGGTTAATTAAATGAAAAAAGTTGGATTTAGCATTGCGGTTTTATTGTCAACATCTTCATTATCCTTGTTTGCTTCTGAACACTTTACCGGCCAGTGGAGTGGGCAGGAAAAAAATGATAATGGGTCATTATATTCAACGTTAACATTAAAATTAAAACAGAATAATAATAACATAATGGGTAGTTATTGTTATGTTATCAGAGGCGGGAACAAAATAGATTGCCCTGATGATAATGACATCAACATCAAAGGCACCGCAAATGATAAAAATGCTTTGATTGAATTTGATTCTTCATTTGGCGGGGTGAAGGGTAAAGCAAAGTTAGAATTTAAAGATAATAAACTTTTATGGAAATTAATCAAAGACCCTGAGAATGGCGAGTTTTATGCACCAAAAACTTATACACTCGATAAAGAAGTTAATCAGAGAAATTTAAAATCGAAGATGAAAGTTTTTTCAACATCTGATTTCACTATTACCTTAGTCAATGGTTGCGGAGAGTTTTATACAGTATGTGATAAAATTAAATACTTTGGGCTCAGAAATAAAGATGGGAAGCAAATTACTCTTGAAGGTAAAACCACGCAACCTGTTAATGCAACAAAAGCGGAAGGAATGATTTTCACAAATGGTACCGTAGATTATATTGTGAGCTTTAATCCGCTTGTGCTGAAGGTAATGCAGGGAAATAAAACACTCGCACAGCAGGATGGTAAGTGGGAGTGATGATTTTTATGATTCTCATTTGATATTATTACTTCTTTTCAAATGCTATGAATAACCTTGGTTGATGCTGTGATTTTTCTTGGGGTGGTGATATTTTCTCTCCACCCAACAAATATTTTTGAAATGTAAATATTTAATATTTAGTGATTTTGTTACGCTGCATTAGTGAATAAATGTGACTTATTATGTTAAGCCCCTGGCTCTGATAAAATCCAATGATTATGAATCGTTTTTTCGCCAGTCTTATATTTGTGCCTGTTATCCTGTTTTTATCCTGCATTGCAAGTGCAGAATCCAGCACTTAATCGTCTCTTCCTGCTCTTTACGAGGGCGATTTTTCCGTTCTGCTGAACGATTATGTTTTCACTTCAGGTGACACCTGGAGCAACGAAAATTTCGTACGCGCAGGCAAGGCCCTGAGTTCAGTTCTGGCCGGAAAAGTGGCCATCAATAATCAGCAGTACAACTATCTTCAGCTTAGCTAGGACGGCTTTGAGTCGTTCAGCGCTGCGGCGGCTGGAGATGCCAGCCATACGGTTCTGGCTGAGATCCTTCTGAGAAGTGCCAGCGTGCCAACGGCCCGGAATATTGGGGTAGGTGATAGCACGGAACAGGTTCAACAAGCCTATGGACCAGGAAAAGAGGATAATAGTGATAATCAGCACTGGCTTGTACACACGTCGGGCGGGAAACAATTAATGTTCCAGATTGACCAGGGGGAGTTCAGCTCCGTCATGTTGAAAACAGACCTGGGTGCAGAGCAAAGCGAAATCAGCGCTGACCAGGCTATCATTGCCGCCACGGAAGCGATTCATACCTGGCACCTGACCAGCCTCGATGATAACTGCCTGCGGTACGATCCCGACGATAGCAGTAATAAACGTTTCTTTGTCATCACGGTTCGTGAAGATCATCACGACAGCAGTTGTGGTGGCGATCCTCATATTAAACATCAGCTTTTTGATATTAAAGTTGCGCGTGATAATACATAGCTACTCACTAATGCCGATAACTTTGATGGCGAATTCCATAGCCTGATTCCACCCAGCATAAAAAATTAATAAAACGGACCACCAATATGAATTACAAATTCAATGAGGGCGCCTTTTCGCTTTTTCCTGCTGCCTGGCAGGACACCACCATGAATATTCTCCGCGACGAAGCCAGTGGGCTGGCAGGGGTTGTAAGCCGCGGTGTTATTGCTGAGGACAGTGATGCGGAAAAGAATTGAAGCGTCATTGGGACACGTTGCGGAGTCAGATGTGTTATATCCAGCAGAGTGAATTTGTACGCGTAATGGCGGGTGTGGATAATGTCCCGAGAGCCAGAAAGTAAAATAGCACCCTGGTTTGGTGAGATTGGTTTAGGTATACAATATCTTTTGCCAGAATCAATGCAGTCTATAATTGATTCCGGACATTTAAAAGAAGTTAAAACAGGAAGGCAATGTGGATAAGAAGTTATTAATCAAAACGTTATCATCTATGGATATTCCAGCGGGCAGCTATTCGATTGAATATATATCTAATGAATCTTTATGTTTAATCTATGAAGGGTTGCTTTGGAAGATATTTTATAGTGAAAGAAGTCATCGTACTGACGAAAGATGCTACGCCGATGAAGAATCCGCATGCAAAGCATTTTTGGCGAGATTAAAACACATGCTGGGATGCTAAATAAAATGTTAAAGCCGCAGTGAAATTGATAGGCCAATATTATTCATCTTTTCGTTATGTAATATCTAAGGTCGTCTGCTAAGCGTTCACCTCTTATCCTATATGCGCTGCGCGTCTGGTCCCGTCGCCGCGACTTCGATTATGGCAGCAACCTGATCCGTGAAGAGCGCGACGATAATCCATTCAGCCAGACATTAAAGAACTACGATAACGCTGGTCGGCTGTTGTCACAGGACGGTGCGCAGCCGGGTTATGAACAGTGGCGCTGGGATGGCGCAGGCAACCAGCTGGATCGTCATACTGCAACGCATGTGGTGCATAACCGTGTCACCGGACTGCACGGTATTCGCTGGCAATATGACATTCATGGCCTTACCACTGAGAGATGAAGGGCATACCCGCTGGCACTACCGTTACTATGGTAAGCATCGTCTTACGAAGGTGAGCAGCGAGCCGCGCGACCCTAACAAGACGCTCACTAAGGTGAGTTTTCGCTACGATCCGCTGGGACGCCGCATCAGTAAAACCAGCCAGCCGCTGTTACTGGGAAGACCGTCTGGCAACGCCATCACGACGCGCTTTGTGTGGGAAGGCTATCGCCTGCTGCAGGAGATCCACGATGGCACTCCGCTGACCTATGTGTACAGCGATAGCCAGAGCTATGAGCCCCTGGCGCGTAGTGATGGGGTGGAAAGCCCGGAGATTTACTGGTTCCATAATGCGGTCAACGGGATGCCGAAGTTGCTGACTGACAGTGAAGGGCAAAAAGCCTGGGAAGGAAATAACAGCCCGTGGGGCAAGCTGCTGCGTGAATCAAGCGAGCGATTTCCGATGGTGGAGCAGAACCTGCGGATGCAGGGCCAGTACCCGGACCGGGACTGATTTTCTTTAGCAAATTTGAACATCGCTTCAGCGATGGCCCCTGGGGTGAGGCACAGCAGGGGCCCAATCAACTGGACTGCACTACAATCTGTTTCGTTATTATGACCCGGACAGCGGACGGTTTACCAAGCAGGATCCGATAGGGCTGGCAGACGGGATCAACCTTTACCAGTATGCGCCGAATGCGCTGAGGTTGGTGGATCCGTGGGGGTTGAATTGTAAAAGATTCAAGGAAAATATAAAGAAATTAAGAAAAGGCCCCTTGCAGAATCACTCGCTGCTATATTTACAAATAGTGATTACGAAACTGTTATTACAACATAATATATTGTCTTATACCGTGTTTATGGAGGACGGGCTGATGTGGGCGGTTCATTCGTCTCAACATCAAGTGCAGGTGGTCGTATTCAACCAAAAATTGATGCTGCGTTGCTACCTGAATCGAAAAATACAAGACTGGTACCTAAGGGTACAATAATGTAGATTGATTAAGTTGCCCCTCAAGTAACAAAATCTGGTGCAATCTTTAATGGTTAAGCTGAAAAAATAATTCCTCCTCGAGAATGGGAACAGAGTTATATTTTAAATTTTAAAAAAATTAACACGCCATAGGTTTTAATATGAAAAAGAGTGAAGTTATAAAAATCCTGAATGATACTTTATTATTAATAAAACATGAAACTAACAATTATGGAAAAAATAAGCTTGATGATGTTATTAAAAAGTATGAACTTACAATAAAAAAATAGTGAATGAAAGTCTTGAGCACAATGACATCCACAACTCAGTAAAAGCTTATTTGGAAATTTATAATGATTACGATAACCCATTGCTTTTTAAAATGTCAGATGCTGAGAAAGCAGTGTCTACATATCTGCGGCCAACGGGATGCCGAAGTTGCTGATTGACAGTGAAGGGCAAAAAGCCTGGGAAGGGATCAACAGCCCGTGGGTCAAGCTGCTGTGTGAATCCAGCGAGCGAGTTCCGGTGGTGGAGCAGAATCTGCGGATGCAGGGCCAGTACCTGGACCGGGACTAATTTGCATAAGCAAATTTGAACATCGCTTCAGCGATGGCCTCAAGGGGGTGAGGCACCGGAGGGGCCGAATCAACTGGACTGCACTACAATCTGTTTCGTTATTATGATCCGGACAGCGGACGGTTTACCCAGCAGGACCCGATAGGGCTGGCTGGCGGGATTAACCTTTACCAGTATGCGCCGAATGCGCTGGGGTGGGTGGATCCGTGGGGGTTGATGAAGTGTAACAACCCTGCGAAAGAAGCAACGCAGTGGCAGGGACCAAGGAATAAATCTTATCCAGGTGTCGATATTTATGAGAATACGGTAATAAAAAAAGGTACGATACTTTATGCCCTTCATCCTAATGGAGATCAGTTACCTGCTTATACTGTAAGCCATCCTACAGTCAGACAACATAAAGGTGATCCACTTGGCTATCATGAAGCTTTGCAAGTTGAGTTGAACCCAGCATATCCAATGCGTTCAAAGGTGAGAGCTTATTACGTTACAGAAGATATATTTGTAGCCAGAGGGCGTGCTGAAGCTAATCCTAAACATGGAGAAGGGGGAGGGCTGCAGTTCTAAATTCCGGAAGAAGCTCGGCTTAAACTGAAACCTGGAAAAGTAATTGACATATGAAAATAATGAATTTAGACGAGTCAAGTGGAGCTTTACATATAGATGGGAGTGAAATAGATCTTTCATCTTACGAGGCTTTTACTAAGTCCTTTTTTTTAATTCAGTTGATGATCTGACATCAGTTGGAAAATATCGTTTTTTTTTAGAAGACGTCAGTTGGCACGATGAACCATTTACTGTGGAATTCAATCCGGCTGTTTTTTCTTTCAAGGCGCTTGTTTTCCTCACTAGCAAAACCGGTGATTTTTATAAAAGTCTATCTGATTGGGAAAAAAGAGCCAATGTAAAGGCTTTAAAGGAAGAAGAAAAAAGAATGTTTGAATGGATGCTTAATAGATATCCCAATAATTATAGGGGTGAATTAAAAGATCCTCCTTATGGTCATGTTTGGAATTTTGAATGGGGAGAGATAACGGTACAGTCGGAAGAGAGATCATTTAATTGTGGGATATACATTGAGTGGGGCTGATTTTAAATTACCAGTCTTATCAAGATGTTATTTTATAATTTTTGTACAATGACATATTAACAAGTTGCCAATATTTATAAGTTGGCTCTATATGATGGATGCGAATGTTCGATAGCGATTTTTTATTCCTTTGCTGCTGGAAGGAATGGCAAGCAGACCTGCTAGCGATATATTCACGATGGCAGGGGTATGGTGAATTCTATTTCAGATGCTAAATAATTTGTCATGATCTTTTTCTGATGGAATTTATGGTTGCTATTTGATGTCATTATTGCAGTGATAATAAATGGAGCATCTAGCATTTTTTTCAATCAAAAAATGATAGGGTTTTTTGTGGGTTGTATGCTTAACGATATATAAAACTGATGTGATAATGACTGGTTTTTCTCTTCAAATTTAATATCTCAAGAAATATATTTTTACCCTGTTGAGCTTATAAGGAGATAAAATGAACCTGCCAGGAATGAATCCCGAAAATAACTTACCGGGTTATGACATCGCGAGACTGACCGGTTATGGGGCACCCGATTTTGATTTCAAAGCGCTGGGTGCGGCAATGGATTGTACGCGGGAGTTTTATCAGGCTGGCATCATCTATGCAGATGGCGCACAGCGTTATCTTGTCCGGCCTGGTCAGCGTCATCATTTCACTTGCCAGTGTGGGCGGTGCATTAAAAGAAGCTCTGGCAACATGGCGAGCAATCAAATCGGTCTCTTCTTTAAAAGCCACGGAGTGGCTCAGGAACTATCCAAGGCAGGACCGGGCGCGCCTTACTGAATTAATCATCAAGGCACAAAACCCGGGTATAACTAATAAAGAGCTTAAAGCCGCCATCCGTGCAGGACTCTATCCAAAACGTTTTCCTGTAGAACCGGTGCAAAAAGAACTTGTTAAGCAACTCGCACAGGTCGTCACGAGCGCAGCGGCTGTGGCTGGCAGTGCTGTCAGTGGTATCATTGCTGCTCCAGGTAACGTGCCGCGTACCGGACGCTACATCGTGGGAACAATCCAGTCACTGGCGGTAATTTAATGCAATTTTTATCATGGCTTGTCGGGCGAAATATCACTGAACTCCTGCAACAGGGGCGCGAAATAGATCAGGCAATCGCACGGCAGGATGATTCCATACTTGCCCGTTCCACTTCAGAGCTTGAACGCTATTTTAAACAGCCTTCTGAGTCGCTGCCCCGGCAAAACGGCTTCCCGGTTGCAATAGTGCTGATGCTGCTGCTGGTTGCATTTGCATTTAATCTGCTGACATTTCTGCACGCGTTACCTCCTCTGAGCCCACAGATACATGCGTTGAGTTTTTTTGTTCCCTCAATTGTTGTTATTGGCGCGATAATCACGGCCAGTTACCTGCTTGCGCGGGGCCATACAACTGGTGTGGCGGGACTGGCTTACGTCTGTGCAATGTTGCTTATATCGACTGTTTTACTCCTGAGCTACAGTGTTGTTACGGCTAGCCACTCGGGCCTGTGGCTGCTTCTGGCACTCGCTGCTTTAGTGGGTGCCCGCTGGGTACTGAATAGGCAGGGTTTTGTCCTGTTTGCCATGTACTGCCGCACACAACGCCTCGCTAGCGTCGCCCAGCAGCGTCGCATGAAATAACCCGTAGTTGTTTTTAGTGCTGTTATCGCGGAATACCCCTTCCGCGAATCTTTTCTTTTTTTCTCTCAGACCTGTCGTTGATAGATTTCGATAATGAGGATTGCCATGCAAAATTCAGGTTTCTTCGGCGCGACTTCGATTACAGTAACGTCCTGAGCCTTGAAAATCGTGATGATATACGTTCAGCCAGACATGATAGAAATACGATAACGGCAGTTGGTTATTGTCGCAGGAAGGTGCGCAGGCAGTTAAGGAACAACGACTCTGGTATAGCGCAGGCAACCCGCTGAATTGCGAGTCCACCCAGCGAAAATCAGTAGTTCAGCAGAACCTGCGTATTCTATATGGCATGAGACGGGTGCAAATAATTTTTGGCCGCCTGGCGTATATACTTCTGGGTGAATTCCAGATGAAATTATAGATCACAAAGTCAGTAAATGAATTTTTTATTAATATAGTTTAAAGAAAGGAGTAAATGATGGGAAAGACTATATTTAGTGGCTACGGCATGTTTATTACCCAAGAGGATGGAAAGTATTTTATCAACTATGATGCTGGTGGGATTTCTAATAAAGATGTTAAGTTTGAGATAAGCGAAGAAGAGTTTAATAAAGCCAGGCTATGCGAACAAGACGCTTATGAAGTAATCATTCGCACTCAAGTTAGAGATAAAATAAACTGCCAGCAGTGAGCTGATTATTTTGTGATTTCACTAACTCCAAAGGCGGCCAAACTATGTTTCAGTAGTTCGACTTTTCAAATCTACCAGTGGCATTAAGTGCTGGATAAACCATTTCCTCCCCTTGCCCATATCCATCCCTTCTCCCCGAACACAATCTTTTTCCTATGACCCACCCCTTGCTTGAACCCATTCCCTGTGCCAAACCCCCTGAAAAACCCACCTGTCATCACTATTCCCTCTGGCTATAACCTGCCGTTATACCCTCCTGCTAAACAAGCATTCGTCACCTTTCAGAACGCATGAAATAGTGGTTTCAGAACCTGATCTTTTGGCTGAAACGAGAGACAACATGCTAATCCCACAACCCTATTTACTCTTTCTTGGCGATGTTACCGATCCCCTCGCGGCAAAAACGGCGCGCGGTATTCATATCTGGCGGCCGGACCAGTGCGTTGGCGAAATTAAACTGCCGGGCTGCACGGTCAGTCTGGGTCTGGATGAACTGGATATTCCCGGCGCTAAAGTGCGCGGCGCAAAAACGCTGGTGCTGGGCACGGCGAATGCCGGCGGCTATCTGCCAGCGCACTGGCTGGAAACGATTAAAAGTGCCATTCAGGCAGGTATGAATGTGGCCAGTGGTCTGCACCACCGGCTGGTGGACGAACCGGAACTGGTCGCGCTTGCGCAGGTTGCTGGCGTTGAGCTGTTCGACCTGCGTCATATGCGTCCGGCGCTCAGTGTGGGCAGCGGTAAGAAGCGCTCAGGTAAGCGCATCCTGACCGTGGGTACGGACTGCTCTGTGGGCAAGATGTACACCTCTCTGGCGCTGGAAGCTGCGATGCGTGCGCGCGGCATGAAAGCTGATTTTCGTGCCACGGGACAGACCGGTATTCTGGTCGCAGGGGAGGGTATTGCTGTGGATGCGGTCATCGCTGACTTTATTGCCGGTGCCGCAGAAGCGCTGTCACCGGCGAATGACGAGGACCACTGGGATATCGTTGAAGGGCAGGGATCATTGTTCCATCCCTCCTATGCGGGCGTGAGTATGGGGCTGATGCACGGTGCGCAACCACACTGGCTGGTGATGTGTCATGAAATGGGACGTCCCCATATGCGTCATTTGCCACACCAGCCCATGGTCAGCCTGCAGGCGTGCGTGGAAGCCAATCTGCGTGCCGCGCAGGTGACCAGTGAGTCGGTTCAGCTCGCTGGCTTTGCAATCAACACCTCCAATTACAGTGAAGAAGAGGCGCTCGTTTATTGCGCCGAAATCAGCGCTGAGTTCGGCTTACCGGCCACGGATCCGGTGCGCTTTGGTATTGATGAGATCGCCGCACTGCTTCAGGAGCGTGGCTGAAATGCGACAGTTGCAGATTGAGGTGGTGGAGCTGCCGCTGGCGCGACCCTTTGCTATCGCACGTGGTACCCGAACCGCCGTGACGGTCATCCGGGTCACACTGGAGCAGGAGGGTTTCATCGGGCAGGGCGAATGTACCCCGACGGCGCGTTACGATGAGTCGCCGGAGAGCGTTCAGGCCATGCTCGAAGCCGTTCGTACTGAGGTGGAGTCGGGCCTGAGCCGTCATGATCTGCAACACCGTTTACCCGCCGGTTCAGCGCGCAACGTGCTGGACTGTGCGCTGTGGCGACTGGATGCCGCCCGGGCGAATCAGACGCTGTGGCAAATGAGTGCGTGCTCTCAGCCTGAGTCAGTCATTACGGCAGAAACCCTTAGCCTGGATACGATGGAAAATATGGCTCTCGCGGCGGCGGATGCCGTGCTACGTGGCGCCATCCTGCTCAAAATTAAGCTCGACCGCAGTGAGATTCTGAAAAAAGTGGCGGCCATTCGTGCGGCGGCACCGCATGCCACGCTCATTATCGATGCCAATGAAGCCTGGTCGGGGCTGGACCTTGAAAGCCTGCTGGTGGCATTGAAAGCCTTCAATATTGCGATGGTCGAGCAACCCCTTCCCGCTGGACAGGATCATGACCTGCAACGCTTCAAGCATCCCATACCGGTCTGTGCCGATGAAAGCTGCCATACGCGGGCGGATATTGCCGGATTACGCGATCGTTACGAAATGATCAACATCAAGCTGGATAAGTGCGGTGGCCTGACGGAAGCGCTGGCGATGGCGGATGAAGCCCGGACGCTGAATATGCGCATCATGGTCGGTTGCATGCTGGGCTCGTCACTGGCCATGGAAGCGGCATTGCCCGTCGCGGTTAACGCAGAGTTCGTCGATCTGGATGGCCCTATCTGGCTTGCCGCCGACAGTTCTCCTTTTTTGAGCTACTCCGAAGGCCGCATCTGGCTATAACTCTGCGAGGCGACGATGACGGACACACAACGTACTTCTCCTGCAACCCGCGCTGCCTTGCCATCCCCCGTGCTGGCGATTCAGGATCTCAGCGTCTCGTTTCATGGACGCAGCGGTGAAAATCAGGCACTCAAAGGCATCAGTTTTGCCATTCATCCCGGTGAAATTGTCGCTGTCGTGGGCGAAAGCGGCTCCGGTAAATCGGTCACGTCGCTGGCTGTGATGGGCCTGCTGGCAAATAACGGCCGTGTCGATCGCGGCAGTATGCAGTTTTGCGACCGGAGCGGAAACGTGCATGCGTTAGAAACGCTGGATGACGCTCAGCGCCGCACACTGCGTGGCCGTGAAATGGCGATGATCTTTCAGGAGCCCATGACGTCGCTGAATCCGGTGCTGCGCGTTGATGATCAGCTTACAGAGGCATTACGCGATCACCATCTGTGTGACAAAAAGCAGGCCCATGCGCGCGTGCGTGAACTGCTGCGACAGGTGCGAATCGCCGATGTGGATCGCGTCATGAAAAGCTATCCGCACTCGCTGTCAGGCGGCATGCGGCAGCGTGTGATGATTGCGCAGGCCCTTGCCTGTGACCCGCAACTCCTGATTGCTGATGAGCCGACCACTGCGCTGGATGTCACCGTTCAGGCGCGCATACTCCATATTCTGCGTGACCTGCAACGCGAGAAACAGATGGCGGTGCTGTTTATCACCCATGATATGGGCGTGGTAGCGGAAATCGCCGATCGCGTGGTGGTCATGCTACGTGGCGAAGTGGTCGAGCAGGGAACCGTATCTGAGATTTTTGCCGCCCCGAAGCACGCTTATACCCAGGCGTTACTGGCGGCAGTGCCAAAACTCGGCGATATGCGGGAACACACGTGGCCGCAACGCTTTCCTCTGCCGGGTGCGGGCGAGGCTGTGCAAAGCGAACAGCAAACCGCTCGCTATGATGTCGCGCCGCTGCTGGATGTGCGCGGCCTAAAAGTCTATTACCCGATCCGCAGCGGCATCTTTTCAAGCCTTACGCATCATGTGCATGCAGTGGAACAGATTGATTTCAGTCTGTGGCCCGGTGAAACCCTGGCCATCGTGGGTGAAAGCGGCTGCGGCAAATCGACCACCGGACGGGCGCTGATGCGCCTCATCAACAGTGACGCTGAAAGTATTCATTTTGAAGGAAAGGAAATCTCTGACCTGAAAGAGGCCGCGTTCCAGCCGCTGCGCCGTGAAATCCAGATGGTGTTTCAGGATCCTTATGCCTCACTGAATCCCCGCCTGACAGTGGGTTTTACCATTGCCGAGCCATTGCTATTACATGGCATGGTCTCTTCACTTGAACAGGCTTCCCCACAGATTGATGCGCTGCTGAAGAGCGTCGGTCTCCTGCCAGAGCATGCGCGTCGTTATCCGCACGAATTTTCGGGTGGTCAGCGTCAGCGTATTGCCATTGCCCGCGCTATGGCGCTGAAACCGAAAGTCATTATTGCGGATGAGGCGGTATCGGCGCTGGATGTCTCAATTCAGGCACAGGTGGTGAACCTGATGATGGACCTGCAGCAGCAAACGGGCGTGGCATGGATTTTCATCTCTCACGATATGGCGGTCGTCGAGCGTATTGCGAATCGCGTCGCGGTGATGTACCTCGGCCAGATTGTGGAGCTTGGACCACGTCAGTCGGTCTTTAATCAGCCGCAACATCCCTATACCCAACGTCTGCTGGCTTCCGTTCCGGTCGCCGATCCAGAGAACCGTCAGCCCCGTCTTTTCGATGACAGCGAAATTCCCTCGCCGCTGCGTAAGGTGGGTGAAACGGTCACTAAACCCCGTTATCGCCAGGTTGCGCCCCAGCACTGGGTCGCTGACGGCATTGCATTGTAATTATCCTCAACGACCAGGAGAATCTATGAAAACGCTGTTTCGCCGTACTTCGCTAACCCTCGCATTGACGACGACGCTGGTCATGACTGCGCAGGCACAGGATCTGCGCATTTCAATGTATGCCGATATCACGGGGCTGGATCCACATGACACCTCAGATAATGTCAGCTACTCGGTGCAGAGCGGCATCTTTGAGCGGTTGTTCCAGTTTGATCCCGCTATGAAGCTGCAGCCCTGGCTGGCGACCGGTTATACCTCTAATGGCAGTGCCACCGAATTTACGCTGACGCTGCGCAAAGGTGTCACTTTCCAGGACGGTACCCCGTTTGATGCCGAAGCCGTCAAAGCGAACCTTGATCGTCTGGCAGATCAGAAAAAAGGGCTGAAGCGTAATAGCCTCTACAAAATGATCGATAAGGTCACGGTACTGGCACCCGACCAGGTAAAAATCGATCTGAATCAGTCGTTCGGGGCCTTTATCAACACGCTGGCGCATCCTTCGGCGGTGATGTGGAGTCCATCCATTCTTAAGCAATACCCGGACGAAGCGCAGTTGCGACTGCATCCGGTCGGCACCGGTCCGTTTAAATTTGTTAACTGGACACCGGGCAAAGCGGTCACGCTGGGGAAGTATGACGGTTACTGGCAGAAGGGATGGCCTAAAGTTGACCATGTCATCTTCTCGCCGAGTCCGGAAGATGCGACACGCGTCGCCGCATTAAAATCGGGGCAGGTGGATGCCATCTGGCCCCTGCCTTCAGACCTGATCGCTGCCGTGAAACAGGACAGCCATCTCTCCATTCAGCGCGATCCGAGCATTTATCTCTATTACATGGCGATCAACACGCAGCACAAGCCGCTGGCGGATGTTCGGGTGCGTCAGGCCATCAACTACGCGATTGATCGTAATCTGTGGCTGAAAGTGGCCTTTGCCGGTCTGGGTAAACCTGCCACATCCGCTATACCGGAAGGCGTACAGTTCTACCAGAAACAAACCGATCCTGAGTACAGTTATGCGCCGGATAAGGCCAAAGCTTTGCTGAAAGCGGCAGGATATCCGAATGGTCTTGATCTTAAGCTCTGGGTGACCAATGCCACGGCCAGCGTGCGTGCCGCTCAGGTGCTGAAAGCGCAACTGGCCACGGCAGGCATTCGGGCCACGGTGACGCCGATGGATTCCGGCACGCGCAACGCTAAGTTGTGGGGTGTACAGGACCCGAAAAAGGCCGAGTTTGACCTCTATTATGGTGGCTGGTCGACCTCAACAGGTGATGCCGACTGGGCGCTGCGTCCGCTGTTTGCCACCGAATCCTGGGTGCCGACCTCCTATAACGTCTCCTACTTCAGTAATCCTGACGCAGACAAAGCGATTGCAGCCGGGCTGGTGACGGCCGATCCGGCAAAGCGCGGCATTGCCTATGCACAGGCGCAAAAGGTCTTGTGGAAAGAAGCGCCGGTGGCGTTCCTTGGTACGCCAGATAACCTGGTGGGCAAGCGTAGCACCCTGAGCGGCGTTTCAATGCTGCCTGATGGCAATTTCCTGTTCACTCAGGCGTCCTATAAATAAGACGGTTCTTCTCTCGTCACCACTCCCGAAAGGGGCGGAGACGTGAGGAGGCCAGTCACACCTCATTTCAGGGAATGGCATGTTTGCATACATCATTCGCCGATTACTGGAGATGATCCCGGTTTTGCTGGTGGTCTCGTTGCTGGTATTCGGTTTTATCAAGCTCATGCCGGGCGACCCGGCGCGCGCTTATGCCGGACCGGATGCGCCCATCGAGGCCATCGAGGCGGCGCGTCAGCATCTCGGACTTAACGATCCGCTGCCGCAGCAGTACCTCCACTGGATCGGCAGCCTGTTGCAGGGCGATCTGGGCACCACCTATCGCACTCAGCAACCGGTGCGGGAGGTGATTCGACAGGGCTTTATGCCGACGCTGTGGCTGGCCTTAGCAGGTTTTACCTGGTCCGTTATTCTCGGGTTGTTATTCGGCGTGATGGCGGCCCTGAAACGGGGAAGATGGCAGGACTGGACGCTGATGAGCGTGGCGGTAGGCGGTATTTCGATGCCCGCCTTCTGGCTGGGGCTGTTGCTTATTCAGTTCGTCGCGATGCCTTTTGGGCTGTTTTCGGTCAGCGGTTTTAACCAGGCCAGCGATATTGTCCTGCCCGCCATCACGCTGGGTTCGTCGGTTGCGGCGGTCATGGCGCGCTTTACCCGTTCGGCCTTTCTTGAAGTGGCGCAGGAAGATTACGTGCGCACCGCCAAAGCCAAAGGACTGCGTAACCGGCTGGTAACGTGGAAGCATGTGATGCGCAATGCGCTCATTCCGGTGATTACCATGCTGGGTCTGCAGTTCGGTTTTCTGCTGGGTGGCTCCATCGTCGTCGAGAGTGTTTTCAACTGGCCAGGGTTAGGCTGGTTATTGATTGAGTCGATCAAAGCGCAGGATCAGCCGGTGATTCAGGCACTCGTGATGCTGTTCGTGTTTGAATTTATTGTGATTAATCTGCTGGTCGATCTGCTTTACGCGGTGGTCAATCCGGCCATTCGTCTGCGACAGGAGCCGAAATGAGTAGTCAATTGCTGACTGACAACCCGCCTCAGATCATTCGTTCGCCGTGGCGTGATTTCCTGCATGCGTTCGTGCGTAACCCTCTGGCACTGGTCTCAGGCGGCTTTGTGCTGCTGTTGATTGTGGTGGCGATCTTTGCGCCCTGGCTGGCGCCCTGGGATCCTATGGCCCCGGACTGGATGGCGCTGTCGTCACCGCCAACGGCGGCACACTGGATGGGGACCGATGAACTGGGACGCGACCTGCTCAGTCGCATTATCTATGGCGCGCGTATCTCGCTCTATATCGGCGTGCTGTCGGTGACGATCGGCATGCTGGTCGGGGTCATGCTCGGGTTACTGGCGGGCTATTACGGCGGCTGGGTCGATATGCTGATCATGCGCGGTGCCGACGTCTTATTCGCGTTTCCCGGCATGTTGCTGGCCATTGCGGTGGTGGCGCTGCTGGGGACGGGCCTGAATAATGTCATTATCGCGGTTGCGGTATTCAGCGTGCCGGTATTTGCCCGCATCGTGCGGGCGTCGACGCTCTCTCTGAAGCAGGCTGCCTATGTTGAAGCTGTGCGCTGTGCCGGTGCGCCAGACCGCGTGATTATTCTGCGGCATATTCTGCCCGGCACGCTCTCCAGCGTGATTGTCTATTTTACCATGCGCATTGGTACCAGTATTCTGACTGCGGCGGGCCTGAGTTTTATCGGACTGGGTCCGGAGCCAGACGTGCCGGAATGGGGCAATATTCTGGCGATGAGCCGCAGCATGATGATGGCCGGATCCTGGCACATGAGCGTATTTCCAGGACTGGCGATTTTTATCACCGTGCTGGCATTCAATCTGCTTGGCGACGCGTTGCGCGATACACTCGATCCCAAACTCAAAGGCTGACGATGGATTACCAACAACTGCAGCGTGACCTGCTGCTTGATCGCTGGCGTGACCTGCGTCAGCTTGGGCAGCCGCGAAGCGCCTGCGGACCCACTAATCGCATCAGCGATGTTGCGGGCGTGCGTGTCGGACATTACACGCTGAATGAAGGCGAAAAGCAGACTGGCGTCACCGCTATCCTGCCGCCGGGCGATAATCTGTTTCTCACGCCGCTGCCGTGTGGGGCTGAGGTGCTGAACGGCTTTGCGAAACCCGTCGGACTGGTTCAGATAGAGGAACTTGGCGTGCTTCAGACGCCGATTCTGCTCAGTAACACGCTGGCGGTTGGCACGCTGTTTACCGCGCTGGTGCGCGATGCCATCCGTCGTAACCCGGAACTGGGCCGGACGTTGCCTACGGTGAATCCACTGGTGCTGGAGTGCAACGATGGCTGGCTGAATGATATCCAGGCGCTGGCAATCAGTGAGGATATGGCTAAGGCGGCGCTGCAGACGGCCTCCGCAGACTTCGCGCGTGGCAGCGTCGGCGCGGGACGCGGGATGAGCTGTTTCAGTCTGAAAGGGGGCATCGGAACCGCCTCACGGGTAATTCCTTCACTCAACGCCACGCTTGGCGTGCTGGTATTGGCCAATTTCGGCGCGCTGGAGGCACTCACACTGGATAGCGTCCGGGCGGGCGAGATGATTGCGCCGCTGCTCGCCGGAGAGGCGCCGCAGCGTGATGCCGGCTCTGTCATCATCATCATGGCAACAGATGCCCCGCTAGACACACGGCAGCTAAAGCGCATCGCGAAGCGAGCCGGTGCCGGTCTTGGAAGGCTGGGCAGTTACTGGGGACACGGCTCGGGCGATATTGCCGTGGCGTTTTCCACGCAACCGCTGCCACTGCCGCCACAGGACGACACGCTGGAGCCGCTGTTTGCTGCCGCAGCGGATGCAACGGAACAGGCTGTACTCGATGCCTTGTTGAGCGCAGAGGCTGTTACTGGCTTTCGCGGTCATCATCGTCCCTCACTGACGCAGATTCTGGATAAATTAACCTCATGAAAATTTTTATCTCGGCCGACATTGAAGGTATCGCGGGGGTCATGCGCCCGGAGCAATGTTCACCCGGCCACCCGGAGCATCAGATCGCCCGTGGTCTGATGGAGCAGGAAGTGAATGCCGCGATTGCGGGTGCGTTTGCGGGTGGGGCAACCGAAGTGGTGGTTGCAGACAGCCATGCGCAGATGACCAATTTGCGTGCGGAAAATATCGATCCCCGCGCCCGACTGGTGCAGGGCAAACCCCGCTGCCTGTCGATGGTGGAGGGGATAGAACAGCAGACGTTCGACGGGCTGTTTCTGGTGGGATTTCACAGCGCAGCAGGTGAATCTGGCGTACTGGCGCATACCATTAACGGTCGGGCATTCTGGCGTATCCATATTAATGATCTGGTGATGGGCGAAACCGATATTTATGCGGCTGCCGCTGCTGAACAGGGCACGCCATTGCTGCTGGTCACCGGTGACGATCAGTTACAGAGCTGGATAGCGAAATATTACCCAGCGGTCGATTACGTCTGTGTAAAGCGCGCCATTTCGCATACCTGCGCGGAATCGGTCAGTCCGCAGGCGGCACAGCATGCGATCGCTGCCGCGGCAAGTGCCGCACTGCAACATCTCCATCAGGTGAGCACAACCCGCCTGACGGCACCTTACACGATGCGGCTTCAGGCCACTAAACCTGTACTGGCCGATCTGTTCAGTCTTATCCCCGGCGTCACGCGCCTTGATGCCGTTACCGTGGCGTATCAGGCGGAGAAAATGGAAACGTTGATCAGCTTACTCAGTGCATTCTCCTATCTGGCGAGTACGCAGTCGTAGCAACTTTATGCCGGGGCTGCACTGGTTTTGCGGTACAGTTTTTGCAGCAGGATAATGATTGCTCTCACTCTCCGCCGGTACAGCTGGTTGAAGAGGCCTCCGTGTCCGGTATTCCATCCAGGGTAAATCATCATGCGGCTCCGCCATATAGAAGTCTTTCAGGCCATCGTACAGACCGGCAGCATCAGCGCAGCGGCGCGCCTGCTGAATGTGTCGCAGCCGAATATCAGCCGTGTGCTGAATCACGCTGAACAGCAGCTGGGATTTGCGCTGTTTGAGCGACGGCTACAGGGAATGAGTGTGACGGCAGAAGGGCGACGTCTGCTGCCTGAAATAGAGGATCTCTGCCAGCGCCTGCAATCCATTACCCGGCTCACCGAACAGCTAAGGCGTGGCGAAGGGCAACTCGTTCGCGTTGGCGCCGCTCACGCGTTTGGTCAGATGGTGATGGCTCCCGCGCTGGTCACCTGGCGGCAACAGATGGCCTCGGTCAGTGTGGAACTGGTCACCGAGCACTTCAGTACCTTATGCCAGATGATTCTGGAGAATCAGCTCGATTTTGCGCTGGTCTTTGGTCAGCAGGTCGATGCGGATCTTCTGGCCGAGCCTCTGTTTCAGTCCTCCATGGTGGCGCTGCTACCGCTCACTCACCACTGGCATGAACCCGTTACGCTGGAGTGGTTGTGCAACAATAATTTACTGATGATGCAGGCGCAGGATCCGCTTGGACGCGTACTTCACCGTGCGCTGCGCGATAAGAAACTGAACCCCGCCGTGTCGTTGTCGATTAAAACCTATTCGGTCATTGCAGATATGGTGCTGGCAGGCGGCGGCACGGGCGTCGTGGATCTCTTCACCGCCTGCCGCTATGCCGAACAGTTAAAGCTGCTGCCCATAGCACAACCTCTGCCGTTTGAAGTGATGCTGATCAGCCGCCGTGACCAGCCGCAGTCGCAGTCCACTCTGCAACTTAAGCAGGTCATCCGTAACAGGCTGTGGGAGATCGCCCGGCAGTGTGAGGCGCAGTTTATCCGTGGCTGAACAGGTGCCGTTTCAGGTGAAGAGAAGGGTAAGAGGTGCGCTCAGGTAGCTTTAGATTCTTTTGGCGGGTTTTGCAGAAGAAGGAGAGGAGCTAAAGCAGTAAACTTTTAGGTCATGATTCCAGCGTTGCGGGAATCTGCTGACAGACACTACTGTGAGAGCGTTAAAAAGAAAAACCCACGCTATTGCGTAGGTTTTAGCGAGTCTGTCAGGTTTTATGGGGTTGCTAAAACCGCATGAAAAAATCAGACGTTAAACAGGAAGTTCATCACATCGCCATCTTTCACGATGTACTCTTTACCTTCTGAACGCATCTTGCCGGCTTCTTTCGCACCTTGCTCGCCTTTATAGGCGATAAAGTCTTCAAACGCGATGGTCTGGGCGCGGATAAAACCTTTCTCAAAGTCGGTATGGATTTTACCGGCTGCCTGTGGGGCTGTTGCGCCAACCGGGATGGTCCATGCACGCACTTCTTTCACGCCAGCGGTGAAGTAGGTCTGCAGGTTAAGCAACGAGTAACCGGCGCGGATCACGCGGTTCAGGCCCGGTTCTTCCAGTCCCAGTTCGGCCATGAACTCGTCACGGTCTTCATCTTCCAGCTCAGCAATGTCAGACTCAACAGCGGCACACACAGGCACCACCACAGAACCTTCTGCTTCGGCGATAGCGCGCACCTGATCCAGGTACGGGTTGTTCTCGAAACCATCTTCATTGACGTTAGCAATGTACATGGTGGGTTTCAGGGTCAGGAAGCTCAGATAGCGGATGGCCGCTTTGTCGTCTGCATCCAGATCCAGTGAACGCAGCATGCCTGCTTCAGAAAGATGCGGCAGGCATTTTTCCAGTGCAGCCAGCTCGGCTTTGGCATCTTTGTCGCCGCCTTTGGCTTTCTTCTGCACACGCTGAATCGCACGTTCACAGGTCTCAAGATCGGACAGGGCCAGTTCGGTGTTGATCACATCAATATCTTCAGCCGGGTTCACTTTACCCGCCACGTGGATGATGTTGTCGTTTTCAAAGCAGCGCACCACGTGGCCGATCGCTTCGGTTTCGCGGATGTTGGTCAGGAACTGGTTGCCCAGGCCTTCACCTTTTGACGCGCCTTTCACCAGACCCGCGATATCGACGAATTCCATGGTAGTCGGCACCACGCGCTGTGGCTTAACAATCTCAGAAAGCTGGTCGAGACGCAGGTCAGGCATTGGCACCACACCGGTGTTTGGCTCAATGGTGCAGAAAGGGAAGTTAGCCGCTTCGATGCCCGCTTTGGTCAGCGCGTTGAACAGAGTGGATTTACCGACGTTCGGCAGGCCCACGATACCGCATTTGAATCCCATGGTTTGATACCCTTTATAACTGGATGGACAGTACGTCAGGCGACGGACTGTCGGAGACGAATAGAAAAATTTCGCGCATTATACACGGAATCACGACGATTCGGGCGTTTAAGCAGGCTTGAAGGCGTGCAGCCGATTCATCGCCTTGATGCGATCCTCTTTCAGCCACATTTCGGTGCAGCGCACCGCTTCATCAATGGCATCATCAATCAGCTTCTGCTCACTGGCAGGCGGCTTGCCCAGTACAAATCCGGTTACCTTATTACGATCGCCGGGATGCCCGATGCCGATGCGGAGCCGATGAAAATTGTTGTTGTTGCCCAGTTTGCTGATGATGTCTTTCAGACCGTTGTGACCGCCATGCCCGCCGCCTTGTTTAAACTTGGCTACGCCGGGTGGCAGATCAAGTTCATCGTGTGCCACCAGAATCTCTTCCGGCGCGATGCGATAAAAGGTCGCCATCGCCGCAACCGCTTTACCGCTCAGGTTCATAAAGGTGGTCGGCACCAGCAGGCGCACATCCTCTCCGGCGATCATCAGGCGGGCGGTGTAGCCATAGAATTTGCCTTCCTCTTTCAGTGACTGATTGTGGCGCTCAGCCAGTAAATCCAGATACCAGGCACCCGCATTGTGGCGCGTGGCGGCATATTCAGCGCCCGGATTGGCAAGGCCCACAATCAGTTTAATGCTGCTCACAATGATTATCCTGCTGTTATTGCGAAAGGGCGTTAGTTTACTTCGCCACAGCCAGGATGACAAAGCACAGGCGCCGAAATGGTTCAGTGAAGTGATTAATCATTTTCTATCTAAATCAACAGGCTGGACTCAGGGCCAGGGAATGCTTTATGACTGATGTGTGATCCAGTCCGCAACGTAATCTTTACCCATTGCCTAAACTTATGGCACTTAACATTGTGTGCGGTCATTTTCTCATAAGGATGGGGGTGCAGCATGAAATACCAACACTGCCGTGTAGCAGGTAACAGCTTGATGGTACTGGGATTAGTGACAATGGTGCTGGGCGTCGGCTTCTCAATTATTAATCAGCTCCCCTCACTTGATCTGCCACAACTTCTGGCTCAGGGGGCGATTTTAGGCATCTTTATTGGTGCGCTGCTATGGCTGGTGGGCGCCGGTCTGAGTGGTCGTGAAAAGGTAGAAGATCGTTATTACTGGCTGCGTCACTATGACAAACGCTGCCGCAGATCGCACAACTCACATCATTAAGTGAGTGCAGCCGGGACCGGATGCTGCGCAGTGCAGTTCCGGCCACTGGCTTTCGCGTGATAAAGCGCCGCATCTGCCAGTGCCAGTAAATCCTCAAAGCCCTGATGCGGTTGGGCCAGCGTTGCGAATCCAATGCTGACTGAATAGGTAATCTCATTGGGCTGTGACTTACAAACCGCCAGTCGTGTCGCTTCACACCAGGCTTCCGTCTCCATTGCTCCGGCCGGGATTATCGCCGCAAACTCCTCTCCACCCAGCCTTGCAAAGCGCCCGTCAGCAGGCATCAGCTCTCTGACAATGCCGCAAAAGTGGATCAAAATCTGGTCACCCTGCTGATGTCCATACCGATCATTAATGCTCTTGAAGTGATCAAGATCGAACAGGATTGCACTATAAGGTCGGTTCTGACGGCGGCAATGCGCCACAATTTTTTTTGCTTCGTTAAATAAAGCACGGCGATTCCAGGCGCTGGTCAGCGGATCGTGCAGGGAAGTGTGTTTCAACACGCTCTGCGTCCGCTCATTCACCATGGCGAGTATGGTAAACGTCAGGCCAATGACAAACAGAATGGATTCCAGAATCACGTAAACCGAGAAGTCCGATCCGCCAATGGCGCCATGCCTGGTACTGGCGATGGCGCTATCCAGAAAAATGCGCGCCAGATGAAACAGCAGATGAATCCACAGCAGCAACTGTGCAGGCCAGAAAGTCGCTTTTAGCGAGTCACGAGCCAGCCAGACCAGTTGAATAAATGCAGCGGTATAGGCCATGCAGGCGATACACAGCACAAATACTCGCCTGGGTAAGCTGTAATAGAAGGCCGGAAAGCAGCAGAGGAGCGCCCAGAGCAGCGCGCCCAGCAGCCAGTGGGTACCGATGGGTTTGCCACTCAAGCGCCGCAACGCATTTAACAATCCGCCATAAGCCAGCATCACTAACACATTGCCCACCGCAACCGGCAGAAAATGCAGACCACTGCTGCGCAGGCTACTTAAGAACACGGAAATCAGGGTAAATATCAGCGACAGGCAGGTGAAGCCCAGAACGCGGTCATACTGCGATCCAATCCAGGCAAAGACCATGATGATGCTCAGAAACCCCAGCACATAAAGCTCGCAAATAAATAAGGTATAGATATCGAGGTTCATGAGGGCCGGGTTCTTATTAAAATTGCGTTGCAAATTACCACTTAACGGCATCGGGCAGAAGCGGGGAACGCAGCGTTTTACTAAAAGAGTGAGTGGCGTTGAAAATAGGGGATAGTGGGGAAATTTATCGCGGAAAAATCAGAAAAAGAAGTGCGTTAGTCGGGCGACTGGCGGGCTTAAAAAAACCGGGCACAGGGCCCGGTTCCGCGAAGAATTAATGCTCGAACATCGCCGAGATCGATTCTTCGTTACTGATGCGGCGAATCGCTTCGGCCAGCATGCCAGATAAGGTCAGCGTGCGCACATTCGGCAGTGACTTAATCTCGTCAGAGAGTGGGATGGTATCGCAGACGATCACCTGGTCCAGAACGGATTTACGCAGGTTTTCAACCGCATTGCCGGAGAAGATCGGGTGCGTCGCGTAAGCAAACACGCGTTTAGCTCCACGCTCTTTCAGCGCTTCAGCCGCTTTGCACAGCGTGCCGCCGGTGTCGATCATGTCGTCGACCAGCACACAGTCGCGGCCAGCAACGTCACCAATAATGTGCATCACCTGAGAAACGTTCGCGCGAGGGCGGCGTTTATCAATGATAGCCATATCGGTGTCGTTCAGCAGTTTAGCGATAGCACGGGCACGTACTACGCCACCAATATCGGGAGAAACAACAATCGGGTTTTCCAGACCGATCTGCATCATATCTTCCAGCAGGATCGGACTGCCAAATACGTTATCAACCGGGACGTCGAAGAAGCCCTGGATCTGCTCGGCGTGCAGGTCAACCGTCAGAACACGGTCAACACCGACGCTGGAAAGGAAGTCTGCCACTACTTTTGCGGTGATTGGCACACGCGCGGAACGCACGCGGCGATCCTGACGGGCATAACCAAAGTAGGGAATGACTGCGGTAATACGACCAGCAGAAGCACGACGCAGCGCGTCGACCATCACAACCAGTTCCATCAGATTATCGTTGGTGGGAGCACAGGTGGACTGGATGATGAAAATATCACCACCGCGTACATTTTCGTTAATCTGTACGCTCACTTCACCATCACTGAAACGTCCTACAGCGGCGTCTCCCAGGCTGGTGTAAAGGCGGTTGGCAATACGTTGTGCTAGTTCCGGGGTGGCGTTACCAGCAAATAGCTTCATATCAGGCACGAGAAGAACCTCAGGCTTTGCGTCCAGAGAATGAACGGCATGACAGTAACCGGCGCGTACAGTCATGTGCGTTCACACGGGTGTGTTGATGCGAAACGTGCAGTGTCTGGAACGTGGTGACACTGTCACGCAATCGCTAATCGCCTCGCAGGGTACGCTGTAGCGGCGAAACATTTACGCCCCGGGCTACAAATCCGCGCACCCCATTCGGGGCAAGCTCCAGCACCTGACGGGCAGCAGACTCAGTGTCGAATTCAGCAAACACACAAGCGCCCGTGCCAGTCAGGCGTGACGGCGCGTATTCTAGCAGCCAGGAAACAAGCTCATCAACCTTACGAAAACGTTTTCTTACCACTGCTTCACAATCATTGGTGAAGGGTGCAGCTAAAAGCGTCGATAAACTGCGCGATGGGGTATCACGCGTCAGTTCGGGGTCGTTGAATACCACTGGTGTGCTGATGTTCACGCCGGGATGAGCGACAAGATACCACTTTTCTTCCGGCTCTGCGGGCTGAAGTTGTTCACCCACTCCCTGCGCAAAAGCCGCGAAGCCGTGCACAAACACCGGCACATCCGCGCCCAGTTTCACGCCAATTGCTGCCAGCTCATCCGGTGTGAAGCCGGTTTGCCACAGATGATTCAGCGCCACCAGTACGGTAGCAGCATCCGATGAACCCCCACCGAGGCCGCCCCCCATGGGCAGATGCTTCTCGATGGCGATCTGTGCGCCAGCACGCTCAGGCAGGCAATGCTTATTCAGGGCTGCCTGTTTCAGCCTATTTGCGGCGCGCACAATCAGGTTATCTGCATCCGCGACGCCTGCCACCGGCGTTAACAGCTGAATGGAATCGCTGTCATCAACGGTAATCTGCAACTGGTCACCGTAATCCAGAAACTGAAACAGCGTCTGCAGGTTGTGATAGCCGTCGGGACGACGGCCAGTGATGTAGAGAAAAAGATTCAGTTTTGCCGGGGCAGGCCAGTGGGTGATCATTGAACGGTCCAGCCGTCCATACGCAGTTTAATTCGCTGATCACCCTCTTTCAGCTCCAGGCTGGACGGCAGCGGTGGGGTAACTTTGCTATCGTAACCCGCAATAGACACCTGCCAGTTCTGGCCGTCGCGGCTGTAGTTCAGGCTGCTTAGCTGATAGTTCTCGTTAAGCTGATAATCGGTGGAATCGCCAGGCAGACCCATCATCCACTGGCGCAGGTTTGCCAGCGGAATGTTCATGCCAGTAAGTTGCGAAATCATCTTCTGTGCATCATTGCTGACGTAACGCTTGCCTTTGTTATCGACGATCTGCACCACCGAGCCCTGTGCATCAAGCTGCAGTTCGGTACTGCCCAGTGGATTGGTCAGCAGCAGGCGATAGCGATCAGGCGCGGTCTGTTGCCAGTTGAAGCGGGCATAGACTTTCTGCTTGTCAGAGAGGTAGGCAAAGGCACCGCGGGTCTGATAGTGCGTAACCTTTGAGACCGCCTGCTGATGCTGTTGCCACTGTGGCGCGGTAACGCTGGGGCCCGGGCCTTGCGGTTTGTTGACGCTACAGGCCGCCAGCAGGACGCTGGCAAGGGGCAAAAGGCGCAACAGATTGCGTGGTGTATTAAGCATCAAGTGGTCATCTCCTCGGACACATGTATTTTTCGTAACGGATAACGCTAACCGTCCCGGTTTTAACCGTCAATGCTGTTATGCAGCAAATTGCGCACGATCGGGTTAATCTTATTACAGTCATAGCCTTTGTATGGCTTTTCTTGATCTGCCGCATCTTGTAGAATGCGCATCACAAAACCCTGACATTATTGGGACATCCCAACAAAAACCGCCATGACGCTGCTCGCTCTCGGAATCAATCACAAGACAGCCCCCATTGCTCTGCGCGAACGCGTCTCGTTCGGGCCGGAGACGCTTGAGCAGGCGTTAAACAGCCTGTTATCACAGCCAATGGTGCAGAGCGGCGTGGTGTTGTCCACCTGTAACCGGACTGAACTTTACCTGAGTGTAGAGCAACAGGCCGACTTACAGTCGCGTCTGGTGAGCTGGTTATGTAATTATCATCAGTTGGATGAAGAGGATGTACGCAACAGCCTCTACTGGCATCAGGATAACGAGGCGGTCAGCCATCTGATGCGCGTCGCCAGCGGACTCGACTCCCTGGTACTCGGTGAACCCCAGATCCTCGGTCAGGTAAAAAAAGCGTTTGCTGACTCCTCGCGCGGTCAGGCACTGAGCAGTGAACTGGAGCGCATGTTCCAGAAAACCTTCTCTGTGGCCAAACGCGTGCGCACAGAAACCGATATCGGTGCTAACGCGGTCTCGGTGGCGTTTGCCGCCTGTACGCTGGCCCGCCAGATCTTCGAATCTCTCTCTTCCGTCAATGTGCTGCTGGTCGGCGCAGGCGAAACCATTGAGCTGGTGGCGCGTCATCTGCGTGAGCATCAGGTCAAAAATCTCATCATCGCCAACCGTACCCGCGAGCGTGCTGAAACGCTGGCGGCGGAAGTGGGTGCGGAAGTGATCACGCTGGCGGAGATCGATGCCCGTCTGGCTGAAGCCGACATCATTATTTCGTCAACCTCCAGTCCATTACCGATTATCGGCAAGGGAATGATGGAGCGCGCCCTGAAAGCGCGTCGCAACAAACCGATGCTGCTGGTCGATATTGCGGTGCCGCGCGACGTAGAGCCGGAAGTGGGCGATCTGCCTAACGCTTATCTCTACAGCGTGGATGACCTGCAGGCGATCATCGAACAGAACCTGGCGCAGCGCAAAGCGGCCGCGGTTCAGGCCGAAAGCATCGTGGTTCAGGAAAGCAGCGAATTCATGGCGTGGCTTCGCTCACAGGGCGCGGTGAATACGATCCGTGAATATCGTTCTCAGGCGGATGAAATCCGCGCTGAGCTGGAAGGCCGTGCGCTGCAGGCGCTGCAGCAGGGTGCCGATCCGCAGAAAGTCATGCAGGAACTGGCGCACAAGCTGACCAACCGTTTAATACATGCTCCAACCAAATCACTTCAGCAGGCCGCCCGCGATGGCGATAATGAACGCCTGCAGATTTTACGCGACAGCCTGGGTCTCGATTAGGCACACCGCTGTCGCCACCTGTTACGGGAATCCCACATTTAAATGAAGACCTCTATAGTTGCCAAACTGGAAGCCCTGCAGGAGCGCCACGAAGAAGTGGAAGCGATGCTGGGCGATGCTGGCGTGATCGCCGATCAGGAGCGTTTCCGTGCGCTGTCACGCGAATATGCCCAACTGACCGATGTGACCCGTTGCTTCCGCGACTGGCAGCAGGTACAGGAAGATATCGAAACGGCGCAGCAGATGCTCGACGACCCTGAAATGCGTGATATGGCGCAGGAAGAGTTGCAGGAAGCGCGTGAGAAAAACGACGTGCTGGAGCAGCAGTTGCAGGTTCTGTTACTGCCGAAAGATCCCGATGATGAGCGCGCCTGCTTTATTGAAGTCCGCGCCGGCACCGGCGGCGACGAAGCCGCGATCTTCGCCGGCGATCTGTTCCGTATGTACAGCCGCTATGCCGAAGCGCGTCGCTGGCGCGTGGAGATCATCAGCGCCAATGAAGGCGAGCATGGCGGTTACAAAGAAGTCATTGCTCGCGTGACCGGCGACGGTGCCTATGGGCGCCTGAAGTTTGAGTCAGGCGGCCACCGTGTGCAGCGTGTACCGGAGACCGAATCTCAGGGCCGTATTCATACCTCAGCCTGTACCGTTGCCGTGATGCCGGAAATTCCGGAAGCAGAACTGCCGGAGATCAATGCCGGTGACCTGAAAATCGATACTTTCCGTTCTTCTGGTGCAGGCGGTCAGCACGTTAACACCACCGACTCCGCGATTCGTATTACCCACCTGCCCACCGGCATCGTGGTGGAGTGTCAGGATGAACGTTCACAGCATAAAAACAAAGCCAAAGCGCTGGCAGTGCTGGGTTCGCGTATTCACGCGGCAGAGATGGCCCGCCGTCACGCTGCCGAAGCCAGTACCCGCCGCAACCTGCTGGGCAGCGGCGATCGCTCTGACCGCAACCGTACCTATAACTTCCCGCAGGGCCGCGTGACCGATCACCGTATCAACCTGACGATCTACCGTCTGGATGAAGTGATGGAAGGCAAACTTGACAGCCTGATCGAGCCGATTGTGCAGGAATACCAGGCGGATCAGCTGGCGGCGCTGGCTGGTCAGGATTAATGGATTTTCGTCACTGGCTGAAACAGGCGGTTGCCACGCTGTATGGTGGTGACAGCCCGAAGCGTGACGCAGAGATCCTGTTGGGTTACGTGACCGGCAAGTCACGCAGCTGGTTAATTGCCTTTGATGAAACGGTGCTCAGCGATGAACAGCTGGCGCAGCTGAATAGCCTGCTGGCGCGTCGTGCCCGGGGTGAACCGGTGGCGCATCTGGTGGGCGAGCGCGAGTTCTGGTCGCTGCCCTTGCGCGTCACTGACGCCACGCTGATTCCGCGTCCGGATACCGAACTGCTGGTTGAACAGGCGCTGGCGCATCTGCCCGCGACACCTTCGACCATTCTGGATATGGGCACCGGCACCGGAGCGATTGCGCTGGCGTTGGCCAGCGAGCGCCCCGACTGTCAGGTGACCGGCGTGGATCGCATTCAGGCCGCCGTTGAGCTGGCAGGCAGTAATGCGCAGCAGCTCAGCCTCAGCAACACTCGCTTTCTGCTCAGTCACTGGTTCCAGGCTCTCACGCCGCAGCGCTTTAGTCTCATCGTCAGCAATCCGCCCTATATTGATGCCAGCGATAGTCATCTGGAGCAGGGCGACGTGCGTTTCGAACCGCGCAGCGCGCTGGTGGCCGATGAGGCGGGACTGGCCGATCTGCGCACGCTGATCGAGCAGGCACCTGCGTGGCTGCTACCCGGCGGCTGGCTGCTGCTGGAGCATGGCTGGCAGCAGGGCGAGGCGGTGGCTACGCTGATGCGGCAGAATGGCTATCACGCCGTTGAAACCGTTAACGATTACGGTGGCAATCCGCGAGTCACCTTAGGTCAGTTCCCCTAATAAAAGCGCTTTAAAAAGGATTTATAATGGTCGCCTTTTATCCTCTGATTAAAAATCTGCACATCTTAACCGTCGTGCTGACCGTGACGCTGTTTCTGCTGCGGTTTTACTGGCTGCGCTGTGGTTCGGCAATGATGACGAAACGCTGGGTCCGCATTCTGCCGCACGTTAATGACACGCTGTTACTGGTGACCGGCGTCTCGCTGGTGATGATTATCCACTTCTATCCCTTCACGCCGCAAGGAAGCTGGCTGACGGAGAAGCTTTTAGCGGTTATCATCTACATCGCCTTAGGATTTGTGGCATTGAGTCGACGTCCACGCACTGATCGCACCCGCTGGATCGCTTTTCTGGTGGCGTTACTCGCCCTGGTGACCATCATTACGCTGGCGCTGACTAAAATGCCGTTATGGGGATAGTATGACCTCGACCGAACAATTAGATTTCAGCCAGACACCGCTGTGTGAAGCGGTGATTGGCGCTACGCTTGCCATCCGCGCCGATTTTCCGGCGTTGTCGGTGGAAGCACAACTTGCGGCGTTAGTCGCCGAAGCGCGTGACTATGTCAGCCACGCTGAAGATGCGGATATGCAGCTGGAAAAGCTGCTTGAACTGTTTTATTGCCAGTGGGGATTTCGCGGCGCCAGCGGTGTCTACAAGCTTTCTGATGCGCTCTGGATCGACAATGTGCTGAAGACGCGTCAGGGCACGGCAGTGTCACTGGGCGTTATCCTGCTACATATTGCCGCCGAGCTGGAACTGCCGCTGATGCCGGTGATTTTCCCGACGCAGTTGATTCTGCGTGCGGACTGGATTGATGGTGACAAGTGGATGATCAACCCGTTCAATGGCGAAACCCTTGACCGGCACACGCTGGAAGTGTGGCTCAAAGGCAACATCAGCCCGACCGCGCGTCTGTATGATGATGATCTCGACGAAGCCAAGACCGTCACCGTGATGCGCAAAATGCTCGACACGCTGAAAGCGGCATTGATGGAAGAGCAGAAGATGGAACTGGCGCTGAACGTCAGTCAGGTGCTGTTGCGTATCGATCCGGATGATCCCTATGAAATTCGCGACCGCGGTTTGATCTACGCGCAGCTGGAGTGCGAACATATCGCGCTGAATGATTTAACTTACTTCGTTGAGCAGTGTCCTGAAGACCCGGTCAGCGAAATGATCAAAGTTCAGATTCACGCAATCGAACAAAAACAGGTCACGCTGCACTAAGCGGACCCACTGAAAAGGAAAGGGCATGACACAGAAAGTCGTGAGTATTGGCGATATCAACGTCGCAAACGATCTGCCATTTGTACTGTTTGGCGGGATGAACGTGCTGGAGTCACGCGACCTGGCGATGCGCATCTGCGAACACTACGTCAACGTCACCACGAAACTCGGTATCCCTTACGTCTTTAAGGCGTCGTTTGATAAAGCGAACCGCTCCTCAATTCACTCTTATCGTGGCCCGGGCCTGGAAGAAGGGATGAAGATTTTCCAGGAGCTGAAGCAGGCTTTCGGCGTGAAGATCATCACCGATGTTCATGAAGCGTCACAGGCGCAGCCAGTGTCTGAAGTGGTGGATGTGATTCAGTTGCCAGCTTTCCTGGCGCGTCAGACTGATCTGGTGGAAGCGATGGCGAAAACCGGCGCGGTCATTAACGTTAAGAAGCCACAGTTTGTCAGCCCGGGTCAGATGGGCAACATCGTTGATAAGTTCGCTGAAGGTGGCAACGAGCAGGTTATCCTGTGCGATCGCGGCAGCAACTTTGGCTATGACAATCTGGTTGTCGATATGCTCGGCTTTAACGTGATGAAGAAAGTCACCAAAAACAGCCCGGTGATTTTCGATGTGACCCATGCGCTGCAGACGCGCGATCCGTTCGGTGCAGCATCAGGCGGTCGTCGTGCTCAGGTGGCTGAGCTGGCGCGTGCCGGTATGGCGGTCGGCATTGCCGGTCTGTTTATCGAAGCGCATCCGGATCCGGAACACGCCCTGTGTGATGGCCCATCCGCGTTGCCGCTGGATAAGCTGGAGCCATTCCTGGTGCAGATGAAAGCGATTGACGATCTGGTGAAAAGCTTCCCGGAACTCGATACCAGCAAATAAGTTTGCTGAAAAAAAAAGAGCGATTACTCGCTCTTTTTTTTCGTCTGAAGCCCGCTGCCGTTACAGCATGATGGTCATCAGATATCCGATAAACAACGCCAGATGGGCGGCACCGTTCAATACATTGGTGCGTCCGGTCGAGAAGGAGAGCTGACAGAGAATCAGCGACGCCATCATAATCACCATCTGTGGCGGCTCCAGACCGAATATCAGCTCCTGTCCGGTCAGGGTGGCGATAATGGTTACTGCCGGTACCGTCAGGGAGATAGTCGCCAGCACCGAACCAAAGAACAGGTTCATGGCGCGCTGTACCTGATTCATCAGCACAGCCTTAATTGCGCCGAGCCCTTCCGGCGAGAGGATAAGCAACGCCACCAGGAAGCCGGTAAACTGTGCCGGTGCATTCAGGTCTGTCAGCAGGCTTTCCAGCGTATTGGCGTTCATCTTGGTCACGGCAATGACCGCAATCAAATGCACGATCAGCCAGATAGTGTGCCAGACGCTGCTGTGCGCCGAAGGTTTACCATGATGCGGATCCCCATCGTCACTCTCATCTTCATGCTCATAAACAAACAGGCTCTGGTGGGTTTTGGTCTGAATCAGCAGGAAAACGCCATACATTGCGGCTGAAATTGCCGCGATGAGCAGGGCCTGGGTGACAGAGAAATTACCGCCCGGTAGCGCGTTGGGAAATACCAGCACCAGAATCGCGAGGGGAAAGATAGCGATCAGATATTGTTTCACGCCCGCCAGATTGACGTACTGCGTCGCAAACTTATTACCGCCCAGCAGCAGCGCAAAGCCGACCAGCCCGCCGGTCACAATCATCACAATCGAATAAAGCGTATCGCGCATCAGGCCGGGTGCGGCATCGCCTGTCGCCATCAGCGCCGAGATCAGACTCACTTCCAGAATGACGACAGAGAGGCTCAGAATCAGTGAGCCATAGGGTTCGCCCAGCCGGTGGGCCAGCACATCTGCATGTCTCACCACGCTAAACGCGCTGCTCAGAATGGCAATCAATGCCACTAAGTTGATACCGACGACAACGGGAAATGCGGTGTTAGCACCAAAAAAATAGAGTATACCCAGCGTGATAAGGGGAAATATCAGCGAGAATTCCTTGTGACGAGTTTTTTCATGTGAAGGCATTCACCATCCTCTCTGGTTAATGATTATCCGGACACAGCGGGGGCTGCTGTTAGAAATATAATCAGTTTTAGGGCAGTGCGCAGTTTATCTTTTCACCGGCCCTGACAGGAGAAATTTACTGGTTTTTACTTAACTGCAATAACCTTTTGAAATGATATTAACCTGATGTTATCTGGAATATTGCAATATTAATCAGTATACAACAAGTTTGACCTATGCACCTATCCTGACGATATATGTCACAAAAATGGCATTTTAATCTAAATTTCAGGGATGGGCTCATATTTTTAAACTGAAGTGACGATAAGTACAGGTTTGCGTTTTTTTACTGTTGCGCCAGGCTTAACCAGAAACACTAAACCGCGACGATAAACAGAGGAAAAATTATGCCTTACGATAAACGAACCGACTTACCCGACAACGTTAAGCACGTGCTTCCTGCGCATGCGCAGGATATCTATCAGCAGGCATTTAACAGTGCGTGGGATCAATATAAAGAGGCGGAAGATCGACGCGGCGATGATTCGCGGGAAGAAGTGGCGCATAAGGTCGCCTGGTCAGCCGTGAAAAAAGAGTATGAAAAAGGGAATGACGATAAGTGGCATCCTAAAGCGTAATCGCCTTGCTAGTCTGTTCACGTCAAAGGGCCAGGATTATCCAGCCCTTTTTTTCGACTTCGCTATCAGGTTTATCTGGTTTTTTTTAACCTGCGACCGGAATCACGCTTGAAACCCCGCGCGTAAATAGATTAATGTCAATTTAATGAACGAAACGCAGCGCCGTTTTGGAGATCATGTTACAGGAGCACTTTCGCAGGACGCCGATGACGTTGAGGAGGTCGCATTGCTTACCCGGGAATTTCTATTAAAAGCGGATTGTAAAACATCATTCGGGGATATCGATGAGACGCTACTCTGGAGTTGCGAGCAGCGCGCCGCCTCGCTGGCCGCCACGCTGGCCTGCCGTCCCGATCACAGCCCTGTCTGGATCTTTGGTTACGGCTCACTGATGTGGAACCCGATTTTTGAGGCGGATGAAGTTGCATCCGGTTCGCTGGAGGGCTGGCATCGTGCTTTCTGCCTGCGGCTGATCGCGGGACGTGGCACTGCCACGCATCCGGGGCGCATGCTGGCGCTGAAACAGGGTGGCCGCACAACCGGACTGGCATTTCGTCTGCCGGAAGCGCGCTTACATGAAGAGCTGGCGCTGCTGTGGAAGCGTGAGATGATCACCGGCTGCTATTTACCGACCTGGTGCGAATTACAGCTGGAGGATGGCCGCAGCGTGACTGCGCTGACCTTTATTATGGATCCACGTCATCCGCTTTATGAATCGGACTCCTGCCCGGAGGCGATTGCGCCGCTCATTGCTGCGGCCAGCGGCCCGCTGGGTTCGAATGCGCAGTATCTGTTTGCACTGGAAGAGGAACTCACCCGTCGTGGTATGGAGGAAGAGAGCCTGAGCCGGCTGGCGCATCAGGTGCGGACGCTGCAGCAATCCTGTCTCAAACAGGCCTGAATCAGGCCACAGGCGAATCAGCAGCGCAGAAGCCGCATAGAAAAGGGCGCGACACTGTCGGGCCCTTTTACGATCGATCCGGGGATTACTTGCCCGGATTGATAAGCCAGGTTCCAGGCTTATCAATGGTCAGGGATTGGGTATGCGTCTCACTGCCATTTTGAACGTCTATTTTGTACTGCCCGGCCGCCAGATTCAGCGCGGCAAATCCGCTGCTGCCAGGCTTCACCTCGACCTGCTGTCCGTTGAGCACTACGCTTTCACCGCTTTCCAGCTTCAGATAGACCGTCGCCAGCGCGGCAGGAACGGCTGCGGCTGGCGGCGTCGATGCAGGTGCCGGATGCGTCACGGCTGAGCTGTTGCTGACCACATCTGGCATTGCCGTGTGGCGATTAGCCAGCCAGATGGCGACGACCACCGCCAGGATAGCCACGGCCGCCAGGCTCAGCAAGACAGGTGACAATTTGCGCACCGCACGCGGGGTAACAGGCTCCGCTGCGGCGGCTGCATGATTCATCGCCATCACAACCGGCGGAGCCGCCTCAACGACCTCTTCGATCGGCATAACCGGCGGCTCGCCCGGCACCGGGAAACTGTTGACCACGGCCTCAACATCACTGACCGGCAGATCGATCAGTGCGGCAAAGGCGTCGATGGTTTGCGGGCGATCACCAGGTTTCATGGCCAGCGCGCAGTCAATGGCGTGCAGCAGCGGCAGCGAGTAGCCTTCCGGCTGGCGTTCCACCAGCGGCTGATAATTATCTTCAATGCAGCGCACCACGCTCACCGGCGGGGGATTACCGGTAATCAGGCTATGCAGCACCGCGCCCAGGGCGTAGATATCCGTCCAGGGTCCCTGTTCAACTTCACCCTCTTCGCTGTACTGTTCGATGGGTGCAAAGCCAGGCTTAAGCATGATCTCCGTTTCGTCAGAGAGGTTGCCGATCTCCTTACGCGCCGAGCCGAAGTCCAGCAGTACGGGCAGCTGATTCTCCTGAAGCTGAATGTTGTCGAGGGAGATATCGCGATGCAGATAGCCAGCCTGATGAATCGTGCTGATAGCACCCAGCAGCGGCGGCAGCAGACGGCGGATCCAGGCTTCAGAAATCGACGCCGGGCTGGTAACCTGCCACTCTTTGAGCGTCATGCCACTGTAGTAGAGCGTGCCCATATAGGCCGTGCCGTTCTGCTCCCAGAAGCGCAGCACGTGCAGCAGTCCCGGATGATTAAATCGGGCCAGCAGACGCGCCTCCTGAATAAAGCTGTTCAGTCCGGCATTAAACAGTTTCTGAAAACGCTCTCCGCGCAGTTCCAGTGACAAATCGGCGGCACGAACCGCCAGCGACACCGGCATATACTCTTTTATAGCAATTGTGCGTTCGAGCTGGTGATCCCAGGCGCGATAGACAATGCCGAAGCCACCGCCTCCGATGACTTCCTTGATCTCAAACTCATTAAAACGGTAGCCGTCAGGCAGGGCATTCGGAACAGTTTTCGTATTATCATTTGCCGACATAGTGAACTCTCTGTACACGGCCTGATTGCCAGGCTGCGCGGTAATTAATTGATGTTACGCCAGGCACCAATGGCAGGATCAACCAGATCCGCGTGCAGGGTGTCGATAAGTAACACATTCACTTTTTGCTGTGGCATGAAATAGGGCGCCCACTGGCTGCGCAAGGTATCGACTCGCGATTTCACCGCGTCAGCATTCTGCTGCGCAGCATTCTTATCCATTTTAATCAACAGTGCGCCATTGAAGCGCCAGACATGTTGTCGTGCATCAAAGGGCAGGACCAGCCAGCTATCTGAGGCGTCCGGGCGGGTCACAATCATGCGCTGATTATTAGCGGCGATGACCTCAAGCTTGCTGTCCGGAATCGCCAGGTTGGCGATGGGATAGCCCTGATAGAAGGTGACAGCGACCGGCGTGGGATGTTCCGGGGTCACCAGCGTCAGCTCACTCTTGCCCTCAGCCCAGCCATCCGGCGAGCAGTGCTGCTTGCTGACGTCCGGTATAAACAGCGTCTGAGCATTTTCATTCCAGGCGGTGCGGAAGTGACAGCCGCTGGGGAGATCAAAATGTTGCAGCGGCGTGCTATTGGCAGGCCGTGACAGGTCAAGTGGTGCGGCGTTGCTGTCACTGGCGCTAACGGTGGCATCCGCCATCACAATAGGGCGCCAGTTCTGCAACTTGCTTGCGCTGCCGCTGGCCATGACGCCACCTTCTTTGTTGGTCATCTGCCAGGGCAGTTCATCCAGTAATCCGCACTGATTGGCGAGCAGGGTGCCGACGCGCGGTAAAAAGGTGGTCAGCACGGCGGAATCCTTACTTTTACCGGAGACGATGCGCAGCGGCAGCGTCTCTTTACACCAGTCGTCGGGCGCTTTGCTCACCACATTATCGATGTAGACCTCCAGCGCCAGGCTGGGGGAGTAGACCACCCGATAATTTTCAGCCTGGGCATTAAAGGCAATCAGCAGGGTGATGATGCCGGGCAACCACAGTTTCATAAGGATCCTTGGAATCAAAAACGAGGCGGCAGAAAGCGCGCCGAATCAGCCAGTGAATAAAGCAATGTTGCTTCTTCTGGCTCACCAATCCAGACCGCCAGTGCGCTGAGATTATCTTTCTTCACGTTGCGGCTCACCGCCTGTTCCATCAAAGCCAGCCACTCTTCACACGCATTCACCATGCGCAGCGCCTGTTCCATTTCATCACTGGTCAGATTCAGCCAGAAGCCGTCGGTACAAACCAGAAAAGCATCGCCATCTTCCAGCGCAATCTCTTCTGAAAAGCTCACTAAGCGAGACGGCTCAGCGCCGAGCGCATTATAGAGTAAATTACTGTTAATACCGGTATTTTCATAGCCTGCATCTTTCAGTTGCTGGGCCAGACTGTGATCCCGTGTTACCTCATGAAGCGCGCCGCGGCGGAAGTGGTAAACCCGGCTGTCACCTGCATGCGCCCACCATGCACGTTGTTTATGGCGGTCAATAAACAGGGCCGCCAGCGTCGTACTCATGCGTGAATATTTCGGATTTTTACCCTGTGCCTCGTGCAGCGCCAGGCGGCACTGCTCAATCGCCTGACGGGTCATTTCCGGCGTAAAACCGTCATGCGCCTCTATCTGGCTGAGCAGGGTGTCGCGCACCAGCTGCGCCGCGATCTCCCCGCCAGGCAAACCGGCTACGCCATCGCAGACCACAAAACAGGCCTTATGCTCATCCAGCGCTGTGCCGGTGCGATCCTGATTTTCATCGCGTAAGCCCTGCTGGCAGCGGCTGGCAAAAACAATTTTCATGTTTCATCTACCCGCGTCTGCGAGTCCTTGTACTGATTCACCTCCATGTCATAGGCATGAAGAAAGGCCTCGCCAAACAGCGTGTGGAAATCATCTTCAATCTCCCCGGCAGTTCGCTGGTAATTACGCATGAAGTAGTCCCACAGCGCCGCCTTTTTGACGGTGGAAAATGGCAGCTTTGATACCACGCCATCGGCACGCGCCTGCTCTTCCAGACGCTGTGGATTAAAGGATTGCAGCATTGCCGCAATAATGGCGCGGATACCGGCAATCATGCCCAGCTGGTGGGCCTGCAAATCGACCAGTGCATCACGTACCGCCTGTTCCGGCGGCATAAAACCGGGCATCTGGCTCTGGTACATCTGCATCAATACAGTTTTACCGGAGGGCAGGATCTTGAACGGATTATTGGCTTCGTTCAGGATCATCGTCATGTCTGCTTTTACGCCACGCTTGAGAATGGATCGCGACGAGAGCAGTGCCACGGTGCCCTGAGAAAACAGGCTCAGCATCCGGCCAGTAATCCGCATCTGCTCTTCGTCAATCGGTGTGGCATGCACATTGCTGAGCCCCATGCCGTCCAGCAGTGCGGCGATGAGCCGATCCTGATCCACCGGCTGTGTCATGAACGCTTTCTGCGGCTCACTGGCCTGCGGATCGATGGCCAGACGCGCATCGTTGTGGCGCTCGTGGCGTAAAGGAGGAGAATCGTTGACCAGCAGCCGATCCTCAACCTCATGATGTTCGTGAATGCCCAGCGGGTTTGCAGGCTCGGCGCTGTCACCAGCAAACAGCGCCAGGGGATCGTTTCGCGCGTCATTGCAGGCGGGATCACGCACTTCCAGGGCATAGTCACCGATGCGCAACGCATCGCCATGCTTCAGAAGCACCTGCATGCCGCGCCCCAAGGCGATGCCGTTATGTTCTACCGGCGTCACGCTGCCCTGATTGGTCAGGCGACACTCTCCGTCATGTGACAGGTGAACCAGTGCCTGCAGACGCGAAATAGCCCGCGTCTCATCAGGCAGCACCAGATCGTTGTCCTGACTGCGGCCAATGGTGCCCCCAGGCGGTTGAAACGCAACGCTTTTGACCGGAAAATCCGCGGTGCTTTGCACAATGGTAAATTGCATGAGTTATCCCAGATTAAACAGCAAACGCATCCGGCCTCACTCGAACATCGGAGGATAGAGGCCATTACGTCCCGGCAGTGAACCTGCCGCCGGGTTGAACAGTAACGAAAACAGTTGCGCAGTGAGATTGCCGCTGTGCTTGTGGGTCGCATGGACAAACCCATCACTACGATTACTCCACCAGTAGCTCATGTGCTGCTGAGGGTCAAAGCGTTCAGCCACTTCACGCCAGCTCAGCGTGCAGGGCAGATCCTGAAAGCCGAGCACATCCATAATTTCAGAAGGCTTTCTGGCGGGAACCAGCAGCGGCGGCAATGCCTGAATCTGCTGCTCTAACTGCTCACCATCCAGCGGGGTCTGAACAGCCTGTAGCAGCGTCGCGCCCAGATCCTGAAACCAGTCACCAGAGATGGTCAGTTGGGCCGGATGCCACTGCGCCAGTGAAAAGCTGTGCAGTGCCAGAAGCGGCCAGGCGCGTCCAACACGGTCACAGGAGGGCAGTAAACAGCCCATCTGTATCTGGGGTCGGGTCGCGGTCACCGGCAGGACAAAATTCCACACTGGCGCATGAAGGAAGTTCGCGCTACTGGACCACGCCTGCTGATGCCAGTGCATCAATCCCTGCTGGAACCAGTGATTCCAGGGGCTAATCTGTTGCTCGCTCAGCCGACGGTGCAAAAAGTCACCAGTCGATGGCAGTTTGCCATACCAGCCGGGGGCGATGTAAGCAGCCATATTCACCTCACCGTTACTCGCTTTTCGAGTGTGATGGCGGGGCCTGGTGCAGCGGCGTAACCGCCAGCATGTCACCTTTCTGGCCCGCAATGTTCAGATTCTCCGCCAGCTTACGCATCATTAATGCATTATCCCGTGCATAAGGCGATGACTGAATCTGTTGGTCCAGCAACTGGCTCAGGTGCCAGTCGAGCTGCTGCAGATCGCGGGCGCTTACTGTGTCGGGCAGTGAACGCTGTAAATTTTGCAGCAGCCAGGCCCGCAAAAATTCGCCATCGTAGTTTCGCGGCTGATAAAGCATCTGATAGGCGCGCAGCGCATTGCGGCTGTAAGCGTTATCATCACCGGGATCGTTACGCAGAATGTTAGTGATCTGCTGTGCTACCCGCGGCAGCAATAAAGACTTAAGCGCATTTTGATAAAGCACCCAGGCGGCATCGCTAACCTGACTACCGCGATATAAACCCGCCCGCATGGTAAGCGGTGGATTATCGAGAGAAAAACGTTCTGAGAGCGGTAGCTTTACCAGGTTGTTCAGAAAGGGTAGCAGATCAAAAATATTATCAGCAGGCTGATGAATCACCTGCTGACTCTGCTCGCGTATCGCCGGTACCCGCGCGGCAACCTGTTGCAGATAATGTTGATTCTGATAGTAGCTGAGGCTCCAAAGGCTGGAGGCGATCAGAAGTGCACCGGCCAGTACGCCATAGCCAATCCAGTGGAACAGCTGATTACGGTACTCCCAGCGACGATTACTGCCCGCCAGACCGCTTTCTTTGAAAATCAGATCGCTGAGCAGGTCACGAATAAAGAAGCTCTGGCCTTTGTTGCCCGGAATCGGACTGTTGCGGTTAACACTGTCCCAGGCCGCAATGGAGTGGTCGCCCGCCTGACGTAACTGCAGTTTGCGGCTCAGTTCTCCCATCACCCGGTCAAACGGCAGGCCTTCCTGCGTGCCACTGGTGAAAAACAGGCCACGCGGGCTCCAGGCGACCGCATCCTGATGCTCAGAAAAAACGATATCCAGATATTCGTTCAGGAGTGGACGCAGTGAGGCAAACTCCTGCGGGAAAAGGAAGCACTCTGCACGCGCGTTCAGATCGCGCTCCTGGGTCATCTGTCCTGACAGATGCTGCTGGAGATTCTCTTCCAGCCGCTGGAACTGCTCGCCAAAATTGCGGTGCCAGTCATCTTTGTGCGGCTTACCCGAATCCCAGTTAAAGGTGAAGCCCCAGATAGCGTCACGCCGCGCTTTATCCATAGAGCCAAAGTAGCTCATAAAACCTTTCAGCAGGTCGGTTTTAGTGACCATCACATAGACCGGGAAGTGAATGCCGGTCTGCTGATGCAGTTCCGCCATCCGCTCGCGCAGCGCGCTGGCCTGGGCGAAACGCGCCTCGGCGGAATCACTCAGCAGATCGGCAACGCTGATGGTCATGATGACACCGTTGATCGGCTGACGGGTGCGATAGCGTTTCAGCAGATTGATAAAGCTGTGCCACTCCGCAGCATCGCGCACGCGCTGGCTTTCCTGCAACGCATACCGTCCGGCGGTATCGATCAGCACTGCACTGTCAGTAAACCACCAGTCGCAGTTGCGGGTGCCGCCAACGCCACGAATCGCCTGCTGGCCCAGGGTGTCAGTGAGTGGAAACTCAAGACCGGCATTAAACAGCGCGGTGGTTTTACCGGCACCGGGCGCGCCCATCACCAGATACCAGGGGAGCTGGTAGAGATAATTGGCGTTAAAGCGAGACAGTAAACTGCCGCTGTGACGGCGTCCAAACTGCGTGCGTTTCAGCTGCAACGCGGCTTCGCTGAAGCGCTGGTTGAGCCGCTCATCTGTCATCTGACGCTCGGCAGGATCGTCGTTATCCGACAGCTGAAGTTGGGTCAGTAAGCGACTGTTAAACCAGGCACGATAAAGCGACGGAATGAGTTGAAACAGGATCCAGAGAAAATAGAGCGCACCTACGGTGAGCTGGCGGGGCAGAACCGGTTCCAGGGGGCGTGACTGGCCCCATGACCAGAACGGGCCGAGCATCCAGACCAGGCAGCTCAGCGCCGTAACGCCAATAAAACTCCACAGCAGGCGATGTGTTAACAGCAGGCGAAGTGAGGCGCGCATTATTGTGCTCCTTGATGATTACTGAGCGTTTCAGGCGCGGCAAACAGGGTAATTTCAACGCGACGGTTGCGGGTCCGGTTTTCGCTGCTGTCATTAGGCAGCAGCGGATCGCTATCGCCACGGCCTTCAGAGCGAACGGTATGACCGTCGTTCAGCTGAACCTGTAACAGCTGAGTGATCGTGCGGGCGCGGGCAAAGGAAAACTCATAGCTGGAGGCAAAGCGGCTGTTATCCACCGGATGATCGTCGGTAAACACCGAGACCAGGATGGTCCCTTTGACATCTTTCATCGCGTTTGAGACGCGGGCCAGCAGCGCCCGGCCCACCGGATTGATCACCGTACCTTGCTCAGCAAACAGTTTGTCCGCCGGAATAATCACTTTGCTGCCAAAGGCGCCGTCACTGACTTCAAGCTGTCCGGCCGCAATCACATCATTCAGGCGCTGACGGAGGTCCAGCAATGCCTGTGGCGAAGAGGGTCGGCGGCCCGCGGTAATTTGCGGCAGGGGGGTCTGATAGATGGCGCGCAGCAGGGGTTCGGCGGCATTGCCAAGCCGCCAGTTTAGTCCACTGTAGATCAGGCAGCCAATCAGCGCGACCAGCATGGCACAGGCCCAGAGCGGTACCATGGGACGGGCAAGAGTGCTCACCAGCGGATGAACTTCTACCAGTGGCGGTTGCGGCATCTGGCGCTGAGCGCGCGTTTCATCAATCAGGCTTTTCAGGCGATTACGGATGCCGTCGCACTGGTTGCGACCATTTTCGCTGCCGCGATAGCGGCCCTCATAGCCCAGTAGCAGGCAGTACTGCACGACTTCCAGCAGCCAGAGATGCTGCTGCGGGCTCTGTGAAATGCGTGACAGTAGCTGAAAGAATTTTTCACCGCCCCAGCTTTCATTGTGGAAGGTGACCAGCATGCCGTTGCCAGACCAGACCCCGCGCGTGCCCCATGGGGTCTGCGCCGCGGCTTCATCCAGCGCAGTGCAGATGCAGTAACGCGCGCCGATAATCATCTCAAAAGGCAGCCCTGCCTGTTTACAGCGTTGTTCAAACTGGCGGATTTCATCGATCAGAGACTGGCGCAGACCCGCAGGGTCGTCATGTGTGGCTGCCTGACGAATTTGTACTACCGCGTTCAGTAGTGGCGCCGCAGCCTGAAGTAATAGATTCTCATTGCCTGAGGGGGGCGCCTCACGCGCAGGGGATTCCACAGTCATTAATTAGTGATCTTCCAGCCAATGGCTAATCCCTGTACCCACAGCCCGGGACGGTGCTGCAGGCAATATGCGCCGGATTTCATATTCAGTCTAAGATCCAGGTCGCGGTATCGTTAGTCCGACAGGCTTTGCTGTCACCGCCAACGGCTACGCAGACCTGCTTGGTTTTGCGGGGACGGGGACGGTCGCTCTGCACGGTCGCATCATAACGATCGCTCGCGACGCCTGCTTTTAGCGGCACATAGCCGATCAGTGGACCGTCAGCCTGGTCGGCAATGGCCAGCCAGCTGTGTTCCACATTACCCAATACTTCAAAGGGTTTACCCGTTTCGAGATAACGAACGACTTTGCCGCCGTAGTCAGGCGAGGTCATCACTGATGCACCATAGAGCGCGCGCCAGGTCTGGTTAACGGGTTCAAATTCAGTCGGTGCCGCGACAGCGTGTCGATGGACCAGTTTGACGCCGTTAATTTCGCTGGTGACCAGCGTATCGTCAGTGACGGGCGGCGGCGGGGCCTTACAGCCTGCCAGGGTAAGGACCGCCAGCAGTGTTAACGCAAGACTCTTTTTCACCATGTTCCTCGTGATCTCATCAAAGTAACTGCATGTTGCCGGACCCGATGTCATGAGGCGCTGTTTGTCGCGCCGCATCGTGCCAAAATTCTGTGTTCCAAAAAAAGGTCAGTTTACATCGGGATAGTAACGCTTTTAGTCTACCTAAGACTTTTGAGAATTCAAACCATTGCACCCACTGCCGATGCGTGATAGTGGGCACTTTACGTGCGGGTTTTGAAGCCAGAAAAGCGCCAGCAGATATGATAGTTAAAGTTAACTGAATTATCGCGGCAACAAACTGCCTGAGAACAGTGCCGCGCATTCTGACATGCAATTAATCCGATTGGAAACTATTAAGTTTTACTAATAACTTGTTGTCGAAAAATTTTATCGATTTGCGTTAAGAATATTATCAAAATCAGAATTTACGCCCTGTTCTGGTCCGCGTTTTTACCGAAAGCGGCACGCCTTTTGCTTCTCAAAGCTTTTAACCGCACAGAGGTGAGCAATGGGTAATGCCATGACATGGCTGCAGGCATCGCGTGATAGCGATATTGCCAGTCTGCAACGGTTGCTTGAGACAGGTGAGTTGATAACCGCTATCAGTGAACTGGTTCATCGACTGCAGCGGGAACGTGGCGCAAACAACCTCTGGATCTGCTCAAATGGCGCGCTCTTCAGCGCCGAACGTCACGCCCGTCAGCAGGAGGTCAGTGCCAGCCTGCAGCATTTTTACCGGGCGCTACCGCCCGCCGTTGCGCAGCCTGGCTTTAGCCGCTTTTGCAATCTGATTGCTTCGGCCCTGCAGGCGCTGGACGGATTACCCGCGCTGCGTGAGCAGATCAGCCAGCGAGAGCATGATCAGGCTGCAGCGATGTCCGCGTTTAATCAGGTTATTCGCACCTTACTTAATCTGGTCTTTGAAGCCGCCGACACGGCAAGCTATCCCGCGATTTCCCGTGCGCTTATCGCGCTGTTCAGTTTTATGCAGGGCAAAGAGCTGGCCGGGCAGGAACGGGCAATCGGAGCTGCGGGCTTTGCGGCGCGTCATTTCACACCCGATCAGCGTAGCCAGCTGGTGGCCCTGATTGCGGCCCAGGAGCAGAGTTTTGCCACTTTCCAGGAATTTGCTGACAGCGGGACCTGCGAACGCTGGCAGCCGCTGTCTCAGGCCAGCCGGGACATTGAACGTCTGCGGCGCATCGCCTGTACCGGAGGGCCCTGTGATGAGACCGGCGCACTCCACTGGTTTTCTCTGCTCTCCAGGCGGCTCGATCAGATGAAAACCCTTGAGGATGCCCTGACAGCTACGCTGATGCAGCGCTGTCGTGAAGCGATTGATCAGGCGCACCAACAGCCGATGTTCACGATGGTACAGGGCGACAGCAACTTTTCGCTTTATGTCTCCGGCGCTGACTGGCTGCATGGTGCAGCTGCGCTCAACAGTGACGGCCTTGCCCCGCAACTCGGGCGCTCGGTGCTGTCGCTGATTGGAGAACAGTCGCAGCGTTTGCAGCAGCAGACGAATGAGCTGGCGTCAATGCGTGCCTCACTCGACGAACGTCGGGTGATCGATCAGGCCAAGCACTGGCTGATGCAGCAGCAGGGTTTCACCGAAGAGGCGGCCTGGCAGGCGCTGCGCAAAAGTGCGATGAATCAGAATAAGCGGGTACTGGAGATCGCGCAGGCGGTGCTGGCGGTGGCGAAGACTCTGAACACCTAACCCGGATGAGGTAGCTGCACAGCGTTTGTGCGTGATCTGCGTCAGAAACGTGCAAAAACGGTTAATTTATCACCAGCCTCTTCCCGCAGATCGGCATTCACGCGGCTTCGGCGATCTGGCACACCCTTTGCTTTAACCTTACAGAGAGTACGCATTGCTCCCGCCAATGGCGGTGGGGTCAGTGCTTTGGATAAAGGCGTCCATCCGCAGGCTTCGGCTTGTCGGAGGACGCCTTTTTTTATTTCTGTTCAGGGGCAACATGATGAGCAAAACGCCTTTTTCACTGACACGACGTCAGGCGCTGATCTCCGGTGCTGCACTGGGTGCGGCCTGGATCGTTCCGGGATTACGAAATTCAGTCTGGGCGGCAGGTTCCGATGCGCCAGAAAAGCCGCAGGTACGGGTGGGCTTTATTCCGCTTACCGACTGTGCGCCCGTGGTCATGGCGTCGGTCAAAGGCTTCGACAAGAAGTATGGCCTGACGCTGGCGGTCAGCAAAGAGGCGAGCTGGGCGGCGGTGCGCGACAAGCTGACCTCCGGTGAACTGGATGCGGCGCATGTGCTCTACGGCATGATCTACGCACTGCAGCTGGGTGTGGCGGGACCGCAGCACGACATGGCGAACCTGATGACGCTCAATCACAACGGCCAGGCGATCACCCTCTCGAACCAGCTGAAAGCCAGTGGCGTCACCGATGCGGTCAGCCTGAAAAAAGCCGTGGATGGCAGTCCCAAAGGCAGCCTGACTTTCGCGCATACCTTTCCCACCAGCACGCACGCTATGTGGCTCTACTACTGGCTGGCTAATGCCGGCATTCATCCGTTTAACGATGTGCGCACCGTGGTCGTGCCGCCGCCGCAGATGGTGATGAACATGAAGATTGGCAACATGAGCGGCTTCTGCGTCGGTGAGCCGTGGAACCAGCGTGCCATCAGCGACAACATCGGTTTCACCGCTGCCACCAGCCAGCAGATCTGGCCGGAGCATCCGGAAAAAGTGCTCGGCACCCGCGCGCAGTGGGTGAAAGAGAATCCTAATACGGCCCGCGCGCTGACCGCCGCGGTGCTGGAGGCGGCGCGCTGGATTGACGCCTCAGACGATAACCGCCGTGAAACCGCGCAGGTGTTAGCCGGGCGGGCCTGGATCAACACCAACGTGGAGACGCTACAGGGGCGAATGCTCGGCCAGTATCAGAACGGGTTGGGGCAGTCCTGGCAGGACGCGCACCCGATGCGCTTCTTCGACAACGGCAACGTCAGTTTTCCGTGGCTCTCCGACGGCATGTGGTTCCTGACGCAGATGAAACGCTGGGGCCTGCTCGCCAGCGATCCCGACTACCTTACCGTGGCCCGCCAGATCAACCGTATCGACATCTACAAACAGGCGGCCAGCGCAGTCGGGCAGATTGCACTGCCCGCCAGTGAGATGCGCAGCAGCACCCTGATCGACGGCAAAGTCTGGGATGGCAGCAATCCTGCCGCCTACGCCGCCAGTTTCGCTATCAAACGTTAAGAGAGGTTGTTATGAGAACTGACGCGCGCGCGCTGGCTCAGCCGGAGCAAACCCCCGACAGTGCCACCGTAATTCCGTTACAGGTCACCCCGAAAGCCGCCGTTCGTCCGGCACGTCTGCGTCCGTTTTTGCAGCGCTGCATTCCGGCTGCGGGCGGCCTGCTGCTGATGTTGCTGGTGTGGCAGATCGCCGCCTTGTTTGAACCCTCGTTTCCTTCGCCTTACGCGACCTGGCAGGCTGCACAGGTTCTGTTCGCTGACCCGTTCTACAGCAATGGCCCCAACGATCAGGGCATCGGCTGGAATGTAATGGCCTCGCTGCAGCGCGTCGCCATCGGCTTCGGCCTCGCCGCGCTGGTGGGCATTCCGGCCGGTTTTCTGCTGGGACGCTTTACCTTTATGGCGCGGATGTTCAATCCGATTATCGCTCTGCTGCGCCCGGTCAGCCCGCTGGCCTGGCTGCCGATTGGACTGCTGCTGTTTCAGCGCGCCGAGCCGGCCGCCAGCTGGACCATTTTCATCTGTTCAATCTGGCCAATGATCATCAACACCGCCGAAGGGGTGCAGCGCATTCCGCAGGATTACCTCAACGTCGCGCGGGTGTTACAGCTCTCTGAATGGACGGTGATGCGCCGGATTCTGCTGCCCGCCGTGCTGCCTGCGGTGCTCACCGGCGTACGTCTCTCTATCGGCATCGCATGGCTGGTGATCGTCGCCGCCGAAATGCTGACCGGTGGTCTGGGCATCGGTTTCTGGATCTGGAACGAGTGGAACAACCTCAACGTGGCAAACATTCTGATCGCCATTCTGATTATCGGCGTGGTCGGGCTCCTGCTGGAGCAGGGTCTGATGCTGCTGGTGCGTCGTTTCAGCTGGGAAAAATAAGGAGAACATCATGCAGCAACACATTATTCGCGTTCAGCAGGTGAGCCAGCGTTTCAATACCGCCAGCGGCGAGTTCCTGGCCCTGGACAACGTCAGTTTTGATATCCGCGAAGGCGAAACCCTGAGCCTTATTGGCCATTCGGGCTGCGGCAAATCGACCCTGCTGAACCTGATTGCCGGATTAACCCGTCCCAGCAGCGGCGTACTGCTGTGTGATAACCGCGAAATCACCGGACCGGGTCCGGAGCGTGCGGTGGTGTTTCAGAACCATTCGCTGCTGCCGTGGCTGACGGCATTTCAGAACGTTGAACTGGCGGTGCAACAGGTGTTTAAAGGGCGCTTCAACAAAGCGGAGATGCGCGACTGGATCGAACACAACCTCAATCGGGTACAGATGAGCCACGCCATGCACAAGCGGCCTGGCGAAATCTCGGGTGGCATGAAGCAGCGCGTTGGCATTGCGCGTGCCCTGGCGATGAAGCCGCGCGTGCTGCTGCTGGATGAGCCGTTTGGCGCGCTGGATGCGTTAACCCGCGCCCACCTGCAGGACAGCGTGATGCGTATCCAGCAGGAGCTGAATACCACTATCGTGCTAATCACCCATGACGTGGATGAAGCGGTGCTGCTCTCCGACCGGGTACTGATGATGACTAACGGCCCGGCAGCACAGGTCGGCGAAATCCTGACTGTTGATCTGCCGCGTCCGCGCTCGCGGGTCGCGCTGGCGGATGAGCCGCGCTACCACCAGCTGCGCCAGAAAGTGCTGCATTTTCTTTATGAAAAACAGACCACGGCGGCATAAGGAGCAGACCATGAGGCAACGGTTGCTGGTGATAGGTAATGGCATGGCGGGGATGCAGATGGTGGAGAGCCTGCTGCAACGTGCGCCGCAGCGTTACGCCATCACGGTCATTGGCCGCGAGCCGCACGGCAACTACAACCGCGTGCTGTTGTCGCCGGTGCTGGCCGGTGAAAAATCCTTCAGTGACACCCTGATCCACGATCAGGCGTGGTATCAGCGGCACGGCGTCACGCTCCTGAACGGTGAAACCGTCCTGCAGGTCGATCTTGCCGCGCGTACTGTGCAGACCGATCGGCGCCAGCTCAGCTGGGATCAACTGGTGTTTGCCACCGGTTCGCAGCCTCGTCTGCCCGCGATTCCTGGCATCGATGCGGATTGCGTCCGGGTTTTTCGCAGCATTGCTGACGTCCGGCAACTGCTGGCAGGTCAGGGACCGGTGGTGGTGTTGGGCGGCGGCTTTCTGGGTATTGAAGCGGCAGCAGCACTCCGCGCCCGTGGCCGTGATGTCACGCTGGTCCACCACAAACCCTGGCTGCTGGATCGCCAGCTGGATGCAAAAGCGGGCGAGCTCTTGCTGACGGCATTAGCGCAGCGCGGCATCCGCTGTGAACTCAACAGCGGACTTGTGGCGATTGACGAGACGGGCGTGACGCTGACCAGCGGCCACCACGTTGCCGCCACACAGGTGGTCATCGCCATCGGCGTTCAGCCCGGGATAACGCTGGCGCAGGCGGCGGGTCTGCCGTGTCAGCGCGGCATTCTGGTGGATGGTCAGCTGCGCAGTGCCATTCCTGGAGTTTACGCGGTGGGTGAGTGCTGTGAAATCGCGGGCGAAACCTTTGGTCTGGTCGCACCCTGCCTGGCGCAGGCACAGATTCTGGCGGCGCAACTGGCCGGATCGCCGCTGGCGGATTTTGTCAGCCAGCCGCTGGCGACACGCCTCAAAGTGAGTGGCATTTCACTGTTCAGCGCGGGCGACGTCAGTGAGGCGCCCTCTATCAGCAGTTTTGACCCGATCTCTGGCGACTATCGCCGTCTTTTTCTTCGTCATGGCCGCCTCTGTGGCGTGCTGCTTTCTGGCGACACCCGGCAAGGGCCTGCGCTGATGGAGCGTCTTCAGCACGCCGAACCTGTCACGTTCGCTGCCCTGTTCGATCACGATCAACCTGAACCGCAGCCACAGGCTGCAGAGAGTCCTGAAATGAGTAAACCGGTTTTAGCCGTGGTGGGTCACGGCATGGTCAGTCACCATTTTCTTGAGCAGCTGGTTGCCCGCGAAATGCATCAGCACTATCACATCGTGGTTTATGGCGAGGAGCGCCAGCAGGCTTACGATCGGGTGCATCTGTCGGACTATTTCAACGGCAAAACGGCCGACGACCTGTCGCTGGTCGACGGGGACTTCTTTGCCCGGCACGGTATCGAACTGCGGAGTGGCTATTCGGTTGTCGCGATCGACCGCCAGCAGCGCAGCCTGCGTGACAGCACGGGCAGTGAACTGGCCTGGGATAAGCTGGTGCTGGCGACTGGCTCACGCGCGTTTGTCCCCCCGGTGCCGGGCCACGACGGCGATCGCTGCTTTGTCTATCGCACGCTGGACGACCTTGATGCCATTGCCACCTGCGCCCGCCATAGCCAGCGCGGCATCGTGATTGGCGGCGGCCTGCTGGGTCTGGAGGCGGCGAATGCGCTGCGGCAGCTCGGGGTCGAAACGCACGTGGTGGAGTTTGCGCCGCGCCTGATGGCGGTGCAGCTTGATGAGGGCGGTGCGCTGATGCTGCGTCAGAAGATCGATGCGCTGGGCGTGACGGTTCACACCTCGAAACAGACCGAACTGATTGAGCGACAGCCTGACGGCAGCGTGGTGCTGCGCTTTGCCGACGGCAGCAGTTTACCCGGCGATCTGGTGCTGTTTTCCGCCGGTATCCGGCCGCGCGATGAGCTGGCGCGTGAGGCGGGTCTGACGCTGGGACCGCGCGGCGGCATTGAGATTAACGATCGCTGCCAGACCAGCGATGACGACGTGTTTGCCATCGGCGAATGCGCGCTGTGGAACGGTCAGATCTTTGGCCTGGTCGCGCCGGGTTATCAGATGGCGCGGGTGCTGGCCGGACATCTGGCGGCTGAACCCACCGCATTCAGCGGTGCAGACATGAGCACTAAGCTGAAACTACTGGGCGTGGAGGTCGCCTCGTTTGGTGACGCTCACGGCCGCACGCCGGGCAGCCAGCACTATCACTGGACCGACGGGCCAAAAGGCATCTACAAGAAAATCGTGGTCTCTGCGGAGGGCACCCGGCTGCTGGGCGGCGTGCTGGTGGGTGACAGTAGCGATTACGCCACGCTGTTGCAGATGATGCTTAATGACTTACCGCTGCCTGCCGCACCGGAAAGCCTGATTCTGCCTGCACTTGCCGGTGCGCCAAAAGCGCCAGGCGTCGCGGCGTTGCCGGACAGCGCCCAGGTCTGCTCCTGCCACAACGTCAGCAAGGGCGATATCTGCGCGGCGGTGAAAGGGGGCTGCGGTGAGATGAGCAGCATCAGGAGCTGCACCAAAGCGGCCACCGGCTGTGGCGGCTGTGCGGCGCTGGTGAAGCAGGTGATGGAGTTTCAGCTGGAAAATCTCGGCGTTGAGGTGAAAAAAGATGTCTGCGACCACTTCGGCTATTCACGCCAGGAGCTGTATCACCTGGTGCGGGCTGGCGAGTTTAAAACCTTCGATGCGCTGCTGGCATCGCACGGTCGGGGGAAAGGCTGCGAGATCTGCAAGCCGCTGGTGGCATCATTGCTCGCCTCCTGCTGGAATGACTATCTGCTGAAACCGGCACATCTGCCGCTGCAGGACACCAACGACCGCTACTTCGCCAACATCCAGAAAGATGGCACCTATTCCGTGGTGCCGCGCGTTCCGGCGGGTGAGATCACGCCGCAGGGGCTGATCGCCATTGGCGAGGTGGCGGCGCGTTACGACCTCTACACCAAAATCACCGGCGGTCAGCGTATCGACCTGTTTGGTGCGCGGCTCGACCAGTTGCCGGATATCTGGCAGACGCTGCTGGAAGCGGGTTTTGAAACCGGTCACGCCTACGGCAAATCGCTGCGAACGGTGAAGTCCTGTGTGGGATCGACCTGGTGTCGCTACGGCGTGCAGGATTCGACCGCCTTCGCCATTGCGCTGGAGAACCGCTACAAGGGGCTGCGCGCACCGCACAAGATCAAGATGGCGGTTTCGGGCTGTACCCGAGAGTGTGCAGAAGCGCAGAGCAAAGATATCGGAGTGATCGCCACTGAAAAGGGATGGAACCTCTACGTCTGCGGGAATGGCGGGATGAAGCCGCGCCATGCTGATCTGTTCGCCAGCGATCTCGACGACGCGACGCTGCTGCGCTATGTCGATCGCCTGCTGATGTTTTACATCCGTACCGCCGATCGGCTGCAGCGTACCAGTGTCTGGATGGACAATCTGGAAGGTGGTCTGGATTATCTGCGGCAGGTCATCATTGAGGATAGCCTTGGGCTGGGCGAGACGCTGGAGCAGGAGATGCAGCAGGTGGCAGACGCATACCAGTGCGAGTGGCAGACCACGCTGGCGGACCCGTCGCGCCGTGCGCTGTTTACGCCAACGGTTAACAGCGACCACGCTGATGAAACCCTGCACTACAGCCGGGTACGCGGACAGCGTCAGCCTGAATCCGTGGCCGCGCGTCCGCTGCTGCAACTGCCCGCTGAGCCCTGGAGTGCTATCTGTGCGCTGGAGGCGATTCCCCCAGAGGCGGGGATTGGCGCACGACTTGGCAGTGAGCGTGTCGCGCTGTTCCGTCTGGGTGACGCGCTGTTTGCGCTGGAAGATCGCGAACCTGGCAGCGACGCCAGCGTGCTGTCGCGCGGGATCCTGGGCGATGTCGGCGGTGAGCCGGTGGTGATCTCTCCGCTTTACAAGCAGCGGATACGATTGCGTGACGGCCAGAGTCTGGATAATCCGCAGCACCAGCTGCGCTGCTGGCCGGTGAAGCTCGAAGCGGGGCAGATCTGGCTGGCAAATCGTCCGCTCAATCAGCTGGCGCAGGCATCATGAACAGCACCTGTCCCTATTGCGGCGTCGGCTGTGGCGTCTGCGTCACGCCGCAGGGACCTCATCAGGCAACCGTGACTGGCGACCCGCAGCATCCGGCCAATGCGGGCCGGTTGTGCGTTAAGGGGGCGGCGCTGGGTGAGACGCTGACGTCGCAGGGACGTCTGCTGACCGCCGAAGTTAACGGCCAGCCGGTCAGCCTTGATGCGGCGCTGGATGCGGCGGCGGCGGGATTGCGTGCGGTGATCGATCAATATGGTCCGCAGGCAGTGGCATTTTATGGTTCTGGCCAGCTGCTGACGGAGGATTACTACGTCGCCAATAAGCTGATGAAAGGCTACATCGGTGTCGCCAACATCGACACCAATTCACGGCTCTGTATGGCATCGGCGGTGGTCGGCTATAAGCGGGCGCTGGGAGCCGATGCGGTGCCCTGCTGCTATGAGGATCTGGAGCAGACCGATCTGGTGTTGCTGGTTGGCTCCAATGCTGCCTGGGCGCATCCTGTGGTCTGGCAGCGGCTGATGCAGGCAAAGCAGCAACGACCTGCAATGCAAATTGTGGTGATTGATCCGCGCCGCACGGCAAGTTGTGACCAGGCCGATCTCCACCTGCCGCTCCGGCCCGGCAGTGATTCGGCGTTGTTCTCCGGTCTGCTGCACTGGCTGGCTCAGCACGATGGCCTTGATAGCAGCATGTTGCCTCACCTTAATGGCGTGAATGAAACGCTGGCCGCTGCTGCGCAGTGGGATGTGGTGCGGGTGGCTGATACCTGTGATTTAACGGAGCAGCAGGTCGCGCATTTTTTCCAGCTGTTCAGCCAGCATGAGCGTGTACTTACGCTGTGGTGTATGGGGATTAATCAGTCCGTCACCGGCAGCGACAATAACCAGGCGATTCTTAATCTGCATCTGCTGACGGGTAAAATAGGGCGCGTGGGCTGCGGACCTTTTTCGCTGACCGGACAGCCGAATGCGATGGGCGGACGTGAAGTGGGTGGTCTGGCAAATCAGCTGGCGGCGCACATGAGTTTTACGGCAGCAGAATGCGATCGGGTGCAGCGCTTCTGGCGCAGCCCGACGATTGCCCGCGAGCCGGGGCTGACCGCACTGGACCTTTTCAGGGCAATTGCGGCAGGCGAGGTGAAAGCGGTGTGGATTATGGGCACTAATCCGGCGGTGTCGATGCCGGAGGGGAATCGCGTAGCGCAGGCGCTGGCGGCCTGCCCGCTGGTGATTGTGTCGGATGTGATGGCGCAGACCGATACCAGCGCCTTTGCCGATATTCTGCTGCCGGCCCAGGGATGGGGTGAGAAGAACGGCACGGTGACAAATTCAGAACGGTGTATTTCGCGTCAGCGCGCTTTTGCCGCCGCGCCAGGTGATGCACGGCCTGACTGGTGGCTGCTGGCGCAGGTGGCGCAGCGGCTGGGCTTTGGTGAGGGCTTCAACTGGCAGCATCCGTCGGAGATTTTCCGCGAGCATGCCGCGCTGTCGGGCTTTGAAAATCATGGCCAGCGCGCGTTTGATATCAGCGGGCTGGCGCAGTTGAGTCAGGCTGAATGGGATGCACTGCGTCCGGTGCAGTGGCCGGTGAACTGTAATTTTCCACAGGGTTGCGCCCGACTATTTGGCGATCGCCGCTTTTTCCATCCGGACGGTAAAGCCCGTCTGCTTGTCCCGGCCACGCCTCTCCTGCCGCGGCGAGATTCTGCTTACCCGCTGCTGATGAATAGCGGTCGGGTGCGCGATCAGTGGCATACCATGACGCGTACCGGGCTGGTGCCGCGTCTGATGCAGCATTGCGATGAGCCCTTTGTGGCGCTGCATCCTGCTGACGCCGCGCAGTATGGCGTGACGGTGGGCGTTCTGGCGCGGGTGCAGTCTGCGCAGGGCTGGATCAGCGCCCGGGTGCGTATTGATGCGGGGATGCGGCGCGGCGAGTTGTTTGTGCCGATGCACTGGAACCGGCAGTTCAGTCAGCAGAGTCACGTCGATATGCTGATCGCCGGCCAGGCCTGTTCGTTTTCAGGGCAGCCTGCGCTGAAGCAGACGCCGGTACGGATTCGTCCTCTGGCGGTGACCTGGCAGGGCTGGTTCTGGCAGCGTGAGATTGCGCCGCTCGCGGGATTACGTTACTGGTCGCGCGCGCCTTATCCGGCAGTGCAGCGCTATGCCGTGGCGGGTGCGGGATCGCCGCAGGCGTGGCTGGCAGAGCAGATTGATCTGTCAGGCTGTGACGTGCAGGTCGCCACTGGCAGCGGCGCTGATTACCGGTTGCTGGCATGGCGCGACGGTGCATTGCAGCTGGCGTTTTATGCCGGTAGCGCCTTGCCGTCGCTGGATAGTGCGTTTGTTGCGGCGGCGTTTGCGGATGCGCCGCAGGATGCAGCCGGGCGGCACAGCGTGCTGGCGGGGCAGGCTATGCAGCGGCGTGCAGCGGGACGGATTATCTGTAGCTGTATGTCGGTGGGTGAGCAGACGATTTTGCAGGCGATGGCGCAGGGGTGTCGCACTACTCAGGCGTTAGGCGAGAAGCTAAAGTGCGGCACACAGTGCGGCTCCTGTATTCCGGAGCTGAAGCAGTTATTGCTGTCCGATGTGGTTGTGGAGGAATGATGACGCGAGCAATTGATTCTCTGGATAAGTTACTGGCTCCGGCCGGTGTGACAAAGCCGCAGGGTGTGGTGTGGCTGGTCGGTGCAGGCCCTGGTGATGTGGAGTTGCTGACGGTGAAAGCATTGCGATTACTGCAGCGGGCTGAGGTGGTTGTGTATGACCGGCTGGTGAGTGAAGCGGTGATGGCAGAGGTGCCGGAGAGTGCGTTATGCATTGATGTGGGTAAGCAGCCGGGGCAGCATGGGCTGAAGCAGGCGCAGATTAATCAGTTGCTGGTGGATCTGGCGCGTAGCGGGCGCAATGTGATCCGCCTGAAGGGAGGCGATCCGTTTATTTTTGGTCGGGGTGGCGAGGAGATGGTGAGCCTGCAGGAGGCCGGGATTCGCTGTGAGGTGGTGCCAGGGATTACCGCGGCGGTGGGCTGTGCGGCGGCCAGCGGCATTCCGTTGACGCACCGGGATTGTGCGCAGTCGTTGCGGTTGATTACCGGTCATGGCCGGAGTGGCGAGCCGCAGCTGGATGCGGCTGCGCTGTCGGCAGAGAATCAGACACTGGTGTTTTATATGGGGTTGAGCTGGAGTGCGTCGATCAGTGCGCAGTTGCAGGCGCAGGGACGGGATGCGGAGACGCCGGTGGCGATTATTGAGAAGGGAACCCGGCCGGATCAGCGGGTGCTGATTACCACATTGGGTGGGCTGGCGGAGACGGTCGCGCGGGATCAGCCGGTGTCGCCGTCGCTGCTGGTGGTGGGTGAGGTGGTGCGGTTTTATCGGGCGGATTTGCAGGTTCGGGGTGGGGGAGTTGGGGAGAGATGCGTTGCGGAGGAAAGGCCTGCCTGATCGCAAAGGGATCCTGCATCCCTGCGGATTGTTCGGGTGAGCAGGCTGGGAGGGTTTGATGAGCGGGTGAGCCGGTGCGTCGTGCAGGAAAGGCCTGCCTGATCGCAAAGGGATCCCGCATCCCTGCGGATTGGGCTCGCCTTCCCTGGCTCGCACACTTTGCTCTTCAGGCAGGCCTTACCTGCACTGTTGGCGATGGCGCGGGGTTTTGCTGGAGCAGGTCTGCGAGTATGCGGGATTTTTCGGGTGAGCAGGCTGGGAGGGTTTGGTGAGCCGGTGCGTCGTGCAGGAAAAGCCTGCCTGATCGCAAAGGAATCCCGCATCCATGCGGATTGGGCTCGCCCTTCCTGGCTCGCACACTTTGCTCTTCAGGCAGGCCTTACCTGCACTGTTGGCGATGGTGCGGCGTTTTGCTGGAGCAGGTCTGCGAGTATGCTGGATTGTTCGGGTGAGCAGGCTGGGAGGGTTTGGTGAGCCGGTGCGTCGTGCAGGAAAGGCCTGCCTGATCGCAAAGGGATCCCGCATCCCTGCGGATTGGGCTCGCCCTCCCTGGCTTGCACACTTTGCTTTTCAGGCAGGCCTTACCTGCACTGCTGGCGATGGTGCGGGGTTTTAGTGGCTGACTGAAATTTCCACGCTTTCCTGTGCCTCACATTTTCGTTTCTCACCGCTCTGGAATCACTCACTTTAGCGGGGTACGAATTTTAAATCACATCGCCCGCTTCAGCGGCAGTGGGGCCACCAGCACTTTTACGCCCAGAGCTTCAAACGCTTTGACCTGCGCGGGGCTGATGCCGCTGTCGGTGATCAGGTAGTGGATGTTGCTCCAGTCACAGGGGAGCGCGAACATGGATACCTTGTCGATTTTACTGGAGTCGGCCACCACATACACTGTGCTGGCGGATTTGATCATCGCCAGTTTTACTTTGATATCCGTTTCACTGGGGAAACTCAGGCCCAGACGCGGCGAGATGCAGGCGGTCGCCAGGAAGAGTTTTTCAGCCAGCACGTTTTCAAAAAAGCTGGCCGCTTTCTCGCCTGAGGTGGAGAGCGTCGGAAATTTAAAGGTGCCGCCGGTCAGCAGGATATTGATCCCCGGCTCGCCACCCAGTTTCAGGGCGATATTGACTGCCGTGGTCACCACTGACAGACGGCGGATGTGGCTGATGGCGTCAGTAATCGCGGTGGTCGTGGTACCGGAATCGAAAATCACCGTGTCGCCATTTTCGATATGCTGCGCCGCCAGCCGGCCAATTGCCTCTTTCTCTTCCAGATGGGTCTGCCGCTCCAGCAGCATCGCCCCGGTATTCTGCTTGCCCGTCATCAGCGTTGCGCCACCGTGGTAGCGCTGCACAAAGCCCTGTTTCTGCAGCATGCGCAGGTCGCTGCGTAATGTGGCTTCGGTCAGGCCAAAGGTCTCCGTCAGTGCTTTGACCGTGACCGTGCCATCCTCACGGATCATCTCCAGAATTTTCTCGCGGCGTTGCTGCATGTCAGCGAACTGCTCACTTTTGCTTTTCAATCGAAATGCTCCCTTTTCCAATAACCTGAGAGGTCGGGCAAACAAGGTCTCTGTGGCTGAGTTTAACGCGCCATTTTTATGAATGCGAGATAGCCAGATAGGCCATTGGTTTTCGAACGAAAATTAGCAATCCGCATGTTATTGAATCTCTCAGGCTTTCCCGATTGCAGCAGTGCGGCTTTATTTCGGGACTGGAAGCCAGATCACGTCTTTTCAATCAGATAAGCGGCTTTGAGAGGCAGATGGTCGAAATTTGATCTGCTCCACACATCATTTCTTTTCGATAGCATATATTTTTGTTCGAAAATGAATGAATCAACCGCATCAGCAAAAATCTGAGGGGAAGAGTGGGATGAGTGGCGAATATGACGTAAACCTGCGCTACGGCGTAGATACCGCAATGAATCTGGCTGACAAAGTGGCGGTGGTGACCGGTGGTCTGGGCGGTATCGCCATGGCGACGAATGGCATGTTGCTGGAGAAGGGTGCGCGTCTGGCTCTGCTCTATCCGCCGTTTGAAGCGGAGAAGGTTGCCAGTCTGCAGGCGGAGTTTGCGGCCGATCGGGTGCAGTTTGTCTGCTGTGATGTCACCGATCCCGCATCGGTGGAAGAGGCGTTTGACGCGGTCGTTTCACATTATGGCCGCATCGATATCCTGGTGAACTGCGCGGGCTACGTGATGCTGCAACCCGTGATTGAAACCGATTTTGCCGAGTGGCAGAAGCAGATCGCGGTGAATCTTACCGGGCCTTTTCTCTGCTCGCAGGCAGCTGCAAAGCTGATGATCCGTGCCGGTGCGGGCGGCAAAATTATTAATATCGCCTCTCAGGCGGCGTCCATCGCTATCGATAACCATGTCGCCTACACCTCCGCCAAAGCAGGTCTGCTGGGCATGACCAAAGTGATGGCCAAAGAGTTTGCGCCGCATCGCATCAACGTGAACACCCTGTCGCCCACCGTGGTGCTGACGCCTATGGGCGAGAAAGCCTGGCGCGGCGAAAAGGGCGAACAGATGAAAAAACTGATTCCGCTGGGCCGCTTTGCCTATACCGATGAAATTGCCGCCGCCGTTCTGTTCTTCGCCAGTAACGGCAGCGACATGATTACCGGTGCCGATTTAATGATCGATGGTGGATTCACTATCTGGTAATGCCAGCCCAACACCCGGGACTTCATACCCTGCCATAACGATAAGAGAGAACATCATGAAAAAACGTACCCTGCTTTGCACTGCCGTGGCTGCCTGTCTGGTTTCGCAGGCGGCGTTTGCCGCCGAAAAAGGCACCATTATGATTCTGGTTAACTCACTCGATAATCCCTACTACGCCTCCGAAGCCAAAGGCGCCAATCTCAAAGCGCAGGAACTGGGTTACAAGACCACGGTGCTGTCGCATGGCGAAGATGTGAAGAAGCAGAGCGAACTGATTGATGCCGCTATCGGTAAGAAAGTGCAGGGTATCGTACTGGATAACGCCGACTCCACCGCCAGCGTGGCGGCAATTAAAAAGGCCAAAGATGCCGGCATTCCGGTGGTTTTAATCAACCGTGAAATCCCGGTCGATGACGTGGCACTGGCGCAGATTACCCACAATAACTTCCAGGCAGGTTCCGATGTGGCCAACGTCTTTGTTGAGAAGATGGGCGAAAAGGGCAAATACGCCGAGCTGGCCTGCAACCTGGCCGACAATAACTGCGTCACCCGCTCAAAATCGTTTCATCAGGTACTGGATCAATATCCTGATATGCAGAGCGTAGCGCGTCAGGATGCGAAGGGCACGCTGATCGACGGTAAGCGCATTATGGACAGTATTCTGCAGGCGCATCCGGATGTAAAAGGGGTGATCTGCGGCAACGGGCCGGTTGCGCTGGGCGCGATCGCTGCGCTCAAGGCGGCCGGTCGCAACGATGTGATTGTGGTGGGCATTGATGGCAGTAACGATGAACGCGATGCAGTGAAAGCGGGCACGCTGAAAGCCACCGTGATGTTGCAGGCCCAGGCGATTGCCGCCGAAGGTGTCACCGATCTCGATAATTTCATTCAGAAGGGCGTGAAGCCGGAAAAACAGCGTGTGATGTTCCGCGGCATTCTGATTACCCCGGAAAATGCCAAAAACGTCCAGGACTTCAACTACAAGTCGTAACTAAACGCTGCCGCGCCTGCATTAGCGGGCGCCAGGGAGAAGAAGATGTCCCGAAGAGTCTGGCTGACGCTGGTGGTCTTACTGTTAAGCGGCTGCAAAATTGTGTCGCAGCAGGAGCTGGCTGACCTGAAAAATCCACCCAATCCAAAAATGGCTAACATCGACCAGCTGTGGCAGCAAAAACTGGTGCCGCAGGTCCAGGCAGAGGCGAAACCGCTGGCGACGCTGATGAAGTCGCTGCAGTCTGCCAAAGACTTTGACAGCGCCTGTCAGACTTATGGCTATCGCAGTCAGGCTGAGAATCCCTGTGTCTTTAGCGTCTCGGTTCGCGGTGAGGTGACCGCGGTAAACACAACGTCGCGCAGCGGAAAAATGACGGTGAAAGACGAATCAGGTGACAGTGTCACTATTCAGACCGGGCCGATTATTCGCGGGACCGCGTTGCGCGATGCCTATAAAGGTGCGAGCTATCAGGACTTTAATGACCAGGTGCTGTTTGGTGACTACGGTAAGGCGATCAACCAGCACGCTTCCACCCTGATGCAGCAGTTCGCGCCGAAAGTGGGCGATAAAGTGAGTGTTTCCGGTGTGTTCAGTAGCTGGGATATTCCGCAGCAGTTGCCGGATATCACCCCGGCTGCGATTACCCGGCAATAAGGAGCGGCAGATGCAAAACCCTCAACCGCAACCGTCCGGCGACGTGATTATCGAAACGCGCAATGTGTCGCGCCTCTATCCCGGTGTGACTGCGCTCGATCAGGTCAGCTATCGGGTTTACCGCAACAAAGTGAATGTCCTGATTGGTGAGAACGGGGCCGGTAAGTCCACCATGATGAAGATGCTGGCGGGAGTGGAAACACCGTCGTCGGGTGAGATTTTGCTGGATGGCAAAGTGGTTTCACTCAATTCCACACATCAGGCGGAAAAACAGGGTATCAGCATCATTTTTCAGGAGCTAAACCTGTTTCCGAACATGAACGTAATGGACAACATTTTTATCGCCAATGAGTTTTTCCAGCGCGGTGTAATCAATGAAAAGTATCAATACGCGCTGGCGAAGTCGCTGCTTGACCGGCTGCAACTGGATGTCGATCCCTACGCGCCGCTGGGCGAGCTGGGCATTGGTCATCAGCAGCTGGTAGAGATCGCCCGCGCGCTGTCGAAGGATACCCGGGTGTTGATCATGGATGAGCCGACCAGCGCCCTGAGCCAGTCGGAAGTCAAAGTGCTGTTCAGCGTCATCGACCAGCTGAAGCGGCGCGGCGTCACCATCATCTACATCTCTCACCGGCTGGAAGAGCTGATGGAGATTGGCGACCACATCACCATTTTCCGCGATGGCCGCTTCATCAGTGAGCGTGAGGTGCGCGACGCCAGCGTGCCCTGGATCATCGCTCAGATGGTGGGTGATAAGAAAAAACAGTTCGACTATCAGCCTGCGCCACAAGGGGAAACGGTGCTGGAGGTCGAGGGACTGACCGCGCTGCATCAGAACGGCGGCTACAAGCTGAATGAGGTCAGTTTTACCCTGCGCAAAGGTGAGGTGATTGGCATTTATGGACTGCTGGGGGCCGGACGTACTGAGTTGTTCAAGGGGCTGATTGGCCTGATGTCCTGTCAGTCGGGCCGGGTTCGGCTGGCCGGTAAAGATCTGGCGAAACGCAGTTTCCAGCAGCGGCTGAAAAGCGGCATCGCGCTGGTGCCTGAAGATCGCAAGGGCGAAGGGGTCATTGAACTGATGTCGGTGACGGCCAACATGACGCTTTCTGACTTCAGTCTGCGCGGTTTTCGCCGGGCGCTGGGGCTACTGAATCCGGGCCGGGAGCATCAGCGGGTGAATGAAATGATCGGCCATCTGGCGATCAAGGTCAGCGATCCTGATCTGCCGGTGACGGCGCTGAGCGGCGGTAATCAGCAGAAGGTGGTGCTGGGGAAAGCGCTGATGACCGGACCGCAGGTGGTGTTACTCGATGAGCCAACGCGCGGCATTGATGTGGGCGCTAAAACCGACGTCTATCACCTGATTGGCAACCTGGCGCAGCAGGGGCTGGCCGTGATGTTTTCATCGTCCGAACTGGATGAGGTCATGGCGCTGGCAGACCGCATTTTAGTGATGGCCGATGGCAGGATCACGGCCGATCTGCCGCGCGCAGCGGCGACGCGGGAACATCTGATCGCGGCATCAACCCCGCAGGATTAAGCGCCTTATTTTATTTGTCAGTCTGAAGCGGGGCAGTGCTCACCATCCTCACGTACTGCGTGTACGTTTCGGTTGTTATGCGCTGTCCCTGTCCCGACTGCCTGCAACGATTACGCGTACTGGAACAGGCTCTAAGCTGGCCGGAGAATGTCATGAACCAAAAATATCTGCTTTATATGTATTTGCTTAAAGCGCGCACTTTTATTGCATTGCTGATAGTGGTCGGCTTTTTCAGCGTGATGGTGCCAAACTTTCTGACGCCCTCCAACCTGCTGATCATGACGCAGCACGTGGCGATTACCGGACTGCTGGCGATTGGTATGACGCTGGTGATCCTCACCGGCGGTATCGACCTTTCGGTGGGCGCGGTCGCGGGGATTTGCGGCATGGTGGCGGGTGCGCTGCTGACCAATGGCATTCCGTTGTGGGGCGGCAATACGCTATTTCTCAACGTGCCTGAAGTGATTCTGGTGGTGGCCATCTTTGGCGTGCTGGTGGGGCTGATTAATGGCGCGGTGATCACCCGTCTGGGCGTGGCGCCCTTTATCTGCACCCTGGGAATGATGTATGTGGCGCGCGGTGCGGCGTTGCTTTTCAACGACGGCGGCACCTACGCCAACCTGGTAGGGCTGCCCGCACTGGGCAACACCGGTTTTGCGCTGCTTGGCTCCGGCACTGTACTGGGTGTTTATCTGCCGATCTGGCTGATGCTCGGCTTTTTACTGCTCGGCCTCTACCTGACGCGCAAAACCCCGCTGGGTCGTTATATCTATGCCATCGGCGGCAATGAGTCCGCCGCACGTCTGGCGGGCGTACCGATTATCAAAGTAAAAGTCTTTGTCTACGCCTTTTCTGGCCTTTGTGCCGGTCTGGTCGGGCTGGTGGTCGCCTCGCAATTACAGACCGCACATCCGATGACCGGCAATATGTTTGAGATGGACGCCATTGGTGCCACGGTGCTGGGCGGCACAGCGCTGGCAGGCGGCCGTGGGCGGGTTTCCGGCTCGATTATTGGCGCGTTCGTTATCGTCTTTCTGGCGGATGGCATGGTGATGATGGGCGTCAGCGATTTCTGGCAGATGGTCATTAAAGGCCTGGTGATTGTGACTGCGGTGGTGATCGACCAGTTCCAGCAACGTCTGCAAAGCAAAGTGGTGCTGCTGCGTCGCCATGAAAAAAAGCAGCAGGCAGCGCCTCTCACTGATGTCCGTCACACATAACAGGAGCAATTATGAGCCGCGAACAACGTGGAAAAACAGTGGTGATTACCGGTGCCTGTCGCGGCATTGGTGCCGGGATTGCGGCGCGTTTCGCCCGCGACGGGGCCAGGCTGGTGATGGTGTCAAATGCTGACCGGGTCTTCACGACCGCCGACCAGATTCAGCAGCAATATGGCAGTGAGATTCTGGCGCTGCAGGTCGATGTCACGGATGAAGCGGCGGTGCAGCAGCTCTATCAGCAGGCATCTGAGCGCTTTGGTCAGATTGACGTCTCAATACAGAATGCGGGTGTGATCACCATCGACCGCTTTGACACCATGCCGAAGAGCGACTTTGAACGGATTCTGGCGGTGAATACCACCGGCGTCTGGCTCTGTTGTCGTGAAGCGGCAAAATATATGGTGCAGCAGCGCAGCGGCAGCCTGATCAACACGTCATCGGGGCAGGGACGCCAGGGCTTTATCTATACGCCGCACTATGCCGCCAGCAAAATGGGCGTGATTGGCATCACCCAGAGTCTGGCGCTGGAGCTGGCGCCGTGGAATATCACTGTCAACGCTTTCTGTCCCGGCATCATCGAAAGTGAGATGTGGGATTACAACGATCGTGTCTGGGGTGAGATCCTCAGCAGCGAGGAGAAAACCTACGGCAAAGGTGAGCTGATGGCGGAGTGGGTGAAAAACATTCCACTGAAGCGCGCCGGTCAGCCGGAAGACGTGGCGGGACTGGTGGCCTTTCTTGCCTCGGACGATGCGCGCTATATCACCGGGCAGACCATTAACGTGGATGGCGGGTTAATCTTCTCCTGACAGAGGCTTTTCTGCGTTGGGCCTGCGTTAAATGCAGGCCTTATTGAGTGCGGATTTTTCTGTTATATGCACAATTTGCCGCTGCTGTCCTGCATCACCGTCACAATATGTTAAGGTAAGTGCTAATGATTTGTCTTTAATCACAGCAACGAACTGATCAATGTGCCGGGTGACATGATACGGAAAACAGGAGTTCTCTCTTTGATTGCGCTGTCGCTGACTGCGACGCAGAGTGCCCGCGCATTCCAGACTGAAACAGCGGTGTCCGAAACGCCCTTCGATGATCCGGCGCGCTACAGTGAATCGCTGCCGACGCTGGGCGGTGCCAGCGATCAGGATGAAGAGTGGAGCAAAAAGCTGGCGGCCGTGGCCAAAAGTATCGGTGAAGCCAGTAACAACAGCGACAGCAATGTCACGTTTGGTCAACAGGCGGGTGTCTGGGCGTTCAATCATCTGCGGGATGAAGTGGCGGGCCGGGTTGAGAGCGAAGGGCAGTCACTGCTTTCCCCATACGGCAACGCGCAGCTGGACCTGAAAGTCGATATGAACGGGAACTTCGCGGGCACCGGTGGCGATCTCTTTAGCGCCCTGTCCGATGAGAACAGCCTGCTCACCTTCAGCCAGCTTGGCCTGCACGATACCGATGATGGTCTGGTTGGCAACGCGGGGCTGGGACAACGCTGGGACGCGGGTGACTGGCTGCTGGGCTATAACGGTTTTATTGATCGCACCTTCAGCAGCGGCCTGCAACGTGCATCGGTGGGCACAGAGGCGTGGAGCGATTCGATGCGCTTTTCTGCCAACTACTATCAGCCGCTTTCCGGCTGGAAAAACCTGAATGATTCACAGCAGCAGCGCATGGCGCGCGGCTATGACATCACCAGCCAGAGCTATCTGCCTTTTTATCGCCAGCTGGGTGTCTCGGTGAGCTATCAGCAATATCTGGGTGAGAATGTCGATCTGTTTAATAGCGGCAACCGTTATCACAACCCCTCCGCCATGTCGTTTGGCCTCTCCTACACGCCGGTGCCGCTGGTCACCTTTTCAGCCACTCACAAAGCCAGTAGCGCTGGTGAAAGCCAGGATCAGCTGGGGCTTAAACTCAATTATCGCTTCGGCGTGGCGCTGAGCCGTCAGCTTGATGCCGGTAATGTCGCAGAGGCGCGCTCCCTGCGCGGCAGCCGTTATGATACCGTAACCCGCAGTGATACGCCGGTGCTCTCATTCCGTCAGCGCAAAACGCTCTCTGTATTTCTGGCAACGCCGCCGTGGCAACTGAGCAGTGGCGAGAGTCTGCCGCTGAAGCTGCAGGTGCGGGCCAGCAATGACATCAGGGCGGTAAGCTGGCAGGGTGATACGCAGGCGCTGAGCCTGACGCCACCGGCCAATAATGCCGATCCGCAGGGCTGGAGTGTCATCTTACCGCAATGGGATCCCTCACCAGAGGCCAGCAATGAATACCGCCTGTCGGTAACCCTTGAGGACAGCAAGCAGCAGCGTGTGACCTCTAACTGGATTACCTTAAAAGTTGAGCCGCCCATGGGCCTGGACACGGCTCCGCAGAACGATCGCTATGATTTGATGGCGCCTGCTGGTGCAGCACTTTAGCGGGTAAGTTCTGCTAAAAGAGAGGAAGGAGGGCGGTCTGGAACGCCGTCAGGCAGAGTGATCTGATGATCAGTTAACCAGTTTTGTCACAACGCGAACGGCTTTGGCGTAAATTTCTCTCTGGCCATTGAACGATCGCGCCTGTTGAGATTGAAGAAATGCGATGATTTCCAGTACACCCGCAGTCTGGCCTGACTTCAGCAGGCTTGATACAGCATGGCCGACAACGGCATGGACATCATCCATATCCCCCGGTTTATCGCTACTCAAAAGAAACTCCAGCGGTAACTGGTTGGCTGAATTGCGCATAACGAAATACGCTGATTATTTAACATGTTCATTCGTTTATCAAAAGCACCTTTCATGGCAGAGCCCTGAGCAATTTTTCGCGCAGCATGGCGACCTGGGTTGTCAGCAGGCCGAGCTCACTACAGTCAGTATCCATTACCGACACCATATCCGCCGGGACGCCAGCCGCGTCGATTTTAAGCTGGTGGCCCTGTTCTGTCAGAAAGATGAACACCCGGCGCTCATCGTTACCGGTGTCACGCTGGCGGCAGAGGATGCCCGCACCTTCCAGCCGCTTCAGAAGCTGGCTAAGCGTGCCGGAATCGAGCCGAACGCGGGCACCAATCTCAGAGACGGTCAGGCCATCTTTTTCCCACAACACCAGCAGCACAAGATATTGCGGATAAGTGAGTCCCAGCGGTTTTAGCCGGGATTGATAGAGCTTTGTCATGGCAAGTGAGGCGGAATAGAGCGCAAAGCAGAGAAACTGATCAATGGTTTCAGGCGCTGCGCTGGCGGGAGGCGTTTCAGAGTTCCCCGCGATTTCGTCATTCATACTTTTACTCATTCTGAGTCGGGGGAGATAAAGCCCGATGACGGGCAGTTTGCCAGCCTTGAATTCTCGCTAAGTGTCTCAGGAGAAATGGCTTGTTGCAGCCTCTCTTTCCTGGTGTCAGACATCAGATGTTCAGGCGCTATCGCGACGGAGGGAGCAGGCTACAGTGCACGTCTGACTGAAAGAAAGCACAGTATTGAGTCAAACTAAATTGAAGTCAATATAACCGGATGTACCTTCCGGCTTACCTCGCGCTTATTGATGTAATACAGAGTAAATCGACTGCAAAATTTAAGCACTTTGGCGGGCTGACAGGAGCACATTGCTTGTGTAATCGACCTTCGGTGTCAGCCTTTCCGGGAATCGGGTGTGCTTTTAACGCGTCAGGGCGCGGCGTCCAGCTGCTGGCGATTTTATTATTTCCGTTAAGGACCACTGCGCACGAGTGTCCAGAGAAATGAGAGGTTTTCCGTCCCTCTGTCTCATGCGTTCACCCTGTTGTAATAGCGTGGATAGAAATAAGAGGCCAATAGATTGATAAACCTGTTTTTATCGTCTGATGCCAGGGCTTGCTTTCCTCAGAATACCCGCAGGCTGTTCACGCTGCTTAAGCGGTTAGAACCATGCGTGTTCACAAATTTAACTGGACTGGCCTGTTAATTTTGCCCGCGCTGCCGATAGAACACTCAGCGGGATTGATGACGGAACCGACATGTTCGGGGCTCCGCCGATCGTTTGTCTTGCTGCCGTAAGGCTGAGAACGGGCGAATGCTATGTCCAGACATAGCGGAGGCGGGCTTATTGCAGACGGCTTAACTGACAGGGTATGAGAAGTACGCCCCGGTTTTTTTACTGATCATTAAAACAAAACTCTGAAACTTGCCATCACCGGGAACTAACGCATGCGCCTGAAACTTTTCTGGCTCGCAATGCTGAATATTGCGACCATTATTTTACTCTCCACACTGTGGGAGTTTGGGCTTGAAGCGCGGATTTGCCGCCTGCTAGGCCTGGGCTACGATACAAGTTTTGAAATCAGCGAGCGATTGCGGTTTATTCTCACCTCCTCCTCGTTTGCCGGGCTGGCGATGGTTGTTCCTGCGCTGCTTATCGCGGGGCTGATTCGCAAAACCCGAAGGGCGGAAAAAAACGCACTCAGGCTAGCCGGAACCGATGAGCTGACCGGTGTTATGAACCGCCGATCCTTCAATGCACACATTGCTTCGCTTAAAGCATGCGGCGCGGCCTACACTCTGACTCTGCTGAACGTTAATCACTTCAAGAGTATCAATGATCTGAATGGCCATCGTCAGGGTGACGCGACCCTGATCGCACTGGCTGATCTGCTGACCGCTTCGGCAGGCAGCACGAGCAAGGTGTTTCGTGTGGGCGGGGATGAATTCGCCATTGTTGCCGAAGATTCACAGGCTGAGCAGGCGCAGACTTTCGCCGAAAGTTTATGCGAACAGGCAGCATCGATACGGACAGGGCCGCACACCTTTCTGAGCCTCTCAGCAGGCATTGCAAGTTCCGCCTGTACGGGGCAGGCTGATGTCATGCGGGCGGCCGACCTGGCGTTATATGAAGCGAAGCAGGATAAGTGCTCTCATCTGGCACGATTCTCCCCGGACATGGAGCTGCGCTTTCGCCAGCGTGAATGGCTGGAGCAGGAGGTGGTGGCCGCCGTCAGCGGTCACGCCATCGTTCCCTTTCTCCAGCCGCTGGTCTCTTTGCGCACCGGAAACATTACCGGTTTTGAGATACTGGCACGCTGGATCACTGCGTCAGGCCAGACGGTTTCACCCGCAGAGTTTCTGCCGGTGGTGGAGCGACTGGGGCTTATGGACAGTATGACCGTGGCGCTTCTGCAGGATGCGGTCAGTGCCACCCGTGCATGGCCCGCCGGGCTCTGCCTGTCGCTAAACATCACTCCGGAACAGCTGCTGAGACCGTCACTCACCAGCTGTCTGTCTCGCATTATGCAGCATGCCGGACCGGTAATGCTGGAACTCGAAATCACCGAACAAAATGTTATGGCCATTTCCGATGATGCCCGCGAGGCGATTCGTCAGCTGAAAGAGACAGGTATCGGCGTGGTACTGGATGATTTTGGCACCGGCTATTCCAACCTGTCGGTATTGCTGGGGCTGGGTATTACCAAAATCAAAATTGATCAGTCATTTATCGCCGGCATCGTGACCGGATCGGAGCAGCGGAAAGTCGTTGAAACGCTACTGGCGCTCTGTCAGGGGTTGAATGTGGTGATCACGGCAGAGGGGATAGAAGATGTCGCCACGCTGAGATGGCTGAGAAAACGCGGCTGTGATTACGGTCAGGGCTATCTTTTCAGTCGTCCGGTGCCTGCCGGACAGGCAACCACGCTGCTGGCGTCTGCCAATGTGGAAGAACTGATGCAGGAAGCGACGGTAGCCGTCAGCTTAGTCAGGGCACTGGGTTAACGCCGCGTGACGTTGTCTGAAGTGTGGCGTGAGACAATAAACGGGCCTGGCGTGAAGTGCCAGGCCCATAATGACATCAGAACTGGTAAATCAGACCCAGCGCGGTAATGTCGTCGGTTGCCAGACCCAGCGGATTGTTATCTTTCAGCAGGTTAATGCGGTATTCACCATAAACCGACATGTTCTTGTTGAAGTAGTAAGTCGCACCCACTGCGGTGTATTTAATGATGTCGGCATCGCCGATATTCTCAATGTCCTTGCCCTTTGATGAGACGTAACCCAGGGATGGACGGAAACCGTTCAGGAACTGGTACTGCGCCACAGCTTCAAAATTCTGCGCTTTGTTGGCGAAGCCGCCGCTAATTGGGGTGGCATTCAGGGTCTCACCGTACATGGCGGCCAGATAAACCTGGTTCGCATCATATTTGACCGACGTCGCCCAGTGCTGGGCTTTCTCGCCTTCACCACGTGCGGCTCTGTTTTGCGCGGTCGTGCGATCGAGACTGGCAAACGCGCCAGCGAAGCTCAGACCGAAATCAAAGTCATAAGACGCGGACAGGGCGAAACCATCACCGTTGGAGCGACGTACGCCATCGATATTATTGCTGCGGTCGTTTTTGCCCTGATACTGCGCGGCAAGGTTTAATCCGTCTACCAGACCAAAGAAATCACTATTACGCCAGGTGAGCACGCCGGTTGAGCGGCCAGAGAGGAAGGCATCGGTATAACCGGAGTCGCCGCCGAAGAATGGCAGCATATCCGTATAGCTCAACGCGTCATACACCAGGCCATAGTTGCGGCCATAATCCAGCGATCCCGCCTGGCCAAACTTCAGGCCTGCATAACCCAGACGGGTACGGTTGGTCGCCTGCGCATCACTGCCTTCGGAGTTGTGAAGGCTGTACTGATACTGCCAGAAACCATAGCCAGTGAGTTGATCAGTAATCTTTGTCTCACCTTTAAAACCAAAGCGGGCATAAGAGGAGGTATCACCGTTGTTATTATTATCATCTGAAAAAAGGTGAGATACGTTAATCTTGCCGACCAGATCCAGCTTATTGCCATCCTTGTTATAAACTTCTGCGGCCTGTGTGGAGGAGAGACCGATCAGCAACGGCATAACAGCCGCCAGTAAAGTGCGCTTCATCATTTAATTATTATCCTGTCTTCATTAATTATTATTCCCCTGATACGGGGCGAAAAGAAAATGACACAAAAAGATAAATTTACAAAGTGGAATATAAGTAACAAAATGTGATTTAGATATTCCGCAGGCAGGAAAGCGATAGGAAAAGGAGATTAACTGAAAAGATAATAAGATTTTCTTCTTATATCAAATTATGATTAATTTTAATTTAATCCTTTTTAATCATGGATTTGATCAGTTACCGAGTGAAATTAATCAATCCCTTTTGTTCATTTTTAAATCAACGTGTTCAATGCATTAATTATGATTAACAGGTGTAGAAGAATAAAATTGTAATGTTTTTATTCTAACCATTAGCGTGCATATTAATATCTGAACATATTTTAATGAATAATATTTTTATTCCATATAATCACGCCAGAAATAATCTTTCCAGTCACTGATCAAATTGTAATCTGATTGCGGATTAATTAATCAGGTTCAGATGCACGGATCTCTGCGGCAGTCGCGATAAATGAAAATATTTTGTTAAATCTAAACGATCAGCGTCTTTTTGAAGGATGACGCATCGATCCCGCGCTGCACCAGTGTGAGGCAAACCGCGCTAAAACAGGGCGCCGGCGGGGGTTTTCTGGAGAGATAATTTATCAGCGATCACAAAAGCGATATTTCATCCCGTGAATGCATAATTCCGCTGTTTAAAACCCGGCTATGCCGCTGCAATCAGACAATTATTCACTATATATGCAAATTAAGTGAATATTGATTGGTTGTAAGCTATTGATATTACGTTGTGAAGACCATTTTATGCATTAATTCTCTGGCTGGCACGTTAACTGCACTCTACAGTAGGGCAGCATTACAACATCTTTTAACAATTTTAAAACATAAGCTTTACCCAGCCGGTAAAGTCACGCAGGAGAATGGGTTATGGCACTGCACGTTTCACGTCACGATTTCGATCAATGGATGATGCCGGTTTATGCACCTGCGACCTTTATACCGGTTCGCGCGGAAGGCTCCACCGTCTGGGATCAAAACGGCAAGGATTATATCGACTTTGCTGGTGGCATTGCCGTCAATGCGTTAGGACATGCGCATCCGGCTTTACAACAGGCGTTGCAGGACCAGGCCGCACGGTTATGGCACACCGGGAATGGCTACACCAACGAACCGATCCTGCGGCTGGCGAAACAGTTAATTGACGCCACTTTTGCTGACCGTGTGTTCTTCTGTAACTCTGGCGCGGAAGCGAATGAAGCAGCCCTGAAACTGGCGCGTAAAGTGGCGCATGACCGGGTCGGCCCGCATAAAAGTGGCATCGTGGCGTTCAAAAATGCGTTTCACGGACGCACCCTGTTTACTGTGTCAGCCGGAGGGCAGCCCGCTTACTCCAAAGATTTTGCACCGCTGCCGCCAGAGATTCAGCATGCGCCATTTAACGATCTGGCCGCTGCGGCTGAACTGATTAATGACCACACCTGCGCGGTGATTGTTGAACCGATTCAGGGTGAGGGCGGCGTGTTGCCTGCCGATCCGGCGTTTCTCCGCGGACTGCGTGAACTTTGTGATAAGCATCAGGCCGTGCTGATTTTTGATGAGGTGCAGAGCGGCGTTGGCCGCACCGGCTCGCTTTACGCCTACATGCATTATGGTGTCACGCCGGATGTACTCACCAGCGCTAAAGCGCTGGGCGGCGGCTTCCCGATTGGTGCGATGCTGACCCGCGAAGATCTCGCAATGGTGATGGGCGTTGGCTCCCACGGCACCACTTATGGCGGCAATCCGCTGGCGGGTGCGGTGGCCGGTAAAGTGATGGAGCTGATCAATCAGCCTGAAATGATGACCGGTGTCACACAACGTCACGCGTGGATTGTTGCGGCACTGGATGAGATCAACCAGCGTCTGCATCTGTTTAAAGAAGTGCGCGGTCTGGGGCTGCTGATTGGTGCCGTACTGAGCGACAACTTTGCCGGTAAAGCCAAAGAGATCAACCTGGCCGCCGCTGAGATGGGCGTGATGGTGCTGATTGCCGGTGCCAACGTGGTGCGTTTTGCCCCGGCACTGAATATCAGCGAGCAGGAAGTGAAGCTGGGCATGGCTCGCTTTGCCGAGGTGTGTGAGCGTCTGGTCCGAGGGTCCGCATCATGATGGTAATCCGTCCCGTTGAACGCGATGACTTAAGTCAGCTGATGGCACTGGCCGGCAAAACCGGTGGCGGTCTGACCTCGCTGCCCGTCGATAGCGCCACGTTACAGGCGCGTATTGATCGATCGCTGCAGACCTGGGAGGGTACGCTGCCCCGCGCTGAACAGGGCTATGTCTTTGTGCTGGCGGACAGCGAAGATAACCGCGCCGTCGGCATCTGTGCCATTGAAGTGGCTGTCGGCCTGCAGGAGCCCTGGTATAACTTTCGTGTCGGCACGCAGGTGCATGCCTCAAAAGAACTGAATGTCTATGCCGCGCTGCCAACCCTGTCACTGAGTAACGATCACACTGGCAGCAGTGAACTCTGCACGCTGTTTCTCGATCCCGATTACCGTGACGGCAAAAATGGCTACCTGTTGTCGAAATCCCGCTTCCTCTTTATGGCTAATTTCCGTGAGCACTTCACGAATCGGGTTGTAGCTGAGATGCGTGGCGTCAGCGATGAGCAGGGGCATTCGCCATTCTGGGAGAGCGTGGGCAGCCGCTTCTTCTCAATGGAATTCAGCAAAGCCGATTTCCTCAGCGGCACCGGCCAGAAATCCTTTATTGCTGAGCTGATGCCGAAGCATCCGCTCTATATTGATTACCTGACGCCAGAGGCGCAGGCGGTCATCGGACAGGTGCATCCACAAACGGCACCTGCCCGTGCCGTGCTGGAGGCGGAGGGCTTCCGCTACCTTAACTATGTCGACATTTTTGATGGCGGCCCGACGCTGGAGTGCGATATCGACCACATCCGCGCCGTGCGTAAAAGTCGTCTGCGCAGCGCTGAACGGGGTGAAAATCCAGCGGATGCGCCACTCTGTCTGGTTGCTAATAACAATTACCGCCAGTTCCGTGTGGTGCTGATCCCGGCCCATGCCGACAGCGACAGCGTGCAACTGACGGATGAACAGATGCGGGCGCTCCACTGTCAGCCGGGCGACAGCCTGCGCGTAGTGACGCTCTGCAAAGAGGAGAAAACAGCATGACGCACCTGATAAAGGGAGAATGGGTAGACGGTGACGCGGAGGTCCTGACGAAAGCGGATCCGGTCAGCGGCGAGACGTTATGGCAGGGCAAGGCGGCATCAGTCGCACAGGTCACGGCAGCCTGTGACGCGGCGCGCGCTGCCTTTCCGGGCTGGGCCAGACGCCCGCTGGCGGAACGGCAGGCGATTATTGAGAAATTTGCGGCCGGGCTTGAGGTTCACAAAACAGACCTGGCAGAAACCATTGCCCGTGAAACCGGCAAGCCACGCTGGGAAGCACTGACCGAAGTCGGTGCGATGATCAACAAAATCGGCTTTTCGGTGAAGGCGTACCATAGCCGCACCGGTGAGCAGCATGAGGGCGAAAGCTCGCTGCGCCATCGTCCGCACGGCGTGCTGGCGGTATTTGGCCCTTACAACTTCCCCGGCCATCTGCCAAACGGTCATATTGTTCCGGCGCTGCTGGCGGGCAACTGCGTGGTCTTTAAACCCAGTGAACTGACGCCGCTGACCGCCGAAAAAACGGTTGAGATCTGGCTGGCTGCGGGTTTGCCTGCAGGTGTACTGGCGCTGTTACAGGGTGGTCGGGAGACCGGTCAGGCGCTGGCAACCTGCAGCCAGATCGATGGCCTGCTGTTTACCGGCAGCGCCCATACCGGCTATCAGCTGCATCGCCAGTTTGCCGGTCAGCCTGAGAAGATGCTGGCGCTGGAAATGGGCGGGAACAACGCCCTGATAGTGGAAGATCCGGCTGACCTGGATGCCGCCGTCAATATTACCGTGCAGTCAGCCTTTATTACTGCGGGTCAGCGCTGCACCTGCGCCCGGCGTCTGCTGGTTAAACGTGGTGATGCGGGCGATGCCTTTCTGCAGCGGCTGACAGAGGTGGCGGGGCGACTGCAGCCGGCTGCCTGGAATGCTGAACCGCAACCCTTTATGGGAAGCGTGATCTCTACCGGCGCGGCAGAGAAGATTATAGGTGAGTGGCAACGGCGGGTTGATGCGGGTGGCGAGGTGCTGCTGGCGATGCGCTGGCCGGATCGTCACAGTGCCATTCTTACACCGGGCATTATCGATTTAACCGGTGTGCAGGGCATTCCGGATGAAGAGGTCTTTGGCCCGCTGCTCGGCGTAATCCGCTATGACACCTTTGACGAGGCGATAGCACTGGCGAACCAGACCCGTTACGGCCTGTCGTGCGGATTGATATCGCCTTCACGTCAGCAGTTCGATCAGCTGCTGCTGGAAGCCCGTGCCGGTATCGTCAACTGGAACAAACCGCTGACCGGCGCAGCCAGCACCGCGCCATTTGGTGGCATCGGCGCTTCGGGCAACCATCGCGCCAGTGCCTGGTATGCGGCTGATTACTGTGCCTGGCCAATGGCCTCACTGGAGACGCCGGACCTGACGCTGCCCGCCACATTGTCGCCGGGACTCGATTTCTCCGCGCCGGAGAAGCGCTCATGAAGGCAACCGAAGCCAACTTTGATGGGCTGGTAGGATTAACGCACCACTATGCCGGGCTCTCTTTTGGGAACGAAGCCTCGACCCGCAACCAGCTGCAGCCGTCGAATCCCCGTCTGGCGGCAAAGCAGGGGTTGCTGAAGATGAAAGCGCTGGCTGATATGGGCTACGTGCAGGGCGTGATCCCGCCGCACGAGCGACCCAACATTGCGGTGCTGCGTCAGCTCGGCTTTAGCGGCAGTGATGAGCAGGTGCTGGCGTCAGCCGGGAAAACCGCGCCGGGATTACTCTCCGCCGCCAGCTCCGCGTCGGCGATGTGGGTCGCTAATGCCGCTACGGTTTCGCCGTCCGCAGACAGTCTGGATGGCCGGGTTCACCTGACGGTGGCGAACCTGAACAACAAGTTTCATCGGGCGATAGAAGCGCCAGAAACCGCCTGGCTGCTGCGTTCCATCTTCCGCGACGATCGCCATTTTGCCGTGCACGATGCGCTGCCGCAGGTGGCGATGTTTGGTGATGAAGGGGCGGCTAACCACAACCGTCTCGGCGGTGCCTATGGCGAGCGCGGCGTGCAGCTGTTTGTGTATGGCCGCGACAGCAGCCACGAAGGCAAAGCGCCGCAGCGCTATCCGGCGCGGCAAACCCGTGAGGCCAGCGAGGCGATTGCCCGCCTTCATCAGCTCTCACCCGAAAGCGTACTGTTCGCCCAACAGAATCCTGCGGTGATCGATCAGGGCGTATTTCATAATGATGTGATTGCGGTCAGTAACCAGCAGATGCTGTTCTGTCATCAGCACGCCTTTGTTGATCAGCCTGAACTGCTCGCGCAGCTTCGGGCGCGCATCCCCGGCTTTGTCGCTCTGGAAGTGCCGGCAGACCGTGTCTCGGTGAAAGATGCGGTAGAGACTTATCTGTTTAACAGCCAGCTGCTGAGCCGTCCCGACGGCACGATGATGCTGGTATTGCCGGAAGAGTCACGCCAGCATCCGGGTGTGTGGCGCTACCTGTGTGAACAGGTCGAGGCGGATACACCACTGAAATCACTGAAGGTGTTTGATCTGCGCGAAAGCATGTATAACGGAGGGGGGCCAGCCTGCCTGCGTTTGCGGGTCGTGCTGACGCCAGAGGAGCAGCAGGCAGTAAATCCGGCGGTGCTGATGAACGATAACCTCTTCAGCACACTGAATAGCTGGGTTGACCGTCATTACCGTGATCGCCTGACCCAGGCCGATCTGGTCGACCCACAGTTGCTGCGTGAGGGACGTGACGCGCTGGATGAACTGACGAAGCTGCTAGACTTAGGAAATGTTTACGCATTTCAGCTGTGAAGCAGGAGGCAGCACAGTCTGCCGTCTGCTCAGGGCGCAAAGGAGGAATGATGCAGGACTTTTTACAGCAAACGCTTTCCGGCGAGGTGCCGCGTAAGCGTAGTGGTGAAACGGCGCATCTTCGCTGGCAGTGGTTGTATCACGGCATACTGTTGATGGAGCCGACGGTGCCGGTTAAACAGGCGCTGGTGCTCTCTGCCGGGATCCACGGCAATGAAACGGCCCCGGTAGAAATCGTAAACCAGCTGGTTAACCCGCTGTTGCGAGGCGAAAAGCCGTTACAGCAGCGCATGCTGGTCATTCTGGGTAATCCCTCAGCGCTGCGCGCCGGTAAGCGCTATGTGCGTTATGACATCAACCGGCTATTTGGCGGACGCTGGCAGCAGATTGATGACGGTGATGAAGCCCGCCGCGTGTTGCGGCTGGAGCAGGCGCTGGAAACCTTCTGGCAGTTGGGTGAGTGCGATGAGACGCGCTGGCACCTCGACATGCACACCGCCATTCGCGGCTCTTATCACCCTCAGTTCGGGGTGATGCCGCATAACGAGCGTCCCTGGCCGCCTGCGTTTTTAGACTGGCTGGCCGCTGCCGGGCTGGAAGCGCTGGTGTTTCATCGCTCGCCGGGCGGTACCTTTACCCATTTCAGCTGCGAGCACTTCGGTGCGGCCAGCTGCACGCTTGAACTGGGCAAGGCGCTGCCGTTCGGCGAGAACGATCTCAGCCAGTTCAGCGCGGCGCAGCAGGCGCTGGCTTCTCTGCTCTATGGCGAAGCGATGCCTGCCGCGACGGTGAAACCGCGTCACTATCGGGTTGCGCAGCAGATCACCCGACTGAGTGAGCACTTTACGCTGCATATGTCGCCGGAAACGCTGAACTTTACCGCGTTTCCTCAAGGGACGTTGCTGGCGGAAGATGGTAATACGCGCTATTACGTGCAGCAGGCGCGGGAATATGTGCTGTTCCCCAATCCCAACGTGGCCGCCGGGCTGCGTGCCGGACTGATGCTGATTGAAGAGGGTGAACAGACTCAGGCGCTGCCGGTGTGATAACCGTTCTTACTGTTGCAGTTCATCGGCGCTAAAAAAATCGACAGGAAAGCGGGAGATCGCCTTCCGCTTTCCAGTCGTAACCATTACACTCCTCCATGATTTCTGCCAAATTCGCTTTAAATTCATAAACTTTTTCAATTCCTCACGCCTTTCTTCTTATTCTCTTCATGATTGCCCGTTTTTTATCTTTTATGCTTTCACGGCTTTACTCAGGCTCTGAGTAGTTGACGTTCAGCGTCGTATGCTTGTTTCCGAAGACGCGACAGAGTGCTGTCGTCATTATCATGAATTATAAGGACACTATTATGCGCAAACTGACTTCCCTTTTACTGGCTTCTTCGCTGGCGTTTGGTGCAGCCAGCGCCGTCCATGCAGCAGCAGATAACCTGACTCCACCGCCAGCGGGCAGCGAAAAGGCGATGCACAAACCGCCAATGCGCCACGGCATGGAGATGATGTTTAAAGGTCTGAACCTGACCGACGCGCAGAAAACCCAGATGCGCGACATCATGAAAGAGAGCCACAAAGAGATGAAACGTCCGTCACTGGACGAGCGTCGCGCGGCTCACAGCATTATTGCGTCTGACAGCTTTGACCAGAGCAAAGCCGAAGCGCAGGCAGAGAAGATGTCCGCCAACGCGAAAGAGCATGCGCTGAAGATGCTGGAAACCCAGAACAAGCTCTATAACGTGCTGACGCCGGAGCAGAAGAAACAGTACAACGCGAACTTTGAAAAGCGTCTGACTGAGAAAGCCCCGCACGACGGCAAAATGGCGCCCCCAGCAGAACCGGCTGAATAATATTCGTTAAGCGAACGGTTTGAGACCGCCGACGCTGTCCACTGAACGTGAGTGGGCAGCGTCGGCGGTTTTTTTATAGCGGAAGAATAGGGTAGACACCCGACAGAATCGGGCGGCAGAGGATTTTATAGCCGTCGTGATCAAAACCGCCTTCGGGCCGCTGCAGTTTTCTGGCCTCATCCATGCTGCTCACCGAACCGAGATAGAACCAGTGATCGATAACATGGATTTGTGTCATCTCTTTGCCTTCCTCCACCAGACCTACGGCACCCTGCCACGGCCAGCAGAAGACCCGCACATTTTCCAGTGCCTCCAGCAGCCGATCCTGATGGTCGCTGACCGGCTCTTTACCGCAACAGGCTCCGGCGCAACGACGCAGAGCCGAGCGGAAGCAGCCGCGTCCCGCACTCAGCGCTTCCAGACCCAGCAGCCCATGACAGAGCTGATACTCATCCGCCAGTTGCTTGAGCCGTTCCAGCGCCGCAAAGCGGCTGCGATAAAGTCCAAACAGGTTGGGTGACTGACTGAAATCGAGATCTTTTGCGTAAACCACATTCGGTTTGCCGTCGGTAATCTGCAGCGAACAGAGCTGGCGATTTTTGCGCAGTCGCTTATTGAACAGCGGCTGCTGGGTTTTGATCATCTGCGCTTCCAGCAGCAGCGCACCGAGATCGCCTGCTGTGGGGATCCAGCTTACGCGCCGTGACTGGCGCAGCATTTTCGCCTCGTCCGGCGTGCGGAAATGGGACATCACTCGCGAACGCAGATTGACACTTTTACCGATATAAAGCGGCAGTGACTCACTTTCGCCATGAAAGGTGTAGACGCCAGGATGATTCGGCAGGCCTTCCAGCCATTCACGCAGGTGTTCGGGATATTGATAAATTGTATTCGCGTCGGGTTCGGGGCGAAGAATGGCAGCACGTCTGACCAAAATGGACTCCATTTACTGGTTGTCCATACAGCATAACAGGCAGGTGAAATGATCGCCAGCTGTCTGTTAAAGACGCCGTGTCGCCAGCCAGCAAATCAGCGAGCCCAGTGTAATCATCGCAACGCCCTGCCAGAAAGCCAGCGGCGGCGTCAGACCCAGCCACAGCGATCCCAGAAGAGCCGACAGCACTGGCGTGAAGTAGGACGCGGTGGCCAGCAGCGTCAGATTGCCCTGCTGAATCCCATGATTCCAGGCGGAATAGGCGATAGCAGTGGAGAGGCCGACAAACAGCACCTCCATTATCGGTATCAGATCGAACGTTAACGGCACAGGACGATCGCTGAAGGCATATTTCAGCCACAGCGCCAGTGCGGTCAGTATAAAAAACAGCGTGACGCCGTTCGAGCCGCGGGCAAAACGGCGGGTAAGGTTGTTGTAGACCGCCCATGTCAGGGCGGCGATAAAGGCGAGTGCATAGGCGACAGGGTTGCGCAGTATATTCTGCCACAGTAGCGCGGGCGAACTGCTGCCACTGCCTTTCATCACCCAGACGATCCCCAGCAGCGACAGCAGCAGCCCTGGCCAGAGCCAGACACGGAAGCGCTGCTGATTAAACGGAATCGCCAGCACGATGGTCAGGCAGGGCCAGAGATAATTGATCATTCCCAGCTCCAGCGACTGGGTGCGATCGCTGGCCAGCCCGATAGCCAGCGCCAGGCAGATCTCGTAACCGACAAAGAGGGCACCGCCCAGCCACAGGTAGAGCGCGGGCAGTGCGCCAGGTCTGGGCAAACCGCGGGTCAGGCAAAGCAGGATCGCCGTGGTGGTGTAGATCAGCGCCGCGCCGCCAGTGGCACCGAAGGCTTCACTGACGCTGCGCAGCAGACCCACGGTGGTGCTCCAGAGCAAAATGGCGATAAGCCCGATGAGGGTAGCGCGCGAGACGGTGGGAGGCATGCAGCGTTCAACAAATTAAATGAGTGAAGCCTCCTTTGCCGGAGCAAAGGAGGCGCAGGATTACTTCCAGAAGTCGTCGAACACAGTGATCGGCGGACGACGTTTGTGCTCAGTTTTCAGATACCAGCCTTCGATAATACGGGCGTTGTCAGGATCGATGCTTTTGCCTTCCAGATAGTCATCAATCATCTCGTAGGTGACACCCAGCGCCACTTCATCCTGCAGGCCTGGACGATCATCTTCCAGATCGGCAGTCGGTTTCTTCAGATAAAGATGTTCCGGGCAGCCAAGATGCTTCAGCAGCTGTTTGCCCTGACGCTTATTCAGGCGGAAAAGGGGATTGATGTCAGTACCGCCATCGCCATATTTGGTGAAGAACCCGGTGACCGCTTCAGCGGCATGGTCGGTGCCGACCACCACCCCTTTGGTCATGCCGGCGATGCTGTATTGCGCCTTCATTCGCTCGCGCGCTTTTTCATTGCCGCGCACGAAATCAGACAACGTGATACCGGCATCTTTCAACGCGCGCTCACTGGCCAGCACGGACTCTTTGATGTTCACCGCCAGCGAACGGTCGGGCTGAATAAAGGCCAGCGCGTCCTGACAATCCTGCTCATCCGCCTGCACGCCATACGGCAGACGCACCGCAATAAAGGTGTAGTCGTTATCGCCGCTCTCCTGACGCAGCTCGCTGATCGCCGTTTGCGCCAGCTTGCCCGCAAGGGTTGAATCCTGACCGCCGCTAATCCCCAGCACCAGCGTTTTCAGTCCGCTGTGACGTTTCAGATAGGCTTTAAGAAAATCGACGCTGACACGCACTTCCTGGTCGGCGTCGATAACGGGCTTGACACCCAGTGCTTCAATAATTTCCTGCTGCAGTGACATGAACTTCTCCTCAGGTCAGTGGCCAGTCGGCTCGATGCGAACGTTTTAGTAAAGCTAACGTGCCGAAGCGAAAACAACAAGCTTAAGCGGCAACTGATTGCGGCTAAACGTTGCGAAATCAGTGAGTTTTTAATTACGACAGCGGTTTTTTCGCCAGCACGTTAAACATCAGAATCGCCATCATAAAGCAGCCAAAAATGGTGGCGCACATGCTCAGTACCGACGTGCCGCCAATGCCGGTGAGCGGCACGGTAATCGCACCCAGCGTGAACATGGTGACGCCAATGACTGCAGAGGCGCTGCCAGCACGGTGGCCCTGACTCTGCATCGCCAGTGACGAGGCAGTGGTAGCGATCACGCCGTTGCTGGCGATGGTAAAGAACAGCGCCAGCAGCAGCAGCGCTAACGGTGCGTGTAGTAGCGCGGCCAGCAGCAGCAGGCTAGAGGCGACAAAAGCCAGTGTCAGACCGCCTTTCAGCACCCGATATTCGCCCCACAACGGACAGAGGCGAGCGCTGGTCTGCGAAGCAATGATCAGGCCAAACCCGTTGGCCGCAAAGCAGAAGCTAAAGGCCTGGGGCGACAGGCCATAGAGTTGTTGCAGCACAAACGGCGAGGCACCGATATAGGCGAACATGCCGGACATCATAAAGCCCTGGGTCAGACAGAAGCCCATAAAGGGTCGATGGGTGACCACCTGACCGAGTGCCGCGTAGGCGGAGAAAATCGAGCCTTGGTTGCGGCGGGCTTCAGGCAGGGTTTCATGCAGCTTCCAGCGCGCCAGCAGGATCAGCAGAATGGCAATGCCGCCCAGTACCATGAAGATGCCGCGCCAGTCGACTATCGTCATCAGCACACCACCCAGTACCGGCGCGCCGACTGGAGCCAGACCGTTAACCAGCATCAGCAGCGCGAAGAAGCGCGTCAGCTCATGACCACTGTACATATCGCGTGCAATCGCCCGCGACAATACCGCGCCGCCCGCCCCCGCTAATCCTTCAAACAGCCGCGCCACCAGCAGTTGGTGGATGTCCTGCGCCAGCGCACAGCCGATTGAGGCGATAAACAGCAGTATCAGTGACAGGGTTAGCGGACGCAGGCGACCGAATTTGTCACTCATCGGGCCAAACAGCAGCTGCCCAAAGCCCAGGCCCAACAGACCGGCGGTCAGACTCAACTGCGCGGTCGCAGTTTCGGTGTGCAGATCCTGCGCCATTTGTGGCAGGGCTGGCAGATAAAGGTCGATACAGAGCGGGCCCAGTGCGGCCAGCAGGCCCAGTGTAATCGCATAAACCAGGCGGTCAGAGTGAGCAGGGGTCATTGTTCCTCGGGATAGTCAGCGATGGGTGAACAGAAGCGGGCATGACAAGCGAACAGCGTCCGAAGGGCGATAATCTCACCGCTCTGCGCGGATACCCATGAGGCAGAGGGTGTCTGAATCGGCGGGGCTATCCAAAACCTGTTTTGGCGGAAAGTATACGGCCGCATTGACAACAAAACAGCCTTCTTTACGAAATCCTGACATTTGATGCACCACTAATTGTTCCTCATAAACTTGATAAATCAGCATTTATGTTCCAGGCTTGTTTCCACATGGACAATAAATGAGGAACAACAAGATGAATAAAGTGATGGGATGTATCGCTGCGGCGCTGACACTGGCTGCACTGTCTGGTTGTACGACTTACGATCGTGCGGAAAGCTACGTGACTAAGCCAGTGGTAAAGGATGTTAAAAAGGGTATGACACGTGATCAGGTTCGTCAGATCGCGGGTGCACCTTCTACTGAAATCACCATGGTCCACGCGCGCGGCACCTGCCAGACTTATGTTCTGGGTCAGCGCGACGGTAAAGCGCAGACTTATTTCGTGAGCTACAACGACACGGGCCGTGTGATGAACTACGGCTTCCAGAGCTGTGCGGAATATGATACCGATCCGCAGGTTCAGCAGTAAGTTTTCGTCTCTCTGAATAGTAAACGGCCCGTAATTTGACGGGCCGTTTTTCGTTGTGGCGCTGACTACAATCCTGCCGGGCGCGGCACCTCAACATAATCACCGTCTATCTGCCGCTGGTAGAAATGACCTGCCTGCACATAGAAGCGTTTGCCGTTAAAGTCGAGTACCCGCATCTCACTGCTGACCCGCGACTCTGCTGGCGGCTCTACCACCACATATTCATCGCCGTGGCGCTGATAGTAACTGCCATTGAGCAGGTAGTAGGTCAGTCCGCCGATCAGCACCGCCGTTGCGGCTTCAGGCAGAAAGCGAATCGGTCCAGGTCCGCCCCAGTGATGTCCGGGACCGATCCAGTGTGGATCGGGTCCGCCATGTCGACCCCATCCCGGGCCCCAGTCGCCAGGATGGGCGAAAGCCAGAGCGGGTGTCAGAAGCGTCAGCGTCAGAAGCGAGGCGATTATCTTTTTCATCAGGTGTTCTCCTCATAATACTGGATGCAGAATTCGCCTTTTACCGGGCAAAGACAAGCACTAAAGCGCGGATTTTTCGCCTGTTTACCATGCTTAACGCTTTCTTAACGGCGTCGCCATCAATGGGGGAGATTATGGAGAAGAGAGACGGAAAAAACCTGGCGCGGGCGCGCCAGGTTTAAGGCAGATTAACGGTGCGCCAGCTCGGCGTTGTCGTCACTTTCCAGTACGCGCTTATCGGTCATGCCTAACCAGCGGCTGGTCAGGGAACCTGCGGTCATCGAACCGTTGACGTTCAGTGCTGTACGGCCCATATCAATCAGCGGCTCAATGGAGATCAGCAGCGCCACCAGGGTCACCGGCAGGCCCATCGCAGGCAGGACAATCAGTGCAGCAAACGTTGCACCTCCACCAACACCGGCCACACCGGCTGAGCTCAGCGTGACTATCCCAACCAGCGTGGCAATCCACAGTGGATCAAACGGGTTAATCCCGACGGTTGGCGCAACCATCACGGCCAGCATGGTCGGATAAAGACCGGCACAGCCATTCTGGCCGATTGTGGCGCCAAAGGATGCCGCGAAGCTGGCAATCGACTCCGGCACGCCAAGACGACGGGTCTGGGTTTCAACGCTCAGCGGAATGCTGGCTGCGCTGGAACGGCTGGTGAAGGCGAAGGTGATAACCGGCCACACTTTACGGAAGAAGCGCATTGGGTTGATACCATTCACCGACAGCAGCAGGGCGTGGACACCAAACATGATGGCCAGACCGAGGTATGAGGCGACCACAAAGCTGCCCAGTTTGATGATGTCCTGCAGGTTTGAACCGGCAACCACTTTAGTCATCAGCGCCAGCACACCATACGGCGTCAGCTTCATCACTAAACGCACCAGCTTCATCACCCACGACTGCAGCGTATCGATCGCCACCAGCACGCGCTGACCTTTCACTTCATCATCTTTAAGCAACTGCAGTGCAGCCACACCCAGGAACGCGGCAAAGATCACGACGCTGATGATTGAGGTCGGACTGGCGCCCGTCAGATCGGCAAACGGGTTTTTCGGGATAAAGGAGAGCACCAGCTGTGGCACGGTCAGGTCAGCCACTTTGCCGACATAGTTGCTCTGGATCGCACTGAGACGCGCGGTCTCCTGCACGCCCTGTACCAGACCTTCTGCGCTCAGACCAAACAGGCCGGTGACGAAGACGCCGACCAGTGCTGAGATGGCGGTGGTAAACAGCAGAACGCCGATGGTCAGCACGCTGATTTTTCCCAGCGAAGAGGCGTTATGCAGACGAGCGACCGCACTCAGAATGGAAACGAACACCAGCGGCATGACGACCATCTGCAGCAACTGGACATAGCCATTACCGACGATGTTAAACCAGCTAATCGACTCTTTAACCACTGCGCTGTTTTCGCCGTAGATCAACTGCAACACCAGGCCGAACAGTACGCCGATCACCAGACCGGTCAGCACTTTTTTCGACAGGCTCCAGTTATGACGGCTGAAGCGGGAGAGCAATACCAGCAGCACCACAAAGGCCACGATATTAAGCGTAAGAGGAAGGTCCATGCTGAAACTCCAGAGTAATGCGGCCTTCCGTCATGGGAAGGCCGCATAATGTTAATCACGAATTAAGACAGCAGGAATGGTAACAGCAGGTGCAGAGGGTGCCTTATATCCAAATGGCATGGTTTATAACCAAATGGCGTTTTGCGCGTTTTTATTGCGCAGTATGACTGGAAATTAATCGCCCGACGCCATTTTGTAGCGTATCGAACAGCTGAGATGGCCAGCCGTTTGCACCAAAAGATGGCATCCCTACCGGGAACCACAGCGCATAGCCTACCAGTCCCAGACACAATGCCCGCTCCAGCTGATTGCCCTTCTGGCTGCGCAGAATCGGCAGGCGGAAGCGCCAGCGGCAGGGCCACAGCAGCGGAACCCCGGCGGGCGTCAGCATATCGGCCACTATATGGCTCAGGTAGCCGAGCGTCAGACCCTGCAGCACATCCGGTGGAATCGGTGACGACTGAGGCAGGTTAATCTGAAAAAGCCATAAACCGGCGGCAATCGCCAGCAGACTGTGGGTAAATCCCCGATGGCCGAACGCCCGTGCAATAGGATGAGAGAGCCAGCTGAGTCGCTGTCCCAGCAGAGATTTAGGATGATCGATGTCGGGCAGCAGACAGGTCAGCAGGGCTGAGGGAACAAGATGCCACCAGTCGGCCTGTGCCAGCACGGGTGTCAGCTCAGCACGCTTGGCAAAAATAGCGCTGGCAATGGCAAAAATGATGTGGCCTTCGCCCGTCATGATAGAACCTGGTTACAAAGAAAACTGTCGATGCATCCAGTATAGGGATTTATCCAGTAAATGAGAACATGTGACGCTGTAACGAAGCGTGAATTTTATTAATAAAATGGACAGTGCCAGGACACTGCCCGTTGGGGAAATTAACGCGCCAGCCAGCCGCCATCGACGGCCAGGGTGTAGCCGTTGACATAATCAGACGCAGCAGAAGCCATGAAGACTATCGGGCCCATCATGTCATCAGGCACGCCCCAGCGTCCGGCCGGTATCCGGCCCAGGATCTCTTCGCTGCGGGACGCGTCATTTCTCAACTGCTCGGTATTGTTGGTCGCCATATAGCCGGGTGCGATGGCATTGACGTTAATGCCATGCTTTGCCCACTCGTTTGCCATGAGACGGGTCAGGCCCATCACGGCACTTTTCGAGGCGGTATAAGAGGGCACCCGAATTCCGCCCTGGAAGGAGAGCATGGACGCGATATTGATAATCTTGCCGCCGTGTCCCTGCGCGATAAATTGACGGGCAACCTGCTGAGACAGGAAAAACAGGCTCTTGCTATTGATATTCATCACGTCATCCCAGTCCTGCTCGCTGAAGTCCAGGGCGTCTTCCCGGCGAATAATACCGGCATTATTGACCAGAATGTCAATTTTACCTGCAGCGGCCAGCGCCTGCTCAACCACAGAGGCTACTACGCTGGTCTGCAACAGATCGGCCTGCACCGGCCAGAAGCGGCGACCCAGCGCCTCCACCTTGCTTTGGGTGTCATCCGGGCCGTTACGGTTAACGCCGACAATATCGCAGCCCGCCTGTGCCAGACCCAGCGCCATGCCCTGACCTAAACCGGTGTTGCAGCCGGTTACCATTGCCACTTTACCTTCCAGGCTAAACGTATTCAGTACCATAGTATTTCTCCTCTGCTTAGCGCAGTTCACTGATTTTGACGTGATCCATGTCATCAAAGACCTGATTCTCACCCACCATGCCCCAGATAAAGGTGTAACGCTGGGTACCGACACCGGCGTGAATTGACCAGCTGGGTGAGATCACCGCCTGCTCGTTATGTACCAGCAGATGACGGGTCTGCTGCGGTTGCCCCATCATGTGGAAGACGGCGCTCTCTTCGCTCATATCGAAGTAGAAATAGACTTCCATGCGACGTTCGTGGGTGTGGCAGGGCATGGTGTTCCACAGGCTGCCTTCATCCAGTTTGGTCAAGCCCATGGTGAGCTGACAGGTGGGCAGCACATCCGGCACGATGAATTTATGAATGGTTCGGCGGTTCGAGGTCGCGGCATCGCCCAGCGTGGCGGTAGCCGCCTCCTGCAGCGTGACTTTCCTGTCCGGGAAGGTGCTGTGTGCGGGTGCACTGTTGAAATAGAATTTGGCGGGCTGAGACGGATTCAGACTGCGGAACAGCAGGTTGCGGGCACCTTTGCCGATGTAAAGCGCCTCTTCGTGACCGATTTCCCACGCTTTACCGTCCACTTCCACACGCCCCGGTCCGCCAATATTGATCATGCCCAGCTCGCGGCGCTCGAGGAAATAGCTGACGCCCAGCTGTTTTCCCATTTCATCACCCATCGTCACGGGCGCGTTTACCGGCATGACGCCGCCAATGATGATGCGGTCGATGTGGCTGTAAGTCAGGGCGTAGTCATCGGCAGTGAAAATCGTTTCAATCAGGAACTCACGGCGCAACGCATCGGTGTCGAGTTGTTTAGCGTGATCGCTGTGAATGCTTTGACGAATGTCCATCTCAGGCCTCTCTGCAGGTCAGGTTTTTATGCCCCGAATGGGGACGCTTCGGGCATCTTAGGCAGAGTGGTACTGGAATTCAATAAAAATGAAACGTTGTTTTATTTTATTGCGAGTGAGATCAAGTGAGAAGATTGCCAGGCAAAAAAAAGCCCGCATCAGGCGGGCGGTTCTTCATCCCTGCAGATGCTGCAGGCTGAGCTGTGTCAGAGCATCCAGCCGGACATCCGCCAGCGCCCAGCGAGGGTCGTCACGGTGTTCAGCGGCGGGTACCACAATTGACCGCATACGCGCCGCTTTGGTGGCGATCATGCCGTTAAAGGAATCTTCCAGCGTGACACAGTTAAGCGGATCGATTGCCAGGCTGTCGGCTGCGTTGAGATAGACCTGCGGATGAGGCTTACTGTAGGGCAGGGCTTCTGCGGAAGAGAGCACATCGAAATAGTGGCGCAGATTGAACATCTCCAGCACCTGCTCAAGCATCCTGAGCGGTGAGGCTGAGGCAAGGCCGATTTTCAGTCCCTGTTCGCGGCACAGTTGCAGCGCCGTTTCCACGCCTGGCAGCAGGGGCCGCGTCTGATCCACCAGCGTCATCGCACGGGCAATAATACGGTCAGTAACCTCCTGCTGCGAAGGACCCTGCCAGGGCAGTGTTTCGTACCACATCCGTACAGTCTGATCGATGCGCAGACCCAGAGTGTCGGGCATTTCACTGCGACGTGACAGGTCAACATCCAGCGTTGAAAAGATATCCAGCTCAGCCTGATCCCACAGCGGCTCAGAATCGATCAGTAAACCATCCATATCAAACAGGGCGGCGAGGACAGGGCGGTGATACGGCATCAGAGTTCTCCTTATAAAGTCGGCTTTAACTTAACATCATTCTCTGCGGGCGCACTCTCTGCCCGATCGACCACGCTTTATTTGGGAAATTTCACCGTTGGCAGGTAGACTGACGGCAAATTGGATTCCAGGTTCAGGAGATATCATGACCTATCAACAGGCTGGCCGTATCGCCATCCTTAAGCGCGTGGCGGGCTGGGTGCTCTTTTTAGTGGCGCTGATGTCGACCATTATTTCTGTGCTGAGCTTTATGTTTAAGCACAGCGAAAAGCAGCCCGGCATTGATGCCGTTATGCTTGATTTCGTTCATGTCATTGTCGATATGCTGCGCTTCAATACGCCGTTCCTGAACGTTTTCTGGCATAACTCGCCGGTACCCGAATTTAACGGTCAGATGAACCTGGGCTTCTGGCTGATCTACATTCTGATTTTTGTCGGGCTGGCGCTGGAGTCGTCAGGCGCGCGGATGGGACGTCAGGCGCGTCACGTTAAAGAGGGCATTGAGGACCAGATGATTCTGGAACAGGCAAAGGGCCCGGAAGGGCGCACCCGTCAGCAACTGGAAGAGAAGGTGCGCGTCCCCCGCCACACCATCTTCCTGCAGATTTTCCCGCTTTATGTGCTGCCAGTGGTGATTGCGATAGCCGGTTATTTTGCACTGTCGCTGCTGGGTTTTATCTGACGGTAAACCTCGTCAGGCCGGCCTGGCCTGACTGTTGCCGAGTGCATCTTCATCCAGCAACTCGCCAATAGCGAACTGTGCATCGCCAGGCCAGTGCCCGCCAAACACGTTAGCCCGGTTCAGCAGATAGTAAAGCTGATAAACGGGCAGGCGCTGTGAAAACCCATCGGGTAACGGCCACACCGACTGATAACCGTCGTAAATCTGGCGAGGCAGGTCGGGGTACCAGCTTAGCATCGCTAAATCACATTCGCGGTCACCCCAGTAGCAGGCGGGATCGAACAGCCAGGGGCCCTGGTCGCTGCTGGCGCAGTTAGCGGGCCAGAGATCGCCATGCAACAGCGACGGTTGCGGATGATGGGACGCGAGCACCCGCTGCACGGAGGCGATAATCAACTCCGTATCGCCGTACTGAATGCCTTTTTCCGCCGCCAGCTGCAATTGCCAGCCAATGCGCTGTTCGGCAAAAAACACCGACCAGCGCCGCAGCCAGCTGTTAGGTTGTGGCGTGGTGGTAATATTATTGTCGAAATCCAGTCCGAACTGCGTCTGCTCGCTCCACTGGTGCAGACGAGCCAGTTGCTGTCCCAACTGAAACGCACTCTGTTCATCCAGCGGCTGTGGCCGGATATATTCCAGCAGCAGAAAGCTCTCCTCACGATGATGACCCACACCATAGACCTTCGGCACCCGAACTGTGCCGGTGCGCGCCAGCAAGGCCAGCTGATCGGCTTCCCAGGTAAAAAGCGAAAGCATGTCGCGGCTGTTACTTTTGACAAAGACGTCATGTTCACCGTAGCGGATATGCCAGGCAGGATGGATATCACCACCCGCAAGGGCGTGACGTTGAGTGATTTCGGCGTTGCCTAACTGCTCGCTTAACAGACGACTAATGGCTGACCACATTGGGCTATCCTCGTTATTCGCTGCGTAAGAACGATTGTATTGCCTAAATATTCACCAAAACGCGCACGATTGCACCTCTTATTCTGGCGCGGAGGTGGCGGGGCGAAAATCCGCCGTGTTGCGCAGATACTCTTCAACGGTCATGACAGTCACTTCAGGTTTCTGACCCAACGCGCTTTCACCGGCCGCCGTAACCTGTTGTCGCAGATCTTCAGCCTCCAGTGAACTGACAATGCCATAGCTGTTCGTTCCCAGCTCATGGGGGTGACCGTCGTTGTCAGTCAGCGTGGTGGTAAAACCGGCGGCGGTCATTGCGCTGGTCAGTTCCAGGATGTCACTCAATCCCGACTCCTGATAATGAAAGGTCACAATGTAGCGGGTTAAATCATTGCTGCTCATGCGGTACCTCCAGGGGAAAAGAAACTGAACTGAGCGTAGACCATGGCGAAAAATCAGGCGAATTATGAAGGAGATGCCGGGTATCGGACGTGACGCACAGCGTAAATCTGTGTAAGGAGCCAGGAGGATGATGAAAAATTCTTCTGCCGTTACGTCTGGCTTTTCATTTGTGCAGCACTATAATGCGCGACGTTAATAAGATGAGTCCCAATTAACAGGGGTTGTCAGGGCAATTCCAGGCATTTTGTGTAAGTTAATAATTTTTTACAAAACTTACCGTAAATTGCATTGAATGCCTGGCAAAACGCTTCAGACTCTCCGTTTTTTAAACAGTCGCACGGATCACATTTAATGAAAGCCTATAACAAGCTGTCTGCTGTTCTTTTGCTCTCCGCCGGAGCTTTTTGTCACCAGGCACTGGCCGATAACGCCGTATTTACATCAATGGATGACCCTTCTACCGCTAAAAAGCCATTTGAAGGTTCTGCTGCTGCGGGATACCTGGCGCAAACCGGTAACACGACCAGCTCATCCACAACGGCCCAGACCAATATGACCTGGTATCAGTCATCTATGGCATACAGCTTGTGGGGTAACGCAGCTAATACCTCTTCAAATGATGAGCGCTCTTCTGAGACCTACAACATTGGTGGTCGTTCACGTTACAACCTTAACTCGTATGACTACCTGTTTGGACAGGCGAGCTGGTTAAGCGATCGTTTCAACGGTTACGATTCACGCGACGTCCTGACTGCCGGTTACGGTCGTCAGATTCTGAATGGCCCGGTACACTCGCTGCGTGCGGAATTCGGTCCGGGCGTACGTTATGATGATTACCACGCCGGTGGCCATGAGACCAAGGCGCTGGGCTATGGCGCAGTCAGCTATCAGTGGCAGCTGACCGATACCACTAAATTCATTCAGGGTGTCTCCGTGCTGAGTACCTTCGGAGAAGACACCACGGTGAACTCCGAAACCGGTCTGCAGGTAGCGATCAACAGCCATTTCGCGCTGAAACTGGCTTACAACGTGAGCTGGAACAACCATCCGGCTGAATCTGCGCCGGATCGTACGGATACCAAAACCTCAATCATGCTCTCTTACGCCATGTAAGCGCATTTTTGCCTGGGTGTATCCGGCGGCCTGACAGTGTGTCAGGCCGCTTTTTTTTGTCCTCTCCATGGCTTAGGGAAAAGGGGATGGGTTTTTCTCAACGGGGAAAACTGCTATTATCTGCCCCGCACTAAAATCCTGGCGACATTCCGACAATGTGGGTCTGATATCACGCCAGGTCACTCATTCTACATTACATTGCATGTAGGCTTTCGTGTGGCTTACCACTGCAAATAAGGATATGAAATGCCTGTAATTACGCTTCCTGATGGCAGCCAGCGTGTCTTTGACCGCCCCGTCAGTGTGATGGATATTGCGCTGGACATCGGTCCGGGTCTGGCAAAAGCCTGCATCGCTGGCCGCGTTAACGGTGAACTGGTTGATGCTGTCGATCCCATTACCGAAGATGCTGCTGTTGCGATTATTACCGCTAAAGATGAAGCGGGCCTGGAAATCATCCGTCACTCCTGTGCGCACCTGTTAGGGCATGCGATTAAACAGCTGTGGCCGGATACCAAAATGGCGATCGGTCCGGTCATTGATAACGGCTTCTATTATGATGTCGACATCGATCGTACCCTGACTCAGGAAGATATCGACCTGCTGGAAAAACGCATGCATCAGTTGGCTGAAACCAACTACGATGTGGTGAAGAAAAAGGTCAGCTGGCAGGAAGCACGTGACGTCTTTGCGGCGCGCGGCGAAATTTACAAGACCACCATACTTGATGAAAACATCAGCCATGACGATAAACCTGGCCTGTATCATCACGAAGAATATGTCGACATGTGCCGCGGTCCGCACGTGCCGAACATGCGGTTCTGCCATCATTTTAAACTGCAGAAGATCTCCGGTGCCTACTGGCGCGGCGACAGCAGCAACAAAATGCTGCAGCGTATTTATGGCACCGCATGGGCAGACAAAAAGCAGCTGGCAGCCTATCTGCAGCGTCTGGAAGAGGCGGCGAAGCGTGACCATCGTAAGATTGGTAAGCAGCTGGATCTCTACCATATGCAGGAAGAAGCACCAGGCATGGTCTTCTGGCATAATGACGGCTGGACCATCTTCCGCGAACTGGAAGTGTTTGTCCGCAGCAAATTAAAAGAGTACCAGTACCAGGAAGTGAAAGGTCCCTTCATGATGGACCGCGTCCTGTGGGAAAAAACCGGGCACTGGGAAAACTACAAAGAAGCGATGTTCACGACCTCGTCTGAGAACCGTGAATATTGCATCAAACCGATGAACTGTCCTGGGCATGTTCAGATCTTCAATCAGGGTCTGAAATCTTACCGTGACCTGCCATTGCGTATGGCGGAGTTCGGTAGCTGTCACCGTAATGAACCATCAGGTGCGCTGCACGGTCTGATGCGTGTACGTGGCTTTACCCAGGATGACGCGCACGTCTTCTGTACTGAAGAGCAGGTACGTGACGAAGTAAACAGCTGTATCCGCATGGTTTATGACATGTACAGCACCTTCGGCTTTGAAAAGATCGTGGTGAAGTTATCCACCCGTCCTGAGAAGCGCATCGGTACAGATGAAATGTGGGATCGTGCCGAGGAAGACCTGGCTGCCGCGCTGAACGAAAACAATATTGAGTTTGAGTTCCAGCCTGGCGAAGGTGCGTTCTACGGTCCTAAAATTGAGTTCACGTTGTATGATTGCCTTGATCGCGCCTGGCAGTGCGGCACAGTTCAGCTAGACTTCTCCCTGCCAAAACGCCTTGAAGCAACGTATGTGGGTGAAAACAATGATCGTCAGACGCCAGTGATGATTCACCGTGCGATTCTGGGATCAATGGAGCGTTTCATCGGTATTCTTACCGAAGAATTTGCCGGTTTCTTCCCAACCTGGCTGGCACCGCTGCAAGTCGTGGTAATGAATATTACCGATGGACAAGCGGAATATGTTGAGTCTTTGACGCGTAAGCTGCAGAATGCTGGCATTCGTGTGAAAGCAGACTTGAGAAATGAGAAGATAGGCTTTAAAATCCGCGAGCACACATTACGTCGCGTCCCTTATATGTTGGTCTGCGGTGATAAAGAGGTGGAAGCTGGCAAAGTTGCCGTTCGCACCCGCCGTGGTAAAGACCTTGGGTCGATGGATGTCGATGTGTTTGTTGCGAAATTGCAACAAGAGGTTCGCAGCCGAAATCTTCAACAATTGGAGGAATAAAGTATTAAAGGCGGAAAACGAGTACTACCTACGCGTCCGAACAAGATTAACAGTGAAATTCGCGCAACTGAAGTGCGCTTAACAGGCATGGATGGCGAGCCGATTGGCATTGTCACATTACGCGAAGCTTTGGAAAAAGCTGAGGAAGCGGGCGGCGACTTAGTCGAAATCAGCCCGAATGCCGAACCGCCGGTCTGCCGTATTATGGATTACGGCAAGTTCCTCTATGAAAAAAGCAAATCTTCTAAGGAACAGAAGAAGAAGCAGAAAGTTATTCAGGTTAAGGAAATCAAATTCCGTCCTGGAACCGATGATGGCGACTATCAGGTCAAACTACGCAACCTGATTCGCTTTCTGGAAGATGGCGATAAAGCCAAAATCACGCTGCGTTTCCGCGGTCGTGAGATGGCGCACCAGCAGATCGGTATGGAAGTGCTTAACCGCGTCCGTAAAGACCTTTGTGAAGATCTGGATTTGGCCATTGTCGAATCCTTCCCTTCGAAGATCGAAGGCCGCCAGATGATCATGGTGCTCGCTCCTAAGAAGAAACAGTAGGCTTTCAAGTAGCAGTAATCGCGCAACGCTTGCGTTGTGCGATTGTCTGTTCGCCTGTCTGGGTCATGTTATTAACAATGCGAAGTGGATATTTTTAAAATGCCAAAGATTAAAACTGTACGTGGCGCGGCTAAGCGCTTCAAGAAGACCGCTTCTGGCGGCTTCAAGCGTAAACACGCAAACCTGCGTCATATTCTGACTAAAAAATCTACTAAGCGTAAACGTCACCTGCGTCCGAAAGGCATGGTGTCTAAAGGCGATCTGGGTCTGGTTATTGCCTGCCTGCCGTACGCATAAGTAAATTTTTTTCTTTAATTCAGAATATTAAACAGGAGAGCTAAATGGCTCGTGTAAAACGTGGTGTAGTTGCTCGCGCACGTCACAAAAAAATCTTAAAACAAGCTAAAGGCTATTACGGTGCACGTTCACGTGTTTACCGTGTTGCTTTCCAGGCTGTTATCAAAGCTGGTCAGTATGCTTACCGTGACCGTCGTCAGCGTAAGCGTCAGTTCCGTCAGCTGTGGATCGCGCGTATTAACGCAGCGGCACGTCAGAACGGCATGTCATACAGCCGTTTCATCAATGGTCTGAAGAAAGCAGCTATTGAGATTGACCGTAAGATCCTGGCCGACATCGCTGTATTCGACAAAGTGGCATTCTCTGCACTGGTCGAAAAAGCGAAATCAGCCCTGGCGTAAGTCAGATGGAAAAGGGAGCTTGCTCCCTTTTTTATTGCCTGTAACTTACGCAAATGATTGACATTTTAGTCGCTGAGCATTTCAATAGTACCCCTGTATAGCATCACAAGGTAACCGCAAGCATGAATGCTGCTATTTTCCGTTTCTTTTTTTACTTTAGCGCCTGACATTCGGGGGCTTTTGCGCATAAGAGAAGAAACGAAAAATCGCGCTGAAAGCCTCCCTCGTGGAGGCTTTTTTGTTTCTGGCGCTAGCATATTGGACCGGCAGGTCCCAACGAGAACTGACCAGCCTGACTGGAAAAAGAGGAAATTATGTCCCAACTCGCAGAACTGGTGGCCAGCGCCACGGCGGCCATCGACGGGGCGACGGATATCGCCGCCCTTGACGCGGTGCGCGTCGAATACCTGGGTAAGAAAGGACATCTGACACTGCAGATGACCACATTACGCGAGCTGCCAGCCGAAGAGCGTCCTGCAGCGGGCGCTGTTATCAACGAAGCGAAACAGCAGGTCACCGAGCGTCTCAATGCCCGCAAAGATGCGCTGGAATCCGCAGTGCTGAACGCCCGTCTTGCGGAAGAGACCATTGATGTTTCTCTGCCGGGCCGTCGTATTGAGAATGGCGGTCTGCATCCGGTGACCCGCACCATGGATCGCATTGAGACTTTCTTCGGTGAGTTAGGCTTTGCTGTCGTGACCGGACCAGAAATTGAAGATGATTATCATAACTTCGATGCGCTGAATATTCCTGCCCATCATCCGGCGCGTGCCGATCATGATACCTTCTGGTTCGACGCTACCCGCCTGCTGCGCACCCAGACCTCTGGCGTACAGATCCGTACTATGCAGGCTCAGCAGCCGCCAATCCGCATTATTGCACCAGGCCGCGTCTACCGTAACGATTACGACCAGACGCATACGCCGATGTTCCATCAGATGGAAGGGCTGATTGTTGATAAAAACATCAGCTTTACCAATCTGAAAGGGACGCTGCACGATTTCCTTAACAACTTCTTCGAAGAAGATTTGCAGATCCGTTTCCGTCCTTCTTACTTCCCGTTTACTGAGCCGTCCGCAGAAGTGGACGTGATGGGTAAAAACGGTAAATGGCTCGAAGTGCTGGGTTGCGGCATGGTACATCCAAATGTGCTGCGTAATGTCGGCATCGATCCGGAAGTCTATTCCGGCTTCGCCTTTGGTATGGGCATGGAGCGTCTGACCATGTTGCGCTACGGCGTGACCGATCTGCGTGCTTTCTTCGAAAATGATTTACGTTTCCTCAAACAATTTAAGTAAGGGCAGGATATCCAATGAAATTCAGTGAACTCTGGTTACGCGAATGGGTAAATCCAGCCCTGGACAGCGCTGCGCTGTCTGAACAAATCACCATGGCTGGCCTGGAAGTGGACGGCGTTGAGCCGGTTGCGGGTGCGTTTCATGGCGTCGTGGTCGGTGAAGTGGTTGAGTGCGGTCAGCACCCCAATGCCGACAAGCTGCGTGTGACCAAAATCAATGTGGGCGGCGAGCGTCTGCTGGATATCGTCTGTGGCGCGCCGAACTGCCGTCAGGGACTGAAAGTCGCCGTCGCGACCGTGGGTGCCGTGCTGCCAGGTGATTTCAAAATCAAAGCGGCCAAACTGCGTGGCGAGCCGTCTGAAGGTATGCTCTGCTCGTTCTCCGAGCTGGGCATTTCCGACGACCACAACGGCATTATCGAACTGCCTGCCGATGCGCCCATTGGCACCGACATCCGCACATACCTGCAGCTGGATGACAACACCATTGAAATCAGCGTCACGCCTAACCGCGCCGACTGCCTGGGTCTGATCGGTATCGCCCGTGATGTCGCTGTGCTGAACGGTTTACCGCTGAACAAGCCGCAGATGCAGCCGGTCACGGCTACGCTCAACGAGACATTCCCGATCCAGGTTGACGCAACAGAAGCCTGTCCGCGCTATCTGGGCCGCGTAGTGAAAGGGATTAACGTTGCGGCGGCGACGCCACTGTGGATGAAAGAGAAGCTGCGTCGCTGCGGCATTCGCTCAATCGATCCGGTTGTAGACATCACTAACTACGTTCTGCTGGAACTGGGTCAGCCGATGCACGCCTTCGACCTCGACCGCATTGACGGCGGTATCGTGGTGCGCATGGCGAAAGAGGGCGAAAAGCTGACACTGCTGGATGGCACTGAAGCCAGTCTGCAGAGTGATACCTTAGTGATCGCCGATCACCAGAAAGCGCTGGCCATGGCCGGTATTTTTGGTGGCGAACATTCAGGTGTGAACGGCGAAACGCAAAACATCCTGTTCGAGTGCGCATACTTTGACCCGCTTTCTATCACCGGTCGCGCACGTCGTCATGGTCTGCATACCGACGCGTCACATCGCTACGAGCGTGGCGTTGATCCGGCGCTGCAACACACCGCGCTGGAGCGTGCGACCGAGCTGCTGCTGTCAATCTGCGGCGGTGAAGCGGGCCCAGTCATCGATCAGACCCATCAGACAGCACTCCCTGTACCGGCGACGATCACCCTGCGCCGTGAAAAACTGGACCGTCTGATTGGCCACGTCATTGCGGATGATCAGGTCACTGACATCCTGACCCGCCTGGGCTGTGAAGTCACTGTGGGTGAAGGGCAGTGGCAGGCTGTGGCCCCGAGCTGGCGCTTCGATATGGCGATCGAAGAAGACCTGGTCGAAGAAGTGGCGCGTATTTACGGCTATAACAACATTCCGGATGTGCCAGTACAGGCCGGGCTGGTAATGACCCAGCACCGCGAAGCGAACCTGTCGCTGAAGCGCGCTAAAAACATGCTGGTGGATAAAGGTTATCAGGAAGCGATTACCTACAGCTTCGTTGATCCAAAAATCCAGCAGCTGCTTCATCCGGGTGAAGAGGCGCTGCTACTGCCAAGCCCGATCTCCAGCGACATGTCGACGATGCGTCTGTCACTCTGGACTGGCCTGCTCAGTGCAGTGGTTTACAACCAGAACCGTCAGCAGAGCCGCGTACGCCTGTTCGAGAGCGGCTTACGTTTTGTGCCCGATAGCCAGGCGGATTTAGGTATCCGTCAGGATCTTATGCTGGCTGGCGTGATCAGCGGCAACCGCGTTGAAGAGCACTGGGATCTGGCGCGTCAGACCGTTGACTTCTATGATTTGAAAGGCGATTTAGAGTCGCTGCTCGATTTAACCGGCAAACTGGATAACATCAGCTTCCGTGCTGAAGTGAATCCGGCGTTGCATCCAGGACAGAGCGCGGCGATTTATTTGCATGATGAACATATCGGTTTTATCGGCGTGGTTCATCCTGAGCTGGAACGTAAGCTTGATCTTAATGGCCGCACCTTAGTCTTTGAACTGCTTTGGAATAAGGTCGCAGACCGCGTCCTGCCTGACGCGCGCGAGATTTCTCGCTTCCCGGCGAACCGTCGTGATATTGCTGTTGTGGTGGCTGAAAACGTCCCTGCAGCAGATATCATCGCAGAGTGTAAGAAAGTTGGCGTAAATCAGGTAGTTGGCGTAAACTTGTTTGACGTGTACCGCGGTAAGGGCGTTTCTGAGGGCTACAAGAGCCTCGCAATCAGCCTGATTTTGCAGGATACCAGCCGGACACTCGAAGAAGAGGAGATTGCCGCGACCGTTGGCAAATGCGTTGCGGCATTAAAAGAGCGATTCCAGGCAACCTTGAGGGATTGAACCTATGGCGCTTACAAAAGCTGAGATGTCAGAGTACCTGTTTGAGAAACTCGGGTTAAGCAAACGCGATGCCAAAGAGTTAGTGGAGCTGTTTTTCGAAGAGGTTCGCCGCGCTTTGGAAAATGGAGAACAGGTTAAACTGTCTGGGTTTGGTAATTTCGACCTGCGTGACAAAAACCAGCGTCCTGGCAGAAACCCGAAAACGGGTGAAGATATTCCGATTACTGCGCGTCGCGTAGTAACGTTCCGCCCAGGACAGAAGCTGAAAAGCCGCGTAGAGAACGCTACACCCAAAGAGACTGACTGAATTTCAGCGTTTCAAAAAGGCCGCGAAAGCGGCCTTTTTTCATGGTTCCGGCACACAACCTCACCACTCCCCGCGCCGTTAATCGCCACGGCAGGCCAGCGTAAACCGCCTCATCAGCCTTTCTTTTTTCTGCAATCTCTCTACAATCAAATCACTGTTTTCTCAGCTAATCCTGCTTATGTCTCTGCTCGACACGTTCGCGCGCCAGTCCGACCAGCGCGGCCAGAAATGGCTGATTGCGCTGGCTCTTACGCTCTGTGCACTGCTCTGTCTCAGCCTCTGTGCCGGAGACAGCTGGATCGCGCCCGCAGCGTGGTTCTCCGAGAGCGGCAGACTCTTTGTCTGGCAGTTGCGGTTCCCCCGCAGCCTGGCGGTGGTACTGGTGGGGGCGTCTCTGGCGATATGCGGTGTGGTGATGCAGGCGCTGTTTACCAATCCGCTGGCAGAGCCTGGCCTCCTTGGCGTCTCGAACGGCGCCGGTATTGGCCTGGTGCTCGGCGTGCTGCTGGGCAGCGGCTCGCTGTGGAGCCTCGGGCTGGCGGCGATGGCCGGTGCGTTGATTATTACGCTAATTCTGCTGCATTTTGCGCATCGTCAGCTTTCGGTCACCCGGCTGTTGCTGACCGGTGTGGCGCTGGGGATTATTTGCAGCGCCATCATGACCTGGGCGGTCTACTTCAGCACCAGTCTCGATCTGCGTCAGTTGATGTACTGGATGATGGGGGGATTCAGCGGGATTGACTGGCGCTATGGCTGGATGATGCTGGCGCTGCTGCCGGTGATGCTGGCCCTGGGAGCGACCGGGCCCATCCTCAATCTGCTGGCGCTGGGCGAGACATCCGCCCGTCAGCTCGGACTGTCCCTCTTTTACTGGCGTAACCTGCTGGTGCTGGCGATGGGATGGCTGGTGGGTATCAGCGTCGCGATGGCCGGTGCCATTGGTTTTGTCGGGCTGGTCATCCCGCATCTCCTGCGCCTGAGCGGTATCAGCGATCACCGTTATCTGCTGCCGGCCTCGGCGCTGGCGGGCGCGGCGGTGCTTCTGGCCGCCGATATCGTGGCACGTCTGGCGCTGACCTCGGCGGAATTGCCGATAGGTGTCGTGACCGCGACACTGGGCGCGCCGCTGTTTATTATTTTACTGGTGAAATCTTCGCGCTAGCTTCGGCTGGTTATTCTGGATCCACAACAGCATCCACAAAGGAAATAGCATGAACATTTATGAGACTGAACTGGTTACGCTCGATGGAGAAAAAACCACGCTGTCACAGTGGCAGGGCAAGGTTCTGCTGGTGGTCAATGTGGCCTCTAAATGTGGTCTGACGCCGCAATATGAAGAGCTGGAAAACCTGCAGAAAGCCTGGCAGGATCAGGGCTTCAGCGTACTCGGTTTCCCCTGCAATCAGTTTCTGGAGCAGGAGCCGGGCAGCAGTGAGGAGATCAAAACCTTCTGCAGCACGACCTATGGCGTCACGTTCCCGATGTTTGCCAAAACCGAGGTCAACGGCGAAGGTCGTCATCCACTTTATGCGCAGATGATCGCGGCCCGTCCTGATGCGGTGCGTCCGGAAGGCAGCGGCTTTTACGAGCGTATGGAGAGTAAAGGCCGCGCGCCGAAAGCGCAGGGCGACATTCTGTGGAATTTCGAAAAATTCCTGATTGGCCGTGACGGCAGCGTGATCCAGCGTTTTGCACCTGATATGACGCCGGAAGATCCAATCATTCTGGAAACCATTAAGCAGGCGCTGGCAAAATAGATGCTGTTACGCCTGCATCAGGCTGCTGTTCCCGGGCGGCTGCTGCCAATGAACGGTGAACTTGCCGCCGGTCAGCTGCTGCATGTGGCAGGCCCGAATGGCGCAGGTAAAAGCACCTTACTGAGTGTGATTGCGGGTCTGCAACCCGCCTCAGGGAGGGTGCTGCTGGATGAAAAGCCGCTGAGTGACTGGCGCGGCGCGGCGCTCTCCAGGGTTCGGGGCTGGCTGCCCCAGCAGCAGGCGCCGCTGAGCCAGATGCCGGTCTGGCACTATTTACGTCTGCATCTGAAGCAGGCGGGGTCGCAGTCCGATGTCCGGCTCAGTACGCTGCTGCAACAGCTGCAGCTGCAGGATAAATTAACCCGTTCCCTGACCAGACTCTCCGGCGGTGAATGGCAGCGCGTCAGGCTGGCGGCAGTCTGCGCGCAGATTGATCCTCTCATCAATCCCCACGGGCGATTGTTAATTCTCGATGAGCCAATGACGGCGCTGGATATCGGCCAGCAGAAAGCGGCAGACGATCTGATTGCGGCGCTGTGCGCGGCAGGTATCAGCGTTATCGCCAGTAGTCACGATCTCAACCACAGCCTGCAACACGCCGATCGGGTCTGGCTGATGAACAGGGGACAGGTGGTTGCACAGGGCGAACCGGCAAAGGTCCTGACGCCGCAGCGCCTGACTCCCCTTTACCAGATAACTTTCCGGCAGATTCAACTCGAAGGACGCACGCTACTGACCGTCCTGCCCTGACACTTGCTACATGGCGGGCTTTACCGCTACATTAAGCCGGTTGTAACTTCTGATAAGGACATTTGGCGATGCGCCTGGGTTTGCTGATTTTAGTTCTGCTGCTGTCGGGATGCAGTCATCACGCTCCGCCGATTAATGGCCGTCTTTCCGATTCGATCACTGTGATAGCGGAACTGAACGATCAGCTCGGTCACTGGCGTGGCACGCCTTATCGCTATGGCGGCATGAGTCGTAACGGCGTTGACTGCTCTGGCTTTGTCTATCTGACCTTCCGCGACAAATTTTCGCTACAGCTGCCGCGCACCACCTCAGCCCAAAGCGATATTGGCACCCGAATCAGTAAAGATGAACTGTTGCCAGGCGATCTGGTCTTTTTCAAAACCGGACGTGGCGAAAATGGCCTGCATGTGGGTATTTATGACACCGATAATGCCTTCATCCACGCGTCAACCAGCCAGGGCGTAGTCCGCTCTTCGCTCGACAATGTCTACTGGCGGAAAGTGTTCTGGCAGGCGCGCCGTATTTAAACGCCGTTCGCCAAATCTGACTTAAGTCCAATTTTAAATAGAGCCGAAACAGAGAGTAAAAGCTTTATTTTAAATGACAGTTATTGACTGTGGGTTTTAATAACCAGAATAAATGCTTTTTTAATTCCACTAATAAGCGGTATTTTATCGCTATTATTTGGCTTAAGCGTGACTGCCTGTTGTCAAACGGCGGTGGAAGGGCAAAGAAGTCCGTCTCTTCAATGATTTGGCACTATTGCCTGTACCCAACCATTACTATACGATATCTCCATCGCCGCTTATTCTGGCATCAAAATGAAAATTCATCTCTCGGCCGACTATCAGTCGGAAATCTGGTTCTATCCTGTCTGTGATGTTCACGGACGGTTGACCGCTGTCGAGCTGGTAACGCAGTTGGTGCATGAAAGTGCTCCCATCACTCTGCCGCAGGATCTGTTGCTGCCGCAGCTTGATGAGTCGCAGCAGCTGCGCCTTCTGCAAAGTCAGATTGGATTGCTGGAGCAGAATCGCGCGTTATTTGAAGCGCATTCTGTGTCAGCATTTATCCGTATTGATGAAGGGATGGCCCGGACACTGCAGGCCAGTGAATTAGTTATGCGGAAAATAAAGCAGCTGCCGTTCATTCTGTTGAATATCACTGAAACGTTTCCGCAACTGAAACTGGGCAAAAATAATCCCTTACTGGCTGACCTGCACGCTGAATTTAATTTAGCACTTTCACATTTCGGCGCGGGTAAGACACCCTCTAATGCAGTCTACGATAATTTATTCAGTTGTATCTGTCTGGATAAAGAGTTTATTCATTCGCTGGCAAAACGCGCGTCATTCGTGCCGTTTATTCAGAGCATTATCGATAATTTTCGCGCCCATTGTGACCGACTCATTATTTGTGGCATTGACGATGAAGTGTTGTTCGATAAAGTCAGCCAGCTGAACGGTGTCGACTTCCAGGGTGCGCTCTTCCCGGTAGTAAAATCGGATGCACTGCGTTCACTGCTCTGCGCCGATGATCGTATGCCATCTTCTCAGCATCCTGGTTGATACCCTCTTTTAATCCCCGCTATCAGCGTTACACTAGAGGACTCATCTACGTACCGCTGAGCAGCGCATGGGAGAAATAATGTCTTCTGGTAAGGCCATTTTTGACAACACCTGGTTTCGGGAACTGACAGGGTGTTACACCGCGCTAAACCCCACACCGCTGACAGGCGGACGCCTGCTGTATCACAACGCACCACTTGCAACCTCAATGGGTCTGGATAGCAAACTTTTTGCCGGTAACGGTCATGACGTCTGGCACGGCGCAGCCCTGCTGCCCGGCATGCAGCCGCTGGCGCAGGTCTACAGTGGCCATCAGTTTGGTGTCTGGGCGGGCCAGCTTGGTGACGGGCGCGGCATTCTGCTGGGTGAACAGCGCCTTGATGATGGCAGTAAACTTGACTGGCATCTCAAGGGCGCAGGCCTGACGCCTTACTCAAGGATGGGGGATGGTCGCGCTGTCATCCGTTCCAGCGTGCGAGAGTTCCTCGCCTCAGAGGCGCTGCACCATCTTGGCATTCCCACCACGCGAGCATTGACCCTGTCGATAGGCGATGAGCCGGTCTACCGCGAAACCACCGAGCGTGGCGCAATGCTGATGCGTATCTCACCGAGCCATCTGCGGTTCGGGCATTTCGAGCATTTCTTTTATAGTCAGCAGCAGGAGAAAGTTCAGCAGCTGGCCGACTACGCGATTCGTCATCACTGGCCGCATCTGGAAGCGGAAGCGGACCGCTATCAGCAATGGTTTACCGACATTGTGTTACGTACCGCGCGGCTGATTGCCCTGTGGCAGAGCGTGGGCTTTGCGCATGGGGTGATGAACACCGACAACATGTCGATTTTTGGCCTGACCATCGACTATGGCCCCTTTGGTTTTCTGGATGATTATCAGCCTGACTTCATCTGCAATCACAGCGACTATCAGGGTCGCTACAGCTTTGAAAATCAGCCGATGATTGGCCTGTGGAATCTTAACCGGCTGGCGCACGCGCTTTCGGGTCTGCTGACCACGGAGCAGTTGCGGACGGCACTGAGCGCCTATGAACCTGAACTTATGCGGGTCTGGGGCGAGCGGATGCGTGCGAAGCTCGGTCTGTTGACACAGCAGAGCAACGATAATGAGATTCTGACCGATCTGCTGGCCCTGATGACCCAGGAGCACAGCGATTACACGCTGACGTTCCGGCTGCTAAGTGAGACTCAACAGGCTGAAAGCCGCTCACCGTTGCGCGATGAGTTTATCGATCGTGAGGCGTTTGATGGCTGGTATCAGCGCTATCGCAGCCGTCTGATGGACGAGCAGGTCAGTGATACGGAACGTCAGGCAGTGATGAAGGCCGCTAATCCGGCGGTGATTCTGCGCAACTATCTGGCACAGCAGGCGATTGAAGAGGCGGAGCGGGGCGAGCAGGGTGCGCTGGCACGCCTGCATCAGGCGTTACAGCAGCCCTTTAGCGATGAGACGGCCGCTGAATATCGTCAGCGGCCGCCAGACTGGGGCAAAACGTTAGAGGTGAGCTGCTCCAGCTAACTGAAAATCAGAGGCGATGAGAAACCGCCTCGGCCAGCAGGGCGAGCACTTTTTCGCTCTCCTGCCAGCCGAGGCAGGGATCGGTAATCGACTTGCCGTAAACCAGCGGTTCGCCGCTCACCACTTTCTGATTACCCTCTTCCAGGAAGCTCTCAATCATCACACCGGCAACAGCCCGCGATCCTGCTTTAATCTGCTCCGCTACCTCTGCCGCCACATCCATCTGACGACGATGCTGCTTCAGGCAGTTGCCGTGACTGAAGTCGATTACCAGCTGCTCTGGCAGATTAAAGGCAGACAGACTCTCCGCCGCGGCAGCGACATCACTGGCATGATAGTTAGGCTGCTTGCCACCACGCAGGATCACATGTCCATGCGGGTTGCCGCTGGTCTGATAGATCGTCATCTGCCCCAGCTTGTCCGGCGACAGGAACATATGGCTGGCGCGTGCGGCGCGAATCGCATCCACGGCAATCTGAACGTTACCGTCGGTGCCGTTTTTAAAGCCGACCGGGCAGGAGAGGGCCGACGCCATTTCTCGGTGGATCTGGCTTTCGGTGGTGCGAGCGCCAATCGCTCCCCAGCTGATCAGGTCGGCAATAAACTGGCCGATCACCATATCCAGGAACTCTGTGGCGGTAGGCAATCCCAGCGCGTTGATATCAATCAGCAGTTTGCGGGCGATACCAATGCCCCGGTTTACATCGTAGCTGCCATCCAGGTTCGGATCAGAGATTAAGCCTTTCCAGCCCACCACGGTGCGCGGCTTCTCGAAGTAGGCGCGCATCACAATTTCCAGCCGATCGTCATAGCGGCTGCGCAATGCGTTCAGACGCTCTGCATACTCCAGAGCCGCTTTCGGGTCGTGCAGTGAGCAGGGGCCAATCACCACCAGCAGGCGGGGATCTTCACCGGTCAGAATACGGGCTATACGTTTACGGGCAGCCGTGACATTGTCGGCAATGGCCGGGGAAACGGGATGGTCAGCCGCCAGGCTGGCGGGGGTAATCAGACTACCAATGCGTGCGGTACGCAGTTCGTCGGTTTTGTTCATGAGTTTCTCGAAAACGGTTCTTCGCAGCGGTGAAATACCGGGAAGTGATGGTGGTCACAATAAACCATTAGCCTGCGAATTCAACCCGGGATTTGATAATGAAATCAAAAGCGACGGCAGCATCGCTTTACAACTCAGCATCGATAACACTCTCAGTACATGCGGCGCGTCAGACCCATGATGTCGAGAATTTTGGTGGCAATCTCTTCCACCGAGTAGTTGGTGCTGTTGAGATAGCGGATCTGATGGGTGCGAAACAGCGCTTCTACTTCGCCCACTTCCAGTCGGCACTGACGCATTGAGGCGTAACGGGTATTTTCCGCCCGCTCCTGACGTATCGCCGCCAGGCGTTCCGGATCGATAGTCAGCCCGAACAGTTTATTCTGATGCGCGCGCAGCGCGGGCGGCAGTTTGAGGTTATCCATGTCATCTGCGATGAACGGGTAGTTGGCGGCGCGCACACCAAATTGCATCGCCAGATAGAGGCTGGTGGGAGTTTTACCACAGCGCGAGACACCCAACAGAATAACCTGCGCATCCTCGAGTCCGCGCAGCGAGATACCGTCATCATGCGCCAGTGCGTAATCGATCGCCGCAATACGCGCATCATATTTACCCAGATTACTGGCATCCAGTCCGTGAGTACGGTGAGCAACCGGTGCGGGGGACAAACCCAGCTCCTGCTGCAGCGGTGCCACCAGCGCCTGCACGATATCCTGACAAAAGCCGTCGCTCTGCACGATGATGTCGCGCACTTCCGGGGTGACGATCGAGAAAAACACCAGTGGCCGCACACCGCTCTGCTGATAAAGGGCGTTAATCTGGGCTTTAACCGCCAGCGCACGCTGGACATTTTCTACGAAGGGCAGCGTCAGACTGGTGATATTAACCGGAAATTGTGACAGCACCGCATGACCCAGTACTTCAGCCGTAATGGCCGTACCATCGGAGATATAAAAAACGCTTCTGTCAGTTGTCATAACGTAATCAGCCTCAGACAAGAGTGAGCCGTTAGCATGAGCCATGCGCTTAAATAATTCATCTCTGATTTTAGTTTCTGTAATGCCTGTCCGGATTTTTTGTCTGCTGTTTCATCAGGATAATTAAAAACTAACCGCGGTTTCGCTTCACCGGGATGCTTTAAACCCTTATTACGCTGCAAATAGTCACGCAACTGTTGCGCAACAAAACAGAGGGATTAAATGGCTGAAAATCTGTCATTTCCTGCTGCATCAATCATTTAGCGAAAAATAGCGTCATTGCGCAACAGCAAAAAATTTCGCTCACAATTCTGAAACTGTTGCTGAAATTCTGCTTTAACGATTCAACACATCGTTATTGAGGGGGTGATATGCCAGGCTGAAAAGAGATAACTCCCTGTGTCCATTCATTGTTAATTGATAAAGGATAAGCGCAATGTCCATTAATGGCGAACAGCCACTCGTGCTCTGGTATAACCAGCTTGGTATGCATGATGTTGATCGGGTAGGCGGTAAGAATGCCTCTCTGGGTGAAATGATTACTAATCTCTCTTCGCTGGGTGTTTCTGTACCCAATGGATTCGCGACGACATCCTATGCCTTTAACCTGTTTCTTGATCAAAGCGGGCTCAATCAGCGAATTTACGCGCTGCTGGACGAGACCGATATTGATGATGTGAATGCGCTGGCATCAGCGGGTAAGCAGATTCGTCAGTGGGTGGTGGAGACCCCTTTTCTGCCGGAACTGGAGTCCGCCATTCTGGATGCCTATCAGCAACTTTCTGCCGATGATGAGGCCGCGTCGTTTGCTGTCCGCTCCTCGGCCACCGCGGAAGATATGCCCGATGCCTCCTTTGCTGGTCAGCAGGAAACCTTCCTGAATGTGCAGGGTATCGACGCCGTGATGGTGGCGGTGAAGCATGTCTTTGCTTCGCTGTTTAATGACCGCGCTATCTCTTACCGCGTGCACCAGGGCTATGATCACCGTGGCGTGGCGCTCTCTGCGGGTATTCAGCGCATGGTGCGCTCTGACCTGGCCTCTTCAGGTGTGATGTTCACCATTGATACGGAGTCTGGCTTTGATCAGGTGGTCTTTATTACTGCTGCGCTGGGACTGGGTGAAATGGTGGTGCAGGGTGCCGTTAACCCGGACGAATTCTACGTCCACAAGCCCACGCTGGCAGCGGATCGTCCCGCTATCGTGCGCCGCAATATGGGGTCGAAAAAGGTTCGCATGGTCTATGCCGATTCTCAGGCGCATGGCGAGCAGGTTCAGATCGAAGATGTGCCTGAAGCCGAACGCGATCGTTTTTGCTTAAGTGATGAGGAAGTGCAGGCCCTGGCTAAACAGGCTGTCTTAATTGAACAGCATTATCAGCGTCCGATGGATATTGAGTGGGCCAAAGATGGGCACACCGGTAAGTTGTTCATCGTTCAGGCGCGTCCTGAAACTGTGCGCTCAAATGGTCAGGTCATGGAACGTTATACGCTGCAGGGTCAGGGCAGCGTGGTGGTGGAAGGCCGTGCTATCGGTCATCGTATTGGCGCAGGCGTGGTGAAGGTCATCCACGATATCAGCGAAATGCACCGCATTGAAAAAGGTGATGTGCTGGTGACGGATATGACCGATCCGGACTGGGAACCGATCATGAAAAAGGCGTCAGCGATTGTCACTAACCGTGGCGGACGAACCTGTCATGCGGCAATCATCGCGCGTGAACTGGGTATCCCTGCTGTCGTTGGCTGTGGCGATGCAACCGATCGTTTGAAGGAGGGTCATCAGGTCACGGTTTCCTGTGCTGAGGGCGACACCGGCTACGTCTACGATCAGCTGCTTGATTTTGATGTCACCAGTTCTCAGGTCGATTCGCTGCCTGAACTGCCGCTGAAAATTATGATGAATGTGGGCAACCCCGATCGTGCCTTTGATTTCGCCTGTCTGCCTAACGAAGGTGTCGGTCTGGCGCGTCTGGAATTTATCATTAACCGTATGATTGGCGTCCACCCTAAAGCGCTACTGGAATTCGATCAACAGACACCGGAACTGCAGCAGCAGATCCGTAAAATGATGAAAGGATTTGATAATCCGGTCGAGTTTTACATTGGCCGCCTGACTGAAGGAATTGCCACACTTGGCGCGGCATTTGCACCGAAACGTGTAATTGTCCGACTTTCCGACTTCAAAACGAACGAATATGCCAATCTCGTGGGCGGTGAGCGCTACGAGCCTGAAGAAGAAAACCCGATGCTGGGGTTTCGTGGTGCAGGTCGCTATGTAGCGGACAGCTTCCGGGACTGTTTCGCGCTTGAGTGTGAAGCGGTGAAGCGTGTTCGCAATGAGATGGGCCTTACGAACGTTGAGATCATGGTTCCGTTTGTCCGTACCGTGGATCAGGCGCAGGCGGTGGTGGAAGAGCTGGCACGTCAGGGACTGAAGCGCGGCGAAAACGGACTGAAAATCATTATGATGTGCGAGATTCCGTCCAATGCGCTACTGGCGGATCAGTTCCTGCAGCACTTTGATGGCTTCTCAATTGGATCTAACGACATGACCCAGCTGACGCTGGGGCTGGACCGCGACTCCGGCGTTGTCTCTGCACTGTTTGACGAGCGTAATGAAGCCGTGAAAGCGCTGCTTTCCATGGCGATCAAAGCGGCCAAAAAACAGGGTAAATATGTCGGAATCTGTGGGCAGGGACCGTCCGACCATCAGGATTTTGCCGCATGGCTGATGGAAGAGGGCATCGACAGCCTGTCGCTGAACCCGGATACCGTAGTGGAAACCTGGGTGAGTCTGGCGCAGTTAAATAAAACCGCCTGATCCCCGGTTGTAGCAAGCATAAAGGCCCGCATTGCGGGCCTTTTCTATTTATAGCTGGCTTATTTCAGGCAAAAAAAAGCCCATCACAGGGGATGGGCAAAGACTACACACAGCAATTCTTTACTCTACTCAGGGGAATAAGTTTGTCTGAAAATCATCAGGTTGATTTCGAACATAGGAAACATGTTATTCATACGGCTGGCTGTCGTCTTTAAGAATCCTCTTATTAGTTTAAAGCCGATAATCTTTTGTCATCTTTACCTGGTCATTTGGCTTAAGAAACAGTGCAGAAAGTAATCTTTTTTAGCCCTGAATGGTCGTTTTTAGGTCAAAGATGGCTTTTTTATTAAAAATCGCTAATGAAAAACAGAATTTATCTGAATGATGAAGAGAGGTGCGGTTAATCATCATTAACCGCACTAATCAATGTACATCAGGGGGATTGGCGCAAAGTGCCATTGCACCGCATTATACAGCTGGTGGGGTACCCTCGTGATCGGCCAGTGCATCAGCCGAGGCCATCGGGTCTTTATCCGGGGCGGGCGCTTCATGTACCCAGACCGAAACCAGACGGTAGGAAACCGCCAGAACCACCGGGCCGATAAACAGACCAATCATGCCGAACGCGAACAGGCCACCAATCACGCCTGAGAGGATCAGAATCATCGGCAGGTCTGCACCCATACGGATTAACATCGGGCGCAGAACGTTATCCATCGTGCCGACCACACAGCTCCAGACCAGCAGCACGGTGCCCCAGGTGGTATCGCCGCTCCAGTAGAGATAGATGATGGCAGGAACCAGCACCAGCAGTGGACCGAGCTGTACCAGGCAGCAGAGGATCATCAGTACCGTTAACAGCGTGGCATAAGGAATACCGGAAATCGCCAGACCGATGCCGCCCAGCACACCCTGCACCAGCGCCGTCACCACCACACCCAGCGCTACGGCACGAATGGACTGTGCCGCCAGCAGCACCGCAGCATCACCGCGTCGTCCCGCCATGCGAAACGCGAAGTGACGGATGCCCTGGGCAGCCTGTTCGCCACGCCAGTAAAGCAGCACGCTGAACAGTAACATCACGCCCAGATGGATCATAAAGCGCCCGAAATGACCGGCCTGAGCCACAAAAAAGCCTGTGGTGCGGCCGATGTAAGGCTGTATTTTCGCCATCACGCCGGCACCGCCACTCGCCACCAGCGTGTCATAACTGACATAAAGCTTTTTACCCACCATCGGGATTTCCCTGAGCCACGCCAGTTTCGGCATCGTGTGGCCCTGGGTCACCCAGGCAATCACAGGCGCACTGTTATCGATCAGGCTGCTGACCAGCAGGGCGATGGGAATAATAAACAGTAAGAGCAGCAGCAGTGTCATGACGATCACCGCCAGTGAACGGCGTCCCCATAACAGTCGCTGGAATTTCAGCATCAATGGCCAGGTGGCAATCACCACCATGCTGGCCCAGGCAAAGCCCAGAATAAACGGCTGCACCACCCATAAACAGGCGACGATCAGCAGCAGAATGAACATCAGGGTGAAGAGTATTTGCGGTAAATCCATATCCCGGTACTGGCTTTTCATCATTGACTCATAACCTCGTCTTAATCCTTCATTTTCGGGCATTCGGATGCCCGTTTTTATCATGATCTATTTGCCAGGGATTAAACAGCGTCGTGGTGAAAGGTTTTTGCCTTTTCTGAAAAAAGGGCAGACGCAGGAAAAATATGATAAAACGAGAAATCGCTAACGTATAAACGCAAACGTTTACAACACCTTCGGTCAGACAATCATGATCCCACAGATTTCGCAGGCGCCGGGCCTCGTTCAACTGGTGCTGACGTTCCTTGAGTCACTGAAAGAGCAGGGTTTTACCGGTGACATGGCAACCAGCTATGCCGATCGTCTTTCACTCTCTACCGATAACAGCATCTATCAGTTGCTGCCCGACGCGGCGCTCTTTCCACGTTCAACCGCCGATGTTGCACTGCTCGCCCGCGTGGCCGGCGAAGCGCGCTTTGCCAGTCTGGTCTTTACCCCACGTGGCGGCGGCACTGGCACCAACGGGCAGTCGCTGAATCAGGGGATCGTGGTGGATATGTCGCGCTACATGAACCGCATCCTGGAGATTAATACGGATGAGGGCTGGGTGCGGGTTGAAGCCGGGGTGATTAAAGATCAGCTGAATGCCTGGCTGAAACCATTTGGCTTTTTCTTCTCGCCAGAATTATCGACCAGTAACCGTGCGACACTGGGCGGAATGATCAATACCGATGCGTCTGGTCAGGGCTCGCTGGTTTACGGCAAAACGTCGGATCACGTTCTGGGCTTGCGGGCTGTGTTGCTGGGCGGCGATATGCTTGATACGCGGCCCATGGCGACGGCGCTGGCAGAAACACTGGCACAGACGGCCACCCCGGAAGGGCGGATCTATCAGCAGGTGCTGACGCGTTGCCGCGAGCATCGTGCGCTGATTCTGGAAAAGTTTCCAAAGCTGAATCGGTTCCTGACCGGCTATGATCTGCGCCACGTTTTCAGTGACGATATGCAGACCTTTGACCTGACACGCCTGTTGTGCGGCGCTGAAGGAACGCTGGCCTTTATCACCGAAGCGCGGCTCGATATCACCCCGCTGCCAAAAGTGCGGCGGCTGGTGAACATTAAATATGACTCTTTTGACTCGGCCCTGCGCAACGCGCCATTGATGGTGGAAGCGCAGGCGCTCTCAGTCGAGACTGTTGACTCTAAAGTACTGAATCTGGCTCGTGAAGATATCGTCTGGCACTCGGTGAGTGAATTAATTACTGACGTACCCGACAAAGCGATGCTGGGTCTCAATATTGTTGAATTCGCCGGTGACAACGCAGCGCTGATCGATCAGCAGATTGAACAACTTTGCGACCGCCTTGACGCGCTGATGGCGCAGCAGCAGGGCGGTGTCATTGGCTATCAGTTCTGTAACGATCTGGATGGCATTGAGCGCATTTATAACATGCGTAAAAAAGCGGTGGGTCTGCTGGGGAATGCCAAAGGCCGCGCTAAGCCGATTCCGTTTGTGGAAGACACTGCCGTTCCGCCGGAAAAACTGGCGGACTATATTGTCGAATTTCGCGCCCTGCTGGATAGCCACGGTTTGAGTTACGGCATGTTTGGTCACGTCGATGCAGGCGTCCTGCACGTGCGTCCGGCGCTGGATATGTGCGATCCGCAGCAGGAGATGATGATGAAACAGATCTCCGACGATGTGGTGGCACTGACTGCGCGCTACGGCGGCCTGCTGTGGGGCGAACATGGCAAAGGTTTCCGCGCCCAGTATAGTCCGGCATTCTTTGGCGAGACGCTGTTTAACGAACTGCGCCGCATCAAAGCCGCCTTTGACCCGTTAAACCGTCTTAACCCAGGCAAAATCTGCACGCCCTTTAACCGTAACGACGAGATGATGCAGGTGGATGCAGTGAAGCGCGGCACCTTTGATCGGCAGATTCCGGTCACGGTGCGCGATGAATGGCGTGGGGCGATGGAGTGTAACGGCAACGGCTTGTGTTTTAACTTTGATGTTCGCAGCCCGATGTGTCCTTCCATGAAGATTACCCGCAACCGCATTCACTCTCCTAAGGGACGGGCGACGTTGACGCGGGAATGGCTGCGGCTGCTGGCCGAACAGGGTGTCGATCCCCTGGTACTGGAAAAGCAGCTGCCGGAAAACACGCTGTCGCTGCGCGGCTTGATTACCCGCACACGCAACAGCTGGCACGCCAGCAAAGGGGAGTATGACTTCTCTCACGAGGTAAAGGAGGCGATGTCGGGCTGTCTGGCCTGTAAGGCCTGTTCGACCCAGTGTCCGATCAAAATTGACGTACCCGCGTTCCGTTCGCGCTTCCTCCAGCTTTACCACACCCGCTATCTGCGTCCGGTCAGCGATCATCTGGTGGCGGCGGTTGAAAGCTATGCACCCCTGATGGCGAAAGCGCCGAAGGTGTTCAATTTCTTCCTGCGTCAGCCCTGGGTGAAAGAGTTAAGTAAAACGCATATCGGCATGGTCGATCTGCCTCTGCTCTCGGCGCCAAATCTGAAACAGCAGCTCAGCGGTCATCCCGCCATGAACATGACGCTGGAACAGCTGGAAGCGTTGCCAGCTGCCGATCGCGCTAACTGTGTGCTGGTGGTGCAGGATCCGTTTACCAGCTTTTATGAAGCCCAGTTGGTAAATGATTTTGTCAGGCTGATTGAGAAGCTGGGCTACCGTCCGGTACTGCTGCCATTCTTGCCTAACGGCAAAGCGCAGCATGTGAAAGGTTTCCTGCAGCGTTTTGCACGCACGGCAGCTCGCACCGCCGATTTTCTTAATCGGGTAGCAAAACTGGAACTGCCTATGGTGGGTGTGGATCCCGCTACCGTGCTCTGCTATCGCGATGAGTATCGTCAGACGCTGGGTGAGTCGCGCGGCGACTTCAGCGTATTGCTGGTGCATGAGTGGTTAGCGCGTGCGCTGGCAGAACGTGACGTGCAGGCAACAGGCGGGGAATCCTGGTATCTCTTCGCGCACTGCACTGAGGTGACCGCGCAGCCCTCCACACCGAATGAGTGGCAGGGGATCTTTGCCCGGTTTGGTGCAAAGCTTGAAAACATCAATGTCGGCTGCTGCGGCATGGCGGGCACCTACGGCCACGAAAGTAAAAACCTCGAAAATTCGCTGGGAATCTATGCACTCTCCTGGCATCCACAGCTTCAGCGACTGCCTCGTCAGCGCTGCCTGGCCACGGGTTATTCATGCCGTAGTCAGGTCAAGCGTGTAGAAGGCAATGGCATGCGCCATCCGCTTCAGGCATTGTTAGAGATAATGTAAAAAAATTGTGCGCGACGTCACGCCGTGGCTGGATTAGAATATCCAGCCTGCGTGACGCATAAAGTCACTTTGCAGCACGGTGGCTTTGTTCCATTCTCCGACCATGGCCAGTTGATGGCAGAGTCGGGTCAGGGACAATCGCGCCAGTTGATAAGCCTGAAGGCGAAACAGGCGATCGCGATCGTTGTTTCCCATCTCCTGCAGCAGTCGGTGATGCAGTTTACCCATGGCGTGCAGGTAACTCTGATCGTCACCGTTCATCTGGCAGATTTCTGCCATATCCTGACAGGCATCATTGAACTGACGTAGCTGATGGATCGTGCAGTCGGCCCGGTCAAGTTTTGCCTGTGCCATATAAAAGTCGACGGTGATATCCCGCATCGAAAACTGGTATTCGTCGATTTTATGCTGCAGCCAGGCTGAGACAGAAAGGGTCATCGCGTCGCCCTGAATGTTAATGATAATAATTATCATATTCATCCCGGCCGTGATTGCAACGGGTGGGCAGAAAAATTTATCGATTTATCCTGCCTGTCGGTATAATCGGAAATAACAATCTGTTTACATCAAAGAAAGGCGTAACCTATCAATAAGCACTTTGATCAAAAATGGTTTTTTTAAAAAGAGTGATTTATTAATAGGTTATCACCCGCTTATTGACGCTGATTCTCTTACCGCAGGGTGAGCGGGAGCAGCTATGCTTAATAAATAAGCAGATAAAACAGCACTAGATGATTATCCCTGCAAAACAAGAGGTTGAAGTGATTGTACAGATCACTACCATAGGGGGATAGCCTGAAAAGGTCCGGACTCAAGAGGTATCAACATGGCATCCGTTAATACAGACTCTTTCTCACCCGACGATTTTGTCTGGAAAGGGTTGACGCTGACTGAAACCGCAGCACAACAAATTCTCAATCTGGCGGCTCAGGATCCTGAAGTCAAGGGGCTGCGGCTTGGCGTGAAACAATCCGGTTGCGCCGGGTTTGGCTACGTCATGGATCTGGTCAAAGAGCCTGTCGAAGACGATTTGCAGTTCTCATTCCACGGCGCAACGCTGTTTGTGCCGCTTCAGGCGATGCCATTCGTTGATGGCACCGAGCTGGATTACGTTCGCGAAGGCCTGAATCAGATTTTTAAATTCAATAACCCTAAAGCTCAGCACGCCTGCGGGTGCGGTGAAAGCTTTGGCGTCGAGTAAGTGAAATATGTCACGACACAGCGAAACATCTGACGATGTACAAATCTGGGAAGGCAAGCTCAACTATAAAGAGGGCTTCTTTACCCAACTGCAGACCGAAGAATTTGCCAACGGCATCAATGAAGATGTGGTGAGGGCGATCTCGGCCAAGCGTAACGAGCCAGAGTGGATGCTGGAGTTTCGTCTTAAGGCTTTTCGTGCCTGGCTTGAAATGGAAGAGCCACACTGGCTGAAAGCCCACTACGAAAAACTCGACTACCAGGATTACAGCTACTACTCCGCGCCCTCCTGCGGCAACTGCGACGACAGCTGTGCTTCCGAGCCGGGTGCCATGCAGGCTTCAGGCAGCGCGCCAGCCAGCGACTATCTGACGCAGGAAGTGGAAAATGCGTTTAATCAGCTGGGTGTACCGGTACGTGAAGGCCGTGAAGTGGCGGTTGACGCCATTTTCGACTCCGTGTCGGTCGCGACCACCTATCGTGGCAAGCTGGCGGAGCAGGGGATTATCTTCTGTTCATTCGGCGAAGCCATTCAGGAACATCCTGAGCTGGTGAAGCAGTACCTCGGCACGGTGGTTCCGGCGAATGATAACTTCTTTGCTGCGCTGAACTCAGCGGTCGCCTCAGACGGCACCTTCGTCTACATCCCGAAAGGGGTGCGTTGCCCGATGGAGCTGTCGACCTATTTCCGTATTAACGCGGCGAAAACCGGTCAGTTCGAGCGCACCATCCTCATTGCCGATGAAGACAGCTACGTCAGCTACATTGAAGGCTGTTCCGCGCCAGTACGTGATACTTACCAGCTGCACGCGGCCGTGGTGGAAGTGATTATCCATAAAAATGCTGAAGTGAAATATTCGACCGTTCAGAACTGGTTCCCTGGCGGCGAAGGTGAGGGCGGTATCCTTAACTTCGTGACCAAGCGTGCGCTGTGTGAAGGTGACCACAGCAAAATGTCCTGGACGCAGTCTGAAACCGGTTCTGCTATCACCTGGAAGTATCCGAGCTGCATTCTGCGCGGGGACTACTCGGTAGGCGAATTCTATTCAGTGGCATTGACCAGCGGTCGTCAGCAGGCCGACACCGGCACCAAGATGATCCACATTGGTAAAAACACCAAATCGACCATTATCTCTAAGGGGATCTCGGCCGGTAAAAGTCAGAACACCTATCGCGGGCTGGTGAAGATCATGCCAACCGCCACCAATGCCCGTAACTTTACGCAGTGTGACTCGATGCTGATCGGTCCGGATTGCGGTGCGCATACTTTCCCGTATGTCGAAACCCGCAACAATACCGCCCAGCTGGAGCATGAAGCTACTACCTCACGTATCGGCGAAGATCAGATGTTCTACTGTCTGCAACGCGGTATCAGTGAAGAAGATGCGATCTCGATGATCGTGAACGGCTTCTGTAAAGACGTATTCTCGGAGTTGCCACTGGAATTTGCCGTGGAAGCCCAGAAATTGTTAGCCATCAGCCTTGAGCACAGTGTGGGCTGATGCCGTCACACGCCTTGCCGGAAGCAATGTGAAGGAATAAGAATGTTAAGCATTAAAGATTTGCAGGTCAGTGTTGAAGATAAAGCCATTCTGCGTGGCCTGAATCTCGAAATTAAACCAGGCGAAGTGCATGCCATCATGGGCCCGAACGGCTCAGGTAAAAGTACGCTGTCGGCTACGCTGGCAGGCCGCGAAGATTATGAAGTCACGGGCGGTTCGGTGACCTTCAAAGGCAAAGATTTGCTGGAACTGGCGCCTGAAGAGCGTGCCGGTGAAGGCATCTTTATGGCCTTCCAGTATCCGGTCGAAATTCCAGGCGTCAGCAACCAGTTTTTCCTGCAAACCTCGGTGAACGCGGTGCGCAAATATCGTCAGCAGGAAGAGCTGGATCGCTTCGATTTCCAGGACTTCATTGAAGAGAAAATTCAGCTGCTGAAGATGCCGGAAGATTTGCTGACCCGTTCAGTTAACGTCGGCTTCTCCGGTGGTGAGAAGAAGCGTAACGATATTCTGCAGATGGCAGCGCTGGAACCTGAGCTCTGCATCCTGGATGAGACCGACTCCGGTCTGGATATTGATGCCCTGAAAATTGTTGCGAATGGCGTGAACAGCCTGCGCGACGAGAAGCGCGCCTTTATCATCGTGACGCACTACCAGCGTATTCTGGACTACATCAAGCCAGACTTCGTTCATGTGCTGTATCAGGGCAAAATCGTGAAATCTGGCGACTTCTCGCTGGTGAAACAGCTGGAGGAGCAAGGTTATGGCTGGCTTACCGACGAAGAGTGATTCTGCGCTGCAACAGTGGCATCACCTGTTTGAATCACGCGGCGACGTGCGTTCTCTGCAGGCTCAGCAGCACTGGCAGCAACTGATGCGCGTTGGCCTGCCAACCCGCAAGCATGAAAACTGGAAGTACACGCCGCTGGATACGCTGCTGTCTCAGCAGTTTGTGCTGCCCGATGCGCCTCAGACCCTGAGCGCTGAACAGGTTGATGCGCTGGCACTGCCGCTGGATGCGATCCGTCTGGTGTATGTTGACGGTCAGTTTCAGCCTGAATTCAGCAGCCGCGACGTCGAACTGTTCGAGGTTCAGCACAGCATGGCCGCTGAGCGTCCTCCGCTCCCCGCTGCGGTTCAGCCGGAAATTTTCCTGCATCTGACAGAAAGTCTGGCGGAAGAGGTGACGACCCTGCGTCTGGCACGCGGTAAATCCGCTGCGCGTCCGATCTACCTGCTGCATATCACCAGCGGCCAGCAGACGGGCATGAATACGGTTCACTATCGTCATCATCTGCAGCTTGAAGAGAGTGCAGAAGCGGAAGTCATTGAGCACTACGTTTCCCTGGATGAGCGCGCCCATTTCACTGGCACGCGCTTTACCTTTGCGGTCGGCGACAATGCAAAGCTGACCCACACTAAGCTGGCCTTTGAAAGCAGTGCCAGCTACCACTTCGCGCACAACGATCTGGTTATTGGTAACGATGGCCAGGTCAGCAGCACCAGCTTCCTGCTGGGTGCCGGCCTGTCGCGTCACAACACCAGTACGCAGCTGAACGGCGAAAATACCACGCTGGCGATTAACAGCCTGGTGCTGCCGGTGAAACAGGAAGTGGCGGACACCCGCACCTACCTGGAGCACAATAAAGGCCACTGTATGAGCCGCCAGATGCATAAAACCATCGTGCGTGATAAAGGCCGTGCGGTGTTTAATGGTCACATCAAAGTGGCTCAGCATGCGCTGAAGACCGACGGGCAGATGACCAACAATAACCTGTTGCTGGGCAAACTCTCTGAAGTCGATACCAAACCGCAGCTGGAAATTTATGCGGATGACGTGAAATGCAGTCACGGTGCCACCATTGGTCGCATCGATGATGAGCAGATGTTCTACCTGCGTTCGCGCGGTATTGAACAGGATGCGGCGCAGACCATGATCATTCATGCATTTGCCGCAGAACTGACAGAAACGCTGGAAAACAGTGTGATGCGTCAGGCCGTGCTGCAGCGTATTGCTGAACGCTTTCCCGGAGGCGACGTATGATGAACTTCGATCTCGAACGCATCAGGGCTGATTTTCCTATCCTGAAGCGTGAGGTCAACGGTCATCCGCTGGCCTATCTTGACAGTGCAGCCAGCGCACAGCGTCCACTCTCGGTGATTAACGCCGAGAGTCATTTCTACCAGCATGGCTATGCGGCCGTGCATCGCGGCATTCATACGCTGAGCCAGCAGGCAACCAGCGACATGGAGAATGTGCGCGAACAGGCTGCCCGTTTCATCAATGCGCAGTCGCAGGAAGAGATCGTCTTTGTCAAAGGCACCACCGAAGGTATCAATCTGGTGGCGAACACCTGGGGTAGCAGTAACCTCCAGGCGGGCGACAACCTGATCATCACCGAGATGGAGCATCACGCCAATATCGTTCCCTGGCAAATGCTGGCACAGCGTACGGGTGCAGAAGTGCGCGTGCTGCCATTAAATGACAATGGTGAGCTGGCGCTGGAGCATCTGGCGGGTCTGATTGACAGCCGCACCCGGTTACTGGCCGTCACGCACGTTTCAAACGTACTCGGCACCGTTAACCCGGTTAAAGCGATTGTTGCCCAGGCCAAAGCCGCTGGCGTCGTCACACTGGTGGATGGCGCACAGGCGGTGATGCATGACAAGGTCGACATGCAGGATATCGGCTGCGACTTCTATGTCTTCTCCAGCCATAAACTCTATGGCCCGAACGGCGTGGGTATTCTTTACGGCCGCAAAGCGCTGCTGGATGAGATGCCACCGTGGGAAGGCGGCGGTTCGATGATTGGTCAGGTCATGCTGCCCACCGGCACCACCTGGAACAGTGCGCCGTGGCGTTTTGAAGCGGGTACGCCGAATACCGGCGGTATCATCGGCTTTGGTGCGGCACTGGACTATGTACAGGCGCTGGGGCTGGACACCATTCATCAGCGTGAAACTGCACTGATGAACTACGCGCTCGATAAGCTGGGCACCGTACCCGATATTCAGATTTACGGCCCGCAGTCACGTGCCGGTGTGATTGCCTTTAATCTGGGTAAACATCACGCCTACGACGTCGGCAGCTTCCTGGATCAATATGGTATTGCGATTCGCACCGGACATCACTGTGCGATGCCGCTGATGCAGCACTACAATGTTCCGGCGATGTGCCGTGCCTCCTTCACCTTCTATAACAGTGAAGAGGAAGTGGATCGTCTGGCTGCCGGTCTGACGCGCATTCATCGTCTGCTGGGCGGCTGAACAGTTTTAACGGAGTGAGTGATGGCGACTTTGCCTGAAAAAGAGAAACTGGTTCGCAACTTTAATCGTTGCGCCAACTGGGAAGAGAAGTACCTCTACATTATCGAACTGGGTTCAAAGCTTCCGGAATCTTCTGAAACCTTACACCAGCCGGAAAACGTGATTTCGGGTTGTCAGAGTCAGGTGTGGATCAGAATGACCCCGCAGGAAGATGGTTCGATTGCGTTTGAAGGCGACAGCGATGCCGCTATCGTTAAAGGACTGATTGCTATCGTATTTAGTCTTTATCAGAACCTTCAGCCCGCCGACATTCTGGCGCTGGATGTGCGCCACTGGTTTGGCGAACTGGCCCTGATGCAGCACCTGACGCCCACCCGGTCACAGGGGCTGGAGGCGATGATTCGGTCTATTCGCCATACCGCTCAGAACCTCAGCTAAGTTACACTCCACAGACGCCATCCGGCGTCTGTTTTTTATCTGACGAGAAAATTGCATGAAACCTGCTTTACGTTTAGCCGGTGCATTGCTGCTGACCTGTTTTGGGCTCTCTGCACCCGCGTTCGCCACCGAATATCCGCTGCCACCGCCTGACAGTCGCCTGATTGGCGAGAACGTCCTGACACAGGTTCCCGATGATAAACAACCCCTGGAATCGATCGCGTCCCGTTACCAGGTCGGCCTGCTGGGTCTGCTGGAGGCAAATCCCGGAACCGATCCCTGGCTGCCCAAAGCGGGCACCCAGCTGACGGTGCCGCTGCAGATGATCCTGCCCGATACGCCGCGCGAAGGGATTGTGGTGAATCTCGCCGAGCTTCGCCTCTACTACTATCCCAAAGGGGAAGATAAAGTCATCGTCTATCCCATCGGCATTGGCCAGCTGGGCGCAGCAACACCCGTCATGGTGACGCAAATCAGCCAGAAAATCCCGAATCCTACCTGGACGCCCACTCCGAACATCCGCAAGCGTTACGCCAAAGAGGGCATTACGCTACCCGGCGTGGTCCCGGCCGGACCGGATAACCCGATGGGACAGTTTGCCATGCGTCTGGCGCGCGGCACTGGCCAGTACCTGATCCACGGCACCAATGCGAAGTTTGGCATCGGCATGCGCGTCAGTTCAGGCTGCATCCGCCTGCGCTCAGAGGATATTGAAGCGCTGTTTAACGCGGCGCCAAAAGGCACGCGTGTTCAGATCATCAATCAGCCGGTGAAGTACGCCGTGGAGCCGGATGGGAAACGCTACGTGGAAGTACACCAGCCGCTATCCCATAGCGACAAAGACGATCCCCAGACCATGCCGATTGCGATCACCGGTGACCTGAAGAAGTTTATGAAAAGTGAGAAGAGTGATAGCGCGCTGATTAAAGCCAGCTTAACGCGCCGCTCAGGCATGCCTGTGCTGGTGAGCAGTGGAGAGCCGGTACAGAGTGACACCGTGCTGCCTGCGGGGCTGGAGAGTGCTTCTGCGAGCGCGGAGAACCCGGTTTCACAGACTGAAGGTAAAGCGGTTCAACCCTGAAGCAACACGTACCCGAAAGGGCACTGAATTCAGGCAAAAAAAATGGCGCCATAAAGGCGCCATTTTTAAACCAGAACTCTTACTTACGGTAAGAGTGAGCCTGGTTGTCCAGACGCTGGTTAGCGCGAGCTGCGTCATCTTTAGCAGCCTGAACGTCTGAACGCACTGCGTTCACGTCGTTGCTCAGCTGGTCAACTTTAGCGTTCAGAGTCTGAACGTCTGAAGACAGCTGGTCGATTTTAGCGTTGCTTGAGCAACCAGCCAGCATAGTTGAAGCCAGAACTACCGCGCCCAGTACCAGTTTAGTACGATTCATTATTTATACCCTCTAGATTGAGTTAATCTCCATGTAGCGTTACAAGTATTACACAAAGCTTTTTAAGTTGAGAATAAATTTTTGATGAGAAGATGCTTAAATTTGATCGTTCGCTCAAAGAAGCAGCGGATCACAGAATATGATAAAAAAATTAAGGGAAAACAGAGAGATTTAATCGGATTAACCTTAATATTAAGAGTATTTGAATAGTTATTTTCGATTGGAATTTTCTGGTATTTGGTTTAGGTAGAAATAAAAAAAGCGCCTGACTCAGGCGCTTCAAAATAATGGCTTAAGAAAGTTTTACAGGACGTGAACGGAAGCGGTGTTGGTAGTTCCGCTTGGTACTAATGCACCGGACACCAGAACCACGACATCACCTTTCTGGCCAAAGCCACTTTCCAGCGCCGCTTCTTTACCCAGACGATAGAAATCGTCGGTTGATGCGATCTCAGTCACCAGACGCGTCTCAATGCCTTTACTCAGGATCAGCTGACGTGCAGTGGTCGGATTGGTAGTCAGCGCCAGGATAGTTGCGTTCGGGAAATATTTACGTACAGATTTCGCCGACTTACCGCCTTCGGTAGCCACCACAATCAGAGGCGCTTCCAGCTTCTCAGCGGTCTCAACAGCACCACGGCAGACGGCTTCTGTGATACGCATTTTGCGGTTATCACTCTGGCTGTCGATGCGTGACTTCATCACACGGTCGGTACGTTCGCAGATGGTCGCCATAATGGTGACTGACTCCAGCGGATAACGGCCTTTGGCGCTCTCACCTGACAGCATGACAGCATCAGTCCCATCAAGGATGGCGTTGGCGACGTCACCGGCTTCTGCGCGGGTAGGGCGCGGGTTCTTGATCATGGAATCAAGCATCTGGGTGGCTGTGATAACCACTTTGCGTGCTTTATTACATTTTTTGATCATCATCTTCTGCGCGAAGATCACTTCTTCAACCGGGATCTCAACGCCCAGGTCGCCACGTGCAACCATGATGCCGTCTGACGCTTCGAGGATTTCGTCGAAGTTATTCAGGCCTTCCTGGTTTTCAATTTTGGAGATGATCTGGATGTGTTCGCCACCGTTCTGTTTCAGGTGCTCACGAATTTCCAGCACGTCTGAACGTTTACGGATGAAAGAGGCAGCGACAAAGTCAACGCCCTGCTCACAACCAAAAATCAGATCGCGCTTATCTTTTTCAGCCAGAGCGGGCAGCTGGATAGAAACACCTGGCAGGTTAACGCCTTTGTTCTCACCCAGATCGCCATTATTCAGGACTTTACACACCACGGTATTTTCAGTGACTTCGGTCACTTCCATGCCGATCAGGCCATCATCGACCAGCACTGTGTTGCCGATTTTCAGGTCAGCCGTGAAGCCTGGATAGGTAACTGCAACGCGTTCGCTGTTACCGATCACGCTCTGATCAGTCGTAAAGGTAAATGTCTGGCCGGCTTTCAACGCTGCATCGTTACCGCCTTCCAGCTTCATGGTGCGGATTTCAGGGCCTTTGGTATCCAGCAGGATCGCGGCCTGACGACCGGTTTTTTGCATAACGGCACGCATATTGGTGATGCGCTGACCATGTTCTGCATAGTCGCCGTGAGAGAAGTTAAGACGCATGACATTCATGCCAGCTTCGAGGAGCTGAGTCAGCATCTCTTCGGATTCGGTTTTCGGGCCGATTGTACAAACGATTTTAGTCTTTTTCATGACGGATTTTCTGTAAGTTGTGATGGATGAATAAGGGCGGAATTCGATGGCAGCGCATCGAAGTGAAATTTCTGATTGAGACTGAAAAGGGCAGTACTGAGTAAGAATAGGTGACGAAGGCCAGGCGTGCAGGGAAGTTGTGCGGTTACGGTTGGTAACCACCACGCTGTTGTTGCGCAAATCATTTGAGTTATCGCAGTAAGCACGTGATCGCTGAAACCTTTCAAGTAAGCAACGCGGGATAGTATAGACGCTAAGTATGCGAAAACCAATCAAAAAGCAGAGGGGAGAAGCGATGCAGATCAATAAAAGGAGGCGTTGCGCAAACTGAAGGAATTCTGAAAGTGGTGCGCTCTAATGGACTCGAACCATCGACCCCCACCATGTCAAGGTGGTGCTCTAACCAACTGAGCTAAGAGCGCATACTAAATATTGGTGCGTCCGAGTGGACTCGAACCACCGACCCCCACCATGTCAAGGTGGTGCTCTAACCAACTGAGCTACGGACGCACTTGGTGCGCTCTAATGGACTCGAACCATCGACCCCCACCATGTCAAGGTGGTGCTCTAACCAACTGAGCTAAGAGCGCAACATGCTGTCAGGGCGACAGCGGGGACGAATATTAACGGCAGTGTGTAAGCCTGGCAAGGGGAAAATAGTTTTTTCGCCATGACTGAGCAGCAACTGTGCTAACCGTCGTTTTTTTCGACATTGCGGGCCACGAATGACCCGCGTTTAAAGCTATCGTGCTGCACGTGTCAGGATGATGTCCGCCGGTAACTGCTGTAACCGCCTGATACGCCAGAGCATCATCAAAGCCGCTGAGGTCAGACCAATAATAAAACCGCACCAGAAACCCGCCGGACCCATCCGCGGCACAATCCAGTCGGTCAGTGCCAGCAGGTAGCCCGCGGGCAGTCCCAGCAGCCAGTAAGCGATAAAGGTAATAAAGAAAATCGACCGCGTATCTTTATAGCCGCGCAGGATCCCGCTGCCAATCACCTGAATCGAGTCCGAAAACTGATAAATGGCCGCCAGCAGCATCAGCTGTGCCGCCAGTGTCACCACCTCGGGATTATCGTTATAGAGCAGGGCGATCTGATGACGAAACGTGACGGTAAAAATCGCGGTCAGCGCGGCCATGCTGATGCCCACACCCTGAGCGGTCCAGGCCGCGACCCGTGCCTGCTCGGTGGACCCCTGACCCAGACGATAACCGACGCGAATGGTGGTCGCGACACCCAGCGACAGCGGCAACACAAACATCAGTGAACTGAAGTTCAGCGCAATCTGGTGACCCGCCACATTGACGATACCCAGTGGCGAGACCAGCAGAGCAACAACGGCAAACAAGGTGACCTCAAAAAAGAGTGCCAATGCCACTGGCAATCCCAGCGTCATCAGGCGGCTCAGAATCGGACGCGAAGGAGGCGACCAGCGGCTCTCAAGCCGGATATCACGCATGCTGCCCATCCGGCGTACCCAGAAGCGCATACAGATAAACATCACACAGTAAACAGAGGCGGTCGCTACACCACAGCCGACACCACCCAGGGCAGGCATGCCGAAGTGCCCATAAATAAAGACATAGTTGAGCGGGATGTTGAACATCAAGCCCAGAAAGCCCAGCACCATGCCGGGTTTGGTTTTCGACAGCCCCTCGCACTGATTGCGCAGCACCTGAAAGAAGAGATAGCCAGGCGCGCCAAACAGCAGGGCATGCAGATAGCCTTCTGCTTTCAGCGCCAGCGCAGGATCGATGTCATGCATCGCCCGGATGAGATAGCCTGCATGCCATAACAGCACCATAATCAGCAGCGAGACGAAGAAAGCGAGCCAGTATCCCTGGCGAATCTGTTCGCCGATGCGTTCGCGGCGACCTGAACCGTTGAGTTGCGCAACGGTGGGCGTCAATGCAAGCAGAAGACCATGACCAAACAGGATGGCCGGAAGCCAGACAGAGGTGCCGACAGCAACGGCGGCCATATCCGTGGCGCTGACTGCACCGGCCATAATGGTATCCACAAATCCCATTGCGGTTTGCGCCACCTGAGCAAGGATGACTGGAATCGCAAGGGCCAGCAATTGACGCGCTTCTGTTAAATACTTCTGCACGTTAACACCTGATTTGTTGAAAGAATTAAAAGGGCAGAAAAGCCCAGGAAATTGCGCGGGCTAGTGTAACTGGCGCAATAGCATTCGCCAATCTTTGTCACACAATGCGTTTTACGCCGTGATTAAATAGAGGGCGTCGGCTGAAATCTAACACCTGACCTGAGCTGTGATAAACTAGCGCAAACTTCGCAGAGGCAAAGACTATGTTTACCGGTATTGTGCAGGGCACCGCAGAAATCGTGTCCATTGAAGAGAAAGAACTGTTTCGTACCCACACTGTCCGACTGCCGGAAGCGCTTTTACCGGGTCTGGCGCTGGGCGCATCTGTCGCGCACAACGGTTGCTGTTTAACCGTGACGGCAATTGACGGCGACTGCGTCAGTTTTGATTTAATTAAAGAGACCTTGCGGGTAACTAACCTGGGTGATTTACGTCAGGGTGATGTGGTCAATATTGAGCGTGCAGCCCGATTCAGCGATGAAATAGGCGGTCATCTGATGTCAGGTCATATTATGACCACCGCTGAGATCTGCAAGATTATCCAGTCAGAACATAACCGCGAAATCTGGTTTAAAATCCAGGACCCGACGCAGATGAAATATATTCTGCATAAAGGTTTTGTCGGCATCGACGGTATCAGCCTGACAGTCGGCGATGTGACGAAAACCAAATTCTGCGTCTATCTGATCCCGGAAACGCTGGAGCGCACCACGCTGGGCGCGAAGACGTTTGGCGATCGGGTTAATATTGAGATCGATCCACACACGCAGGCAATCGTAGAGACCGTTGAGCGGGTATTAGCACAGCGCGATGCCGCGGCAGCGATGAGCATGCTGACCGGCCAGACTGACGCCGAGAGCTAATAAGCGTCAAAGATTGCTGGGGAGCCCATCCGGGTGAATCTGGCAGCGATATAATAGCCTGAAGCACAGGGAACACAGTCAGAAGAGGAAAGCGTCCCCCGCCACGGATAACGGGTTTGTCTCTTTCAAATCTTTCTGTGTTCCTGTGCTGTTACACGCTCAAAACTGAACAGGCCCCTTTTTAAAGCCCCTGGCGCGGCAGCATCTTCTTAACATGACCCTACCGCGCCACCCGTAATCCGCCCTCAACACCGCGACTGAACACAATCTGCCACAGCTGAATATCACGCGCCCGGAAGTCACCGGCACAGGCATTGAGATAATAAGAGAACATCCGCTTAAAGCGTTCACCATATTTATCCGCCAGTTCTGGCCAGGCCTGCACAAAGCGTTCATGCCAGGCCATCAATGTTTTGTCGTAATCAGCACCAAAGTTATGCCAGTCTTCCAGAATAAAGTGGGGCTCGCTGGCATCCGCTACATGACGCACTGACGGCAGACAACCATTGGGGAAGATATATTTATCGATCCAGGGATCGACGCTCATATCGGTCTTAATTGCACCAATAGTGTGAAGCAGGAAAATACCGTCAGGTTTTAAATTACGATCGACCACATCAAAATAGGTGGCGTAATTTTTTGGCCCGACATGTTCGAACATTCCCACTGAAACAATACGATCAAACTGCTCATTCAGATCGCGATAATCCTGCAACAGAATTGTGACGTCTAATCCGTTACAGCGCTGCTGCGCCAGTTTTTGCTGTTCGGCGGAAATCGTCACGCCATGCACTTTGACGCCGTAATGACGTGCAGCAAATTCCGCGAGTCCGCCCCAGCCACAGCCAATATCCAGCAGCGACATCCCGGGTTCCAGCGCTAATTTCCGGCAGATCATATCCAGCTTGGCTTCCTGTGCTGTCGCCAGCGTCGTGGCCTCTTTCCAGTAGCCACAGGAATATTGCATATAAGGATCAAGCATCAGTGAAAAAAGATCGTTGCCGAGATCGTAATGTTCTTTACCGACAATCCAGGCCCGTTTTTTTGATTGCAGATTCGTTAAGCGAGCGGCGGCAATGCGCAACGTATCTTTAAAATGATGAGGCAATTGCTGATCGAGTTTATGTTTAAGTACGTGGTGAAAGAACATATCCAGCCGGTCACACTCCCACCATCCATCCATATAGCTCTCACCGAGCCCAAGTGAACCCTCCTGCAGAACACGTTTAAAAAAACCTGGATGCGTGACATGAATATCCCATGGACGTGAACCATTGATTTCGACATCCGCTGATTCCAGCAGTTCATGAACGATGCGATACCAATGGTTCTCTTCCGGGCTCACTACTTCAGCATAAGATGAACTCATAGCTTTTCCACCACCTGTCCAATCTGAACCTGAACAAAGAGTAGCCAATTTCGTCAGGCATTGAGAAACGTTACGGATGACTCCGCACACCGGTTATTGTGTGATACAGAGGACTGGAATAGCCTGCAGCTGGACGGGCAAGATGAGAATAACGCGCGCGAATACCGTCCCGGCAACAGGGTGCCAATCAGATTATTACGTTATTATATTGTTGATTTATTACAGATTTGTTGACCCGAATGAGTATATTCTCACGCGGGTCAATATTCAATGACTTATTGTTAGGATGCTAACTAAGAAGTCAGTGTGTCAGTGATTATCCTGGCAGGCAGGTTGCGCTGAGGCAACAACACTTTGTGCGCTGTCGGCACGCTGCATGGCGAAGCCGAACAGCGCGAGCACAATGGTCGCCGTCATCGTGAGTGTGGTGGTAAACAGCGCCTGAGTTAATCCGGCTGATACCGCCAGGCTTGCGGCGAAGCACAGACCTAACTGCAGTGTGTTCTGCAATGCGGCCGCTTTGCCGGTAGCATTCGGGAAGGGCATTAATGCACTGGAGACCACAATCGGATAGATCGCGCCGTTCGCCAGCGCCATGCCGCAGAATGGAACCATCAGGCTAACCAGCGTGCTGTTGCCGGCAAGCGCAACAGCAAACAGCGCCAGAATGCTCAGGCTGTAGATACCCAGTAACCAGGGCAGCAACTGTGAACCGTTAAAGCGGTTGAGCAGGGCGCGACAGCCGAAGCCACCTATCAAAAAGGCGAGGGTCTGTGGCACATAACTCAGGCCGATGTCGGCAGGCGAGAGACCTAAATCTGCCAGAATAAACGGCGAACCCGTCAGCCAGGCAAAGAAGCTGGCAGAACAGGCTGAGTAGATCAGCACGTTGCCGCTATAAACCCGCGATTTGAGCAGGGTAAAGAAACCCGGCTGTGCCTTTTTTTCACCTGCGACTTTGCGAACAGTGGGCAGACGCAGCGTGGTCAGAATCAGCGCTACCGCAATCAGGGTCAGCACCAGGAAGATTGAACGCCAGTGGAAATGACCAATCAGCCAGGCGCCCAGCAACGGGGCCAGTGCCGGAGAGAGTGCAACCAGCGGCATAATGGTGGCGAAAACTTTGTTGGCACGTGCGGCAGGGTAGCGATCCACGACCAGTGCCTGCCAGCTAACGGCAGCAGCACAGACGCCAATCGCCTGAACAAAACGTAGCGCCAGCATCAGATAGATATCATTGACCCACAGCATGCCTGCACAACCGATCCCAAACATGGCCAGCCCGGTAAGCAGCACAGGTTTACGGCCAATGCGATCGGAAAGGGGTCCCCAGAAGAGCTGACCCACAGCGAAGCCTCCCAGAAAAAGACTCATACTGGCGCTGATCAGGCCGGGTGAGGTGTTAAACGTTTGCTGCATCGCGCCGAAGGCGGGCAGGTACATATCGGTGGCTAAAAAGCCGAGCATGCTCAGCAGGGCAAGGTAAGGCATAAATCCTTTATTCGACAACATCTCATTCTCATTTTTGCAGGATAAACGCGGCAGAGTGTAAAAGGTGCGTTTGCTGCTGTGAAACGGTAATATTTGCCGCTTGCTGTTAAAAATTTTGAAGGCAGATTATGTGGTCAGAATATGCATTAGAAGTGGTTGACGCAGTCGCCCGTGGCGGCAGCTTTAGCGCTGCTGCGCAGGAGTTACATCGGGTGCCCTCTGCCATCAGTTACACGGTGCGGCAGCTGGAGAGCTGGCTGGCGGTGCCGCTGTTTGAGCGTCAGCACCGTGAAGTGGTACTGACTCCGGCAGGCGAGCATTTTGTCCGTGAAGGGCGCAGCGTCATCAAAAAAATGCTAGCCACACGACGACAGTGTCAGCAGCTGGCCAACGGCTGGCGCGGTCAGCTCAGCATCGCTGTTGACCGTATCGCTAAACCTCAGCGCACCCGGCAACTGGTTAAAGATTTCTATCGCCATTTCCCCGACATGGAGCTGATCATCAGTTATGAAGTTTTTAACGGCGTCTGGGATGCGCTGGCCGATGGCCGGGTAGAAGTGGCCATTGGGGCCACCCAGGCGATTCCGGTGGGCGGACGTTTTGCGTTTCGCGATATGGGCACACTCAACTGGCGCTGCGTGGTCGCGCCCGATCATCCCCTGACGCAGGCGAGCCAGATCGATGACGACACGCTGCGTAGCTGGCCGTCACTGGTGCTGGAAGATACTTCACGCGCACTGCCGCGCCGAATGACATGGACGCTGGATAACCAGCGCAGGCTGGTGGTGCCGGAATGGCAAACCGGGCTGGAGTGCGTGCAGGCGGGATTGTGTGTGGCGATGGTGCCCGGTCATCTTGCCAGGCCACTGCTCGACAGCGGCGATCTGGTTGAACTGACTCTGCCGGTGGCGTTTCCGGACAGTCCCTGCTGTGTCAGCTGGGCTGAGGATCGCGCATCACCGGCGACTGGCTGGTTGCTCAGCTACCTGGGTGATGCGCAAACGCTTAATCAGGAGTGGTTAAGCGAGGATTAACGGCGATAGTCGCGGAATGGACCGTCGGCCACCGAGCGGCGCTCAATCAGCGTAGGGTGTACTTCAATCGTCTGTGACACTTCACGCTTACTGGTGATGCGGTCCAGCAGCATATCCAGCGCTTTTTCACCTAACTGAGCTTTAGGCTGATGCACGGTGGTCAGGGCCGGTGCGAAATAGCGGGCGTTGCGCACATTATCATAACCGATCACCGAAATATCCTGCGGTACGCGCAAACCCATTTCGTCGGCGGCGCAAATTGCACCCATTGCCATGATATCACCACCGCAGAACACCGCCGTCGGGCGCTGTTTCTGTGACAGGATCTGCTGCATCGCCTGATAGCCCGACTCCGGCTCAAAGTCACCCTGGACAATCCACTCGGCGCGCGGCTGAATGCTGGCTTCTTCCAGCGCCTTCAGGAAACCGGCATGACGTCCGCCACCGGTATTACGCTCCATCTGACCGGGGATAGCACCAATGTCGCGGTGACCGCGTTCAATCAGATAGCGTCCTGCCAGATAGCCGCCCTGGAACGCGTTATCCAGAACCGTGTCGGTGAAGTCGGCGCGCGATTCGCCCCAGTCCATTACCACCATCGGGATGTTACGGTTCTCTTCCAGCATCTGCAGCAGGTCGTCTGGATATTCTGAGCACATCACCAGCAGACCATCGACACGCTTCTGCGCCATCATGCTGAGATAGGCGCGCTGTTTTTGCAGATCGTTATGCGAATTCCCCAGAATCAGCGTATAGCCTTTGTCAAAACAGTGATTCTCAATCGCTTCAATAATCTCTGCGAAATAGGGGGCTTCGCTGGAGGTCGCCAGCAGGCCCAGCGTTCTGGTGTGATTCACTTTCAGGCTGCGCGCCACGGCGCTTGGCGAATAGTGCAGTTCTTTTATCGCCTGCCAGACCGCGTTACGCGTCTCTTCTGCGACAAAGCGGGTTTTATTGATGACGTGCGAAACCGTCGTCGTTGAGACGCCAGCGCGTTTCGCCACATCTTTAATTGTTGCCATGAAAATCGGACTCCAGTGCTTATCTAACTCTATGATAAGCGTAGTGTTAAACGTTTGCGTCTGCTCAGGGTTTTTTCCGCAAAAATGCCGCGTTTTTGGCCGGTTTACAGGCCGCTGGCGAAAATAAAACGCCTGAAAACCGGCGCAAACGGAATCAGGATTGCGCGCGTTGCGCAACAAAGGCGGGATTCTAACAAGGCTGAACGGATAAAACGAGATTTTTACCGGGCCCTGTGGGAAAATGCGATATCCCCACAAATTGTGTGACTAAGGAGCAAACAATGAGTACCGATCTTAAACTGGCTTTAATGACGACTGCGGGCTGTCTGCTGATGATTGTAGCCTTTAGTTTTACCGCCATTCTGCACTAAAAAAAAGCCGGGAATCTCCCGGCTTTTTACGACTGTTTTCTGGTTAGCGTATGGTTTTCGGCGTCATCACACGACGGGCACCAATGTAATGACGCTGCCAGTAATCTTCCCCTAATGCGCTAATCTGAATGTCTTTTCCGGTACGCGGTGACTGGATAAACTTGCCATCTCCCAGGTACACGCCAACGTGATCCGCTGTACCGCGACCATTAATACGGAAGAAGACCAGATCGCCTTTCTCCAGCGACTCACGCTTGATGGGTGCGGCGTCACGCAGGTGATACATCTCATTAGCGGTACGCGGAATCTTAAACTTCACCAGATCTTTATAGGCGTACCAGACCAGGCCGCTGCAATCGAAGCCGGTATGCGGCGAAGTGCCGCCCCACTGGTAGGGTTTACCCAGCTGGCCCATCAGTTTGGTCATCGCGGTTTCGCGAGCCTTCTGATAACGCTGACGGTGGGATTTGCTCATTTTAATCGTGCCCGGCTCGCTGGTGGTGACCTCAGCGGTTTTTAGCAGGCGCTGATGGCCATAGCGTTTCTTCTCTTTGTTCTTTTGCAGGCTTTTGCTTATACGGGCGGTTTTAAGCGAGGTCTTCTTAGCAGGCGTCTGTTTGGCAGTGAGTTCGACTTTTTTCTGTTTTTTCGTTTTAAGTTTTTGAACAGGGCTGAGGCGAGTCTTTTTCGTCACCGTTTTTACCTGGCGACGTTTGCGGCGTTCATCGTCGCGCGCACTCTTTTTTTCTGCTTTATGCGTACTGACGTTCACCGGCGTGTGCGGTGAAGCAGCAGCGACGTTGAAAAACAGTTGCGCAATGGCCAGCATGAAAAGCGTAATGATTAAACGCATAGTCCGTTGATTAGTTAAGTTGTCAGGGCCACTACGCACCGCGACAAAGTTGAGATTAATCTGATCCAGGATCAGGGCCCAGGCCATTCTAGTCCAGTTCGTTTAAAAACTGTAATGCCTTTTAATATTAATCTGTGCAACCCACGTAATCGCGCTGAAAATGAACATTTTCAGCGTCTTATATCAGCGAAATTATTACGAATTATTAAACTGTTACCCGCTGTTAATAATCAGAGGGTCGTGCATCCCGCTGCAGGACTTAACAATGATGGCGGTATAATCGGTAGCGGACAAAATCTCGTTTTCAGTCACGCTGCGAAGTCGCTACAATAAACAAACACGAAGTCACGATTTAAGGAAGGCAATTATGAGTACTGTAGAAAAAATTCAGCGCCAGATCGCAGAAAATCCGATCCTGCTGTACATGAAAGGTTCCCCGAAACTGCCTAGCTGCGGTTTCTCTGCACAGGCGGTACAGGCGCTGTCAGCCTGTGGTGAGCGTTTTGCTTACGTGGATATTCTGCAGAACCCGGACATTCGTGCCGAGATGCCGAAATTCGCTAACTGGCCAACCTTCCCGCAGCTGTGGGTTGATGGCGAGCTGGTCGGTGGCTGCGACATCATCGTTGAGATGTTACAGCGTGGTGAACTGCAGACGCTGATCAAAGAGACTGCAGAAAAATTTAAAGAAGCAGAATAAAAAAAGGCCGACATCACGTCGGCCTTTTCCATTGCAGCCTCCCTTATGCGGATGCACTGGCTTCTGCATCGCCTTCCGCGAAAGGCAGTGGCCAGCCGCCTAAGCGTTTCCAGCGGTTCACCAGCTCGCAGAACAGTGTTGCTGTCTGCTGCGTGTCATAAAGCGCCGAATGCGCCTGGGTACTGTCAAACTCCATTCCCGCCGCAATACAGGCTTTCGCCAGAACCGTCTGACCCAGCACCAGTCCGCTGAGTGCCGCGGTGTCAAAGGTGGCAAAGGGGTGAAACGGATTGCGCTTCAGGCTGGCACGCTCTGCCGCTGCTGACATAAAGTTCAGGTCAAAAGTGGCATTGTGCGCCACCATAATGGCGCGATTGCAGCCACTGTCCTTAATCCCCTTGCGCACCATTTTGAAAATGGCATGCAGCGCTTCATATTCACTGACTGCTCCGCGCAGCGGATTGCTGGGATCGATACCGGTAAACGCCAGCGCTTCAGGATGCAGCAGCGAACCGACAAACGGTTCGACGTTGAAATGCAGCGTCTGGTCAATCTGAATCCAGCCCTCTTCATCCATTTTCAGCGTGATGGCAGCAATCTCCAGTAACGCATCGGTTTGCGCGTTGAAACCTGCGGTTTCAACGTCGATCACCACCGGATAGAAGCCACGGAAACGTTGATTGAGTGCATTAGGGGAATTCGATTCAGACATCAGGATCTCGTTGCAGAAAAAGGGCAGCGCGTATTATGGCAAAAAACGGGGCCGGGTGCAGCAGATGAAGCGCAGAGAAGGGGATTCAGCCCACCCGAACGGGCAGGCTGAGGGGCAGGTTTAGTTGCCCAGGCCGTTGCCGGCATCTTTGTTTTCGATCAGCTCGATTTTGTAACCATCGGGATCTTCAACAAAGGCAATAATGGTAGAGCCGCCTTTGACCGGGCCAGCCTCACGCGTCACGTTGCCGCCATCTTTACGGATGCGTTCGCAGGCAGCTGCCGCGTCATCCACGCCCAGTGCAATGTGACCATACGCATTACCGAGGTCATACTTATCGACGCCCCAGTTATAGGTCAGTTCGATTACCGCACCTTCGCTCTCGTCGGTGTAGCCCACAAAGGCCAGGGTATATTTATATTCGGTGTTTTCGCTCTGACGCAGCACGCGCATGCCGAGCACACGAGTGTAGAAATCGATTGAACGTTGCAGATCGCCAACGCGCAGCATGGTATGAAGTAAACGCATAACATCCTCTTTTAAATAAAACGCCATCGCCGGATGACCCAGGCGATAAGTATAGCGATGAAAATCGCCATTGAATAATGGCTGCCGTCATCGTCCCGGACGGCAGCCCAAAACGATTACAGCGTCGGGTAGTCGATATACCCTTCAGCGCCGCCGCCGTAGAAGCTTTCCGGGCGCTGTGGATTGAGCGGCGCATCCTGCTGCAGACGCTCAACCAGGTCCGGGTTAGCTATGTAATCGCGACCAAAGGCAACGGCATCGATCAGACCACGACCAATCAGGTCATCGGCTTTCTCAACGGTGTAGGCACCCGCACCGATGATGGCACCCGGGAAGAGATCACGCACTTTCTGGCGGAAAGCGTCGGTGTAAGGCTGACCACCGGCCCAGTCTGGCTCAGAGAGGTGCAGATAGGCGATATTGCGTTTTGCCAGCTCGCCGATGTACCACAACGCCGCTTCTTCTTCGTCCGGACCGTTATCCAGATTCTGGAAGCTGCCGATAGGTGATACGCGAATACCAATGCGATCGGCAGACCAGTTAGCAATGACCGCATCAACTACTTCAAGCGCAAAGCGACCGCGTTTTTCAATGCTGCCACCGTATTCATCGGTACGCTGGTTGGAGTCTGGTGCCAGGAACTGGTGAATCAGATAACCGTGCGCCGAGTGCAGCTCAAGCAGATCAAAGTCCGCTTCACGTGCGTTGGCCGCAGCCTGACCGAAATCGGCCACGATCTGCTTGATCTCCGGCACGGTCAGTTCACGCGGTGTTGAGGTATCTTCGCGATAAACGCTGCCATCTTCCGCACGCAGTGAAGTACGGGTGCCTGCAGCAATCGCCGAGGGAGCCACCGGTGCTTTACCTTCCGGCTGCACGCTGTTATGAGAGATACGACCGGTATGCCAAAGCTGCACGGCGGTGTGGCCGCCAGCCTGATGCACGCCTTCGTTAATCGCTTTCCACGCTGCAATCTGTGGCTGCGTATGTAAGCCTGGTGCACCAGCATAGCCTTTCGCCTGGAAAGAGATCTGGGTTGCTTCAGTGATGATCAGACCGGCGCTGGCGCGCTGACGGTAATATTCCGCCATCATCGGGGTAGGGATGTCGCCAGGCTCGATGCTGCGCAGACGGGTCAGCGGTGCCATGAATACGCGGTTTGGGACGGTAATTGCGCCGACTTTCAGCGGATTAAACAGCTGGGTACTCGCCATAATAGCTCCTGATTAGTAGACCAGTCGTCTACAAATGCGTTTTTTAAAAATTAGTGGCTCTTAAGCCACTGTTCGATGGTACTCAATGCCAGGCGCAGTGGCTGCGCCTCACGGGAAATTTTGCTCTGCAGGCTGGCGCCAAGCCACAGCAACGACAGTAATTCCGCCATCTGCGCGGGAGGCTGTGGCAGGTTCATCGACTCCTGCTGTTCTGCAGCGATCAGCGTCCGGGCGTAGAGGGCCGTGATTTTCGCTGCGCCCTGCTGCAGTGCGTCACGCATTGGCTCAGAAAGATCGCATACCTCAGCGGAGACCTTAACGCCCAGACAACCCATAATGTGACCCTGCTGCACAAACAGCTCAACGGCCGCACGAAAGTGGTTCAGCAGACGCTCACGCGGGGTGCCGCTGGTCTGGTTGAGCTGCAGCTCGACATCCTGCAGGAAACGCGCAAAGTAACGTTCCAGTAACGCCACGCCAAACGCTTCTTTAGAGCGGAAATAGTAGTAGAAGGAGCCTTTCGGCACCGCCGCCTGCGTCAGCAGCTCACTGAGGCCCATTCCGGCAAAGCCGCGCTGAAGACAGAGTGTCTCCCCTGTCTGGAGCAGGTGTTCACGGGTTTCATTACGTTGCAGCGTCTTATTCATGGCTCTGAGATTAGTAGACCAGTCGGTCTAACGCAACTCAGTCTGTTGCATTTGGCACAGAGTGTTCACCCCAGAGAGAAAGAAAAGGATAATTCTGACCGGTCAGGATTTTCTTCCTGCGCAACCAGGCTACGCTTTTGAGTGGACTGATTTTGCTTTTTATTTAATGAATCTGGAGTCGTGGTGGCCGAGCAGCTTGAGTTTTTTCCGGTTCCCAGCCCCTGTCGCGGCATCTGCCAGACGGATGCACGCGGTTACTGCCTGGGATGTTTACGCAGCCGCGATGAGCGGTTCAACTGGCTGCGCTTTAGTGATGCGCAAAAGCGTGAGGTGATACGCCTTTGTCAGCAGCGTCGACAGCGTCTGCAGCGTCAACAGAAAGGCGACGAGCCACCCGAGCCACAACAGCCAGAGTTATTCTGACGACTTTGCGCTTTCCGTTATACTCTCTGACACATTAATTACAGCCCACGCGCAACAGGGAGAACGTCATGTTAGAACCGCAAGCCATCGCTTCACAGGGGCCAGAATTTTCACCGCTGGTTATGGGGTACTGGCGCCTGATGGAGTGGGGCATGTCACCTCAGGAGCGCGTCGCGTTTATTGAGCACCATCTGCGGCTTGGCATTACCACCGTTGACCATGCCGATATCTACGGTGACTACCAGTGTGAAGCGGCATTTGGCGAGGCGCTGAAACTGGCACCCGGACTGCGCGACCAGCTGCAGATTGTGACCAAATGCGGTATTGCTACCCGCGCCCGGCCTGAGCATCAGATTGGCCACTACATCACCGATAAAAACCATATCCTGCAGAGCGCTGAAAACTCGCTGCGCCATCTCCACACCGATCGCCTTGATTTGCTCCTGATCCATCGCCCCGATCCGCTGATGGCGGCTGACGACGTGGCTGAAGCCTTTATGGCATTGCATCAGAGCGGCAAGGTTCTGCATTTTGGCGTCTCAAACTTCACACCCTCTCAGTTCTCCCTGCTGCAATCCCGCTTGCCGTTCTCGCTGGTCACCAATCAGCTGGAGATTTCACCGGTTCAGCAAAGCGTGCTGCTGGATGGATCGCTGGATCAATGCCAGCAACTGCGCATTCGTCCGATGGCCTGGTCCTGTCTGGGAGGAGGCCGCCTGTTTAACGATCCGCACTATCAGCCACTGCGTAACGAACTGGAAGCTGTGCGGCAGGAAACCGGCGCCACCAGCCTGGATCAGGTCGTTTATGCCTGGATACTGATGCTGCCGTCGCGCCCACTGCCCATTATCGGTTCAGGTAAAACATCCCGGGTCAGCGAAGCCGCTGGTGCACTGAATGTCATGCTGACACGTCAGCAGTGGTTCCGCATTCGTAAGGCGGCGCTGGGTTTTGATGTGCCCTGAAGCGTAAAAGTGCGTCAATCTTCAGCAAAATAGCGCAACAGCGACCAGACTTACCTCAATCCCTGGGATGAAAAAGGAGTCATCATGAAAATGAAAGCTGTTGCGCTATTCGCCCTGATCGCCTGCGGTGCAGCACAGGCTGCCAGCGAGCAGGTTATGGTCCATCAGGTTACCGCTGAAGGCATCGGAAAATCGGTTGGCACGGTAAAAATTGACGAGACACAGTATGGTCTGCAGTTCACGCCCGATCTGAAAGGCCTTCAGCCAGGCATTCATGGTTTCCATGTCCATGCTAAAGGCAGCTGTGAGCCGGGCGAGTCTGAAGGCAAAGTGGTCGCCGCCGGTGCTGCGGGCGGTCACCTTGATCCTGCCAACAGTGGCAAACATCTGGGGCCTTACGCTGAGGGACATCTCGGGGATTTGCCTGCGATTTATGTCGATGACAAAGGCAATGCAACCTATCCGGTGCTGGCACCTCGTCTGAAATCCTTAAACGAGATCAAAGGAAAAGCGCTGATGGTGCATGCTGGCGGGGATAACCACGCCGATCATCCTAAACCGCTGGGCGGCGGCGGGGCGCGTTATGCCTGCGGTGTAATCTGAGTGTCAGGGCGGCAGATAATGGCCGCCCGATTTTCTCCTGACTGTTTATGAAATGTTGTACCATCCCTGACATTTCCCCCCTATGATGTTGATTCAGGTAAGAAAGCGTGATGGGGAAAGGAGCAGGATAATGAAATTCAAGGGCGCATTACTGCTATGTCTGCTGCTGGTGGGATGCGATAAACCCAATGATACGCAGCTGGTGACCGAAACCGGTCGGGAACTTCAGCGCACCATTGATACCAGCCCGATGCGTGCCACCTGTGAAAAGATTGCTCAGGGTCGTGAATGGCTGAGTCGCAGCAGGGTGCGTAAGCTGGAGGCACAGGGTTGTGATCAGGTTTTTCGTAGCGCAACCGAAACCAATTTCACGGATACCACCATCTATCGTCGCACCATGACGATGGTGTGTGGTGGCATCCACGGTCAAAGTTTTACCGGCACTGAACTGACACGCCGTTTCATCTTTTCACCCGATGAGAAAGCGCTGGTCATTGAACCGATGACCGAGATGGATAAAACCCGCTTTGAAGGCCATAAAACGCTGCAGCAGTTGCAGGAAGATTTTAACCGGCAGCAACAGCAATATTGCCAGTAATCACGCCGGCACCGCCTGTTTCAGTTGTGCGAGCGAACAGCGCAGACGCCAGATAATGCCAGCCAGTTCGCTGGCTTCGTTGTTTTCCAGCGCCAGTAATGCGGTGATACTCTCCTCCAGTTCCCTTAGCATCTGATCCAGCGAGCTGTGGCGCACGCCACGGCTGCTGATGATCTGCTGCAGATTGTGCAGACTGCTATCACGAAACCCTGTCAGGGCCGCCGAACCGGCGCGCCATTCACGCAGTTGCCAGACAATATGTGAGCAGTTGAGTAGCACTACGCCCCAGCGAAGTAGCCAGGTGCGCGCCTGCTCATCCCGGCTATGGCTGAGCTGGCTGATGCGGTGGTAAATCTGCGATTCGAAGCGACTCTCACTGAGTCGGGGCCGCTGCCGCAGCTGATCGAGAAATGCCAGCCGCAGCGCACGGATATGGCGTCGGCTGCGCCGCGCATCAGAGCTGGGCCGCAGAATCTGGAACGCCAGCCAGGCGAGCAGCACCCCGCAGACTTTGGCAATGTTATCGTTGAAAAAGTCCTGATAATCCCAGGTCGGTGGGTTTGTCACTGCGATAAACGAGCCCATAAAGACGATGAACTGTCCCCACATCCCGGCGCGCTGTTTCTGCTGCAGCTTGAAGAGTTGTAACGTCACCAGCAGCGGAAAGAGAAACAGTAAAAACGGCCACAGCTGACTGATCTGCACCATCAGGCCAAACTTCATCACAAAACTGAACGCAAACAGCCACAGCAGGGTTTTCAGCAGCAAGGTGACGCTGCCGCCGGGTGAGGGCACGGAGGCGTAAAGCACGCAGGCAATAGCGGTCAGGGTGAGCGCGGAAGCGCCGGAAGACCATTGCGTATTGATCCAGAAGGCGCAGCCCAGCACGATCACACAGAAGGTGCGCAGGGCGCTCCAGCCCGCTTCGGCACTGTCACTGTCGCGCGCCAGCGCCGGAACCGGCGGGGGTTGAAAGCGGGTATCGGAATCGGCACGATCCAGCAGACGAATCCAGCGCAGTACGTTGAGGTACATCCAGCAGAAGTAGCGCAGCCGCTGACAAAACGCGCGCTGCCGGTAGTCGCCGTCTGCGCCAGGCGTCACGCTGCGCAGGATTTGCGCAAGACGATATTTATCACACGCCGGTTTCGCCAGCTCAGCCAGCAGGCGCTGCAAGGCTTCAAACAGCGGCTCTGGCGCATCGGGCCAGTTCAGCAACATGCGCCGCAGGCTCGAAAGCACGCTGGTGAGTCGCAGCTGCTGATGCAGCACATAGTTCAGGACGTTGTTCTGTCGGCGAAAGCGGTAGTGGCTCCAGAACGCCTGAATCCGCAGCAGATTCATGGTCAGGATCTGGCTGATGACGTTTTCATGCGCGACACGAATGGTATCACTGGCCGAGGGCTGCAGCAGTAACACCGCATGCTCCAGCAGACGGGCATGCATCTGCTTCAGTGAGGTAATCAGCGCCTCGCCATCCGAGGTACTCGGCAGCACCATCATCATCAATCCGGCGCAGAGAATGCCGGAGATCACCTCGCAGACGCGTGCCTGCGCAATCGTCCACAGCGTGGTGATATCGGTGATATTCACGCTGCTGAAAGCGATGATGGCAGCGGTGTAACCCGCCAGTGAAAACGCGTAAGCGACGTTGTTCTGGTAGTGGTTCGAAATGCCGGTGCAGAGCGCCAGCCAGCCGGCAATGGCAAAGGTAAACAGCCAGGGCTCGTTCAGGGTGTGGCCGGCGATCAGCAGTGCGGCGGTGGCCCCCAGCAGGCTGCCGACAATGCGGCCAAGACTTTTGCTGATCGCGCCGCCAACGGTGGGAAAGCTGATCACGGCGGCAGAGGTCATCGCCCAGTAGGGTTCATCGAGATCCAGTCCATAGGCGATGCTCAGTGCCAGACACATGGCGATCGCGTTACGTAACGCATAGCGCCACTGGCCTCTGTTCGCTTTAATCCAGGGCAGTTGATCCCAGGCCAGCCACTGAACATTCATGGCTGGATGGTGATGGTGCAGCTGGTGCCGGCCACCAGATCAGCATTGGCCGGAAGCGAATCGAGACGAATGCGTACCGGTACCCGCTGCGCCAGCCGCACCCAGGGCACGTTTGGCTTGATATCGGGCACCAGGCCGCTGTCAGTCTCAATGCTCTGGTCATAGATGGCGCGGCCAATGCTGTCTACCTTGCCCTGCAGCCGCATGCTACTGCTGTAGAGCACCACCTGTGCCGTTGCGCCTGGATGAATATGGCGCAGCTTGGTCTCTTCGAAATAGCCCATGACGTAGTAAGAGTGGCTGTCGACCAGGGCAAACAGAGGAGAACCCGCAGTGGCATAGCTGCCGGGCCGAAGCGTGAGATTAGTGATCCAGCCATCCGCCGGTGCGGTCAGCGTTGTCTGTTGCAGATTCCAGCGCGCCCGTTCCCACTCCGCCTGCGCGGCTTTAGTGCTGGCAGCCGCAGCTCCGGCGCTTAAGCGTGCCGCATCGAGATCCTCGGCAGAGATGATGTTGCGCGGCAAGCTGCTGCGCCGGTTAAACTCGTGCTGCGCTTTCGCCAGGTCCGCTTGCGCTTTGCTGAGCTGAGCGGCGGCGTTGTCGAGCGCAATCTGCCACGGCACCGTGTCCAGCGTGACCAGCAGCTCGCCCTTGTGCACAAATTGATTGTCTTTGACCTTCAGTTCCGTAACCCGGCCCGAGACCTGAGGCGTGATATCCACCAGCTCTGCCCGCACTTTCCCGTCACGGGTCCAGGGCGACTGCATGTAGTAGTTCCACAGCCAGCCGCCGGCCAGTAACGCCAGTGCAAAGACAATGAGCGTTGAAAAATATTTTACCGCGTTAAATTTCATATCGATTATCCATGACCGATGAGCCAGAGAGCGGCGGTGACGCACAGCACAAACAGCGAGAGATCAAACAGGGTGGGATGCCAGATATCACCGGAGTAGATCCAGCCGCGCACCAGCGGGTGAATCAGCAGCCAGAAAAAGAAACCGAGGATCACCGCCTTGAACATCGGCGGGAAAAAGAGTGAGGCGCCAACCACCAGATCGGTCAGCGGGTTCTCACCTGAAAAAGCAGGAGTGAGCACGTGATAACATCCTTCGTTAACCCAAACAGCAGACGGGATGCGCTGCCGCGTTATCGTGGCCTGGCCCGGGATTTGTAATTTGTCCTGTAAACTCGCAGAATAGTGTAAAATCTGGCTTGATAGCTAGCAAGCTAATTATAAGGAGATGAAATGGATACGCCCCTCGGAACGGATTTATCTCGCCTGGTGCGCATCTGGCGCGCGTTGATTGATCAGCGGCTGAAACCGCTTGAGCTGACTCAGACACACTGGGTGACGTTGCACAATATTCATCAACTGCCGCCAGAACAGTCGCAGATTCAGTTAGCCAAAGCAATTGGGATTGAACAACCTTCGCTGGTGCGCACGCTGGATCAGCTGGAAGAGAAAGGACTTATAACCCGTTCGACCTGCGCTAACGATCGTCGTGCCAAGCGAATTAAGCTGACGCAGCAGGCTGAGCCAATTATCGAACAGGTTGAGACGGTAATTGATGAGACGCGGGATGACATTCTTTCCGGCATCAGCCAGGAAGAGATCCGTCAGATGGTGACGCTGATCGCCCGGCTTGAGAAAAATATTCTCGAACTTCAGAACAAAGAGAAATAAAAAAACCGACGCCCAGGCGTCGGTTTTTTGTTTCACAACATCAGCGAGGTGAAACCGTCACCTGGCTGCCGTTGGATGCCATTGCAACACGCTGGCCAACAGAATAGCGCGAGGCGGCCTGCTTCTGAACCACCATGATGGTGTTGCCATCATCCTTACGGATTTCCAGCTCTACGCCATCCGTTTTATTCACTGCGCCCTGAACGCCCTGACCCGCAACGCCACCCAGAACGGCACCACCGGCTGTCGCCAGGCTACGTCCGGTGCCGCCACCAATGGTATTACCCAGGAAGCCACCTAACACCGCACCACCAATGGCACCGATGACGTTGCTCTCATCGCCGCCCTGGATCTTCACAGGACGAACGGAGACTAAGGTACCGTACGAAACGCTCTGGATTTGCTTTGCTTCACTGGCACTGTAGGTATCACCCGACAGCGTACTGGTATTGCTACAACCTGCGAGCATAGCACCGGTCAGAGCGACCACAATTACACGCTTAATCATTTGAAACTCCTTTAGTCGAGAAGGCGCCACGTTTACCGCTGTATCCTGCACACAGTATAAGACACAAACCTGGCAAATTAATCCCTGTCCGAATAAAACACGGTTGAACGAAGCATAGACTATGCAGGATTAACAATAATTCAATCGTGGTCTAAAAATAGTCCCATAACGTTATCAGTGAGCACGATTGGATAAAAACAATTTAATCATAGAATTAGCGATCATTATTTGTCAGGCTAGCCGCAGACGAATTGCACTTCCTGCCGGAAGTAAGGAATAGCTATGAAATCAGGACGCTATATCGGTGTGATGTCAGGCACCAGCCTGGATGGGGTGGATGTGGTGCTGGCTGCCATTGATGAAAATATGGTGGCACAGCAGGCAAGCTACTGCCATCCGATGCCAGCCGCGCTGCGTCAGGCGATTCTGGGAGTGTGTCAGGGGCAAACTCTGACGCTGTCGCAGCTTGGCCAGCTTGATACCCGCCTCGGCCAGCTCTTTGCTGAAGCCGTGGTGACATTGATGAAGCGTGAAGCGCTGGAGGCCAGTGACATCACGGCGATTGGCTGTCATGGTCAGACCGTCTGGCATGAGCCCCAGAGTGACGCACCTAATACGCTGCAGATAGGTGACAATAATCAGATTGTCGCGGCGACCGGCGTGACGGTGGTGGGTGACTTCCGCCGCCGTGACATGGCGCTGGGTGGGCAGGGTGCGCCGCTGGTGCCTGCCTTTCATCAGGCGCTGCTGATGGATGCCACTGAACGCCGCATGGTGCTGAATATTGGTGGCATTGCCAATCTCTCGCTGCTCATCCCGGGTCAGCCAGTGCGCGGCTTTGATACCGGCCCTGGGAATATGCTGCTGGATGCCTGGATCTGGCGCAATCAGGGGCAGCCGTATGACAAAGATGCACAGTGGGCGCGCAGCGGAACCGTGATTCAGCCACTGCTGGAGGCGCTGTTGCGTGAGCCATGGTTTGCGTTGCCGCCGCCGAAAAGCACCGGGCGCGAACACTTCAATCTTGGCTGGCTTGAACAGCATCTGCGCTATTTCCCGGGGCTGGCCCCACAGGATGTGCAGGCCACACTGGTTGAGCTGAGCGCCATCACTATCACGCAGCAGGTGTTACTCAATGATGGCTGCGACCGTCTGCTGGTGTGTGGCGGCGGGAGTCGTAATCCCCAGCTGATGGCGCGCCTGGCGGCGCATCTTCCTGGAACGGAAGTCACCCCTACTGATGCGGCGGGAATCAGTGGCGATGACATGGAAGCGCTGGCATTTGCGTGGCTGGCGTTTCGCACACTCTCCGGCCTGCCGGGCAATCTGCCTGCGGTAACGGGCGCACGGGAAAAGAGTGTGATTGGCGCAATCTATCCGGCCAATTCTCTCTATCGCCGTTAAGCGGGGATGGCGGGGGCACTTTGCCCCCGCGCTATGACAAGCGGCCGTCAGGCGGCGCCGGAGAGGTGCGTCAGATTGCGGACTCCGGTAATGACCGTAGCAACCATGGTTTCGCGTCGGGTAATCACCTCAACCTGGTAAAACCGGCTGCGGTAGGCGATAGAATAGATAATGGGATGGTACTTATTACCTTCTCCGTAGCGTGAGTAGTGCGCTTCAAGCGCACGGGTCGCTGCCAGGATATGGGAGGGCTCTTTATCACCGCGGATGATTTGCTTCATTCAGTTCCTCAAATGCTGTCCCTGGAGTCACGTCGCACGCATGGCGCGTAGCGCTGGCCTAAACACTGAACATCTGACTGCTAAACATTTAATCACTGACTGGGTAAGGTCTGACTGTGACGCGGGAAGATGACAGAAAGATGATCCCCCGGCGCTGTTAATTATTTAGCAGCCGCCGGGAAATCCAGCAAGGCAGGGGATTGAAAATTCATCCAAATCGCAGTGGAATTAAACCAGCTCGGGCCAGGCGACGGCTGCAAGGCCATTAAGTTGCGGTTGTGAGAACAGGAAACCCTGGAACTGAGTCACGCCTGCCGCTTCAAGCCACATCCACTCTTCTGGCTTTTCAATGCCCTCGGCGATAACGCCGATCTCCAGCGAGGAGCAGCATTTCAGAATGGCATGAATGATCGCCTGCTTGGGCCCGCTTTTATGCACATCCGAAATGATGGCACGATCAATCTTAATCTTGTCGGGCTGAATGCGGGTCAGCAGCGAAAGCCCGGCAAAGCCGGCACCAAAATCATCCAGCGCCAGGCTGATGCCGGCGGCTTTCAGCTGCCTGATAGCGGCTTCAAATGCCTCAGGTTGCGAGATGATTTCATTCTCGGTGAATTCCACCATAATCTGCTCCGGTACCAGCCCCTGGGCAGCAATCTCAGCCAGCAAAAACGGCACCGCGTCGGGCATTTCCACCAGAGTCATCGGCAGCAGATTGATCGACAAGGTCATCCCCTCGATCCCCAACTGCTTTGCCTGGGCAAACGCGACCTTTTTAGAGGTCAGATCAACCTGATAGAGCTGCTCCCGAGACAATCGGGAAAAATAGGCCAGCGGGGATTCACCCTGTGGGCCACGCAGCAGGGCCTCCAGCGAGACAATTTCGCAGGCAAAAGGATCGACGATAGGCTGAAAAGCAAAGCTGACGGCATTCTCAGCCAACAGTGCCGCGTCGCCTTCGCGCTGTTCTGATTCGTTACGGATAAACGTCCAGCCGCTGGCGGCTGGAATTTCAAAATAGTTCTCTTTTTCCCGCGCTTCGACAAAAGTTCGCAGGAACTGCAGGGCACGATCAGCGTAGGTCAGCTGATATTTCGTGGTGCATTTTGCCAGCACCGCTTCCAGCACCGTCTCTTTATCATGCAGCCGCAGATCGAACAGCTCCATTCCGACGTGACCAAAACGACGCGCTGGGGCGTAGTCACGCAGCAGTTCGACCAGATTATGATGGCGCGGGTCCTGGCAAATCCGGCTGTAGACCGCCTTAACCGCCGCCTCTGGACCTTCGAGCAGTTGGAAAAAGTGCGTGCCATTGAACAGCAAAATTCCGGTGACATTGGATGATTTATTGATTTTATTCGCTTTTAACGCCAGATCATTCAGGGTTTTCAGCGGCACATTCTCTGTAATGTGGCTGCGATAAATGATTGTCGACAACATAAAGTTTTCCGGAATTTTTAATTTTTGTTAACACACTTTACCAGAAGGTTCTCTACGGGAGAACGTGGGGCCGTGTGCCTTTCTCGCCAGCGCAATATTTAGTCTTTACTCGGTAACGCTGAATCGCCCAGTCCCAGAGTACGCTGCATAAAAACGGTATCCAGCCAGCGGCCCTGTTTAAAACCCACCGATCGCAGAATGCCGGTCATTTCAAAGCCCGCGGCGCGATGCAGGGCAATCGAACCCTGATTCTCGCTGTCACCAATGTTAGCGATCAACTGGCGATATCCTGCCTGCTCAGCCCACCTGATGGCATGTGCTAACAGATGTGAACCGGCTCCACGCTTTTGAAATCCGGGATCGATATAAATAGAGTCTTCCAGCGTATGCCTGTAGGCATGCCGTGGACGATAGGGGGCCAGATAGCAAAATCCACGGACGTCACCTTCACTGACAGCGACGAACCACGGCAGGCCCGCCTGCTGAACTTTACCTATCCGCTCGCCAATCGCGTCAGCGTCGGGCGGCACGGTCTCAAAGGAGCCGGTTCCGTTAATGACATGCCAGGCGTAGATTTGCTGAATCGCTGTGATGTGGCGCTCATCAGCCTCAAAAATTTCCATTATCTGGTTTTACCCCAAAAATCTGCACCTGGTGAAAAAACAACGGTATAGCGAGAGGTAAGAGGTCGCAATATAAATATTTCGCCTTTCAATGATTTTTTATAGCGCCGTTCTCCAGGAAAAGTCCTGGCAGGTATAGTTAAATAAAACAGGTGGATTTAGTGCCACGACTCAATGGCGGTTAAGCCTATTCTGAAAACGGTGTTCGTCAGATGATCCGGGCCAGAGTTAACGTTATTATCTTTGCAATCAGGGCAGGGGCGATTATTTATCTGGAGGCGTGGCGTGATGCGATTTGTGGATTTTCTGAATAGTAAGCAGGGGCTGCATGCAGCCAGAAATCACTGCTTTGAATTAAATGGCGTGGTGCTGGGCCATTTCACGGCGCTATTTCTGCACGACAATCAGATTATTTTCACTAAAGACGGTAAGCAGTGCGCTGTGCCTTATTACCTGGGTCCTGAAGACGATTTACTCCAGCAGCAAATTAATCCTCGCATTAAAAATATCCGCGCTATCTGATTCGCGCGGGTGATTGTTATCACGCGATAGAGTCCGCCACGTAAAATTATTACGCCTCATTCTCCGGATACCTATTTTCGGGCTGTCTGGCATGGCACGTTAGCGACTATTAATTACGTTTGCCGGCGATTTTATTTCTTTCATCTCCGCCTGTTTATTTAACCGCCTCACCGCTGTTCTCTGCCGGTAAAACAAACAGCAACAGCAGAGCAACGATCGCAAAGAGCGTTAAGGCCGTAGTGGCACCCCAGCAGGCGTAGAGCTGGCCAAACAGCAGCGATCCCACAACCTGACCTACCGCCAGCATAAAAAACAGGATGCCGACGCCAGTCGCCGGGTCTTCGGCGGTGGCGCGAGCGCCCCAGACCAACAGCACGCCCGACAGGGTAACGTAACCTGCGCCGCAACAGGCAACCGCGATACCTAAGCCGATAGATTCACCATGACTCAGGGCCAGCACCAGCAGCGGCAGTGCCATACCACACAATGACAGCCGGTAAACGCCATTTAGCCCTATACGGGCAGCGACCAGGCCGGTTGCCGCACCCACAATGCCTGCACTTCCCGCAATCAGCCAGAGTAAGCGGGCGGTATCTGCATCAACACCGACATGCTGACGCAGAAGCGCCGACCCAAAGCTCCACCAGGCTGCACTGACCAGGCCCGACGTCAGCGCGATACCCATCAGCTGACGCATAGCGCGGCGATACAATCGCTGCTGCCAGTGACGCACTCTGGAGGTACGTTCCGCCGCTTGATCCTTTAACACGCGTATTACCGGCAGCACACAGAACAGTGATAGCAGGGCAAACAGCAGGCAGGCCGCGCGCCAGCCGCCTGGCAGCATGCTCAGGATCACTACCGTCAGGATAATGCCCGCGCTGGTACCTGCATTAATCAGCGTATTTATGCGCGGCTGACGTGCTGCAGGAATTCTGTGACTGACTGCCGCGGCCAGTGCGGGTGAAGCCAGACCAGAACTCAATCCGGCGATAAACAGTCCGGCCGCCAGCATCAGTACTGACGAGGCACTGGCGAGCAGAAGCAGACCTGCCGTTGCACTGAGTGAGGCCAGCAGCGCGGTCACGCGTGTGCCATAGCGATCTGTCAGCGCGGCTGAAGTGAGAATAGTGAAGCAGTAAGCCGCAAAGCTGCATGCCGACAGCAGCCCCGCCTGCTGTGGGGTAAACGGGATATCTGACGAGATAGCGGGCAGCATCAATCCCCATGAGAAGCGGGCCATGCCATAAGTCGCGGCGATCAGACTGAAGCCGGTGAGTGCCAGGGCGGTAGACGATCTCATCCGGTCACGCCGTTTTGACGCAGTAGCTGACGGGCGACCTGAGCCGCCTGTCGGGCTGCGGCGGGACCGGTGAGCAGCGCCGTAGTAATCGCGCCTTCGAAGAGTATCCAGATGGCATCACTCAGTTGCCGATCTTCAGCACCGTACAGATGCGTCACACACTGTGTTATGTAGTGGCGCATTGTGGCACGGAAGGCCAGTGCCTGAGCGGCCAGCTCACTGTCACGCTCAGCGTATTCCCCCCAGGCTTTCAGGAAGAAGCAGCCGTGGGCACCGTTCGCCCTGGTCCAGTCGCCCAGCACCACAAACAGCTGCTCTATCGCCTCTGGCTGTTGCGGTGGCAGCAGTTCAGCCATAAAACGCTGCTCGCGCGCACTCAGCACGGCAGAGGTCAGTGCTTCGCGTGAAGCGAAATGATGATAAAACGTACGCGTAGAGACGCCGGCTTCCCGACAGAGTTGATCGGTGCTGGTGGCGTGAAAGCCATGTGTGTAGAAGAGCCGCTCGGCAGCCTGAATGATATCGTTTCTCTTTTTCATGACTCAAAAGTAAACCGATCGTTTTACTTTTTCAAGCCCATTCCTATTCTTTGCACACGGCGGTATTGATAAATCCCCGACGGCGGGCACACTGGCGCTTCGCTTAAAGGGGCGCTGGAGGCTGCTTTTTTTCTTACTCAGTCTCTGTTTATCAATACTCATACTTACCCCGGCGGGGGTTAATTTTGTTAGTTGTGACTCTAATCATAACGGAGGGTACTTACAGGGAATGCTTGCCGGTTTAATCATTAGACTGTTGTTTTTAATGCATTATTTTAAGTTTTGCTGATTTATTGATGCATTAGCATTACAAATACAATCGGGGGTGTAAAACGGGTGGGAATGTTTCAGTGCGTCGAATGCCTGAAGCGATGTAAACGGCAAAAAAGGGTATATTCTCAAAGTCAGTTTGAGTTACGCAATAAAGTGGTTTTAGGGATAATTCTCAGTTAGTTTAATAACACTTCAGATTACAACAAAAACCTCTTACGAATTTTGGTTCGTTTTTAAGATACATACAGCAACTATCAGGATGACTACCATGCTTAAAGCCAGCTATTATTATCTGTGCCCGCGCCCCATGGGTGGATGGATTTTACACAAAGAAGGTTGCGTTAATCTGTCAAAGAACGACAAACGCATTTTTATTGGTTCACTTTATACCCGCCAGCAGGCGCTGGCCGTGGCAAAAGTTCATCACGCAAATGCTATGCTCTGTAATGCCTGCCTGAGCACGTTTATTTGCCCGACCAGTAGCAGTACGGCAATTAAAACGGCGCGTGCGGCAACGCCAACCCGTCATACGCCAAGACATTAATGTTTTCACATTAATTTGCTGTATAAAAAAGAGAATAAAGCGAATTAATCAGGACAGGTGCTCAGAATATACAGGCAGCGTAATAACGCTGCCCTGATATTTATGCCTGCTTAGGCTGACCATTTGATGCGGTAATTCCGCCATCGACCGGCAAATTAACACCTGTAATATAACTGGCTTCTTCGCTGGCAATAAACAGAATGGCATGGGCGATATCATCGGATTTCCCGGCGCGCTGCAGCGGAATACGATCGTAAAAGCGCTCCATCAACTCCTGGTCCTGACTGGCATCTTCAGTCAGATCGGTTAAGGTAAAGCCAGGACAGATTGCATTGACCCTTACGCCATCTGCGCCGTAGTCCATAGCCAGCGCACGGGTGAAGTTGGTAATCGCCCCTTTGGCTGCATTATAAATGCTCATGCCCCAGTCGCCGCCTAAGCCGGAAACGGAAGAGATGTTGACCACGTTGCCTTTGCTTTTTAGCAGGGCAGGCATGAAATAGTGCACACCATGGAAAACGCCATCAAGGTCGGTTTTCATCAGGGTTTTCCATGCGTCGAGTCCGACTTCATGAACGCGGCCCTGCACGATAACACCTGCATTATTCACCAGCACGTCAACACGGCCATATTTCTTCAGCACGGTTTCTGACAACTGCTTAACCTGTTCGGCTTCTGAGACGTCGCATGCTGCCACCAGGTGGTCGCCCGGTGTCATCCCAGCCAGCGTCTCTTCCAGTTTCTGTGCGGTACGTCCCACCAGCACCACTGATGCCCCTTCTTCAGCGAAGCGCTTCGCGCTGGCTTCGCCAATGCCGGACCCGGCACCTGTCACAACCACAACTTTCTGCGTAAATCTGGACATCATGCCTCCTTATCAGCATCAATTCTTACTATTAACAACCGGTTAAGCCTGGCACCCATTGGCAGAAACACAAGCGCAGCGCGAAATGCGCTGCGCCAGATGACGGCTTTTTAACCGGAGTTAACGGCTAGGGACGTCTGAAAAGGGCGAAACTGCGTCCTTCCAGTTCGAAATCCTTCTCTTTGGTGATCACCAGACCGCGCTTCGCGGTGTCGCTGGTGGTCAGCTCCAGCACCCAGCCACCTTCACCGAACTGCGGAATGCGGAACGGCACATTGCCTTCAAACGGGTTAAGCAGCATCAGTACGTCATGCCAGATGCCTTCCTCGGTCTGCAGATCCGGCCGGCCGATATAAACCCCCAGCGTTGAGCCTTCATCCCACTGCTCAGACTGCTGGAAGCCGCCACCGGCGTTAAACCATTTGATATCCATACCGTCGCGCCAGTTTTCGCGGCGCAGCAACGGCTGTTGAGCACGCAGCGTCAGGATCTGACGAGTGAACTCGCGCAGTGCCTCAGCAGACTCGGGCAGGTTATCCCAGTGTACCCAGGAGATTTCGCTGTCCTGACAGTAGCCGTTGTTGTTGCCCATCTGGCTGCGGCCAAATTCGTCGCCTGCCAGCAGCATCGGCGTGCCGTGAGAGAAGATCAGCGTTGCAAGGAAGTTACGTTTCTGACGCTCACGCACCGCGTTAATGCCTTCGTCATCGGTCGGGCCTTCAACGCCGTAGTTGTATGAGCGGTTGTCGTTGTGACCGTCGTTATTATCTTCGCCATTCTCATCGTTATGTTTGTCGTTGTACGACACCAGATCGTTGAGGGTGAAGCCATCGTGTGCGGTAATGAAATTGACGCTGGCCCACGGACGACGGCCGTGCTGATCGTAAAGGTCGCCAGACCCCAGCAGGCGGGCGGCAAAGTCGGTAGAGACGTTGTTGCCTTTCCAGTAATCACGCACGGTATCGCGGTACTGATCGTTCCATTCTGCCCAGCCAGGCGGGAAGCTGCCCACCTGGTAGCCGCCCGGACCGATATCCCAGGGTTCGCCAATCAGCTTTTTCTGCGACAGGATAGGGTCCTGCATGATGGCATCGAAGAAGCCGCCGCGCGGGTCGAATCCATCGGGCTCACGACCGAGAATGGTGCCGAGGTCAAAACGGAAACCGTCGATATGCATCGACTCTGACCAGTAACGCAGGGAGTCGAGCACCATCTGCAGCACGCGCGGATGTGAGGTGTTGACGGTATTGCCGGTGCCGGTGTCGTTGATGTAGTAACGATGCTGGTCTGGCATCGTACGGTAATAGGAGAAGTTATCGATGCCCTTAAACGACAGCGTCGGGCCCAGCTCATTGCCTTCGGCGGTGTGGTTGTAGACCACGTCGAGGATCACTTCGATACCGGCATCATGGAAGGCACGCACCATGTCACGGAAGCCCTGAATGCCGCGCGGCCCGAAATAGCGTGTCGCGGGCGCAAAGAAGCCCAGCGTGTTGTAACCCCAGAAGTTTTTCAGCCCTTTATCCAGCAGATGCTGATCATCCGGGAACCAGTGCACCGGCAGCAGTTCAACCGAGGTAATGCCCAGGCTTTTAATGTAGTTGACGGTCGATTTATGGCTCATGCCGTCAAAGGTGCCGCGCATCTCCGGTGGCAGCGCGGTATTGAGCTGCGTGAAGCCTTTGACGTGGGTTTCATAGATGACGGTTTTCGGCCACGGCACGTTCGGGCGGTTTTGATCGTGCCAGTCGAATTCATTAGGATCGATAACCCGGCACTTTGGTGTAAACGGTGCGCTGTCGCGGGTGTCGAACGTCAGATCTTTATCGTCGTGGTAGAGATCGTACGCGAAGTGTGCCTCGTTCCAGGCGATATCACCCGCCAGTTCACGCGCGTACGGGTCGAGCAGTAACTTGTTCGGGTTAAAGCGATGACCATTTTCCGGATCATAAGGGCCATAGACGCGATAGCCATAGAGGGCGCCGGGTTTCAGCCCCGGAATGTAGCCGTGCCATACTTCGTGGGTATATTCCGGCAGTTCCAGCCGGGCAATTTCCGTTTTGCCGCTGGGATCGTACAGACAGAGTTCAACCCGCTCGGCGTGGGCGCTGAACAGGGCGAAGTTCACGCCCTGACCATCAAAGTTGGCCCCCAGTAAATGGCTGTAACCCGCCGTAATTTCAAAACGCTGACTGTTTGACATTTATGCCTCGTTATTCAATGAACAGATTGACGCGTATAAAACATTAATGCCGGTTTTCATTTTGCGACCAGCACAGCGCACCACTGTGCCGCCAGCGCTGTAAGCGGCAACTGGTCGCCTGCATCAAGCGTTTTACCGCTCAGGACATCCTGATACTCACGCTGGCTCAGTGCCGCAGGCAGGGCGATGACCGTATCAGCCCAGCGCGCGGCAGGTGGCTGATCAAGATTCTCTGGCAGCGCGTTAAACACCCGGCGTGACACAATTACAATCACCGCCTGATCCTGAAGCGTGCGGGCAAAAGCCAGCACCTTATCCTGCTGCTCGCCCTCCGCCGACAGCGCCAGATAGTCGCCGTGACGGAACAGCTCAGGCTGCTGCTGACGCAACGCCAGTAGCTTCACAATTGCCTGCTGATTGACCTGACCATGCAGCCAGTGCGCTTCGCTGCCGTCGTGCTGTGGCGCCGTAAGCATCGCCGCCAGGGCATCGAAATCAGGCTCGCGGCGGTTATCGGGATCGACCAGGCTGAAGTCCAGCGCCTCGCTGCCCTGGTAAATATCGGGTACGCCAGGTGCGGTAAGTTTCACCACGGTCTGGGTCAGACTGTTAACCAGTCCGGCACGCATAAAGGGTTGCAGCGACTGGCAGAAGTCATTGAGGAATGCGCTGTTAGCGGGCGCGAGCAGGTGACGGGCATAACCCAGCACCGCCTCTTCATAGGCGTCGTTGTTATCGGCCCAGTCGGTGCGGAGTTTGGCTTCACGCAGCGCTTTCTCCACATAGACCACAAAGCGGGCTTCCAGCGCCGCCAGGCCGTCGGCATCCTGCGGCTGAAGCGTCGTGGGCCAGACCCCGGCCAGTGCTTCATACAGCATCCACTCGACGGCCGGCTCCGGTGCCGGACCATCTTTCAGCCGAACGACATGATCCTGATTGATCTCCCGCCAGCGGCTGACGCACTCCGCCCAGCGCTGCGGCGCTTCGGTCAGCGTATAGAGACGCGCACGGGCATCTTCACCGCGCTTGGTATCGTGCGTTGAGGTGCCTGACAGCGCATCGGGCTGATGTTCGCGCCGCGCCTGCATCTCGGCATGAAACTGATCCAGCGAGAAGTGACGTGCCAGCGGTTCAGCGCCGACTTCATTCAGCGCCAGCGCCATATGCTGACGGAAGAAGAGGGTGTCCTCGACTGATTTCGCCATCAACGGCCCGGTCAGCTGCTGGAAGCGGGTGCGGAACTGCGTGGCATCGTCGCGAGCAGCGTCGGCAACGTCAGCGCGCAGAATACGCGTCAGGAAGTCGAGCGCCTGGGTGTCTGGCGCGTGGTCGCTGGCTTTGACCTCGCTGACCACCTGTTGCAGCAGCGCGGTGTCGGCGGGTGTCAGGCCTTCTGGCGTGCCATAGGTGCGATAAACCGGAAAGGCAACCAGCAGTTCCCGCAGCGCATTTTTCAGTTCCGCCTCCGGCTGTGGTTTGCCGTCTGCATCGGCAATCTTCAGTGCCAGTTGTTGTAACCGGTTAAATTCACCGGCGAAATTGCGGTTCGCCATCAGTAGTTTGGCGGCACGCAGCTCTGCTTTCATGTCAACGGTTTTGCCGATAACGGCCTGATACGCCTTGCGCAGGCCGCTCAGGCGGTCGCTGTCGACCAGCAGATTGGCGAGGGCAGCCATAAACTCATACCCGGTGGTGCCGGAAACCGGCCACTCGTCAGGCAGCTGTTCGTTGTCGCCGAGGATTTTCTCCACGGTAAGATAGCAGTCGGGACCGGCAGCCTGGCGTAACTGCTCCAGATAGCCGCGCGGGTCGGCCAGACCATCCACGTGGTCAACGCGCAATCCCTGCACCGCGCCGCTGTGGACCAGTTCGAGGATCAGCTGATGTGCGGCATCAAAGACCGTTTTATCTTCCACACGCACGCCCACCAGACCGGTCACTTCGAAGAAGCGACGGTAGGAGAGATTGTTGGGCGCATCGCGCCAGGAGATCAGTTGCCACGGCTGCTGGTCATGCAGTTCAGCAATCTGTGCGGCATCACGCAGGGCCAGTACGGCCTCTTCCCGATCCTGCCAGGTCTCCGGCTTCAGCGGATAGAAATTATCGAAGTAGGCCAGCGCCGGTTTGCCGGTTTGCGGATCGCGCTGCACGCTGATTTCACCTTTTTCCAGCACCGCCTCAAAAGTGTCACCGAGGAACGGCAGCGTCAGGCGGCGCGACCAGTCGATATCGAAATAACGGGCATAGCGACTCTGTTCGCCATGCTCAATAACGTCACGCCACCAGGTGTTCTCCAGCGAGGCGGCCATATGGTTAGGGACGATATCGAGAATCAGCCCCAGACCGGCGGTTTTCAGCGCGGCAGCCATGCGATCAAAGCCTTCACGGCCGCCAATCGACGGCTCGATCTGGTTAACGTCGGTCACGTCATAGCCGTGAGTCGACTCTGCGGTCGCGCTGAAGATCGGCGACGCATAGAGGTGGCTGATACCCAGCTGTTTCAGGTAGGGCACCAGCGCCGCCGCACGGTCAAAGGTCATGCCGTTGCGGAACTGAATGCGGTACGTTGCGGTTGGAATATTCATTCTGCTTCTCTCTTTTCCAGACGCACGACAATCGCGTTGGGAATCAGTTCGGTGGCGGTCTGCGGCCAGGCAAACAGGGTTTCGCCCGGTAAATCCGGGATCGGCTGCGTGCTGTCGCCGACGTTCAGCGCCAGTGACAGTGTGCCCAGCGGGAAGTCCCAGCGAACGGCCAGGAAACCTTCTGACGTTTTCACTATCTGACCGGCATCACCCCCGGCCGTCTGCAGCAGCGGCACAATATGTTCCTGACGCAGCGCCAGCAGATGACGCGTCAGCGCCAGCCACTGCTGACCTTCCGGCGTTTCTGTGCGCGGCCAGTTAAGCTTCGACTGTTCAAAGGTGGTGACATCATTGGGATCCGGCACCGTTTCGCCGTGACCGGCATGGCCTTCAAACTCGCGGGCGCGACCTTCACGCACAGCTTTCGCCAGATCGCCGTGGAAATCGGTAAAGAACAGGAACGGCCGGGTTTCACCATACTCTTCACCCATAAACAGCAGCGGGATGTGCGGCGAGGCCAGTAACATGGCCAGCAGCACCTGCGTCCGCTCTGCACCTGCCAGCGAGACCAGCCTTTCGCCCTGTGCACGGTTACCCGTCTGATCATGGTTCTGGATAAAGTCGACAAAGGCGACAGGCGGCTGACGGCTGCTTTTCACGCCGCGTGGCTCACCCGACTGCGGTGAAACCTCGCCCTGATAGACAAAGCCTTCGGCCAGCGCCCGCGCGACCCGCTGTTCCGGCTGGTCGGCGAAATCCTGGTAGTAAGCGTGCGTTTCACCGGTTGCCAGCACATGCACGGCGTTATGGAAGTCATCGTTCCATTCGCCGGTGAACAGCGGCGCTTCTCCGTTTTCATCACGCGGATGCAGGAAGGTGACGTTACGGCAGTCTTCGGTAGTGAGATGAACAGGGCGATCGGTAATGGTGGCGCGGATGCGCTCAGCAATCTCAATCAGCACATGTTTTTCGCTCGGATCATCAATCTGATCGATGGCGTCAAAGCGCAGGCCATCCAGATTGAACTCCTGCAGCCAGTAGAGCGGCGCTTCCACGATATAGCGGCGTACCGCATCCACGTCATAGGCGATACCCGCGCCCCACGGCGTCTGGCGCTCTTTGTGGAAGAAGTCTGGCGCCAGCAGCGGCAGATAGTTGCCCTCCGGGCCGAAGTGGTTCAGCACGATATCCAGCACAACAGACAGACCATGGCCGTGCGCCGCATCGATAAAGGCTTTGAAATCATCGGGCGAACCGTAGGCAGCATGGGGTGCATAGAGCAGCACGCCATCGTAGCCCCAGCCGCGATTACCGCCAAACTGCGACACCGGCAGCACTTCAATCATGGTGATGCCGGTTTCAGCCAGCATCGGCAGTTTTTCAATTGCCGCCCGGAAGGTGCCTTCAGGCGTAAAGGTGCCGATGTGCAGTTCATACACTACCGACTCCTGCCACGGGCGGCCCTTCCAGCCTGTGTTTTGCCACTGATACGCATCAGGATCGATCACCAGCGACGGGCCGTTAACCTCCGCTTTCTGAGCGCGGGCGGCGGGATCGGGCACGGTCGTGCCATCCGCCAGCACAAAATCATATTCGGCATTTGCTGCCACACCCGCGGCCTGGGTTTCAAACCAGCCATCTGCCTGCGGTGTCATTTCAATGTCTTTGCCGGAGAGCCGCAGCGTCACGCGTTGCTGACCGGTTGCCCAGAGGCGGAAACGCACCTCATCACTGGCAACCCGTTCAGCGCCCCAACTTTTAAAAAAAGATTTGGATTCCATTCAGTTGCCTCATTTAGCCTGGAAATACGCGATGGCGGCCACCGCGTGAAAAGGATGTCGATGACGTAAGCGTCAGAAATCATAAACCGTGCAGCGAGACCAGGATGCCAGGTGGGCTGGCGCGTCTCTTCAGCCAGAACGCAGGACTGATGTTCAGCGTTATGCGGCGGGAAGGGGGGAGTGAGACCGCTTCCACGCGGCATACAGAAAGTAATCATAGACTAAGATGTTGCAATCGCAGGGCGGCGAGGTGTCTGGTGGCATTAATTTGTGTTAATTACCCTGAATCGGCCTCTGCCTGGGGAAAGGAGACGGTGCAGGCGCAGAAAACCCTGCCGGATAGCGAGGATTCGCTATAAGCTTAAGCGCGATCGCGCAGGTCGTACTGGATGACCTGCGGCGCTGAACACTTCAAAAGGATGTTACGTGAGGAAACGCGTTCTGTTAGCCACGCTCTTACTGCTCGCCGCCTGTTCTAATCGGGTCGGACATCGGCTGGACAACAGTAATCTGCAGCAGATTCATGCCGGTCAGACCACCAAAGCTCAGTTGATTGCGCTGTTTGGTCAGCCTGACAGTGAAACGCCTTACCCGGACGGGCAGCGGCTGCTGAAATGGACCTACAGCGAGGCGCGCACCCTGAACACCACCGAGGGGCAGACGCTGACCGTGCAGATGAAAAATGACAAAGTGCTGAACTATGCGCTCAGCAAGAGCTAAGGCTTAGCTAAGTTTACTACGGCGGTGGCAGGAGATTGCCACCGCGCATCATCGGTTACTGTATGCCGCTCTGCTGCGCATCCCGGCTCTCGGGCCGTGGCTGAGCCAGTCGGGCGAAATCGGAACCTGCCGGATGCTGGTAGATTTGCAGTTCAAACACGCGGGCTATTGCATAGATATACTCAAAAATCGCCGCCTGGGTATTTTCATAATCCGCCCAGAAAATTGATGAGGTGAAGCAGTAGATCTCCACCGGCAGCCCATCCGGCGACGGCTTCAGCGGCCGTACCACGATATACATCTCTTTCATAATGTCATCGCGTTGGGCCAGCCAGGCAGACAGGTATTTACGGAACACCATCAGATTAGTGATGCCGTTCTCCATAAACCAGCGTTCGCCGACGGCATTGATATCACGTCCATCCAGCAGCTCAGTGATCGTTTCACCTGCAAGGCGGATCTGGCTCATCGATTGCAGCATCTCCTGATTCACAAAGGTGATCGACTTCTGATCCAGATGAAAGCTGCGCATGATGCGGCGCGCGCCCGACGAGAACATCGCCTGCCAGTTGGTGTAGGTTTCGGTCAGGAAGTTCTTGGTCGGAATACGTGAAATAGTGTTATCCCAGTTGCGGATGGTGATGGTATGCAGCGCAATGTCGATCACCTCACCGCTGATGTTTCTGTCCGGCATCTCAATCCAGTCGCCCAGTTGCAGCACATCGTTGGAGGAGAGCTGAATGTTCGCCACCAGCGACAGGAGCGTATGCTGGAAGATCAGCATCAGCACCGCGGCAACCGCACCCAGCGAGGAGATAATAATGGCAGGTGACTTATTGGACATAATCGCCAGAATCATGATTGCGGCGATGATATGCACCAGGATTTTGCCAATCTGGATATAGCCCTTGATCGAGTGATTCTTGCGCTTGGATTTGCGCGTATAGGAGTTGTTAACAATCTCCAGCACTTCGTTGAAGAAGATCGACAGATAGACAAAAAACAGGATGCCGCAGATGGTCTGAATCGCCACTTTCAGGTTTTCAGGCAGGCCTGGCATAAATTGCAGAAAGTTGTAGACCACAATCACCGGCACAAAATTTGACAGCTTCTGAGAGAGGCGAATGTCCTTATCCAGTGGCACACCCTTTTTATGGCTGCTGAAAAAGACCTTCCTGATCACTTTGACGATGAAGAATTTGCAGATCAGGTGAGTGACCAGCCCGGCCACGATCAGCAGCAACAGGCTAAAGCTGATCGACAGCACTCTGTTTCCCTCTATAAAACTCATCAGACTCTGAATGTAATGCATGTTAACCACGTGCGAAAAAGTAAGGGGCGAATTCAACCACAGCACAGGGTCGGTTGTTAAGCGTCAAATGCGTTCAGGCAGAGCCGCAACTTTATTCTGTCCTGAGCGGCGCGCTGGCTGCGCCCGGCAGGTGGCGTCTTGTTAACTTCTTTGTTCGCAGACTCAGATAAATCTCAAGCCAGCCGATAACCACTCTAACTTCTCTGATATGAGCCTGCAGACATGCTTAAAAATCTTAAAATAACCCACGGTATTCTGGCGGTGCTTGCCGTCTTTATTACGTTACTGACCCTGACCGGATTTCTGTTTTACAACGGCGTCTCAAACGCCGACAAAAACTTCGTGGCAGCAGAACAGCTGACCCTGCAGCAGCAGCACCTGAGCGATGCGGTGAAAACCCTGATTAAAACCCGCGTTACCATCAACCGCGTCGCTATCCGTTTCCTGAAAAACCAGCAGGATCCTAAATCACTGGCCGCCATCGCCACGCTGCTGGAGCAGGCGGGCCAGTCTGCGGACAGAGCCGATGCCGACTTTAAAGCCTGGCAGGCGATGCCACGCAAAGAGGGGCAGAGCGAAGCGCAGTCGGCGCAGGTTCAGACCGCCTATCAGCAGATGCATGAGACCATGCTGGCCTCAATTACCTTTTTAAAGCAGGGTAATTACGCGGCCTATGGCAACCTCGAAGCACAGGCGGCGCAGGACCAGCTCGACAGTGCCTATGAGGCCTGGCGTGCGGTGAACATCCAGCTGATGAAAGATACTTCAGAACATAACCAGCGTAGTCTGACAGATGCGCTCTGGGCGCTGCTGACGATTAGCCTGATCACTGGCGTGATTGGCGTGGCGGTCTGGTTGGGACTGCAAAAATTGCTGATTAGTCCGCTGGCCAGGCTGACAGGGCATATGCGCACCATTTCGGCAGGTGATTTAACCTCTGATATTCAGCACGAAGGCCGCAATGAGATGGGCCTGCTGATTCAGGAGCTGCAACAGATGCGCGATGCGCTGGTGGTGACCATTACCTCGGTCGATGACGCGACCCGCTCTATTTTTACCGGTGCAGCGGAAATTTCCGCTGGCAGCACCGATCTCTCTTCCCGTACTGAACAGCAGGCTGCCGCACTGGAACAGACCGCCGCCAGCATGGAGCAGCTCACCTCAACGGTGAAGCTCAACGCAGACAATGCGCAGCAGGCGACAACGGTGTCGAAAGAGGCGTCAGCCACCGCCCTGCAGGGCGGCGAAACCGTTGCCCGCGTTATCGCCAACATGGATCAGATCAGCGAAAGCTCGAATCAGATCGCCGGTATTATCGCCATTATCGACAGCATCGCCTTCCAGACCAATATTCTGGCGCTGAACGCTGCGGTTGAAGCTGCGCGTGCCGGTGAGCAGGGGCGTGGATTTGCCGTTGTCGCAGGTGAAGTACGCTCGCTGGCCGGACGCAGCGCCAGTGCCGCGCAGGAGATTCGTGGACTGATTGACCGTTCAGTGGAGCGCATTAAAACCGGTGCCGGTCACGCTTCCCAGGCGGGTATCGCCATGGAGAGCATCGTGAAGTCGGTGAGCCGGGTGACGCAGTTGATCGAAGAGATCGCTGCCTCCTCCACTGAACAGACCCGCGGCATTGAGCAGGTCTGCATTGCGGTTTCTGAGATGGATGGTGTGACGCAGCAGAACGCCGCGCTGGTAGAGGAGTCCGCGACTGCTGCTGCCTCACTGGAAGAGCAGGCGAGCTACCTGCGTAAAACGGTATCGGTCTTTAAAACCGGCAGCATGCACGCCGCGTTCTCCGCCGCACCGGTTGCGAAGGCGATTGCCGTGCCCAAACGTCAGCCTGTCGCCGTGACAGACAATGAGAACTGGCAGACTTTCTGATAATAAGGGTGAACCGATTTCTGGCTGTGAGACCGTGCCTGCATCCCAGCGCATTGAGTCTGGCCGTTGCTGCCAGATTTACCCTGATTCAGGTTTATCAGCAGCCATAAAAAAACCGCCCCCAGGGGCGGTTTTTTATTCACTTAACGCATCAGGCAGGAACGGACTGTGCCTTCTGGCTGCGTGACCAGACGCGGTGCGCTTTCATCGCCTGCGTAAAATCAGACATCAGTGCGTCCTCCGCCGCGTCGCCCTGCACAATGCCTTCTTCCTGATCGGCATCTTCCAGACCGAACTGCGCTTTAAAGCGACGCGCGTCGCCCACCAGACCAATCACCTTGAGGTGTTTGTAGGCTTCCAGCAGGAAGTAGCGGGCATCGCCGCTTAACAGCAGGGCATCAATATTACCATTCGGCACCATCACCGCATCAAAAGTCAGAGACGGCAGGCCGGCGAAGGTGGCATCGATCGGCAGCACAGAACCGTCATCCGCGCGCACCTGGCCCATATGCGGCGCCAGCAGTTTTGTGTGCACACCTTCCGCTTTCAGCGCCTGCAGAATCGCCAGCACATCCGCCGCCTTCACACCATCGCTCAGCAGCAGCGCCACCTGACGGCCTTTAATCTCACCATCCGGGATAGCGTAGAGGCTCAGGCTGTCATCTTTCGTCAGGCCATTCACCGCCGCAGGAGGCTGGATATTGCGCTGCTCATCGGTCAGGGCGAGTCCCAGATTATCCGCTACGCCCTGTGCCAGTTTAGTATCGATACGCGCCAGAAGATCCACCACGCGCTCACGGATGTAGGCACGGCCCACTTTACTCAGTTCAAATGAGTAGGCACCAATGATGTGCTGCTGTTCGACTTCTGTCTGGCTGTTCCAGAACAGGCGCGGCTGGGAATAATATTCACCAAATGAAGGGCTGCGCTCGCGCACTTTGTGGCCCTCAACCCGCTCCTGATAGCTTTCGAAACCGCCGCCTTTCGCAGCCGGTGGCGTTTCGCGCGGCCAGTTGTCGTTGATCGAGTTCGGCTCGTAGTTCGCCGGGTTGGTGTCGATGTCCTGGCGATGCATGCCCTGACGCTGGAAGTTATGGTACGGGCAGGTCGGACGGTTAATCGGGATCTCATGGAAGTTCGGTCCGCCCAGACGACTGATCTGCGTGTCGGTATAGGAGAACAGACGGCCCTGCAGCAGTGGATCGTTGGAGAAATCCAGGCCCGGCACGATATGGCCCGGGTGGAACGCCACCTGCTCGGTTTCCGCAAAGAAGTTATCCGGGTTACGGTTCAGCACCATCTTGCCGACAATTTCCACCGGCACCAGCGCTTCCGGGATCAGCTTGGTGGCATCCAGAATATCGAAGTCGAATTTGAATTCATCCTCTTCCGGGATTAGCTGCAGACCCAGTTCATATTCCGGGAAATCACCGGCTTCAATCGCTTCCCACAGATCGCGGCGATGGAAGTCGGGATCGCGACCGGTCAGTTTCTGCGACTCATCCCACAGCAGCGAAGCTTTACCGGCCACCGGCTTCCAGTGGAAGCGGACAAAGGTCGCTTTGCCTTCGGCGTTGATCAGGCGGAAGGTGTGAATACCAAAACCTTCCATGGTGCGATAGCTGCGCGGAATACCCCGGTCAGACATCGCCCAGATGACGTTGTGCATGGTTTCCGGCTGAAGAGAGACGTAATCCCAGAAGGTGTCATGAGCACTCTGACCCTGCGGGATTTCATTGTGCGGTTCCGGCTTAACGGCGTGCACAAAGTCAGGGAATTTATGGGCATCCTGAATAAAGAACACCGGCGTGTTGTTACCGACCAGATCAAAGACACCCTCTTCGGTGTAGAACTTGGCGGCGAAACCGCGGATATCACGTACGGTATCCGCAGAGCCAGCGCCACCCTGAACCGTGGAGAAACGCACGAACACCGGCGTGGTCTGCTCGGGGTCGCTCAGGAACTGCGCTTTGGTCAGATCTTTCAGTGAGCGGTAAGGCTGAAAATAGCCGTGTGCGGCAGAACCACGGGCGTGAACGATACGCTCCGGGATACGTTCATGGTCAAAATGCGTGATTTTCTCACGCAGTATAAAGTCTTCCAGCAGCGTCGGACCTCGCGAACCCGCGAGCAGTGAGCTTTGGTCATTGGCGATGCGCGTGCCCTGATTCGTGGTGAGGGCCTGATGGGTGCCGTTTTTACGGCTGGCTTCAAGCTGGTCAAGTTTGGCGCTGTGTGTCTGCGGCGCTTTCAGACTGCCCGGGGCGGTGGGCTGTTTGCCTGGCGGGGTCGGTTCGGCTGGGGGCTGATGCGAACCATCTTTCGGTGCCAGCGATCCCAGACCCGGTTCTGATGATTCCGGACCGGTGGTGGGGGCGTGTTCGCTCAGGGGTTTCTTCTCTGTTTCTTTCGACATGAATCTATGCTCCAGCTGTTATTTTACTTTCGACGACACTAAATATAGAACAACCTGAACAATACTGAGGGTAAACCGGCCATTTAACCGCTGTCACTGTCCCTTTTTTGTCCGGCAGAAAAACCACGCTTACGTCTGAATGTCTGTTATCGCTTCGCTTATCCACGCCTTGTGCCGTCTGGCTTAGCGGCGTGTCAGCCCGCACCCGCTATGCTGGCTACCTGCTTTGTAACCCTGTCAGATTCGCCTCTCGCCGGACTGCGTGATATTCCGCGAGAGGGTGAAAATCTATAAATAAAATTAATAGGGAGAGGTGTCATTCCTGATTGAGTTTAGAAATGTTATATCATAACATTTCATTTTGTAATGTTGACTGAGGATCAGGCTTTGACGAATCATGCAGGTAAATGGATGGGGATCATGGGCGCGCTGCTCATCAGCCAGCAGGCGCTGGCACATAGCACGCATACACATGGCAAACCGCTATCAGTAATGGAGCAGAAAGCAGCCGAAGGGGTTTTTGCTGACAGCGACGTGAAAGATCGCCCACTCTCTGACTGGGACGGGCTGTGGCAGTCAGTTTATCCGCTGCTGCAAAGCGGCGAGCTGGATCCGGTCTGGCAGAAGAAAGCGCAGCAGGACAAGAGCAAAACGGCAGAGGAGATTAAAGCTTATTATCGCAAAGGCTACGCCACCGACGTCGATACTATCGGTATTGAAAACGGGGTAATGGAGTTCCATGTCGGTGATCGGGTCAGCGCCTGCCACTATCGCTATGCAGGCCACAAAATCCTGACCTATACCTCAGGTAAAAAAGGGGTGCGTTACCTGTTTGAGTGTCAGGACGCCAGCAGCAACGCCCCGAAATATGTGCAGTTCAGCGATCATACCATCGGCCCACGCAAGTCTGCTCACTTCCACATCTTTATGGGTAATCAGTCTCAGCAGACGTTGCTGGCTGAAATGGACAACTGGCCAACTTATTACCCTTACCAGATGACAAATCCACAGGTCGTGGAAGAGATGCTGCACCATTAAGTGAAGGGCCGGGCTCGGATGGCCCGCTGATGACAGCGGGGTTTCTGTGACGCGCTGTCACTGCCTTTATCCCACCCAGGCCGGACGGCGTGAGGCGGGGATGCCGCGCACCACTCGCTGATACGACTCTTCAACCAGTTGCTGAATCAGGCCGGGTGAGAGGCCGTCACCCGGATACACCGTGATCCAGTGACGTTTATTCATATGATAACCGGCGGTGATCGAGGGATAGATCACCCTGTGCAGCTCTGCCTGCTGCGGTTCACACTTCAGGGTGATAATCGGCACGCCCCGCAGTTCCGTCAGCAGTAAAAACACTTTTCCACACACTTTATAAACCTGATGTTCCGGCCCGAAGGGATAGCCTGATTCGGCGGCGGGCAGCCGTTCAGCCGCGTCGATAGCGGTGCGCTGGATCTCGTGACCCTGCATAGTGATTCTCCCTGTCATGGTTAACCCCGATCTCTGTGGCCCGCGACTGGCTGGTCGCCAGAGGCCTGTTACACTTCTGATAAGCATAAATCAGGAGCAGACATGAAATTAGGTTTTGCATGTAAGTATCTCAATAGCGACGGTAAACAGTTTTTCCCGTTTCGCGCCACCACCCGTAAACGATTTCTGAGTTTACCTCAGGCTGAACGTCATCAGCTGATTCATGAGATTACCGTTACTAACCTTAATAATCTCTACCTGACACTGGAGCATCTGGCTACGTTACCGGCGCCACTCAGAATGATGCGCATCGGCAGCGACCTGCTGCCGCTCTATACGGTTCCCGAAGCCACGCCGCTCTTTGCGGAATTTCTGCCTGAGCTTTATCCACTCTTTGCCCGCAGTGGCGAGCTGGCGCGGACGCATCAAATCCGGCTCTCATTCCATCCGGGACAATATACGGTGCTGGCTTCCGATAATCCGGATGTGGTGACGCGCGCACTGGAAGATGTGGAGTATCACGCGCTTTGCGCCTGTCTCATGGGCTACGGTAAGACCTTCCAGGATTTTAAAATCAACATTCATATGAATGGCAGGGCGGGATTCGACGGTTTTAAACACGCGTTTACTCAGCTCAGCCCGGAAGCGCGGCGGATGCTGACGGTTGAAAATGATGAGATTTCCTGCTCGCTGGATGATGTGCTGCAGGCGGCACCCCTCTGTCCGGTGGTGCTGGATATTCACCATCACTGGGTAAAAGAGAGTGAGTTTATTCAGCCGGATGACGCGCGTGTTGCCAGCGTCATTGACTCATGGCGGGGTGTGCGGCCGGTGCTGCACTATTCGATTTCTCAGGAGGGAATTATTCCGGAGGAGGGCTGGCCCGATCAGCAGCAGCTGGGTGTGAGCAAAAGCAAACTGCGGGCGCACTCCGACTACTTCTTTAATCCGACGCTGAATGCGTGGGCACTGTCGTTCCAGGATTTCGATATCATGTGCGAAGTGAAAATGAAGAATCTGGCGCGGGAACCGCTTTATCAGTGGGGGATCGCGCAGAAACTGATAGGAAATTCCCTGGCCGAAGAGACCAGGGAAGCGGCGAACGTTAAATAATAGCCACGCCGCCCGTAACGGCGATAGTCGCGCCGGAAATGTAGCTGGCTTCGTCACTGGCCAGCATCACGTAGGTGGGTGCCAGCTCAGCAGGTTGACCGGCACGCTGCAGCGGCACTTCACTGCCAAAGTTTTTCACCTGTTCAACCGGCATGGTCGAGGGGATTAGCGGTGTCCAGATAGGACCGGGCGCGACCACATTAGCTCGGATACCTTTCTCTGCCAGCAGGGCAGCCAGGCCTCCGGAGAAGTTAATAATGGCGGCTTTAGTCGCGGAGTAGGCGAGCAGCTTCGGTTTCGGCTGGTCGGCATTGATCGAGGCGGTGTTGATGATCGATCCGCCCGCTGGCATGTGCTTTGTGGCCGCTTTAGTGATGTAGAACATCGCGTAAAGATTCGTTTTCATGGTGCGATCAAACTCGTCGTCGCTGATCTCCTCCAGCGACTCGCGTGTCATCTGATATGCCGCATTATTGACCACAATGTTAATCTCACCAAAGGCTTCAACGGCTTTATCAACCAGCGCATTACAGTGTGAGGCATCGGTGATGTCGCCTGGCACCAGCAGCGCTTTCTGACCGGCGGCCTCGACAAGCCGGGCGGTGTCCTGCGCATCCTCATGCTCATCAAGATAAGAGATCAGCACATCGGCACCTTCCCGGGCAAAGGCAATGGCCACGGCCCGGCCAATGCCAGAATCCCCGCCGGTAATAATCGCTTTTTTACCCGCCAGACGGCCGGAACCCTGATAGCTCTCTTCGCCGTGATCGGGCTGTGGCTGCATCGCGGCAGTACTGCCTGGCCACGTCTGCTGCTGCGCGGCAAAAGGGGGGAGTGGACGCTGAGTGGATGACATGACTTTTCCTCCGTAAAAAGGGATCAACCCTGTCAGGGCATTGGACCCTGACAGGCGAGGGATTAAGGTTTTGGTGGTGTGACGCCATCGATCTGTTCTGACTGTGCACCGGAACCGGGACGGGCATTGCCGAGTATCGGTTCATCACCCAGAATATCGGGCTGCTGTTTCGCGCTGAACTGACCATGACCATCGTAAGCTGGACCACTGCTCCAGCGACCTTCCGGCAGCGGTTTATCCAGCGAGGTATTCAGGCAGTAGTAAGCGTGCTCCTGCGCTTCATGTTCCTGCGGGAAGCTGTTGGGGATCGGCAGCGACGCGTTCAATCCGCCCATCTCTTCGATCACCGCCAGCCACTGCTGCTGGTGCATGGTGTCACGGGCAATCAGGAAGGAGAGGAAATCCTTCATGCCTTTGTCTTCGGTCATGTTGTAGAGGCGGGTCGCCAGAACACGACCGGTGGCTTCTGCGGTGACATTAGCCAGCATATCGGCGGCCACGTTGCCGGACGCGTAGATGTGGCTCATGTCGAACGGCATGCCGTTGGCGTTTACCGGCATCGCGGCCAGACCGGAAGAGAGAATATGGCGTGGGTTCATGCCGCCCAGAATGGCATTAACCACCGGGTCTTTGGCTGATGCTTCCTGGTAAGAGAGCGGTGCGCCTTCAAGGTTCAGCGCCACAGCGTAGCCCAGCATTTCGATATGACTCAGCTCTTCGGTGGCGGTGGAGATCAGCAGATCCCGAATCCGCGCATCACCTCGCGCGCCCATCGCCTGGAAAAAGTATTGCATCGCTACACGAATCTCACCTTCGACGCCGCCGATGGCTTGCTGTAACAGCATGGCAAACTCTGGGTCGGGCTTCTCTACACGAACCGGGAATTGAAGTTTTGATGAATGATGAAACATAGCTATTTTCCTCGCCTGTGTTTGCAGTAGATGCAGGAAAAGCCTGGACACAGATATCGGATAAATAAAGCGAAACGAGAGCAATTAATCGGAATTTACGGTAAAAAAAGCGGGGAAATAGGTCATTTTCGGAGCTATATCTGGTACGACAGGACAGGCAATATCAACGATGAGAAAGTGACATATGACTCAGTGCAGAAGAGATAAAAAAGCCCCCATTAAAAGGGGCTGATTCAGTACGGGAAAGCATCCTCACTTCCGCTATAGCTGTTTAACAATTCAGCTTTCACTGGTGGCCGTTGCACGTTGCAAAACGTGTTCCAGAGCCTGACGGTAAATATCCTGCTTAACTACGTCACGCTCGCTCTCCAGGCGATGAATCAGGCCCAGCACAATGTCTTTATCTGAGACATGGGCTTTTGAATGGGCGAGTTCAGCGTGAACCGCAGCGATAACCTGTTTTTCTGTCGTCATCGCGGCGCCAGAGTTCATAAAGTAATCAGAAATCTGAGACTCTGTATTCATTGTTGTTTGCATGTCAGGCCTCATAAAGAATTGGGGAGTGTGCGTCGGTTGATAGCCGGTTGCCGGCTGACGCAAAAAAATTGCATCTGAAGGTGGAAATCCACAACACCTTCAGATGCGGTGCAAAGCACCTCGTTACAAGTGATTTAACATCACGAGATAAAGTTATACAGCAATTTAAAAGTTGTACAATAAACTTTGACAGAATATTTCATTTTTTTAGCCTGGTATAAGCCGTGGTAAAGTGCGCTGAATGCGATTTTTTTATTTAATTAAACTAATACAATAAGTTATGAGTTTTTTTGTCAGGCGGGTTTTTTTGAGGCGGCCGTTTCTGCGTTTTTTACCCGGATTGTCTGACGGGGTGAAAACGGTTTTTCAGGAGAATTTTAGCAAAAGCTGTACAGCTTTTTACACCACAAATGGAGAGCAGTGTCAGAGTGCGGTGGCAGGCTGCTGCAATCTTGTGCTTCTGACGGCACAGGCTGCATAATTCACTTCCCACGCCTGATGCAGAAAGCTAAGGTGGCCTCTTATTCATCACAAGGAAATGATCATGGTTCACGACTATTTCGCGATTCCGCCTGCGGGCGTGACTCAGGAACAACATAAACGTTCAGTTGCTGTGGCGGCCGCGCTGTCAGTGGCAAAGGAGTCCGTCAGCGCTTCTACGTCGGCAACCGGCTCAAAAACCTCCTGGGACCTGCAGGCTGTGGCGAATGAAATTGGTAATCTGGCCGATGCGATTCAGGATGCGCTGGAGAGTGACAGCCAGCCTTAATCTCTGACCGCTTCGCCTGAAACGGCTGCTGAAGCAGGCCGATCAGGGAAGGGCAGCGTTCAGGAGCCGATAACGTGGTCGGCAAGCGAACGTTGCCCAACGTTTGCTTATTCCATTGCGGGCGGTTCATATTTAATATATTCACGCAGGGCATCATGGATGGCCTGATTATTACCTTCCTCCAGACCGCGTTCGGCATATTCTTTCGCCAGCGCCGCCAGTACATCGTCAAACTTCCCTTTGTAATTGAGATTATTCAGTGCAATTTGCTGACCGAGTATCGCTTTTAATACCGTCGTCTCAACGGTTAACTGTGCGACTGCCTCTTCCAGATGTTTGATGCGATCGTCGTCTGCCATAACCCCTCCATGCTTTAAAAAGGCAGAATAACCAGCCCGCGCTAAATATTCAAACCTCACTCCATGCCAGAGAGTCGTTGTCGGATTTTCCTTAAGTCAAAATAATCGGCGGATTAATTTATAAGAGGCGTGACTGTAAGTAAAAAGCGAGACTATTACCGCAGTGCGGCGAAAGTAACCTGTTTCCGTTTATTCTCACACCAGTAAGAGAAAAACGGTTAAAAAAAAGTGCATTACCATCAATCTCTTCGCGTAAAAGGGGTCCACGTCACTTGATTAAAAGGGGGATTAGCTATTACTGTATTTATATACAGTAATCTGAAAAAGGAGTGAAATTGTGGAATTCATTAAACCTGCGGACGTCCGCGCCGTCATGTCTTTACCGCTTTATATCGAACGTGTGCCGTGTGGATTTCCCTCACCGGCGCAGGATTATGTCGAACAACGTATCGATCTCAATGCGCTCATGGTTCAGCATCCCAGCGCCACCTATTTTGTGCGGGTCAGCGGTGAATCAATGATTGAGGCGGGCATCAATGATGGTGACATGCTGGTCGTCGACAGCTCGCTCACCGCCTCACACGGCGATATCGTGGTCGCTGCCGTCGACGGTGAATTCACCGTTAAACGTCTTCAGCTTCATCCCTGCCTGCAACTGATGCCGATGAACACCAAATTTAAACCGATCGCTATCCAGACCGAAGATGCGCTGGAGGTGTTTGGCGTAGTGACGTTTGTGATTAAAGCGACACATTGAGCATGTTCGCGCTGGTGGATGTGAACTGCTTTTATGCGTCGTGCGAAACCGTTTTCCGGCCTGACCTTAAAGGCAAGCCCGTCGTCGTGCTATCGAACAACGACGGCTGTGTGATTGCGCGCAGCGCCGAGGCGAAGAAAGCCGGCATCAAAATGGGCGCGCCCTATTTCAAAATGCGCGAAGCGCTGACCCATCACAATGTACAGGTTTTCAGCTCAAATTACGCGCTTTACGCCGACATGAGCCTTCGGGTGATGACGATTCTGGAAGAGATGGCGCCGTCGGTGGAGATCTACTCGATCGATGAGGCCTTTATGGATCTCACCGGCGTGCAGAACTGTATGGCGCTGGAGAGCTTTGGTCACCAGGTCAGAGAGCGGATACGCAAAGAGACCCATCTGACGGTGGGCGTTGGCATTGCACAGACCAAAACGCTGGCCAAACTGGCGAATTTTGCGGCCAAAAAGTGGAGCAAAACCGGCGGCATTGTCGATCTGTCGGATCCCGAACGGCAGAAAAAGCTACTGGCACTCGTCGATGTGGCTGAGGTCTGGGGTGTCGGTCACCGTATCGGCAAGCGGCTCAACGCCATGGGCATTACGACGGCGAAAGATCTGGCCTGCCAAAGCACCGAGTCTATTCGCAAACAGTTCAGCGTAGTGCTGGAACGTACCGTCAGAGAGCTGCGTGGTGAATCCTGCCTGGAGCTGGAGTCGGTGATACCGGATAAACAGCAGATCATGTGTTCGCGTTCGTTCGGCAGCCGTATTTCCAGCTACGACCAGATGCGCGAAGCCGTCTGCGCCTATGCTGAACGTGCGGCAGAGAAACTACGTCGTGACAATCAATATTGCCGTCAGGTAGGGGTCTTTGTGCGTACCAGCCCCCATGCTACGGATGAACCCTTTTATGGTAATCAGTCTACCGGTCAGTTGCTGATCCCGACGCAGGACACGCGCGACATTGTCGGCGTTGCGATGGCGTGTCTGGATAACATCTGGATTGAGGGGCATCGCTACATGAAAGCGGGCATCGTACTGGGAGATTTTTTCAGCCATGGCGTGGCCCAGCTTGATCTGTTTGACGAACATCAGCCACGCCGCAATAGCGAAGAGCTGATGACGCTGATCGATAAGATTAACAAAAGCGGCAGCGGCAAACTCTGGTTTGCCGGGCAGGGGATCAACAAGGCCTGGGCGATGAAGCGCGAGATGCTGTCACCTGCCTATACTACGCGGGTAACGGATTTGCCGGTGGCGGCGGTTAAGTAGGTTGGGTGGTTTTCCTCAGCTACTGAAACCGCAAGGTCTGCTAAATTTCTTTTAACCTGGTTTCTTCCGCAAAGCACTGCTCCAGCGCCGTAATCACTGCCCTGATACGTGCGACTTTTTGCAGATCCGGATGGAGCACCAGCCAGATATCAACCGGGTCGCGCTTTTCAGGAAATACCGGGATTAATTGCGGATCGCAGTTAGCTAAAAATGTCGAAAGCAGGCCGATGCCAATCCCGCGTTTAATAGCGGATTGCATCAGCAGTTGTGTATTACATTCCAGCACGACTTGCTGGCTGTTTACTGCAAAGCCACACAGGTTTTGTCGATGACGAGGCACCATGTCTGCCGGAAACATGACCAGTTGATGATCAGTCAATCCGCTTTCTTGCTGCGGTTCTCCGAGCCGATCAAAATAACGCTGGCTGGCGTAAAGCCCCATATCAATGGTCGCTAGTCGTTTAACTATTAACTCTTCAGAATCGGGTCGGGCACCACGAATGGCTATATCCACACTACGGTAAGAGATATCGGAGAAGCCTATTCCGGTCAATAAGGTTACGGTGATATCCGGGTATTGTTCGCGCAGGCGCTGAATGGCAGGTATGACAAACACAGTGGCGAGTGTGTCTGTGCTGGCGATGCGAACGTTACCTGCAGGGATGCTATCGCCGCAGGCGGCTTTACGACTCATCGCCTGCATAGCGCTTTCCATAGCACTGGCTTCTGCCATCACCTGTTCGCCAAACTCGCTCAGCATAAAAGCGCGGGGCGTACGTATAAATAACCGGGAACTGAGCGCGCTTTCGAACGCGGCGATACGGCGCCCGACTGTCGCCTGATCGACGTTCAACGATTTTGAGGCACCCCGCAACGTTTTTTGTCTCGCTAATGCGAGGAAAAAGCGAACATCATCCCAGTTCATCCACTGCTCCATGTTATTTTTAACTAAACGGATATCTTCAACGTGGCTAAAAAATTATCAAAACTCATAAGCCATATCATAAACAGCACCATAAAATTATAAGTATTTCTGCATTGTTGTGAAGCATTAATGCAACTTTAAAAATTTCGAATTGTGACTATGATGGGCCGTTTTTTGGATATAGGCGCGATGTGTTTTGTTATGTGAAGCCTTTCATATAACGCACATTTTTTCCTCATTACTTCTGATTATCTTTATTTTTATTCTAATGGATTTAGAAAATGAAATTTTTTGAAGATGATTTTTTTAACACTACCTGCCCGGCGTTTACCTCAGATAAAGTTGTTGGAAGAGAAACTATCAAAGCAGATGTTGCTTTGAATTATGCCGAGGCCCTTATTGCTCAATTACAGAATAAGCAAATCAGTCACATTTATACGAGTGGTTATCTATCCTTCCATATGTTTGAGCTTATGGGGATCGAAAAGCGGTAGTTATAAATGATTAATAGCAGCGCTAATTAATCATTTTTCATGGGCAGGCCTTATTAGCGATTTGCATTGCTATAACCCGTATCCAGCGTAACACGACACATTCAGTGCGGATTATCAAGCTGCATAAATGAATGCTTGTGATGCAATCTTGTCTCTACCATAGGGAATAAGCAGGTTTTATCATCACTTTGTTTGCTGCTCTGTGGTATTCGCATTCGCTGCACAGAGTTGATTTATCTACAGCTCAGGAAATAAAAATGTCAGAAGTGTTAACTATTGATAGTCGTCCGACAGACAAAAAGAATTCTGCTTCCAAAAAGAGCGTTTTATTCTTTCTTGCACTGGCGCTAGTCGCTGCCTTATTGAACAGCAGTGCACCAACGCCGCTTTATCCCCTCTATCAACAGCAGTTGGGCTTAACCGCCGTCAGCCTGACAATCATTTATGGCGCGTATGCGGCAGGTGTTTTGATTGCGTTGTTCAGTGTAGGAAATCTTGCAGGGAAAGTTGCTGACCTGCGCAGCCTGATGATGCCTGCACTACTGGCCGTCTTCGCAGGTGCATTGCTGTTTTCACTCGCCGATTCGTTTGCCTGTCTGTTTATGGCACGCCTGCTGGCGGGCGTAGGAACCGGGGCATTAACCGGCGCAGCTAATATTGCCCTTTTGCGTTTTGGCCCTAAAGATGGCGGTAAAGCTGCAGCTCTGCTCGCAACGCTTTCTTTCACCACCGGTCTGGCACTGGGGCCAGTTTTTAGCGGCGTGGCGATTCAGACAAATTTCCACAGCCAGACGTTGCCGTTTCTGCTGATTATGATCACGGCTGCGATTGCCCTGATCGGATTACGTTTTAGCTGGCCAGCGCGTCATCACGACCAACCCAAGGCTGCGCCATCCTCGTCTGCCATTTCAGCGGGTACGACACTTAAAGCCGGACTGAAAGCGACTGGCATACGTTTTTTCCTGTGCGCTGGCGCTCTGTTTATGAGCTGGGCGTTTGCCGCCAGTATTTTGTCGATTGGACCGGCAGTATCGGAGCATCTGCTCGGCATTCATAGTCAGGGCGTTTATGGCTATGTGATTGCGGTATACTTAATGGTGGCCGGTATCAGTCAGATTTTGAGCCGCCGGATTAGCGCTCGCACATCTCTTGCTGCCGGCTGTCTTACTCAGGCCATTTCGATTGTGTTTTTTACCTGGGCTATTAGCACCCACTCTTTAGTATGGGCATGCACAGGACTGCTTGTGGCTGGATATTCCTATGGCGCCATCTTTGTGGGAAGTGCGACCCTGCTAAATATGATCTCTCCTGCAGCCAGTCACGCAAAACTGATTTCATTGTTCTACGTCATTGCCTATATCGCTAACTGGGTGCCCGTGCTGTTAGGTGCGGTGGTGGATCATGCCAGCCTGAATCTGGCTGTTGATTTGCTGTTCAGCGTCGGTGCTGTTATCTGTCTACTGCTGAGCATCGCGGTATTTTGGATAAAGATGGAAAAACGCGACTAATTCAGAATCAGACCGTGCCTGATTCCTCCCAGGCCGGTCTGAGGACCAGCGAATGGACGCTTAAAATCACATCAACTGACTGACTGTCTCGGTCAGCAAAGCCGTGCTTCGCATCATTTTGCTATTGAGGAATACACCACTCGTCGTCTGATGCCGCTGATTAATAAAATTAACAAACCTGGCAGCAGAAAACTCTGGTTTGCCGGGCAGGGGATCAACAAGGCCTGGGCGATGAAGCGCGAGATGCTGTCACCTGCCTATACCACGCGGGTAACGGATTTGCCGGTGGTTGTGCTGAAGTAGATGCTGGTCCGCCATCATCATGAATATGAGCTTTACGCGGTCGACGATAACAGCGATATAAAAAACCGACTCTTTTTATATGTTGCTGACAATGAGAACCACGCCAGGCTGTTAATTAAGCCGCTCAGATTATGGCTGACCATAATAAACACACAGCAACGGGCTGATTGCCGCAAAAAAAACGCGTTACTACCTGAGTGAATCATGAGCGGTTTGTCCTGTAACCTGAGCCGGATTGCAGGTCACAACCGGTTAAACCCCCTCTGCCATTCAGCGACAGGAACAGAGATCTGTCCGAATGTATGCTGCGGGCTGATCGCCGCCAGCTATACTTGTTACCCGAGCCTGGGATAGAATCCCTGTTGATTCTGACAGGAACGCACTTCTTCAGGCCGGTAATTAATGAGCACGACAGCGACAGCGCATAAAAACAAAGAGCGGGGACGGCCCAGGGAGTTCGACATTGAACAGGCTCTGGATCGTGCCATGATCGTTTTCCGGCAAAAAGGCTATCACGCGGCATCAATAGGCGATCTGGGGGAGGCGATGAACCTCTCCGCAGGCAGCATCTATAAAGCGTTTAAAGACAAACGCTCCCTCTTTCTGCTGGTGTTCGAACGTTATCTGTTGCTGAGAAATACCGAACTGCGCCGCCGTCTGGCACCCTGTGTCAGCGGACGGGATAAAATCACGGAGTTGTTACAGTTCTACCTGGATTCGGCGCGTGCCATTGAGGGGCGATGCGGCTGTCTGGTGGTGTCCAGCGCCATTGCGCTGCAGACGATGGATGAAGATCTTGCGCAGCGCATTGATGATGTCATCAAGCGTAGTCAGCGCTTCCTGGTTTCATTGCTGGAGTTGGGACAACAGGATGGCTCTATCAATCGCACGCTGGACAGTGAAGCGGCAGCCGGTTTAATTCTCTGCATCGCATACGGTATGCGCGTGTCGGGCAAAGTCAGTGATGTGATCCATGAAGAGCAGACGCTGGCGCTGGCATTGAAAATACTGGGATAAGTGTTCTGAGTGGGGACAGCAGCATCCGTAAACAGGCGCTTCTCTGATATACGCTTTCCGGACAGAGAAATTCTTCCGCTTCCTTTCCCCGGGTCTGATTATGTGCCAGGCTTTTACGCTTTATTCTATTGCGTGGAAAATTAAGGCCCGTTTCGTGAAAACTTCAATCTTACTGACACTCGTGGCAGCCATTGGCTGTTCTGTTTTTGCCGCCCGTGGTGGGTTTGAAACCCAGACAGCGAAACATCCTCAGGCACAGCGGGTGACGGAGAGTGGGGAGCCACTGACGCGCTGACCGGGGCGAAGCGTGGCGATGATTAACGACCAAACAGCAGGCTGATGAGCGCGCGATAGTGGCGCTCTTCTTCCTCAGTGGACGCTGTTTCGAGGCGACGCAGGAGTTTGGTACAGATCGACTTACGGTTCACATTCCCGCCGGCATGCAAAATTTCCACGACTACCTGTCCCAGTGTCTCCTGCTGTGAGGGCAGGCTTGCCGCATTGAAATAACGGGCGATATCGTCTGCCGTCCGCGGCAGTCTCGGGTTCGGGTACATGGTGCGTTTCCTGGCTGTTGATGTAAAAACGATCGAATAGCCGCGAAGTTATACGCAAAAAGTGAATCTGTACAGTTATTTCAGCGTAATGATGAATGACGTTTTTTGGTCAGGATGCCGGGCAGCGAGAGAGCGGCCGTAAAGAGAAGCAAAGGGACAGCAGTATGAAGCGCATGAGAGCCAGAAGGGCGTCCGGCTCTCATGAGAAATGAACGTCGAAGCCTTATGACTACCGATAATCTTTCAGGGAAACCGGTGCCTGCCCGGTCTCGACCAGCCAGTTTAATTCGGCGCGGTCACGAGGCGAATCTTCAATGAAACCTTTGAGCCAGTGTCGTGCATCAGCAATCTGCTCTACACGTTCATCGCTGCACTCCTTTTCGGCCATTTCGCCCAACTGACGAATCAGCGATACCAGCGTAATATCCTGTTCTTCAAATGCCAGATTAATTGCTGCTTCACCAAGAATCATATGACCAGTCGTTGTATCGTGATAAATCATTTATAGCCTCCTGATTGATAGCGATATAAATAGTCTAGTTAAAGAGGCGCTGGACTAAAAGGTCATAAGTTACAGACGGCACCAGATAATTTTGTTAAAAATAAAGGGAACCTTTGTGTCATGATATAACTTCATGATAGTAAAAAATAAAAAACAATAGATTATTTTTGAAGTGAACAGGTTGAACTATTGTTCTGGTTAAAGAAGCAGACGTTTGCCTGAAATTCAGATAAGTGATGTGGCCTGTGCGCAACAGCATTTTCCAGTCGGTTTTTTACGCCTGTATAAACGATAAATTGCACAGTTCCTTATAAGGCTCTGCAATATTATTGCCATATCGCATCGGATATTTCTGCTTTAAAAAAGCCCGCTCTGAGAGGGGGGCTATATCAGGTAAAAGGCGAAAAAAGGCAAAAATAAAGCCGCTCTTAAGCGGCTTTATTAACGCGAGAACAGCATTGCGATTATTTGTGCGGAACTTCAGAGACGGCTTTAACGTCTGCTTTATTAATCTGCTGCTTCACACCATTGGCATCGGTATAGGCCAGCAGGCCAGCGTCCGATTCAGAAGGCTTGCCATCACTAATAATGGTGCGTCCATCGTTAGTCTGAATCGCATAACTGGTACGGGTGCAGCCAGTTAATACGGTCATACCAATCAATGCGGCGAGAGGTAAAATCAGCGCTTTTTTCATCGTCTTCACCTTGTATTAGTTGTCGAGTTCGCTCATATTACTGATTTCATTACGATTGATCTGCTCAGTTTTTCCTGTCTGAGCATCACGGTAAGAAACAAGACCGGTATCTGAATCAATCTGCGGTTTGCCGTCAGTCACAATCGTGCGGCCATCGGTCGTCTTAATAGACTGATTCGAGGCGCAACCTGCAAGCGTACCTAAAGAGAGTGCCAGCAGCGCGATGGCTGACAGGGTTTTCATTTTCATTTTTCTGCTCCATGAAGTATATCCAGACGTTTACAGCATAGACGGCTTTATAAATTTTGCTGGCTCTGTCGCGCGTCGATGCCTGTTTTTTATACAAAAACAGAGTGTATTGCGTTAATTAGCAGGCATGGCGCCGGCGAATAGCATTTATTGCAAATGCATACGGCTGTTTATGCGTTTCAGCTGAGCCCTGACCGCATCGAAATAAAAAACGGAGCAAAAGCGGGAAATAGAGAGCGCAGATAATTCCGTTAACACGGAAGAATCGCATGCAGGATGCCACGTCGATGGCGGCACCTGGCGCTATTCGCGGATCCGACGCCTGAAGGGCTATCGGACCCGTGAAAAAAGGATCAGAGAATAGAGTCTTCGCCCGCTTTGGCGGCCGCTTTTTCCGCTTTCATGGCGCTGACCGGGTCAGATGCGCTCAGCCAGCGGTCAAACTTCTGGTAGGTGTCGATAAAGGTTTTAAAGTAGCTGCTGGCGATGGTGGCATTCTCTTTATGGTTCATAAACGCCACGGCCAGCTTAAATGCATCTTCGTTATCAAATTTCATGTTTGTCTTCCTCGCTTAAGATCTATAGAGCGTAGCCTGATAACACGGCATGTGCATTCAGACAACCGTCTGAAAAGGCGCAATAATTCAGCCTGGCTGACAGCATCCTCCAGATTGGCGCGGATTCCCACTTACTTCGCGACAAATCCTTCTTATAATGCCAGCTTCACTCGTGAAGGAGACCCGCTTATGTTGAAAGGATTAACCGTTGTCGCGGTGCTGCTATTGTCAGGCTGTAGCCTGATGCATAAACAGCCGGCATCGCCACAGACCCTGCATTATCGCTGCGGAACAATGCCCCTGACCGTGACGCTGGACGAGGCGCAGGAGCAGGTAAGTTTCATTATGGATGGCAAGCCTTTAACGTTGAAGCAGACCGTCTCCGCCTCCGGCGCGCGCTACAGCGATGACACCTATGTTTTCTGGTCCAAAGGAAACGGCGCATTTATCGAACGTAACGATAAAATTGTCGTGAATGATTGTGAGCTGCAACCTGCCAGCTGACTTTATCTCTGAATAGGCGAGCATTAATGAGCGACAGCGAAACGCTACACACCATTGCCCATCTGCGGCGTGAATATACCCGCGGCGGATTGCGTCGCAAGGATCTGCCGGACAATCCGATCGCGCTGTTTGAACAGTGGCTGAGCCAGGCCTGTGAGGCAAAACTGCCCGATCCTACTGCCATGACCGTGGCCACCGTGGATGAGCAGGGTCAGCCGTGGCAGCGTATTGTGCTGCTGAAACACTTTGATGCGCAGGGCATGGTGTTTTACACCAACCTCGGCAGCCGTAAGGCGTTACAGCTGGCGCACAATCCGCGCATTTGCCTGCACTTCCCGTGGCACTTTCTGGAACGTCAGGTGATGGTGCTGGGCGAAGTGGAAAAACTGTCGCCGCTGGAGGTGCTGAAATATTTCCACAGCCGCCCGCGTGACAGTCAGATTGGTGCCTGGGTATCGAAGCAGTCGAGCCGGATTTCGGCGCGCGGGATTCTGGAAGGGAAGTTCCTTGAGCTTAAACAGAAGTTTCAGCAGGGCGAGGTGCCGCTGCCCAGCTTCTGGGGCGGTTACCGGGTGAAATTTCACACAATGGAGTTCTGGCAGGGGGGCGAACATCGTCTGCACGATCGTTTCATCTACCAGCGCGACAATGACGGCTGGAAAATCGACCGTCTGGCTCCCTGAATCTGCACGATTTCTCCCTATCAGCGCTGGCACAGAAAGCGCCAGCGCTTTATGCTATAGCCCTGATTTTTTTCGATTCCGCAAGTCAGCGGAAAGCTGTGTACCAGCATAGGTGCAGTCTGATCAATTTGGAGTCAGTAATGACCAGCAGTAACCTGATACAACAATTGCAGGAGAGGGGCCTTATCGCCCAGGTGACGGATGAAGCCGCGTTAACAGAGAAACTGGCACAGGGGCCAATTTCGCTCTATTGCGGCTTCGACCCCACTGCTGACAGCTTGCATTTGGGTCATCTGGTACCGCTGCTCTGCCTGAAGCGTTTTCAGGATGCCGGCCACAAGCCGGTAGCCCTGGTCGGGGGTGCAACCGGCCTGATTGGCGATCCAAGCTTTAAAGCCGCAGAGCGTAAACTTAATACCAGTGACACCGTCAACGAATGGGTTGAAAAGATCCGCCAGCAGGTGGCGCCATTCCTCGACTTCGATTGCGGCAGCAACAGCGCCATCGCCGCCAACAACTACGACTGGTTCGGCAGCATGAACGTGCTGACCTTCCTGCGTGATATCGGCAAGCACTTCTCTGTTAACCAGATGATTAACAAAGAAGCAGTGAAGCAGCGTCTGAACCGTGACGATCAGGGCATCTCCTTTACCGAGTTCTCCTACAATCTGCTGCAGGGTTATGACTTTGCCTGCCTGAATGAACTGCACGGCGTATCGCTGCAGATCGGCGGCTCCGATCAGTGGGGTAACATCACCTCTGGTATCGATCTGACCCGTCGTCTGCATCAGAACCAGGTCTTTGGCCTGACCGTTCCGCTGATCACCAAGTCTGACGGCACCAAATTCGGTAAAACGGAAGGCGGCGCAGTCTGGCTGGATGCGAAGAAAACCAGTCCATACAAGTTCTATCAGTTCTGGATCAACACCGCGGATGCTGACGTCTATCGTTTCCTGAAGTTCTTCACCTTCCTGAGCATAGAAGAGATCAACGCGCTGGAAGAAGAGGACAAAAACAGCGGTACCGCGCCACGCGCGCAGTATGTGCTGGCTGAGCAGGTCACGCGTCTGGTGCATGGCGAAGCGGGCCTGACGGCGGCGAAACGCATCACCGCCAGCCTCTTCTCCGGTTCTGTAAGCGAAATGACGGAAGCTGACTTTGAGCAACTGGCGCAGGATGGTATGCCAACTATCGCGCTGGGCGCAGACGATGACCTGCAGCAGGCGCTGGTGAAAGCGGAGCTCGTGCCGTCTCGCGGCCAGGCTCGCACCATGATCGGTTCGAATGCCGTCTCACTGAACGGTGAAAAACAGTCCGATGCAGAATACCGCTTCAGCGACAGCGACAAACTGTTTAACCGCTACACGCTGCTGCGTCGTGGTAAGAAACATTACTGCCTGATTAAATGGCAGTAAGATTTAGGGCCGGTTTCCGGCCCTTTTTTATGGCAAGGCAGGACAGGGCAAACTAGTGAAAAATATCTTAGCGATTCAGTCGCACGTTGTATTTGGTCATGCAGGTAACGCGGCAGCTGAATTTCCGATGCGTCGCCTGGGTGCAAACGTCTGGCCGCTGAACACCGTGCAGTTTTCCAACCATACGCAGTATGGGCACTGGACCGGCACGGTCATGCCTGCAACGCATTTAACCGACATCGTTAAAGGCATTGCGGATATCGACCGCCTGAAGACCTGTGACGCGGTGCTGAGCGGTTATCTGGGCTCGGCGGAGCAGGGCGAGCAGATTCTGCAGATTGTTCGTCAGGTCAAAGCGGCTAACCCACAGGCCTGGTATTTCTGCGACCCGGTGATGGGTCATCCGGAAAAAGGCTGCATCGTGGCACCGGGTGTGGCGGAGTTCCACTGCAAGATGGCGATGCCAGCCAGTGACATTATCGCCCCGAACCTGCTTGAGCTGGAGATGCTAAGTGAACGTACAATCACTGACGTCGACGCGGCGGTAGACGCTGCGCGGGCACTGATTGCCCAGGGACCACGTGTGGTGCTGGTGAAGCATCTGGCACGCGCAGGGCGTCGCAGCGACCGTTTTGAGATGCTGCTGGTAACAGCAGAAGACGCGTGGCACATCAGCCGTCCGCTGGTCGATTTCGGTGTCCGTCAGCCCGTCGGCGTGGGCGATCTTACCAGTGGTTTGCTGCTGGTTAATCTGCTGCACGGCAAATCACTGCAGGATGCGCTGGAGCACGTCACTGCCGCGGTGTATGAGGTGATGCTGAAAACTCATGAGATGGGCGAGTATGAGCTGCAGCTGGTGGCGGCACAGGATGCCATTGCCCGTCCGATGCAGCACTTCACGGCAGAAAAGCTGTAACGCATCAGGGCCGGTTAACCGGCCCTGTTCTCTCAGGCTAAGCCTTCCGCTTTCAGCGCCGCCTGCACCGCAGGACGTTCCGCGACACGATCAAACCATGCCCCAAGTGCCGTAAAGCCGGACAAATCCAGCCCCAGCGCTTTTGCCCAGCGCGTCACCACAAACAGATAAGCATCCGCGACGCTGAAATGCATCCCCATCAGCCACTGCCTGTCACGTAATGACTCATCGACATAGCGGAATTTCGCTTCCAGCTGGTTGCGGGTCTGCGCTTTCACCTCATCAGAGTATCCGGGGCGAAACAGCGGCCCAAAGCTTTTGTGCAGCTCGCTGCCGATGTAGCTCAGCCACTCCAGAGTGTGATAACGCGTCAGGCTGCCAACCGGCGCCAGAAGATGGCGATCGGGTTTGAGGTCTGCCAGATACTGTACAATCGCGGCGCCTTCCGTCAGCACGGTACCATCGCTGAGCTGCAGCGCGGGCACCTGACCTTTAGGGTTGATTTGGCGAAAATCGTCGCCCCGTTCGGTGAGTTTGGTTGCCAGATCAACATTCACCTGCGTGAAGTCCAGCCCGCATTCGCGCATAACAATGTGGGGAGAGAGAGAGCAGGCTCCTGCTTTGCAAAACAGTTTCATGACCATGTACTCCTTGTTGCAGTGGGATCACAGCATAGTAAAGACTCAGGATGGAATTACCAGTGATAAGGATCAGGGATCTGTTAAGGGGGAGTGTGAGGCATAAAAAAGCCGGGCAGAGCCCGGCTGATTTGTCACGTGGCAGCGATTACGCTTTCACATCGTTTGATCTGGCGTCGCTATCCTGCGCCTGTGTCATGCGGTTCAGCAACGGCGCCGTAATCAGCATCAGCAGAGCAATCACCGCCGTCACGATACCAATCTGCTGGAATACGCGACTGTAGGTTGCCAGCGAAATCAGCGGATCGGTTACGTTTTCAGGCACGGCCATCAGGTTTGCTACTTTACCTGCAATCACAGCTGCACCTGCCGTGGTCAGGAACCAGGAACCCATAATGAAGCCCATCAGGCGCTGTGGCACGAGCTGCGCGACCATCGCCAGGCCGAGGCCGGAGATCATCAGCTCACCAATACTCTGCAGCGCATAGCTCAGGATCAGCCAGTTTACAGAAACGATGCCTGCATCACTGGCGAACTTTGCACCCACCGGCAGCACCAGGAACGCAGCGGAGCAGAGCACCATACCAAAGGCAAACTTGTGCGGCATGGGCAGTTTATCGCCCAGCTTGTTATAGAGCGCCGCCAGCAGCGGACTGGCCAGCATGATCCAGAACGGGTTCAGTGCCTGGAACTGCTCTGGCGCAAACGTAATACCAAGAATGGTGTGTTCAACGTTACGGATAGCGAAGAAGTTGAGCGATGTTGGCATCTGCATATAGAGGACGAAGAACAGAATCGCTTCGACCATCAGCAGGAAGGCCACAATCATCTTACGACGCGCCGCGCCGTGCAGCGCAAAGGCTTCTTTGGCAAACACCAGCAAAATACCCAGCGCAATCACCGCCAGCACCAGTCGTGCGATAACCTGATGATGCAGCATCCAGTTGGCCAGCGCGATCAGCACAACGACACCCACAAGGGTCATCAGCAGTTTACCGACCTGCAACGGCACAAAGTCTGGCTTAGAGCCGTAATCCTTGACCATATGTTTACAGAACAGGAAGTTAAACAGGGTAATAACCAGGCCAATGACGCACAGTGAGAAGGCGACGCTGTAGCCATATTTCGCGGCTAACCACGGTGTCAGCATCATCGAAAACAGGGAACCGATGTTGATCGACATATAGAACATGGTGAACGCACCGTCGAGACGCGGATCATCTTTGTCGTAACAGGTCGAGAGCAGCGAAGAGGGGTTTGCCTTGAACAGGCCGCTACCGACCGCGATGGTCGCCATGCCAATATAGACAATGCTGACGTTATGACCGGAGAACGCGACCAGCGCATAACCCAATGCCAGCACCAGCACGCCCAACACGATGACGCGTTTGGTGCCCAGCACTTTATCACCGAGCCAGCCGCCAATCGCGACCAGCCCATAAACCAGCGCACTGAATGAAGAGAACAGGGTAATGGAGTCTGATTCAGACAATCCCAGTTGCTTCACCAGGTAAACCGCCATAATGGCCTGCAGGCCATAGAATCCAAAACGTTCCCATAATTCGATCGAGAAGATTAAATAGAACGCCTTCGGCTGTTTAAACGCATTGAGACTGACAGCCTCATCAGTGTGTTTGTTTGCAGTTGACACATGTACCTCAGTTTTTTCATACCCTGTTTCGGGACAGGAATTAAGTCCGCGTCATGTGAGTTTTCCATGCGCAAGATTGTTATTAGAAGGGAAAAGCGGCGACTAATTTGGCTGATTACGGGCGTCAGGGCAAGAATTTTCTGGCAACCCGTTGAATCCAGGGATGTTGGGTTAAAAAACTTATAACAAATCGTTAATTGGTTTTAAATGTTGAAGCAGCAAAAAATATTAGTACAGATACTCTGAATGAGCACCTTGCACTAGCGAGTAATGATATTAACTGCTAAATCGAAGCTAACCAGATAAATCGGTTGTTGAATAATAATCAGACAGTGCTAATAACAGGTTACTGGCTGAATCGCAGTCAATCTGACGAATTATCAGACATTACCTGCCCGGCATTGGCGAAAAAAGAGTCAAAAGGCGATCCGGCGCACAATCAGATGATTTATTTCAGGAAGCAAAAAAAGAAACCGATTGCGTCGTGAGATCGGGAGGGGAAGTGGAGGTCATGGGGCGGCCAGCAGGAAGTTAAAATGACCTCAGACCGCCGGTGAAAAACCGCGCAGTCATATTAAAATCTTATCAATACGCGGATGCACAATGTCACCCTCGACAGAAAATTAACATTACTGTAACCTCTCAATTTCTCCAGGAAGGATCAGTTCATGTCGTCTCCACTGCATTTATCTCTCGTCGGTGACTACCGCGCCGATGCGGTTGCCCATCAGGCTATCCCCCTTGCTATTGAACGTGCTTCACGTCGGCTAAATCTTATCGTTGAAACGAACTGGATCGCTACTGACCACCTCGAACAGACAGACCTGACGCGCAGTGATGCGGTCTGGGTTGTTCCTGGCAGTCCTTACCGCAACGATAATGGCGTATTTGAAACCCTGCGCTGGGCGCGGGAGAGCGGTAAACCTTTCCTGGGTTCCTGTGGGGGATTCCAGTATGCGGTGATCGAGTATGCGCGCAACGTCCTGGGCTGGCACGATGCCCGTCATGCTGAAACGGATACCGGCGGACGGATGGTCATTGCCCCGCTGAGTTGCTCTTTGGTGGAGCAGCGTGGCAAGGTGAGGTTTGAAGCGGGTTCCCGTATTGCTCTGGCTTACGGGACGCTGGAGAGCGACGAGGGCTACCACTGTAACTTTGGCGTTAACCCGGAATTCAGTGACGCGCTGGGCGATAATACGCTGCGCATTACCGCCTGGGATGATGCCGGTGACGTTCGCGGCGTGGAGTTACCGGCTCATCCTTTCTATGTGGCTACGCTGTTCCAGTCTGAGCGCGCGGCACTGCAGGAAAAAGACTCTCCGCTGGTGATTGCATGGATGCAGGCGGCACTGGCGCAACGCTAAACAAAGCCATCCTGTGACACTGTCACAGGATGGCGGTCATCAGCGCAACAGGGCCGGTCGTTTCGCGTTGAACGTCCAGTTATCAATCAGAAACTGCATGCCCAACGCGTCGTTTCGGTTTTTATCAGGTAGCGAGTGGTAGAGTTCATGGGCAGCTTCGACCCGCGCCATGTCCAGGGTAATACCCAATCCTGGCCCCTCAGGCAGTTCCAGAAAGCCATCCCGAATCTGCGGCGCATGCTGCGTCAGCTGCTGACCATCCTGCCAGATCCAGTGGGTATCAAACGCAGTCAGTCTGTCGCCCGGTGCCGCGGCTCCCAGATGCGCCACCATTGCCAGTGATACATCAAAATGGTTGTTTGAGTGGCAGCCGGTTGTCAGGCCCCATTCATGGCACAACTGCGCCACGGTATGTGCATTACGCATCGTCCAGAAATGCGGGTCGGCCAGGGGGATGTCGATGGCATTAAGCTGTAAGGCATGCTGCAACTGTCGCCAGTCATTGGCGATCATATTGGTGGCGACCGGAATACCCGTGGCTCGCTTAAACTCCGCCAGCGTTTCCCTGCCGGAATAGCCCTGCTCCGCGCCGCAGGGATCTTCCAGATAGGGAATCCGGCCCGCCAGCTGTTTACCATAATAAATGGCCTCATCCAGCGACCAGCTGGCATTGGGATCAACCGTTACCCGTGCCTGAGGAAAACGTGTCAGCAGGGCGTTAACCGTCTCCACTTCCACTTCGGCATGATGAACGCCGCCCTTCAGTTTAAAATCCCGGAAGCCATAGCGATCGGCTGCCGCCTCCGCCAGCTGCACCACGCTATCCGCATCCATCGCTTTCTCATGACGCAGTTGCAGCCAGGCATCACCACCAGCGTGGCCCGCCTGATAGTCCATGCTGGTCAGGTTACGGTCGGCGATATAGAACAGATAGCCAAGTACCGGCACGCGATCGCGCTGCTTGCCGCTGGCAAGTAACTCGGCAACCGGCAGATTCAGGTGCTGGCCCAGCAGGTCAAGTAGCGCAGCTTCAATGGCTGCGGTGGCGTTGTAAAACTTCTCGGGATTCATCTGCGGAATATGAATGTCGTCGGTGTGCGCGGTCTGCTGGTGTCGTGCGTCGCTGGCAAACAGCGTCGCGACGGTGGCATTCAGCCGCAGCAGATCGCTGCCCTCAATCTGCGGACGAAAGCGCGCCAGCAGCGCCAGTGTTGAGGCGTGGCAGGGACTTTCGCCGACGCCGGTACGGCCAGCGGAATCGGTCAGGATCACCAGAATGCGGGTAAAATAGCAGTTGTGCGCGCCGCCAATGTTCAGCAGCATGCTGTCATATCCGGCGACAGGCACCACCCGCATTGTTTTAATGACTGGACTGTCTGACATTGTGATTCTCCATAGGATCAAGGGAAGGCGGGGAGGGCTTGCGGCGCAGCAGCAGCCACAGCCCGGTCAGCAGCGAGACGCTGGTCAGGGCATAGAGACCGCCGGTGGTGGAGCCTGTCTTCATCTCCAGATAGCCAAACACCGTCGGTGCGAAGAAGCCGCCAAGGTTGCCAACAGAGTTCACCAGCGCAATCCCAGGCGCAACAATTGAGGCAGGCAGTTCTCCCTGCGGCATCGGCCAGAAAAAGGTGGCGCTGACTTTCGAGCCGATACAGGCCACGATCATCGCCAGGAAGCCAAACCATGGAGAACCCAGCGTAGCCATAAAGGTGCCGCAGGCCGCGACCAGCATGGCGACGCCCAGCGCTTTATCGAGTTTGTCGCGGTGGCGGTCTGAAAAGCGACTCAGCAGGTTGATGGCAATAATGGCGCAAAGCCAGGGTACGGCGGTGAGAATGCCGATGCCAAAACTGCTGAAGCCCTGAATACGCTGAATAATCTGCGGCAGCCAGAACACCAGGGTATAGCCTGTCATGGTCATGGTGAAGAAGATCGCGCAGAAGAACAGCAGGCTGCGATTACGTAACAGCGACATTTTACCGGGCGCGCGGTTAAGCTCGTCACGCTGTGCCTCTTCACTATTCAGCTGCTGTATCAGGGCCTGTTTCTCCGCATCGCTCAGCCAGCGTGCGTCGCCGGGGCGTGACACCAGTACCCATGCGGCGAGAATACCGACCAGCACGGAAGCACCGCCTTCAAGAAACATCACCCATTTCCAGCCGGCAATGCCTGAAAAATCGTGCATCATCAGAATGGCGCCAGTGATTGGCCCGGAGAAGAGGAAGGCGCCCGCAGTTGCACTCAGCACCATCGCAGTGGCCCGGCCGCGCCAGGCATTCGGGACCCACTGACGGAAATAGAACAGTACGCCGGGAAAGAAACCTGCTTCAGCCACGCCGAGTAAAAAACGCAGCAGGTAAAACTGGATGGGTGAGGTGACGAAACCCGTCATGACCACCACCAGTCCCCAGGTAATCATAATGCGTGTCAGCCAGACGCGGGCGCCAAAGCGCTTCATCATCAGATTACTGGGAACTTCAAACAGCGCATAGCCGATAAAAAACAGGCCCGCACCCAGACCAAAGGCCGCCGCGCTGATCCCGGCATCGGTGCGCAGTTCCGCCTTGATGAAGCCAATATTGGCGCGATCGATCTGGTTAATGATCAGCATCACCACCAGCATGGGGATGATATGGGTGAAGAATTTTTTGATGGCGGAGGCGATCAGCTCATCTTGCTGCGGGGACAAGGCGCTATCCATCGGTCTTCCTCGTAAGAAACGTAAAGAAGAGCAAAGTGTAGGGCGCGCAAAAGGGCAGCTCTATGGGCATTCGCCCAGGACCCGATGGGCGTCCGGCCTGGGTGGCTGTGTTATCAATATGTTATTAGATATGGCTGGCGCAGCGGCTAAGCAAAAGTGTGGCAGCGATCAATGTCGGCATCCCCGCCTCCGCAAGGAGAAAAGCGGAGGACCGACAGCCACAACAGGCAGGTTTCAGCCGTTAACCTGACGGCGTCCGGCAATCTCTTCGGCTCGCAGCAGCAATTCCTGCAGATCGTCTTCATCAATATCCAGCAGTTCACCGCCCTGTAAAGCCTGATGCAGATCGGCGCGCGTCAGCGAGACCGGCATCGCGATCGGCTCCGGTTTAACCTCCTGCGGCGCCAGTGGGTGGGGATAGCGGCGACCGGCCAGATTATTAAACAGCAATGCAAGCAGCGCCAGTGTCAGTGAGTTAAGCATGATCGGCGTCAGGACAAACTGATAACCCAATTGATCCACGGAAGGTCCGCCCAGAATAGCGGTTAGCGCGACTGCGCCGCCGGGTGGATGCAGACAGCGCAGTTGAAACATCAACAGGATCGCCACGCAGGCCGCGACGCCGCAGGCAATCGCCGGATCGGGGATGAGCTGGCTGACGGTGACGCCCGCCAGCGCGGACAGGGTGTTGCCGCCGACGATGGCCCACGGCTGCGCCAGCGGACTGGCGGGCAGACCAAAGAGTAAAACGGCCGAAGCACCCACCGGGGCAACAAACCACAGATTCAGCTCCCCCAGCATCCAGTGACTCAGCAGACTGGTGAGTACCAGGCCAATGCCCGCACCCAGTCCGGCAATCACCACATGCTTTTTACTGACTGTCAGCGGATGTGGCCAGAATCGTGCCAGAAACAGGCGCAGCGGATGTCTCTCCGCAGAAGAACCTTTGATCATTACTTTACTCACCGTGTCATAACATTTTCTTATCGTCAGGGGCGGCGATTTTCCATCATCAACATCAATGTAACAACCCGACAAACTGTGGAGGTATTCAGACGAGCCAGAGCGTGCGGCGAAAAGGGGAATCGGACTGGAAAGAAGGTTACAGAGGGTTTAACCAGACAATAAAAAACCCGCCGCAGCGGGTTAGTCAGGCGAATCACTCGACTTTGTCGGGATACTCGCAGAGGTCTTCAATCAGGCATGAGCCGCAACGGGGCTTGCGCGCCACGCAGGTGTAACGGCCATGCAGAATCAGCCAGTGGTGGCAGTCAACTTTATAGGCAGCCGGAACCACCTTCAGCAGCTTCTGCTCCACCTCTTCCACATTCTTACCCGGCGCAAATTTTGTCCGGTTGCTGACGCGGAAGATGTGAGTATCAACGGCAATTGTCGGCCAGCCAAAGGCGGTATTCAGCACCACATTGGCCGTTTTACGGCCAACACCAGGCAGGGCTTCCAGCGCCGCACGATCTTCCGGCACTTCTCCGTTGTGCTGCTCAAGCAGAATGCGGCAGGTCTTAATCACATTTTCCGCTTTGCTGTTAAACAGGCCGATAGTCTTGATGTATTCCTTTACGCCATCCACACCCAGCGCCAGCATCGCGGCAGGCGTATTCGCCACCGGATAGAGCTTTGCGGTGGCTTTGTTGACGCTGACATCGGTCGCCTGCGCCGACAGCAGTACCGCAATCAGCAGCTCAAACGGCGAGCTGAAGTTCAGCTCGGTGGTGGGATGCGGATTGTTCTGCTGCAGGCGATGAAGAATCTCGGTGCGTTTAGTCTGGTTCACACCGGCTTCCCGACGGCGTTCTGAGGTGCCGCGTTTTCAGCAGCCTGAGCACGCAGAGCTGCCCGCTGTTTCATCTTCTGATCGATCAGGTATTTACCCGCCAGCATCATGCCCAGGCCGATAAACGCGCCCGGCGGCAGCATTGCCAGCAGCATCGGTGAATCGAAATGCACCACTTCGATACGCAGCGATTTCGCCCACGGGCCGAGCAGCTGATCGGCACCGTTAAACAGTGTGCCACTGCCGATAATTTCACGCAGCGAACCCAGCACCACCATGGCGCAGGTCGCGCCCATGCCGATGGCAAAGCCATCCAGCGCGGCAAGCGGGATGCTGCTTTTGGAGGCGACCGCTTCAGCGCGACCAACCACAATGCAGTTGGTGACAATGAGCGGGATAAAAATCCCCAGCGACTGATAGAGACCATAGGCGTAGGCGTTGATCAGCATCTGCACGCAGCTCACCACGGAGGCGATGATCATCACATAAATCGGGATACGAATTTCAGACGGCACCCAACGGCGCGAGGCCGAAATAAAACTGTTGGTCAGGGTCAGCACCAGCGTGGTGGCCAGCCCTAAACCCAGCGCATTCGTTGCCGTCGCCGTAACCGCCAGCAGTGGGCACAGGCCCAGTAACTGCACCAGTGCCGAGTTGTTTTTCCACAGTCCACCCACCAGCAGACTTTTAGCTTCACTCATTTGCGTCTCCACATGCCGGTAACGAAGAGAGTTTCTCCGGAAGCGTTTTCATCAACAGCGCGGTGCGTTTGGTCGCATTGACCACCGCGCGTGGGGTAATGGTGGCGCCGGTGAACTGATCGAAGTCGCCGCCATCTTTCTTAACCGCAAACGCTTTATCCGCCGGACCATGAACCACTTTGCCATTAAAGCTGTTGATCCAGTCAGAAATGCGTAATTCAATCTTATCGCCCAGACCAGGCGTCTCATGGTGTTCGATCACCCGCACGCCCAGTACTTTACCCTGGAAATCAGCACCGACCAGCATCTGTATCGCACCAGAGTAGCCGTCAGGCGCAGTTGTCTCCAGTGCGGCAGCGACCGGCTGGCCGCCTTTACGCGCCAGGAAGAGGTGGTGCGGGGCGCTATTCCCCAGTGCAGCATCTGTGACAACGTAACAATCCTGCTGAATATTGTTGTCATAAAGGTCTTCAGGCACCACCTGATCCAGCAAATTTTTCTGCTGCAGCAGGGTCTGATGCTCCACTGTCGGTTTAGTGACCGTATTGACTACTGCAGTAGCAGCCGTGGTAATTGCGGCGAAAATCGCCAGCGTCACACCATTTTTGCGAATCGTCTCCAGCATCGCTTAATCCTTCTGATGGCCGTAAACGCGCGGCTGGGTGTAGTAATCGATGAGCGGCACGCAGATGTTTGCCAGCAGCACAGCAAATGCCACGCCATCAGGATAGCCGCCAAAGCTGCGAATCAGCCAGACCAGCAATCCAATCAGCGCACCATAGATCAGGCGACCCCGATTGGTGGTGGAGGCGGTCACCGGGTCGGTAGCAATAAAGAACGCGCCCAGCATGGTGGCACCGGAGAACAGGTGAATCAGCGGGCTGTTGAGTGATTCTGGTGAGAAGAACCAGCCCAGCGTGGCGCAGAACGCCAGTGACAGCAGCATGGCTGCAGGGATATGCCAGCGAATCGCACTTTTCCACAGCAGGAACAGGCCGCCCACCAGATATCCGACATTGACCCACTGCCAGCCCAGGCCCGCCAGCACGCCGCTGTAGATCGGCTGGGCCAGCAAATGCTCTGCGCTGTGACCGGCGCGTAAACCGGTTTTAAAGGTATCAAGCGGCGTCGCCTGGCTGATGCCATCCACACCCATCTGCAACTGCTGCATGGTTTCGCCCGCCAGCGTATGGCCACTGAACACCATGCTAAGACTGTCCATCAGCCCCGGTTTGATCGCCTGAAGGGTGTCAGGCGGCAGCCAGCTGGTCATTTGCACCGGGAAGGAGATCAGCAGCACCACATAGCCGACCATCGCTGGATTAAACGGGTTCTGTCCCAGACCGCCATAAAGCTGTTTAGCAATGACCACAGCAAACAGCGTACCGATCACCACCAGCCACCAGGGCGCCAGCGGCGGCAGGCTGATACCAATCAGAACAGCGGTCAGTAACGCGGAGTTATCCGCCAGGGTGCTGCCAACGGGCGCTTTACGCAGCCGCAGAATGGCCGCCTCGGTCAGCCATGCGGTGAGCGTCGCAAGCAGGACCTGCAAAAAGGTGCCGTAACCAAAGAAATAACACTGTGCAGCAAAACCCGGCACTGCAGCCAGCACCACCAGCAGCATGATGTTGCCTGTGCTGCGGCGGTTATGGGTGTAAGGAGAACTTGCGATACGAAAAGCCATTTAATCCTCAAGCGTCTTAGACGACTGCGCTTTACGCGCTTTGGCACGGGCGATGGCGGCAGCAATAGCGGCCTTGCGCGCATCATCGGGTTGATTCAGTTCAGGTGCCTGTTCAGGTTCAGCATTCGCATTGTTTGCCTGCTCCTGCGCCTCTTCCGCTTTCTCCACCGCAAAATGCGCGGCAGTAGCGACTGCTGCGGCATCGCGTGAAGCCATCTCCGCGTCATTTTCAGCCTGCGCGGCTTTCTTCGCTTTGGCACGGGCAATCGCCGCCTGAATGGCAGCTTTGCGCGGGTCGGTTTCGGCAGCGGCGTCTGGCGCGGCTTCAGTAACGCTCGGGGTGTCAGCCGGAGCCGTGGCTTCAGCCTGTGCGGCTTTCTTCGCTTTGGCGCGGGCAATGGCGGCCTGCACCGCAGCTTTGCGCGGGTCAGTTTCGGCAGCGGCGTCTGGCGCGGCTTCAGACACGCTCACGGTGTCAGCCGGAGCCGCCGCATCCGCGCCTTCAGCCTGTGCGGCTTTCTTCGCTTTGGCGCGGGCAATCGCGGCCTGTACCGCAGCTTTGCGCGGGTCGGTTTCGGCAGCGGCGTCTGGCGCGGCTTCAGAAACGCTCGCCGTGTCAGCCGGAGCCGCGGCTTCAGCCTGCGCGGCTTTCTTCGCTTTGGCGCGGGCAATCGCGGCCTGCACCGCAGCTTTGCGCGGGTCAGTTTCTGCAGGGGCGTCTGGCGCGGCTTCAGAAAAGCTCGCCGTGTCATCCGGAGCCGCGGCTTCAGCCTGCGCCGCTTTCTTCGCTTTGGCGCGGGCAATCGCGGCCTGCACCGCAGCTTTGCGCGGGTCGGTTTCAGCAGCGGCGTCTGGCGCGGCGTCAGAAACGTTCGCCGTGTCAGCCGGAGCCGCGGCTTCAGCCTGTGCAGCTTTCTTCGCCTTAGCGCGGGCTACCGCCGCTTCGACAGCGGCTTTGCGCGGATCGACGCTGGCTTCAGCCACGGTCTCCACCGCATCAACCGGTGACACTTTCTTCGCCTTAGCTCGGGCAATGGCCGCTTCAACCGCTGCTTTGCGCGGATCGACAGTCTGACGCGTTACCGGTTGGGTTTCCGCCTGAGCCTCGGCCTGACGCAGACGCGCCTGCGCATGACGGGCTTCACGTTGCGCTTCAAGCGTCGCTTCATCCGGTTCAGCGGCCTGGCGGGCTTTCACCCGCGCTTTCGCAGCCGCCAGCTCACTGGTATCGGTACGGGCTACACGCTGTTTTGCCTCCTCATGACGCGCTTCACGGGCCTGTTTCTCGCGCTCCAGCCTTGCCTGACGGGCTTCGAAGCGAGCTTTGGCTTCCAGCGTGCGTTTCGCTTCCAGATCGATGGCGCGCAGCTCCGCTTTTTCCTGGCGATAATATTGCACCAGCGGAATATTGCTCGGGCAGACATAGGCGCAGGCGCCACATTCAATACAGTCATCAATGTGGTGTGAGCGCGCTTTATCGTGATCGCCGCCCTGGCTGAACCAGTAAAGCTGCTGAGGCAGCAGCTTAGCCGGACAGGCATCGGCACAGGCGGAACAGCGAATGCAGGACTGCTCTTCATCGTTGTTACCCATCTCACTGGGAGAGGGGGCGAGAATACAGTTGGTGATCTTCACCACCGGCACATCCAGCGACGGCAGGGTAAAGCCCATCAGCGGGCCGCCCATGATCACCATCTGACGCGGTGCTGGTGTAAAACCGACATGGTGCAAGAGATGGCTGATTGGGGTGCCGAGACGACTCCAGACGTTACGCGGCTGGGCAATTGACTCGCCAGTCAGCGTCACGACACGTTCGGTAATCGGCTCACCATTAATTATGGCGCGTTTAACCGCCCAGGCGGTGCCAACGTTTTGCATCAGCACACCGATATCGGTGGAACGTCCGCCGTGTGGCACTTCCATGCCGGTCAGAATACGGGTCAGCTGCTTTGCGCCGCCAGAAGGGTATTTAGTCGGGATGACGCGAATGTGCAGATCGCGTTCGTTACCCAATGCCTGTTTCAGCGCGGCAATCGCCTCTGGTTTATTATCTTCAATACCAATCAAAACCCGCTCAGCCTGCAACACCCATGCGAGAATGCGACTGCCTTCCAGCACTTCAGCGGCGTAATCCTGCATCAGACGATCGTCCGCGGTGATGTAGGGCTCGCACTCGGCCGCATTAATAATCAGGGTTTTCACCCCGCGCAGGCCGCCTTTGAGTTTGGTGGCGGTAGGGAAGCCCGCGCCACCCAGGCCCGCAACGCCGGCGTCGTGAATACGTTGCACAATGTCGGCGCGCGGATGCTGACGGTAGTCAGGCAGAGGATCAAGCGGTATCCAGCGGTCGTCGCCGTCGGGCGTCAGAAAAATACACAGTTCTGACAAACCCGAAGGATGCGCGGTCATATGCTGACCAATATCATCAATGACACCAGAAGTGGGTGCATGGACCGGCAGCATACGGCCCGTGCCAAACGTCAGGGGCTGACCGCGCAACACCTTGTCGCCAGGCGCAACGCAGATCTCACCTTCATGTCCGATATGCTGTTTCAGCGGGATAATAAAACGGTGTGGCAACGGCAGTTCGCTGAGCGGCGTACCGTTAGACTGGGTTTTCATTTCCGGCGGATGAATACCGCCCTGAAAATCCCAGACCTTCTCTTTTTTCAGGAAGTTAAACAGATTAAGCATGAGTATCTACCGGAATCACCCGTACAGGAATGGTATTCAAATCCCACTTCCAGTTAGCTGGTGTGGTGGCAACCGGACGCATTTCAATACAGTCTGTCGGGCAGGGTGCGACGCAGAGATCGCAGCCGGTACAGACATCGCTCAGCACGGTGTGCATGGCGCGGGTTGCCCCGACAATCGCATCCACCGGACAGGCCTGAATACATTTGGTGCAGCCAATACAGTTGGCTTCGTCAATGAACGCCACCGTGCGCACCGGCTCTTTCGCCGATTCATCGCCATCAATCGGCTGCGGATCAACGTTAAGCAGCGCAGCCAGTTTGAGCATGGTCTGCTCGCCGCCTGGCGCGCATTTATTGATCGCTTCGCCGTTGTTGCCGACCGCATCCGCATAGGGACGGCAGCCTGGATAGCCACACTGACCACACTGGCTCTGCGGCAGAATGGCATCAATCTGCTCAACGATAGGATCTTCTTCGACTTCAAAGCGGCGCGAGGCGTAACCCAGCAGCGCGCCGAACACCAGGCTCAGCGCACTTAATACGGCAACAGCAATCCAGATCGCGGTCATCAGAATTTCACCAGACCGCTGAAGCCCATAAATGCCAGCGCCATCAGGCCCGCAGTGATCAGGGCGATGGAGTTGCCTTTGAACGGGGCCGGAACATTCGCCAGCACCAGGCGCTCACGCATACCGGCGAACAGGACCATCACCAGCGAAAAGCCGATGGAAGCACTGAAACCATACAGCGCAGCCTGCATAAAGGTGTGGTTGAGGTTAACACTCAGCAGCGGCACGCCCAGCACCGCACAGTTGGTGGTAATTAGCGGCAGAAAAATACCCAGCAGGCGATAGAGCGACGGGCTGGTCTTACGTACTACCATCTCGGTGAACTGCACGACAACAGCGATCACCAGGATATACGCCATGGTGCGCAGATAGACCAGATCCAGCGGCAGCAGGATCAGATGATTGACCAGCCAGGCGCAGATCGACGCCAGCGTGATGACGAATGTCGTGGCGAGGCCCATGCCAATTGCCGTTTCCAGTTTTTTGGAAACGCCCATAAAAGGACAGAGGCCGAGAAACTTCACTAATACGAAGTTATTCACCAGCACGGTGCCAACAAAGAGAAGCAGATAATCGGTCATTTTTTCGCCTGGGAGCCAGAAAGCGGCTTATTATCATTGATAGCGCGACGTATCTCAACACCCGCGCCACCCGCAAGGCGGCAGACCGCACTCAGAATTAAATTCCTGACACAACTCACCGCGTTACGGCGCGATAAAGGTCTTTTTTACCCGTTCTGAGCGTTTGAGATAGGGCACAAACACCGCCGCGGCCAGCAGCGACAGTAGTAATGTCTGAAGGGCTCGGCTATCAGCGACGGGTGTGAAAGCAAAGGTTTTCAGCGCCAGTAGCACGGTAATCAGCAGCCAGAGCAGATAATGGCGCGGCAGGCGTCGGGAGCGCTTCAGGAACAGCCAGCTGATCCAAAGACTATAGGCCCAGACCGCCACGGCGGTAAGCAGGGAAATGGCCCAGTATGAGAAGAGGGTGCTGCCGTGAGAAAACAGCGCCACACGCCACGCCGGATTAAACAGGGGAGTCAGATACATCGCCAGCACCAGAACGGTGGTTAACAGGGTCATTATCAGCCAGGCCAGAGGCAGCAAAAGCCAGCCACCAATGCGCGGCGCAGCAACCTGTTCATTCATCGTAGTTATTCCTGTCTCGGAGAGTCAAAGCGCAGCAGAATAACATGTCCAGAGAGGCACGCCCATCCGGACAACGTCAGCAGTAAACGAAGCGATAAATCAGTGAGAAATCAGACCACGTAGCGCCACACCGTTTTTGGTACGCAGCCCAGATCATATAACCGTCCGCCAGAGACCAGTTCAGCGCGTCGATGGTCGGCAGCCCGGTACATATTGATAATTTCCAGATCATTGGTCAGGGAGTAATTAAGATGATCGAAAAGCTTTTCCAGACTGTCTGAATTATTTACTTTGCGGAATTTAAGCAGGTAATCGTGCGCAGTCATCATTGCCATAATAGATAGAAGTAACAAAGGAGTGCTCAGTATAGGGGGCGGGCTTGGTCTGTCCAGATCATGCAGGTGAAAAAAGCCGAAAATCAGACAAAATCACCTTATTAGTCACTAAAAGTCCATATTCCTCGTTCTGATTATGCACGATGTTGGTAACTCAGCGCCTTAGTTTACTACGTCAGCCTGACTGGTTCGGGTTACTGCGGCAATTAAACGTTAAAAATAAGCAGCACAATATTATTTTTTATTCCATTTGACCCTGACAGCACATGAATACCTTATTTATTACACTTTAACCGCAGGAAATTTAACCGTTAAATAACGAATGCCATAGAAACGTTTCGCGCCTGATTCGTCTTCACCATCGATTGTGCGGACAATCACAAATCCCATTTTTTGTTCACCGCAAACCGGATAACCCGTTTTGTACGCCTGCCTGTAATCGTTTCCAGTGGCATTAAACATAAGCGATTCTGTTTATTACATTTATTTAACCGGCATTGTAATTTTACTCAGCGATTTTATCCATAACACCCCTGTTGGAAAACTGCTCGCTCTGCACGTAACTCCTTTAAATTGCTCTGTTTTGTGAAGTGTGTCGCCATTATGCACGCTTTTTTAGTCCAGTCTAAGCAGGCTCTCTACCCTAAACAGCAAACGCCTTTCAGAGGATTAAAAACTATGTGGAAACGTTTACTTCTGACCACGCTGGTCAGCGCCGCGTTAACCGGCCCGGTACTCGCTGCTGATATGACGGTCGGCTTCTCGCAGGTCGGTTCAGAATCTGGCTGGCGCTCAGCGGAAACTAACGTAGCGAAAAGCGAAGCCAAAAAACGCGGAATCACCCTGAAAATCGCCGACGGACAGCAGAAACAAGAGAATCAGATCAAAGCCGTGCGTTCGTTCATTGCTCAGGGCGTTGATGCCATCTTTATCGCGCCTGTGGTACAGACCGGCTGGGAGCCGGTACTGGAAGAAGCCAAAGATGCCAAAATACCGGTTTACCTGCTGGATCGCGCCATCGTGGTGAAAGACAAATCGCTCTATCAGGCGGTGGTGACAGCTGACAACGTGCTGGAAGGCAAGCTGATTGGCGACTGGCTGGTAAAAACCGTAGGCGACAAAAAATGTAACGTGGTCGAACTGCAGGGCACGGTCGGTGCCAGCGTGGCAATCGACCGCAAGAAAGGCTTTGCCGAGGCAATCAGCAACCACCCTAACATTAAAGTGATCCGTTCTCAGTCCGGTGACTTTACCCGCAGTAAAGGTAAAGAGGTGATGGAGAGCTTTATCAAGGCGGAAAACAACGGCAAAAACATCTGCATGGTTTACGCGCATAACGATGACATGGCGATCGGTGCCATTCAGGCCATTAAGGAAGCCGGTCTGAAACCGGGCAAAGATATTCTGACTGGCTCAATTGATGGCGTACCGGATATCTACAAAGCGATGCTGGCGGGTGAGGCTAACGCCAACGTGGAACTGACGCCAAATATGGCGGGTCCGGCGTTTGATGCGCTGGAAAAATTCAAAAAAGATGGCACGCTGCCGCCAAAAGTGATCAAGACCGAATCGAAGCTGTTCCTGCCTGCTGATGCACAGGCGGAGCTGGATAAGAAAAACGGTATGGGTTACTGATTCACCGACCCGTCAAAGACCAGCCGCAGACCGCCCTCCGGGGCGGTTTTTCATGACGTAAGGCGGAGTGAGCAGAATGACCACGCAAAATGAAACACCGCTGCTATCCATCAGCGGCATTAGCAAAGGTTTTCCCGGCGTCAAAGCGCTTAATAATGTTTCCTTTGATATACGCAAAGGGGAGATCATGGCGCTGCTGGGCGAGAACGGTGCCGGTAAATCCACGCTGATTAAAGTGCTGACCGGTGTTTACAGCCGCGACGCCGGCACCATTACCCTGAACGGCGAGCCGATTACACCGCACAATACGGCGCAGGCGCAGGAGATGGGTATCGGCACCGTTTATCAGGAAGTGAATATGCTGCCGAACATGTCGGTGGCAGATAACCTCTATATAGGGCGTGAGCCGCGTCGTTTTGGCATGATTGACCGTCGCCGCATGGTGCGTGATGCCGATGCGCTGATGCGGAATTACGGTTTTTCCCTTGATGTCACGCGTCCGCTGGGCCACTACTCGGTGGCAATGCAGCAGATTATTGCCATCTGTCGCGCGGTCGACCTTTCTGCTCAGGTGTTGATCCTCGACGAGCCAACAGCCAGTCTGGATGCCAGTGAAGTCGAGATGCTGTTTACCCTGATGGCGCAGTTAAAAGCCAAAGGGATGAGCCTGATTTTTGTGACCCATTTTCTTGACCAGGTGTACCGAATTACTGACCGGATTACCGTGCTGCGTAACGGGCAATTTATCGCGACTCGTGAGACCGCCACGCTGCCACAGATTGAACTGATTAAGCTGATGTTAGGACGTGAACTGCTTGAGACGGCGTTACAGCGTCAGGGCAGCACGCTGCGCAGCAATCAGCCGGTGGTGTCATTTGAAGATTACGGCAGAAAGGGCACCATTGAGCCTTTTAACCTGGCCGTGCGTCCCGGTGAGGTGGTGGGACTGGCGGGTCTGCTGGGCTCAGGCCGCACCGAAACCGCAGAAGTGTTGTTTGGTATTCGTCGCGCCGATCGTGGAACCGCGACGATCAAAGGTAAAGTGCAGCGTATTACCAACCCGGCGAAAGCCTCACAGCTTGGCATGGGGTTTTGCCCGGAAGATCGTAAGACAGACGGGATTATTGGCGCGGCCTCCGTGCGCGAAAATATTATTCTGGCATTGCAGGCGCAGCGCGGCTGGTTACGGCCCATTAAAAAACGCGAGCAGCAGGCGATTGCCGATCGTTTCATCAAAAGTCTGGGCATTCGCACGCCGCACGCTGAGCAGCCGGTAGAGCTGTTATCGGGTGGCAATCAGCAGAAGGTGTTGCTGTCGCGTTGGCTGGTGACCAAACCGCAGTTTTTGATCCTCGACGAGCCGACGCGCGGTATTGATGTGGGTGCGCACGCCGAGATTATCCGTTTAATCGAATCCCTTTGCGCCGATGGTCTGGCGCTGCTGGTGATCTCCTCTGAACTCGAAGAGCTGGTCGGTTATGCCGATCGGGTGCTGATCATGCGCGATCTGAAGCAGGTGGCAGAAATTCCGCTGGAGCAGCTTTCGGTGGCGTCGATCGTGAATGCTATCGCGGACGGAGGGGCAAAACATGCTTGAGTCACCTATGACATCTGAAAAAACGCCACGTCGTAAGCTGAAACTCCCGCCGGGGATGCCGCAAATCGCCGCGCTGCTGTTGGTGCTGTTAATCGACAGTCTGGTGGCCAATAACTTTTTTGCAGTGCATCTGCAGGATGGCCGTCTGTTCGGCAGTCCGATCGATATTCTTAACCGTGCGGCACCGGTTGCCCTGCTGGCGATAGGGATGACGCTGGTGATCGCGACTGGCGGCATCGATCTTTCCGTAGGGGCGGTGATAGCGATAGCGGGCGCAACGGCCGCCACACTGACCGTCGCCGGGCACGGTGTGCCGTTTATTATTCTCTGCACGCTGGCAACCGGTTTAGCCTGTGGTTTGTGGAACGGGGTGCTGGTGGCGCTGCTGCGTATTCAGCCATTTGTTGCGACGCTGATTCTGATGGTTGCCGGGCGCGGTATTGCTCAGCTGATTACCCAGGGGCAGATTGTGACGTTCGACAGTGACAGTCTTGGCTGGTTTGGTAACGGCTCGCTGTGGATGTTGCCGGTGCCGGTCTGGATCACGCTGGTGGTCGCGCTGGCCGTCTGGCTGCTGACGCGCAAAACCGCGCTGGGTCTGTTTATCGAAGCGGTGGGGATTAACCTGCGCGCTGCCCGCAATGCGGGTGTGACGGGCTGGCTGGTGGTGATGTCCACCTACGCGATCAGTGGCGTCTGTGCGGCAGTGGCCGGGCTCATCGTCGCGGCGGATATTCGCGGTGCAGATGCCAATAACGCCGGTTTGTGGCTGGAGCTGGACGCGATTCTCGCCGTGGTGATAGGCGGTGCATCCCTGATGGGTGGCCGTTTTAATCTGGTGCTGTCGCTGATTGGTGCGCTGATTATTCAGTCGATGAATACCGGGATTCTGCTCTCCGGCTTCCCGCCTGAGCTGAATCAGGTGGTGAAAGCGGTGGTGGTGATGTGCGTGTTGTTACTGCAGTCACCGCGATTTATTGCGATGTTAAAACGGAGGCGTCCGACATGATTAAACGTCATCTTCCGCTGATGATTACCTTGCTGGTGTTTGTGGCGGGTTATCTGTTTTGTCTGAGTCAGTTTCCGGGCTTTGCTTCTACCCGGGTAATTTGCAATATCCTGACCGATAACGCGTTCCTTGGCATTATCGCCGTCGGCATGACTTTTGTGATTTTATCTGGCGGTATCGATCTGTCGGTCGGCGCAGTGATTGCTTTTACCGGTGTGTTTCTGGCGCGGGCAATTGGTGATTTCCATGTCGATCCGCTGCTGGCCTTTGCGTTGATTCTGTCAATGGGCGCGCTGTTTGGTGCCATGATGGGCTGGCTGATCGATGCGCTTAAGATCCCGGCGTTTATTATTACGCTGGCAGGAATGTTTTTCCTGCGTGGCTGTTCTTATCTGGTGTCTGAGAACTCGATTCCTATCGATCATCCGCTTTATACCATGCTTTCCAGTCTGGCGTGGAAAGTGCCGGGTGGTGGGCGTCTGAGCCTGCTGGCCGTGATTATGCTGGTGGTGGTGATTGGCGGGATTATTCTGGCGCACCGCACGCGCTTTGGTAATCGGGTTTATGCTATTGGCGGGAATCTGACCTCCGCACAGCTGATGGGTGTTTCAACCCGTGCGACCACCATTAAGATTTATATGCTTTCCACCACGCTGGCGACGCTGGCTGGCATCGTGTTCTCGATCTATACCTCGGCAGGTTATGCGCTGGCCGGGTTGGGTGTGGAGCTGGATGCGATTGCATCGGTGGTGATTGGCGGCACGTTGTTGTCGGGTGGTGTCGGTACGGTGCTGGGTACGCTGTTTGGTGTGTTGATTCAGGGGCTGATTCAGACGTGGATTAATTTTGACGGCACGCTGAGTTCGTGGTGGACCAAGATCGCCATCGGGATTCTGCTGTTTGCGTTTATCGCGCTGCAGCGGTTACTGACGGTGATCTGGGATCGTCAGCAGAACGCACCGGTTAAACGCATCCCAACCTGAGTATTGCATATCCCGGTTAATGGCGGCTCTCAGGAGCCGCCTTTTACGGCGCCAGATGCAGGACCATCACCGTGACTTCTTCTCCCGCTATGTGCCGCTGTTCCACCGCCTGCCATCCTGAACGCTGATAGTACGCCTGCTGATCGGGAGTATAGAGCCAGAGTTCACTAATTCGCTTTTGTCTGGCCCGCGCAATTACCTGCTGGATCAACGCGTTTGCTACGCCCTGACCGCGAAATTTTTTGTCCGTCACCACTTCACCCATCCAGTATTCTCTTGCCGGGATGTCGTCCAGTTCATAGCGGATGACGCTACAGGTCGCGATGACCGTTTCGCCATCCGGCGTAGCAACAAGGGTAAATTCCGCCGAGCCTGTCTGATTCCTTTGGTGTAAACGCGCAAGGATGGTGGGTTGATGTGACCAGGCTGGATGATGTGACCATTCAGTGTGCAGCAGTTTTGCTGTTTGTCTGGCGTAGTCGGGATGTTGGTTCAGATCGACAACTTGCATGGCGCTGGCACCTTGTTTTATCAGGTATGTAGCAATACAGGCTGGTGGGAGAAAGTGCAAGATGATGAAAGAGTTGAGTTTTAGCAAAGAGACCGGTGCTCTTATGTATTACCGGGAAAACAATCGCTATGGGATTCAGGTGTAAGGTCAGGAAAGGTAGGCCTGATCGCAAAGGATTCCCGCATCCCTGCGGATCGGCCGCGCCATCCCTGGCGCGGACGCTTTGCTCTTCAGGCATACCATTCCTTCCCGGTTGGGCTTGATCATTGCTGTAATGGACAGTGCGAGATTGAAAGAATGGAGTGCACAGTTGCAGCGAAATGGGACTTTCGCAGTAAGGGCTTTTATTACATGCTGAGCTTTTGAATATTCGCAAAAATGCAAAATTAAGGAGGGGATGGCGGGCAGTGGAGTAAAGCGTCCGCCGCAGGGACGCGGCGGCCGAGCCTACAGGGATGTATTTACGGCGACTTTACGGAACGCCCGCCATTCCCGACTGAATAGCACGAACCTGCAAACAAACGGCGCTTTATCGATCCTGAATTGATTTCTTTTCAGAACCCCTAAAGCGCCGTTTAATCACTTATTAACGTTTCAGACGGTAGTACGCTTCGTTCCAGCGCAGCGCGTCTTTAAACGCAGGCAAGGTGGTGTGCTCATCAATCACCAGCACTTCAATATCGTTCATCTCACCGTACAGATACATATCCTCCAGCGTCAGCGCCTGGCTGAACACCGTATGGTGTGCACCGCCGCCCAGAATCCATGCTTCAGAGGCGGTCGCCAGTGATGGCTGCGCTTTCCACAGTGCGCGCGCAACCGGCAACTTCGGCAGCGGTTTCGGCTGTTCGATAGCATCCACCACGTTAACCAGCAGACGGAAACGGTCGCCCATATCGATCACGCTGGCGTTAACCGCACGGCCCGCTGGGGTGGAGAAAATCATACGCGCCGGATCGGCTTTATCACCAATGCCCAGGAACTGCACATCGATCAATGGTTTCTCTTCAATGGCAATTGACGGGCAGACTTCCAGCATGTGCGAGCCAAGCACTAAATCGTTGCCTGGTGAGAAGTGATAGGTGTAATCCTCCATAAAGGAGGTGCCACCTTTGCGGTCACCGGCCAGCACTTTGAAGATGCGCAGCAGGGCAGCGGTTTTCCAGTCGCCTTCGCCGGCGAAGCCATAACCCTGACCCATCAGACGCTGAACCGCCAGACCGGGCAACTGCGTCATGCCGTGCAGCGTCTGGAAGTTAGTAGTAAAGGCGTGGCAGCCTTCTGCTTCCAGAAAACGCTTCAGACCGAGTTCGATGCGTGCAGCATCCAGCACGTTCTGACGTTTCTCACCGCCAGATGCGGCGACATCGGTAAAGCGATAAAGACTTTCATATTCGTCGATCAGCGCATTCACGTCGCCATCGCTGACGCCATTGATCACCTCAACCAGATCGCCAACGCCCCAGCCATTCACTGAATAGCCGAACTGAATCTGCGCGGCGACTTTATCGCCTTCGGTTACGGCCACTTCACGCATGTTGTCGCCAAAGCGAGCGACTTTCAGCTGCTGGCTGGCCTGTTTAGCCAGTGCTGCACGCATCCAGTTGCCCAGGCGCTGCTGGCTGGCGCTGTCTTTCCAGTGACCTGTCACCACGCTGTGCTGCAGACCCATGCGCGCGCCGATGAAACCGAACTCACGGCCGCCATGTGCGGTCTGGTTCAGGTTCATAAAGTCCATGTCCATGCTGTCCCACGGGATCTCGGCATTGAACTGGGTATGGAATTGCAGCAGCGGCTTATTCAGTACGCTCAGGCCGCCGATCCACATTTTGGCCGGGGAGAAAGTGTGCAGCCAGGTAATGATCCCAACGCACTGCTTGTCATAATTAGCATCGCGACACAGGGCCAGCGCTTCATCCGGTGACTTCACCAGCGGTTTCAGCTCCAGACGCAGTGGTAAACCGGCCTGATTTAAACCCTCCACGACCTGACGTGCATTCTGTTCAACCTGGCGTAACGTTTCCGCCCCATAGAGATGCTGCGTGCCGATAACAAACCACACGCTGTAATTGTTTGACTGTTCCATAAAACCACTCCTTCACTTAGCGCCTACCTGATAGGCTATTTTATTTGTCATTCCGAACCTGGGCAGCGCTCACACAGGCTGCTTTAGCAACCTGAACGCCCGTCAGGGCGGCCCTGAAGGGGCGAGCGCAGCGAGTAATCCTCACGTACGCCCTCTACGCTCCGGTTGCTCCGCACTGTCCGTGTCCAGACTGCCTGCAACAATTACGCCTGTTGGGAGAGGCTCGTCGCGGAAGCGGGGCGGGCGGCGTATTGCGGTTCAGCCGTCACGCACCATTGTTGATAGCGTTGATACAGTTGTTGATAGCGGGCAACGCGCGCCGGATCGGGCTGCAGCGTCACGGCAATCGGACTGGCCATGACCTGCTGAGCATCCGGGACGCTGGCGTGAACACCTGCGGCAACGGCGGCGAAAATGGCCGCACCCAATGCACAGCACTCGTCAGAGGCGACGATATCCAGTGGCCGGTTCATCACATCGCAGCAGGCCTGCATAATCGCCGGAGATTTTCGCGCGATGCCGCCGAGAGTCAGAATGCTCCCGACCGGGATCTGCTGCTGCTCAAAGCACTCCATAATGGCGCGCGCGCCAAACGCGGTTGCTGCGACCAGACCACCAAACAATGCAGGGGCATCAGTGCCCAGATTCAGGTCGGTAATCACCCCTTTCAGACGCTGATTTGCATTCGGTGTGCGGCGCCCGTTAAACCAGTCCAGTACCACCGGCAGGTGATCGAGCTGCGGATTGGCAGCCCAGGCCTCGGTTAAATCCTTAATCAGCGTTTTTTGCATCTCAGCCAGCTGAGGCTTCAGTTCCGGATGCTGCTGCGCCGCCAGCTGTAATGGCCAGCCCAGCAAACGGCTGAACCAGGCGTAGATATCACCAAAGGCAGACTGACCCGCCTCCAGTCCGATAGCGCCAGGTACCACGCTGCCATCAACCTGACCGCAGATGCCTTTGATATCGCGATCGCCGACCTTTTCTGCGTCAGCAATCAGAATGTCGCAGGTTGAGGTGCCGATGACTTTTACCAGCGTATAAGGTTTAGCTCCGCCGCCGACCGCGCCCATGTGACAGTCAAACGCGCCACCGGAAAGCGTCACGGTCTGCGTCAGACCAAGACGCTGCGCCCATTCCGGGCTGAGGGTGCCCACTGGCAGGTCCGCGGTCCAGGTGTCTGTGAACAGAGGAGAGTCGAGCTGCTGCGTTAACAGCGGGTCGAGCGCATCCAGGAAATCGACATCGGGCAGGCCGCTCCAGTCGCCGTGCCACAACGCTTTATGCCCGGCGGCGCAACGGCCGCGACGCAGCTTATCTGGTGCGGTGGTGCCGCTTAACAGGGCGGGCACCCAGTCGCACAGCTCCACCCAGGAGACGGCGGCTTCGCGCACAGCCGAATCTTCACGCGACACGTGCAGAATCTTCGCCCAGAACCACTCCGAAGAATAGATGCCGCCGATATAGCGGCTGTAATCCTGGAAGCGGCCACTGTGGCAAAGCTGATTAATCTCTTCCGCTTCTTCTATAGCCGTGTGATCTTTCCACAACACGAACATCGCGTTGGGGTTCTCAGCGAACTCCGGACGCAGCGCCAGCACGTTGCCGTCGCGGTCAATAGGAGCCGGGGTAGAACCGGTGCTGTCAACGCCAATGCCGACCACGGCGTTGCGCTGATCTTCACTCAGTGCATTCAGAACGCCGAGCAGCGCCTGCTCCATAGCGTCAATATAATCCTGTGGATGGTGGCGAAAACGGTTGGTGTGCGGATCGCTGTATAAGCCCTGTTGCCAGCGCGGATAGCTGAACACCGCACTCTGCAGCTCTTTGCCGCTATGACAATCCACGGCCAGCGCACGCACCGAATCACTACCAAAGTCCAGCCCAAGGGTGATGGCTCCAGCACGCATCGGAATCTCCTGTAGTTAGTTAACGCCTTTATCCTGGGTTCGGTGCGCCAAATCAGTTAGTCATGGCTGGCTGACAATATGCACTTTTCTGTCATCGGCAGTGATTTTGTGATCCATTGCATAAGTTAAGGACCGGTTAAATTTGCTGAATATATGGATGATTTTGCCGTGATTTTAAGATGTGATACCGCTCTACATTTTTCTTCGCTAATACCGCTAAAACTAGCCCAGCGTCTGGACACTCTGTCAGCACATGCCAGCCTAACGCACTGATTTATGGCTGTACCCACAAAACAAAACTTACTGGTAGCGTTTACACCGATTCGTTATTAGCAGCGAAAAATAACCTGGTACCGGAGAGCATCATGCATAAATTCACTAAAGCATTCGCGGCCATCGGCCTGGCAGCGGTTATGTCACAATCCGCTATCGCCGAGACCATGAAGCTGGGTTTTTTAGTCAAGCAACCAGAAGAACCCTGGTTCCAGACTGAATGGAAATTCGCCGATAAAGCGGGCAAAGATCTTGGCTTTGATGTCATTAAAATTGCCGTGCCGGATGGTGAAAAAACCCTGAATGCCATCGACAGCCTGGCGGCGAACGGCGCAAAAGGTTTTGTCATCTGTACGCCCGATCCAAAACTCGGTTCCGCCATCATGGCAAAAGCGCGCGGCTACGGCCTGAAAGTCATCGCAGTGGATGATCAGTTCGTCACCGCCAAAGGCAAGCCAATGGATACCGTGCCACTGGTGATGATGGCGGCCACTAAAATTGGTGAGCGTCAGGGTCAGGAGCTTTATAAAGAGATGCAGAAACGCGGCTGGGATGTGAAAACCACCGGCGTGATGGCCATTACCGCCAACGAACTCGACACCGCTCGTCGTCGTACTGGCGGCTCAATGGACGCGATCAAAGCCGCTGGCTTCCCGGCAGCCCAGATCTACCAGGTCCCAACCAAATCTAACGACATCCCTGGCGCGTTTGATGCCGGTAACTCCCTGCTGGTGCAGCATCCTGAAGTCAAACACTGGCTGATTGTCGGCATGAACGACAACACCGTGCTGGGCGGCGTACGTGCGACTGAAGGTCAGGGCTTTAAAGCGGCTGACGTCATCGGTATCGGCATCAACGGCGTCGATGCCATCAGCGAACTTTCGAAAGACAAGGCGACCGGCTTCTACGGTTCGCTGCTGCCAAGCCCGGATATCCACGGCTACAAAAGCAGCCAGATGCTCTACAACTGGGTCAGCAAAGGTGAAGAGCCACCTAAATTCACCGAAGTTACTGATGTGGTGCTGATCACCCGTGACAACTTCAAAACTGAACTGGCGAAAAAAGGACTGATGTAACTCCGAGCCTGTCGGGCTGTTCGCAGCCCGGCATCCTTAATAGCCCATTTCGCGTCGCCCGCCATAACCGGCCGGTGGCGCGAAAGAGTGAGGATTAACATGAACACTGATTCAGCATTTCTGTCGTTTCATGGCATCAGTAAAACTTTCCCTGGCGTGAAAGCGTTGCAGGATATCTCCTTCGACTGCCGTGGCGGTGAAGTTCACGCTCTGATGGGCGAGAACGGCGCAGGCAAATCGACGCTGTTAAAAATACTCAGCGGCAGTTATCAGCCGAGCGGCGGTGAGATTCGTATTAAAGGCAAGCCGATGAGTTTTCAGCGCACGACGGATGCACTGGACGCGGGCGTCGCCATTATTTACCAGGAACTGCATCTGGTGCCGGAAATGAGCGTGGCGGAGAACATCTATCTCGGTCAGATTCCGCACAAACATGGACTGGTCAACCGTAAGCTGATGCGTTTTGAGGCGGGCGTACAGCTGAAAAATCTCGGCATGGATATCGATCCCGATATGCCGCTGAAATACCTGTCGCTGGGCCAGTGGCAGATGGTGGAGATTGCCAAAGCGCTGGCGCGCAACGCACGTATTATCGCCTTTGATGAGCCAACCAGCTCCCTGTCGGCGCGTGAAATCGACAACCTGTTCCGCGTCATTCGCCAGCTCCGCGAGGAGGGCCGGGTGGTGCTCTACGTTTCACACCGTATGGAAGAGATTTTCGCCCTTAGCGATGCCATCACCGTGTTTAAAGATGGCCGCTACGTGCGGACATTTACTGACATGGCGAACACCCATCACGACGATCTGGTACAGGCGATGGTTGGGCGCAACCTGGGTGATATCTATGGCTACTCACCGCGTCCCAAAGGGGAAGTGCGGCTGGAGCTGGACAAGGTTGAAGCGAAGGGCGTACGTACGCCAATTTCACTGAAAGTCCATGCCGGTGAAATCGTTGGACTGTTTGGACTGGTCGGTGCCGGACGCAGTGAACTGCTGAAGGGCCTGTTCGGCGGCACGCGTTTGCGTGGCGGTCAGGTCATCCTGGACGGCAAGCCACTGCCGCTGCGTGAGCCGATTGACGCCATTCGTGCCGGCATCATGCTCTGCCCGGAAGATCGTAAAGCTGAGGGCATTATTCCGGTGCACTCGGTGCGCGACAACATCAACATCAGCGCCCGCCGTCACAACCTGACTGCCGGTTGCCTGATAAAAAACGGCTGGGAAAACAAGAACGCCGACAGCCATATCCGCTCGCTGAATATTAAAACGCCCAGCGCCGATCAGCTGATCATGAACCTTTCTGGCGGTAATCAGCAGAAGGCGATCCTGGGACGCTGGCTCTCTGAGGATATGAAAGTGATCCTGCTGGATGAGCCAACGCGCGGCATCGATGTCGGTGCCAAACATGAAATTTATAACCTGATTTATCAGCTGGCGAACCGGGGCATTGCGGTGCTGTTCGCCTCGAGCGATTTACCGGAAGTGATGGGCCTGGCCGATCGCATCGTTGTGATGCGTGAAGGTGCCATTGCCGGTGAACTGCTGCACGACGACGCCACGGAGCAGCAGACGCTGAGCCTGGCGATGCCCAAAACCACTCAAGCGGCCGCCGTGGCCTGACAGGAGATCATCATGGCTTCATCTACGACCTCAAATACACCGCAGCCCGCTTCACGCGGCGGCCTGCAGTTAGGTCGCATCTGGGACAACTTCGGCATGCTGGTGGTATTTGCACTGCTGTTTATTGTCTGTGCGATTTTTGTGCCGAACTTCGGCTCGTTTATCAATATGAAAGGCTTAGGGCTGGCGATGTCGATGTCCGGCATGGTCGCCTGCGGCATGCTGTTCTGTCTGGCCTCCGGTGATTTTGACCTGTCGGTCGCTTCCGTTATCGCCTGTGCGGGTGTCGTCACCGCCGTGGTCATCAATATGACGGAAAGCCTGTGGATTGGTGTGGGTGCCGGACTGGTGCTCGGCATGATCACCGGCTTTATCAACGGCTTTGTGATCGCCCGGCTCAAGATCAATGCGCTGATCACCACGCTGGCGACGATGCAGATCGTGCGCGGCCTGGCTTATATCTTCTCTGACGGTAAAGCGGTTGGTATTGAAGATGAGCGCTTCTTTGAACTGGGCTTTGCCAACTGGCTGGGTGTGCCCGCGCCGATCTGGCTGACCCTGGCCACCATGGTGATCTTCGGCTTCCTGCTCAACAAAACCACCTTTGGTCGTAATACGCTCGCGATTGGTGGCAATGAAGAGGCGGCGCGCCTGGCGGGTGTACCGGTAGTGCGCACCCGTATCATCATCTTTATCCTCTCCGGCCTGGTCTCTGCGGCGGCGGGCATTATTCTGGCGTCACGTATGACCAGCGGCCAGCCGATGACCTCCATCGGCTATGAACTGGTGGTGATTTCTGCCTGCGTACTGGGTGGTGTTTCACTGAAGGGCGGCATCGGCAAGATCTCTTACGTGGTGGCGGGGGTATTGATCCTCGGCACGGTAGAGAATGCGATGAATTTATTGAATATCTCGCCATTCTCACAGTATGTGGTGCGCGGTCTGATACTGTTAGCTGCGGTGATTTTTGACCGTTACAAACAGAAAAAAGCCTGATTGAGCGAGCCGTTGGCCTGCGGACGCAGAGGTGTCTGCAGGCTATCCGAACAATAACAGACTGAGTGAGGACGCTATGTATCACCGCGAATTACCGGCTGAGCAGCAAAACCCCTTGTTGCCGGGCTATTCATTCAATGCCTGGCTGGTGGCAGGGCTGACGCCCATCACTGCCGATGGTCCACTCGATTTTTTTATCGACCGCCCGCACGGCATGAAAGGTTACATTCTGAATCTCACCATTAAAGGTAAAGGGCGGGTATTCGACGGCGAGCGGGCATTTGACTGCGAGCCCGGCGAAATGCTGCTGTTTCAGCCAAAAACCGCCCACTACTATGGTCGCGCGCCGGACAGTCCGCAGTGGTTCCACCGCTGGGTCTATTTCCGTCCGCGCGCCTACTGGCACGACTGGCTGCGCTGGCAGGATGAGCAGGAGGGTGTGGGACGACTGCTGCTGCCTGAGTCACTGCGTGGCGAGTTTGACCGACTGTTTGCCAGTATCGAACAGACCCATAATTCGGGTCGGCGCTTTGCGGAAGAGCTGGCGATGAACCTGCTGGAGCGACTACTGCTACGTGCCGTTGAAGAAGATCCGCGTAGTCATCAGCTCATCCGCGATCCACGCGTAATTGAAGCCTGCCAGTATGTGACCAACCATCTTGCCAGCGAAGTGAAGATTGAAGAGGTGGCGCGTCACGTCTGCCTGTCACCGTCGCGGCTGGCACACCTGTTCCGCGAGCAGATGGGGGTCAATCTGCTGCGCTGGCGTGAAGATCAGCGCGTTATTCGCGCCAAACTGTTGCTGCAGACCACCCAGGAACCGATCGCCTCGGTAGGGCGTGAAGTGGGTTACGACGACCAGCTCTACTTCTCGCGCGTGTTTCGCAAGCGTGTTGGTGTCAGTCCCAGCGATTTCCGCCGCCGCAATCAGGACGCACACGACAGCCTGGCGGCGCAGACGGCCTGGCCCCTGGCGCGGAGTGCTATCTCTTAGTTTTTTCGGGAGATTCCGCCTTGTCCTCACCTGGTTAATAGTCTTAAATCAATCAGGTTAGCGACAAAGAGGAATCAAAATGAGCGATAAATTACGTGTTGGTCTGATCGGCTACGGTTTTGCCAGTAAAACGTTTCACGCCCCGCTGATTGCAGGGACACCGGACGTCGAGCTGGCAGCCATTTCCAGTAGCGACGCCAGCAAAGTCCACGCCGACTGGCCTGCTGTTAAAGTGGTGGCCGATCCTCAGGCGCTGCTGGACGACCCTACGCTGCAACTGATTGTTATTCCTACCCCCAACGACACCCACTTCCCGCTGGCAAAAGCGGCGCTGAACGCCGGTAAACATGTGGTGGTCGACAAGCCGTTTACCGTGACGTTGTCACAGGCGCGCGAACTGGATGCGCTGGCGAAAGCCAAAGGTTTGCTGCTATCGGTGTTCCATAACCGCCGCTGGGACAGTGACTTTCTGACGCTGAAATCCCTCCTTGAGACAGGCTCACTGGGTGAAGTGCGCTATTTCGAATCGCACTTTGACCGCTTCCGTCTGGAAGTGCGTAATCGCTGGCGCGAAATGAAGGGCGCAGGCAGCGGAATCTGGTATGACCTGGGGCCACATCTGCTGGACCAGGCGCTGCAGCTGTTTGGCCCGCCGGTCGCTATTAATGTCGACCTGGCCGAGATGCGTCCGGGCGCGCAGACCACCGACTACTTCCACGCCACGCTGACCTACCCGCAGCGCCGCGTGGTGCTGCACGCCAGCATGCTGGTGGCAGCAGAATCTGCCCGTTATACCGTCCACGGCACGCGCGGCAGTTACGTCAAATATGGTCTGGACCCACAGGAAGATCGCCTGAAGTCGGGGGATTTCCCGCCGCAGGAGGACTGGGGTTATGACATGCGCGACGGCACGCTGACGTTAGTTGACGGTGATTCACTGACGGAAACTACTCAACTGACTCAGCCGGGCAACTATCCCGCTTACTATGCGGGCATCCGCGATGCGATTGCCGGACGCGGTAACAATCCGGTGACGGCGGAAGAGGCGATTCAGGTGATGGAGCTGATTGAACTGGGTCTGCAATCCGCTGAGAAACGCCAGACGATGTCGCTGAAGCGCGTCTGATCTGTAGGTGCTTAATGCAGAAAGCAGAACGGGCCGGTTATCCGGCCCGTTTTATTAGCAGCGCCAACTGCAAGACCGAGCCAGCGAAGGGAGCACGGTCAGATCGGAAAGACGCAAAAGCCGCCATCCATGGCATGCTCGGCCCTCGCCGCCCTGGCGCGGGACGCTTTCCTCTTCTGACCGTGTTCCCTGCGCGTCAAGCATATGCGTGGCTGTCAGAATTGCCCGGAGTGTGTTGGGGCAGCAGAGTGACGGGCCGGTTATCCGGCCCGTTTTTTGTCGCTACGCTTCAGGATTACTGCACGCGTGCGCGGATAGCCGCTTTCTCAGCCTCGCTGAGGAAGGCAATCGTCAGACCATTCTCCTGCGCCTGACGCATCTGCGCTGCGCTCAGACCGGCAGCCGGTGCGGCGTGCTGATACTCATGCGCCAGTTCAATGCCCTGAACCGCCGGATCATCCGTGTTGATGGTCGCCAGAATGCCATGCTCCAGGAAGGTTTTCAGCGGATGCTGCGCCAGCGAGGGCACAGTGCTGGTCTGAATATTGGAGGTCAGGCAGGATTCAATACCAATCCGGTGCTCCGCCAGGAAATCCATCAGCGCGCGATCTTCGATCGCTTTCACACCGTGACCAATACGTTCAGCGCCCAGCTCCCGAATTGCCTGCCAGATGCTCTCTGGTCCAGCCGCTTCGCCCGCATGTACGGTAACGCGGAAGCCGGCATCGCGCGCCTGGGTAAAGTGGCTCAGGAACTCGCTGCCCGGGAAGCCAAGCTCATCTCCCGCCAGATCGACCCCAGTGATGTGATCGCGATGGGTAAGCAAACCTTCCAGCTCGCCGAGGCAGGCATCTTCGCCAAAGGTACGGCTCATAATACCAATCAGACGCACGTCGATATCGTGTTGCTGCCGACCTGCGCGTACGCCCTCGATCACCGCTTCGACCACACCGGCAATCGGCAGGTTGTGGGTCATCGCCATATAACCAGGGGAAAAACGCAGTTCAGTGTAGTGAATGCCGGCGCGCGCGGCATCTTCGACATTCTCCTGCGCGATCCGGCGGCAGGCATCCAGATCGCCCAACACTTTCACGCCCCAGTCGAGCTTCTGCAGGAAGCTCACCAGGTCAGGTTCATTCTCGCCGACCTGCACGTGCGGAAGCAGAGTCTCAAGCGTGGTGGCGGGCAGGGTAAGGTTAAACTGGCGACCTAAATCGAGAATGGTTTGTGCACGAATGTTGCCATCAAGGTGGCGGTGAATATCAGTCAGTGGGATTTTTGAATCGATCATGGCGCACTCGCTCAGTTGTCGGTGAAGTGCAGAGCATTATAAAAATATCTTGCGCAACAGCGCCAGCTATTTGCGCAACAGCCTCGCCGGATGCTGCTTAATTACCCATAACCAGCGAGTGAGAGCCACTTCGCCGATGGATGTCAGCCCTGCAACTGATGTATCGCCGCAATAAGGCGCGAAATGCCATCTTCAATCTTACTACGCGGACAGCCAACGTTAAGACGCAGAAACCCGCTGCCTGCGTCGCCGTAGGTTGAGCCGGGCATAATCGCCACCCGTTGCTGGATCAGCGCCTGTTGCAGTGCCTCTTCAGGAATACCCAGCGCATTCATATCGATCCAGGCGAGATAGGTCGCTTCAGGGATGTGCCAGTTAAGTCCGGGAAACTCAGTGTTGAGGCGATCGGCAACCCGCGTGAAATTGCCGTAAAGATAGCTGCGTAGCGCATCCAGCCACGGCTCGCCATGTCGGTAGGCGGCAACGTGTGCCGTGACGGCCAGCACCGCCGGAGACGAAAGGCCGTCAGCATTTTTCAGCGCCTGAAACCAGGCTGCTCTGTCCGCCGCATCCGGGATGATGCCCCACGCACCCGTCAGGCCCGGCACGTTGAAGCTTTTAGACGCCGAGGTAAACAGCGCCCAGTCACTGCGTGCCACGCTGGCCCACGGAGTATGGGGTTGATTACCCATGATCATATCCATATGGATTTCATCGCTGATCACCCGCACGCCGTGACGATCGCAGAGCGCCGCCATCTGTTGCAGCTCCGTTGTCGTCCAGACTTTGCCGGTGGGATTGTGGGGGCTGCAGAGCAACAGGATTTTGCAGCGCGGGCGCGCCAGTCGCGTCTCCAGCGCGGCCATATCACATCGCCAGCGCCCGCGATCCCGCTGCAACGGCATCTCCAGCACCTGTCGCTGATTGCCGCGTACAGTTTTATAAAAGGCATCGTAGGCGGGAGTATGAAGTACCACTTCATCATCCAGGTGACTCCAGCGACGCAGCATCTGCGCCACCATATAGATCACTGACGGGCCATAAACCAGCGTGTCAGCATCGGGCTGGTAGCCGAAACGACTGGACATCCAGTGACAGCAGGCGGAAAGAAAATCGTCATGCTGCCAGCGACTATAACCCAACACGCCGTGTGCCACGCGCTGCGCCAGCGCCTGCTGAACCGCTGGTGCTGTTCTGAAGTCCATATCGGAAATGGTAAATGGCAACAGATCGGATACGCCAAAGCGGTCAGCCACAAAATCCCACTGCGTAGACCAGCTGCCACGGCGATCGATGACTTCGTCAAAGTTAAACATTATCGGCTCCAGCGCATCATGCAGTCACATTCATCAGGTGTGACAGTTCATCTTTCACCGACTGCACCTGCGGGCCAATGACCACCTGCAGGCTGGTCTGATTGAGATGCACAACCCCAATCGCGCCGTTGGCTTTCAGCGCCGCATCGTCCACCTTACTCATATCCGCCATGGTTAAACGCAGACGTGTCAGGCAGTTGTCCAGCGAGGTAATATTCTCAACGCCGCCCAGCGCCGCCAGGATAGCCGGTGAGTTATAGCCCGATTTACCTTTACCGGCATTGCTGACCTGCTGCGCAACCGCACTGGTATTTTCTACTTCCCGGCCCGGCGTTTTGATGTTGAAGTGCAGAATGGCGAAACGGAAAATCAGGTAGTAACCGGCAAACCATATCGCTGCAACAACCGGTACCCAGTACCACTTTGTCGACAGGCCGTGTAGTACACCAAACACGACAAAGTCGATGATATTGCCATCTGTATTGCCGATAGTAACCCCGAGTATCGCCATGATGGTGAAGCCAACACCGGTCAGCAGAGCGTGGATAAGATAGAGGAAGGGGGCGACAAACAGAAACAGAAATTCGATCGGTTCAGTGGTGCCGCCGACCACGCAGGCCACTACGCCAGAGATTAACAGACCTTTAATCTTATGGCGATTCTCCGGCCGGGCGCAGTGATAGATGGCCAGGGCGGCACCAGGCAGACCACCGAGGAAGGCCGGCATTTTGCCCTGAGACAGGAAGCGGGTCGCGCTTTCAGCAAAACCGTGGGTTTCCGGGCAGGCGAGCTGCGCCTGGAAAATGGTTAACGCACCGCTGACGCTCCTGCCACACACATCCAGTGTGCCGCCTGCATCGGTAAAGCGCATGATCGCCACCAGAATATGCTGCAGGCCAAACGGCAGTAGCAGGCGTTCGCCGGTACCAAAAATCATCGGGCCAAAGTCACCCGCGCTATTAATCATCCAGCCTAATCCGGTAATGCCCCGTGCGAAAAATGGCCAGATCAGCGGCACGACCAGCCCCATTAACCCAATCACCAGCGTGGTGATAATCGGGACAAACCGGGTGCCGCCAAAAAAGGCCAGCGCATCGGGTAGTCGGATGTTATGGAAGCGCTCGTGTAGCCAGAACACGACGATACCCACAATCACCGCACCCAGTATGCCTGTATCGATCGACGGAATCCCCATGATCGGCTGAACGTTATTCGCTTTAAGCAGGGCGGCATCAGTGGTCGGCAGAATGCCATTGATATTTAGCCAGAAGTTGATGCTGAGGTTTAATACAGCATAACCCACGAAACCGGCAAACGCTGCAACACCTTTGTTCTCGCGCGCCATACCCAGCGGAATCGCAATAGCGAACATCAGCGGCAGATAGCTGAAGGCAAACGATCCCAGCTTGGCCATCCACAGAAAGAGATATTGGAGCCAGGAGTGATCAAGCACAGGTAACAGAGTCAGAACGTCATGGCTGCTCAGTGAACTGCCAATCCCGAGCATGATGCCGCAGAATGAGAGCAGGGCAACCGGCAGCATAAAGGTTTTCCCCAGACTCTGGAAAAATTCCCAGACGGACATTTTTTGGTGAGAGGGTGACATGAACGCTCCTGGATAAAAGGACCATTGAGTAAAGTGGCGGGATGATAAAACGTTTTACCTGGATCTTATGCGCGCTGAATCACAATCCTCAGGTCATGGGTGATATTATTCTGACGTCATAAGGTGTAACGTTTTACCTTGTTTTCTAATGCTGTAGTTCAGTTGAGTAATCTGATGAGTAAAATCACCATCAATGATGTTGCGGCGGCGGCGGGCGTCTCGGTGACCACGGTATCGCTGGTGTTATCCGGTAAAGGACGGATCTCTGTGGCCACCATGGCACGCGTGAATGAGGCCATTGAGCAACTCGGCTTCGTCCGTAACCGTTCAGCGACCATGCTGCGTGGCGGTGAGAGTGGTGTGATTGGATTGATTGTCCGCGATCTCAGTCAGCCGTTTTATGCCGAGATGACGGCAGGTCTGAGCGAAGCGCTGGAGAAGCAGGGCAAATTGCTGTTCCTGACGCAAAGCGGTGCTCAGGGGCAGCATCTGCATCGCTGCTTTGAGTCACTGATCGCTCATGGGGTGGATGGTATAGTGCTGGGAGGCGGTGCCGACAAGGCCAGCCAGATTGTGACGAGAGCCAGCGAACTGAATATGGCGTTAGTCTGCGCCGCGCGCGCCAGTAGCCTGGAAGAGGTGGACGCTATCCGTCCCGATAATGCTCAGGCTGCGCGTCTTGCCACTGAATACCTGATTCGTCAGGGACATCAGCGGATTGCCTGGCTGGGCGGCCATAGCGCTTCACTGACGCGGGCGGAACGGCTTGGCGGCTATTGCGCCACACTGCTGCAATATGGTCTGCCGTTCAGGCCTGAATGGATTATTGAATGCGGCAGTACCCAGAAAGAGGCTGCCGAAGCGGCGGTCCAGTTGTTTCAGCACCATCCCCGATTGACCGCCGTGCTGGCTTACAATGCCACTACCGCGCTGGGGTGTTATTTTGGGCTGATGCGCACCGGGCGCACATTTTCCCGTGGTGCAGTCGACAGCTATTACGATCAACAACTGGCTTTAATGGGGTTTGGCGATGAACCGCAGGCGGAACTCACCGATCCCCCTCTGACGTTTGTCACCAGTTCCGCACGGGAGATTGGCCGCGTGGCCGCAGATCGTATCCTGCAGCGGATGGCGCATCCTGACGCCGCCCGGCAAAACGTGATTATGCCGCCACAGCTGGTTATTCGCGGGTCGGCATAAAAAAGGCGACCCGGAGGTCGCCTTTGATGGAAGACAGCGCAATTACTGTGGCATGCCTTCGCTGGTGGGCATGCCCAGCATATAGCGGGACATGAACTGCTCCAGCGTCATCTTGTCGCCGTTCATGTTCACCTGACCGTTGGCATACTGCAGGCTGGTCACGATGTTGTTATCCTGCTGCTGAGTCAGGCGGAACATCTGACCCATCGCCGCCAGACCCTTCACCTGCTGATCCGCCAGCTTTTGCGCGTCGTCGGCCTGATAACCTTCAGCCAGACCTACCTTACGCATGGTTTCGGTGGCCATCGGCATGTTGATGACCAGTTTGCTATCCAGGCTTTTCAGCACCCGATCAACCATGGCGCTGAGGGTCTGCGCTTCGCCGGTGACGGTGGACGGATCGTTGAAGCTGGCGGTCAGATTGAAGGTACTTTCACCTTTATCGTTTTTCCAGCTCAGCGGAGCGATGCTGATGGATGGCGAGCCTTTCAGCAGCATCGACAGGTTGTTCATCAGAATCTGATGAACGCCCGCCTGATAGCGAATAGGGTCTTCCGCAACGCCAGGCTGGCTCAGCAGTTCCTGCATCTGCGCGTTGTAACGATCGGAGAAGGCTTTGACTGCCTGGGCATCAAACTGGGACAGCTTCATTTTCAGGGCTGCCTGACCAAAATCCTGTTTCTGCAGCTGAACGCCTTCAACCTTGTAATCGATATTGCCGCCAATCTTACCGGCACTATTATCGAACGAGGAGGTGCCTTTCATTTTATTCAGCGTCAGGGCATCCTGACCATTGATGCTGGCATTCACCTTCTCAATGTCTACCGACTGGTCGCCGATACGCACGCCTTCCGGGCTGAGATGTGTGTTACCGCTTAGCTTCAGACCATTAATGGTGAAGAGGACAGGCTGGCCCATCTCATTTTTGCTGGTCAGCGCGAGGCTATCAACGTCACCGTCCAGCGACACTTTATCGCCTTTGTTATCTGCACTGACGTTGAAGGTGCCGCCATTGGTGGCCAGGCGTTCGCCGGTTTGGGCATTCTGATAGTCAACCGGCAAGACGCGCAGCGCGGTATCCGTGGCGCCGCTGTAACCAATGCGGGTGTCTGCGTTAATCAGAGACTTGTTCCCGGTCAGTTCAAACAGTTTTTTCACCGCATCGGTGTTAGCCAGTTCGGTATGAACGGACGCCATGCTTGGGATCAGATTGAAATGCTTCAGCTGCGCGAACGGGAAAGGACCATGATCGATAGTCTCATTCAGGATGATGCTCTGACCCGGTTTCAGCAGCGGATTATCTTCCGTCTGTGAGCTGGCCTGAACCACCAGATTTACTTTGCTGCTGAACACGCCGCGCTGATAGTCCTGATAGCTGATCTTCAGTCGGCTGTTCGGGGCATAAGCATTCAGCTGAGCGTTGGCGTTTTGCACCAGCTGGTCCCTGTGGCTTTCAATCTGCTTGCCGGTGAACCATGCCGCGCCAGTCCAGACTACGCCCAGTGCGATGATCACACCTACGGCAACATTGGTCTTTTTCATTGCTGATTCGTCCTTATCCTTGAGTCCGCTTATGCCGCAGGTTTAGCCTGGCGACCGAAGAAAAACGCCCGCAGGCGTTTAAAAGCTAATAGGTTGAAATAATAGCAGTTAACAGGCATGCCGTCAGCCGCTTCACCCTAAGTCGTTAAACACCCGCGCCAGTCGGCCCGTGCCAGCCGCCGTAACCGGTGATTCGCTGGCGGCAATGAAGCAGGACTCGCCAGGCTTCAGCGTCACCTGCTGCTCGCCTTTGGCGATCACGGCCTGGCCTTCGATGCAGAACATTATCGCGGCGCTCTGCTGCGCCAGCGACTGGGGTTGTGCATTGAGACTGTGAATAGCAAAGGCAAAATCGTCGACCGGAATCGGGAAGCGCAGTGTGTTGCCCTGGTGCTCCGGCGCTGTCAGCAACGCATTAGCGGGCTTCTCATCGAACTTCAGATTGGCCATCAACTCGGCAATATCGATATATTTCGGGGTTAAACCGGCCCGCAGGACGTTATCGGAGTTTGCCATCACCTCCAGTGCCACGCCTTTCAGATAGGCGTGCGGGGTTTCCGCGTAGAGGAACATCGCCTCGCCAGGTTGCAGGGTAATGACATTCAGCAGCAGCGGTGAAAACAGGCCACTGTCGTCAGGATACTCTGCCGCAATCATACGGATGGTTTCCCATGGCTCGCCCTGTTGCACGTCAAGCGCAGATTTCAGCACGCCCAGCGCCAGCGATTTCGCCTCGCCCTCCAGTGACAGCAGGGTAGAGAACAGCGCGGCCAGCGTATCCTTTTCAGGGTGCTGCAAAAAATGCGCAATCTGTGGATGTGCGCCCGCCACCGGTTCCAGCAGTGAAACCATCTGCGTCAGTGTGCGAAAGCCATTCATCGCCTGAAACGCAGTCAGCGCATAGACCAGCTCTGGCTTGTGGTTGGCATCTTTATAATTGCGCTCAGCCGCAGCCAGTGGAATACCCGCTGCATTCTCACGCGCAAAACCCACTTCGGCTGCATGCTTGCTGGGATGAACCTGAATCGACAGCGGTTGATCGGCACATAACACTTTGAACAGGAAAGGCAATTCACCAAAACGCTGCGCCACCGCATCGCCCAGCATCGCCGCAGGCGAAGCATCAATCACGTCACGCAAAGAACGCTCGCTGCCCTGATCAATAACGGTTGAAGGGCTTTTCGGATGTGCGCCCATCCAGAGTTCCGCCATCGGCAGCCCTTTTGGGTTCTCAACCCCATAAAGTTCAGTCAACGCAGTTTTGCTGCCCCACGCGTAGTTTTGCAGCGAATTGTTCATTTTTTGCATCGCATAATCCTTTATCACGGGAAATTATTGCGGCTATTAAAGCAGAAACTACCGGTAAAAATACATATCCAGCGCAAAAGGACGCTAAGCTCTGATAATGTTAAATTATTGTATATTACTATTCTGACTGCCTGGCAGCCGATCGTGATCACGGACCAGGCGGTCATTCTTTAAAACAAGGTGAAGGAGACGTATTCATGGCAGCCAACCGCATTGAGAAAGATTCAATGGGCCCCATCGACGTACCGGTAGACAAACTGTGGGGCGCGCAGACGCAGCGCTCACTGGAACACTTCCGCATCTCAACTGAAAAAATGCCGACCGCGCTGGTGCATGCACTGGCACTGACCAAGCGCGCCGCCGCCAGCGTGAACCGCGATCTGGGCCTGCTGCCCGCAGATCGCGCCGATGCGATTATCAGCGCGGCGGATGAAGTGCTGGCGGACAAGCATGCGGATGAATTCCCGCTGGCAATCTGGCAAACCGGTTCCGGCACGCAGACCAATATGAACATGAACGAAGTGCTGGCGAATCGCGCAAGTGAAATCCTCGGCGGCGAGCGCGGTATGTCGCGCCTGGTCCATCCCAACGACGATGTGAACAAGAGCCAGAGCTCCAACGATGTCTTCCCGACGGCGATGCATGTCGCCGCCGTGATTGCCCTGCGCGAACAGCTGATCCCACAAATTCAGGTACTGAAAAAGACGTTGAGCCAGAAGTCTGACGCCTTTAAAGATATCGTCAAAATTGGCCGTACTCACCTGCAGGATGCGACGCCGCTGACGCTGGGCCAGGAGATTTCCGGCTGGGTGGCGATGCTGGAGCATAATCTGAAGCATATCGAACAGAGCATTCCGCACGTGGCGGAACTGGCGCTGGGCGGAACCGCAGTTGGCACCGGCCTGAATACCCACCCGGAATATGCAGTGCGCGTGGCGAAGGCGCTGGCCGACCTCACGCAGCAACCGTTTGTCACTGCGCCAAACAAATTTGAAGCGCTGGCCACCTGTGATGCGCTGGTGCATGCGCATGGCGCGTTGAAAGGGCTGGCTGCTTCACTGATGAAGATCGCCAACGATGTGCGCTGGCTCTCATCCGGTCCGCGCTGCGGCATCGGCGAAATTGCTATTCCTGAAAATGAACCGGGTAGCTCCATCATGCCAGGCAAAGTGAATCCAACGCAGTGTGAAGCGATGACCATGCTCTGCTGCCAGGTGATGGGCAACGATGTCGCCATTAATATGGGCGGCGCGTCCGGTAACTTTGAGCTCAATGTGTTCCGTCCGATGGTGATCCATAACTTCCTGCAATCGATTCGTCTGCTGGCAGATGGCATGGACAGCTTTAATCATCATTGCGCTGTCGGCATTGAGCCGGTGCGCGAGCGTATCGACCAGCTGCTGAACGAGTCACTGATGCTGGTGACGGCGCTCAATACTCATATTGGCTATGACAAAGCGGCAGAAATTGCCAAGAAGGCGCACAAAGAGGGGCTGACGTTAAAAGGCTCCGCGCTGAAGCTGGGTTATCTTACCGAAGAAGAGTTTGATGCCTGGGTCCGGCCGGAAGAGATGGTCGGCAGCATGAAGTCCTGATATGCAGGATGAGTCAGAGGCCAGCAGATGCTGGCCTTTTTTATTCAGAGGGGGCAATCAACCCACAGATGCAGGCGGGGTATCAGCAAATTCAGTGGCTCAGCGGCCGGTTTATGACGATGCGTTATGTTATCGGCGTCGTAATTGAGTAACTCGCCCAGCACCGGAACCTGAGTGCGATCGCGACAGATCACCAGTATTGGCGACGGGCAGGCGAGTTGCGTTTGCTTCTGTTCATCCGCGCGCCAGACACGAGCCACCGGCTGAACTTTTACGGGACGCTTGATTTTAAGCCGTGCCGAAGCGGGCAGGGCGCGTACGCTTGCCAGCTCCTCCTGCACTTTTTCCGCCCACTGTTCCCGTGACCACGGTGCCTTCGCCCGTCCCGACTTCAGGCTTTTTTCCAGCTGGGCGATCACCTCTTCGCGCCTGAGATTCTTGATAATGTGCTTGTTGGCCCAGCCGAAACGCAGGCTGTCTGGCGCGCTCAGCAGGGTAATGGTGCGATAGGCATTCAGGGTAATCAGCCCGCGCAGGTGCTGGTGGACAAACTCAAAACGCGCTTCACTCGGCAGCCCTGAATCCACGGTAATCAGCTGCTCCAGCCTTGCTTTCAGCTGGTTGATAAGTTCGACCAGCGAGACGATTTCCGCTTCCTGTTGCGCATCACATTCAATACAGAGTGCGCCGGGTAAGCGTACGGCTGCTTTCGTGCTCAGCTGTTCAGACTGGTGCTGCATAAAAAGGCGGCAGTAGTGGTCAAGCGCCATCTTTAACGCGCGCTCACCGAGATGCTGCTCAACGGCAATCCGGGTAATCGCCTCATGTTCGCGGCCTTTAACCACGGGCGGCAGGCTGAAGACACGGGCGATCAGCAAGGGTGTCGCTTCAATCTGCTGACGCAATTCACCCAGTGCCAGTTCCAGATCGTTAACACACTGATGCATATCAGCCACTAAGTCATAGCGCGTCATGTTGTGCCTCCATAGTTACAACGTCCACAATGTGGCAGAAGCTTCGGAAGGATGCAAGCGCTATATAGTTACAACATACTATAAGGTTTAATCAAAAAAACCGTGCGGTCTGTCTGGCCTGCCAGCGAAAAGGAGATCACGCATTTTGGCTTATCGCAGAACATGTTATAAAACGGTTCGCCTGCTAATGAAGAGACCCCTTGTGAATCAGAACATCAAACCCGGCATCGCCGCCATTTTTACCCTTGGCTGGGTACAGATACTTTCCTGGGGCGGGTCGTTCTACCTGATGGCGGTAATGGCGAATCCGATTGCCGCAGAGACCGGCTGGTCACAGCAGTGGATTTACGGCGCGCTATCAACCGGCATTCTGGTGTCGGGCCTGCTGTCACCGCTGGCGGGCAGAATTATCGCCCGAACCGGTGGCCGCCTGCTGCTGGCACTGAGTGGCGTCGTGATGGCGGTGGGGCTGGTGATAATGGCTTACAGCGTCACGCTGCCGCTGTTTCTGTTCGCATGGGTAATTATTGGCATCGGAATGGCGATGGGCCTCTATGATGCGCTGTTTGCCACCCTCGGCACCTGCTATGGCGGTAAGGCGCGTTCCGCGATTACCAGCATTACACTGATTTCGGGCTTCTGCACCACGCTGGTCTGGCCAGGCACGGCGTTGTTAATTCACGGCTTTGGCTGGCGGGATGCCACGTTGATTATTGCAGCCATGATGGTGGTCTGCGTTTTGCCTGCTTATCTGTTTGCCATACCGGCAAACCACGCGAAGCAGCCTGTGAAAAGACGGAGCAGGGAGCCTGCCTCAGCGGAGATCGAACCTGCGCTGTTCTGGCTACTGTGCGCCATTTTTACGCTGGCGTCCGTGATCATGACAGCGATTTCGGTCCAGCTCATCGCTTTGTTGCAGGCGACGGGCCATACGCTGACCTCGGCGCTGGCGATCAGTGCTGTGATGGGTCCGTGTCAGGTGGGATCCCGACTCGTCGACATCGCCTTTAAGCGCAGTCATCCCATTCGAACCACCTTTTTCTCCGTCGGACTGGTCGCCGCAGGCTTGCTGTTGCTGGCGATCTTTCCACAGATGGCGATACTGAGCATGGTGTTGTATGGCGCAGGAAATGGCTTACGTGCCATCGTGCGCGGAACTTTGCCGCTGGTGATGGTCAAACCAGAGTCTTACGCAATCGTGGTGGGCAAAATGGCCCGCCCGGCATTAATGGGACAGGCGCTGACACCGCTGATTGGTGGATATGTGTTTGAAAGAATGGGCGCGCCGGCGACGCTGTGGTTGCTTTGCACCTTAGCAATCTTTAACGTGGTACTGGTTATGGCGCTGAAGCAGCGATTACCGGCGGTATCGGTCACCACCGCCCGATAGCTGGGGCCATTAAGTTTTGAGAGAAGCGGGCCGTTAGCAGGCTAAGCACCTTGTGCTATCGGGCCTCCGCCTTTGGTGAATACGTGCCTTGTCACTGCTGGCTTGCTTCAAAAAAGCAACAGTGTTTGTTATATTTATTGCTCATTGATTGTTCACTTATGCGGCAATAAAACAATAAGATCCACCGCAACTCAGGATAAAGAAATGCTTGATTATCGCTTCCCGACAGCTTTGCAAATGGTTCTGAGCGTAGCGATGGCGGAGCAAATGGGTAAACGCTCTACCAGCGCGATTCTGGCCTACGGGCTTGAAGCGAATCCCAGTTTCATACGAAAATTAATGGTTCCGCTGACCCGTGACGGCATTATCGTCTCGACGCTGGGCCGTACAGGCTCCATTCACCTGGGCCGTCCTGCTGCGGAAATTACCCTGCGGGATATCTATGTCTCCGTCATCGAAGACAAAAAAATCTGGGCCGCGCGTCCTGATGTCGCACCGCGTTGTCTGGTCAGTGCCAACCTCTGCTGGTACTTTAAGTCGATAGCTGATGAAGCCGAGCAGGCGTCGCTGGATGTGCTGGCAAAACGCACCGTGGCAGACGCGCTGAATGAGCTGAAGGTACGCGATACCAGCAACTGCACTGCCGTGCCAGAGCCTGAACCCGAAGAGATTGATGATCTCTGCAAAAAGAGCCGCTGATAGCGGCTTTTTTTATGCCTGCTGATCCGTAACAGCCTGCCTCAAAACCACCATAAGCCAATAACTCACTTCCTGGGGCGGTTATCACGCTGAACCTGAGGGATCATTTGAAAGTTCAGCATCCATCAAAATATAAATGTTGTTTTCGTTTTCTGAAATGACAAGAGAGCACGTTCACGAAAATCTGTTTTCTGGCTTTTGATGGATGTAAAATTTGAGGGGAAGAGAAAATTAACGGAAAACCCTATTATTTTCTGACTTCATATCCTTCTTTCTGAGGCTATCAATGAATAAAAGCTATAAAAATACTGTAACGCTTATTCGGGTTTTTTTTGGTCAGGATTATGATCTTTTTGGGGAAACGGTAGAAGAAATACTGGACAGTTATTTAGAAACTGAGAATCCAAAAACAGCAGCAAAAGTCTGTCAGGAAGCAGAGTATTTACTATCGTTGAATGATCAGGTACTTACAGAGACGTTTGAATCCATCAGCCAGGGAGAGTTCTATCCTGAACCCTGGGGGGAAACGGTGCGAACTTTTCTGGAAAAGATAAAAAGTCATTTAAGTGCCAGACTTTAACTCTCATGATTAACGGGTCATGTGGTTAATGACTGTGAGTAGAGTTTTTGCCCTAGTGAATAGCGAATGAAATGAGGGAGCGTAAGATGAGTCAGATCACGTTCGCTTCCACTGAAGTGTACCGATATATGTATGGTAAGTTTTATATTATTAATCAATTTATTATTTAGAAAATCCATTGCTGATATTCAGGTAATTAGAATGCAGGAGGCCAAAGATGGATAATCATTCAGTTCTGGCTAACGTCGCCAGGCAACCCGCCGTGATCACCTATGTCCCCGAACTCAATATGTTCCGTGGACGCTTTACTGGCCTGTCAGGTTACTGTGATTTTGTCTCTGACAGCGTACAGGGCCTCTACAAAGAGGGCGACATTTCGCTGCGCGAATACCTGGAAGATTGTGCAGCCTCCGGCATCAATCCTTACGCTGAGCAGGAAAAAATCAAAACCTTCACGCTGCGATACCCTGAATCACTGGGAGAGCGCCTGTCTCAGGCGGCAGCTGAAAATGAAACTTCACTCAATGCGTTTATCATCGAAACGCTGAATGAAAAATTAAGACAGCGTTAACCGCGAAGCCGGATTGACAGGCAATCAATGAATCACAAATAAAAAAAGGGCGATCAGTTGATCGCCCCGGTTAACATCTGTGGTTTACACCGTCACTGACTCTGCATTGCCAGACCGGCGCGTCACCAGTTTGCGCAGGGCGACATAGAACACCGGCGTCAGGAACAGGCCGAACAGCGTCACGCCGAGCATACCGGAGAAGACGGTAATACCAGTTACGCCGCGCACTTCTGCACCTGCGCCTTCACCCAGAATCAGCGGTATGGTGCCAGCGATAAAGGCGATGGAGGTCATCACAATCGGACGCAGACGCAGGCGACACGCTTCCAGCGCCGCTTCCACAATGCCTTTGCCCTGAATCTCCAGCTCCCGTGCGAACTCCACGATAAGAATCGCGTTCTTACAGGCTAGCCCCATCAGCACCACCAGTCCGACCTGCACGAAGACGTTGTTGTCACCGCCGGTCAGCCAGACGCCAAACAGCGCAGAGAGCATCGTCATAGGGACAATCAGGATCACCGCCAGCGGAAGCGTCCAGCTCTCATAAAGCGCCGCCAGCACCAGGAACGCCAGCAGGACAGCCATCGGGAAGACAATCAGCGCGGTATTGCCCTGAGTTGACTGCTGATAACTCAGGTCAGTCCACTCGATGTTCATGCCGTTCGGCAACAGCTGACCGGACATCGCCTCAAGCTGGCTCATTGCCTGCGCTGAAGAGAGCACGCGCGGGTCGGCATCACCAATCAAATCCGCCGCCGGATAGCCGTTATAGCGGATCACCGGGTCGGGGCCATAGGTGGTGGTGATGTTAACCATGCTGCCAATCGGCACCATCTCACCGCGGTCGTTTCGGGTGCGCAGGTTAGCAATATCTTCCACGCTGTCGCGGAAATCGCCATCCGCCTGCGCCATTACACGCCAGGTGCGGCCAAAGCGGTTGAAGTCATTCACATACGACGAGCCAAGATAGGTCTGCAACGTGCTGAACAGGGCAGTCAGCGACACGCCCTGTGCCTTGGCTTTATCCCGATCAACCTTCACATCAAGCTGCGGAACGTTGGCCTGATAGGAGGAGATAGGGAAGTGCATCCCTGGAGTCTGCATGATGCTGCCCGACAGCGTATTGATTGCCGTCTGCAATGCGCCATAGCCCAGACCGGCACGGTCCTGCACATAGAGCGAATAACCGGAACCCTGACCTAGCCCCAGAATCGGCGGTGGCATAATTGAGAAGCCAAACCCCTGCTGGATTTGCGAGATCTTCGCATTGATCTCCGCGTTGATCTCCGCTGCCGTATGTTTGCGCTCATTAAACGGTTTCAGGCCGAAGAAGACCGTTCCGCTGTTTGGCGTATTAGTGAACTGCAACGCATTCAGGCCGGGGAACGCCACCGCATAGGCGACGCCTTCGGTCTGCATACCGATTTCACTCATCTTACGAATCACTTCATCGGTGCGCGCCAGTGACGAGCCTTCCGGCATCTTCACGCCGCCAATCAGGTAGAGCTTATCCTGTGTTGGGATAAATCCACCTGGCACGGTGTGGAACATAAAACCGGCACCGGCCAGCAGCAGCACATACACACCAAATACCGCACCACGGCGACGCAGCGTGCGACCGACCAGTGATTCATAGCCATGCGCACTGCGCTGGAAGAAGCGGTTAAACGGACGGAACAGCCAGCCAAACAGCGCGTCAATGATCCGCGTTAACCGATCTTTCGGCGCATCATGACCTTTCAGCAGCATCGCTGCCAGCGCAGGCGAGAGCGTCAGCGAGTTAATGGCGGAGATCACCGTGGAGATCGCAATGGTGGTGGCAAACTGCTTGTAGAACTGCCCGGTAACGCCCGACAGAAACGCCATCGGCACAAACACCGCGCACAGCACCAGCGCAATCGCAATGATCGGCCCGGAGACCTCTCGCATCGCCTGATGCGCCGCAGCACGTGGCGAAAGTCCCATCTCAATATTACGTTCGACGTTCTCCACCACCACAATGGCGTCATCCACCACGATACCAATCGCCAGCACCAGTCCGAACAGGCTCAGGGTGTTCAGCGAGAAGCCGAGCAGATAGAGCACGCTAAACGTACCGACGATAGAAACCGGCACCGCCAGCAACGGAATGATCGAGGCGCGCCAGGTCTGCAGGAACAGAATCACCACCAGCACGACCAGGATCACCGCTTCAAGCAGAGTCTGAACCACCGCTTTAATCGAGTCCCGGACAAACACCGTCGGGTCATAAGGCGCGGCCCATTTCACATCGTTGGGGAAGCGGGTCGCCAGCTCATCCATTTTGGCGCGAACCGCATTGGAGAGGTCAATGGCGTTAGCACCAGGCGCCTGGAAGATACCGATACCCACTGCGTCTTTGTTATTCAGCTGCGAGCGCAGGGCATAACTGCCTGAACCCATCTCAATCCGCGCCACATCACGCAGGCGCACCAGCGAGCCATCTTCTGAGGTTTTCAGGATGATGTCGCCGAATTCCTGCTCGCTCTCCAGTCGTCCCTGCGTGTTGATCGACAGCAGGAAATCGCTCTGCTTTTTCAGCGGCTCGGCACCCAGCTGACCGGCAGAAACCTGCACGTTCTGCTCCTGCATCGCCGTCACCACATCAGAGGCGGTCAGACCACGCGCCGCGACTTTATTGGGATCAAGCCAGACGCGCATCGCATATTCGCCTGCGCCGAAAATCTGGATCTGACCGACGCCCGGCAGACGCGCAAGCTCATCTTTCACCTTCAGCGTGGCGTAGTTACGCAGGTAGAGCGAATCATAGGTATTGTTGGGTGAGAACATGTGAACGACCAGCGTCAGGGTCGGCGACATCTTCTGGGTTGTCACACCCAGACGACGCACATCTTCAGGCAGACGGGCTTCCGCCTGTGCCACGCGGTTCTGCACCTGCACCTGTGCCTGATCGGGATCGGTGCCAGGACGGAAGGTGACGGTAGTCACCAGCACGCCGTCCGAACCGGCCACAGACTTCATGTACATCATGTTCTCGACGCCGTTAATCGCCTCTTCCAGTGGCGTTGCCACGGAGTCTGCAATCACCTTCGGGTTAGCGCCAGGATACTCAGCACGCACCTGCACGCTGGGTGGCACGACGTCGGGATATTCACTGATCGGCAGTAACGGGATGGAAATGACGCCGGTGACAAAAATCAGGATCGACAGCACCGCAGCAAAAATTGGCCGGTCGATAAAAAAGCGGGAAAAGTCCATAGCGGCCTCGAATTATTGAGCGGCTGCCGCACGCATGGCGACCTGCTGAGCAGTGACCGGCATGCCGGGCATAAACACTTTTTGCAGACCGGCGATGATTACCTTGTCACCGGCGTGCAGACCCGACTTAACAATACGCAGGCCATCTATCATCGCGCCGGGCTGGATATCGCGCCGCTGCGCTTTGCCTTCTCCATCCACCACGTAGACATATTTCCGATCCTGGTCGGTTAACACCGCTTTATCATCGATCAGCACCGCCTCGAACTGCGCGCTGCCTGGCAGACGCACGCGGGCAAACAGACCCGGCGTAAACTGACGCTGTTGATTGTCGAGCAGGGCGCGCATCCGAATAGTGCCCGTGCTGGCGGTCAGCTGGTTATCCGTGAAATCGATTTTGCCCTGATGCGGAAAACCCTGTTCGCCAACCAGCGCAATCTCGACCGGCAGCGCATGACGCTGCTGGCCCTGACGCGCCATCGCCTGATAGTTGAGGAACGTGTTCTCATCGACATCGAAGTAGACATACATCTGCTGCTGCGACACCAGCGTGGTCAGCACGCTGGCGCTGTCGCCAGCGGTGACCAGGTTACCAGCGGTGATCTGCGCGCGGCTGGCGCGACCATCAATCGGTGCGGTGACGCGGGTAAAGTCCAGGTTAAGCTGCGCCATATCGACTGCGGCTTCTGCGGCCAGCACATCGGCCTGCGCCTGACTGGCAGCAGAACGACGCTGTTCCCACGCTTCGCGGGAAATCGCCTGTGTGCCGATCAGCTTCTCGCTGCGGCCGGACTCACTGCGGGCCAGACTCGCCTGGCTGCGTGCACGAGCCAGTTCCGCTTTGGCCTGCTCCAGCGCCGCGCGGTAACTCCGGTCATCAATGGTAAACAACACCTGACCTTTTTTGACTTCATCGCCTTCCCGATAGTTAACCGAGTCGATGTAGCCCGAGACGCGCGGACGCAACTGCACGCTTTGCACTGCTTCCACCCGTCCATTGAAGTTGTCCCACTGACTGACTGGCTTGATCAGCACGGGTGCGGCGCTCACTTCAGGCGGTGGCGGCGGGGCGTTTTGCGCCACACCCTTGTCGCAGCCGCTCAGTTGAGTGATGAGCAGTACCATCCCTAAGAGGGTTAAACCCTGACGAACCCGGTTCGTAATCATTGTTGTTATTCCGCGATAGATATAAACAGGCGGCCTGCAGGCCAATATTTGCAACTTTTAAGATTGCAATTAATCGCGGTGAGTGTAGGCTTGCGGGGCTGGCAACTGCAAGAATAACAGATACACTTTATGTGCGGTTTAGGGCAGGGCGATGAAGACCTGAACAGATCAGCATAAACCCTACAAAGAGTGCGGCATTTAATGTACTAATAAAACTTGCATTAAATGGCATAGTCAGCCACCCTTAAGTGTAACTGCAACTGATACTAATACTTTTCGCCACGGCGACAGGAGAGACTGGAATGATGAGTGATGCCTTTATTCACGATTTAATCGACTGGATTGATAACAACATCGAAGCACGTCTGGATCTGGATACCGTTTCAGAGCGTGCGGGTTACTCCAAATGGCACCTGCAGCGTATGTTCAAAGAGCACACCGGTTATCCATTGGGTGAATATATCCGCGTTAAGAAGCTGAAAAAATCAGCCGATCGCCTGACCACCACCGATGAGCCGATTCTCAATGTGGCGATCTCGTTAGGTTTCGACTCGCAGCAATCCTTTAACCGCAGTTTCAAACGTCAGTATGGTGTCGCGCCGGGTGCATGGCGTCGTCACAGCGGGGAATCGCACGCAGCTTAACCTCGCCAGGGCCAGCTTGTCTGGCCCGCGCTTTTCTCTGTGCATAAAACTGGTATCATCTGCGTCCTGTTGTCTCGGATGCCATCATGTCAAAAAAACTCTGGATTGGACTTTTCCTTGTCCTCGCGGCCTGTTTCTACGGCCTGAAACCTTATCTGAACACGGGTTCTACACCTGCCCAGGCGGATATCGCCACCCGACCGATGCCCATACCGTGGCCCGCTGGGTGCTGCAGCATCAGCAATTGCCGGACTACTACCTCACTAAAAGCGATGCGCGTAAGCGTGGCTGGAATCCAGCCAAAGGCAATCTTTGCGAAGTTCTGCCAGGAAAAGCTATCGGCGGCGATCGATTTACCAACCGTGAAAAACGTCTGCCATCGCGTGCAGGTCGTCAGTGGTATGAAGCGGATGTGAATTATCGCTGTGGTCATCGCGACGCCGATCGTCTGGTCTACTCCTCTGACGGGCTGGTGTTTCTCTCCACCGATCACTACCGCAGCTTCAGACAGGTACCCTGATCATGCTTAATCTGACCTTTGACCTGCGTCAACTCACCACGCGCGCGGCCTTTTATCAGGCGCTTGCTGATCAGAGCGGCTGTCCGCAGACGTTCGGACATAATCTTGATGCGTTATGGGACTGGCTGACGGGTGGGATGGCGCTGCCAGCCACGGTCTGGCTGCAGCACTATGCTGCGCATCAGGCCGATTTAGCGCCAGTGCTGGCGCTGCTGGAAGAGGCGGCGCAGTCGCTGGAGGGCGAACTGCGCCTGATCATTGATTAAGCGCGCAGTGGCCTGAGCAGGGCAACCAGCGCTTCACGGGCTGCCAGTGGCAGATCGCCGCCGCCGGTATAACCATTGTTCTCAATGATGACCTGATTCAGCCCCACCAGCCAGTCGTAGATATAATAGGCAGTATGGTTAGCCGGGGCCGCTGAGAGTTTGGTCAGACGCTGACCGGCACTGAAGCTGACGCTGGGCGCCGGAGGACGTGAGAATATCACCTGACCCCGGTTAACGCGGCTGTCGGGGCGTTCGCTTTCAGGGCGCTGTAAAAAGCCGAGCCAGGCAACAAAATCCCCCAGCACCGTCATCGCCCGCGTCACCTGACGATCGGCGCGTGATTCATGGCTGACGCTCTGCGAATCGGGTTCATGCAGCGCCTGCTGCAGTTTCTGCGCGATATCGGTACGGAAACCGGCCGTAATTAACTCTTCAACCAGCCACTCCATCGTCGCCTTGTCCACGTTGAGCAACGCCAGCAGGCTGCGGTTTTCCGGCAGCTGACGCAGATGATCCAGCCACAGCAGCAGCACCTGACGCGGGAACTGCTGAGCGCTTTGCAGGCTCTGACGCGGCTGAACCGGTGCTTCGGCCGGGCTTTCACTGAACAGGTCAAATTCGAACCCGATGCCGAACTGATTTTCCGGTGCCTGGCTGTTCGCGGGTTTGCTGCCCTGTAATGCTGACTGATTAAGCCAGAGCTGGCGCAGCGCCTCACGCGGCGGCTGCAGGCGTTCCAGCAGTTCGCCATGCAGGCCAGTACGATGCTGCAAACACTTCAGCAGCGTGTCGGCGATGTTCTGTTTGCGTGCCGCCTGTTCCGGACTGGCACCCGCCTCGGTCCAGGGCAGTAAACGCCGCTCAACCACGGTGTGCTGAATCTGCGCCAGCTGAGCCAGCAGCAGGTCGCGGCGGGCTTCCGGCTGCATCTCATCCTGTAACCAGCTTGCCATGCGGTCGACGCCCGCACGATCCAGTGCCAGCATCGATCCCCAGTGCTGACCCGGTTGTCCCATCTGACGCTGCACCGCTTCATCCACATTGACCAGCTGATGGCGGGCATCGAACGGGGTAATCGCCCAGATCAGGCGCGGTTTCTCTGCCGATTCCTGAGCGGGCTGCTGACGCTGCCATTCGCGCAGCGTTTCGCTGGCGAGATCCACATCCTGACGGTGACTGGCTGCGGTACAAACCAGCAGCAGGTCAATCGCCTGACGCGCGGCATAAAGACCAGGCAGCAGGGCGCGTTTCTGCGCCAGCAGCTGCGCACGCAGGGGATCCTGCTGTTGCAGACGCTGACGATCTTCCTGGGTGGCCGCATCACCGGACTGACCCGGCGCGGGCAGCTCCAGCATGTCGGCATCATCATAGAGGGCGGTACGCGGCGTCGAACTAAGTGGCGCCAGCACTTCCAGCGTCAGCAGCGCCAGTAATCCCAGCGGCACGTTCTGCGCCTTGCCGATGCGGTTACCGTTCAGCGGGCAGACTTCGACCAGCTGCTGCTGATCCTGCTCGCTGGCTGGCACAATCAGCTGCTCAGCCGGCAGCAGCGAGGTGTCGGTCAGCAGGCTCAGTGGCGCGATTACGCGGGTGCTGTTACGCAGCTGATGACGAAGATGCAGCAGGCTGCGCAGCATTTCGTTCAGTTCCGGCTGAGCAGGCCACAGCAGTGAAAAGAGCTGCACCCGGTCGTCAACGCTGAGCCACGGCGCCAGCTCAACCGCCTGCGGCCAGAAGTGACGGTCCAGCCGCACATCGTGGTGTGAACGACGACGGCACCAGGACCAGAGCGTGACCAGTGCATCACCGTCAAGACCGGCCAGCGGCGTAGCGAGGCGATGACGCTGCAGGCGCTGCAGTGCGCTGTCAATCTGCGCGGTGTCAGGCGACGTCTCTCCGGCACACGCGACCATCAGCCGCACAATCTCCGCTTCGCTCAGCAGCGTCAGTTCAACCGGCCACTCATTTGAGAGCGGCTCGCGCTGATGGCTGAAACGGGTCGCGGTAGCAAAGTCGAGATTGCCGGGATTGATGTGCTGAAACCAGCTCAGCTGTTTATCGCCCATGCGGGTCACGAGCTGGCCCTGCGCATCGGCCACCATTTCGTTCAGCAGCCAGGCTTTGCCCGCCTGTGACTGACCAAACAGTGCCAGCGTCACCGGACGTGCGACCTGCTGCGCCAGTGCCTGCGCCTGCACGCGCGCCTGACGCAGCTGCAGCGTCAGGGTTTCGGCTTCCAGCGCCAGACGTGGTGACTGCTCGCGGGTAGTTTCAATCCACGTCAGGCTGTTATTCAGGGCGTCCTGCAGCAGGCTAAGGCGTTTTGCCAGCGTTTGCGGCTGACGAGGTTTCAAAGCTTTCATCGTTTACACACGCTCCCGCTGTCAATCCAGTATTGCGCATTGGCATTGCCGGTCGCCGACAGGGTATTCAACTTCAGACTTAACTGCTCCAGCGGCACGCGGGTGCCATCATCCAGGCGCGCATCGCTCAGCACCAGGGTTTCCGGGCCGGAGGCATCGGGGCCGGCTTTTACGGCCAGTTTGATGCGCAGCACGCTCTCACCGGCCACTTTACGCGCCAGCGTGGTGTCGTTCAGCGTCAGGCTATAGAGCGGCGAGGCGGGCCAGCGCTCGTTATCAAGCTGACGGAAGCCGAGACAGACGTTACCACGAATACGAAAACTGCTTTTTTTATCCAGCGCATAGCCAGGATTGTCGAGGTCAATTTCGCTGTAGCACAGGTTCTCATCCGTTAGCGCCTGGTTTTCGTCAAGCATGCCAAGATAGCGAATGGTCGAATAAGGTTCAAAATCGCCTGCGCGGAACCAGAAGCTGCTGAGGCGGAGATCCAGCGCCAGCAGACAGAGCATCGCGCCGACTGCCGCTGTGGATTTCGGGTTGTCGATGCGCCCATGTTTGTTAAACGGATACCAGTCGCTGGTGTGATAGCCTTCCAGCGACAGAATACGGCTGCCCGGCAGCGGCTGCAGATGACGGACCAGCGCCTGAATACCCGGGAAGCGCGACGGGCGACCGGTCAGCAGCAGCACGTCGCACTGATAGAGCGACACCACTTCACACATTGAGCGCAGCGCCGGAATAATTGCCATCCGGTGCTGCATAAATTCGCCATGCAACTGGGCCAGACTGACCACCAGCGGCACCTGCAGCAGGTCAAAACGGCTATTGCCACCCAGTTCACGTTGGATCTCACCGTTAACAAACGCCAGCACCGCGTCGCCCGGAGGCTGATCGACCAGCTCGCCAAACAGCGCGTTGATCTCGGCGTGATTTTCCAGCGGATCCCAGTTTTCGTAACGCTCCAGCACTGCCTGCGCCAGCGGAATAAACAGCTGTAAGGTGACCTGCTGACGCAGTGTCGCCTGACCGTCCATGCGGCTGTCATGACCAAACAGCTTGTTCATCAGCGGTTCTGCCAGCGTCAGACCTGCTTTCTGAAGATGCTGCTGCAGCGCCGGTAAAATCCACAGCTGAATCACATCCAGCAGGATATCGTCGCCTGCCACTTTAAAGCCTTCGCGGAACAGCAGGCGCGGGGTGATTTTGACATTGTTGCCCTGACCATCGTCCAGACGATACTGGGTGATGGCGAGGTCAGTGGTGCCGCCGCCGATATCAATCGAGGCGATACGCAGGCTTTTTCCTGGCAGTTCGTCGGCCTCACGGGGACGATCCGGACGCGCCATGCTGCTGAAGAAGTCTTCGGCACGACCGGCAAAGTTGACCTGGGTTTCATTGAACAGCCAGACCATCTGACCACAGGTCGCTTCATCCCACTCCATCTGCACATCCGGCAGCGGTTTCGGGGTCTGACGCGACAGCGAGGGGGTAAATTCATCTTCGTCCGCCAGCCAGCCTTCCGCTTTCCAGACCAGCGCCAGCGCTTCCTGCATCCGGCGGCGGAAAATTTCACGCTCCGGCTTTGGCATCGCCGATGGCAGCGTCAGGATCACATGGCGCAGCTGACGCGGCGCGTGGCTCTGTGGCATGCGCTGACGCTGTGCCGCGCTGTTCATCTGCATCAGCGCCTGAGCCAGCAGCTCACACAGCATAAAGGTCATTAGCGAACTGCGGCTGTAGTGCGGCGAAAAGACCGGCAGACGATCGTCCGGTGCCAGCGTAGAGAGCGGCTGGCCTTCGTCGTTCAGCAATGTGGTAAAGGGTGCGGCGTAGGCCAGCGGTTCAGCCTGATCGCCAGGGGTGTTAAAGCGCCAGCCTGGCTGATAGCGCGCTTCATCCCACAGATAGCGGCGCGGGCTGGAGAGGCCGGTGCTGCCTTCCAGTCCCACACGCTGCAGGGCCAGACGGCTTGCTTCACGTCCAACGCGCGTCAGAGACGGCCACATAAAGGCCTGTTCACGACCGCTTTCCAGCGAGAAATTCGCTTTACCAAAACGGGTTTCGGCAAACTCCAGACGGCTGTCAAACAGCTCGTTATAAACCTGATGCGGCTCGGAGAGATCGCGCAGCTGCAGCTCATAGGTCTGCTTCAGGCCGTTGCTCTCTTCCGGGTGATCTTCCACCAGAACGCCGCAGGTATGGGAGTTGCCGACATCCAGAATGATATCGACATTGACCGCGGGGGTCTGCAATGTAGCGGCCTGAATGTGAATTTCGCTGAGGTCGAGCTGTTCGCCCAGCAGCTCCAGCAGATTGAGGTAGTGCGCCTGATACTCAAACTCGCGCAGTGCCTGATTAATCGCCTGTTCGCGGCGATCGGACACGCGGTCGGTAAAGGATTCGCGCAGCCAGCCGTCAACCCAGGTCAGATCAAGAAATTCGCCCAGCTCGTAGTTGTGCCAGGCGAGCGCAAAGGTCACGCCATTTTGTGCATCAGCAGGGCTCAGGCCGAGCTGCTCGCCACCGTCCTGTTCCGCCACGCAGCGGGTGTCGAAAGCCAGGCTGACGCGATGGGTATTGCCCGCCGCATCAGGAGTGGGCAGGGCAACCAGGCGCATCCGCGCCCAGTTTTCAGGGCCACCAATAAAGCGACGTCCGCTGGCACAGCGCAGCATCGGCAAGGGCAGCCAGCAGGCTGACAGCAGGGTCAGGGAGTCTGCCAGGGCGATATCGGACTCCGGGCGCACCACTTCAGCGGCACCCCCATCTTCCGGATAGAGCAGAAACTTACCGCTGTTGCCATCGACCTTCAGGCGCAGCAGCGGGCCATTGGCGGTCTGGCGCACAAACTGGCGGCGCGCCGGGGTATCGGAGAGTTGCAGGCCAAAATCCAGAAACTGCACACCGCTGTTTTCAATCAGCGTAATTTTTTGTTTGTCATCGATCAGGGGAGCCAGCATCGTTATTTACTCTCACGCTTAATCGTCATCGGGAAAACCCGGTCTTCAGCATACTGCGCTTCACACACAGCGGCGCCTATACTCGCATGGCAGACCAGCAGCGGCATACGGTAGCGCGAATTGTTCTGGCACTTCGCCGTATAGCGGCTCTCAATAACCAGGTTACCCGCGCTGGTCATGGCGGCGCTGACATCGGCTTTACAGGTGGTATTACCCTGAGCGACCTGCACGCTGCCTTTGCCATTTTTAAACTGGAAGCGCATCACAGGCGGCTTACCGGTTGGCGTTTGCATCTGGTCGATAGTGACCCGCCAGCGGCCATCAATCACCTGTACCTGGCCTTCACGCACGGCGTCCGGCGTTACAATCAGATCATCAGCTTTAGCTGGCACCGGCGGCGTTACCACACTGGCAAGGGTAGCAGATGAGGCAGCAGGCGCGGCGTCGGTGGTGCCCGCGTTTGCCGGGACCTGAGGCAGCGACTCGGGTGGTTTCTCGGCCGTTACTGTCTCCGCAGGAGGCGTCGCAGCTGACGGTGTTGCCGCAACTGGTGCCTGACTCGCAACCGGTGTTGGAGTAGATACCGGTGCTGGCGTTGTAATCGTCGCTGTGGCGGGCTTCGTTGTCGCAACCGGTGTAACCACAGGCTCAGGCTTATGCAGCAGCACGGCCACCGTCACGGCAGCGGCAATCGCCACGGGCGGTAACAGATACCAGATGCGGAAAGGGCGGCGAGCCGCTACAGGCGCGGCTGGCTGAGGTTCTGCAGGCACCACAACCGGCAGCGGTTCAGCCGCCGCTTCGGGTTCAGGTTCGGGCTCAGCGATAATGATCGGCTCAGCGACCACGGGCGTGGCAGGCAGCTCAGGCAGCGGTTCAACCAGTGTAGCCGGCAGGTTTTCATCCAGCGTCTCACGCAGGCAGGCCAGTGCATCATCACGACTGCGTGCCTGGGCATCGACAAAGCCCCAGAAGGTGATAACCGGTTTACCATCAACCAGATAGACATACTGCTGGTCGGGGAATTGCAGGGTTTTGCTCAGCAGGGCACCAAACAGGCGCATCGACGGGTTCTCTGCCGCGCGCGCGCGCGTACTGAGTGCCTGCATATCCTGCTGACAGGCGGTAAGCTGCTGCAGTGCGGCGCGACGTTCATGATCGCTGGCGCCCAGCCAGGATTTCACCCGGCCGTTAATAGGGGAATACCAGTCGAGGCGATCGCCCCGATCATTAGCCTGGGGTATCGCCAGGCAATCTGCCAGTGCGCCCTGACGGCGCAGACGCAGGGTTTCACGAATTTGCAGTGCGGAGGCGTAGACCGGCTGGCCATTTTCACCTAACGCCAGAACTGCATCCAGATTACCGCTGCGCAGAATAGTTTTTGCCACCTGTTGGGCCCTTATCGGTCGTTGTCTGAGGCAGAAAATCGCGTGTTATCGACGATTAGGTTGATTTTACGCGGGGCAATGACAAATCAAACGGCAGAAAAGGAGGTAAATCCAGTGTTTTTTTCATCGGCGGGTGGAAAAATAACCGATATTTCAGCGGGTATCACGTCATCAGACGGTTCTGCGCACCAGCACCAGGTGAGCAATGATACCGCCTGCCAGTCCCCAAAATGCCGGACCAATACCCAGCAGCGAAACACCCGACGCCGTGATCAAAAAAGTCACTAACGCGCTGTCTCGTTCGGCAGGCACATCGAGTGCGCGATGCAGGCTGCCGCCCAGCGTTGCCAGGAGTGCCAGACCCGCCAGCGCCTCGATCAGCACCGCAGGCAGCGCACTGAACAGCACGGCAATGAGCGCACCGGACACGCCCGCCAGCAAATAAAATATGCCGGCCAGCACCGCCGCCCGCCAGCGCTGCTGAGGATTTTCGTCGACCTCATCGCTCATGCAGATCGCCGCCGTAATCGCCGCCACGCAGACCGAAAAGCCTCCAAACGGCGACAGCAGCAGGCCAGTCAATCCTGTCCAGCTCATCAGTGACGAGACCGGCGGTCGGTAGCCGTGCGCCTGTAATGTGGCGATGCCGGGGGCATTCTGCGAGGCCATTGTCACCAGGAAGTAGGGCACGCCCATCCCCAGCTGCGTGGCCAGGGTAAAGTGCGGCATCACCGGCTCCGGCAGAGCCAGCATAATCGACTGCTGCGGAAAGTGGATGGCGTGCTGCGCCAGCGCAATCACAACGCCCACCAGCAGCGTCACCAGAATGGCATAGCGGGTAAGCCAGCGACGCGCCAGCAGCCAGGCCAGGCACATGCTGCCGCACAGCACAAAATTGCTCTGTAAATCGGCAAAGGTCTGAAGTCCGAAGCGCAGCAGAATACCCGCCAGCATCGCCGCTGCCAGTGAAGCGGGAATGTGGTTCATCAGCCGGGCAAACAGACCCGTCACACCCGACACGACAATCAGCAGGTTGGCGAAAACAAAGACGCCAACCGCCTCATTCAGCGAAATGCCGTGGAAACTGGTCGCCAGCAGTGCGGCGCCCGGCGTGGACCAGGCGGCCAGCACCGGCATGCGATAACGCAATGACAGCCCGATTGAGACAATTCCCTGCGCGAGGCCCAGCACTGACAGCCAGCCCCCAATCTGTGCGGGCGAGGCACCTGCCGCCTGAAACATCTGATAGATGATTGCGCCGCTGCTGCTGTAGCCCACCAGCACAGCAACAAAACCCGAGACCAGCATCGGCAGGGTAAAACGGGACGATTCCGCTCTCGTCATGATCAGACTCTCAGTAAGGTTGTGCGTTATAGCGCACATGGTCGCATGATGCGCTATAACGCACAAGTGTTACACTATTACCCTGGTGTCATAGACCCGTGACCGGAATTCAGGAGAGAAAATGGCAGATTTTCAGCAACACCTGAGCGGCGCGCTCAGACAGTTGCGCCAGGCCAATGGCTGGAGCCTGACACTCACGGCGGAGCGAACCGGCGTCAGTAAAGCGATGCTGGGGCAGATTGAGCGAGGTGAATCGAGTCCCACTGTGGCGACGCTATGGAAGATCGCCACCGGTTTTAACGTGCCTTTTTCCTTTTTTATCGACGGCAGCGCGCTACCTCCCGGCACAGCGACAGGATTCAGTCAGCCTAATGCCGAAATGTCCGTGCGCTCGCTGCTGCCTTACGATCCACACCTCCGATTTGATCTGCTGGCAGTGGAGCTGGCCGCGGGCGCGCAGAGTCATTCTTCGCCCCATGAAGCAGGCTGCGTGGAGCAGGTAGTGGTGATTGAAGGTGAACTGCTGCTGGGTGTCGGTGATGTCTGGCGGCGTCTGCTTACCGGTGAAGCCTTTCAGTTCAGGGCCGACGTGCCGCACAGCTACCGGAACCCGCTCAGCACACCGCTGCGCTTCCACAGTCTGATTCACTACCTGCAACGCCCGGACGTTACAAATTGATACCGCAGCAAACTACACAGTTTACCTTCCTATCTTTATACTTTCGCTTATCGATGGAGACGAGTAATGAGCGATCTGACTGAATCTGCTGCCATGCTGCGGATGCTGGTGGGCAAACTGGGCCGCCGGTTACGCGAGTCGGCACCGCCTGGCGAACTCACCTGGTCGCAGGTGGCGGTGTTGGGCCATCTGGTGCGCGACGGGGCAATGACGGTAACGCAACTGGCGGCTGCCGAGGGCGTACGCACTCAGTCAATGGGCACAACCGTCGCTGGGCTGGTGGCGGCAGAACTGGTGACCGGCGAGCCGGATCCCCACGATGGTCGTAAAACCCGCTATCGGCCCACCGAATCAAGCCTCGCGGTGATTAGCTCAAGTCGCGCGATGCGCGATGACTGGCTGGTCCGGACGCTGGATGCGCGGCTTAGCCCGGCAGAACAGCAGCAGCTGACCGACATTCTCCCTCTATTGCAACGACTTACTGACGATTAACCCCGAGGATTCAACATGGCTGTCACCACACTTGATGCAAAAACTGCGCTGATTATTATCGACCTGCAACATGGTATTGTGGCGCTGCCGCTGGTTCACGAATCGCAGCCAGTGATCGAACGTTGTGCCGATCTGGCCGAAGCGTTTCGCGCACACGATCTGCCGGTCGTGCTGGTTAACGTGGCCGGTGGAGCGCCAGGCCGCAACGAGCAGGGGCGTCACAGCGGCGAATTCCCTGCCGACTGGGCGACGCTGGTTCCGGCGATGACCCCGCAGCAGAATGACCTCACCGTCACCAAAAAAACCTGGGGCGCGTTTCATGCCACGTCACTGCACGATGAGCTGCAACAGCGCGGCATCACTCAGGTGGTGATTTGCGGTATTGCGACCAGCATCGGCGTGGAATCGACCGCGCGTCAGGCGTATGAGCTGGGTTACAACGTCACGTTAGCAACGGATGCGATGACCGATCTGAACATGGATACCCACAACAACAGCGTAAAATTGATCTTCCCGCGTCTGGGTGAAACCGGCAGCTGTGAGGATATTAAGGCGCAGTTGAAAACACGCGGCTGATTAGCGAGTAGATCCGGGCCACCGCCAGGGTGGCCCGGATGCTTTTAGCGGAAGGCGTAACCCAGCGTTAAACCGACACTGTAGTTACGGCCTGGTGCTGACTCGAAGTAGCGACCATTACTCTCATTCACAATCACTGAACCCACATAGTGCCGGTCAAACAGGTTATCGACCCGGCCAAACAGATCCAGCGTCCAGTTCTCAACCAGCCACTTATAGCCACTGTTTACCGCCGCCACGGTGTAGGACGGGGTATTGACGTTGTTCTGATCTTCAGCGGCGATCTGGCTCAGATAGCGAACCTCACTGCCTGCGTAAAATCCCTGTTCCGGCAGATAGCCGAGTCCGGCATAGGCCATGTTGCGGGCGATGCCAGGGATGCGATTGCCGTCACAGCTGTCGCTGCCACAGGCGTTGCTGCGGTAGCGCGCATCCAGCAGCGTATAGGCCATCTTCAGCCGCCAGTCCCAGGCGAACTGTTGATCCAGGCTTAACTCCAGACCGCGACGACGGGTCTGACCGGCATTTTTATAGGTCGTGCGTCCGCCGCTGCTGGCATCCGCCACAATCTCATCACGGGTGTCGGTCTGGAACAGCGCCGCGCTGACCAGGCCATTGCCGATGCGTTTTTTGCTGCCGATCTCCAGCGTGTCGCTGGTGGCCGGTTTCAGGCCCAGATTCAGGCCCGTCGCGTCATCTGAACGGTAAGACAGCTCATTAATGGTCGGGGTTTCAAAGCCGCGACCGGCAGAAACATAGGCATTCCAGCCTGGGTCAAAGGCATATTTCAGCGCCGCAGCGGGCAGCCATTTGTGATAGCGCGCCTCACCGCTGTCGTCACCGTTACCAGGCCGGATATAGAAGTCATTGGAGTCAAAGTTCACGGTGCTGAAGCGCACGCCGGCATCCAGCGACAGCTTATCGGTCAGCTGCCAGGCCGTCTGCAGATAAGGATCAAGCGTCCACATCAGATTGCGTTCATTGCGGCGCAGATTGCCCTGTTCACCCAACTGCGTCACGCCGTTGCTGACCGTGAAATTCTCATAACCCTTGCGGCGCTCGGTCATGGTTTCGTAGTCGAGGCCACCGGTCACGGCCACCGGAATCGACAGCAGCGTGTCGCGATGGGTCCAGCGGGTATCGACGCCCTGATAGTGGCGGGTCAGGGCGATGACGCCACCCGGATGAGACGGAGTGCGCTGAACAGCGGCAGGAATTGACTGGAACTGCGTGGTTTCGCGCATCCCGGCATAGAGCATCACGCTGAGGTCGTCGTTTTCACTCATCTGGCGCTGATAACGCAGGCCACCCTGAGTCTGATCCACCGTTTTACGGGTGTTATAGAGCGAAACGTTACTCACCACCTGACGCGGATTGTCACGCCATTGCGCTTCGGTTAAACCGCCAGGATCCTGTGCATCAATGTGAACGCTGTTAAACAGCAGCGTCAGGGTACTGACATCATCGATTCGCACGCCCAGCCGGGCATTGCCGAGGTTCTTTTGGGCAGCACTGTGATCGCGATAGCCGTGAGTGGTAAAGCGGGAGGCGGAGACCGTGTAGTTCACGTCCCCGGCGTGGCTGCCGTCACCGGTCGCACCACTGGCTTTGACGCTGTTGCGCCAGCTGCCATAACTGCCGTACCAGCTGCTGGCTTCAAGCGTGGTTGGCTGCTGTCCCTGCTGGGTCGTCACGTTGATCACGCCGCCCGAGGCATTGCCATACAGCGCAGAAAAGGGGCCGCGCAGCACTTCGACATGATCAATTGAGCCGATATCAATATTGGAGGTTTGTGCCTGCCCATCCGGCATGGTGGCCGGGATGCCATCCACGTAGATGCGCAGACCGCGCACGCCGTAGGTTGAACGGGAGCCGAAGCCACGCATCGACAGCTGCAGGTCCTGTGCGTAATTCTGCCTGTTCTGGATCTGCAGACCCGGCACGCTGCTGAGGTTTTCCGACAGATTAACGCGCGGTGCTGCCTGACGCATATCGTCGCCGCTGACCACACTCAGGGCGGCAGGCGTGTCGAGTTCGTTAAGGCCCGTTTCCGGCGGCGCGGCCGTTACGACCAGCGTATTTTGATTATCTGCCGCCAGCAGCGGCAGCGGCAGCGGCAAAATGGCAGGCAACATCAGCAGCGTCGCCTGACGCAGAGAGATTATTTTCATTATCAGAGGCCTAAAAAAGAAGCGTAAATGAATCAGGTGGAACAATCGCCGCGTATGGTAAGGGTTTGATGCGATGGGGTACACCGTTTCGGGCTGGATTTTTTTTCGGTTTACCGCCAGGCTGGAATTCAGCTTTTCCGTGATAAATCATCCGACAGGGTCGGATACAGACAGATAAACCAGGGGAGTCAACATGCAACAACCTGAAGTGGCGGTTCTGGGATTAGGCGCAATGGGGCACGCATTTGCCGCCAACCTGCTGAAAAAAGGCTTTCGCGTACACGGCTGGAACCGTACCCGCGCACGCGGTGAGGATCTGCTGGAGGCCGGTTTACAGCTGGCTGACTCGCCGGAAGAGGCGGTGCGCCAGGCGGATGTGGTGATTGCCATGCTCTCCGATGGCGACACCACCGAGCAGGTGCTGCATCAGGCGAAAGAGGCGTTTAAGCAGGGCGCGACGCTGTGCCAGATGGGTACCATTGGCATCGAGAAAACCGACGCGCTAATCGCCTTTTTCGCAGAAAAACGGCCCGATCTTTTACTGATCGACGCACCGGTCTCCGGCACAAAAGCGCCCGCAGAGAACGCACAGATTCTGGTGCTGGCCAGCGGCGATCAGAGCCGGGCGCAGGCGGCAGAAGCGGTGTTTGCCGCCATCAGTAAAGGGACAAAGTGGCTGGGTGAGGCGGGCAAGAGCAGCCGCATGAAACTGGTCATCAACAGCTGGCTGATCGGCATGATGCAGAGCCTGGCGGAGAGTACCCAACTGGCCGGGCAGTTCGGCTTCTCCACCGACGATCTCTGGCAGGTGCTGGAGGGCGGTCCACTGGCTGCGCCTTATGCGAAAATGAAGCTTGGGATGATCGCCAGCGACGACTATACACCGCAGATGCATCTGATCTGGGCGCTCAAAGATGCCCGCCTGGCGCTGGATGCGGCAGAAACGCCATTACCGGCGCTGCAGAACATCGCGCAGTTCTGGCAGCAGGCGGTAGATGCCGGACACGGCGAAGAGGATCTGGCGGTCATCTACCGCTACCTGAAGGCGCAATGAGTCAGCAGCATTTTGACTTCAGTACGCGCCCGCTGGTGCCGCTGGCGCACGACTACCTGCACGGGGCCAGCGAACCCTGGCATCATCACGCCTGCGCCCAGCTGATCCATACTTTAAGCGGCGTGGTGCGGGTCGAGACAGAGTTTGGCAGCTGGGTTGTGCCGCCGAGTCGCGGCGTCTGGCTCCCGGCTTTTACCCGCCATGCGCTGCAGATTACCGGCAGCGTGGCGGCACGTACCCTGTTTATCGACCCACTGGCGCGCGCCGATCTGCCCGCCAGTTGTCAGGTGGTACAGATCTCGTCGCTGCTGCGTGAGTTAATCGTCACGGCCCTCAGCCTGCCGGAGCACTACAGCGCCGGGAGCCGGGCTGAGCGGGTGATGGAGTTAATTCTGGATGAGATTCGCGGCATGGATGTGCTGCCTTTTGCACTGCCGACACCCAACAGCCCCCGTTTACAGGCGCTGTGCGAGCAGATCAAGCAGACACCCGGTGAAAACTGGACGCTGCTGCGCGCCAGCGCCCACCTTAACGTTTCGGGCCGCACCCTGGCCCGTCATTTCATGCGCGAAACTGGCCTGCAGTTCAGTGACTGGGTGCGGCGCGCCCGTCTGGCCATCGCCCTGACGCGACTGGCGCAGGGCGACTCCGTGCTGCGGGTGGCACTGGAGCTGGGCTATGAAAGCCCCAGTGCGTTTAGTGCGATGTTTCGTCGTCTGCTGGGCGTGGCGCCCACGGACTATTTTCCCCCTCTAGAAACTGGCCTGCCGCGCTGAGCAGCGCCTGCAATGCGGCACGGGCCGTGTCGTTATCAATACTCACTCCCCAGGCCCGCACACCACGGACATCCACGCAGCTGATATAGGCCACCGAGCGGCTGTCACTGCGCCGTCCCAGCGTGTGCTCGTGATAGTCCTCAATGGTCAGATGCAGATCAAACGCGCTGCGCAGAGCATTCACCGCCGCTGAAAGCCAGCCATTGCCGCTGCCGGTCAGTGTCAGTGAGCGGTCCTGAACCACTACGCTGGCGCTGATCTGCGTCTGCCCGCCGCTGTCGCTCTGGCTGTCCGCCCGCTGTAACGCCACCATGGGCTGTGTGACACCATACTGACGGCAGAAGAGCTGCCACAGCGCGTAGTGCGTCATCTCGCCGCCGTGCCGGTCTGTCTCATGCTGAACACAGCGGCTGAAATCCTGCTGCAGCGAACGTGGCATTTGTAGTCCATGATTCTGCTCCAGCAGCCAGGCCGCACCGCTTTTTCCCGACTGGCTGTTCACACGGATCACCGCCTCATAGCTGCAGCCAATGTCGGCTGGATCCAGCGGCAGGTAGGGCATCTGCCACGCTTTCTCCTGCCGTTCGGCGCGGATGGCGAAGCCTTTTTTTATTGCATCCTGATGAGAACCCGAGAAGGCAGTAAAGACCAGTTCACCCGCATAGGGATGACGGGGATGAACCGGCAACTGGTTGCAGCGTGTCACCACCTCAATCACCTCATGCATCTGGCTGAAATTGAGCTGCGGCGAAATGCCCTGGGTATAGAGATTCAGCGCCAGCGTCACCAGGTCCACATTGCCAGTACGCTCACCGTTACCAAACAGGCAGCCCTCGACCCGGTCAGCGCCCGCCAGCAGCGCCAGTTCGGCACAGGCTACCCCGGTGCCGCGATCGTTGTGCGGATGCACGCTGATACAGACGGCGTCACGACGGCTGAAGTGACGGCAGAAAAATTCAATCTGATCGGCATAGACATTGGGTGTGTTCACCTCCACCGTGGCGGGCAGATTAATAATCATCGGCCGCTGCGCGTCAGGCTGCCAGACATCGGCTACCGCCTCGCAAATCTCCAGCACAAACTCCGGCTCGGTAAAGCAGAAGGTCTCAGGCGAATATTCAAAGGTCCAGTCAGTCCCGGGTTGCGCCTCGCATTCCGCGCGGATCTGGCGTGCGCCCGCGGTGGCCAGCTCTACGATTTCCGCTTTGCTCTGTTTAAATACCCGCTCGCGGAACAGCGGCGCGGTGGCGTTGTAGAGATGAACGATGGCACGCGGAACACCCTGTAATGACACAAATGTGCGGGTAATCAGATCCTCGCGTGCCTGAGTCAGCACCTGTAACGTTACATCCGCCGGGATGCGTTGCTGCTCAATCAGGTCGCGCACAAAATCGAAATCCGTTTGTGACGCCGAGGGAAAGGCGACCTCAATTTCGCGGAACCCGCAGCGCAGCAGCAGATCCCAGAATGCCATCTTCCGCTCCCGATCCATCGGTTCTGCCAGCGCCTGATTGCCGTCACGCAAATCGGTGGAGAGCCAGCGCGGGGCCTGGGTGAGCTGGCGTGAAGGCCACTGGCGATCGGGCAGAGACACGACCGGAGAGGCACGATATTTATCAGCAGGTTGGGTCAGCATAGTATTCTCCTTGTGTTTTTTACCAGTCTGACGACAAGCCCTGCAAACCGCGCGCGCAACGCTGACAACCTGATGTGCAAAAGTGACAACACCCTCCGTGCGCTCTGGTTTGATGAATCCGCCTGGTGGGGTTAGCATGGTCGCCTGTTTAACTGGGTGGACGCTTATGCTGATTTTTGACGGTCACAACGATCTGTTGCTTAACCTCTGGCTGCATCATCGTGATGCGCCCGCGCAGGCGTTTTATCAGGGTATTGAGCGGGGGCATCTCGACTTTCCGCGCATTCAGCAGGGCGGAATGGGTGGCGGGCTGTTTGCGATCTTTGTGCCGCCGCAGGAATATATCGCCCGCACCGTTCCGGTTCGGGCCGATGAGCCGTATCGCCCGCTGGAGATCATGTGGCAACAGCTTGAGATCCTGCAGCAGCTGGCCGATGCGTCAGGCGGGCGGGCGCGACTCTGCCGCAGCAGTGAAGATATTATTGCCTGTCGCGCCGACGGTGTACTGGCGATGGTGGCTCACATTGAAGGTGCTGATGCGCTGGACGAGGAGGGCGAACAGCTGCACGCCTTCTGGCAGGCGGGGGTGCGCAGCATCGGGCCATTCTGGAATCTGCGCAGTCGCTTTGGTGAAGGCGTCAGCGGCAGTTTTCCCGGCTCGCCCGACACCGGACCGGGCCTGACCGCTGCCGGCGAAAGGTTGATTCAGCAGGCGGGTGAACTGAAGATGATGATCGACGTGTCGCACATGAACATGAAGACGTTCCAGGAAACCGCCCGGCTTTCCACTGCGCCGCTGGTCGCCAGCCACTCCAACGCGCACGCACTCTGTCCGCAACCGCGCAATCTGACCGATGACCAGCTGCTGGCGATCCGCGACAGCGGCGGTCTGGTCGGCATTAATTTTGGCAATGCGTTTTTGCGCGCCGACGGTAAACGCGACGCTGACACGCCATTAACAGAAATTGTTAAGCATTGTGATCACCTCCTGAAGATAATGGGCAGCGACCATGTGGCGTTTGGCTCCGATTTCGACGGAATTACCCCGCCAGCAGCGCTGGGCGATGTCAGCGGAATGCCGCGATTGCTCGCTGCTTTTCAGGAAGCAGGCTATGATCAGACACTGACTGAGAAACTGGCATGGGGAAACTGGCAGCGGGTTTTACAACTGACCGGGCTGTGATAACAATTTCCTTACGTTCCGGACTTGATCCCGACGCGCCATTGGCGCAACATCTGCCTGGAAATTGTGACGGCCGTCTCATTCATTGCCGGTCACGCTGATTTCAGACAGCTTTTTTACTGTTAACCAAGAGGAAGTAACTCATGTGGAAAAAACCAACTTTCGTTGATATGCGTCTCGGTCTGGAAGTCACTCTGTACATCTCCAACCGTTAATCGTTCTGCCCGCCCTCTGAGCGGGCATTTTTTTTCAACTTCTGGTTTTCCTCTATGTTTATCAAAATCCTCGGTTCCGCCGCGGGTGGCGGATTTCCGCAGTGGAACTGTAACTGCGCCAACTGCCACGGCGTGCGTAATGGCACGATTCAGGCCCAGGCACGCACGCAATCGTCAATTATCCTGAGCGATAACGGCGAAGACTGGGTGCTATGCAACGCTTCACCCGATATCAGCCAGCAGATCCTGCATACGCCAGAACTGACCCGCCAGGGCGTGCTGCGCGGCACGGCGATTGGGGGGATTATCCTCACCGACAGCCAGATCGATCACACCACCGGGCTACTGAGCCTGCGTGAAGGCTGCCCGCATCAGGTGTGGTGTACGCCGGAAGTGCATGCTGACCTCAGCACCGGCTTCCCGATCTTTCCGATGCTCACCCACTGGAATGGTGGCTTACAGCACCGGCCGATTGCGCCACTGACGCCGTTCAGCGTCGATGTCTGCACAGATCTGCAGTTCACGGCGATTCCCATTATCAGCAATGCACCGCCTTACTCGCCCTTCCGCGACAGGCCGCTTGCCGGCCACAACGTGGCGCTGTTTATTGAAAACCGGGCGAATGGCCAGACGCTGCTCTACGCACCCGGTCTGGGCGAGCCCGATGCGGTGATATTGCCGTGGCTGCAAAAAGCGGATTGCCTGCTGATTGATGGCACCGTCTGGCAGGATGATGAGCTGCTGGCTACCGGCGTGGGTCACAACACCGGCAAGGCGATGGGCCATCTGGCGCTGGCGGAAGAGCAGGGACTGATGGCGTTGCTGGCGTCTCTGCCGGCCAGACGCAAAATTCTGATCCACATTAACAACACTAATCCGATCCTTAACGAGCAGTCACCGCAGCGTCAGTTTCTGACGGAGCAGGGAATAGAGGTGAGCTGGGACGGGATGGCGATCCACCTTCAGGGCTAAATCATGCAGATCACTGACACGCTGTCACCACAGGCTTTTGAACAGGCCCTGCGCGACAAAGGCGCTTACTACCATATCCATCATCCGTATCACATTGCGATGCATAACGGTCAGGCCACGCGCGAGCAGATTCAGGGCTGGGTGGCAAACCGCTTCTATTACCAGACCACCATTCCGCTGAAAGATGCGGCGATCATGGCTAACTGTCCCGATCCGGCGACCCGCCGCAAATGGGTTCAGCGCATCCTTGACCACGACGGCAGCAATGGCGAAGAGGGCGGCATCGAGGCCTGGCTGCGGCTGGGCGAGGCGGTCGGTCTGACGCGCGAAGAACTCTTGTCAGAGCAGCATGTGCTGCCGGGCGTGCGTTTTGCGGTGGATGCTTACATTAACTTCGCCCGCCGCGCCAACTGGCAGGAGGCGGCCTGCAGCTCGCTCACCGAACTGTTCGCTCCGCAGATCCACCAGTCACGGCTTGAGAGCTGGCCGCAGCACTATCCGTGGATCAAAGAAGAGGGGTATTTCTACTTCCGCAGCCGCCTGGGTCAGGCGAACCGCGATGTGGAGCATGGTCTGGCGCTGGCGCTGGAGTACTTCACTACCGCTGAAACGCAGAACCGGATGCTGGAAATTTTGCAGTTTAAGCTCGATATTTTATGGAGCATGCTGGACGCCATGACCATGGCTTACGAGCTGAAACGTCCGCCTTATCACACCGTCACAGACAAGGCGGCGTGGCACACCACCCGACTGGTATAACAGATGAATGAAAACTCGATTGCCGCGTTTCGTCGCGGCTACCGTATGCAGTGGGAAGCTGCTCAGGATACGCACGTGGTGCTTTATCCTGAAGGCATGGCAAAGCTGAACGAAACCGCCGCCGCCATTCTTGAGCTGGTGGATGGCAAACAGAATATCGCCGCGATTATCGCGACCCTGGATAACCGTTTTCCGGAAGCGGGCGGCGTGGGTCCGGACGTCTTAGAATTCCTGCAGTCAGCCTATGAACAGAAGTGGATACAGTTCCGTGACCCCGCATAAACCTGGTGTGAATCCGCCGCTCTGGCTGCTGGCCGAGCTGACCTATCGCTGTCCGCTGCAGTGTCCCTACTGCTCTAACCCGTTGGATTTCGCCCAGCAGGAGAAGGAGCTGACGACTGAGCAGTGGATCGAAGTCTTTCGTCAGGCGCGCGCGATGGGCAGCGTTCAGCTCGGATTTTCCGGCGGCGAGCCGCTGGTGCGAAAAGATCTGCCTGAGCTGATCAAGGCGGCGCGCGACCTTGGCTTCTATACCAACCTGATCACCTCCGGCATTGGCCTGACCGAGAAGAAGCTGGATGCGTTCAGCGAAGCGGGTCTGGATCATATCCAGATCAGCTTCCAGGCGAGTGACGAAACCCTGAATGCGGCGCTGGCGGGATCGAAAAAAGCGTTTCAGCAGAAGCTGGAGATGGCGAAAGCGGTGAAAGCCCACGGCTATCCGATGGTGCTGAACTTCGTGCTGCATCGTCATAACATCGATCAGATCGATAAAATCATTGACCTCTGTATTGAGCTGGAGGCAGATGACGTTGAACTGGCGACCTGTCAGTTCTACGGCTGGGCGCAGCTTAACCGTGAAGGTCTGCTGCCGACACGTGAGCAGATCGCCCGTGCGGAAGCCGTGGTGAAAACCTACCGTGAGCGGATGAGCACCACCGGCAATCTGACCAACCTGCTGTTTGTGACGCCAGACTACTACGAAGAGCGACCCAAGCCCTGCATGGGTGGCTGGGGCGCTATCTTCCTCAGCGTGACGCCAGAGGGCACGGCGCTGCCGTGTCACAGTGCGCGCCAGCTGCCGGTGGAATTTCCCTCTGTACTGACGCAAAGCCTGGACGATATCTGGTATAACTCGTTTGGCTTTAACCGTTATCGCGGTTTCGACTGGATGCCGGAGCCGTGCCGCTCCTGTGATGAGAAAGAGAAAGATTTTGGCGGCTGTCGCTGTCAGGCTTTCATGCTGACCGGCAATGCCGACAACACCGATCCGGTCTGCAGCAAATCGCCGCATCACGGCAAAATCCTTGAAGCCCGGCGTGAGGCGGATTGCAGCGACATTAAAATTGGTCAGCTGCAGTTCCGTAACCGCAGCAACTCGCAACTGATCTACAAAACACGGAACCTCTGATGAAAACGCGCGGCCTGGTGATAAACGGTCTGATGATTGAACTGGTGCATCAGGCAGATGCCAGCCAGGCCGCTGCCCTGATTCAGGTGGGTGCAGGGAGCCACGATGAGCCAGAACGCTGGCCCGGACTGGCGCATCTGCTGGAGCATCTGCTGTTCACCGGCAGCAGCGGCTGGCCTGATGAGGGCCGGCTGATGAGCTGGATTCAGACCCAGGGCGGGAAGGTCAACGCCACCACGCTGGCCCGGCGCAGCGCGTTTTTCTTTGAGGTGACGCCGTCGTTGCTGGCTGACGGGCTGGCCCGACTTCAGGATATGCTCGTCTCTCCGCTGCTGGATAATCAGGCCATCGCGCAGGAAGTGGCGGTGATTGACGCCGAGTATCAGCTGTTGCAGCGCCATGAGCCATCCCGCATCGAAGCGGCACTGCTGCATGCCGCGCAATCACCTGCGGAATTTCAGCGCTTCCATATCGGCAGCCGGGCGAGCTTTGGCGACGAGATGTCTGCGCTGCAACGGGCGCTGCGTCAGTTCCATCAGCGTTACTATTTCGCCAGTAATATGCGGCTCTGGCTTCAGGGACCGCAGTCACTGGATGAGCTGGAGCAGCTGGCACGTCAGTTTGCCAGCGCGCTGCCTGCTGGTCAGTGGCAACAGGATCTGCCACCGCCGCAGCTGAACAGCCAGACCTGCTGGCAACTGGCGGGTAGCGCCTCGCCAGCATTATGGCGCACCTGGCTGATTGAACGCAGTGACGGTGTCACTTTGTGGCGTGAATTTTTACTGGATGAGGCGCCCGGATCGCTGCTGGCAACGCTGCGTGAGCAGGGGCTGGCGGAGACGCTGGAGCTGAAGTGGATCTATCAGGCGGGCGGTGCGCTCTGGCTGGCGCTGGGCGTCGAAACTGAGATGCCAGAAACCGTGAATGCGCTAATTGATAGCTACCTGCAGGCACTGAGCCAGATCGGTGAGGCACAGCATCAGCACTATCATGAACTTAGCCAGCAACGATTTGTGACGTTGTCACCTATGGAACAACTCCGTCAGCGCGCCGTTGGCTTTGCGCCTGATGAAGCGCTGCCAGCACTGCTGCTGTTGCTGGAGAGGCTTAATGCCGCGCCGGGCACGCTGCTCTGCTGTACGCGGCAACCGCCATCAGAAAACCTCATCACGCAGGGTTACAGTCTGGCACTGACCCACTGGCAGCCAGCACCACCTGACGCGCTGCCCGCGGTGAATTTCACTTTCTATCCGCTTGATGCCGCCATTACGCCTGATCCGCTGCCCGAAGAGTCGGTGGCGTTACCGCATTATCAGTCAGATAACCTGAACCCCGTGCTGATTCTGCGACCCGAGTTTTACTCAACGTTTACCGCCGAGGTGGGCGAAGCGCTGGGGCGGCGGTTGCGTCCGCTGTTTGCTGCGCTGCGTCACCAGGGCGGTAACGGCTGCTGGCAGGAAGTAGAGGGCGTATGGCAGCTCACGCTTCAGCTGACGACAGATGAGGCGGTCACTGATCAGGCGCTGAGCCAGATTGTCTGTGCACTGTCGCTGCCGGTTGAGGCAAACCTGCCGTCACCTGTCGAAAGCATCGCAATCCGCGCGCTGCAGCAGCAGCTGCCTTATCAGCTGGCAGCGACCTTTGCGCCGGATTGCTGGCGGGCGGCGCTTAAAGGCGGCAACGCGGCGCTGCATTCGCTGATTGCCCGGCGGCTGAGCGCGCTGTCGCTGCCGGTTAACCCTGACACGCCACCAAAACGCATGACCACACAAACGGGCATGACGCGTCTGCTGCACGCCAGTACGGACAACGCGCTGTTGCTGTTTATTCCACTGCACCGTCCTGAACAGCTTGCGGCATTACGTGCGCTGGCGCTGATCTACGAGCCGCGTTTCTTCCAGCGCTATCGGGTTGAACAACCTATAGGGTATGTCGTTAACAGCCGCTATATGCGCTGTGCCGATGAAGACGGCGTAGTGTTTGCGCTGCAGTCGCCCGATTACAGCGCGCTGTCACTGTTGCGCTACTGCCGCAACTTCCTGCGTTCCCTTAACGAGACGCTGGCAGAGTGTGACCTGGTGGCACTGAAAACGCGTCTGCTGAGCCGGGAAGTGGCGCAGCCACTGGCGCAGTTACGCCGTGAAAATGGTCTGGCAGAACCGGATGCGGCGCAGATAGAGGCGCTGACCCTTACCGATCTGCAACAGCTGCACCGCACACTGATTCAGGATCGCCGCCGCTGGCGCGTGCTGTTTACCGGGGGAGAAAATGTATAGCGCCCGATATAAAGTTGCTGAATTTATTTGAAAATTACGGACAAATCTCTTCACTGTCTATTCCGGGCTAACTGAACCACACTCAGTTCACTTTTGTCCGGATAAGGAATTGACTGTGAAGAACTTCAAACGTATCGCACTGCCCCTGTTAGCCGCTGCTACCCTTTACGCCCCGTTATCTCAGGCTGAGACGATGCACTACCAGCTGAATCCTGAGCATACGTCTGTCATTGTGGCCTGGAACCATTTTGGCTTCTCAAATCCTACCGCGGATATTCCGGATGCAACCGGTACGCTGGTGTTTGATAAAGATCATCCGGAAGCATCACGCGTTGACGTAACCCTGCCAGTCAGCAAAATCGACAGCCATGTTGCGGCGCTGACCAAAGAGTTCAAAGGCGCTGAGTATTTCGACACGGCCAAATACCCAACTGCGACCTTCCACAGCACCAAAGTGGTTGCAAAGGGCGACAACAAATTTGACGTTGAAGGTAACCTGACCCTGAAAGGGATCACTAAGCCTGTTACGCTGCACGCCACGCTGAACAAGCAGGGCGAGCATCCGATGGTGAAGAAGCAGGCGATTGGTTTTGATGCCACCGGCACCATCAAGCGTTCTGACTTCAGGCTGGACAAATATGTCCCGGCGGTAAGCGACGACGTCACCCTGACGCTGTCTACCGAAGCTTACGCGAAATAAGTGTGTGGGGCGCAGCAGCTCGCTGCGCCCCTGATTCATTTTTCTTCCTTTCCTGCCTCTCCTGAAATATTCCCTTTTTTACGTGCACTGAATAATCCAGCCCTCCCGATAAAAACTATTTTAATCGCCTGAACCGGGCCAGAACCGGGAAAAATGAGGTGAAAGTCACAAATTCGCAATGCCATTTTTATGCCCGATCATTCGTTATTCTGTTGGCCAAATCAAAAACCTGTTCGGCAACCTAAGCTGATGATTTGTATTGATTCGTCCGTGAAGTAATAAGTTGGAATAGAGTGACTCAGCTCACAAATAAAGGCCTTAAGCTACTGCTGTCAACACGCCTGCCCGAAAAATACCGCGCGTAACTGTGATCTCCTCTGCAAATAGCAACCCCGTGAACCGGAAGAATGGCCCTCAGCAGAGTAAGCCAGCGGGGTGAGGGAAATGCGCATTGGAATGGTGATCAGTGGCGGGGATGTCACCGGAATAAATAACTTTGTCTTCCAGATAGGGCGTCTCGCGCAGGCTGAGATGGTGATATTTGACGGCGGCATTCCCGGCCTTCTGGCAAATAACCATCGTGATATCAGCCAGCGCGATCTGCTCGACTTTGCCATCGCCCCGATTCCGGTGATGCAGTCCGGAAGGACGCAAAAGAAACTGGTGCGCAGCGAATATGATTTAATTGCGCGCCAGCTGAAAAGCGCACGTATTGACGTATTAATCATGGCAGGCGGTGACGGATCGCTGCAGTTTCTCCACATCCTGTCGGAGTCTGGCGTTAATTGTTTCGGCGTCGGTATGACCATCGACAATGATGTCTTCGGCAGTGATTACACGCTGGGATTTTCTACCGCCTGCGAGCAGGTATTAAAAGAGGTCGCAAAACTGCGTAATACCGGGCGCGCCTTACCGGGCCGGGTTTTTATGCTGGAGTTACTCGGCGGCTATTGCGGCGAATTAACGCTGCAATCGGCGATTAAATCCAATGCGGATATCGCCCTGATTCCGGAGTGCCAGATTCCTTTGCCACAACTGGCGCAGCGTATTACCGGACGGCTGGCCGAACAGAACAGCGTGGTCATCCTCTGTTCAGAAGGCTACACCCGTGAATATTCGCCCGGTTTTCAGGGGGCGATCGACACCTTAATCAAACAGCTTGAGCCGCTTATTGGCGTACGCATCCGTAAAACTATTCTCGGTTACGGACTGCGCAATGGTGATCCCACCTGCGAAGAAATTTATCAGGGCACCATTATGGCCAGTGAAGTGGTGCGTTGTATTCAGTCAGGCATGCGGAATAAAGCGGTCATTATTAATGGCAGCAATAAACCGATCCCGATTGATTTAATAAGCATGCAAAAACGCCTGGTCGATATTGACGGGCACCATTACAAACTCGCTAAACAACTCAATATAGTGTGAGGAAAAACCATGCTGAAAATATTATGTGTCTGTGGTTGTGGATTAGGATCCAGTTTTGCGATTGAGATGAGCGCAAAAGCAGTATTAAAAAAACTGGAAATTGAGGCCGATATCGATCACACCACCATTTCAGAAGCGAATGCATTTAAGTCAGATATGATCCTGACGCAAAAAGCCTTTGCCGATGTATTAAATGCCGACGCCAGTCCGGAGCAGATTAAACGGGTCATTATTCTTAACCGGCTCACCGATAAAGTGGAAATAGAGCAGAAGATCCTGGCCTTTTTAAAAGAACGTAACGAGAAGGTCGCTGCCCATGAATAGTGTGATCGACTTCCTGGTAAAAGATCTGCTGGGGCAGGCCTCAATTCTGATCGCGTTTATTGCGCTGATTGGTCTGCTGCTGCAGAAGAAATCAGCAGGCAAGGTGGTGGAAGGCACCTTTAAAACCCTGCTCGGCTTTTTAATTATGATGGCGGGTATCAATATTATTGTGGGGACGCTGACGTTCCTCAATACCATTTTTACCCACGGCTTTGGTATGCGCGGCTATATCACCGATGTAGCCGCTATCGCCGGACTGGCTAACCGTGAGCTGGGATCTGAAGTGGCGCTGACGCTGCTGGTGATCTTTATCGTCAATATCATCATCGCGCGGCTGACACCGTTTAAGTACATCTTCCTGACGGGCCAGGCCCTGCTGTGGATGGCGACGATTGGCGCTGTCATCGGCTACAAAGCGGGGCTGACTGGCCTGCCGCTGATCCTGACCGGCGGCATCTTCGGCGGGATCATGGCGGTCGTGATGCCCGCGCTGGCACAGCCGGTGGTGCGGCGTATCACCGACTCCGACGATGTGGCGCTGGGTCACTTCTGCACCATTGGCTATCTGGTCACGGCGGCGGTCGCCAAAGTGGTGGGCAAAGGATCGCGCTCCACCGAAGACCTGAAGCTGCCCGATAACTTTAAGTTTCTGCAGGATACCTATCTGTCGATGGCGCTGGTGATGGTGCCGATGTACCTGATCCCCGCCGTGGCGGCCGGTCCGGCATTCATTGCCCAGTACAGCAACGGCATGAACTACCTGATGTACGCCTTTATGCAGTCGATTCAGTTCGTGGCCGGGGTCTTTGTGCTCTACAGCGGTGTCCGCCTGCTGCTCAACGAGCTGGTGCCTGCCTTCCGGGGCATCGCCATGCGCGTGGTACCCGATGCCAAACCGGCGCTGGACTGCCCGGTGATGTTTCCTTACGCCCCGAACGCGGTGATTGTCGGCTTCCTCGCCACCACGCTCGGCTCCATCGTTGGCATGCTCGTCTTCCCGATGTTTGGACTGGCGATGATCCTGCCGGGACTGCTGACCAACTTCTTTGCCGGGGGCACCGCCGGGGTCTTTGGTAATGCCATGGGCGGACGACGCGGCGCGATGATCGGCGGCTTCGTCCACGGACTCTTTATCACCATTCTGCCCGCCATCCTGGTGCCAATGCTGGAGAGCTACGGCTTCACCGGCGTGACCTTCAGTGACTCGGACGTCATCAGTACCGGCCTGGTGCTCGGCCACGCCTTCCAGAATAACTGGCTGTTCGTCGCCCTGTTTATTGCTTTTGTTACCGCGCTTGCCTGGTTTGTTAACGGCAAATCCACCAAACCTCAAGAGGAAAAAATCCATGAAACTTTATAATTTCGCCGACCTGTTAAAGCTGGCTAAACAGCGTGACTTTAAAGCGGTGGGTTCTTTTAATCTTCACTGCCTGGAAATGTTGCCCGCTTATTTTAAAGCGGCAGAGAAGACCAACAGTCCCTTAATGATTCAGATCTCCACCGGCACGGCGAAATATCTCGGTCATAAGTTGCTGGTCGATGCCATTAAATCGCTGTCGGAGAGTATGAATGTGCCGACCTGTTTGCATCTCGATCACTGTTCCGATTTAGCGGCGATTCAGACGGCGATAGATGCCGGATTCAGTTCCGTGATGTATGACGGGTCACATCTGCCGATTGAAGAGAATATTGCCAATACCCGCCGGGTGATTGATATGGCGCGTCCGCATAATGTTTCAGTTGAAGCGGAACTGGGTGCGATTGGCGGTTCGGAAGATGGTAAATGTGTGGAGATGGAGGCGATCGCGTTTACGCCGGTGGAAGATGCACGCCGTTTCGTTGAAGAGACCGGCGTTGATATGCTGGCAATCTCAATCGGCACCGTACATGGCCTTTACACCGGGAAGGCGCATATTCAGCATCAGCGCCTGGCGGATATTACGGCGGCAACCCACACGCCACTGGTGCTGCACGGTGGCACCGGCGTCAGCGATGAAGATATGCGACTGGCGGTAAGCAGCGGGATTGAGAAGGTCAATGTCGGCACCGAAATGAATGTGCAGTGGGTGGCGCAGTGCAAATCGACCTTTGAGAAAGGCAAGGTCAATGACAGCGTGCGTAATTTCCTGGTGCCCGCCAATGATGCAGTGACCAATGTGCTGGTAGAGAAGATGCAGTTATTCCGTTAATTACCCGCGTCGCCATCACCGAATTATTGCGTTAAACGTTTTTATCATCACTATTAATCTGAGACACCCCGGCATATAGGGGGCAGGAGAGCCTATGTTTGGATTCTTAAAAAAGTCTCCGGCTGCGGAACAACCCAGCGAGCAGCAGCAGGATCATCTGGCGGAAGTCAGTCGCGAGAAAATAACGCAACTGGAGCAGCAGCTCGCAATTAATCCGCGTGATGGTGAAACGCAAAAACAATTAATGCTGGAATATAACCGGGCATTAAGTTTATTTGCGAAAAGCCGTCGCTATCGTAATGAAATTGATGCGCTGTTTGTCAAAATCGATGAATTACGCAATGTGGTTCGCCAGTCGATTTAAGGAGAGCTGATGACGATTAAGCAGTTATTGCAAGAGGCCAACGCCATTCAGATTGGCATCGACGCCACGGACTGGCGTCAGGTTATCGCGCTGGCCGCCGAACCGCTGGTTAGCGGCGGCTATCTCAATGCCACCTATCCGGATGCGGTGATCGCGAACACCCTGGCCCATGGGGCGTATTATGTGTTTGAGGAGGGAATTGCCATTCCTCATGCACGGCCGGAAGCGGGGGTGATCCGCGACTGTTTCAGTATGATCCTGCTGAATGAACCGATCTCGTTTGAGGGCAGTGATAAAGCGGACATTGTGATTATGTTTGGCGCGCGCGACAGCAACGCCCACATTGAAGAGGGGATCCGCGCGATTGTGTCGCTGCTGGAGGATGAGGAGACGCTGGTCCGTTTACGTCGGGCCAGCAGTGTCGCGGAGGTTATTGATATCCTATGACACAAAACATCCCCCCTAAACGCGTGGTGCTGGTTAACGGCATTCCGGCATCGGGTAAGAGCACCCTGACGCACGCGCTATCACAACACTTTGGCTGGCCTGTGCTGACGCTGGACAGCCTGAAAGAGCCTTTTATGCACGCTTTTGCGCCGGTCGATCGGCAGCGTAACCGGCAACTGGGCTGCGCGGCCTATCAGGCGATCTGGAACATCGTCGAACAGGCACCCGCCAGTCAGGTCTGGCTGATCGATGCCTGGTTTGGTTTTCAGCCGCGCGCGCTGCTGGAGCAGGGACTGCAACAGGCGGGCGTCGAAGAGGTGCTTGAGCTGTGGCTGAAGATTGAACCGGAGGTGGCGGTGGCGCGCTATCAGGCGCGACTGACCCAGCGACTGCCGGGGCATCCAGGCGCTGAGTACCTGCCTGAACTTCATCAGCTGGCACAACAGGCCAGGCCAATGACGCTGGGGCCGTTGTTTGAGGTGGATGCCTGCGCCCAGGATCACGCTGCCGTTATCCACTGGCTGCAACAGCAACTGACCAGAACCCGCTACACTTCAGCTCATCATCAGAGGAGTGAGGAGTTGCAGGATGTCGTCGCCCCCGTATCTGCAAACCGGTGAAAGCGCCGTGCTTTATGATGGCGTCTGTAAGCTGTGTAACGGTTGGGTTCAGTTTCTGCTGCGCCACCATCTGGCGCGGCAGGTCCGTTTTGCCTCGGTGCAGAGCGAGCAGGGCAAAGCGCTGCTGCGCTGGGCCGGACTGCCGGAGGAGAATATCACCACCCTTGTCTACATTGACGGTAATCAGCACTGGCTGCGGGCGCAGGCGGTTTTCCGTGTTATGCAGCACCTGCCAGCACCCTGGCGCGGGCTGGCGGTGCTGCGTCACTTTCCGGACGTGATCAGTAACGCGGCTTACGACCGCATCGCGTTAAACCGCTATAAGCTGTTTGGCCGTTACAGTGAGCAGCACGTTCTCACGCCCGATTATCCTGAACGTTTTCTGCATCCGATGCCGTCCGAAGGTTAGTGGCGGCTTGTCCGACAGGCAGGCCCGCGCTGTTGATGCCGCGGGAGACTACAGCGTAAACACTGTTCGACAGCGGCTGTCATCTTCATCCCATGCTGTATCCACCTCAGAAAGAGGCCGTGGTTTAAAAGGCACCGAAAAGCCGTGCTGCCCGGCAGCCTGTAGTAGTTCTGCCAGTGAGTCAATCAGGTCTGCGTTGGATACGCTGCCCAGACCACTCCCCATCAGTGTCAGCCCGGATGCACGCAGCAAATGACTGTGCAAAGGGATCTCCTGTGCGCTGAGTGAGCCAATCTGAACGAAGCGAACGATATGATCACCGCCTCGCACCGCCGCTTCCATGATCGCCAGCGCGCTCTCACCCCAGAGATAATCCAGCACCACATCAATGCCGTCTGCCATCAGGGCAGGAAGTTCAGCGGCCAGAGCATCCAGTGTCATGACGCTGTCTGCGCCCTCATTAAGCAGTTGCTGCAGTATCTCCGGGTTCCGGCCGGTCGCAATAATTTTGCCCGCGCCAAGACTGCGGGCGATGCGAATCGCCAGGCGGCCGGATGTGCCGGTTGCGCCGTTAATCAACACGGTTTCGCCTTTGCGCAGTTCAGCCCGGCGGGTGAGTGCGGCCCATGAAGACATGCCTGGATTGGCAAGCGCGGCGGCGACCACGGGGTCCAGCGCTGGAGGAAGCGGAATGACGCAGCGGGCATTGACCACCACACTTTCCGCCATGCTGCCCGACGCGGTACCAAAGGTCAGAAAGTAAACGGCATCGCCGTTTTCGAGGTAACCGGTGCCGTCAATGCCTGGCACCAGAGGATAGGGCGCAGTGGCGCTGTAATGCGTGCCTGCCGCCCGTGCTTTGACCAGCTGGCTCATGGCGGCGGCTTTCACGCGAACCAGCAGTTGGTTTTCAGCGGGCTGAGGAGTGGGGAAATCTCCATAGTGTGGTTTCTGACCGGCCTGACTAATGATGGCTGCTTTCATAGGTTGCTGTCCTTCTAATAATAAGCAATTAAGTGTAAAGTACACACATTATTCCTGCCTCTGGATGGCGTCAATGAAAAGTGTGCAAAATACACATAAATACGATGCGCTGCACAATTGTCTGCTGACGATTGCTGGCGCGCTTAACCGGCCCCAGCGCGATGTAGCGATGATTAAAGCGGCGGGTATCGACCTCGATCGGGCGCTGTTTCCGCTTCTGGTGCAGGTCAGCCGGTTCGGGCCGATCGGCGTGGGTGAACTGGCCGATCGGGTAGGGCGTGACTACAGCACGGTCAGTCGTCAGGTCGCGAAACTGGAAGAGACCGGACTGGTCCGGCGGCAGAAAAACCGGCAGGACAAAAGAATTAATGAGGCAGCAATCACCTTGGATGGCAGAGCGATGACGGATAAAATCGATGCGCAACGTGTGCAGGTTTATCAGCGCGTCTTCCGGCACTGGCCGGAAAGCGATCGTGAAACGCTGGAACAACTGCTCAGCAGATTCGTGTCCGACTTTGGTCAAACGGAAGGCGATGAAAATGATGAACAAAAGTCTGATGCAGGTTAAGGGAAGAGAAAACCATGCCGGTTAATTTCGATCTCAACGATCTCTACGCCTTTCGCGCGCTGGTGGAGTTTGGTAATTTTCGCCTGGCGGCGGAATCGATCTGCCTTTCACAGTCGGCGCTAAGCCGCCGCATCGATAAGCTGGAAACCACGCTGGGTATTAAGCTGTTTGAGCGGACCACACGCCGCGTCACGCTGACGCTGAAAGGGCATGCGTTTGCTCAGCGTTCGGAAAAGCTGCTGGCCGATTTTGAAGAGGTCATGGCCGATCTGAGTGAGGTGAGCTTAGCCCGCACCGGACTGATTACTGTGGCCTGCGTGCCGTCAGCGGCCTACTATTTCATGCCCAACATCATCCGGCTGTTTCAGGTGCGCTATCCCCGCGTACGCGTGAAACTGATCGACAGCAGTGCGGCTAACGTCTATGACGCGGTGATTGGCGGGCAGGCTGACTTCGGCATCAGTTTTTCCAGCCGCTCGCAGCCGGATGTGCATTTTCAGCCGCTGATGGATGACCCGTACCTGGCGGCCTGCAGGCGAGACCATCCGATAGCAGGCAAAAAGAGCCTGAGCTGGCAGGCGTTTTATCAGCATGAATGGATTGGGCTGGATAAAACCTCCGGCAACCGTAACCTGCTCGATCAGGCGTTACAGGCTGTTATGCCGGAGAAGCCCTGTGTCTGTGAAACCCGGCACGTGACAACTATGCTGGGGATGGTTGAGGCGGGGCTCGGCATTGCTGCCGTCCCCGCCATGTCGCTACCTGGCTACGAGCACGCGCTGCTGACGGCGGTGCCGTTAACCGATCCACCGGTGAAACGCACTGTGGGCCTGCTGCGCAAAAATGGCCGGATACTGTCACATATCGCCAGCGAACTGGAGAACCTGATCATTGAACAGTATCAGCGACTTTAACCGGTTTTGACGCTTTCACGGTGTGCAGGCCGCTGGCGTGGACAGCCTGCTGAGCCTCGGGCGAGGCGAGCCAGTGCAGCAGCTTCGCTGCCTCATCTGGCTGTGCTGACCTGCGCACCACGGCACCGGCAAAACGAGTGGTGTATTGCAGCTTGTCCGGCAGTTCACCAATGAAGGTTACGCCTGAAACAGGCAACAGCTCACTGACCTGCTGAAACCCGATGGCGTATTTACCTTCAGCAACCTGGGAAGCGACCGGGATGCGTTCAACTTCTACCGCCTTGCCTTTAACCTGATCCTCAATGCCCAGCCGTTTGAACAGCTGACTGCTGACATATTTGCCGCTGGCGCTGTCAGAATAGGCGATGGAAGAGGCATTCAGCAGGGCAGTACGCAACTCACTTTCGCTGCCGATTTTAATGGGTGTGGCACCCTTTTTAATGACGGCGCCAATGCGGGAGTCCGCCAGTTCAACCCGTGAGCCTGGCAGCGTCGCGCCCTCTTTTTGCAGATTGCTTAGCGCATCGCCAACCATGATGACCACATCAGCCGGTTCACCGCGTGCCAGCCGGGCTGGAATGGCTTGCGGTGTTTTACCCATTGACGGACCAGCAACGGTGTTGATGGTGATCCCTTCCTGTTTTGCGAATTGTGGCGACAGCGTATCCCACGCCGCTTTAAACCCGCCGGAGATCATTACCGTCAGTTCTTTTGCCTGCGCCGTGGCGCTGCCTGCCACGCTAAACAGCAGGGCAGCATAAAGTGACATCGTTTTCAGTTTCATCTTCCGTTCCTCAGCTAACAGTTTCATGGGCAGGCGTGACGGCACTGCGGGTACGACGATAGAGGTAGAGTGTCGCGCCCAGAGCGCAAACTGCCGCAAAACTCATCCAGTAACCTGGCGAGGCTTTATCGCCGGTCATCTCAATCAGGCCGGTTGACATCACCGGGGTAAAACCACCGAACAGCGCTGTTGCCAGGCTGTAGGCCAGTGAGAAGCCCGCCACACGGACTTCCGCGGGCATAATTTCGGTCAGCGCCGGGATCATCGCGCCGTTGTAGAGCCCGTAGATCATCGACAGCCACAGCAGTACACCCAGCATCATCGAAAAGCCTGGTGCCGCCGCCAGCATGCTCAGGGCCGGATAGGTGGTGACGATCGCCAGCAGTGTCATGGCGACCAGTACAGGCTTACGGCCAAAGCGGTCGGAGATCGCGCCGCCAATCGGCAGCCAGATAAAGTTCGACACTGCTACCAGCAAGGTCACCAGCAGGCTGTCAGAGGCGCTGAGCAGCAGCACTTTTTTGCCAAAGGTCGGCGCATAAACCGTAATCAGGTAAAACGCCGTGGTGGTCATCGCCACCATCAGCATCCCGGCAATCACCACCTGCCAGTTAGCCAGCAGGATGCGGAACACCTGCTTCACATCGGGATGGCTGCGACGGTTGTTGAACGCCTGTGTCTCTTCAAGTTTGCGACGCAATATGAAGATAAACGGCACAATCAGACAGCCAAACAGGAACGGAATACGCCAGCCCCATTCACGGATGGCGCTCTCTTCCAGCACGGCGTTGAGGATAAAGCCCATCGCCGCCGCCACCATAATGGCGACCTGCTGGCTACCCGACTGCCAGCTGGTGTAGAAGCCCTTGCGGCCCGGCGTAGCGATCTCCGCCAGATAGACCGACACGCCGCCCAGCTCTGCTCCGGCGGAGAAGCCCTGTAACAACCGACCGATCAGCACCAGCATCGGCGCCCACAGGCCAATGCTCTGGTAGGAGGGGATCAGCACGATCATAAAGGTGCCTGCCGCCATGATGGAGAGCGTGACAATCAGGCCCTTACGGCGACCGACCTTATCGATGTACGCTCCCAGTACCACTGCGCCAATCGGGCGCATCAGGAATCCTGCGCCGAACACGGCAAAGGTCATCATCAGTGAGGCGAACTCACTGCTGGCCGGGAAAAAGGTATGGGCGATGTAAGTGGCATAGAAACCAAACAGGAAGAAATCGAACTGTTCGAGGAAATTGCCGGAGGTAACACGAAATATGGCGCCAATCCTGGCGCGATGAGTCATGGGTGAGGTCGTTTGCATCAGTAACTCCAGTAAGGTTTGACGCTTTTTGCCGCGCCTGTTACTGAAGAGTGGATCAGCGCCCGTCGCTAAATAAGTGCAAAAAAGGCATTGATTGATGTGTGGGGAACATGATTTCTGGGGGTTATCATATAAAACCTATTTTATTCAGCAAGTTGAAGCGGATGGCTGTTTTTCTGCTCGTGTTAACGTGCGTGAGATAAGTTTGCGGAATTGTGACAGATTTCATATGCGTGTTACCGTCTAAAACGGAGATTCTGGCGTGACCAGAGGTCAGCGATGCTGGGGGCAAAGAGGTTCAGGACCGAGGTGGCGTGGAGGCATCAGGCAACGGTGATGTCGAAAAACGTACGTAGAGTTGCAGGTAGCGCATCTGCTGTTCGGGTCGTGCCTCGGCTTCAAACAGTACGGCAATCATCGCTATTTCCTTTGGGTAAGAGCAAAAAGGGCTGTAGCGCAAAAATAGCGGGCGGGGCAAAGCCATGCTTCGGCCAGTGACGAAATATGACTGTACAGGTGATAACCAGCCCGAACAGTCTCATGATGGAGCAAAGCGTATGTTCAGCGGACTCAGTGCCTTTCCCCTTACTCCTTTTGCCGATGGCAAACCCGATGAAGCGGCCTTTCTTCGGATCCTGCGCAGGCTGACGGAGGCAAAAGTCGATTCTCTGGGCGTGCTGGGGTCCACCGGCAGCTACGCCTGGCTGACACGGGCACAGCGCAGGCGCATTGCTGAGCGGGCCGTTGAACATGCGGAGGCGATTCCAGTGATGATCTGCATTGGCGCGATAAATACTGATGAGGTGCTGGCGCTGGCAGAGGATGCGCAGCAGGCGGGCGCAGCCGCTTTACTGCTGCCACCGCTGGGGTATCAGACGTTGAAAGAAGATGAGGTGTTTACGCTGTTTGAAACCGTGACGCGACACGCCTCGGTGCCAGTCTGCATTTATGACAATCCGGGCACCACCCATTTTACGTTCTCCGATGCGTTACTGAGCCGGATTGCCTCACTTCCCGGTATCGGGTCGGTAAAAATTCCCGGTGTTCCGGCGGCGCAATCGGCAGCAAATGATCGCCTGGCCCAACTGCGCGACATACTGCCTGCTTCCGTGTCGGTTGGCATCAGCGGCGACGCGTCTGCTGCCAATGCGTTGATTGCAGGCTGTGATGGCTGGTATTCCGTGTGCGGCGGGCTGTTCCCACGTGTCGCGAAAGCAATGACCGACGCAGCAGCAGCAGGTGATCATGAGAGCGTCAGGGCGCAGTCGGAGCGCCTGCAGCCTTTGTGGTCGCTGTTCCGCCAGCACGGCGGCAGCTTCAGGGTGATGAATGCCGCAGCAGGTCTGCTGGGACTGACGGCACGCGACTGCCTGCCGCGTCCGCTGTTGCCACTCTCTGATGCGGATAACCAGCAGATTGCTGAGGTGCTTGCGGCACTCGATCTCTCGTAAATTTGCAGAAGATGTTAACTGTGCCGCACGAGGTTAAAGCCTTCCTCCTCCTGCGGCGGTTCAAAATAGCGGGTAATCAGCGTGAACTGCTCGTCCGTGGCGGCAAAGGCGTGTTCGCCGCTCTGATTACGGGCGTGCAGACGCGCTTTACACAGCGCGTCCGGCACATCCAGATAATGCAGGCGATGGTCGGCAGAGGATGCCTCAATCACCGAGCGCATCCAGTCACGATTCCCCCGGGTGTTGGCCGGAAAATCGAGCACAACCGATACGCCTGCGTTAAGCAATGCGACCAGATGCGGCGTCATCGCCTTCCTGAGCTTTGCCGCAACACGCACGTAATCAGCCACCGATTGCATCTCATCCTTATAGAGTGCGGCCAGCCACTGATCTTCGCTGATCACTACGCAACCGGGCGCAGCACCCAGCTGTGCTGCCAGCGTCGATTTCCCGGACGCTATTTTTCCACACAGCAGATGCAGCGTGGCAGGGAAAGAGGTCATGGTCATAGCACGCCTGTGGAACCTGATAATAAATCGGGAAGATTCAGGCTAACAAAAGAGTTGAAAGAGAAGCAATGAGAGTCGTCGGGTCGGTTTAACAAGGTCGTACACGTATATCAGCTATCAGCTATCAATATTCGCGTCGGTGTAAATTACGGTGCAAAAAAAGCGGCAGCTTTTCAGCAGAGGTGACGCGCCTGAACGGGGAAATACGGTCAGGCGGGTTTTCGTGGTAATGCCCGGTGTTGAATCTGTGCTGAACAGCCAGCCACAGACTTCATTTTTGGGCCATCAGCAACGTCAGCAGTTCACGGCAACAGGCTTCTTCTTCAGCACTGTCCGCAGAGGCCAGATGACGCAGTAACTCCATACAGCTTTTTTCCTTGCCCGCTTCCAGTAACTCTTCGATTAGAAAATTAAGTTTATCCTGCTCAGATGCAGCAAAGGATGAACGGAACTCACTATTAACCGGCGCGTTGTGATTCAGCGGCAAGGTAAGGGTGTTTTGCATCGGCATATTATTATCCTTTTACGGGTTAAAAAACGAACTGTCGTTGTCATTAAACTTATACAACGATCTTCATTTTGTACAGAAGTGAGCCCGAATGATTTTTTACAGGAAGCTAAGCGCAGCGCGGCCTGAGGGGAAACTGTGGTGAATCATTCAGTTAGCTGGGAAGGGAATGGTGGAAAAGTTGTACGCGTTTTAAGTCAAATTTTTCGTGCAGGAAAAATGGGCATTCATGCGGCAGTTCATGAGGCGGCCCGCCGGGCCGCCTGCACTATTTCGTGGTCAGGAAATCTTCGCGCTGTGGCGTAAAGGTATCCAGCAGCACGCCAGCCTCAAGACAGACACAGCCATGAACCACATTGGGTGCTTTATAGAGTGTGTCCCCAGCGCCAACTTCCCGGGTTTCACCGTTGATGGTGAAGGCAAAGCGTCCGCTCAGCACATAGGTCAGCTGCTCATGGGGATGATGATGCAGCGGACCGATGGCGTCTTTTTCAAAACGCACTTCCACTGCCATCATTGTGCCGCCATGTGCCAGTACGCGGCGGGTCACGCCGTTACCCAGATCTTCCAGTGGTCGCTCTTTGTGGTAGATAAACATCATTGTCCTCACGCAGTCGTGGGCGCTGCAATGGCCGTTTTGTGATGGGCCTCACAGCACCAGGGTGAATTAATCCATGCACTTTAATGGTTTTTCTCTAAAATGAAACGGTGTTTCATTTATTTTACGAGGGTAGATCATGAAAATCGCGTTAATGATGGAAAACAGTCAGGCCGCTAAAAACGTTACCGTGCTGAAAGAACTGGAAGGCGTCGCGCAGCCGCTGGGCCATCAGGTCTTCAACGTCGGGATGAGCGATGAGCAGGATCATCATCTGACCTACATTCACCTCGGCATCCAGGCCAGCGTGCTGCTTAACAGCCAGGCAGTGGATTTTGTCGTTGCGGGCTGTGGCACCGGCCAGGGCGCGCTGATGTCGCTTAACATCCATCCGGGCGTGGTCTGTGGCTACTGTATCGATCCGGCGGATGCTTACCTGTTCGCGCAAATCAACAACGGCAATGCCTTATCTCTGCCATTTGCTAAAGGTTTTGGTTGGGGCGCTGAGCTGAACCTGCGCTTTATCTTTGAAAAAGCGTTCACGGGCGAGAAGGGCAATGGCTATCCGCCAGAGCGTAAAGAGCCACAGGTGCGAAACGCCGGTCTGCTGAATCAGGTCAAGGCTGCGGTGATCAAAGAGAACTACCTTGATACCCTGCGTGCCATCGATCCTGAACTGGTTCGCACCGCCGTCAGCGGCCCGCGTTTCCAGCAGTGCCTGTTTGAGCATGGCAAAAACCAGGAGATCGTTGCTTTTGTGCGTCAGCTGACCCACTAACGCATTCGATATCACAGGGCCGGTCCAGCCGGCCTTTTTTGATTCTTTTCAGATACCCGCTGATATTCAGCCCGGCTGCGCCAGCGCCGCATGATTGTGGCGACTCGCTTCCACCAGCATCCGCGTATAGGGCATTGCGGCGCGATCGGCCACCAGCGTCGGCACATCCAGCGTCTCCAGCACTTTGCCCTGTTGCATGACGGCTACGCGATGGCAGAGATGCGCCACCACGCCAAGATCGTGCGTCACCATCAGATAAGTCAGGTTCTCCTGCTGCTGCAGATCGCTGAGCAGATTCAGGATCTCCGCCTGCACCGAAACATCCAGTGCGGAGGTCGGCTCATCCAGCAGCAGCACGCGTGGCTCCAGAATCAGCGCCCTGGCAATTGCCACGCGCTGACGCTGACCACCGGATAGCTGGTGGGGATAACGCGTCTGCCAGGCGCGATTCAATCCAACCTTATCCAGCATCGCCACGACCCGCTGCTGACGCTGCCCGATACCCTGAATCTGCAACGGCTCTTCCAGAATGTCGCCCAGCGTGTGACGCGGATGCAATGAACCGTAAGGATCCTGAAACACCATCTGCACCTGCCGACAGCGTGCCCGAACGATGTGATGCGCCAGTGGCTGACCATCAATCATCAGCTCTCCCTGCCAGTGAGTGAACAGCCCCGCCAGACACTTCAGTACCGTGGTTTTGCCCGATCCCGATTCACCGACCAGCCCGAAGATTTCACCCTGATTAACCTGCAGATTTACGTCGAACAGCACCTGATTCCGCGCGCCCTCATCGCCAAAGCTGAGGTTGAGATTTTTCACATTAATCATCACCACTCCTTAATCGGTTAACCAGCTTGCTTGACGTTGTAACACCGGCAGGCGTGTGCGGCGGTGATCAAGGTCGGGCAGCGCCGCCAGCAGTCCCTGCGTGTAAGGATGCTGTGCGCGATCGAGGTCACAGGCGGCCAGTGACTCCACGACGCGCCCGGCATACATCACCAGCACCCGATCGCAAAAGCTGCGCACCAGATTGATATCGTGACTGATAAAAATCAGCCCCAGTCCGCGCGCTTTCACCAGATCATTGAGCAGTGCCAGCACCTGCAGTCGTACTGAGACATCCAGCGCAGAGGTCGGCTCATCGGCAATCACCAGTTCCGGTTCGGTGATCAACATCATGGCAATCATCACGCGCTGACCCTGACCGCCGGAAATCTCATGAGGATAGAGCTGATAAACCCGTTCTGGATCGCGGATCTGCACTTCCTCCAGCATTGCCAGCGCCCGCTGACGTGCTGCCGATTTCTGATCGCGATGATGACTACGCCAGGCCTCGGCGATCTGCTCACCAACCCGAATCACCGGATTCAGCGAATATTTCGGGTCCTGCATAATCATTGAGATGCGTTTGCCACGAATGGCGCGCATCTGCGCCGGGCTGGCGTGCAGCAGGTCGATATCGCCAAACTGCATCCGGCTCGCCTCAATGCGCGCCTTCGCCGGATGCAGCTGCAGCAGGGCGCGACCCACGGTTGATTTACCGGAGCCAGACTCGCCGACTATCGCCAGCTTCTCCTGACCGAGCTGAAAAGAGACGCCGCGCACCGCCGGGGTTGCCTGGCGTCCGTTAATAAAGTTCACGTGCAAATCGCGCACGTCGAGCAACGGCGAGGCGTTACTCACTGCGGGGATCGAGCAGGTCACGTAGGCCATCTCCTAAGAAATTAAATGCCAGGCTGTTAATCAGGATCGCCAGACCGGGCACGGTGACCACCCACCAGCACTCCAGCATGTAGGTGCGGCCGCTGGCGATCATCGCGCCCCATTCCGGATCGGGCGGCTGTGCGCCCAGCCCGAGAAATCCCAGCCCGGCGGCAGTGAGGATAATGCCCGCCATATTCATGGTGATGCGGATAATCACCGACGGCAGGCAGAGCGGAATAATATGTTTCCACAGCACCCGCAGCGGCGATGCGCCCTGTAAACGGACCGCTGAGATAAAGTCCGCCTGACGCAGCGACAGCGTTTCGGCGCGCGCCAGACGGGCGATAGGCGGCCACGCGGTGAGCGTAATGGCAATCACCACATGCTCCAGACCCGGGCCCAGGGCGGCAACAAACGCCAGCGCCAGTACCAGGCTCGGGAAGGAGATAAAGATATCGGTGACGCGCATCAGCACGCTATCGACTTTGCCGCCGAAGTAACCGGCGGTGACGCCCAGCAGCAGGCCCAGTGGCCCGACAGTGACCGACACCAGCAGTACAATGTAAAGCGTGATGCGCGCGCCCCAGACCAGACGGCTGAAGATATCGCGGCCAAACTCGTCGGTGCCAAACCAGTGGGCTGCACCGGGCGGTGTCAGGGCGTTGTTCAGATCCTGAATCAGCGGATGATATGGCGCGATCCAGGGCGCAAACAGTGCGACGATGCAGAGCAGCAGCACAATGCCGCCGCCAATGGCGGTGAGGGGATTACAGGCCATGCGCCAGAGGAAATAGCCGCAGCGGGCTGCAAACCGCTGGCAGCGTGCCAGACGCTCGCGGGAGTGACTTACAGAGGCAGTGTCAAAGGAGATCGTCATACTTTGGTCCTCGGATCAAACACCTGATAGAGCAGGTCGGAGATCAGGTTAAGCAGTACAAAAATCAGGCCCACCACCAGCACACAGCCCATCACCGCATTCATATCGCCCAGCATCAGGCTGCCGGTGAGGTAAGAACCAAAGCCGGGCCAGGAGAAGACCGTTTCGATCAGTACCGCGCCCTCCAGCAGCGAGCCATAGGCCAGCGCCACGACGGTCAGTAGCTGCACCAGGATGTTGCGGAAGGCGTGCTGCCAGATCACCTGCCATTCGGTCAGGCCTTTGACCCGGGCGGTCAGGATGAACTCCTGCGAGAGCTGCGCCAGCATAAAGCTGCGCGTCATGCGGCTGATATAGGCCATAGAGTGAAAACCCAGCAGCGAGGCGGGCAGTACCAGATGGTTGAGTGCGTTCCAGAATACCTGGCTGTTGCCGGCCAGCAGGGCGTCGATCAGCATGAAGCCGGTGCGATGGGGCACAATGCCATCCAGGCTGAAATCCACCCGTCCTGCGCCGCCGACCCAGCCGAGATGGGCATAGAACAGCAGCAGGCCCATCATGCCGACCCAGAAGATCGGCGTGGAGTAACCGGCCAGACTGAGCATCCGCACCACATAGTCGATGACGCTGTTACGGCGTGCCGCCGCCAGCACACCCAGCGGTACGCCGAGGCCCGCACCAATCACAATTGCCAGCGTGGCCAGCTCTACTGTGGCGGGAAAGACGCGCAGAATGTCGTATACCACCGGCTGACCGGTGAGCAGCGCATGGCCGAGATCGCCATGCAGCAGCGCGTTAAGGTAGATGCCAAACTGTACCCACAGCGGTTTATCAAAGCCGAGCTGGTGGTAGACCTGCTGGTAAGTGGCCTGATCGGCGTCGGGGCCGACAATCGCCAGCACCGGATCCAGCGGCATTACCCGGCCAATAAAAAAGGTCAGCAGCAGCAGGCCGAACAGGGTAATCAGCACCTGCACCGCGCGATGGGTGATGCGACGGCACTGATGTCGGGTCAGGGTCAGAATCATGGGGTGCCTCCCGCCAGGGCTTCAGGGGTTTTCCAGACGTCGCGCAGAAAGGTGGTCGCGGAGGGATGGGGCTGATACGCCTGCACCCGGTTACTGACCACCACGGAGTCGAGCATTTGTGAAATCGGCATCAGCGCAGGCACCAGCTGGTCATAGCGTTGCTGGATGGCGAAATAGTCCTGCTGCTGACGGGATTTGTCGCGTTCAACCAATGCCTGATCGATCATGCGGTTAAGCTGCGCGTCGTAGAAACCGGTGCGCCAGCCCTGAAAGTTAGTCAGCCGGGCGCTGTCCGCATTGTTCGGGTTGTAGACCAGCGAACGCAGGCTGGAGTGGGGATGCGGCTCTACACCGCTGCCGCCGCGTCCGACCAGCAGATTAAACTGACGATCGCGCATCGCGCCATAAATCTGGTTGCCGGTGCCGGTAATGATTTTTGCGCGAATCCCGCCCTGCAGCAGCGTTGACTGCACCGCGATGGCGATATTCAGGAACGGCTGATCGGCCAGCACCCGCAGCGTGGTGTCGAAGCCGTCCGGATAACCCGCCTCAGCCAGCAATGCCCGGGCACGCGGCACATCAAGCCGGTAACCGGGGTCGGGTAGCGTGGCGGGCATCCCGGCCTGAATCGGGCGCTGATGGAGTTCGCCGTAGCCGGTCATCAGGCTCTTATTGATGCCCTGATAATCGACCAGATAGCGGACCGCCTCACGCACTTTGCTATTCCCGAAGTGCGGATCTTTCATGCTCATCGCCAGGTAATAAATCGTCCCTTTTCTGACTGCGTCGATGGTGAGGTCGGGATCGTGGCGCAGGGCGCGCACGTCGGGGATCGCCATGTTACTGGCAATATCCAGGTCGCCTTTCTCCATCATCAGCCGCAGGGTCTGCGACTCCTGAAGGTGGCGGAACACCACCCGCGATATTTTTGCCTCTCCGCGCCAGTAGTCTGCCGCGCGACTCATCCGCAGCACATCTTTTGCCTGCCAGACATCCAGCCGGAACGGGCCGGAACCCGCTTCATGCGTGGTCAGCCAGCGGTTGCCCCAGTCGCCATCAACCTCATGCTGCTGCACCGTTTTGCGGTCCAGGACCACCATGCTGCCCAGCGCCGCCAGCGAGTAAATCACCAGTTGCGGATCGTTTGGCTTAGGAAGTGTGATCACCAGCGTGCGGTCGTCGGGGGCGGTGATCATCTGGTCAACGTTGTCGCGGCTGAAACCGTACGATTTCCACACCGATGCCTGCGCCAGATTCAGATGCAGCACCCGCCGCATCGACCAGACCGCATCGGCGCTGGTGAGCGGATTACCGGAATGAAACCTGACGTTGTCACGCAGGTGAAAGGTCAGGGTGCGGTTATCGGGGCTCACTGACCAGCGTTCGGCCAGCGCCGGGCGCACCTCGGTGAGCTGCTGCGGGTTCAGCTCAACCAGGCCGTCATAAAGATTCACCACTATGCCGACCACCTCGTTGCCGGTCATGGCGGCCGGATCCAGGGTGAGCAGGTTATTCATGTTCATGCCGACGATTAGCTGGTCATCCGGCGTTTTTGCCTGGATAGACGCGCTGCCCGTCAGCACCACCAGCGTGATCAGCCACGCGCCACATCGTTGTGTCAGGGTCATAAGTGAAGTCCAGCAGGTCAGAGGTTTTTTCCCCGTTTACCGCATCGACAGAGGTGCGCGGTAACGGGGTTCTTATTGTGTGCCGTACTTTCGGAAGTGCGATTTACCAGCGATTCAGCGTATGAGTCTCAATCCAGCTGAAATTAATATCTTCACCCAGTCCGTTTCCCGTGGGCAGGGTGACAAAGCCCTGATCGTCCATCGGATCAATCAGGCTATTGAGGTAGGCAGGCGGCGTCTCATAATCCAGGAAGGGATGCAGCAGGCCGCGCTCATACCAGCGGCAGTTACGAATCGCGCCGACCACCGCCAGGCTTGCTGCACCATTGCCGTGGACTTCACAATCCATACCAAAGGCTTCAGCCAGACTGGCCACTTTCAGCGTGGCAGAGATGCCGCCTACGCCATTGGCACCCGCACGCAGAATGTCGCACGCGCCGGCGCGAACCCAGTCGGCACGGCTGTGATGTTTACCGCCCAGACTTTCCGGGCCAAGCACGTCAATAGAGAGGTTGTCCGCCAGCCAGGCGTAAGAGGCCATGCTCTCTTCTTCCATTGGCTCCTCAAACCAGGCGAAATTAAGTTTTTCCAGTGCCTTGCCGATGGTCAGCGCGTCACTTCGGCTATACCAGTGGTAGCCATCCAGCATCAGTGCGATATCAGGGCCGACCGCTTCGCGCACTGCCGCGCAGGCTTTGATATCCATCGCCGGGCTGGGCGCAAAGGAGACCGGCGGCATCCAGGTGTGCAGCTTGATCGCCTGATACCCGCGCGCCACCAGCTTTTCAGCAAACTGTGCATACTCATCGGGCGTCGATAAACCACCGTTCAGCTCATCGCCACACATGGTGCTGCCGTAAGCCGGGATCTTCTCGCGATAGCCGCCCAGCAGCTTGTGGACCGGCTGTTTCAGTTTGCGCCCAATCAGATCCCACAGTGCCTGCTCCACAGCGGAGAGCGCCCGTTCGGTGAGCTGGTGGGCACTGCCGCGCTGCCAGTGCACCAGGTCCTGCCACAGACGCTCGCGGTCAAAGGCGTTCTGACCGATCAGCACCTTGCGGAAGAAGGCATTAACCACGTGAGAACGCACCACTTCCGGCGGCGCAAAGGCGTAACCGCAGTCGCCATCCTCGCTGGTCAGGGTCAGTAACGCCATCTGGGCATCATTCTCCGGACCCGGATGAGAGTGTCCTGCGCTGTCGGCGCAACGCTGGGTGGGATAAGTAAAAAGGGTGACATCAATGGCGCTGATCTTCACGGTTAAGCTCCTGTGGCAGGCTGTCCTGATGAATTATTAAAACGCTGTTTCATTTTAAATTTAGCGATCACAATTCATTAACGCATTAGCCAAAACGATACGATTAATGGCTAAAATATGTGCAGCCGCCCAGGCCGTTGTGAGCATATTCACGAAAGATGCGCGTTTTGTGAGCCGCGACACGCTGCGCTTTTTTGTGCCCGGAGGGAGCATTGTTTACCCTCTTCTCAGCCTGTTAACGCCGCGCTGCAAAATCATTTATTTGGATGACTTCCCCTGACCCCGGTTTTAGGTAATAGTAACGCCGTTTTACATTAATAATTCTCATTATCATTTGTGCGGGTTTTTACAATGAAAAAATGGTTTTTAGCGCTGGGGCTGTTGACGTTAGCCGGGACGGCTTCGGCCAAAATGATTACCGATGTTGCAGGCCGTCAGGTCGAGGTGCCGCAGGAGGCAAAACGCATCATTCTGGGCGAAGGGCGTCAGATCTATCTGCTGGCGGCGTTTGATACGGGTGCGCCGTTTAAGCGGGTGATTGGCTGGCGTGATGACCTGCATAAAGCGGACTGGGACGGTTATCAGGCTTATGAAAAACGCTATCCGGAAATTAAAAAATTACCGACCTTTGGTGGCGCAAAAGATGGCACCTTCAACGTGGAACAGGCGTTAACCCTGAAGCCCGATCTGGTGCTGATGAATCTGGAATCCAAAGCTGCCACCGATGAAGGCAAGCTGATTGAAAAACTGCAGGCGGTGGGTGTGCCTGTTGTGTTTATCGATTTCCGCGAAGCCCCGATGGAGAACGCGGAGAAAAGTATCCGCATCATGGGCGAACTGGTGAATAAACCAGAGCGGGCGCAGGAAATTATTACCTTCCGCCAGCAGCAGATTGACCTTGTCACCTCGCGTCTGAAAAACTTTACCGGCTACCGGCCGAAAGTGATGATTGACCGTGCAGGCGGCTACAGCGACGAGTGCTGCATGTCGTTTGGTAATGAGAACTTTGGTCAGATGGTAGAGATAGCAGGCGGTCGCAATATCGCTAAAGATCTGATTCCTGGTACCTTCGGCACCGTTAACCCGGAGCAGATCATCGCCAGCCAGCCGGATGCGGTGGTGGTGACCGGCGCGAACTGGAAGAACTACAATACCGTGGGCAAATGGGTCGGCGTGGGTCCGGGTGCCAACGTCACTGAAGCCACGGCGCGTCTGAAAGCGCTGATGATGCGCGATGCTTTCAAAACTCTGCCGGTGGCGCACAACGGCAACGTCCACGCCATCTGGCATCAGTTCTATGATAGCCCGTATCAGTTTGTGGCGATTCAGGCGCTGGCGAAATGGCTGCACCCCGATCTGTTTGCTGATTTGGATCCGGACGCCACGTTCCGCACCTTCCACGAGAAGTTTCTGCCGCTGCCTTACCAGCCAGGATACTGGGTCACGTTACCCGCTGATAAGTCCTGACAGACCGGCGATGACAGGGACGTCATCCGCCTGATTTGCAATTCCTTTCGAATAAACCCTCTGTTTCTCTTCAGATTTACTAATCTTTTACAGGCGCGGTGTCGGTTGCTCTGAGCAGCGCGACGTCTGACCCGATCCGCATTCACGTTAAAAATGGAGAGAAACATGCGCAATACCCTGGGAAGATCGGCGTTTGCCGTGACGCTTTACGCTTTGCTGGAGCCAGTGCCGCTGGGCTTTTTTGTCGCCGCCTGGCTGTTCGACATTCTCTACATGCAGACCTATGTACAGTTCTGGACGGATGCCGCCAGCTGGCTGATTGCGCTGGGACTGATACTGGCGATTGTGCCGCGAATCATCGCGCTGGTTTATCTGTTTCGCGGCAGTGACAGTGCGGAGAAGGGCCATTTCTGGCTCTGGCTGGTGGCGATTGCGATCGCTATCGTCAATGCGTTTATTCACAGCCGTGATGCCGCCGCTGTGATCCCGCTGGGTGTGACGCTTTCGACGCTGGTGGTAGCACTGCTGCTGCTGGCGAATGTGCAACTTGCGTTACGTCAGCGTAGCGCTTAAGGAGGAGCCACCATGAACATACCGCATAAAACGCTGCTCGCGCTGACCCTGACCGCCTTGCTGGCAGGCTGTGATGAGGGTGCGCTGGTCGATCCGCAAAAGCAGACCGGACCGAACCCTGAACTGCCGCAGGCGAAGAATTTCTTTATGCCGCCAATGCAGGTGCCGGAAGGCACGCCCTGGAAAGCGGGCGAAATGCCAAAAGTGGCTGACGGGTTGAAGATTGAAAAAATTGCTGAGAATCTGCAGCATCCGCGTCAGGTCTATGTGCTGCCAAATAACGATGTGCTGGTGGCGGAATCCAACGGACCACCGAAGCCGACGACACGGCCTAAACAGCTGATCATGGGCATTGTGCAAAAAGCGTCAGGCAAAGGGGGAGAAGGCGGCAACCGCATTACGCTGTTGCGCAATGTTAACGGTAAATGGGAGCAGCATCGCTTTATTGAAAATCTGCATTCGCCGTTTGGTATGCAGCTGATTGGTAACACGCTCTATGTCGCGAACGCTGACAGCCTGGTGAAATTCCCCTATCGCGAAGGGGAAACGGAGATTCGCACCGCACCGGAAGAGGTGACAGAACTGCCGGGCGGACCGATTAACCACCACTGGACCAAGGCGCTGTTAGCCAGCCCCGATGGCAGCAAGCTCTATGTCGGTGTCGGCTCCAACAGTAACGTCACCGAGAACGGCATTGGCGCCGAGTATCGTCGTGCGGCGGTGCTGGAGGTGGACGCAGCCAGTGGTGCCAGCCGTATCTTCGCCAGCGGACTGCGCAATCCAACCGGCTTACAGTGGGAGCCGCAGAGCGGCAAGCTGTGGGCTGTGGTCAATGAGCGTGATGAAATCGGCTCCGATCTGGTGCCTGATTACATGACCTCAGTGCAGGATAAAGGCTTCTACGGCTGGCCCTACAGCTACTATGGCCAGCATGTGGATACCCGTGCCGAACCGCAGCGCCCCGATCTGGTAGAGAAAGCGATCAAGCCCGATTATGCCCTGAGTTCACATGTCGCGCCGCTGGGTCTGCTGTTTTATGGCGCCGATAACATGCCGCAATACCGTGGTGGCGCGTTTATCAGTGAGCATGGCAGCTGGAACCGGACACCGCTGAATGGCTATAAAGTGGTGTGGGTGAAATTCGAGAATGGCAAGCCAGTAGGGCAGCCGCAGACGGTGGTCTCGGGCTTCCTGACGGATGACGAAAAGCAGGTGCGCGGTTTGCCGGTGGGTCTGGCCAGCGACAAACAGGGCGGTGTCCTGATTGCTGACGATGCAGGTAATACCGTCTGGCGAATCAGCGCCGCGAAGTAAGTTCCGTGCTGCTTTTTTAAGCAGGAAGCAGGCATAAAAAAAGGATTTGGCATGTCGCCAAATCCTTTATTTTTTTGTTCGCTACCCGGCTGGTAACCGCGCTGCGAACGAGGTGCTCAGCACTCTCCACAGACAAGATTGTAAAATGTGCGGCTAAGGATTTCAAGTTTCGCCAAAATGCTGTATGTTTATACAGGTGTTGAGTGTTGAGCATCGCCTCATTGTCGACTGGCCGCTCCCAGGGGCACGGTTTTAAAATCCCGGCAGGCATCAGGTGGTGCTGGCCTGTGGCTTTAACCATGAGTGCCGCTCAGCCCTCTCCACAAAGATGTGCTTAGGCACCCGGCGGGTAGAGTCAAAGCCCTGGTTTGCCGAACAGCGCGCTCCTGTAAAAGGAGAAGGAAAGTGATGGAACTGACTAAGCTGATTCTGGATCTTATCCGGGTCATCTTGCAGATCATCGTTGCCCTTATGCAACTGACCGGTCACGCAGGTTAACCGGAACTTGAAACAAGGCGGAGCTAACCACTCCGCCTTTTTTCTTTGTCAATTCTCTGTCATCGGCGTTGTGTAAGGTGGTAAGGCAAAAAGCAGGCCGCCGGGGCGCTGCTTATCCAGACCGGGAGTAATATGTCCATTGCCGCCGTTGTACCTGCCCGTTTAGCGCACACCTGGATTGATGACACTGTGAAGATGCGGGAAACCACCGTGGGTCAGCAGTGTGAGATCCTGGCGCACAGTTCACTGGAATATAGCGAACTGGGTGACTTCTCCTATGTCGGCGAGCACTGCTGCCTGGCCGACACCAAGGTAGGGCGATTCTGCGCCATTGCCAATCAGGTGCGTATCGGTGCGCCAAATCATCCCATGGACCGCGCCTCTCAGCATCGCTTTACCTACTGCCCGGAGTATTATCATCACGATGCCCGACGGGACCAGGGCTTCTTTGCCGCCCGTCGCGCCGACCGTGTAGTGATCGGAAATGATGTCTGGATCGGTCACGGTGTCATTGTGCTGCCTGGCGTTACGATTGGAGATGGTGCGGTGCTGGCTGCGGGCGCCGTCGTGACGAAAAACGTTGCGCCTTACAGCGTGGTTGGCGGTGTGCCGGCCCGGCCACTGCGGGTGCGGTTTACCCCAGCGATTGCGGCCCGCCTTCAGCGCATTGCCTGGTGGAACTGGCCGCTGGAGAAATTGATGGCGAATCTGCCCGACTTTCAGCACGGCGACATCGACGCGTTCTGCCAGCGGCACGATAGTTAATTTGCTCATTATCCCGCTGACTGAGGGCGCGTCTGCCTATTTAAAAATGAGCCAGCCCGCCACGCTAAGCAGTCCCACGGTCAAAATGGCAAACACTTCCCCGCGAGCAAATGCATTCGCACGCTGCTGATCGTCATTATGAATGTCATGAAAACGTGCCAGCGCACGATTTTCATCAGGGGCGGTCACTTCTTCGAATTGTTTCTCGTAGCCGCGCTGAGACAGTTCAGCCGCGCCTGCGCTGTCGCTTCTCTCCAGCACGGTAATCTGGCGTCCATTCTTAAAAAAACAATATTCCGGCATGTGCTCCTCCTGGAACAGGGTGGCTGTGAGAAATAACCTATATGAACCGGCCGCGCGTTGTATAGCGAAGTCTTGAGACTCTGAATACTGGCGTCGCTTACCGCAAAGCATATCTGTCACGGATGATAACTTCCAGGCTGCTGAATGGTCTGCTGTGGCGGACTGTCCCTCTGTCCCTCGCACCACAGCACCACACCAGAGAGCCTCACCGAGCCATCAATGGAATAATGCTCTGCAGAGGTAATGTCATTAGTGACGCATACCGTACCAGCAGAGAAAGGCAGAGGCGCTGGCAGTTGCCCCGGCATAGCAGACCGCCTGCCATCCCCAGTGGGCGTAAAGCTGGGTAGCTGCAATCGCGCCCAGTGCACTGCCCAGCGAGTAAAAGCACATATAGGCACCGACCAGACGACTGGCTGCCTCGGGCCGGGCAGCCACCAGCAGGCTCTGATTAATCACATGTACCGTCTGAATAGCGAAGTCGAGCAGGACCACCCCGACTATCAGCAGCAGTAGCGAGCTTTGCAGCGCGGCTATCGGCAGCCAGGAGAAGGTCAGCAGCACCAGGGCGAAGCCGGTGGCTTGCTGCCCCCGTCCCTGGTCAGCCCATGCGCCTGCTCTGGAGGCCGCCAGCGCCCCGGCCAGACCCGCCAGTCCGAACATCCCAATCGCGGTGTGAGTCAGCGACAGGTCCGTCAGCGGCAGTACCATCGAAGACCAGAGCATACTAAAGGCCGCAAAAATCAGCAGCGCGAGGATGCCTCGCCTGCGCAACAGCGGTTCCGTCCGGAACAGCCGAAAAACCGACAGTAACAGCTGAGTGTAGGGGGTGCGCTGCGGCTGGCCGGTTGTGGCGTGCAGCACTTGCACCAGTACCAGCGAGATCAGCAGTAACAGGCAGGCGGCCGTCAGAAAGACCGCCCGCCAGCCCGCCAGATCGGCAATCATCCCGGAAATAAAGCGCGCCAGCAGAATGCCGATCACGATGCCACTGGTCACGCTACCCACCACCTGTCCACGCTGCGTGGGTGACGCCAGCATGGCGGCCCAGGCCACCATCAGCTGCGTGACTACCGCCATTAACCCCACCAGCAGCATCGCACAGAGCAGCGTCATCAGGTCGGGCGCGAAAGCCGCGGCGGTTAACGCCAGCACGGAAAGCACCAGCTGGGTGAGCACCAGTTTTTTGCGGTTGATGCAGTCGCCTAACGGCACCAGAAAGAGTAATCCGAGGGCGTAGCCGGTCTGAGTGACCGTGACCACCGTGCCAATGGTGCCGGGAGAAACCTGCAGGCTGGTGGCTATCAATTCCAGCAACGGCTGCGCCGAATAAACATTGGCGACCGCCAGTGCAGAGGTGAGTGAGAACAAAAAGATCATCCGGGGTGAGAGCACCGGCATCGCGGCGGGCGATGGATCGGCTTCCTGAGCCTTGCATGTCGTCGTGGTCATAATTATGCCTTCTGGTTTTTATTTGAAACTGGATTGGCATTATCATTAATCGAGCTGGTTTTTTTTTGCAACTTCTTTTCAAGGTGGCTAAGCTGGGTTCATCAGACAGGCAGAGTGAGAGAATAAAAATGGCTAAGCAGGAATCCCTGAGAACCAGCGAGTGTCCGGTTGCAAGAACCCTGGAGTCTATAGGTGAGCGCTGGTGCATGATGATCGTGCGTGAAGCCTTTGATGACGTCCGCAGATTCAGTGACTTCCAGCGCAACTTAGGGCTGGCGAAAAATATCCTGGCGTCGCGCCTGAAGCAGTTGGTGGAGATTGGGGTGTTTGAGATTGCGCCGGCCTCGGATGGCAGCGCCTACAGCGAATATGTCCTGACCGAAAGAGGCCGTTCACTGTTTCCGGTTGTGGTGGCTATGCGCCAGTGGGGCGAACGCTATCTGTTTGAAAAGGGCGAGACCCACTCGGTGTTGCTGGATAATGCGGAAGGCAAACCGCTGCCGCGTCTTGAAGTTTACTCGTCTCAGGGGCAGAAACTGGATCCCGCCGACTGCCATCGTCAGCGGGTCGTTGCTGAGGGTTAACCGTCGGAGTATCGCCTCCTCCCTGCACGCTGAGCCTGACCTACCTGGCATCGCACGCGATCCCGATCGGCGTTATCAGCCTGTCGATATCATCACATTTTCCAATGACAGGTTGCCTTGTAACTTTCAGATGTGCATGACATTCTCGCTAATTGTATAGACATGTAATTGCAACCAGGGATAGGGCAAATCACGCTTTCCGTTAACGCGTCTCTTACCGTTTCAGCGAGGAATCTATGTCGGTCAAATCATCCGTATCAGATTATTCAGGCGCAGAGAAACCGCGCCTGTCAGAAACCCGTTCTATTGATTACATCCCATTGCGTGAACGGCATGGTCATCCTTTTAGCCAGTTCACGCTCTGGTTTGGTGGCAACCTGCAAATTACCGCGATTGTTACGGGTGCGCTGGCCGTGGTACTGGGCGGCGATGTCATATGGTCCCTAATCGGCTTACTGGTGGGACAGATTCTGGGTGCAGCGATCATGTCGTTGCATGCGATCCAGGGGCCGCGTCTTGGGTTGCCGCAGATGATCACCAGCCGTATGCAGTTTGGCGTCTTCGGTGCCGTGATTCCTCTGGTGCTGGTCTGCATGATGTATGTGGGGTTTTCAGCCAGCGGGACGGTGCTGGCGGGGCAGGCCCTGGCTAAACTTGTCGGTGTCAGCAATGCAACCGGGATGATCCTGTTCAGCACCCTCATCGTGATCATTGCGGTGCTGGGCTATCGCGTGATTCATCAGCTGGGGAAGGTGGCGAGCGTCATTGGCGTGTTAGCCTTTGCTTATCTGTTTATCACGCTGTTCACTACGCATGATTTATCCGCCGTGTGGCAGAATCAGCACTTTACCCCGGCAAATTTTCTGCTGGCGGTCTCTCTCTCTTCCTCCTGGCAGATTGCCTTCTGTCCTTATGTCTCGGACTATTCGCGCTACCTGCCAGCAGATGTCTCTGCGAAGAAACTCTTCAGCGCGGTATTTTTGGGCACCGTACTGGGCACCCAGGCGTCAATGACGCTGGGCGTGATCGTCGCGGCCATTGCCGGAAGTGCGTTTGCAGGCAATGAGGTCGGTTACATCGTGAGTATGGGCAGCACAACAACCATGGCTATGGTGATTTATTTCGCCATTTGCTTTGGGAAAATCACCTTTACCACGCTGAATGCGTACGGCAGTTTTATGTCACTGACCACTATTGTCTCTGGCTTCCGTCAGCAGACCACACTGAGTCGCGGCGGGCGCATACTGTTTGTGGTGCTGATGGTGGCGCTGGCCTGCGTTATTGCTCTCCTCAGTGAACCGGCCTTTCTGAAATCCTTCACGCACTTCCTGCTCTTTTTGCTGGCTTTCTTTGTGCCCTGGAGCGCGATCAGCCTGACCGATTTTTATCTGATCACCAAAGGCAGCGTTGATGTCCCGGCGCTGTCTCAGCCGGACGGACGCTATGGACGCTGGAACCTGGCCGGTATTACCGTCTATTTTCTGGGGGTGCTGGTGCAACTGCCGTTTATCGATAATCCGCTGCACCACGGATCGCTGACCTGGATTTTTGCCGGTAATGATGTCTCGTGGATCGTCGGCTGGTTTGCGACGGCACTGTTGTGGCTTGTCGCCAGCCGCTGGGATCGCCGTGGCACACCTGAACAGTCAGTTTATCCTGCGGGGTGACAGATTAAGCCGCCGGGCGGCTGGCATTCAGGGAGAGTCAGCGCGGGTGAGTGATCACCCGCGTGTCAGGGAATCTGCGCGTTTTAAATCAGGCTGCTGAAACATCCGCCGTGCCGGTCTGCGCCTCAGCCACCAGCGGCTTCTCAGGCTGTAGCAGCGTCATCGCCAGCATGCTGCCGAAGGCGATGACTGCGGTGACGGTAAACATGGCGTTATAGCCGTAATATTGCGCCAGCCAGCCACAAAGCATCGGGGAGATAATTGCCGCCAGATTGGCTATCGCCAGTGTCATACCGCTGTAGGTACCCACCGACGCCTTCGGGGTGACATCAATCACCACCGACCAGTAGACATTATTCACCAGTGCATTCAGCGCATTGCCCAGGGTCATCAGTGCAATAATCCCGGCTGCCGACTGGACATAGGGAATGGCCATAAAGCAGCAGGCGGTGCCGCACAGCGTGACTGCGGCAAAGAGATTGCGCGCCAGACGCAAATTACGAAAGCGGGCCAGCAGGGCATCAGCAATGCGACCGCCCAGCAGCACTGTAATACAGGCACCGCTCCACGGAATCATCGCCACGTACCAGAGCGAGTGCAGGTCATAATGAAAATTATCCTGCAGATACTTCGGCATCCAGGTCACCAGGGTAAAGGTGATGTAAAGGAAGGAGAAGTAGCCGAGTGCGTTGCAGACCAGCGTGCGGCTGGTAAAGAAGCGCCACCAGGGCAGTGGAACGCCATCGCCGGCGCTGCGGCGCTGACCGCTCAGGATCAGCGTGCGTTCTGCTGCGCTGGTGTGGGGACTTTTATCCGGGCTGTCGCTGAACGTGCGGGCAAACAGCAGCATTGCCAGCAGAGAGAACACCCCAAGCAGGATAAACATCATGCGCCAGTCATGGGTCAGAAGCAGCAGGCCTACCGCAATCGGCGCGGTCAGCAGTGCGCCAACCTGCGTCGAGAGCAGGCCGATGCCCAGCGCAAAGCCGCGCTCGTTATCGGGTGCCCAGTGGGCGATCGCTTTGTTCATCAGCGCATAGGCCGGGCCTTCGGAAAAACCAAACAGGATGCGCAGGGCAGCAAAGCCCATAATGGCTGAGCCGCCAAACAGCGCCATGCCCAACTCTCCAGCCCAGGCGGTCGCGATTTCCAGCAGCGACCAGAGCACACCTGCCAGCAGCCAGACCTTTTTCGTGCCGATACGATCGGCAAGGAAGCCGCCACATAGCGAACCAAACAGATACCCAAAGCCAAAATATCCCAGCACTGCGCCAAGCTGGACTTTGCTGAAGTGGTACTCGGTCGCAATGGCGTTGGCTGCAAATGACAGGGCGCCACGATCGATGTAATTGATCAGGGCGATCAGGAACAGCAGTGAAAATATGGTGTAACGGTAACGACGGGTATTCATCTTACTTCTCCTGATTAAGTGTCTCAGGAGGACTCAAGCAAGATTGATGCCGGAAAGAAAATTTGCCCGGCTAACACTGGCAGGTAGCGTGCCCGGGCAGTTTACTCTGCCCGAAACGGTATTCGCTGATCTCGCTAATTATTTGCCTGCGCATCAATGCGGTGCAGTTGCTGCCTGACAATGGTGAGTCTTACGCGGCGTTATGATGGCTCGGGCTGACGTGGGGCAGTGGGATAACCACGGCTTCTGCTTCTGCTTCGGCTTCGGCTTCTGTGTCCGGCATTTTGTTCAATGATTCGCCGACGTGTTGCAAAATCTGCCGCTGGTAAGTTGCATCGGCCACGGTAGTCTGTTCACTCAGCAGCACGCCCGCTTCATTGACGTTTTTGCCTTCTACTTTTATTTTTTTGGTGGCACTGGCCAGCATCCACTCATATTCAATGTCAACGTGACCGCTATCGATACAGCGGATACCGCGCTGACTTAAATCATACGCCAGTACCGTTGCCGTCGGCCCTAAAGAAATCAAGACCAGATCAAAGTTGACGGCATTCTCTAATACGGTATCAAAAAGACGGTCATAAACGGAAAAGGCATTACGGTTCAGCGTGGTAATACGTTTAACGTCGCTTGCGCCATCCAGTAAATCATTGCCTAAACCGAGACGTGTGCCACTGCCCTCAACAATTAATACCCGACGGCCCTGATAAAGCTGTTTGAATTTATCAAATATCGTCCGGGAAAGTTTTTTAACTTTATAATCGTGATAAGGGCGGGTGACAGACGTATTTCCATACCGGACCTGTTGATTCAGCAGAGTCTCATAATGTTTAAAGTAAAATGATTTATGGAAGAACCAAAACAGGGCCGATCCATTTTTCATATTACGGGTAGTGCGAAAGGCATCCGGCAGACAAATCAGGCAGTTCGGATTAGCCGCAGCGTCCTGTTGCAGCAAGGCTTTGAGCCGCCCTGACAGTTTTGGATCAAAGGGCTGAAAACCGATATTTTTATACCAGGTCATTTCAAGTTCGCCGTCGCCGTAACGGGCCAGAGATAATTGTGGATTACGTAATAACAGATCAATTGTTTCTTCTATCGACATTACGGAATAACGCTTTACTCGTGCCTGAGCAGCAGGGTAGCGAATAGCTGCATTTAAAAACTTAAACGGAAAACGAAACTTGCGGTAAATAGCGTTGAGTGCGGACATAGTCAACCTGCCTGGGTTATTGCTGCCAGAGAAAATCCTGCCTGCTGGCTGGATAAAGAGAAGTGAGAAGAATGAAATATATCACAATTAGATTTCGCGTCATGCTACGGAATGTCTGAATTACTCTTCAGTCCCGGAACGACTTCTTTTATTAATCTATATATTTTTGAGGTTAAAGTGACAGAAATCATGACAGCGTAAAGTCAACTGCCAGATTTAATAATGTGAAAATCATTGACACCGCATGAGTGCTGATACTCTTTCTGTTTAAAAAAGGAAAAAAATAACATTCCCGCTTTCAGCAATAAGAGTTATTGCAGGGCGGTGCAAACAAACCATTATGATTATTTGACGTTAAAAATTGTCCATCAATTACACTTAAGCCAGCTTTATAGAAGCGATGCTTGTCTGATATTTGTTCGCCTTTGAACAAAAGGTGCGATAGTTAGCGGCCTATGGTTAATATTTTGTGATGTATATCTCGTTATTCTCCCTTCAGAAAGTAAAAAAAGCGGTCTGAATACCTCTGAAGGTAACATTTACAATAAATATTGCTAATGATTTACGCCTGTACACGTTTTTACATATTTCACGCGTAAGTTAAAATCTCGTTGAATTTATGTTTCCAGCTTAACTTACCTATCGTCGCTAATGACCCGAGGAAGGATCATGATCAATAAATTAACCAGTATAATCATGGTGATATTTGCTATTGCCCTGATTTACATGGGAGGACAACTCCTGCTGGCAGGAGGCAGCGCGTTCTATGCGCTGATGGGTGCAGGCGTTTTGCTCAGCGCTATTCTGCTATTAATGAACAAGCGCAGTGCGCTGACCCTCTATGCGCTGCTGATGTGGGTCACACTCATCTGGACTATCTGGGAAGTGGGCTTCGACAAATGGCAGTGGATCCCGCGCGGTGACCTCTTTGGTGTGCTGGGCGTCTGGCTGGCTCTGCCGTGGGTGGTGCGTCCGCTTTATCAGGGACAGCGTCGCTTCCATCCGTTCCTCGGCGGTTCAGTGGTGCTGATGGTATTGCTGGTGGCTGGCCTCTGCTTCTACGATCCGTTGCCGCAGCAGGGCGCTATCAATACACCGCGTAACGCCTCTGCGACCGGTGGTGCCGCTGACGAGTGGAGCGCCTATGGCGGAACCGCGGATGGCCAGCGCTTCTCGGCGCTGAAGCAGATCACCAAAGATAACGTCAACGATCTGGAAGTGGCCTGGACCTATCACACCGGCGATCTGCGTCAGGGTGATGATGCGACCGAATACACCTTTGAAGCGACGCCGCTGAAAGCCAACGGCATGCTTTACTTCTGTACGCCGCACAACGAAGTCCATGCGCTTGACCCGGAAACGGGTGCGGTGAAGTGGAAAACCGCGCCGGATAAAAACCGCTCTTATCTGCAGCAGCATCAGACCTGTCGCGGCGTGAGCTATTTCGATGCCGGTCAGCAGGTGCAACAGCAGACGGGCGCAGCACCGGCCATCTGCCGCAAGCGTATCTTTAACGCGACCACCGATGCCCGCCTGCTGGCGCTGGATGCCGACACCGGCAAGCCGTGCGCTGACTTTGGTGACAACGGTGTGGTGAACCTGCGCGCCAACATGGGCGAGGTGCGTCCGCATGCGCTGATGCAGACCTCAGCACCGCTGGTGGCAGGCAATCTGGTGATTGTCGGCGGCTCAGTGATGGATAACGGCTTCAACAGCGGCAACCCATCGGGTGTGATCCGTGCCTATGACGCCGTCAGTGGTCGTCTGGTGTGGAACTTCGATCCGGCTAACCCGGATAACACCGCGCCCGTCGCTGCAGGAGCCACCTATCCGCAGGATACCCCGATCGCCTGGGCTACCCTTAGCGCGGACCTGAAAAACGGCCTGGTCTATGTGCCGTTTGGTAATGCCTCGCCGGATGAAGTAGGGATTGAACGCGATCCAGCCAGCAACACCGAGAAATTCCGTGATGCGCTGGTGGCGCTTGATCTGAAAACCGGTGCGTTCAAATGGCGCTATCAGAGTTCGAACCACGACCTGTGGGATCGTGATAACCCATCACAGCCCTCGCTGGTGGATATTAACTATCAGGGCAAGCCGCAGCCTGCGGTGATCCTGCCGACCAAAACCGGCAACCTGTTTGTGCTGAATCGCCTGACTGGCGAACCGGTTTACCCGGTAGAGCAGGTTAAGGTCTCTACCGATGGCATTAAGGGCGAGCAGTATGCGGCGACCCAGCCGGTCTCCAGCCTGAACTTCATCCCGCAACCACTGACTGAGAAGTCGATGTGGGGCATCACGCCGTTTGATCAGATGGCCTGCCGCACCACCTTCCGTGAGTTGCGCTATGACGGTAACCCGTGGACGCCGCCCACCGAGAAAGGCTCGCTGATCTTCCCGGGCAATATCGGGGTGTTTAACTGGGGTTCCGTGGCTGTTGACCCACAGCGTCAGATGCTGATTGCGGCACCGGTACGCCTGGCTTACAAATACAACCTGATTAAGCGCACGCCGGAAACCGAAACGCAGCGTACTTTCACCAAAGATGGCACGCCGTACTGGAATGAGAACTTCCACGGTGACTACGCGATTCACATCCAGCAGATGGCGTCGGGACTGGGTATTCCCTGCATCGCGCCACCGTGGGGACGGATGGTGGGTGTGGATCTGACCACCGGCAAAACCGAATGGCTGCGCCGCGTCGGCACCACCAAAAACCTCAAGACCAGCTTCCTGCCTGGCCGCTTCCCGATCGGTTTCCCGATGGGGATGGTGGCGCACGGCGGACCGCTGCTGACGGCGGGTGATCTGGTGTTCCACGGCGCAACGGCAGATAACTTCTTCCGTGCTTACGACAGCACCACTGGCGAACTGCTGTGGCAGACTGAACTCAGCGCCGGTGCGCAGGCCACGCCATCCACCTTTATGGGTAAAGATGGTAAGCAGTACGTGGTGATTGCCGCAGGCGGCCACGGCTCGCTCGGCACCACGCAGGGCGACAGTGTTGTCGCTTTCCGTCTGAAGTAAGTCATCTCGTCCCGCTGAGCGCCGCCCTGGCGCTCAGCTTTTTTCATTTATTTCTCTGCCAGATTCCATGCCCGGCTTCTCACGACAACCCGTTGTCTTTCAATTAAATTCTCCCTCCACTGCCTGTTATTCATCTGATAACACACCGAAACTATTTCGTGACAGTGCTCCCGGTTTAGAGATTTCCCCATCCTGACAGACTTGCGCATTAAGCCGCGAGGCGTAGATTAATATATAACTTCACAATTAATCGTGAATATGAAAAGTACTTCACAATACGCACTCTGAAGGATTGAGCCTCATGTCGGAACTGAAATTTGCTACCCGTCTCAACTCGTTCGCCTCGGGCGCACACCTCTACTGGCCTGACCTGCAGGGCAAGCCGTCGGTTCTCCAGATGGTTGCCCGTGCGGGAAAGGTAAATGGCTTAACACATCTCGATCTTAATTTTCCGCAGCATCTCACCACTGACATCGCCACTCTGCGCCAGGCGATTGAGGATGCGGGCCTGGCGGTAAATGGCATGCAGATGCGCTGGGATGCACCTCAGTTCAAAATCGGTGCATTTACCCATCCGGATGCGAAAGTGCGTCGTGAAGCGATCGAGCTGACCAAGCGCGGTATCGATGCGGGTCGGGAGTTTGGTTCCCGACTGATGACCCTGTGGATGGGGCAGGATGGATTTGATTACTGCTTCCAGGCCGACTACAAAAAGATCTGGGAGGATGCGGTCAGCGCTGTACGTGAAGTGGCAGAGTACGCGCCGGATGTCGACGTCAGCATCGAATATAAACCGAATGAGCCTCGCGCCTACAGCATCTTCCCCAACGCGACCACCTGTCTGCTGGCAGTGGAAGAGGCCGGCTGCGCCAATCTGGGTATCACGCTGGATTTCGCGCACGTCCTGTTTGCCAATGAGATCCCGGCTTACGCTGCTGCGATGGTGGCACGCCGCTCACGGCTGCTGGGACTGGACCTGAATGACGGCTGGGGCAAACGTGACGACGGACTGATGGTTGCCTCCGTGAATCCGCGCGCCACGCTGGAGTTTCTCTGGCAAATGCAGCGTGACGGCTACAGTGGCGCTTACTACTTCGATACCTTCCCGGATGCCAGCGGTCTGGACCCGATTCGTGAAGCAGAGAGCAACATCGCTACCGTTAAGCGCCTGCTCAGACTCTGTGACCAGCTGCACGGTAACGCGGCATTACTGGCGGCCATTGCGCGTCAGGATGCGGTGGCTTCCCAGCAGATAGTCAACGACATCATGCTGGCTCGCTGACAGTCGATTAATCCTAAGAACATCACACCTCTACCCACATGCTGAGACTATAAAAATGAAAAAACGCCTGCTTGCCTTTATCGCTTCTTCACTGCTCTGCAGCACAGTTTATGCGGCAGATCTGGCACCGCTGCAATCCGACACTGAACCGGATCGCACCGACTGGACCCAGCTTGATACTAAATATGGCGCGCTGCCGAAAGTCGACAAGTCGCTGAAAATTGGCGGGGTATCAAAAACCCTCACGAATGAGTACTGGCGCCTGCTCGGCCAGGGCTACCAGGACGCGGCGAAAAAGTATGGCATTACCGTCGAGTACCAGGCGGCAGCCAATGAGGACGATCAGCTTGGTCAGCTGTCGATTGCAGAGACCCTGATCTCCCAGGGCTTTAACGGCCTGCTGGTTTCGCCGCAGACCGACATCAACCTGCAGCCTGCGCTGGAGAGTGCGAACAGCAAGAATATCCCGGTGGTGAACGTCAACGATGCGGTGATGCCGAATGCGCGTTACTACGTTGGCAACGTGCAGAAAGATAACGGTGTGCGGGTCGCGAAGTGGTTTATTCAGCATCATCCGCAGGGCGGGAAAGTCGCGGTGATTGAAGGGCAGCCGGGCGTGTATGCCGCCGGACAGCGTACCCGTGGCTTCAAAGAGACACTGGACGCAAATGGCAAGTTCACCATTGTTGCCAGCGTGCCGGCGAACTGGAGTCGCGAGCAGGCCTTTAATGCGGCGTCAACCATCCTTCAGCAGCATCCTGACCTGATCGGCTTCTATGCGAACAACGACACCATGGCGCTGGGCGTGGTGGAAGCAGTGAGGGCGCAGAACAAAGCGTCACAGGTGGCGATCTTTGGCACTGACGGCATTTCGGATGCTTACGCCTCAATCAAGCGCGGCGAGCTGACCGGCACGGTGGACAGCTTCCCGGTGCTGACCGGTGAAGTGGCGATGGACGTCATGATCCGTCTGATCAATGGACAGAAACTGTCGCGCGTTATCTCCACGCCACAGGCGTTGATCACTAAAGAGAACGTCGACGCGTTCTCGACCAAAGACAACAACCGGTTGCGTGAGCTGCTGGCTCAGCAATAGTCGGCGGAGGCGGGTATGGAACAGTTTCGCTTAATGATGCGCGGCATCAACAAAAGTTACGGTAACGCCGCCGCACTGCAGGAGGTCGATTTTTCAGTGCGACCCGGCGAGGTGCATGCGCTGATTGGGGAAAACGGCGCGGGTAAATCGACACTGCTGAATATCCTCTCAGGCGTGCGCGGCGCTGACAGCGGAGAGATCAGCGTTAATGGCAACAGAGTGCAGATTCGCAGCCCGCTCAGTGCACGTCAGGCCGGTATCGCCATGATTCACCAGGAGTTGCAGCATGTTCCTGAGCTTTCCGTGGCGCAGAACATGTTCCTGGGTCGCCCGCTGACCCGTGCCGGTGGCTGGTGGGTGGATAAAAAAGCGCAGCTGGCGCGGGCGACGCTGATTCTGAATACGCTGGATCCCACTATCGATCCCGATACGCCGATCAGAAATCTCAAGGTGTCGCAGCAGCAGATTGTTGAGATCGCCCGTGCGCTGCTGGATGACGCAAAAATCATCGCCATGGATGAGCCGACTTCCAGTCTGACGCCCCGCGAGTTCGACCGGCTGGCGGAGCTGATAGGCGATCTGAAGTCGACCGGCGTCTCGCTGATCTATGTGTCGCACAAGATGAATGAGATTTTCCGGGTCTGCGACCGCGCCACCATTATGCGTGACGGAAAGCAGGTGGGTGTGGTCAACATCAGTGATGAGGATGAAGAGAGCATTGTCGCCAAAATGGTCGGACGGAAGATCGACAAACTCGACCATCAGGCGTTTGTCAGCGAACGCGAGGTGCTGCGGGTAGAGGATCTGACGCGGGGCAATGACGTGGTAGCCGCCAGTTTCAGCGTGCGAGCTGGTGAAGTGCTGGGCATTGCCGGGCTGGTGGGTGCGGGGCGGACCGAACTGCTCAAGCTGATTGCCGGCATCGACAGGCGTACCGGTGGCACGGTGAGCGTCAACGGCACCGCAGTGCAGAACCACAACGTGCGTGCGGCGATCAAAGCAGGTATTGGCCTGGTGCCGGAGGACCGCAAGAAAGAGGGCATCATTAAAGAGCGGGCGGTGAAGATGAACATGGCGCTGCCGTCGATGCACCGCTTCACGCTGGCGGGGCTGATGAACCATGCCCGGCTCGACCGTGAGGCGCTGAGGGTGATGGGCGACCTCAAACTGCGTCCGCTCGACATTGAGAAAACCATCGGCACGCTGAGCGGCGGCAATCAGCAAAAAGTGATTATTGGCCGCTGGGTGGCGGCGGATGCCAACGTGTTTCTGTTTGATGAGCCGACGCGTGGCATCGACATTGGCGCTAAGTCTGAGATCTATCACCTGATTGAGAAACTGGCGCAGGCGGGCAAAGCCATTGTCGTGGTGTCGTCAGAGATGACCGAGATTATGCGCATCTCTGACCGGGTGCTGGTGATGCGCGAGGGGCGTATCACCAAAGAGCTCACTGGCAGCGCGATCACCGAAGAGAACATTGCCCGCTATGCCATTAAAGATATCGACCAGACCGCCTGACCGCTTACCTGACACTATTTAAGGTTAATATTATGACGACTCAGACCTCCACCGCGCCAGGTACCCGACCCGCGCTGCGGCTTAAATTTAACGTGCGTGATGCCGGTACTTTAATTGGCCTGTTGATTATCGTGGTGACATTTTCGTTTCTGTCGCCGGTCTTTTTCACGCTGCCAAATCTGCTGAATATATTGCAGCAGTCTTCGATCAACGCCCTGATTGCTCTGGGCATGACGCTGGTGATTATCTCCGGCGGGATTGACCTTTCGGTTGGCCCCACCGCGGCGCTCTCAGCGGTGCTGGGTGCCACGCTGATGACCCTGGGTGTGCCGGTGCCGCTGGCGATTCTCGCGACGCTGGGCGTCGGCGCGATGTGCGGGCTGTTCAGCGGTTCGCTGATTGCCTATGCCGGGCTGCAGCCGTTTATCGTTACGCTGGGCGGCCTGTCGCTGTTCCGGGCTATCGCGCTGATTTATACCGGCGGCAATCCGGTCTTTGGCATTCCGCTGGCGTTCCGCAGCCTGATCAATAGCACGGTGCTGGGTATTCCGACGCCGATTGTGATTGTGGCGGTGATTGCGCTGCTGCTCTGGACGGTGATGAATAAGACCCCGCTGGGGGAATATATTCTGGCGATCGGTGGTAATGAAGAGGCGGCGCGGGTCGCGGGTGTGCCGGTGAAGCGCACCAAGGTGACGGTTTACATCTTCTCCGGTCTGCTGGCGTCACTCGCTTCGCTGATTCTGATTGGTCGTCTGGGCGCTGCCGAGCCGACTATCGGCAACCTGTGGGAGCTGGACGCTATCGCGGCGGCGGCCATTGGCGGTGCATCATTGATGGGCGGCAAGGGCAGTATTTTCGGCACGCTGATTGGCGTGGTGATCCTCGGGGTGTTACGTAATGGCCTGACCTTACTGAACATTCAGGCCTTTTACCAATTGCTCGCTACCGGCCTTATTATTATCATAGCGATGTTGATTGACCGGGCGACCCGAGGCAAGTAATGAAGCAAGATCCGCGAGCCATTGGCGCTCAGATTCGTATGCGTTTGCCCCAACTGACGCCGTTAGAACGCCGTGTGGCGGAGGCGATAATTGCCCGAACCGACATGACTGAGCAGTCGTCTTTAAAGGAGATTGCGCAGGAGAATAATGTCTCTGAAGCGATGATCGTTAAGATTACAAAAAAACTTAACTTCACCGGCTTCAGGCATTTCAGAAGTGGTCTGATCTATTACAACCAGTCTGAAGTGGCGGGACTGCATGCGGAAATTGAGCCGGATGATTCGTCGGAGCAGTTGCTGGCCAAAGTGTTCAGAACCTCTATCCAGGCCATCGAAGAAACATTATCGATTCTGGATGTCTCTGAATTCAATCGTGCGGCGGATATCATCTTTAAAGCGCGTCATATCGATCTCTATGCCGTCGGCGGCTCTGCCGCCGTGGCGCGGGACCTGTCGCACAAGATGCTGAAGATTGGCATCAAGTCGACCGCCTATGACGACGCCCACATCATGCTGATGTCAGCCGCCGTGTTATCTGATGACGATGTGGTTATCGCCATCAGCCATTCGGGTGCGACACGTGCAGTGAACGATCCGGTTAAACTGGCGGGAAAGAATGGCGCGAAAGTGATCGCCATTACTAACTACGCCGAATCCCCGATCGCGCAGAGTGCGCATGTGGTCCTCAATTCAACCTCTCAGGGATCGCATCTGTTGGGTGAAAACGCCGCGTCACGCATCGCCCAGCTCAATATTCTGGATGCGCTGTTTGTCGCTATCGCCAAAAAAGATCTGAAGCGGGCGGAGAAGAACCTGATGAAAACCCAGCATGCGGTTCAGGATCTGCGGGAATTCTAGCTATGAGCAAAATTGCAGTCACCGGCAGTCTTCATTACGACATTATGCTGGACGCACACCATCGCCCGGAGAAAGGCGAAACGGTGATGGGCAGCGCCTGTCACTATAAGTTCGGCGGCAAGGGCGGGAATCAGGCGGTCGCGGCGGCCCGTGCGGGCGCAGCAGTGCGTTTTGCCGGGTCGGTGGGGCGCGATCAGCAGGGGAAATTCCTGCTGGATCATCTGCAGCAGGCCGGTGTCGATTGTACGCAGGTGAGTGTGACCGATGCGCTTCCCTCCGGCATGAGCGTGGCGATTACCGATGCTGAAGGGGATTACGGCGCGGTAGTGGTCTCTAATGCCAATCAGCAAATCCCGCTTGAGACCTTTGCACAGCCAGGCTTCTGGCAGGATGTTTCGCTGCTGGTGCTGCAAAACGAAGTCCCGGAGGCGGTAAATCTCTGCGCGGCACAGGCGGCACGGCAGCGGGGGATTACGGTCTGTGTGAATGCTGCACCTGCCCGGACATTGTCAGCGGGGTTTGAGGGCTGTATCGATCTGCTGGTGGTGAACGCCATCGAAGCGCGCGATATGTGCGGGATTAACGTGCAGGATCTGACTTCAGCGCGTGCTGCTGCGGCATCGCTGGCGGGACGCTTTGCCCGCGTGGTGGTGACAGCAGGTGAACACGGAGTGGCTTACAGCGAGGCAGGAGAGACGCACACGCTGGCGGCGCAAAAGGTGACGCTGGTCAGTACACACGGTGCCGGGGATTGCTTTGTCGGGGTGTTGTGTCAGCGCCTGAGTCTTGGCGCAACGCTGGGAGAGGCGGTCAGTGACGCTAATCGTGCGGCTGCCGAACACGTTTCACGGCAGCCGCATTGATAAATGCGTGCCACGTCACTGACGTGGCACGCTAACGCGATTACTCGCTGACCTTCACCACGGTTTTACCGAAGTTTTTGCCATTCAGCATGTCGATAAACGCCTGTGGTGCATTCTCTAATCCCTCAATCATATGCTCGCGATAGTGGATTTTTTTGCTCTCCACCAGCGGGCTCATTGCTTTGAGGAACTCAGGATAACGGTCACCGTAATCCTGGAAGATGATAAAGCCCTGCATACGGATACGACGCTTAAGGATACCTGCCATGATCAGCGAGGTTCTGTCCGGACCGTCCGGCAGCTCACGCTGGCTGTACGCGGAGACCAGACCACAGACCGGCACGCGTGCCGCGGTGTTCAGCAGCGGGAATACGGCATCAAACACTTTGCCACCGACGTTTTCGAAGTAAATATCGATGCCATCCGGGCAGGCGTTTTTCAGTTGCTCTTCAAAGTCTGCGCTGTGGTGATCGAGGCAGGCATCAAAACCCAGCGTATCGACCGCATAACGGCATTTTTCTTCGCCACCGGCGACACCGACTACGCGGCACCCTTTCTGTTTGCCCAACTGACCGACCGTTGCGCCCACTGGACCGGTTGCGGCGGCAACCACCAGGGTTTCGCCCGCTTTCGGCTGACCGATATCCATCAGACCCATATAGGCGGTAAAGCCAGGCATACCGAGAATGCCCAGCGCCCATGAGGGATGTGGCATATCGTTGTCCAGCTTCGCAATCTCTTTGCCATCGGAAACGGCATATTCCTGCCAGCCGCTCTGCGCCAGCACCCAGTCACCGGTTTTAAAGTTGCTGTTTTTCGATTCTGCAACCTGACAGACGGTGCCGCCCACCATTGGCTCATCCAGCTCTGCGGGCGCAGCGTAGGATTTACCCTCATCCATCCGGCCACGCATGTAGGGGTCAAGCGAGAGGTAGATGGTTTTCAGCAGCACTTCACCCTCTTTGATTTCCGGAACGGGCTGAGCCACATGGCGGAAATTCTCTTTGGTCGGCTCACCGTGAGGGCGTGATGCCAGTAACCAGGCGTGGTTCTGGGTAGCGTGTTCAGTCATATTGTCTTCCTTTTATAGCCAGGCAATGCACAGGACATTGCCGTATGAATACCGGGAAAGTGTAGATGACCGCAGCGGGAATGCATTTAGCGCTGTGAGCGGTAAGGTGATTTTCCGGATAACCGGAACAGGGTGCCGACCGCAGCGGCACGCCGACTGCAGAGCGATTTCAGGGTCAGGACTGCGCGGAAGGGTATTCACATCTTTTTGCAAAAAACGGTGGTTTGATGGAAGTGCCGGGGAAGTGGTTACGCATCCAGCGTCACGGGAAGCTCAGAGGATTGTGATAAATATCAGTGAACTCAACAAGGAGAGAAGCATGACTATCCCGCATCTGCGTATTGCCCGTCCAGTGACTGACCTGACGCAAAGCTGCCAAATCTATTGCCTTGGGCTGGGGTTGCAAAAAATCGGTGAGTTTACTGACCATCAGGGGTTCAGTGGTGTGATGCTGGGCGCTGACGGGCTGGCCTGGCATCTCGAATTCACGCTCTGTCACACGCATCCCGTCCGGCCATCGCCAACGGATGACGATCTGCTGGTGCTCTACATCCCACAACAGCCTGACTGGCTGGCTCGCTGTAACAGCATGGATGAGGCAGGATTTCAGCGGATGCCATCATTTAATCCCTACTGGGATCAACGGGGCGTGACATTTATGGATGGGGATGGTTATCGTGTCGTTATCCAGCAGGCCGCATGGTCGCCCGCACGCTAACTTTATGAAGAACCGGAGCTCACCCTGAACATTCTTTGCTTCCATACCGCCGCCAGTAATATCGCGATCTTTGATGATGCCGCCCGCGTACTGGCTCTCGACATTCCGCCCCTGAATCATCTGGTGATGCCTGCGCTGCTGACTGAGGCGGAGCGAAGCGGCGGGATGACAGTGGAATTACGCCGCCGTATTGCACAGCTGATTGAATCGCTGCTGCCGCAGTTTGATGCGATTCTGATCACCTGTTCGACGCTGGGGCCGGTTGCTGATGATTTCAGTACGCATGCTGGGGTAATGCGCACTGACCGGATGTTAGCGGAGACACTGCGGCATCTTACGGGGCCGACGGTGGCGCTGTGTGCAGCAGAATCGACGCTGGCTGCGACACGGACACTCTTCTGTCATCCAGACAGTCAGATAGAAGTCATGCTGGTGGAAGATGCCTGGGCAGCGTTTAAAGCGGGAGACACAGCTCGCTACTTTGCTCTGATTGCGGCGGCGGCAGAGCAGGCTTATCAGCAGGGCGCGGTTGCCGTTGCCCTGGCACAAAGTTCAATGACACCCGTCGCACAGCAGTTTCCTCCTGCGCAGAGACCGCTGACCGGCCCGTATCTTGCGCTGCAGGCTTGCTGCGATCTCAGATGATCGTCACACCGTGCTGGCTGAGCGCCTTTTTCAGCGCCTCGTCCGGCTCTGTTTCCACTACCAGCGTACTCGCCAGCGACAGATCGCCAATGGCAAATGCCGACGCTGAATTGAGCTTTTCGGCGGACGCCAGTACCACGGTTTCTGCTGCGCGTCCTGCCAGCGCCCGCTTCACCGTCGCTTCTTCAAAATTCCCGGTTGTCAGGCCCGCCGCCGGATGCACACCGGTAACACCCATAAAAAAGAGATCGGCGTTAATGCGGTTTATCGACTCCAGCATGGCTGCGCCTACCGCCACCACCGAATGCTTATAAAGTTGCCCGCCAATCAGTATAACCTCCACGAGTGGGTGATCGGCTAACGCCAGCGCCACGCTGGGACTGTGTGTCACGGCGGTAAAGCTCAGCGTTGTCGGCAACTGTCGTACCAGTTCAGCGCTGGTGGTCCCGCCATCAATCAGCACAATCTGGCCTGGCTGGATCAATGAGGCCGCTTTTCTGGCGATAATCTGTTTAGACGCCGTCTGCACGCTTTTTCGTGTTTCAAAGGTGCCCAGTGCAGCGGATACCGGTAACGCACCGCCATGCACCCGTTGCAGTAATCCTTCCGCCGCCAGTTCACGCAGGTCACGCCGGATAGAGTCTTCGGAGAGACCAAATCGCTGGCTCAGGTCGCGCGACTGAACCTGTTTTTCCTGGGCGAGCAGGGCGAGAATTGTCTGTTTTCGTTGGCTGGATAGCATCATTCCATTCTGCATGTTTTTTCTTGAATTTGCACGATTGTGCATGATAGCGTGTGGGCTGTCCACTTATCCTGGAGAGTATCATGCAGCAGAATCATCCCCGCGTACGCATCATCAACGAGCAGTTGCTGTCAGATAACTGGTATACCCTGAAGAAGTACACCTTCTCGCTACTGCGCAGCGATGGACGCTGGCAGGAGCAGAGCCGTGAAGCCTACGATCGGGGAAACGGCGCGGTGATTCTGCTCTATAACCGTGATAAACGCACAGTCGTGTTGACCCGGCAGTTTCGCTTTCCCATTTTCCTGAACGGGCATGATGGCTTTCTGATTGAAGCGGCAGCTGGTCTGCTGGATAACGCCTCGCCTGAGACGCGTATTGTTGCCGAAGCGGAAGAGGAGACGGGCTTTCGCGTCAGTCGCGTAGAAAAGGTTTTTGAGGCTTTTATGAGCCCCGGTTCAGTGACGGAAAAACTCTACTTCTTTATTGCTGAGTATGACGATCAACAGCGCAGCGGTGAAGGCGGCGGAATAGTGGAAGAGGGCGAAGATATCGAGGTACTGGAGATCGGTTTCGACAAGGCCTTACAGGCGATTGATCAGGGTGAGATCGTGGATGCCAAGACCATTATGCTGCTCCAGCATCTGCGGCTGAAAGGCATTCTTTAAAATCGCGGGCAGACCACGGTAACGCGGCCTGCCCGTTAACGCTTACTGATCCTGCGTCAGGATGCCTTTGACATCGTGCGGTTCAGAACGCAGATACTGCGGCGGAACCTGCACTTTGCCATCCAGTGCGGCGGCGGCGTGCCACGGCCAGCGGGGATCATAGAGAATGCCGCGCGCCAGCGCCACCAGGTCAGCGTCGCCCTGTTGCAGAACACCTTCTGCCTGCTGAGGTTCAGTAATCAGGCCAACAGCAATCACCGGGATTGACACCTGCTCGCGAATATCGCGGGCGAAAGGCACCTGATAATTGGGTCCGACGCTGATTTCCTGTTTTTCCGACAAACCACCACTGGAAACATGAATATAGGCGCAGTTAAGCGCTTCCAGCTCACGTGAGAGGGCGATCGACTGCTTGATTTCCCAGCCGCCTTCCACCCAGTCCGTCGCGGAAATACGCACACCCACCGGAATGGCAGCGGGAACGGCTTCACGGACGGCTTTGAACACCTCAAGCGGGAAACGCAGTCGGTTTTCCAGCGAGCCGCCATATTCATCACTGCGCTGATTCGAGAGCGGTGACAGAAACTGATGCAGCAGATAGCCGTGCGCGGCATGCACTTCAATCAGTTGAATACCCAGGCGCACTGCACGGCGGGCACTCTCAACAAAAGCCTTTTTTACCCGCTGCAGATCGTCAATGCTCATGGCAACCGGTTTAACTTCATCCGCGCTGTAGCTCAGTGCCGACGGGGCTACGGTTTGCCAGCCGCCTGCATCGGGTGCAATCTGCTTACCGCCTTCCCAGGGAACCGCGCACGACGCTTTACGTCCCGCATGGCCCAGCTGCATACCAATCGGGATAGAGGAGTAGCGGCGCACATCATCCAGAACTGTTTTTAGTGCGGCTTCATTATCATCATTCCACAAACCGAGATCGCCGGGAGAGATACGGCCAATGTCCTCAACGGCAGTGGCTTCAATAATCATCAGACCGGCGCCGGAAAAGGAGAGCTGGCCAAGATGGATCCGATGCCAGGCGGTCGCATTGCCTGCTTCAGCGGAGTACTGGCACATCGGGGCAATCACAATGCGGTTATCCAGCGTAAGTTCGCCTAGCGAGACAGTGGAAAAAAGTTGGCTCATGTTATCTCCATGGTGTTATGACGGACGTGACAGGCAATAACTATAGCGGGGATTTACCGGACGGGATGACTGCAACGTGACATTTTATGACTGCGTGCCGGACGACGGAGAGATCGCAGCTTTTCCTTCGGGTTATGAAACAGGGAGTGACTGGCTAGCGGTCAGCCAGCCAGGCTGTGCTGGTCTGGCTGAACCGGGATTTCGGGTTATCACTGTTGTGGCAGCGTTCAGGCTGGCTTAAACCTCAGACTTGTGCCATGCCGCCATCGACAAACAGCTCTGTCGCGTTAATAAAGCTGGCGGCATCAGACGCCAGAAACGCAACGGTACGGGCAACCTCCTGTGGTTCACCCAGACGGCCAAGCGGTATCTGTGCCGCCAGCGCATCAAACAGACCCTGACGCTGCTCTTCACTCACCAGATCACCCAACCCAGGCGTGCGAACCGGGCCAGGACTCACGACATTAACCCGGATGCCGCGATCTTTCAGATCCAGCGCCCACGAACGGGCAACATCTCTCCGTGCGGCTACTGCAACGCACCACCCGGCGCGTGACCGTCACCGCAGAAGGGCAGGAATACTATGAGAAAGCACTGCGTATCCTGCACAATCTCGAGGATATTGATGCCTGTTTTAATGCGCGGCGCAGTAAACCGCGCGGGCAGTTACGCGTTGATATCGGCGGGTCTACCGCACGGGATATTCTTATTCCGCTGCTGCCCGATTTCTTTGCCCGCTATCCGGACATTACGCTGGATCTTGGCGTCTCGGACCGTCCGGCTAATCTGATTAGCGACAACATTGACTGTGTCATTCGTGGCGGTCCTTTGGCCGATTCCTCACTGGTGGCGCGTCTGGTAGGGCACGCCACGCTGATCACCTGCGCGACACCCGCCTATCTCAAAGCATTTGGGATTCCTGCTTACCCTGATGAATTGCGCAACGGGCACCGGCTGGTGAGTTATCTTTCGCCGCAAACCGGCAAACCGTTTCCGCTAAAGTTTGAACGTCAGGGTGAGAAAATAGAGATCACCAGCGCGCATCGTATTGGCGTTAATGAAAGTAATGCACACCTGGCGGCGGGTCTGGCCGGGCTGGGGATCATTCAGACGTTCAGTTATTCACTGTCGTCGATTCTGCGACAGGGCGATATGGTGGAGATACTGCGCGACTGGCGGCCTGCGGGTTATCCGTTTCATCTGGTTTATCCGCAAAACCGGCACGTAACGCAACGGCTGCGGGTGTTTATCGACTGGCTGGTGGCGTGTTTTCCGGCTCGCGTCGCGGGGGAATCCGGCACCTGAGTGCCGGATTAGCAGATTAGTTGCCGCGATAGGTTGAGTAACCAAACGGGCTCAGCAGTAACGGAATATGGTAGTGCTCGCCACTGGCTTCCATGTTGAATTCAACCGGAATCTCCGGGAAGAAGGTTTTCTGGTTGGTTTTTTTGTAGAAGTCACCGGTTTTAAACACCACACGGTAGCTGCCTGCACTGGCCATCTTGTCCTGCGGGAACAGGGCGCTGATACGACCGTTATTGTCGGTAACGCCTGAGGCCAGTTTTACCCAGTTATCCTGCTGCTTTTGATCCAGCTCGACTTCGATGCCCGCGGTAGGCTGACCGGTTTGCAGATTAAGAACGTGTACGCTCAGCGGATTTTTAGCGGCAGCGGGCTGAGCTGCGATAGCGGACGCGCCAGAGGTCATCAGTAATGTTGCGATCAAAGCGTATGATGTTTTCATCAATGTTTCCTTTATTGATTGGTTGAAGTCGTGTAGCAGTGCAGAGAGAGTAAAGGGCCTGAGACCAAAGCGAAAATCAGCCGCGGTAAATGTGAAATTTCTGAGGGAATTAATCTATTTAGTTACATCATACAAAAGTTGTTTTTTTAATTAATAGTCCGGCATTTGTGCGATAAAAGTTAATCAGAGAAAAGTGCCGCCAGGTTGAATTCACCGGGATTGGCAGCCAAAGCAGAGCACCAGGAGTTCAGTGCTGAGTAGAGAGCTGGAACAATTCAGGATTTTTCCGCTTCTGAAATGTCGCGCTCAATGACTGCAATTCGGTACAGATAGCTGCAATTTGCCACGTTAACTCCGATGATTTCCAGGAAGACTGGTTCTGCCATTTAAATAGCGCACTATTTAGTTGTTTACAATGAAGAGGTGCCGTGTCATTGTCCGGCTAACCAGATAGCGCACTATTAAATAGCAAGTTAATCGGAGTCCTGTAATGAAAATGAAACTGATCGCCAGTGCATTACTGTTAAGCAGCCAGATAAGTAGCGCGTTTGCTGCGCCAACTGAAAACAGCCCGCAACCGACCGTAGGTGTTGCCGCCTTTCTGAAAGCGCTCAACAGCGGAACGGGTAAACCAATTGAGCAACTCTCTGTCAACGATGCCCGGGCAGTATTGACCGGAGCACAGAAGGGCGCAGAACTGCCGCCGGCACAGATTTCACAGAAGATCATTACTGTACTGGGCAAGTCTCTGACGCTGACCATCGTTAAACCTGAGCACGCCAGCAGCACATTGCCGGTGTTTATGTTCTTCCACGGCGGCGGATGGGTGCTGGGCGATTTTCCAACCCATGAACGTCTGGTTCGTGACATGGTGAATGCATCCGGTGCTGCAGCGGTATTCGTTAACTATCAACCTTCGCCAGAAGCCCATTTCCCGGTGGCAATCACTCAGGCCTATGAAGCCACTAAATGGGTCGCCGACCATGGTGCTGAAATTGGCGTTGACGGAAAACGTCTGGCGCTGGTTGGTAACAGCGTTGGCGGTAACATGGTGGCGGCAGTTGCGTTACAGGCGAAACAGTTTAAAACGCCAGCTATCCGTTATGATGTGATGCTATGGCCGGTTACCGATGCGCGTTTCGACACGCCGTCATATGAGCAGTTTGCTGACGGACATTTCCTGACGAAGAACATGATGAAGTGGTTCTGGGATAATTACACGACGTCGGAAAAAGATCGTAATAACATTCTGGCATCGCCGTTGCGCGCCAACACTGAACAGCTGAAGGGGTTACCGCCAACGCTGATTCAGACTGCAGAGCTGGACGTATTACGGGATGAAGGTGAAGCATTCGGTCGTAAGCTGGATGCAGCAGGCGTGCCGGTGACCGTTACACGGTACAATGGCATGATTCATGACTTCGGTTTGCTGAACGCCTTGAGCCAGGAACCGACAGTCAGAACAGCCATTGACCAGGCGGGTGAAGCATTGCGTTCGCATCTGAAATAATCTGATGACAAACCCCGGACTGCATCCTTGTTCGGGGTTTTCAGGCGATCTGTTTGAAGGCATCACTATGAAGGTGCAGGGCAGTGGCAGTAACGTAACTGCAGGTCGGAAGTACAGGAATGAATGACGCAGTATCACAGCGATAAGTGCACTGTTAATCTCTTATTTAACATAATATACATTATGCGCTCTTTGGTCAGGTGTCTGTCTTATCCTGTTTTCCACCTTTCCCGGGGAATCTCTGCGGATGCCTGATGATTCTGTCTGACAATGAATCTCTCCGTCTTTTCATCATTCAGGCTGTAATCGATAAACATCTGCGTTGCCGTGTTGCACCTCTCAGCCTGTTCTCTTCTGACACTGTGTTCAGTGGGAAATTTTAATCGGCGCTAATTTCCGGCCAGACGCCTGCATTGCTGCGTTATGCCATCAAACATGCGTTCTGCCAGTTCTGACGGGAACTGATCTGGCAGTTGCGCGCGAACACGCTCGATGACGTCCGGTGCGTCAGAAATTATTTCATCCATCATCATCTCAACCTGCTTTTTACTCAGGCCGGTCTGCTCACCGTGGTTAATCCAGTGCCGTCTTTGTATTCTGTAGAGTTTGTAATAGTTGCTGCTGCCGCGAGCGGCCATCGCCAGTTTGCATTTTTGCCAGGCTATCTGATTATTGCCATTTCCGATGACCGGCCATGCCGATAAAACATCATAAAGTGGCGTAAGGCAATAATGCCCCTGAGGCCCTATCGCAATACTGAAATTTTTAGCATGGCCATCTGTGGCCGCCAGTACCCAGAAAATTATCTGTGCTTTAAAGAAATGCAATCTGTCCTGTTCTGCGTGATCTGAATGACTCAGAATCTCCATAATTTCAGAGATACCTGGCCCGCCGTCGGCCTGATATTTGCGTAATGGTGACATCCCCGCAGCCTGACACATATCTTCCTGAGGTAAACGAATGATCCACCGCTGATCACCTGACCATTTGCGGTCAAAACGTTCAACCACCAGGACTTTCTGATCTTCGAATTGAGCGATTTCTGTTCTTGCGACCGGGATGCCGAATTGTTCAAGTAGCAGCGAACAGAGCCATTCGTTTTCCACGGATGTACTCATATCAGCTTTCATATTGCCGACCAGGCCAAGCGGCAACTTGAAAATATGCGTCGTTGGCGTATTCCCTTCAGGCTTGCACCACCGATCGTCATGCCATAATAACGCTGTTTTTTCCTGCGCACCGGCAATGGATAGCCGTAAGTCGCCTGTATCACTCTGTCTGCCGGGTAATGATGCCGCCGTGGTATTTCGCAATGTCATTGCGATCTCTGATTCAGAGAGCGGCCGATATTTTACGCAATATAAATCCGTGGGTTCATCGCCCTCTTTCAGTAACTGTATCGCGCCTACGCAATCTTTTCCCAGCTCGGTCAACAGGTCAAAAGGGTCGAGACTTTCTGCCTGATACCGCATTGCCAGACGCCTGCGAATCCCTTCACTATCCGGTAATAAATTATCAAAGTAGTCACGTACCACATTTCCGCGCCAGACTTGATCGCCGGGGGTAAAAGGCAAAGAGAGCGATAACGGTCTTCCTTGCGCGTCGGCACTCCATTCAGGAAGATATTGCAGCGTGTCTTCTCCTTTGCTTTTGTTCCAGAATCCAACCTGAATACCGTTCATCCATATCACTAAACGCTGCTGTCTCCGGCTCATAGCGTCACCATTTCTCCCGTCTCGCAGGTGAATTTTCTAACGTCCCCTTTTCTTCTGTCTGCTTTCCTGCGGATGAGCTTATTCCCGAAGAGAGAGTCATCTCCACGCCCAGCAGTGTGAAGATTTTGAAGAGGCGTTCAATGCTGGCTCTGGCCGGGTTGGCTTCCAGACGCGCATAAGTCTGCTGAGTGACGCCTAATCGTTCAGACAGATCTTTTTGCGTCAGTCCATTTGCTTTGCGAAAACCAATAAGCAAAGGACGCAACTGGCTGAGTGTTTTTATCGGATAGACATTTTTCATCGTGCGCTGACCGCTTTAACAGGTGATACAGCCTGTACGCTGTTTAATCAAAATACACTCTAAAAGCTGTTAAAGCAATATAACAGCTTAAAAGCTGTAATTTGCTAATACAGCCTTCAGGCTGTTAACGACGGCTTTCCTGTTTTAAATGTGTGCTCCAGGACCGGGATGCGGGCACCAGCTGTAGAATTTTTGTGCTCCGCAGGCGCTGCTACGTCAATTCTGAATAACTGGCGTGACGTCAGGGCTGCAGAATTTATCACAACGCGTTAAAGTAACCGGCTTTGAGTCTGGAAAACGAGGAAAAATGGAACGCTTATTTGTCTATGGCACGCTCTGTCCGGGCCGCGAGAATGCCCATATTCTTGAAAACATTGGCGGCGAATGGCTGGCCGGCTCGGTAAACGGCACCTTCTATGAGCGTGGCTGGGGTGCAGCGGCTGATTTTCCTGGCATTGTTCTGGATGAACATGGCCCCGCTGTACCAGGATACTTGTTTATCTCTGAGCAGCTGGATGTGCACTGGGCAATGCTGGATGCGTTTGAAGATGGCTATGATCGCGTCGAAGTTCGCGTAACTGCCGGGGATAACCAGTATTACACTGCGTGGATTTATCAGTTACAGCCACAGGTAAACAGCTAATTCTCTCAGCCTGTAATGCGCCAGGCGCACCCTGCTCTTATTGCGGGTTTCAGCCGCTGCGTGATGCGAATTTGACGAATCCTCAAATGACGGCAACAGTGTCAGGCGGGCATGAAAAAGTATGCAACACGCTGATTTTAAATGGGTATAATGTCCGCTTTACTCAGCAATACACCCCAGCGTTTTCCTATCATCCCGGCTCGTTTTACTGTAAGACATGACAAACAGGCACCCTGTCTGACATCTTTTTTAAATTAAGATCTAATGTATGATGTAACTAAAAGGTATTCTCTTTACTACACTTCAATCCCGGTTCGAAACACCACCAGCCAGCCCCTGTTACTCCGGCCAACGCTGATGGGGAAAAAGTGATACCCGAATATTAAAAAGATGGATTAATGGCGCGACAGCTGCACTCTCCTCGCGGGCAATTTTCTCTATCCGCAACAGTAACAGATCCAGTTCATCCAGCAGATCCTGATGCGGCGCTAATTGCAGTGACTTCATTTTGCGTTTCAGATAAAGCGCCAGCTCGTGAAACATCTGACCGCTATCAATCCGATGGCTCTCCAGCACTTCCCTGTATCGTGCGTAAAAGTCATAACAGTTAGCACCCAGCCAGGTTTCGGTAATCAGATACCCACCCACCACGATATCCGGCACAGGATCGAGACGCTTACGCGGCAAAATAATGTTCACCCTGTCGAGCATTCGGGCAATAAATTGTTGCCGTGACAGCAGCGTGGCGGAATTACGTTCCACCATTTTGATAAATCCTAACAGGTCGCGCAGTCCCCGTTGCACCGCTCTTCTGGCAATCCAGGAGGGCCGCTTATTGCGAATCAACGCCGTCAGCACCACAGCAAACATAATCCCCACCATTGAGGAGATGGCCGCGTTCAGCGTGACGATCAGGTTTGGCACATAGTGATGGCTTAAGCCGATAAAGCCGGGGATCTGAATAGCGACACTCAGCCCCACCATATTGGTTGCCGGATTAGCGATCACCAGACTTAGCAGCATCAGGCCAGGCAGCAGACAGATCATCAACGCCTGTAAGGTATTGGCCTGTGGAATCAGGAACGCGATATAAAACAGGCTGACCACCAGTGCAATCACCACCCCTTTCACGAAGAGCTTCATCGGCGTCACCGGGGAATCAACACCCGCGAAAAAAGAGCTGATAATCGCCGCCATCAAAGGCGCATTCGCCCCATCGGCCCAGCCGCTGCCAATCCAGAACAGGCTGGAGAGAAAGGTGGCCAGAAAAGCGGTCAGCGCGGACAACCGCAGCAGGCCTTTATCAATATGACGATGTTCCCGGATATTGCGGATCGCCGCCCCATCCCCGTGGCTGTAGAGATCCCCGGCTCGCGCGCTGACATTTTCATAGGCATCGGCAATACGTACAAAGTTAGCCAGCCGCTCCAGCAGACCAATCAGCAGCAGACTCTCTTCGGTTGGCAGACGCCCTGCCCGCCATTCCTCTTCCAGTGTCGCCTGACTGACGGCAATTGCCTCACGCAGTCCGGCAATATCGTTAATACGGTCATGATGCAGCCACAACAGAAATTCCTGAAACACGTCGGTGACGCACGGCGGAAAACGAATGTTCAGTTCGGCCAGTACGCCCAGCCGTGACTCAATCGCAGTCAGCGTCGGCAGCAGATAGCTCAGATGCTGATACTGCACGCTGACCAGACGGATGACATTACGCGCCGCTTCGCCCTCATAAACACAGTGTGTCAGCAATGTTTCAACATTCAGCGGATAGCCCGCCATCTGAATCAGGATATCTTCCCGCTCCAGCGATTTGTTCTTCGCCATCCCGCTGATCAGTTCATCACAGAGTTTGCGCGCGTTGAGAAACCAGTGATTAACGCTCTGCCCCAGCAGATGGTGCATCGAAACCGGAAATACCAGCCGGTGAACCAGCGTACTGCAGAGGATACCCAGCGTAATCTCCTCAATACGTGAAATGACGGTATTAATAATCGCCGACGGCGTATCCACATCAGGAAAGCCCATTATCGCCGCACTGTAACCCGCCAGCATAAAGACATAACTCTTCGGCGTGCGGTCATGCAGAGAAAGATAAAGGCAAACCGTTACCCACAGTGACACACAAAGACTGAACAATACGGGTGACTGCACGGTTTCAGGATAGATCAGCAGAATGAAGATGCCGCCCAGCAGCGTGCCCATCAGACGAAACAGTGATTTCGAGACGGTCGATGCCGCATAAAGCTGTGACGTGACAAAAACGGTGGTCAGCGCCCAGGCGGGTTTTTCGAAGTTAAGAAAGAGTGCGACAGAGAGTGCGATAAACGCGGCAAGAGAGGTTTTGCAGGCAAACAAAACCGCGTTTTTGGTAAACCATTTCATCGAATGAGAGCAACCAGGAACTTTCTGAGGCGCGTATCCTGACAGATGCGCCTCTGTTTTACTCTCAGTTAAATTTTACAAATTATTACCGGCCTCCTCAGGCCGGGTAATCGTCTACTGACGCACCAGCGCGCGGCCCTTATCCAGTAAAAAAGGGCGTAAATACCCTACCGTATTTGAGAGCAAAATCACCTCCTCCGGCAACCGGATCCTCAGCACCTCCGCCAGGTAGGTTTTGCGCTGCGTCATACGCTGCCAGACATCCGGATAAGCGCGCGCCAGCTCATCACGCAATGCCGCATCTGCCAGCCCGACCGTATCCTCAATACTGCAGCCTCCGTAACCCGGCACCGACGGGATGATATCAATCTGCAGCAGCATACCGCTCTTTAGTGTCACGGCAGAGTCGGGATAGACAGGTGAGCTTAACCACTCTTCGTCAGCCACGAGATGCCCCGGATTCAGATGCCAGCCATACTCTGCTTTGGGCAACACGCTCTCAATAAGTGAATAGAGTTCGCCGCCGGTCATACCGATGTGCAGATGTTCCAGCCAGCTGACCACCGCATGATAATAGGGGATCGCCAGACGGGTTAACCAGTCCGAAACGTTACACTGTAACTCAGAAGCCTCACTGACTACATAAGCGGAACGACTTGTCAGCCCGCCTTTATAGCCGGTAGTAAGAGAAAGCTTATCGCCAGTGACTAACTGTTTATCCGATGGATATAGCCGGGCATGCGCAAAACGATCGCCGGTTGCCGCAATCGTCACCACCGTATTAGGCTGACCTTCTGCGTTAAGCTGTGCGCCTAACGCCTTCTCCGTGTTGCCTGGCTCTACGCTATCCAGCGCAGCCAGCATGGCGGTTGACGCAAGATTTGCCCCAGCCTCATAAAACGCCACTTCATCGGCGCAATTCACGCAGCGCGCACCGTTATCCGGCGAAATAAACAGCCCGGTCGCGTTAACCAGCAGCGCATCACTGCCCGCCGCCTGCGCCGCTGCAGCGTAAACGAACTGCGGCAGATCGCACATTCCTAGCTGCCTGCCGGTAAACAACTTCCAGCCCACCAGCCCGGTGCGTCCTCCCGCGACAATCCCGGCCTCGTTTAACAGCTGATCCAGTGGCTGCTCACCGCGCATCGGCTGATTAGGCAACGAAAAGAGCGGCGCATGCAGACAGCGCCCCGGATTGCGGGCAAAAGGCACCAGCTTTAGATTCTCATTACCCATGATATAAGTGAGAGCGCCCTGCTGATTCACCACAAGCAGCGCCTCCTCGAAGCGAGGAATGAATCCCGCCAGATACTCAAAATTGCTGCCGTGCTCTTTGTCGGCATAGATAATCAGCTGTGCAATCTTCTGCTCCTGCATGCGCTGAATAATAGCGGCCAGACGACGATGCAGCGTTTCATCAGACAACACAGGACTGGCGACACCGGGAAACACCGGCGGTGAAGCAATGACTTCCAGGGCATAGCGATTGGCATCCATAACGCACTCCAGTGTCCGCATTGACAGAGTCAGGTTCCCGTTCCCAGGGTAAACCTAATGTTTCTCCTGTAGGGTGCCACCATCACACAACTTACTCGTTGCGAGTTATCAAAAGATGGACATTCCCTTATAACGATTTGCCTGCCTTGTGCAGGCTTTTTTATGGGTGATTCGTCGCAGGAAACATTGTTCGCCGGGACCGGCGACAAAATGGTCAGCGACGCAGGACCCAATAAGAGTGAGCCGATCAGAAGAGTACATAAAGCGATAAGCAGAGCCCGCTTTACGCGGGCTCCTGATATTATTTGATGGGAACGCCGGCATTCTCCAGCGCTTCAGCCTTTTCGGGATACTGCTCTGCCGTGCCGGCATTCATGATCACAGCCCCGCAACGGATGCAGTGATCGCCCTTCACATCGTGCACAACATCATCCGGATTACCGGTATTGAGACTGACATCACGCGTGGCGTAAACAAACGCCTCTCCTTCACATCCCGGACACTTCATACCCATACTCCTTTGTTATGCCTGTCAGATAAGCATAGCTGACCCGCTTTTAACGAGACATGGGCAGACTGGCTTTTCAGCATAGTGCCAGCTCCGTGCCCTCACTCTCCATGCCGTAACCGCTCCAGCATAATCAATGCATGGCTGAAAATGGCGTCGGCGATATGCTGAGGAAAGTCGGGCGGCAACGCATCACGCACCAAAACGATTGCCTGGGGAAGCGCTTTAATAAAGAAGTCAAAGATCTGCTGCAGGCTGTCACGATCGAAACTCACCTGCTTCGCCGTGGCGATAAAATGGCGCGGGTAAATTTTGTCGATCTCCGTCCTCTTCTCCTGAGTGGCGCCCAGCCCCATCGCCAGTGTCAGCGCTTGCGTGTTCATGCCGGAACCCGACTGCACCGGGTACGCGGAGATCACATCATAAAAAGGGGTCAGACGGTAACTGCCGCCGCGCTCAATAAACAGTGAGAAATTCCTGGCGTGACCGTCGGTGGCACCAATCAGCCACTGAAATACCTGGAACATCATAAAGCGATAGCGATCTTCAATGGCGTGACGTGATCCCATCAGTATCTGCATGATCTCTGCGATGCCCGGCCCGCCATCCGATTCATATTGGGTTGACGAGGTCAGTCCCAGCGCCTGACAGAAATCCTCCTGTGGCAGGCGAATCAGCCGGGTTTTGTCACGTGACCAGCGGCGATCAAAGCGTTCAACGGCGAGGGCGCGCATCTTTCCGGCCCGGATAATGGTCGCCTGCGGCACATTGATACCGAGTGCGCGGGCCAGCGTCAGACAAAGATACTCATTCTCTACGCTTTCACGCATATCCAGCGTAGCGGTCGGCTGTTTAATCTCACCGACTGGCAGCTTAATGATGTGTGAGGCAGACGTGCCACCGGCAGGAATGCTCCAGCCTTCCTGCGTCAGCAGCAGCGCGGTTTTCTCCTGTGCACCCGCAACTGAGAGGCGGAAATCGGGCTCCTCATGCAACATTCCCAGCGGAATATCGTACCTGGCCGACAGTACGCTTTCGAGCCGGGCTTCATCCAGCACCTCATAACGAGCCTGCACGGCAGGCAATGGCCTGTCGGGCGGCAACAGCATGATTGCTCCGACGGTGTCACGTCCCACCTCCTGCAGTAAATCAAAGGGCTCACAGGATTGAGTCTGGTAACGTGCTGCGATTCTCTCACGAATCAGTGGGCTGTCCGGCAGCAGGTTATCGAAGAAGTTAATCACAGCGTGTGATGTGATCGCCTTAACCTGCAATGGCATTGAGAGTGACAGCGGCCGGGAGAGCGGATTACTCAGCCAGCCGGTATCATACTGAAACGCATGGGTGCCGTTTCGCTGCCGTGTCAGTACACCCACCCGTTCGCCGTTCATCCACGCAATCAGCCTTTGCATTACCACTCATCCTCATCATGCAAATGAGTCGCCGTGACCGCCTCTTTTTCCTGAACGGCCAGACTCACTTCCAGCGCCTGTAACAGCTTAAACAGCGTGGCCAGTGAGGTGCTGTCAGGCGCATTTTCAAAATGAGAAATGGTAGCCTGTTTCAGGCCGACCTTTTTTGCCAGCTCACTCTGCGTCCAGCCATTGCGCTGGCGGATAAACTTGAGCTGGTTTGCCAGCTGTATCGGGCTGTATATCATGGGGTGACTCCTTAAGGATCACAGGCTGTCAGCATAACGCAGATGCATTATCCTTTATAGGGGATAAAAAGAGATTATACCCGCAAAGGGATAATCAGTCATTTATACCCCATAGAGGATAATCGCCCGTATATCCCCTGCAGGGGATAAAAACACGCAAATAGAAGAGGAACAGAATGCGCACATTTACCCTTACCCATCAGGAAAACGATAATGATCGGGACGCGTTGCTGGCAGGATTAGGCGCTTACAACCGGCAGTTTATCAGCCGCGAGAACTGGGGCCCGCTGTCGGTTTATCATAAAGATGCAGAAGGCGTGTTGCGCGGTGGAGTCATCGCCTCGCGCAAAGGCAACTGGCTCTGCATTGATTTTCTCTGGGTGGACGAAACTGTGCGTGGCAGTGGTCTGGGTCACGCGCTGATGGAAGCCGCGGAACAGGAGGCGGCTAAGAGGGGATGTCTCTTTGCGCTGGTGGATACCTTCAGCTTTCAGGCTCTGCCGTTTTATCAGAAGCAGGGGTATCAGCAGCAGATGTCCCTGCCCGACTTTCCAGAAACCGGCATGCAGCGTCACTATCTGACGAAAACGCTCAGGGTAACAGACTCACGCTGACCGCCATTAAAGCAGTCAGCGTGACAGGGTCACAAACCCGCAATACGCTTAAGGTCTGCTTCGGCGCCGGGAGCAACGGCCAGAACCTGCGCCCCTTTGATGATGCGGTCGCCTTCGGTATTGAACGGGTGGTACCAGCCGCCCGCCTCTTTCACCAGACAGTAACCCGCCAGGCAATCCCAGGCGTGCATATAGGGTTCGTAATAACCCACAACCCGACCGGCGGCGACCCACGCCAGCATCAGCGCGCCCGAACCAATGCGGATAAAGTTACCCCCGGCCGACAGCAGCGCTGCAACAATTTCGCCAACCTGCTGCGGACTGACATAACTGTTAGCGCCAAAGCCGGTGACATGGTTTTGCAGTGTGCGGGTGGGATCAACCTGCAGACGACGACCGTTCAGCGTCGCGCCCTGCCCCAGTGCCGCCACATAGCACTCCTCATAAGTGGGTGCGAAAATCACACCGATAACCGGCACATCGCCACGCAGCACTGCCACCGAAACGCACCAGCTCGGCATCCCATTGAGAAACGGGCTGGTGCCATCGATCGGATCAACCACCCAGGTGTAGTCAGAGTGTCCCGCCTGCAGCCCCGACTCCTCACCCAGAAAGCCATCATCGGGAAACGCATCCTTTATGCGGCTGGCGATCAACTGCTCTACTTCACGGTCGGCAATTGACACCACATCCTGCAAATCGTACTTGGTCTCTACCACCAGCGTGTCGCGACGGTTAAACCAGGCTAGCGCGGTCGCGCCACCTTCGCGGGCCACGGCCTCCGCTAAAGCCAGTCGCGCCATTATTTCATCATGCGATGCCATGCTATCTCCTCGGGTTAATCAGATTAACGGGCAATCAGGGCAAGGCCCTGCGGCTTAAAGTTGACGCCTACCAGGGTGGCGAGTGGCAGACGCTGTTCCATCTGCGGGTCGATAATGAACAACGCGCCCAGCTCGGTCGCGACTTCATATTCAATATGGTCACCCAGCCAGGTGCTGTGGATCACTTCACCCTGCAACGCGCCCTGGCCATCGCCAGACAACGTAATAAACTGGGGTCTCACCGCCAGCTGGGCACTGCCGGTTTTAGCGCCCGCACCCCGCACCCGAAAGCGCTGGTTACCCAGACGAACCAGTGCGTCATCTGCATCCGCCTGCTCCACTTCACAGGGCAGAATATTGGCTTCCCCCATAAAGTCCGCAATAAAGACCGAGTTGGGCGAATGATAAAGCGTCTCCGGCGCGCCCTGCTGGGCAATATCCCCCTCTTTCATGACAATAATCTTATCGGAGACCGCCAGCGCTTCTTCCTGATCATGGGTGACATAGACCGCCGTAAATCCGAGCCGCTGCTGCAAATCACGGATATCGGTGCGCACCCGACGGCGCAGACGCTCATCAAGGTTCGACAACGGCTCATCGAGCAGCAGCACCTGCGGTTCCAGCACCAGCGCACGCGCTACCGCAATACGCTGCTGCTGTCCGCCAGAAAGTTCAGACGGCAACCGCTCTCCCTGACTCTCTAACCCCACCAGCTTCAGCCCCTCACGCGCTCTGTCCTGCGCTTCGCGTTTGTTCATGCCCGAGGAGAGCAGCCCGTACAGAATGTTGTCGATAGCGTTCATGTGAGGAAACAGCGCGTATGACTGAAACACCATCGCCACATCCCGTTCGTTGGCGGGCAGATGCGTTACCTCTTTGCCGCCAATCAGAATCCTTCCCGAGGTGGGATGCTCCAGCCCGGCCAGCAGCCGCAGCGTGGTAGTCTTGCCGCAGCCGGACGGCCCGAGCAGCGTCACCAGCGTGCCTGGCTCTACGGTGAGCGACAGATCCGGCACGGCGGTAAAACCAGCAAAACGCTTCGCGACATGTTCAAACACCACCGATCCGGCGTTAATGGTCGTCATAGGGCTCTCTCCTGAGTCAGTGTGGAGGCAGAAGGTGCGGCAACCATCACCGCCGGTTGGGTTGTACGGCGCAGGCGACGTTCGCCCACCAGCAGCTGGAACAGGCCTATGATTAGCAGCATCACGACAATCAATACCGACGAGTAGGCAATGGCGACGCCATACTCACCGTTCTCCACCAGCCCGACGATGTAAGAGGTCGCCATGTTGTACTGGGCGCTGACCAGGAAAATCACCGCGCTGATCGAGGTTATCGCCCGCACAAAGGCATAGACCAGCGCGGCGCTGATCGCCGGTTTGAGCAGCGGCAGCACCACTTTGCGCAGCGTCCGAAAACTGTTAGCACCCAGGGTTAATGAGGCTTCATCCAGGCTTTTATCCAGCTGGCTCATCGCCGCAATCCCGCCACGCACGCCGACCGGCATATTACGGAAGACAAAGCAGGCGATCAGGATCATCGCGGTACCGGTCATCTCCAGCGGCGGCAGGTTATACGCCATCACATAACTCACGCCGATGACCGTGCCGGGAATGGCGAAGCTCAGCATCAGCATGAATTCAAAGGTCTGACGGCCGGCAAACTTCTGCCGCACAATCAGCCAGGCCGTCAGCAGCCCCACAATGGCCGTGAGCGGCGCAGCGATCAGGGCAATCTCCAGCGTGGTCCAGAAGGAGTTCCAGGCGACGCCGCGCCAGACCAGCTGCCCCTGATTGACGCTGACGCTGAAGGCGCGAATGTAGTGATCCAGCGTCAGGTTGTTATTCAGCCCCCACGACTGTACAAAGCCGCCAATCATGATCATGCCGTAGATCACCAGCGTGAAGAGTCCCCACGGGATGACCATGCCATAGACGCTGTAGCGCACCGGACGCGGCAGCATCACGTGACGGCCACCGTCGCCTTTGCCGGTGACGGTGGCAAAGCTTTTTCCGGCGAGCCAGACGCGCTGCACCAGAAATGCAGTCAGCGTAAAGCCCAGCAGGATCATCGCCAGCACCGCCGCGCGGCTCGGGTCGTTCTGTGCGCCGACCACAGAGAAGAAGATTTCGGTGGAGAGCACGCCATGACTGCCACCCAGCACCATCGGGTTACCGAAATCGGCCATGCTTTCGATAAAGCTGATCAGGAAGGCGTTGGCCAGACCGGGCGCCATCAGCGGCAGCGAGATGCGGGAGAAGGTGCGCCAGCGACTGGCGCGCAGCGTCTGAGAGGCCTCTTCCAGTGACGGACTGACACCCTCGACCACGCCAATCAGCACCAGGAAAGCGATAGGGGTAAACGACAGCACCTGCGCAATCCAGATGCCGGTCAGGCCATAGAGCCAGCGGCCCGGTTCGATGCCGAACAGCGTTGCCAGTGATTCTGTTACGACACCGGAGCGGCCAAACAGCAGGATAAGCGCCAGTCCGATAACAAACGGTGGCGTGATAATCGGCAGAATGGTCAGCATCCGCAGCGCTTTCTTGCACGGCAGCGACGTGCGCGTAGCCGCCAGCGCAAACGCCAGCCCCAGCAGCGTCGAACCGCTGGCGGTCATCAGCGCCAGTCCCAGCGTGCGCCAGGCCGTGCCGCAGGTGCCACCGGTGAAACAGGAGAGACTCCAGATCGCAGGGTCCTGCATATTGGCAATCAGCCCATCCGGTTTGAAGCTGCCATCAATATCCTGCACCGAGGCGACAAACAGGCTCAGCACCGGATAGAGCACAAAGGTGGTCACCAGCGCCACCAGCAGTACAATCGACGCCACGACAAAGGCATCACCTTTCAGCACACCCCGCTCCGCCAGGGCAAATGCGAAGATCAGCAAAAACACGGTCAGCAGCAGCAACGCGCCCGCGCCCATTGCTGGCTGGCCCAATGCCTGCGGACCCGCGATATGTTCCAGCCACAGCCAGTTCCAGCCACTGAAACCAATGGCATGCCCTTCCAGCACCAGAAACAGGATGCCCGTGACGCTGAACAGCAGCAGGAGCGTGCTACGCGTGCGGCCCGGCGGCAGAAAGACGCTGGCCGCAGAGAGCAGCCACAGCGCGACAGCAATACTCAGCCAGCTGCGTAACGCGAGCTGCCCCAGCGCCGGTGCACTGTTCTCATCGGTCCATAAGCTGAACAGCCACTCCCCGCTGAAGAAGCCCTGCTCCAGGCTGTACCAGGGCAGCAGCGTCAGCGCGACGGCGCCCGCCAGCAGCGCCGCGGTTAAGCGACGATTGTGCGCATTCATAAATTACCTCGATCAGGAAGCGGGCATCAGGCTTACGCCACCGCGGTCTGGCAACGGCCCGGCTCAGGCGGCCGGGACAACCCCACTGTTATTGCGCGCTGGCACCAATCTCTTTATCCCAGCGGCCCAGCAGCGCTTTACGTTTTGCCGAATCGCCATAGGTTTTGAAGTCATAATCGATCAGTTTGATGTTCTCGAAACGCGGCGCATATTCAGAGATCTCCGCCTGACGGTTGGAAGGTAGCTGGAACGATTTCGCCTCTTTCATGTGTGATTGCGCCTCAGCGCTCAGCGCCCAGTCATACCAGACTTTGGCATTTGCCAGATTTCGTGCTCCTTTGATGATCGACATTGAACCAATCTCATAGCCAGTGCCTTCACAGGGCGCGACGGGCTTAATCGGGAAGCCATCCACTTCCATCGCTACGGCATCGTGCATAAAGACAATCCCGAGGGTGGTTTCACCGCGCGCAGCGGCTTTGACCGGCGCAGAGCCGGACTTGGTGTATTGCGAGATGTTGGCGTTAAGCTTCTTCAGATAATCGAAGGCTTTGTCTTCACCCATAATCTGCACCAGCGTCGCCAGGGTGTTATAGGCCGTGCCGGAGGAGTTGGGATTGGCGATCTGAATCTCACCTTTAAAACCCGGGTCGAGCAGGTCAGCCCAGCAGGCCGGGACCTTCAGCTTTTTCTCCGCCAGCAGCTTCGTGTTATAGCCCCAGCCCAGCGCACCGGCGTAGACGCCCACGGTGCGATAACCGGAGATTTCCGCCACTTTTTGTGACCAGGGTTGTTGCTGATCGAGCAAAGGGGATTTATAGGCCTGGGTTAAGCCCTCTTCGGCAGCCTGCATGTGCGGATCCCCGGTGCCGGCCCACCAGATATCGGTACGGGGATTGCGTGCTTCACTGCGGATACGGGCATAGGCTTCACCGGCAGAGAGCCGCACCATGCTGAGTTTGATATCAGGATGGCTCTGGCTGAACAGCGTGGTCATCTGTTCACACACCACCACATCCGCTGAGCAGATCATGTTAAGGCCGGCCGCCGAGGCAGCAAACGGCATCATAGGGCAGACAATGACAGCAGCGAGCAGAGAGGAATAACGCATGATGTTCTCCTGGGGCTGGATGACGCAGGTGTGCCAGCTATTGCACATGTGTGCAAACGTATGCGCAAAGTAGTACGGCGAGCTGTTGACACTGTCAATTCGGTTGTTACGCAATTGTCAGGCGCTGTCACAAATTTGAAACACTTTACGTGCAGCCATGTTTTGCACAGCCTTGCAATTTCAGGCAGACTCAGTGCAGACAACGGTGGGACGGGGAAATAAGATGCAGCAGCTTAAAGCGGTGGTAAGCGCACAGGATGTCGCAGACCGGGCGGGCGTTTCCCGTTCAGCGGTCTCCCGCACCTTTACGCCAGGTGCCAGCGTGTCGGAGGCCACCCGTCAGCGGGTGATGAAAGCGGCAGAAGAGCTGGGCTATCACGTCAACCATCTGGCACGGGGTCTGGTTCGCAACCGCAGCGGCATTGTCTGTTTAATTGCCTCCGAAGTGGATACGCCCTACCGTGCCAGCCTGGTGCGCTGGATGACCCAGTACCTGCAGGAAGCGGGAAAAGTGGCGATGCTGATTAACACCGACCGCTCGGATGCGCGCGTTTCCGCCGCGCTGCAACAGGCGATTAATTTTCGCGCCGACGCCTCCATTATTCTTTCAGGTATGCCTGACAGCGGCATTACCCGCCTCTGCTACAAACATGGCCAGCACCTGGTGCTGATTAATCGCGATGAGTCTTTGCCCGGTACGCTCAATATTAATCTCGACTCCGGCCCGGCAGCGGAAATGGCGGTCAACGCATTTGTGCGGGCGGGCTGCAACCGCATCGCTTTCGTGAATTCGCTGGCGGGAACACCCAGCCTGCTGAAGCGCGAAGCCGATTTTCTGGCCGCGGCGCAGAAAGCGGGCGTCGCGGTTCAGGTCGAGCGGTTCGGCTCCACCTCCTATGAAAGCGGACAGATTCTGGCTCAGCGTCTGCTGACCCGAAAAGTTCGCCCTGACGCGGTTTACTGCGCCACCGACCTGCTCGCCTGTGGCTTTATGGATGAAGCGCGTCACCGCTTTGCGCTGCGTATTCCGGAGGATCTCTGCATCATGGGGCACGACAATATTCCGCAGTCTGGCTGGTCCTCTTACAACCTCACCACCTTCGCGCAGCCGGTGGAGCAGTTCGCCCGCGATGCGATTGCCTGGCTGGTGGAGACGGAAGCGCAACCGGAGACACTGATGCCGAAGAATGAACAGCAGCAGGAGCGCAGAATATACCCGGTGGATGTCGTCTGGCGGGGTTCAGTACGCGGCGGATAACCGCCTTTTTTTATTTTCTGCCGATGCGCTTTATTCGCTGTAATAATAACCAAAACCCGCCACGCTTCGTTTTAAATATCCCCTTCCCGTGCAGAAAAATAATCGGAGGCTCCGGCACAGTTTTCTGATTTCATGACTACGCTTTATCAGCATTATTAATTTCTTCTGGTTTTACCTGCTCAATGAATCAGCAGTCAGATGTGACAAATATCACATTTGTGCCAGGCTTAATGTCTCAGATAACGTTGTTCAAGGAGCATACAATGGCGACACCCACTAACAAGACGCTCGATCTGGATCAATTCCCTAAACCTCCTTTTGAGGATCAGCCACAACAGGCACCAGGCCTGGCCAGCAAAATGATCCCGGTTCCCGATCACGGTGAAACCAGCTATCGCGGCACAGGCAGACTGACTGGCCGTAAGGCGCTTATCACCGGTGGTGACTCCGGCATTGGCCGCGCGGTAGCTATCGCTTATGCCCGCGAAGGCGCAGACGTAGTGATCAATTACCTGCCTGAAGAACAGCCCGACGCTGATGAAGTGGTTAAATTAATCGAAGCGGAAGGCCGTAAAGTTTTCGCTATTCCGGGCGATATTCGTTCTGAAGAATTTTGTCAGCAATTGGTTAAAGACGCAGCCGATAAATTAGGCGGTCTGGATATTCTGGTGAATAACGCCGGTCGTCAGCAATTTAATGAGTCCATCCGTACCCTGAGTACGGAAGATTTTGATGCGACGTTTAAAACTAACGTGTATGCCATGTTCTGGATCACCAAAGCGGCGCTGGAATATCTGCCACGCGGTGCATCCATTATTAATACTTCTTCGGTTCAGGCGTTTAAACCCAGCGATATTCTGCTGGATTATGCGCAGACCAAAGCCTGCATTGTCGCCTTTACGAAATCACTGGCTAAACAGCTGGGTGGCGAGGGTATCCGGGTCAATGCTGTTGCCCCAGGTCCTTACTGGACGCCGCTGCAGTCCAGCGGTGGACAGCCAATGGAGAAAGTGAAACAGTTTGGCGCCGATTCACCGATGGGTCGCCCGGGCCAGCCGGTTGAAATCGCCCCGCTCTATGTCACGCTGGCCTCAACCGAAAGCAGTTACTCTTCCGGTCAGGTCTGGTGCTCTGATGGCGGTACCGGCACGCTGTAACAATATCCCGATGGCCGCGTTATGCGGCCATTTTTTTGTCCCGCTTTCTTTCGTTTCGTTACCCAGCCGCCACGGTGGCAACCGAATGGCATTGGTGTGCCTGTTCAGATTGCGCGAGGTGACCGGGAAAGCCTGTTAGCGCCCTACTGCAGCCGGAAGCGCGGATCGAAGAAAAACGGCTCCACCACCACCTTGCTGACGATGCCGGCCGCCGCCGGATGACGGGGATTGAACAACGCATTCCACTCACCGGTCAGCGTGCTGGGCACCTTGAGCACCAGGCCGTTGTCCGGGCTGGCGAGCCAGTCGTCTCCAATCTGCCGTGTAGAGGCGGGTGCAGGATCGGTCTGCCAGTCGTCGGGCAATGCCGACAGCGAGAGCTCGGTGATCAGAGCCTCTGGCACACTAATCGCCAGCATAGCGTAGTCATGCGCCAGATCCTGAATGGTGAGATGCACTAAGGCCTCCAGCACACACAGCGCCCGGCTCGATCCCATATAAACACAAACCGTGCCCACAGAGTTCCAGCGCCCGCCATAAGTACGGGCACCAAACCCATCAAAAGCGGTCATTGCATATTCACGCTTCACCAGACGGTAAAAAGGCACCGCCATCAGGTAATCACGCCATGCTCAAGCTGACCAATCAGGTTAATGACCGCTTCTGCACCCGCTACCGTGGTGGTCATTTCCGCCGGTTTTTTACCTCCCAGCGCTTTAGCCGGCGTTTCCAGCCACTGCACCAGGCGCTGCCTGTCGTCGCGGAACAGTTTACTGGCGGCAGAGAGAACACGAATCAGCATGTAGATGCGTCCGCTCTGGTCGGGCGAAAAGGTCTGATCAGGATCTTTCACTTTGCGGTTATATGTGGTGCGGTCAATGCCCGCCAGACGGCATAGCCAGCCTTCGTCAAAGGTGGACAATGACGCCGTGCGTTTCAGCACGCCGCTGCTGAACCCCACTGCAATTCGCTGGTGCGCATCGGGCAGCGTATCCGGCAGGTTCAGTGCATGCAGCAACGACGTATCGCGACGATGCTGAGCGGGTGTATAGATGGCGATGGACATAGCAGCCCTCCTGTTCATTTGATTTTTATTTTAGCTCAAATGAACAGGAGGTGCCAGCCTTACCCCGTCGCAGAGTAAGCAGATAGGTATTAAGGCGTGCCCTGATGTAACGCCTGCAGAATCTGCCAGGCGGCCTTTATGCGCAGCGGATTGGGGTAATTTTTGTTGGCGAGCATCACGATGCCGCTGTTCTGCTCAGGGATAAACGCGATATAAGCACCGAATCCATTGGTGGCACCGGTCTTATGCACCCAACTGGCGTTCAGTGAAGGCCCGACCGGATTTAGCAGGGTCGCTGGCCGCGGTTGTAACGCAACACCATTGTCACTGTCGCTGATGATGGTGTCGGCAGTGGCAGGCAAATCATAGATCTCCCAGCCCAGTCCCTGCCAGAAACTGCCGATTTTGAAATAGCGCGACTGTGCGGTGCGGATAGCATTACGCAACACAGTGTTGCCCGAGGAGAGGCGATTAGGATCGACGTTGGCCTGCATAAAGGTCAGCATGTCACGCGCGGTGGATTTAACGCCGTACGCTTCGGCATCCAGCATGCCGGGGGAAACCCGAACCGGCTGACCCTTTTTATAGCCCCACGCGTAGTCCAGCATCATTGAGGGCGGCACGGTGATATAAGTGCGCGTCAGCCGCAGCGGCTGAAACACATTGCGCGCCATCGCCTGCTCATAATCCCCCTTCACCATCAGCGAGCCAAACAGACCGATACTGGCGTTAGAGTACTGACGAAGCGTGCCTGGTGATGCTTTTGGCTGCCATTCCTGATAAAAGCGCAGCAGTGAGGCCTGATCGGTAACCTCATCCGGCAGCTGTAAAGGTAAGCCACCGGCGGTATAGGTCGCCAGGTGCAGCATCCTCACCGGACGCCATTGTTCACCGGTCAGCTGCGGCCAGTATTTCTGTACGGGATCATTGAGGCGAATGTCACCGTTGCGGATCAGGATACCTGCCAGCGTACCGGTAAACGTTTTGCTCACCGAACCCAGCTCAAACAGCGTATTTTCCGTCACCTGGCGGCCTGATGCGAGATCGGCCACGCCGAGGTTCACAAACTGCGCCCGGCCCTTGTAAAGCACCGCCACCGACATGCCCGGGATCGCCTGCTGCTCCATCAGCGGTTCGATCGCGGCTTTAACCAGAGAAGTGACCTGCTGTGAAGAGAGATCGGCGGCAACACAGCTGGCAGAAAGAGACAGTAAAGCAAAATAAAACACAGACTTTTTCATTGGCAACTAAAGGCTTCTTCACTGAAATGAATTATTTACACTGGCTGGCACATGCCTGTACGCACATCTGCGCCTCTGAACTGCAGGCACCGTTTTCACGGGTGTTGCAGTGTGACTGCTCGACGTAGCAGTTGGTCTGACAGGCGGAGACATCACAGCGGGCTGCCGCAGGGGTCAGCTGAACCAGAGGCGCGCGGGCCGGAAAAACCGGTGCGGGCTGAGCGAAGGCGCTGCTGCCCAGTAATCCGGACAGCAGCAGAGTGAGGATAATTTTCATAAGAGTTCTCCAGTGGGACGCTGCGCTAAGTATGGCTAGTCTGGCGCGCGCCGTCAGAGAAATCTAATCAAATTGAGACACCAGGAGGATGTTAAGTGGCATTCACTACGCCACGACGGTAAATATCGTTGAGCCGGGCAATGTAGCGCCCGGTATCATGCTGCTCTTTGATGCGCAGAATCGCCGCCTCGCCTTTCTCCTGCAGCATCTCAGGCCGTTCGATGATGGCGAGCAGCGTGGATTTAAGCCCTTCCACCAGGGACTGTCGCAGCTGCGTTTTCTGCTCTGTTGACGTAATGCTGTATTCACGGTCCGCGTTCAGCGGACTCGCCAGCACCCAGCCCGCGCTATCCGGGTTAATTTCTGGCAATGCACGCACGTTGCTGGTGATCACCGGGCAGCCATTAGCCTGCATTTCCAGTACAGAAAACCCGTAGGTTTCCTGCCAGGTCGGTAACAGGCCGGCATCGCTCTGGCGGAACAGCTGCATCAGCGCACTGTTTTCCATCTGGGTATGATGCGTAAAGCAGCGATGGCGTTTGATGCGATTCTCAATGTCGCGGTAAAAAGCCTCGTCATCCTGGAACTGGCGGTGAGCAACGTTGCGGCGCTTAGCGAGATCACCAATCAGCTGCACATCCAGCTGCGACGCATCCAGCCGCTTCTCTTCAATCAGCTCACTGATAGCCAGCACCACTTCGGCTCCGCCTTTGCGGTAGAACTCGTTACCGGCAAAAATCAGCCTGAGCGTACCTGACTGGCGTGGCGCTTTTTGCTGAACAAACAGCGTCTGTGGCGGATGCAGCACCACGGTTTTACGCTGAATCTGCCGGGCGACATCCGCTTTGAACAGCTTCATCTGAATGTTCAGCGTGGCGTCGGAAATGGCAATCAGCCCCAGGCAATTGTCTTTTAACAGATAGGGGATCAGGCGTTGCAGCTCAGGGTTATCCTGCTTGGCTACGCCAGCCACCGGCAGCACGCGCGGCAGCTCAGTCTCAAATGAGGCGACCCACTTCTGTCGGGTAATCGCAACCTCATTAAACAGATGCAGGATGTCAGCCCGCGCTGCCCCTGAAAAAGGCACAGGCTGAAAGACAAAGGTTTTGTTTTTCTTGAGCAATCGGGTTCGTAACGGGTTGATAAAATAGAAAAGATTGCTCTTTTTCAGATTGATGTACTGGTGTTCCGGATTAACTAAAATATTACGTTGCTCCGGATACTGGTTATTCGTGATTCCAACTTTCATGGTCGTTTTCCAGAGTCCTTTATGTCCAGAGTGATCTATATCACGCGATCGTGCCAGATGCGTTTGAGCAATATCCTAAAAGACCGTTTCGCCTCGAAATAATTAACTTTACTAATCATTAAAAGCCATAACCGGAAGGCCTTCGTCGTGCCTGCGCGCCTGTACTGAACAAGGCTTTCTGATAACGTCACAGCGCATTATTGTCCGATAAATAGGCAAAGCCACGGAAAAGGGTGTGCTGTGTGTCATGAGAATGTGGCGCTGCCCGGGCGGGCTGATTTCAGGGAAGCGGGTGATTTAGTTTATAATTTTTAAACAAATTAAAACGGGTATAAGGCTAAGCCGCCGACAATGCACGCTGAAGGATAAATGGCTCTGAAACTGACCGACTGCACCTGATGAATGATGAAACAATCGATGCAGAAAAAATGATCACTGCACCCTTTTGATTCGACCTTTTGCCACATTTAAGTGCATGAGGTCAGCAATCAGACGACGCAGCCACCTCAGAGATTATATGTCAACGTACTGATTAACCTGTTTTTTCTACTCACTCTCCCTGTAGGCCTCCCTCTGGTACAAAAGTTGCAGGAAAAGTCTATGCAGACAGGAGAGCATTATGAAAGCAATCGTGATTGGTGGCGGTATTGGCGGAATGAGCAGCGCCATTGCGCTGGAGAAAGCCGGAATTGACGTGGAAGTTTACGAAGCGGTGCAGGAAATGAAGCCTGTCGGCGCGGCGATTTCCATCTGGCCCAACGGCGTTAAATGCCTGAATGCGCTGGGAATGAAAGCCGCGCTGCGTGAGCTGGGCGGTAACATGGCCTTTATGGCTTATCACGACGGCGCGACCGGCGTACCTCTGACCCGCTTCAGCATGGCGCCGTTGGTTCAACAGGTTGGTGAATACCCTTATCCGGTAGCGCGTGCAGAGCTGCAGGCGATGCTGATTGATACTTTTGGCCGTGAACGGGTGCAGTTTGGTAAGCGGGTGATCCAGGTTGAACAGACCGCAGACGGCGTGATCGCCACCTTTTCTGACAACAGTCAGGCCACCGGCGATTTTCTGATTGCTGCCGATGGCACCCATTCGGTGATTCGTGAATATGTGCTGGAAGAGAAGCTGGAGCGCCGTTACGCCGGTTACGTTAACTGGAATGGGCTGGTCACCATTGACGAGCGGATTGCACCCGCCGATCAGTGGACTACCTTTGTCGGTGACGGCAAACGCGTTTCGCTGATGCCGGTCAGCGGTAATCGCTTCTACTTCTTCTTTGATGTGCCGCTGCCGAAAGGTCTGCCGCAGGATCGCAGCACCGTGAAAGCCGATTTAACCGGCTACTTCCAGGGCTGGGCGGAGTCGGTACAGCAGCTGATCGCGGCGATTAATCCCGACACCACCAACCGGGTTGAGATCCACGACATTGAACCCTTTAGTCGCTTTGTGAAAGGACGCGTTGCTCTGCTGGGTGATGCAGCCCACAGCACCACCCCCGATATTGGTCAGGGCGGCTGCGCGGCGATGGAAGATGCTGTGGTGCTGGCGTCGACGCTGGCCTCACATTCGCTGGGCATCGAAGATGCGCTGCTACGCTATCAGGCGCGCCGCGTTGAGCGGGTCAAAGATCTGGTGCTGAAAGCGCGCAAACGCTGTGATGTTACCCATGCTCGCGACCCGGCGGTCACGGCGGAGTGGTATCAGTCACTGAAAAACGAAACCGGTGAGCGGGTGCTGGCCGGAATGTGCGAAACCATTGAAGGTGGCCCGCTGGGCTAGCCCCAATAACAAAAGGGCTGTCATGGTGACAGCCCTTTTCATTATGAATCCGCCAGACCGCGATTTTTCAGCATCGGCTCAAGCTGTGGGGCCGCGCCCCGCCAGCTTTCATACAGCGTTTTAAGATCGCTGCTGTTCCCACGTGACAGAATTTTCTGTCGGAAGATATCGCCGTTCTCACGCGTCAATCCGCCATGCTCCGCAAACCACTGATAGCCATCGTCGGCGAGCATCTGCGTCCAGATATAGGCGTAATACCCTGCGGCATAACCGCCGCCCCAGATGTGCTGGAAATAGCTGGAACGATAGCGCGGCGGCACCGCTGTCAGCGCCATATTGTCGCTCTGCAACGCCTGCTGCTCGAATCCCTCCACGCTTTGCGGCGCGGCATCACGGTTAAGGCTATGCCAGTGCAGATCCAGCAGCGCGGCAGCCAGCAACTCGCTCATCTCATAACCTTTGTTGAACGTTGCGGCCCGGACAATCTTTTCATGCAGCTCAGCGGGCATCAGCTCATGCGTCTGATAGTGGCGAGCGTAGTTGCGGAACACCGCCGGCTCGCTGGCCCAGTGCTCATTGATCTGCGAAGGAAACTCGACAAAATCGCGCGGGGTCTCCGTGCCCGACAGGCTCGGATAGCGCTGACTGGCAAACAGGCCGTGCAGCGTGTGGCCGAATTCATGAAACATCGTAATGACGTCGTCCCAGCTCAGCAGCGCCGGTTCACCGGCGGGCGGTTTGGTGTAGTTACAGACGTTATAGATCACCGGTTTGGTGTCGAGCAGCGTCGACTGGTTGACGAAGTTGCTCATCCAGGCACCGCCGCCTTTGCTGTCACGCTTAAAGAAGTCGGTATAGAACAACGCCAGCGGCGTCTCGTCCGCATCGAAAATTTCATAGACCTGCACATCAGGATGATAAACCGGCAGATCCTGTCGCGGGGTAAAACGGATGCCATAGAGCTGTGTCGCCGCCCAGAACACCCCGTTCTGCAGCACCGAGTTAAGCTCAAAGTAGGGCTTAATCTGGCTCTCATCGAGGTCATAGCGGGCGCGCCGCACCTGTTCAGCATAAAAACGCCAGTCCCAGGCCTGCAGGGTAAAGCCGCCCTGCTGCTTATCGATAGTCTGCTGGATAGCCGCGGCTTCGCGTTCGGCACGGGCGCGCGCAGCGGGCACGATGTTGTGCATAAAGGCCAGCGCTGCTTTGGGGGTTTTGGCCATCTGATCCTGCAGTTTCCACTCCGCATAGCTGGCAAATCCCAGCAGCCGGGCCTGCTCCGCCCTGACCTGCGCCAGCCTTAACACCAGCTCGCGGGTGTCGTTTTCATCCCCTTTTTCCGTGCGCGTCACGCCCGCCTTAAACAGCGCTTCACGGGTTGCGCGATCGGCGAGACTCTGCAGCGCCGGTTGCTGCGTGGTGTTCTGCAGCACCAGCAACCCGCTTTTTTCCAACCCGCGCGCCTGCGCTTCCGCCTGTGCTACGGCCAGATCGGCCGGCGACAGACCCGCCAGCTGCTGCAAATCATTGACGACAAGACCACCCGCTTTGGTGGCAGCCAGCAGTCTGTTGGTGAAGCGCGTACCGAGGCGTGCGGCCTCCTGATTCAGCGCTTTAAGCTGCTGTTTCTGCGCCTCGGGCAGATTGGCCCCCGCCAGCTGGAAGCGCTGCCAGATCACTTCAACCAGACGTTTTGATTCAGCATCCAGTTTAGCGCGCTGCAGATAGACCGCGTCGAGCCGTGAAAACAGCGGCCGGTTCAGCATGATGTCATCGTTGAGCGCGGTAAGCTGGGGCGCTATCTCCTCATCCACCTGCTGCAGATACGGGCTGGTATGGGCCGAGGTCATGGCACCAAAGACCAGATTGACCCGGTTAAGCAGCTGTCCGCTCTTCTCCAGTGCTTCAAAGGTGTTAAGAAAGGTGGGCGCTTCGCTATTCAGGGCGATCGCCTCGATCTCCTGACGCTTCTCTTCGATGCCCGCCTGCAGCGCAGGCAGGAAATCCTGCTCCTCTATCTGGTCAAAAGGCGGAGCATGATAAGGCAGTGTGCTGACGCTAAAGAAGGGATTCTGACGGGCGTTCATGGTTCGCTCCTGATGGGGCATCGCAAAGTCTTATCCTGACAGGTTGTCGCGCAGGCCACAACTCAGGTGATATGTTGCTGATAAACGCAGATAATTTCACCGGCAATCGCCACCGCAATCTCGGCGGGCAGCTTGCCTTTAACATCCGGCAGACCAATCGGGCAGCGCAGGCGCGCCAGTGATTCGCTCTGAACGCCCTTGCCTGCCAGCCGGTAGCGAAAACGCTGGTTTTTCGTCGCCGAACCGATTAATCCGGCATAGCGGAAATCCCCGCGTTTCAGTACCGCTTCACACAGTTCAAAGTCCAGCGGATGATGGTGGGTCATGATAATAAAGTAGCTGCCCGCAGGCGCCTGCGCCACGCAATCGAGCGGATCATCGGGCTGCCAGGTCACTACGCCCGCAGGGACGCTGGAAAATTGCGCCGGACGGCTGTCAATCCAGTTTATGTGACAGGGTAACGTCGCCAGCAGGTTAACCAGTGCCTGTCCGACATGACCTGCACCAAACAGAAATATCTCCGGCTGCGCCTGCAGCAGCGGCTCAAACAAAATCTTCGTTTTGCCACCACAGCATTGTCCAAGCCGCGCGCCGAGGCTGAAATCTTCGGTATGTGGCGCGGTCGCCCCATCCTGCAGCATCGCCCTGGCCTGGGCGATACACGCAAATTCCAGATGACCGCCACCGATGGTGAGAAAACTCTCCTGCTGTGTGACGACCATTTTGCTGCCGCTGTCACGGGGCACCGAACCGTGCTCGCTAAGCACGGTAATCAGCACGCAGCTTTGCCGTTTTTCACGCAACTGGTGAAGCACGCCTATCCAGTCATGATAGATCATCAATGGCTCCCGACAGACGCTGCACGCCCCAGAAGATGCGCTCCGGTGTAGCGGGCGCATCCAGCAACGGATGCTGGCGGTAATCCGCCACGCTGGCGACCGCATCCTGCAGCGCACACCAGGCAGCTATCCCTAACATAAACGGCGGTTCGCCAACGGCCTTGGAGTGGAAGACCGTGTCTTTCGGGTTTTTGCGGTTCTCCACCAGTGTGACCCGCAGATCCGCCGGCACGTCACTGATGGCGGGAATTTTATAGCTCGCGGGACCGTCGGTCAGCAGCTGACCTTTGTCATTCCACACCAGCTCTTCGCAGGTGAGCCAGCCGACACCCTGGACAAAGCCTCCTTCGACCTGACCGATGTCGATGGCCGGGTTCAGCGAGGCACCAACGTCATGCAGGATGTCGGCGCGCAGCAGGCGGGATTCGCCGGTTAAGGTGTCGATGACGACCTCGCAGCAGGCCGCGCCATAGGCGTAGTAATAGAATGGCGTGCCGCGCCCGGCAACGCGGTCGTAATGAATGCCTGGTACGCGATAGTAGCCGGTGGCAGAGAGCGGCACCTGATTCAGCCACGCCAGTTTCGCCACCTCAGCGAAGGTGTAATGTTTTTCTCCGGCACGTACCACGCCATTGCGGAAGCTCACCGCCGCTGCGTCGCACTGATGCAGTTCGCAGAGCATGGCGGTCATGCGATCGCGCAGGATTTCAGCCGCATTCTGCGCCGCCTTACCGTTGAGGTCAGCACCGCTGGAGGCCGCCGTAGGCGAAGTATTGGGCACTTTACCGGTGTCGGTGGGGGTAATCTGGATATTATCGGTCTCTATCTGCAGTACTTCGGCGACAATCTGGATCACCTTGGTGTTCAGGCCCTGGCCCATCTCGGTGCCGCCATGATTCAGCTGCACCGTGCCATCGGTGTAAATCAGGATCAGCGCGCCCGCCTGATTAAGGAAGCTGGAGGTAAATGAGATGCCAAATTTTACCGGCGTCAGCGCCAGACCGCGTTTCAGTAGCGAACTGCGGGCGTTAAACGCCGTGATTTCCGCGCGACGCGCCTGATAGTCGCTGCTCTGCTCCAGCTGTTCGGTAATCTCATCCAGCAGATTGTCCTCGACCTGCTGGTGGTAATGGGTGATGTTGCGATCCTGCTTGCCATAATAGTTACGCTTGCGCAGCGCCAGCGGATCCAGCCCACGGTGGCGGGCGATGTGATCCATGATCTGTTCAATCGCCACCATACCCTGCGGTCCTCCAAAACCGCGATAGGCGGTGTTGGAGGCGGTATTCGTGCGGCAGCGATAGCCCGTGACCAACGCATCGCCGAGGTAATACGCATTATCGGCGTGGAACATGGCGCGATCGACAATGGATCCGCTCAGATCCAGCGAATAACCGCAGTTACCGGCCAGATCGATTTTGATGCCACACAGCCGGCCATCCTCCTCAACGCCTGCCTCGTAACGCACAAAGAAAGGATGGCGCTTGCCGGTCACGCGCATGTCGTCGCGGCGTGAGAGTCGCATCTTTGCCGCCCGCCCCGTCTGACGGGCTACGATGGCGCAGAGACAGGCGACACCGGCGGCCTGCGTCTCTTTGCCACCAAAGCCGCCGCCCATACGGCGCATATCTATCGTCACCTTATTCAGGCTGATGCCCATGACTTCCGCCACCAGCTTCTGCACTTCCGTGGGGTTTTGGGTGGAAGAAAAGACCTGCAGCTGCTGATCTTCACCAGGGATGACCATTGCCGTCTGGGTTTCCAGATAGAAATGCTCCTGGCCGCCAATATGAAACGACCCGCTCACCCGATGCGGCGCACGCGCCAGTGCCGCGTCCACATCACCGCGCTGATGGATGTGCGGTTCCTGTACAAAGCTGCCCTGCGCCAGCGCCTGCTCTACATCCAGCAGCGGTTCCAGCACCTCATATTCGATCACCGCTGCGGCCGCGCCAAGACGTGCAGCGTCAGGGGAGTCCGCCGCGACGGCAATCACGATCTGCCCCAGGTACTCGACTTTGTCATGCGCCAGCAGCGGATCGCCCGGCTCCAGCGGCCCGACATCATTGATGCCCGGCACATCCTGCCAGGTTAATACGCTGACGACACCCGGCACGGCATAACAGGGCTGCACATCAATATTCACGATGCGCGCATGCGCGTGTTCACTCAGACGCGGGCAGAGATGCAGTAAACCCGGCAACTCCGGTTTATCGTCGATAAAATGCGCCTCGCCAGAGACATGTTTCTCCGCGCTTTCATGGCGGTTACTCCGGCCTACGCCGCTCTGTAAATCGGCGGCATACTGGGCCTTGATGACCTCTTCGTTGAGTTCCGGGCGGTTATGAGACATAGCGAGAGACCTCAAGGCAGGTGATTTCGCCGTTATGGCGATGCCAGTAGCGGCGAAGCAGGTTACGGGCGACCTGCAGACGGTAGTCACTGCTGGCGCGAAAATCGGAAAGCGGCTGGAAATCAGACGCAAGCGCGGCAGCGGCAGGTGACACCGTCACGGAATTCAGTGGCTGACCCATCAGCGCCTGTTCACAGTGGTGGGCGCGTTTTGGCGTCGCCGCCATACCGCCAAAGGCGATGCGGGCACCACTCACCACGCCCTGTTCGATTTGCAGGTTGAAGGCAGCGAAGACGGCGGAGATATCATCATCCAGCCGTTTGGAGACTTTCCAGGCGACAAAATCAGGTGACACCGTCACTTTATCAATGCGAATTGCGCGGATAAACTCCCCTTTTTCCAGCTGTGTCTGCCGATAGCCGGTAAAGAACTGGTCCAGCGGCAGGCTGCGTTGTTCTTCACCGCGCTGCAGCAGCAAACTTGCATTGAGGGCCAGCAGCACCGGCGACGCATCGCCTATCGGGGACGCATTAGCGATATTACCGCCCAGTGTGCCCTGCAGACGAATTTGCAGTGAGGCAAACCGCTGCAGCATCTCGCTGACACCAGGAATGCGGGTGGCAAGAAACTCACTGACCTGCTGCAGTGAGGCACCTGCACCCAGCAGGTAATGATCGTCAAATTCACTGCAGACCTTAAGCGCGGCCACCTGCTCCAGCGCAATCAGCAGCGGTATTCTCTTATGCTGCTGGGTAATCTGCAGGCTGAGGTCGGTACCACCGGCAATCAGTTTCGCATCGGGATGCGCCAGGTAGATCTCTGCCAGCTGAGCCGGCGTTTTGGGCAGGAAACAACGGCGGCCTTCACCGTCTATCTCCTGCATGTCCGGGGTAGCCAGCGCCTCCAGCCGCTGCACGGTGGCGGCGGCACTGTGATCGAACTGGTCAGTAACCGGCTGGGAGCAGAGCTGTTCTGCGGCAGCCATAATGGGCCGGTAGCCGGTGCAGCGGCAAAGATTACCGGCCAGCGCCGTTTCCGCCTGATGGCGATCCCAGCCCGCTGCGTTTTTTTGCAGGCTGAACAGCGACATGACAAAACCCGGCGTGCAGAATCCGCATTGTGAGCCGTGGCAGTCGACCATCGCCTGCTGCGCCGGGTGCAGTGCACGACCGTGACGCAGATCCTCTACGGTGATCAGCTGTTTGCCCTGTAATGACGAGACCAGCGTCAGACAGCTATTGACCGTTTCATACTGCATCTCACCCCTGACGGCTTTTCCCAGGGTGACACTGCAGGCGCCACAGTCACCAGTAGCGCAGCCCTCTTTGGTACCAGGACGATGCTGACGGATGCGCAGATAGTTGAGCACCGTAAGATTGGGGTCAAGTGCCTCTTCCCTGACCAGCTGGTTGTTTAACAAAAACTCAATCATGCGGCTTGCTCCTGTGCGTCGCGCTGCCAGACCGGACGACCATTTACCCAGGTCTGGGCAATATTGCGATCGTCGCCTAGCGTCATTAATACAAACAGCTTTTCCCAGATATCTTTGCTATTGCCAATACGCAGCTGCTGCAGCGCAGAGACTGCCGGATCGAGCACGACAAAATCGGCTTCTTTGCCGATGTTAAAATTTCCGATGGCGTGGTCGAGATCCAGTGCACGCGCTCCGCCCAGCGTGGCGTGATAAAAGGCTTCAGCGGCGCTGAGCCGGTAATGCTGCAACTGGCCTACTTTGTAAGCCTCGCCCAGCGTCTGCAGGATATTAAAGGTGGTGCCCGCGCCGACATCCGTGCCGATTCCCACCTTCACGCCCTGCTGCCAGCTGCGTTTAATGTTAAACAGGCCGCTGCCGAGGAAGAGGTTTGAGGTGGGACAGAAAGCAATAGAAGAATCGGTATCGTGCAGACACTGCCACTCTTTATCGTCCAGATGCAGACAGTGCGCGAAGACGCTGCGACGCCCGGTTAGCTGGTGATGATGATAAACATCCAGATAGCCCTCACGCTCCGGGAACAGCGCTTTTACCCAGGCCACCTCCTGTGGATTTTCACTGAGATGGGTATGCAGCCAGGTATCCGGAAATGCCTGGCGCAGCTGCTGCACTTTTTCCAGCAGTTGCGGGGAGGAGGTCGGCGCAAAACGCGGCGTCAGGGCGTAGCTCAGCCGTCCACGATTATGCCAGCGCTCAATCAGCGCCCGTGTCTGCTGGTAGCTCTGCTCCGGGGTTTCGGTAAGATTGTCGGGCGCATTGCGATCCATCATCACTTTACCGGCAATCAGCCGCATGTTCAGGGCTTCTGCGGCACTGAACAGCGCCTCCACCGATTGCGGATGGACAGTACCAAACACCAGTGCGCTGGTAGTGCCATTTGAGAGCAGCTGATGCAGGAAAAAGGCGGACATTTTGGCCGCATGGTCAGGACAGTGATACTGCGCTTCAACCGGAAAAGTGTAGTGATTCAGCCACTCCAGCAGCTGTTCGCCGAACGCACCAATCATCTCTGTCTGTGGATAGTGAATATGCGTATCGACAAAGCCAGGTACGATCAGTTTGCCGCGCAGATCGGTAATCGGATGGCCTGCCAGCATCGCCTCGCTGTTCTCCCAGCTATCCAGCCCTGCTACGCGTCCGTCACGCAGCAACAGCACCGCATCTTCCAGATAGCGCGCCTTACCGGCCAGGTCGTCGGGCTGATCCACGACACCAGTAAAGTCAAAGAAGCTGGCGCGAATCGCCGTGTCGGTTGCTGATAGCATGGGTTGTCCTTTCTGAAAGCGCGATAGAATAGTTGCAGGGAAATCTCCTGTTATAGCCTTGCAACCTGCGTGCCAGAACTGGTGAGCCGTAAAATCCTTATAAATCAATCAAATAAATCATTTACTGCCTGTTGCGCAACATAAATCACCACAGATGGTTTAGCAACCGTTTGCGGAACGGAGGCAAACGGTTGCGACTCAATTTTATGTAAACTGATCATTCTGAGTATGGCCTGCCGGAGGGAAACGTGCCCTTTTTAGGTGCAGCCTGCCCTGAAAAGGCGCAGTCAGTTAACCGGTAAATTCCATTTACAGGCCTGGCGATTTTTCAACGCGCAGAAGCGGAAATGAAATGCTATGGTGAAGTCATCGACTCTGAAAATGGCATAAGGAACAGTGAGATGATTATTTTTGTCACCGGCGCGACCGCCGGTTTTGGTGAAAGCATCACCCGCCGCTTTATTGAGAATGGTCACAAAGTCATTGCCAGCGGACGCCGCGCCGAGCGTTTAAAAGCGCTGAAGGAGGAGCTGGGCGAGAATCTTTATACGGTGCAGCTGGATGTGCGTAACCGTGCCGCCATTGAAGAGATGGTCATGCACTTACCGGCAGAGTGGCGCAATATTGACGTACTGGTTAACAACGCCGGTCTGGCGCTGGGGATTGAACCTGCGCACAAAGCCAATGTTGAAGACTGGGAAAACATGATCGACACCAACACCAAAGGCCTTGTTTACATGACCCGCGCCCTGCTGCCCCACATGGTAGAGCGCGATGTCGGCCACATCATCAACATTGGCTCGATTGCCGGTAGCTGGCCTTATGCCGGCGGCAACGTGTATGGTGCAACCAAAGCGTTTGTCCGTCAGTTCAGCCTTAACCTGCGAACCGATCTGCACGGTACGGCACTGCGCGTCACCGATATCGAGCCCGGCCTTGTCGGCGGCACGGAGTTTTCCAATGTGCGCTTTAAAGGCGATGATGACAAAGCGGGCCAGGTCTATGAAGGCGCAAAGGCTTTAACACCCGAAGATGTGACAGAAGCGGTCTGGTGGGTTGCCACGCTGCCTAAGCATGTCAACATCAACAGTCTCGAAATGATGCCGGTCAGCCAGACGCTGGCAGGCCTGAAAGTCCATAAGCCTTAAGCCTCTGCAGCGCCAGTCCGTCCGGCTGGCGCTATCCGCGTCCCCAGCCCATCACGATGATCAGCATGCCGCTGAAGGCGATCACTGCCCCGCTCCAGTCCCACGCGCTTAGCTTCACGCCATCCACTACCCGCAACCAAAGCAGCGCAGTCAGCACATAGACGCCACCGTAAGCAGCATAGACCCGTCCACTGGCGGCAGGATGCAGGGTCAGCAGCCAGACAAACAGCGCAAGACTCGCCGCTGCAGGCAGTAACAGCCAGGCTGAGCCGCCTTTTTTTAGCCATAACCAGGGCAAAAAACAGCCGATGATCTCCGCCAGCGCGGTAATAAAAAACAGCAAGGCGGTTTTAATCAGCACCCTAACCTCTCCTGAACGTAAACAAATGACTCACCACTGGTGAGCGAAGAAACGGCGATGATATAATAAGAATCTCTGTCATCGGGCTATTTTATTTTTAGCCTGAACCCGGGCAGTGCTCACCATCACCACGCGTATATGCCGGATTGCTTCGCGCTTTCCCTGTCCGGACTTACAGCAACAATGACGGCTGGTGGGCCAGGCTTAAAGCATACCCGCTGCAACAGACGTCCCGGAAGGCGATGTTTGCGTTAACTTAAGGATATTGTGATGAAAAAAATGATCCCTGCCGTGCTGTTGGTTCTGATCTCCTCTGCGGCATTCACTGCCAGTGCGAATACGAATCGTCTGATCATTGAAGATGGCAGCACCGCGCTAGGCAATGAAGCGGCGCGCCAGGATAAAGAGCAATGGAATGACACGCGCATGCTGCGTAACAAAGTGAACACCCGCGTCGAAAAAGAGTTTGATAAGGCCGATCGCGCCTATGACACCCGCGACAAATGCGAGCAGAGCCTTAATCTCAACGCTTACTGGGAACCCAACACCCTGCGTTGCCTGGACCGCCGTTCAGGTCGCCCGGTTGCGCCGTAATTTTGAGCTATAGTAATGACGGACGACTAACATAAGGAAGACGTGATGAAGATACAGAGGGTTTTGTTAAGCGCGGCGTTTTTAGCTCTGCCGCTGATGGCACAGGCATCCTGTGAGTCGGTGAAAGCCGATATCAGCCAGAAAATTATTCAGAACGGTGTGCCTGAGTCAGGTTTTAGTCTCGACGTCGTCGCCAACGATCAGGTTGATCAGGCGGGCGGTCAGGTCGTCGGACATTGTGAAAACGACACACAAAAGATTGTTTATAAGCGTACAGGCCGTGACGAGGAAGCCAGTGTCCCCGCCAGTGCCGGCAGTTCACAGGACTCGCCTGCTCAGTAGTCAGCGTCACATCAGGGCGACATCCTGTCGCCCTGCCTGCTAGTCCGCCTGTTCCGGCCGCTGACGTGGCATCATCCAGGCCACACCCACCGCAAACAGCGCAATCACCAGTGCCACCACAAATACCCAGTGCAATGACGTCGCGATGGACGCAACCATCTGTTGCAGCGTTTCCGGCGGCAAATGCTGACGACTGGATTCTGACATAATCTGCTGCACCGGATCCTGTACCTGTTGCAGTCGCCATTGCAGATTCAGATTCAGCACTGCGCCCATAATCGCCGTTCCCACCGCCGAGCCGATCATCCGGCTGAACATGATTGAAGCGGTGCAGATGCCACGAATCTGATAGTCCGCCTGATTCTGCACAGAAACCAGGAACGTGGTGCTGGTCATCCCCATGCCAGTCCCGATCAGAAACGCCGTAAAGCCCGCCTGATAGAGAGAGCTTGCGGGCTGTAAGAACAGTAGCAGGGCGCTGCCCGTCACCAGCAAGAGCGCGCCAAGCTGTGCGGTAAAGCGGTAGGAGGTGTGCAGCATCAGTCTGCCGCTGAGGGTACTGGCCAGCGGCCAGCCAATCGACATCATCGCCAGCACACTGCCCGCCTGCAACGGTGAGCCGCCGCGGATCCCCTGAATCCAGGTGGGTAAAAACGCGCTGATGCCCATCATGGCCGCCCCGATAATCAGATTGCCCGCATTACCCGCCACGATAAGCCGGCTGCGCCAGATGATCAGCGGAAACAGCGGTGCTGCTGAACGTTGCTCATGGCATTTAAGCTGCCAGCCCGCAAACAGCGAGAACATCAGAAACGGCACCAGCCAGATGCCCAGCTGTTCTGCCTGCAATAGCGCCACCAGCAGGGCCGTCACGCAGAGCATCAGCCAGCCGCTTCCTGCCAGATTCAGCGGCTGTGATTTCTCCTCCTTCTGGTGCGACGGTAGCCAGCGCGCCAGCATCAGCATGCTCATCAGGCCAATCGGCAAGTTAACCCAGAAAATCACCGACCAGCTAAAGTGCTGCACCAGCCAGGCCCCGGTCAGTGGCCCGACGATGGCCGCCACACCCCAGACGCTGGAGAGCCAGCCCTGCACGCTGGCCCGTTCGCGCGGTGAATAGATATCCGCCACGATGGTCGAGCTGAGCGGCATAATCGCGCCCGCGCCCAGGCCCTGAAATGCCCGGAACAGGATCAGCCAGGTCATCGTATGGGCAAACCCACACAGCACCGATCCCACCAGGAAGATGGCGGTCCCGACAAAAAACATCGTTTTGCGCCCCACCATATCCGCCAGCCGCCCATAGAGCGGTACGCTGACCGCCTGAGTCAGCAGATAGATGGAGAAGACCCAGCCAAACTGCGAAAAACCGCCAAGGTCAGCAATGATAGTGGGCATTGCGGTAGCCACAATCGTCACTTCAATGGCCGCCATAAACATCGCCAGCATGCAGGCAATTAAGATCCAGTGGCGATGTCCGGTCTGGAGTTGTGCGCTTTCAGTCATAGGGTTCCTTTTTTTATCTGCAAGGCTAGCTCAAAAACAGCCAGTGCAGTTTCCCGCGCGTGCGCATCTTTTGCGTCATCTGTGACGTTGTCACCAAATGTCGATGAATTTTTTTTATTGTCGCATTAACCCAGCGGCTATGCGGCTTTAACACCATTTTAACCTGTTTCTATCTGCCTGATATATGGCTTAAAAGCTGGCTTGTGCAAAAAAGGCCTGCTATAGCATTACCCCATCTTATTCGGTATTCGCTGAAAAAGAGTGGGTAAACAGTCATTTTATCTACATTTTATCGCAGTTTCGGTTTTGGGTGCGGTGGCAGTTTTTGTCGCGCCTGTCGGACTGTTTATGGTTGTTATAACAAATGAGATCGTCATCAGGGAGATTCTCCTATGCAAAATGCTTCACTGGCCCAACGCGCCGGTCTGGCAGTGCTTGCAGTGGTCGCGGTGATCGCAGCACTGATCTGGGGCTTAGGCTGGGATCAACTGGTCGCACGTAAAGTCGATCTGCTCTATCTCGGGCAGCAGCACCTCTTCTTAGTTTTCTGGTCAATGTTGTTCGCTCTGCTGGTCGGTATTCCCAGCGGCATCCTGCTCAGTCGCCCGTTTGCGCGTCGCTGGGCAGAATATGTGATGCAGATTTTCAATGTGGGAAACACACTGCCACCGCTCGCGGTGCTGGCGCTGGCGATGGTAATCATCGGCATTGGCGATCGTCCGGCGCTGATTGCGCTGTTTCTGGCGTCATTGCTGCCCATCGTTCGAAACACCTTCTCTGGCCTGAGCGCGGTTCCTCCGTCGCTGATTGAGGCCGCCAACGGCATCGGCATGACCAAATGGCAACGTCTGCGTCAGGTTGAGCTGCCCAACGCCCTGCCGGTCATTCTCGCAGGCGTGCGCATCGCCACCGCCATCAACGTCGGTACCGCTCCACTGGCCTTCCTGATTGGTGCCAGCAGCTTTGGTGAGCTGATCTTCCCGGGCATCTATCTGAATGACTTCCCGACACTGATTCTGGGCGCCGTTGCCACCGCACTGGTGGCACTGGTTCTGGATATGCTGCTGGCCGCACTGGGCCGCTTTCTGAGTCCGCATGCTGCGGCCTGACCACAAGGAGCTTTGTAATGCTAACGAAGTGGATTAAGAAAAGCGTTGTCGCGCTGACTGCGACGCTGCTGCTAAGCCAGACGGCGCAGGCTGCCACCCCGCTGGTGATGGCAACCAAAAGTTTTACCGAGCAGCATATCCTGTCCGCGATGACGGTGCTGTGGTTGCAGAAGAAAGGTTTTGAGGTGGTCCCTAAACGTAATATCGCCACTACCATTGGTCGTAATGCACTGCTGAACAAGCAGATTGATATGACCTGGGAATATACCGGCACCTCACTGATTATCTTCAACCATATCAACAAGCCGATGTCTTCGCAGCAGGCCTATGAAACGGTCAAAAAGCTGGATGCAAAGCTGGGACTGGTTTGGCTTAATCCGGCACCGATGAACAATACCTATGCCTTTGCCATGACCCGTGAGCGGGCCGAAAAAGAAGGCATCACCACCCTCTCGCAGCTGGTTGCGAAAATTGAGCAGGTGCGGAAATCTGACCCGGATCATAACTGGCGTCTGGGGCTGGATCTGGAGTTCGCCGGTCGTTCTGACGGCCTGAAACCCCTGCAGAAAACCTATAACCTGGCGCTCGATCGGCCGCAGATCCGCCAGATGGACCCGGGTCTGGTTTACAACGCCATTCGCGATGGATTCGTCGATGCCGGTCTGATCTACACCACCGATGGACGGGTTAAGGGCTTCAACCTGAAAGTGCTGGAGGATGATAAACACTTCTTCCCGAGCTACAACGTGACGCCGGTCGTGCGTCAGGATGTGCTGGCGAGCCATCCGGGGCTGGATACCGCGCTTAATCAGCTTTCTGCTCAGATCACTGATGAGGCGATCACAGAGCTGAACAAGCGGGTCGATATCGATCATGAGTCACCGGAAAACGTGGCGCGTGATTTCCTTCAATCCAAAAACATGCTGTAAGGAGGCACTGTGGATACCCTTCACTACATCATGGATAACTGGAGCACCCTGCTCACCCTGAGCTGGCAGCACAGCTGGCTGGTGCTGGTGGCGGTCGGCCTGGCCATTGTGATTGGCGTGCCGCTGGGCATTCTGATCGTGCGTGTCAGATGGCTGGCAACGCCGATACTCGGTATCGCTACCGTGGTGCTGACCATTCCTACTATTGCGCTGTTTGGTCTGATGATTCCGGTCTTTTCGCTGATCGGTCAGGGCATCGGCGCGCTGCCAGCGATCACCGCGGTGTTCCTCTACTCACTGCTGCCGATTGTGCGCAACACTCACACCGCACTGGAGAATCTGCCGGATGGACTGCGTGAAGCGGGCCGTGGCATCGGCATGACCTTCTGGCAGCGTCTGCGCTGGGTTGAAATCCCGATGGCGCTGCCGGTGATTTTTGGCGGCATCCGTACCGCCGTGGTGATGAACGTTGGCGTGATGGCGATTGCTGCCGTCATTGGCGCGGGCGGTCTGGGCCAGTTGCTGCTCGATGGGATCAGCGGCAGTGATATTCGTATGTTGATTGCCGGGGCACTGATGATTTGTCTGCTGGCTATTTTTCTTGACTGGCTGCTGCACCGTTTGCAGCAGGCGCTGACTCCAAAGGGGATTCGATAATGATTACGCTGGAAAACCTGACGAAAACCTTTACCCAGAAAAACGGCACCACTAACAAAGCCGTCGATAACGTCAGCCTTCACGTACCTGCCGGTGAGATGTGTGTGCTGCTGGGGCCATCGGGCTGCGGTAAGACCACCACGCTGAAAATGATTAACCGTCTGATCCCCGCCACCAGTGGCCGCATCCTGATCAACGGTGAAGATACCAGTACCCAGGACACCACCACTTTGCGTCGCAACATTGGCTATGTCATCCAGCAGATAGGCCTGTTCCCCAACATGACCATCGAGGAGAACATTACTGTAGTGCCACGCATGCTGGGCTGGGACAAGAAGCAGTGTCGTGAACGTGCCACTGAGCTGATGAGCATGGTCGCGCTGGACCCGACTAAGTTCCTGCATCGCTATCCGCGTGAGATGTCCGGCGGTCAGCAGCAACGTATCGGCGTGATTCGCGCCCTGGCCGCGGATCCACCGGTGCTGCTGATGGATGAGCCGTTTGGTGCCGTTGACCCGATTAACCGCGAAGTGATCCAGAACGAGTTCCTCGACATGCAGCGCCAGTTGAAGAAAACCGTGATGCTGGTGAGCCACGACATCGATGAGGCGCTCAAGCTCGGCGACCGCATCGCCGTCTTTGGTCAGGGTAAAATCGTGCAGTGCGCCAGCCCGGATGAGTTGCTGGCGACTCCGGCCAATGATTTCGTTGGCTCGTTTGTGGGTCAGGACCGCACGCTTAAGCGTCTGTTACTGGTGCAGGCGGGAGACGTGACCGATCAGCAGCCGACCATCACCGTGCGCCGCTCAACGCCACTGGATGAAGCCTTTGGCACCATGGATGAGAACGATATGCGGTCGATTACCGTGGTCGATGAGGATGGTAAGCCGCTGGGCTTCGTGAAGCGTCGCGAGGCGCGTAACGTGAGTGGCCGTTGTGAAGAGAAGCTGCACACCTTTAAGGTCACCGGTAAAGCGGAAGAGAACCTGCGCGTGGTGTTGTCCAAACTCTATGAGCACAATACAGTCTGGATGCCAATAGTCGATGAAGAGGGTCGCTACAGCGGGGAGATTTCGCAGGATTACATCGCGGATTACCTCAGCTCGGGTCGAACCCGTCGTCGTCTGAATCCATAATGTCGTAATAGTGATATAAGTCAGAAAAAGGGCCGCTCTGGCCCTATTCCCCTCGCCGACTCCATCTTAAAGCCAGTTAAGTCACGGCGTATTATGACTGTTAATTTATTACCAGCTCAGGGAGCTTACGCCCTCCGCAAAGACGCAAACCACGCCATCCCTGGCGGGCTCAGCGCGGACCATCCCTGGTCCGCGATGCTTTGCTACTGGCGTATGCTCCCATCGCTTTGAATTTCTGAGCCGTCTGTCAGAGCAACTTCAGCGGTTGTGCGTTATTCAGCTTTTAACTTTCAGTCAGTGTTTCCGCCTCAACCTCTTCCACGGCAGATGCCTCGTCTGGCAGTACCAGATTGAGCATAATCGCCAGCATACCGCCGGTCGTTACCGCATGACCAAACAGACTGTTAATTAGCGGTGGGAACTGCTTCAGTACCTCCGGCACCGCTTCCACGCCAAGACCAATCCCGAATGAAATTGCGACAATCAGCATCTCACGGCGGCCCAGCGGCGTCTGTGTCATCACCCGGATACCCGCAGCGACGACGCTGCCAAACATCACAATAGTGGCTCCGCCAAGGACTGGCGGCGGGATCTGCTGCAGCAGCGAGCCAACAAAAGGAAAAAGCCCCAGTAGCGCCAGCATAATGCCTAAGAGCATGCCTACGTAACGACTGGCAACGCCCGTCATCTGGATAACCCCATTATTTTGCGCAAACGTGGTGTTAGGAAAGGCGGAGAAAACCGCCGCCAGCACACAGCTCAGGCCATCAGCGACAATACCGCCCTGCAGCCGCTGCTGAAAAGGCTTGCCAGCGATGGGCTGCTGTGAAATCAGGCAGTTGGCCGTGAGATCCCCAACGGCTTCAATTACGGCAATGACCGACACGAGTGCAATCGGCAGAAAGATAGTCCAGTCAAAGGCGAAACCAAACCGGAAGAAGGCTGGCAGTACCATCCAGCTGCTCTCCGGCGCGACGTGCAGTTGTAAATGTCCGGTTAAGACTGCCGCCACGCATCCCACCGCGATGCCGGCCACCACTGCCACCAGCCTTGCCCAGCGGTTGCGCGAACGGTTAAGCGCCACAATCACCAGCAGCGTCAGCGCTCCCAGCGCCAGATTCCCCGGCGAACCAAAATCTGTGGCGTTGTGACCGCCAGCCCAGTCGGTGATGCTCACCTTGATCAGGCTGATGCCGATGAGAGTAATCACTGTGCCGGTCACAACCGGCGTCAGGACTTTGCGCAGTGAGCCCACACAGCGGCTAATCAGAATCGGAATCAGCGCTGCCACCAGGTTGCAGCCAAACAACATCGCCATAATCTCTTCTGGCGATCCGCCGCGCCCTTTCACCATCAGCCCACCGGAGAGAATCACACCGAGAAACGCGAAACTGGTGCCCTGCAGGCAGATCATGCCCGCGCCAATGCCATAAAAGCGTCTGGCCTGCATAAAAGTGCCTAACCCTGAAACAAACAGCGACATGCTTATCAGATAAGGAATGTAGGCATTTAATCCCAGAACTGAACCAATAATCAGCGGTGGCGTGATAATCCCCACTACGCTGGCGAGCAGATGTTGCAATGCGGCCAGAAACGCCGGGGCGGGACCAATGCGGGCCTCAAGCCCATATAACAAACCTTTCTCGTGCGAATGCGACATGATGATACTCCGGCTCACTGTGATAAGCGGAGTTAATGCATTTTTTGCGCCATGACGTTGTTGTTTCGCGTTAACTGCGTCAGGCCATTCAAATATAAACAGAAATTTTTGCAGAGAGTCGAAAACGAGCCTGAAACTTTAGGCTCACTCCCGACTCAGATGACTTGTTTTGTTTCATAATCAGGCGATCTTTGCACTCACAGCGTGCAAACTGTCCGGCTCCAGCAGGGAAATATCGATATAAGGTGTGAGGTCGCGTTGTTCGGCACGCGGTAAATAAGGCAGTTCGCCCAGCAGCGGTGCGCCGATTTTTTCGCGCAGAATCCCGATAATGTCGCTGTAGTGCGCCAGTCCTGGGTTAATACGATTGCCTACCCAGCCCAGCAGCGGGAGACCATCCTGCGCAATTGCTTCTGCCGTCAACAAGGCGTGACTGATGCAGCCCGACTGGATGCCGACCACCAGCACCACCGGCAGTTGCTGCTCAACGACCCAGCAGGAGAGCGGACGGCCATCGTTCATCAGGCTGCGCCAGCCGCCTGTGCCCTCAACGACCACGCGACTGGCCTGCTGCATCAGGCGGGTTAAGCCCTGAGTCAGCAACCCATAGTCGATGATCTGCGCGGGATGGGTGCAGATCTCCTCTTCCTGGAAAACCAGCGGATTGATTGCCTGATAAGGCAAGTCGATGGAGGACGCGCTTTGCAGAACCTGTGCATCTTTGTTACGCAGGCCATCCGGGGTTTTAACCGCACATCGCGCGATAGGCTTATAGCCGACTGCACTGTGTCCGGTCTGTATAAAACTTTGCAACAGGGCGCGTGACACCACCGTTTTGCCCACTGCGGTATCGGTGCCGGTAACAAATAATCTGTTCACTCAACTTCTCCTCTAAAACCGTTGCGATTAATCAGGGATTAACCTTGCTGCGAAACGGCATTTTAAGGAATGAAGGAGGGGAACAGATTGCGTTAGCGCAAGTTCAGGTCTGCTTAACCTTGCAACAACTTCACTAACAGATGTCCGTTATAGAGGGCGTCTTTGATTAGCGCGGCACCGCCCAGTGTTCCCGGCTCGCTAAATTCAGTGGGTGCCAGCTCAATACTCGCGCTGTAAGCGGGCAGTGACTGCTGCAGAATCGTATTGCTGACCGCCGGAAACAGCACATCAGCGGCGGCATTGAGCGGAGAACCTATAAGAATATGTTGTGGATTGAAGATGTTGACCATCATCGCCAGGATCCGGCCAACGTGGTGCCCGACGCTGGCAATGGTGTCGCGCGCCAGACGGTCGCCCGATTGCGCGGCCGCGCACAGTGACTGAAGCGTCAACGGCTGGTTGTTGAGCAGGCTGTCAGGCTGGGCTGGCAGACGCTGCGCTGCCAGCGCGAGCAGACTGCCGGTACTGGCTACTGTCTCCAGACAGCCATGATTACCGCAGTAGCACTGCTGACCATAAGGGTCTATCTGGGTATGGCCGATTTCGACCAGTGCCCTGCCACTTTTGTGCAGCAGCTGACCGCCACTGATCACGCCAGCACCGACGGTTTCATCAATCACAATCTGAATAACGTCCTGCGCACCGCGTGAGGCGCCAAACAGCGATTCCGCCAGCGTCCAGGCTGAAATGTCGTGCTGCACAAACACCGCTAAGCCGGTTCGCGCTGCCAGCGCATCGCCCAGCGGCATATCGCGTACCGCATAACCTGGCAAACGATGCACCACGCCGGAGGCGGCGTTAATCAGTCCTGGCAGGGTGATAGCGATAGCCGTCAGGCGTTCCAGCTTCTTTTGATGACGAATGAAAAAAGCATCGACCTGTTCTATTAGCGCGGAGAGTAATGGCTGAGCAGATTCATCAGGCAGCGGCAGGCTGTCTTCTGCCAGCGCCCGACTGCTGAGATCGCGCAGCGTGAAGGTCATTGCGCCGCGATGCAACCGAATCGCCAGATAGTGCCAGGCATCGGTGTCCAGTATCAGGCCAATCGCCGGACGGCCACGACTGCCGGGGTCCTGGTACTCGGTCTCCTGCACCAGATGCGCATCCAGCATTTCACGCACAATTTTGGTGATGCTGGCCGGCGCGAGCTGGGCACGGCGGGAAAGTTCGATACGCGAAATGGGACCGTAGCGATCAATTAATCGATATACGACACCTGCATTGGTCTGCTTAATCTGGTCAATGTGGCCAGGTTGACTGTCCGGATTCACAACCCTGCTCCCGGTTATTTTCGCGCTTCTAAATAAACATGCGCCATGGTGAGGCAGATCAGGCAACAGCGTCAAATATTTGATTAGAAATGTGATTTATCGCACAAATTGATGCGGTGACAGGCAGGGTTCAGCGCTGCTTCTCCTGCAGCAACGCCATCATGTGCTGCATCTGGGCATTTAATTCACGTCCTGCAGACCAGACCAGCCACAGCTCTGAAATGGCATCCTCTTCCGTTAACGGCAGCCAGACCAGATCGGCCAGCCGCGCCCGCCGGAATGAGGCGGGCAGAATGGATACGCCCAGACCGGTTGCGACCAGCCCCAGGATGGTCATCGCTTCACCCACTTCCTGCGTGATATAGGGCTTGATGTGATAGCGGTGCAGCAGCGCCAGAATATCGCTGTAAAGCGCGGTGCCGCCCTGAGGATCGAAGAAGACAAAGGGTTCAGCCGCCAGCGCAGTCACCGAAATTTTTTCGGCGCCCGCCAGCGGATGGGCCTTATGCACCACGGCATAGAGCGGCTCACTCAGCAGCAACTGATGCCGCAAATCGGCCGGCAGCGGCGTATTGCGCATCACTCCAAGATCAAGCAGTCCTTCGTGCAACGGGACCAGTTGCTGACGGGTGTTGATCTCCTGCATCTTTATATGCACCTGTGGCCAGCGCTGACGAAACCGGAACAGTGCATCTGAGACCACCGCGGTAAACGGCGCCGAAGAGGTAAAACCAATTCTTAACTCTCCCTCTTCGCCACGATGCAGTCGGGCTGCGCGGTCAGACGCCTGCTCAACCTGTAAAAGAATCGCACGGGCATCACTCAGTAATTGCTCTCCGGCTGCGGTAAGTTGCACGCTGCGGTTGGTGCGATTAAATAGCCTGGCACCCGTTTCCGTTTCGAGCTGCATTATTTGCTGGCTGAGCGGCGGCTGGGAGATATTCAGACGCAGGGCTGCCCGCCCGAAATGTAACTCTTCGGCAACCGCAATAAAGTAGCGCAGGTGACGCAGCTCGATATTCATATTTTAAACGTCTTATTTGAGATTATTAATATATTAGACATCATAATTCCACTTTCCTATGCTGACCACTGGTTTTCTGACTGAAAGGATGATGTGTGAGTCGCTCAATACAGGCCGCCGTGGATGAGAGTGCGGTGTCTGCACCTCCAGAATCTGCGGCAGCTTCAGGATACATTCGCCGTGGAACGCCCGCGTTTATGCGGGTGACGCTGGCACTCTTCTCGGCCGGACTGGCCACCTTTGCCCTGCTCTACTGTGTGCAGCCCATTCTGCCAGTCATGTCACAGCAGTTTGGGGTTTCTCCGGCGACCAGCAGCCTTTCGCTCTCCATCTCTACCGGTCTGATGGCGCTGGGCCTGCTCGTGACCGGCCCACTCTCTGATGCCATCGGGCGTAAATCGGTGATGGTGACCGCCCTGATGCTCGCCGCCATCTGTACGCTGATCTCGGCCACGATGACCAGCTGGCACGGCATTCTGATCATGCGTGGGCTGATGGGCCTGTCGCTTAGCGGCGTTGCGGCGGTGGGCATGACCTATCTCAGTGAAGAGATAGATGCACGGGTCGTTGCCTTTTCCATGGGGTTGTATATCAGCGGTAATTCCATAGGCGGAATGAGCGGGCGTCTGCTGAGTGGTGTCCTGACCGACCTCTTCTCATGGCGGATCGCTGTGGCGGTAATCGGCTGTTTTTCGCTGGCCTCCGCGCTGATGTTCTGGAAGATCCTGCCCGCATCGCGTCATTTCAGACCCATCACGCTGCGCCCGCGTAATCTGTTAATTAACTTCCGGCTGCACTGGCGCGATCCAGGCCTGCCGTGGTTGTTTGCCGAAGGCTTCCTGCTGATGGGCGCCTTCGTCACCCTGTTCAACTACATTGGCTATCGTTTACTGGACGCGCCCTGGCATCTCAGTCAGGCCGTGGTCGGGTTGTTATCCGTGGTCTACCTGACTGGCTCATGGAGTTCGCCTAAAGCGGGTGCGCTGACCAGCCGCATTGGGCGCGGGCCGGTAATGCTGGGCGCGACAGCCATCATGTTACTGGGCCTGCTGGTAACGGCCTTTAACTCCCTCTGGCTGATCCTGCCTGGGATGATGCTGTTCACTGCCGGTTTTTTTGCTGCTCATGCCCTTGCCAGCGGCTGGATCGGTCCCCGGGCGCGTCGGGCGCGGGGACAGGCTTCCTCGCTTTATCTTTTCAGCTATTACGTGGGTTCCAGCGTGGCGGGTACGCTGGGCGGTCTGTTCTGGCATAACTTCGGCTGGAGCGGTATTACGCTATTTATCAGCGTCCTGCTGATACTGGCGTTAGCGGTTGCCTGGCGTCTGCACAGTAAAAAACTCTGACAGCCTGCACGTTTGCCAGGCCCCGCCGGGTCTGGCGAACCGCCTCCAGAACGTTTGATTCAGATCCACAACAAACAAAGTGCGCGTTTCCCGCTATAATCATTTTATTGTCGTAATTCATCAGTTTTGCCTTTCAGCACGGCAACAAGGAACGCCTGTGGCTCTCTACTATTACGTTAATAAACAATCAGTATATAACGATAATCATGTTGTCCACGCTGCGGGTTGCCCTCATCTTCCCGACATGGATAACAGACTGTTTCTGGGCAGTTTTTACCACGTGAACGCCGCTATTCTTCAGGCGAAAAAATATTATGTGGGTGCAATAGGCTGTGAAAATTGCTGTCCGCTCAATCATACGACCCATCCGGCAGCTCAGCTCAGTGTGGCCCTGAAGCACACGCCAACGTCGCGTTAAGCGCAGGGCTTTTAACCGTGATGGTGTTCTCTCCGGCGTGCTGCTCCGTCACATTTTGCTTATAGATTATGCTGCTGCACAGGATCTCCTTGCGTTGTCGCGGGTAATAACCTCTGGCTATCGCCCGGTGCCAGGGCGATAAAAAAAATTCAGTATTAAAAGCGCGTTATCAGGTTTCTCTTCCCGGTTTATTGACTACAATAGCGGTTAATTTTGTGACGCAGGTCACTTTCACTGGGTGTGTCTGCCACATCCACATTCGCTATTCTGACTGGCTTGACTCCTCATGCAATCAACAACTGTTTCACGTAAGACTGCCTGGCTACGCGTGGTATTGCTGGCTATTGCTGCGTTTGTCTTCAATACCACCGAATTTGTCCCGGTTGGCCTGCTGTCCGACATTGCCGCTGACTTTTCAATGCCGACGGCTGATGTCGGGATCATGCTGACTATCTATGCCTGGGTCGTCGCGCTGCTCTCACTGCCGCTGATGCTGCTAACCCGTAATATCGAGCGACGCCTGCTGCTGGGCGTGCTATTCCTGATTTTCATCGTCAGCCATATACTTTCAACCGTCGCCTGGGATTTCCGCTCGCTGATGGTGTCACGTGTGGGCATCGCCCTGTCTCACGCGGTGTTCTGGTCGATTACAGCCTCACTGGCGATCCGCGTTGCGCCAGCCGGTAAGAAAACACAGGCACTGAGTATGCTGGCGACCGGTACCGCGCTGGCAATGGTCCTGGGCGTGCCGATTGGGCGTGTGGTCGGTCAGTATCTTGGCTGGCGTACCACCTTCGGCGCGATTGGCCTCTCGGCGCTGGTGCTGATGATTATGCTGGTGCGGATCCTGCCGCGCCTGCCGAGTGAGCATACCGGCTCGCTGAGCAGTGTGCCGATGCTGTTTCGCCGTCCCGCGCTGGTCAGCATGTATCTGCTGGTGACGCTGGTGGTGACCGCGCATTACACCGCTTACAGCTATATCGAGCCGTTTATGCAAAATGTGGCGCACTCCAGCGGCAATTTTACGACCCTGCTGCTGTTGCTGTTTGGTTCAGCGGGTATTGTGGGCAGCGTGCTGTTCAGTACCCTCGGCAATAAATTCCCTTCCGGACTGCTTATTGCCGCCATCGCACTGATAACCCTTTGTATGGGGCTGCTGATTTTTGCTGCCGTCCGACCTGCCGCTATTTCAACACTGTGCGTTGTCTGGGGCATGGCAATGATGATGATTGGACTGGGTATGCAGGTGCGGGTGCTGTCACTGGCACCCGATGCCACGGATGTGGCAATGTCGCTCATGTCAGGGATTTATAATATCGGGATTGGCGCAGGTGCGCTGCTGGGGAATCAGGTCAGTCTGCATCTGAGCATGGCGGAAGTCGGGAACGTCGGCGGGATGATCGGGCTGGTGGCGTTACTCTGGTGTATTTACATCTTCCGTCGTTATCCCCAGTTGCGGAGCAACGGATAAGGCTGTGACTTAAGAATAAAAAAGGCTTCAGATAAGTGGGTTTATCTGAAGCCTGTTTATGAATATTTATCGTGCTTTTACTTATAAAGAATGGCTGTGCCATGCAGGTTGTTGTTGCCAGAGGTCGAAGTGATGCGGAAAGACTTTGCCCCGACATCGCTGGCCTTTTCTGACAGTTGCTGCTCCAGCGAGGTCAGATTAGAACTGCCCGTCGCGCTGATGACACCGATTTTTTGCGCATCAGGCGGTGTACTGCTGACCTGCTGAGCCGCGACACTGGCAAATGAGATGCTGCTTAGCAAAGCCGCTGTCACCATCAAGCTAATACGTTTCATAACAAATCCCCTCTCACTGATTCTGTCGACACCCGATTTACTGATAAATCACTGCCGTGCCGTGCAGTTTGTTCTGGCCGCTGGTTGAGGTGATACGGAACGATTTCGCACCCGCTTCATCCGCTTTAGCACTCAACTGTGATTCAAGGGAGGTCAGGTTAGTGCCGCCCTGTACAGAGATGGTGCCGACTGGCTGCTGATTAGAGGGTTCGCTGGTGACGAGGTCAGCGGCATATGCGCCAAAAGTCAGAGTGGTAAGTGCCAGTGCTGCCAGGGTGGTTTTAATGGTTTTCATCATCTTCTCTCTATTCGGTAGTTGAATTTGGTTGGTCTGAATTAGGTTGTCGCTATTTAATTAACGACTGTTAAACAAATAATAGACCCCGCCGGGGCTCGCCGTCAATATTTATTTAATGAGCGTTATTTTAATCGCGAAGTGGCGTGATTATGGGCTTCAGTCCCTTTTCTGACTTAACCATAGGGGCGATAACACTGCGCTGGCGCACAAAATGGCAACCCTGGCCGAGGGCATGCATAGCGGACCTTGCACATTTTTATAATGATCGGTAATTTAATAGGATGTTTTACTGTCAGTGAGGATGTATGAGCCAGGTTCAGGATTGTGATGTAAAGAAATGCCGTGGCCGACCTAAAGTGTTTGATCGTGACGCTGCGCTTGATAAAGCACTCACTCTGTTCTGGACACACGGTTATGAGGGAACGTCCCTGTCCGATCTTGTCGCCGCAACCGGTGCAAAAGCACCGACCCTTTACGCAGAGTTTGTGAATAAAGAAGGGTTGTTCCGTGCGGCGATGGATCGCTATATAGAGAAGTTCAGTGCCTGGCGAGAAGCGGTGTTAGGCGACGATACGTTACCCGTAGATCGCGCAATTGAAGCCTATTTCCGTGCCACCGCCGCCTGCTTTACTGAGCGTGACTCTCCCGGCGGCTGCTTCTTTATCTGCACCTCAACCGCCCTGTCGGCGGCGTCAAAGGAGATTGCCACTATGCTGCAACAGCAGCATCAGTCGCAGGAGCATGTATTAAGCGATTTTCTGCTGGCGCGTCAGCAGCGTCACGAACTGAGCGCGTCAGTCAATGTTCCGGCGCTGTCCCGTTATCTGGGTTGTATGCTGCAGGGCATGTCGGTGCGGGCGCGTGAAGGCGCTGAGCGCGACGATCTTGATAGTATTATTGATACGTTGATGGCGATGTGGCCAACGCTGACCGGCCTGTGTCAGACTAAACGGTAGATCATCAGGGCGGCGATGCCGCCCTTTCCCTCCACTACTCCAGAAAGAACACCGGTTTCAACGGCTGACTGATTGGGCTGTTATCGGCATTCGACGGCATTAAATCTTTCATTGATGCCCACCAGCGCTGGCACACCTCCGTCTTTGCCACCGCGTGCCAGCGCTCCTCAGATTCAATCTCAACGCTGGCGAAGAGCAGATGCCGTTCGGCGTCCAGCCAGATAGCATAGTTGTGTGCGCCATGCGCTTTCAGCGTCTCAGCCAGTTCCGGCCAGATCGGGGAGTGGCGGCGCTCATACTCTGCATGAGCGTCGGCATTCACCTGCATCACAAAAGCTTTACGCAGCATTAGCAGGCCCCACATCCAGCGCGGGTTGCCACGGCTTCACCCCGAAGCGCTCACCCAATGCGACCAGCTGTTCTGTGGTAATGCTCTGGCGAATCCCGCCCATAGACAGCACTTTGACGATCACTTCGGACGATTTCTCCGCTGTGTCTATCAGACCAAAAGTCTCATCGAGCGTCGGGCCTGTACCAAAGACGCCGTGGAACGGCCACATTACCAACGTGTGCGACTGCATCTGCCCGGCCGTCGCCGCGCCGATTTCATCGGTGCCGGGCACCATCCATGGCAGCACACCCACGCCATCCGGGAAGACCACCAGACATTCAGTGCTGCCTTCCCATAACAGGCGGGTAAAGCGGGCAGAATCCATCTCCACCACATAGCTCAACGCCATAAAGTTGGTGGCGTGACAGTGCATGATCACCCGATCTGCGCCCTTGCTGACCGCTTTACGCACCGCGTGAGACTGGAAGTGTGACGCCAGCTCGGAGGTCGGCAATCCGCCATTCGAAAGGCCCCAGTGAATGGTATAGGAGAGCCCTTTGTCATCGACCTGCAGCAGCGCCAGGCAATCCGCCGGATCAAGCTGAACGTTGCGCATGAATTTTCCAGACCCGGTCACCAGAAACCAGTCGTTTGCCAGCGAAGGTGCCGGTTGAGTCAGCTCAATGCAGCGAGGTGCTTTACAGAAGTCGTGGACGAAGGGTTTGACCTCCTCCTCCAGCAGACGCAGGCTGACGTTGCCGCCGTTGCGTTCGTCCCAGCCCTTCAGCCACATGTCACTGGTCGCTTTGACCATTCCCTTAACAAACCCGGAAGAAAGAATGTTTTGCATCATGAAATCCTTAACGTTGGCTCAAGATCTGTTGTTCATAGTGACGGACATCACCTAACCAGCTGGCATCAGCCGGGACATCATGGCGCAGGCACCACGCTTCCCATACTGCCTGCCACGGCAGCGATTTTTGCTCTTCCAGCAGGGTCAACCGTGCGGTGTAATCACCGCTGTTTTCGGCCTGCCGCAAACGGTCGGTGGGCTCCAGCAAGGCACGCAGCAGCGCTTTTTTCGTGTTGCGTGTGCCGATAACCCAGGCGGCAATGCGGTTGATAGAGGCGTCAAAGAAATCGAGCCCGATATGGACTTTATCGAACAACTGGTGACGAACGATCTCATTCGCGATCGCCTGAGTTTCATCGTCCAGCAGCACCACATGGTCGCTGTCCCAGCGCACCGGACGGCTGACATGCAGCAGCAGACGCGGCACATAGAGCATCGCGGCAGAAATTTTGTCGGAGATCACTTCGGTGGGATGGAAATGACCTGCATCCAGGCACAACGCCGTCTGGCGGCTGGCAGCGTAGCCGAGACAAAACTCACTGGAACCTACCGTATAGCTCTCTGCGCCAATGCCAAACAATTTGCTCTCTACCGCATCGATATGGTGCTGCGGGTTGAGTTTTTCTGAGATGACCTCATCCAGTGCGCTCATCAGACGCTGACGCGGAGCCAGTCGATCCACGGTGATATCTTTCATGCCGTCTGGCACCCAGATATTCATCACTGATGGCGAGCCCAGTTGCTCACCAAAATAGGCGGAAATACGGCGACTCGCTTTGCAGTGATCGATCCAGAACTGACGCACGGTTTTATCACTGTGCGACAGCGTAAAACCGTCTGCGCTCATCGGATGCGAGAAGCAGCTGGGATTAAAATCCAGCCCTAAATTGTGCTCTTTCGCCCAGTCAACCCAATGGGCAAAATGGGCAGGTTCAATCGCATCGCGCGTCACGGGTTTGTCGCTTTCCAGATAGATGGCGTGCAGATTCAGGCGTTTTGCGCCGGGAATCAGGGACATTGCTTTGTCGATATCTCTGCGGAGTTCATCGGCGTTACGTGCTCGCCCTGGATAGTTACCCGTCGCCTGAATACCGCCGGTCAATGGGCCCTGTGGGTTTTCAAATCCCCGGACATCATCCCCCTGCCAGCAGTGCATTGAAACCGGGATGCGGTCCAGCTGACGAATAGCCTGTTCAACATCAACCCCCATGTCGGCGTAGCGGTGTTTAGCCAGTTCAAAAGCCTGTTCAATCTGCTTAGTCATAAATGGGTTCCTTAGCGGGTTGAGTCAGCGTCGCGAAGCGTGCCTGACTGGCACTCAAGACGCTGTGAGTTTGCGGTTCGAATTTTTCGAGAGGAAAGTTGTTAATAACGCTGCAGCGAAAATCCGCCACATCCGTCAGCTCGCCCAGCGCAATCAGCTGGCACCCAATATTGCCCAGCGTGGAGGCCTCAACCGGACCCGCCAGCACCGGAATCTGGCAGGCATCGGCGCAAAGCTGATTCAGAAAACGATTCTGACTGCCACCACCCACTACGTGCAGCTGGCTGAAAGATTTGCCACGTAGTTGTGCAAGTTCGTGAATGACGTCGCGATAGAGCAGTGCCAGGCTGTCAAAAATGCAGCGCGCCAGCGCAGCGGCAAATTGCGGCACCGGCATGCCCTGCTCTGCACAGGCATTCTGAATTTCGCTCACCATGCTGTCGGGATTAATAAAGCGGGCATCGTTGGGATTGATCAGTGACGCACAGGCGGGCTGGCGGGCTGTTTCTTCAATCAGCGCGTTAAGATCGTCAATCTGCAGTTCGGCACAGATGCGCTGCAACAGCCACAAGCCCATAATGTTTTTAAGTACGCGATAACCCTCTGCGCCGCCCTCATTGGTGATATTGGCGCGCAGCGCGGCGTCGCTGGCATAGGGCTGCAGACTTTCAAAGCCCATCAGCGACCAGGTCCCGGAGCTCAGATAGGCGGCGTCATCCTGCATCAGCGGCGTTGCCAGCACTGCGCTGGCCGTGTCGTGCGTGGCGACCGCGATGACCGGAACCGGTATGCCTGCGCGGTTAATCCAGTGGCCGACGGTATTGCCCGGTGCCTGCGGCTGTCCGAACCACTGCGCATCCACCCCCGCCCAGGCGAGCAAATCACGATCCCACTCGCCGCTGTGAATATTGAGCATCTGCGTGGTAGTGGCGTTGGTGTATTCCCAGTTAAGGTTGCCGGTCAGTCGAAAATGCAGGTAATCGGGAATCATCAGTGCATGTACTACGCGGGCCTGCCAGTCGGGCTGTTGAAGATGCAGGGCGCGCATCTGATAGAGCGTGTTAAATGGCAGAAACTGAATGCCGGTGCGGGCATAGATAGCACTGCGGCCCAGTTCCTGATGCGCCTGCTCCATCACACCGTGAGTGCGCGCATCGCGGTAGCTGACCGCCTCACCCACCGGCTCGCCCTGTGCGTCCAGCAGCACCATATCAACGCCCCAGGTGTCGATGCCGATACTGTCCGGCACAATGCCTTCTTCATCTAACTGAGCCAGCCCGGCGCGGATCTCCTGCTCCAGCAGCATCAGATCCCAGCAGTCATAACCGGCACGATGTTGACGCGTATTGTTAAAGCGCCGGACCTCACGCAGCATCAGCTTGCGCTGCGCTGCCTCCCAGCTGGCGAGCATAACCCGTCCACTGGAGGCGCCGAGATCGATAGCAACAAAACTTCTCCTGGTCATAGCGGCGGTTTCCTGTGATTGCGTCGTCACAGCGTAAAAATCTTAGGGGTTTCACACCTTCCCCGGAGTGCCAGCGGCGGACAGGCCCTGGCAGACTGGCAAAGAACTTCGTGAGAGAGATCACAGAGGCGGCAGTGAGGAGGATGTGACACCTGCCGCAAAATGATTAACTGCTGAGGATATCTTGAAAAATCAGCGTGATTCCTGCTGAGTCAGGATGAAAATTCAAGGTAAGGTGTTGGCGGGCTGATTAGACTGCGTTACGGTTTTGTAAAGTAGCGAGAGAAGATCATGACCATTTTACACAGTGCGGATTTCTTCCCCGAAGGTGATTACGCCATAGCAATTGAACCCCGACACCCGCAGGCAGCCTTTCCGGAACATCATCATGACTTCCATGAGATTGTGCTGGTTGAACAAGGTGCCGGCATTCATGTATTCAATGGTCAGCCACAAACGCTTTGCGCGGGGTGCGTCTGCTTTGTTCGGGATCACGATCGTCATCTCTATGAGCAGACAGATAATCTTTGCCTGACCAACGTGCTCTATCGCAGTCCCGGCGCGTTTCGCTTTCTCTCCGGACTACAGGCCTTACTGCCCCGCGATCAGGATGGGCAATATCGCTCTCACTGGCGCATCAATCACAAAGTGATGACGCAGGCGCTGTGTGTGGCATCGCAAATGCAGCCCGATGAGAGCTGGTCGCTGGAGAAGCAGGCACGACAGGAGCAGCTTTTTTTACAGCTGCTGGTGCTGTTGCGAGAAGCATGCATTGACGGACAGAGTCAGGATCTGGAGGCACGGTTGCATCGCCTGCTTGACTGGCTGGGTGATCACTACAGTGACGAGATTGTCTGGGATGAGCTGGCCGATCGCTTCTCACTGTCGCTGCGTACGCTGCATCGGCAAATGAAGCAGCAGACCGGCAGCACGCCGCAGCGCTATCTTAACCGTCTGCGGCTATTACAGGCCCGTCATCTGCTGCGTCACAGTGATATGCGCATTACTGATATTGCCTTCCAGTGTGGATTTGGTGACAGCAACCATTTCTCAACGCTGTTCAGGCGCGAATTTGGCTGCGCACCGCGAACGGAGCGTCAGCAAATGCTGTAATGGAGGCGAACATGGCGTTGATACTCAGTCGGGATGACTATTTTCCCGCCACTACTTTGCCGGTGGCGGTGGCTGAAAGGATGCCACAACCCTCTTTCCCGCCGCACCGACACACGTTCAGCGAAATCGTGATTGTCTGGCGCGGCAACGGCCTGCATATCCTCAACGATCGTCCCTGGCTGATAACCTGCGGCGACGTTTTTTACATCCGCGACAGTGATTGCCACAGCTACGACAGCGTCAATGATTTGGTGCTGGATAACATCCTCTATTGCCGCGATCGCTTTGGTCTTGCCCTTGACTGGAACCAGTTGCTGCCGCAACAGGGCGCGGATGAACCGGGCGGCTGGCGGCTGACCACGCGAGGGATGGCGCTGGCACGGGGCGTGATCAGCCAGCTGGAACGAGAAAGCCGCAAAAGCGATCCGCTGTCCGTGCAGCTCTCAGAGGCGCTGTTTTTACAGCTGGCGCTGATTCTGCGTCGCCACGGCTACGCCGCTGACCGTCCATGGGCGTTACCGGAGGGTGAACAGCTGGATCTGCTGATGTCGGCTTTACAGGGTGCGATTGCCCGCCCATTCGATCTGGCGGCGTTTTGCCAGCAGAATCGACTCAGCGAACGGGCGCTGAGGCAGCTTTTCCGTCAGCAGACCGGCATGACCATCGGTCATTACCTGCGTCAGCTTCAGCTCTGTCAGGCAAAATATCTGCTGCGCACCCAGGATTGTCTGATTAGTGAGGTCGCCGCCCGCTGCGGTTTTGATGACAGTAACTATTTTTCTGTCGTCTTCACCCGTGATACCGGGTTAGCGCCCAGCGCCTGGCGCCAGCGATTTATCGCGCCCCGGCAGGCACTGAAGAGTGCCGAGTCTGACTAAAAAGGGCCTGCATAGCAGGCCCTTTCAGGTTACAGACAAAAGCAGCCCTGCATTGTTGTGAAACAGTGTTTTTACAGGGAACAGGATCAGACTGGAAAGACGCTAGAGCCGTGATCCGTGACATGCCCGGTCCGCGCGATTACGCACCTCATGGATGAGGTGCGCCCGTGGCCGGGCCAACGCGTTGCGTTGTTCAAAAAAGCTCCCGGCGTTTTTGTCCAGGGCGGCGGGACGCTTTCCTCTTCTGACCCCGTCTCCTGCACGTTCTGCTAATAGGTTGCTGTAACTTAACTCCGACGGAGTGAGCAATCAGGCCGCCATGCCCAGACCGACTATATTGGCGGCAATGATAATCACCACACAGCCGAGCGACAATACGCTCACCGGGCGACGTCCCGCTGACTTCCACTCTTTCAGCAGCAGCCCAACCAGCCCCCCACATAAGACATAAAGACTCATGTGCAGCATCCAGCTGACATAGTCATACTGTGCCGGGATTCGCGCATGTCCCCAGGCGTAGAAGAAGAACTGCAGATACCACATGGTGCCGCCAAGCACGGCAAACGCGGTATTCGCAATCAGCAGTGACTTCCCGACGGAAAAGTCTTTATGCACTGACAGCTCCGGCCGGGTGGCCAGCCGCCAGAAACAGAAGCCCAGATTGATCAACGCCCCGCCGCCCATGATGACCACGTAACTGGGTAAGGCCACATAAAGCGGATCGATGCCGAGATTAGCGGCAGCCTGATGCATCGGTTTCGCCGCATCCATCGCAAACGACATGCCTGCCGAGAAAATGCCGCACATCACCGCCAGCACCAGTCCCTTTTTGAGATTGAATTCCTCCGCGTTGATCCCCAGCGCGCGCTCCTTTAACAACCCGGCGCGTGTCACAATCCCCACACCAATCAGCGCCACCATGACACCCAGTAGCGTTAACCGGCCACCCGACGAGGCGAACAGCTCACCAAAGCGCCCTTGCAACAGCGGCGTCATCAGCGTACCAACCACCAGGGTGATGCCAATCGCGATACCAATACCCATCGACATCCCGAGATAGCGCATGGTCAGACCATAGTTGATATTGCCTATTCCCCACATCGCGCCAAACAGAAATACCGGCGTGAGTTGCGACAGCGTAAAACTGCTGTAATAGGCCATAACGTTCGGCAGCAAAATGGCACTCACCGTCCAGGGCAGGATTAGCCACGACATCAGGCCGCCAATTGACCACATGGTTTCCCATGACCATCTTTTCACCTGTTTAAACGGCGCATAGAAACACGCCGCGCTGGCTGCGCCGACAAAATGCCAGAAGATACCCGCAATAATGGCACTGTTCATTGTTATTCCCCGGTTTGGTTGAGGCCTGTCGGAAACCTGTCTGCTTCCGCTCAGCAGGCAGTCTACGTTTTGCAGGAATTCCTCAGCCTTTGGATAAATGCCGGAAACCGCAGCAGCGTGGCAATTTCTGACCGTTATTCCTGTCAGGGATCACAATTTCACAGTTGTTATAAAACTGGACCAGCGCAAAGGTAACTTACTTATTATTCAGTGTTTTTTACTGTTCTGCTGTGTAGCGCAGCACAATTCTGTTATGGCTGCCATAAAGGCTGATGGAGTGGCAAGTCTGCAAAGAAGCCTTTTATAAACCCAGCCAGGATTGTATAAACTGGGGAAAATTGATCGGATCAGGGATTGGGATGACATCAAAATGGTTAACACTGTTTCTTTCACAGTCAGTCAGCCGGGTGATGCTGGATGACATCAGGGCAATATTACCCGCAGATGCGATAAAGGTGTTTGTGAATGGCCTGGATGAAACGCACTATGCCACCATCGAGTGTCTGCAGTCAGAACAGCATTGCGCTCTCATCGCCTCAGCGATTGTAGTCTGGCGTCAGCTCGGCCATGTGCATCATATTGTCTATAAAAAAGGGGAAGTGTTGCGCGAAGAGAGTGATGCAACTCAGTTTCAGCTCTTTACCCTGCTGAAAACCCATCGCGCCGTTCTCCAGATCTCATGATAAGATCGTGGCCCCTGAAAACGCTGTTTGCAGCAGGTTGAATATGAGAATTGGAATTTTGTTTCCGATCGCCATTATTGTGGCGGGTGTAGGGTTTCTGGCATGGTTTATTGGCAGCGGCCTGGCGATGCCAGGCTCCTGAGGGTTAGCGCAGCTGACTATCTTTACTGCCCCGACGATTATACAGGCTGGTGCTCTGCTGCTGTTTGTCGATTTTTTCCTGACACGCCACGCAATAGTGCACGCCTTTAAGTGCCTGACGACGTGCTTCAGGAATTGGCTCGCCGCAGAGTTCGCATTCTGTAGCGCTTTCGCCCTGCCCGATTGACTGCCTTACCCGCTCAATACCGTCGTTCACGGTGCTATCAATCTGTTCCTGTACTGCGCCTTCTGCAGCCCATCCGCTTGCCATTATTTAACCCCTTTCACGACTTCACTTCTTTAAATCTACAACAGATTGACGTTTTTGCCTCAGAACTTACCGATACCTGTGATTGGCTGCCAGCCGATTACGGCACCTGGCACTCAGCTAAAGGTCACGCTTAACGATCTGTTTCACTCTGCGATTACATCACTGCAACATATCGATAGCGGAGAGCAAAGCGAATGACAACACATCATCAACATTACATTAATGGCGAGTTCGTCGCCCATCACGGTGACCAGTGGATTGAGGTGATCAACCCGGCCACTGAGGCGCTGCTGTCACGTATTCCCGAAGGCACTCGTCAGGATGCCAGCCGTGCCATCAACGCCGCAGAAGCGGCTCAGCCAGCGTGGGAGGATCTGCCCGCAGTGGAGCGTGGCACCTGGCTGCACAAAATTGCCAGCGCCATCCGCGACCGGGAGCCTGAACTGACGGCAACGATTGTGGCTGAGGGTGGAAAAACCCAGGGACTGGCGAAGACCGAAGTGCTGTTCACCGCCGACTACCTTGATTACATGGCAGAGTGGGCGCGGCGTTACGAAGGTGAGATCATCAACAGCGACCGACCCAATGAAAACATCTTTTTGTTCAAAAAAGCGATTGGCGTTACCACCGGGATTTTACCGTGGAACTTCCCCTTCTTCCTGATTGCCCGCAAAGCGGCGCCTGCCCTGATTACTGGCAACACCATCGTGATTAAACCCAGTGAGCTGACGCCAGACAATGCGGCCATTTTTGCCGACATCATTCACACGCTGGGTCTGCCAGCGGGCGTGATTAACATTGTCTACGGTCTGGGTCCGGAAGTGGGACAGGAGCTGGCGGCAAACCCCAAAGTCGGGCTGGTGAGCCTGACCGGTAGCGTCGGCGCAGGTATCGCTACCATGGAAGCCGCTGCTAAAAATGTCACCAAAGTGTCGCTGGAACTGGGCGGCAAAGCCCCGGCTATCGTGATGGATGACGCCGATCTCGATCTGGCGGTTCAGGCAATTGTCAGTTCGCGGATGATCAACAGCGGTCAGGTCTGTAACTGCGCAGAGCGTGTTTATGTGCAGGAAGGCATCTACGCGCGCTTTATCAGCGCGCTGACCACGGCGTTTCAACAGGTTACGTTTGGCGATCCCGCCGAACGCAGTGATATCGACATGGGGCCACTGATTACGGGCGCGGCAAGGGATCGGGTTGAGCAGAAAGTAGCAGACGCCGTCGCCGCCGGCGCCAGAGTGGTGCTGGGCGGCAAGCGCGCCGGCGATAAGGGCTTCTTCTTTGAACCGACGCTGCTTACCGATGTGCGTCAGGAGATGGCGATTATGCAGGAGGAAATTTTTGGCCCGGTGCTGCCGGTGATGAAGTTCAAAACGCTGGATGAGGCGATCGCTTTGGCTAACGACTGCGAGTATGGGCTGACTTCTTCGATTTATACCCGGAATATCAATACCACCATGACCGCGTTGCGAAAGCTGAAGTTCGGCGAGACCTATGTTAATCGTGAGAACTTTGAGGCGATGCAGGGCTATCATGCCGGATGGCGCAGGTCGGGTATCGGCGGTGCCGATGGGAAACATGGCCTGGAGGAGTATCTGCAGACCCATGTTGCTTACCTGCAGTTCAGTTAAACGCAGGCTCGATCTTACCGCCTCCCGTTCCTGACGTTGTCAGTCACAAAATGGGCCAGCTAACCGGCCCATTTTGCTATGCCACCCGCTTACTGCAGCGCAGCAGCGCGATGCCACTTAGCACTGCCACCGCCATCAGGTAGTAGCCTGGTGCCAGACTGCTGCCGGTAGCGGCAATCAGCATGCTGCAAATCAGCGGCGCAAACCCGCCAAATACTGTCACCGCCACGTTGTAACTGATCGCCATACCGCTGGCGCGGGTGGTCGCCGGAAAGAGATCGGCCATCACCGACGGCACCGTCGAGAAATAGACCGACTTCAGCAGCGCCATCCAGGCCACCAGCAGGATTAACGTAGTGGGCGTGGTGTGATCGACCATCCATTTAAACGCAGGATAGATGGTAGCCATTAATAGCAGCAGCGATCCCCACATCAGCGGCAACCGGCCAATCCGCTCTGCCCACAATCCCATGATGGGCGTCACGACCGTCAGGATAATGCCCGCAATCAGTGTGGCGGTGAAGGCGACCGATCCCGGCAGATGCAGCGTTTTGGTGGCGTAAGTCGGTATGTAGTTGAGCATGTAGTTTACTGCAGTCGAAATCACCATCACGCCTATCGCCAGGGTGATTAGCGCTTTCTGCCGCCCGAACAGCGTCTTCAGCGGCGCGGATTCCTTCTCCTGCGAGGCAAAGCTGGCAGGTTCCTGCACATGACGGCGAATGTAGATACCCAGCGGGCCAATCAGCAGGCCGAAGGCAAACGGAATGCGCCAGCCCCACGCCTGAATATCACTTTCGCTTAGCCAGTGCGTCAGCCCCAGCCCGAATGCGGATGCCATCAGCGTGCTCGCCCCCTGAGTGGCGAACTGCCAGCTGGCAATAAAGGCTTTACGTTCGGGAAAGTGCTCCACCAGAAAGGCAGTGGAACTGCCAAACTCGCCCCCGGCAGAGAAACCCTGAATCAGACGCGCCAGAATGATCAATAGCGGTGCGGCCAGACCGATAGTGGCGTAGCCCGGCATAAACGTAATGATCGCCCCGCCCAGCATCATCAGGTTAATCGACAACAGCAGCGCCTTTTTGCGCCCATGGCGGTCGGCATAGTTGCCCAGCACAATGGCACCCAGCGGACGGATCAGAAAGGAGATACCGAAGCTGCCAAAGGTCAGCAACAGCGACACTGACGGATCGCTGACCGGAAAGAAAACATGCGCGATGTAGCTGGCGAAAAAGCCATACACCGCGATGTCGAACCACTCCAGCGCGTTACCAATGCAGGTGGCGAACAGTGTTTTGTGCAGGCTCGGTTTCACCTGCGAGGTCGTCTGCGCGATGCTGCTCATTGTTCACCTCTCCGCCACTGATGGTGGCGCGTCATCAACTGTTCGCCCTCTTCGCCCAGTTGCCAGAAGAGTCTCGTCATAATCGCCAGGCCTTCACGTGCAATGGAATTGAGCATGTGTTCGTTAACGCCATGCTGGCCGCAGGCGGGATAGGAGTGCGGCACCCACAACGTTGGCAGACCCAGGATATCGGCGAAGACTTCATTGGGCAGTGAACCGCCAAGATTGGGTAACAGAGCCGGTTTTTTACCGCTGCTACGCGCCAGCGTGTCCAGTGCCCAGGCCACCAGCGGATCCTGAGGATCGAGCCGCGTCGCCGGTGAGCCGCGCAGAAACTCTACGCTGACGTTATCGAAGCCGTGCTGACGCAGGTGACTTTCGACATGCTGCACCAGGTTTTCCCAGTCAGTGCCGACCACAAATCGCAGCTGACACACCGCCGTGGCGCTGCCCGGAATCGCGTTCATGGGGCGCGCCGGATTGCCGGTTTCAAAGGCCAGCACCTCCAGCGTGTTCCAGCCATAAAGGCGCTCTGCAGGCGCCAGACCTGGCTCACCCCAGCCTTCTGCCAGCGCCGGATCGCCCGGCATACCGCCGACGTCAATATCACTCAGGATCGCCCGCACGGCCCTGGTCAACGAGTCCGGTTTTAGCGCAGCGACCTGCAATACGCCCTGCGCATTCACCAGGCAGGCGATCGCATTGGCCAGTTGCGTACCGGGATTACTGAGCAGTCCGCCCCAGTTGCCGGAGTGATAGGCGTTGTCACGCGCCCGAATGGTCAGCCGAAAGTTCGCCGCACCACGCGAACCCAAAAACAGCGTTGGTCGCACTGCGTTGAGCCGTGGGCCATCAGAGGCGATAAAGAGATCGGCTTTTAACAGCGCCTGCTGCTGCTGGCAGATCGCCGCCAGTCCCGGCGAACTGATCTCTTCGCCCATTTCAAACAGGATTTTGCAGTTAAAGCCCAGCTTTCCACCGCGCGTCTGCCACACCTGTTCCAGCGCTGCGAGGTTGATGCAGTGCTGACCTTTGTTGTCCGCGCTGCCACGTCCATACAGGCGATCGCCTTCAGCAGTGAGTTGCCACGGCGATAAGCCTTCGCGCCAGTTTTCATCGTCGCCGAATACGACATCACCGTGTCCATAGCAAAGCAGCGTCGGTTTTAGCGGATCTTCAATGCGGGTGGCAATCAGAAACGGCGGGCTGCCTGGCTGGGGATTTTCAAATGGATGTAACGTAAATCCCATCTTCGTCAGTTGCGGGCCAATTTCCTGCTGCAGATAGTGGTCCAGCTCCGCGCCTCTGCTGGCCTGCTGGCTTTCGGTCACACAGGCGACACGCCGTGCCAGCAGTTGCTGAAACTCACCGCTATCGAAATAGTGCATCGCCTGATCAACGGCCTGTTGCTCTGTCATGTTTGCCCTGCCTGTTTTTTTATCGTGCTTTATCTTTGACAAACTTCTCTCTTTGCCACAATTATCAATTTATCGAGTGAGCGTTGCTTTTAAAGCAATGCATGACTGCCCTTTTATGATGCGTTTTGATGGAGTGGAGATGATAAGCAGCGAGATCCGTTATTTCCTGGCGGTTGTTGAGAGCGGCTCGTTGAGCGCCGCCAGTGAACAACTTTTTGTCGCGGTATCGGCGATCAGTCGTCAGATTCAGCGGCTGGAGGCACAGGTCGGGGTGCCGCTGTTTGAGCGTCACGCGCGCGGCATGGTGCTGAATGAGGCGGGTGAGATTTTTGCGCATCACGTGCGTAAGAGTCAGCTCGATATGACGTATGCGCTGGCGGAGATTAAGGGATTGAAAGCGATACGCCGCAGTTTGATCCGCATCGCCTGCACGGATGGTATGGCGTTTAGTCTGCTGCCTGGCCTGCTGGCGGCGTTTCGCCTGACAAACCCGGGCGCGCTGTTTGCGATTAACGTGACGCACTCGCAGGGCGTGGCCGCGTGCGTCCGGGCGGGAGAATGCGATGTGGCGCTGCAGTTTAGTCTGCAGCCGGAGCGCAGCGTTGAGGTGCTGGGTTCCTGGCCTGCACCGGTGTTGTTGGCGATGCATGCTTCACATCCGCTGGCGTCACGCGAGGTGACGCTGGGCGATCTGCCTCGCTGGCCGCTGGCACTGCCCGGTCATCACACCACGGTGCGGCAGCTGTTTGATCTCTCCTGTCAGATGAACGACTGCGTGGTGGAGCCCGTGCTGACCTGCGACTATTTCGCTACGCTTTATCACTTTTTGCTGCATACGCCGCAGGCAGTAACCATCTGTAGTGCCTTTACCCTGTTGTTCGAGCGCGATACGCAAAATCTGGTGTTGCGGTCAATGGGAGTGGATCAGTTGAGTCAGCGCACATTGCAACTTCAGACAGTGTCGGGACGTCAGCGCAATGCGGCTTTGACGCTATTTCTGGCGTTTTTGCAGCAGCGGCTGACGGAGATGGATCAGCAGGTGAGGATGGGATAAGAGGCCCACTGATGTGTGGGCCATTGACGTTAACTGCCACGAGTTACTGCTTAATATCCACCTGATAGAAGATATGCTTGCCAAACGGATCGACCTGATAGCCGCTGACCGATTTGCGCACCGGCTCGAAGATGGTGGAGTGCGCGATCATCACGGCAGGCATCTGATCATGCATTATCTGCTGCGCCTGCAGATAGAGCGCAGTGCGTTTGACCTGATCCGGCTCGGCGCGGGCTTCGGTGATTAACTTCTCGAACGGCTGGTAGCACCATTTTGAAGAGTTAGAACCGCCCTGCGCAGAGGTACAACTGTACAGCGGGCCGAAGAAGTTATCCGGATCGCCGGTCGCAGTCGTCCAGCCCATCAGCGCCGCCTGATGCTCGCCACTTCGGACACGCTTCAGGTATTCGCCCCACTCGTAGCTGACAATGTTGGCTTTGATGCCGACTTTGGCCCAGTCCGACTGAATCATCTCCGCCATGCGGCGCGCATTCGGGTTGTAAGGCCGCTGAACCGGCATCGCCCAGAGCGCAATTTCGGTACCCGGTTTGACGCCAGCCTGTTGCAGCAACGTTTTGGCCTTCTCCGGATCGTAGTCGTAATCCTTCAGATCTTTGTCCGCGCTCCAGACGCCCGGCGGCAGGATATTCTTCGCGACCGTGCCAGTGCCTTTGAATATCGCCTCGATGATCGCCGGTTTGTTGATCGCCATCGCCAGCGCCTGGCGCACTTTGACGTTGTCGGTTGGCGCTTTAGTGGTATTAAACGCCAGGAAGCCGGTGTTCAGACCCGCCTTCTGTTCCAGAGTGATGTCCGGATTGGCGCGCATTTTGTCCAGATCGGCGGGGTTCGGGAATGGCATTACCTGACACTCGTTCTTCTCCAGCTTGGCATAACGCACGGAGGCGTCAGGCGTAATACTGAATACCAGCCGATCGAGCTTCGCCTTACCCTGCCAGTAGTCCGGAAACGCTTTGTAGAGGATGCGGGAATCTTTCTGATACTGCACCAGTTCAAAGGGGCCGGTGCCAATCGGGTTCATATCGACCTTTTCCGGCGTCCCCGCTTTCAGCATCGCGTCTGCATATTCCGCCGAGTGGATTGAGGCGAAATACCAGGCGAGATCGGCAAGGAATGGCGCTTCCGGATGAGCAAGCGTGAAGCGCACGGTGTGGTCATCAACCCGGTCGATATGTTTAATCAGCGTGGAGAGTTCAAGACTTTCGAAGTTGGAATAGGTGCCGCCAGAAACATTGTGGAAGGGATTTTTCGGGTCCATCTGACGCATAAACGAGAAGATCACATCATCGGCGTTGAAGTCGCGGCTGGGTTTGAACTGTTTATTGCTCTGGAACTTCACATTTTTGCGAAGATGGAAGGTGTATACGGTGCCATCCGGGCTGATCTCCCAACTTTCCGCCAGGCTCGGGACCAGATTGGTGGTGCCGGGCGTGAAATCCACCAGCCGGTTAAAGACCGGTACGGCACTGGCGTCAACACTGGTTCCGGAGGTATAGAGCTGAGGGTTAAAATTCTCTGGCGATCCCTCAGAACAGTAGACCAGCGTTTTGGCGTTTACGCTGCCAGCCAGCGCTATCCCAGCAGTAACAAGCGCTAAGGTGGCTATCTTGATTTTCATTATCATCCTCGCTTTGTATTGACTTCCGGTGATCACAATATCTAAATGAATCATTCAGATGCTTCATTGATAGCACGATTCGGCACCATAGCGAACCCCGCCAGTGGCTGACTAATAAGGAATAGTGATGACAGACAAACTTGAGTCGCAACTCACCGAACGTTTTTTCCGTTACCTCGCCGTCAGCAGTCAGAGCGATGCCAAATCAACTTCCTTGCCCAGCACCCCGAGTCAGCACGCCATGGCAAAACTGCTGGCGGATGAGCTGCGCGATTTGGGTCTCGATGAGGTGTTAATTGATGAACATGCCACAGTGACGGCAGTAAAACGCGGTAACCGTCCTGACGCACCGCGCATCGGGTTTATTACACACATCGATACCGTTGATGTCGGTTTGTCGCCTGATATTCACCCGCAGATCCTCACCTGGCAGGGCGAAGATCTCTGTCTGAATGCAGAGCAGGATATCTGGCTGCGCCGCGATGAACATCCTGAGATCGCGCCCTATGTGGGTCAGCAGGTGATTTTCAGCGACGGGACCAGCGTGCTGGGCGCTGACAACAAAGCGGCGGTTACTGTAGTGATGACGCTGATGGCCAATCTTAAAGGCGACCACGGCGATATCGTGGTGGCCTTTGTGCCGGACGAAGAGATTGGCCTGCGCGGGGCGAAAGCACTCGATCTGGAATCGCGGTTTAATGTCGATTTTGCCTGGACCATCGACTGCTGCGAACTGGGTGAAGTGGTATATGAAAACTTCAATGGTGCTGCTGCAGAGATTGTGTTTACCGGTGTGCCCGCACACCCCATGTCGGGCAAAGGCGTGCTGGTCAATCCGCTGCTGATGGCGCATGACTATATCAGCCTGTTTGATCGCCAGCAGACGCCGGAGCACACCGAAGGTCGCGAAGGCTATATCTGGTTTAATGAGATTCAGGCCAACGCCAGCAAAGCCACGCTAAAGGCCTCCATTCGTGATTTTGACCTCACCAGCTTCGCCGCACGCAAGCAGCAGTTGCAGCAGGCAGCGGAAAAACTCGCAGCACGTTATCCCACCGGCGACGTGAGCATCACGATCAGCGATATTTACAGCAATATCAGCAATGCACTGGGTGAGGATCGTCGGGCGATTGATTTGATCTTCAGTGCGTTTGCCGCGCTGGAAATTGAGCCAAAAGTCATTCCGATGCGTGGCGGCACGGATGGGGCTGCGCTGTCAGCCAAAGGGTTGCTGACGCCGAACTTCTTTACCGGCGCACACAACTTCCACTCACGCTTCGAGTTTCTGCCGATTACGTCCTTTGTGAAATCCTATCAGGTGGCGGAAAAACTCTGTTATCTGGCGGCGGGTTAACAGTTTTATTAATGCTTATATGTACAGGGCTGAAATGGGAAATTCAGCCCTGATTTTGATACAGCCAGTGAAACCTAATCAGCGAATTTTCCACATTAAACGCGCGTTTTATTAAGGCCAGAATCTGCGTTATTCCGTCACTATTATAACTTCACCTCCCAAAAGCACCCTCCTTTTATCCGGTTTATTTTGATCGCGCGCATTAATGAGCACTCAAGCGGATTTACATACATCTTAATGCTCTTTATCTTCAATGAACATTTAAATGCGGGGATAATTTAAGGGGTTCAGTTATGCAACACACTGATGAAATAATTAATTATTTACAGGCGAACGAAATTTTAGCAAAAAAGTTAGATCGGGCCTTTAATGGGGTTAGTGATGCATTATCACATCAGATTGAACACATAGGTTCAGGCGTGCAACGTGCGCTTTATTACACCTCGTGCTTCACAGAAAAATATCAGGAGGTTTGTCAGAAGCAAAAAGTTGAGGACGTAAGATTTGCAAAGGGAGTATATCAACTACTTAGCCATGGTAATGTTGTGATCGATATGCTTAAGATATATTTCGATGGATTATTCAGATTAAAGACAGATCGCCAGCTTGAATGGATAAAAAAATATCTCATGGCCATCAATATACACATTGCCGCCAGTCATCTCACCCAAAACGGTTTTCTTCCGCCGTTACGGTAGCAGTTGCAGTCGGCATGAAAGTGAACCTTGATATGAGCGCGCTAATTGGCCGAAGGGCTGGCAGTGCACTTACAATTACTGGAATTTATGGAGTCGTTCAGAAAGCAGCAGATTGCGCCAACCGGTTAAATTACACTTTACCGGCATATTATGCAGCACTCTATGAAAAAGAACTTGAAATGATGTATTTCCTGATTGACCCGTTATTTGTTAACTCGGGAGCCCTCAAAAACACGTCCCCATCCGATAATGAAATTTCAAAAATAATCACGACTATGATTCGATAGCCAAATGATTAAAAACATTATATGCCGGTTTTTTAGAATAATATTCAAATCAATGATTGAGGTTTATGCTCCCCCATTTCTTATTCTTACTTTCGCAGTCATCTTCGTGCAGATTTTTCCAGAAGGTCCTTTATGGCCCATTGCAGTCTTTGTCTTAATTGTAATAATGGTTTTTCCACGAATATTCAAATGGTGATGCTAAACATCAGACAATGTCAGAAACCTCAATAAGGAAATAAAATTATGTCTGTACCCGATCATCTATGGCTTGACGATGAAAACGGTTCACCCATCGTGGGGAGCTGCCAGATGCCACGTCGACTCGGTTCAATAGAGTTAAAATCGTTCGCACACCACATCACCATTCCTGTTGATCCCGCCCGGGGAAAACTAACCTGTACGCGTGTTCACAGCCCGATTACTATCGTCAAAGAGTTCGACCAGACAACGCCCGTTCTTTATCGCGCAATCTGTGAAGGACGAATACTTAAAAATGGCACAACAAAAATGTACAGAATTGTGGAGTCAGGCAGCGAGGTTGAATATTTCAATATTATGCTGGAAGGGATAAAGCTCACTACCGTTTCTCCCTATCTTGCCCCTAACGGACTAAGCAGCACGCACCTGGAAACACTGGAATTGCGATATCAGGCTATTACCTGGAAATATACGGACGGAAACATTATCTATCAGGATGAATGGAATAACTTTGCAAAGGCTTAAATCTAAGAACTGTTTGATAAAAATGAAGGCTGACATAATCAATCGGAGAGAATCGGGCGCAGAGTGCGCCCGATTCTGTTTATGGCTTCGCGCTTACATCAATGCCCGGGAAGTATTTTTCAGCCAGCTTTTTGATGGTGCCATCGCCCTGCACTTTGGCGATCGCCGCATCAAGAGACTGCTTCAGCTGGGCGTCATCTTTGCGCAGGCCGTAGCCGATGCCCGAGCCAAGAATCGCGTCATCTTCGACCGGCTTGCCGACAAAGCCAAAGCCTTTACCCTGGGGCTTATCAAGGAAACCGGACTGGCCGGCAGCAGACATCACCAGCGTGCCATCAAGGCGGCCCGCGACCATATCGTTGTAAACCTGGTTCTGATCCTGATACGACGTGACCGTTACGCCCTGCGTCTCCCAGTGCTTCTTCGCATAGGTTTCCTGAATAGAGCCCTGCAACACGCCGATGTTTTTACCTTTGAGACTGTCGGCGGTCGGTGCCAGATTTTCACCGTTTTTCGCCACAAGCATGGTCGGAATACGGTAGATCGGCTGCGTAAATGCGATGCTTTTGGCGCGCGCTTCGGTGATATTCATCGCCGAGTTGATGGCATCAAATTTTTTCGCCTGCAGCGCCGGGATCAGCGCATCAAAGCTGCTCTCGACCCAGTGGCAGCTGAAATTGCCGGCCTTACAGATAGCGTTGCCCAGCTCAATATCAAAGCCTTCCAGCTCCCCTTTGGCATTGCGGCTTTCAAATGGCGGATATTGTGACTCTACGCCGTAACGTAAATCCTGTGCCAGTGCCTGTACCGATGTCATCATGCCCAGAGCAAGAAAAAGCGCGTTCAGTTTCTTCATTATTTACCCCGAAAAGTCCTGGTTACCTGTTCCCGGTGCTGCCTCACGCGGTGGCGTGATTCAGTGAGAAAAAGCAGATAGCGCCGCTGCGCCAGCCTCTAGTGTCGCCTCGTCTTTCGCAAATGAGAGACGAATCAGTTTGTTGTCTGTGCCATCCATATAAAACGCCGACAGCGGTATGGTGGCCACACCGTGATCGACGATGAGACGTTTTACCATTTCACTGTCCGGCTCGTCACTGAAATGTCCATAGCTGGCGAGCATAAAGAACGAACCGGCACTCGGCAGCAGCTGGAACGGCGAATTTTGCATCAGGGTGATCAGGCGATCGCGCTTCTGCTCATAGAAGGCGCTGAGCGACAGGTAGTTCTCCGGCCGCTGCAGGTAGTGTGCGAAACCCACCTGCATCGGCGTGTCGGCGGCGTACATCATAAACTGATGCACTTTCACCAGTTCGGTCATCAACGCTGCCGGCGCCAGGCAGTAGCCCACCCGCCAGCCCGTGACGTGGAAGGTTTTACCAAACGAGGAGACGATGACGCTGCGCGCCGCCAGTTCCGGGTGCGTTGCCATGCCACAATGAGAGTGACCATCAAACACAATATGCTCATAGACTTCATCGGAGAGCACCACGATATCGGTATTGCGAATCAATGCCGCCAGCTGATTAAGGTCATCAGGCGTCAGTACCTGCGCGCTGGGGTTGTGCGGTGTATTAATGATGATCATGCGGGTACGCGGTGTGATCGCCGCCCGCAGCGCATCCCAGTCGATGGCAAATGACGGCACCTGCAACTTCAGGCCTATCGGCGTACCGCCCTGCAACCGCACCACCGGAGCATAGCTGTCAAATGCCGGTTCAAAGAAGATTACTTCATCGCCCTGATGCACCAGCGCGGTAATCGCCATATAAAGCCCCTGGCTGGCGCTGCCGGTGATCAGCACTTCACGGGCAGGATCATATTTCTGGCCATAGAGCGCCTCCACTTTACTGGCGAGCGCCTCGCGCAAGGCCGGCAGGCCCATCATGGCGGCATACTGATTATGACCCTCCAGCATCGCGCGACTGACAGAGTCGACCAGCACCGGATCGCAGGGGAAGTTGGGCGCACCCTGCGACAGGTTGATCGCCTGATGCTGCGCCGAGAGCTGGCCAATCACGCTGAAAATAGTGGTGCCGACGTCCGGCAATTTTGAGTGGATAGCGACAGGCGTTTTCAGGGACATAGTCTCTCCGTCAGGGGCATAACCGATCAGATGCGGTAAAACGCTATTCAACGGGCTGCCACTTGAGTCGGCAAGCGAAATGTCGTCATAATAGCCATGAAAAAAATGCATAGCTGAGGTTCAGTGTGTCACGCTTATCGCTGCCGCTTAATGCCATTCACACCTTTCTGGTGACCGCCCGTCATCTCAATCTGACCCATGCAGCCCGTGAGCTGTGTCTGACTCAGGGTGCCGTCAGTCGCAAGATCGCCGCACTGGAGCAGTGGCTGGGTGTCACACTGTTTGATCGCCACGCGCGCGGCCTGCGGCTCACGCCACAGGGCGCCGCGCTGCTACCCGAATTGCAGCAGGGTTTTGAACTGATGCTTAAGGCCAGCGAAAAGGTCCGCCGCAGTCAGGTCAGCATTCGCCTGAAAGCGCCGACCTGTGCGATGCGCTGGTTGGTCCCCAGGCTGATGGCGCTGGAACAACAGCGCCCTGAACTGCATGTGGCCCTGACGACAACGCTGGATCATGCTACGCAGCTTGAAAATTTTGATGCCGCGATTGTCTATGGCAAGCCGCATCCCGAAGGCGTCTGCCTGTTCTGTGAGTCACTGACACCGGTAATGGCAGCGAATCAGCCCTGCCCGGACTCTCCGGCGGCGCTGACTGCAATGACCTTTTTGCATCCCACCGCAGACACCCGTGACTGGCAGTGCTGGCTGAAAGCGCAGCAGGTCACACTCAGCATGAAGCGAAACCAGCATTTTGCCACGATGGATTTAGCGATCAGTGCAGCGATTCAGGGATTTGGCGTGGCGATTGCCGACAGCAATCTGGTGGAGAGTGATATCGCCAGCGGCAGGCTGATTAAGCCGTTCGCTGGCGAGGTTAAAACGGGCGCCGTTTACAGTCTACTGCAACGGCCTGCGCAGGATGCGCCACCGTTCCTGGCGGAACTGGTGGCGTGGCTTAGCCGGGATCAGAAGGTGACCCAGTCGCCATTATCAGCAGGTTTGTCCTGAGGCGCACTTAGCACCGGGGCTTTTGGCGCAGCCGGTTTATTGCCGGTGACAGGTGCGCTCTTGCGTTCACTGGAAAGACGGAACTTCGACACAGAGGCCTGCAGCGCTTCTGTCTGCAGCGCCAGCGCGCTTGCGGCGGCGGAAACCTCTTCAACCAGTGAGGCGTTTTGCTGCGTGACACTGTCCATTTCTGTGACTGCTGTTCCCACCTGAGAAATGCCTTTGCTCTGCTCTTCTGAGGCGGAGGCGATCTGTTTCATAATCGCATCCACATCCTGTACCGATTTCAGAATATTATTCATGGTGCCGCCGGTGGTGCTCACCAGCTCGGCGCCTTTACCCACACGCTGAACGGACTCTTCAATCAGAGTCGCGATCTCTTTGGCCGCATTGGCACTGCGCTGGGCAAGGTTACGTACTTCAGACGCCACTACAGCAAAACCCCGACCCTGTTCACCGGCACGAGCCGCTTCAACGGCGGCGTTCAGCGCCAGAATATTGGTCTGGAAAGCGATACCGTTAATCACGTTGGTGATCTCAGCAATTTTCTTCGAACTGCCTGAAATGCCATCCATGGTGCTGACCACTTCGCTGACCAGCTGGCCGCCTCGCTGTGCCGTCGTGGTGGCGGTTTCAGCCAGCAGGCTGGCCTGACGGGCGTTATCAGCGTTGAATTTCACCGTAGCAGTCAACTGCTCCATGCTGGCTGCAGTCTGCTCCAGCGCAGCGGCCTGCTCTTCAGTGCGTGATGAGAGATCATTGTTACCTGCAGAAATTTCTGCCGCCCCACGCGAGATATTCTCAGTACCGCTGCGAATGGCGCTAACCGCTTCACGCAGGCTATCCTGCATGGCGCTCAGCAGCGGAACCAGTTTACCCACACAGTTGCGACCGAATTCATTGACCGGCTGGCTGAGGTCACCCGTGGCAATCACGGCGAAATGGGTGCGAATGCTTTCCAGCGGACGAACCAGCATCGTTACCAGATAGCGGTCGGTAAACAGCAGAATAAACAGACCAATGATGACCGTGATGGTAATTATTGTTTTCGTCGTCGCGGTGAGGTGATCAACTTCAACGCGGGTGGTATCCAGCTTTTGAGCTGCACCCTGACTGAATTTCTCTGCGCTGACGCCAAACGCGCGGCTTAATGCCGGAGTGACGTTGTTCGCCTGCTGGCGATAAGCATCAGGTGTTGGCTGACGCGCCAGCTGAAATTGTGGCGTTACGCCTTCATCCAGCAGCTTCTGCCAGCTCTGAATCACACCATCCACGACTTCCGGGTTCATCGGACCGGGGGCGAGCTGTTTGAAGCGTGCCAGTTGCTGGGTCATACCATCCAGCGCCTGTTGCACCGGCGCGTACGATTCGTCGGTCAGGGTTTTACCTGCCGCTTTGCTTTCCATCACACGGGACAAGCGCGTGACAACACGAAAATATTGATCGTTTCCTTTGCTCAGCACCGTCATTTGCTCAACCAGATGACGGTCAACCTCGTTGCCTTCGCTGAGCGCGCCAAGAGAGTGGATGCTATACAGCCCGACGCCGGTCCACAGTAAGCAAAACAGCCCCAGAATCGTGAGCATCACTGCGCGAATGGTAAAATTTTTGAGCATTCCCATACCAAAATCCTATACACGTTGACCCGCAAGCGTCGGGCATAGGAGGTTTATCGGCACAGGAAGGTGAAAATGTAACTGTTTTGTTACCTATTATTTTACAGCGTCAAATAGGATTTAACGCTGTAAAATTCTTAAATTTTAATACCTTACAGTTAATTAAGCAGATTAATTTCATTTGAAAAATTTAATGATTAGCAGGCTAATCTTAATGGCACACCTACAGCCTGACCAGATGCGTCATTAATAATCTGAAGAGACGCATTCGGGCGCGCATAAAGTTTCGCTTCAGAACCAATCCGCTTTTATGCTCCTGACCAAGTGACATTGTCACATCCTGCCCCGGATGCCAGGCGGGCCAGGCGACCTCGCCTTCAAGCTGGTGCTTATATTCTGTGGCATCCCGGGCGAAGGTAAACCAGTAGTCACTGACCTGCTCAGCAAAGGCCCGATCGCTATCACTGAACGGACGATTTTCATTGGGATCGGGCATCTGGCTCAGCGTATTCAGCACATAGGGCACTTCATTGCCGTGCCAGGTGCCGTGTGGATAGAGATCGTGCGCATGCTCTGAAACATAATCAAACCAGTAGCGCCAGCCCGGCATGCCAGCATTGTGCTGCGCCCGCATCACCAGCCATGGCACCAGCGTGAAAGCCATATCGCGTGCCACGGCGCGTCCCAGTAGATGATCGTCATGGATGTCATACATCCATTTAAGCGTACGGTAAGTGAGTCGATTTTTGTCGCGTAACTGCTGCAGCACTGCAGTAGCATCAACACCAAAATATTCCAGAACGCTGGCTTCATCGCTGTTACTGCCGGCCATCAGCGGCAGACGGTGCTGTTTTGCCGCCATAAAGGTTTTCAACATGGGCTCAGGCAATACGGCGTCACCGGCAATGGGTACCGGCGGAATCGCCAGTGGGCCGTCCAGCGACCAGAAGGCGTCAGCGGGCAGTGCGCGCAACGCCTCTGCGCTGACATCGGCTGGCAGTCCAAAATGGCGGGCTACAGCGACGCCCTGCTGACGCGCTTTTTTCAGCGGCGTGTCCGGCAGGCTATAGGCGCTCTGTACGATGCCTTTGTGAAACAGCCCTTCGGCCAGTGGTGAACAGCAGAGTGACAGCACACTGCGCGCACCAGAGGATTCACCGAAAAGCGTCACATTGCGGCGGTCGCCGCCGAATGCAGGAATGTTGCGCTGCACCCACTGCAGTGCGGCAATCTGGTCAAGCAGACCAAAGTTGTTTACCGTGCCCGCGGCAGGATACTCAGCGTCCAGGGCCGGGTGTGAGAAGAAGCCGAGATGACCCAGCCGGTAGTTAAGGGTGACCACCACTGCGCCCCGGGACGCCAGCGGTTTGCCGCTGTACGGTGCCAGGCCGCCCGCACCAATGGTGTAGCCTCCTCCGTGCAACCACACCATCACCGGCAGCGGCGTTGACGGTTCGACATCGGGTGTCCAGACATTCAGGTAGAGACAATCTTCACTAAACTCACCGGGATCGCCGCCGCCCACAGCCTGGCAATACGTGCGATTTTGCCAGGCAGATGACCCGAACGCCGTGGCATCGCGCACATGCTGCCACGGTATCACTGGCTGAGGCGGGCGCCAGCGTAGTGCGCCCTGCGGTGCCGCCGCATAAGGTATGCCTTTAAATACGAAAAGGTCATCATCCATGCCTCCACGTAACTCTCCCTCAGCAGTCATGATCCTCAGACCCGTTTCGTTTTTCATTCCTGTTTCCCTGTCTAAACGTTCCTCCATTATTTGCAGGCACGCCAGTATTGTCCAGGTACGGAGGGGATTTGCAGAATATGCCGAAGCGAGAGATGCAGGGGTTAACATGCCCATCAACAGGTTCAGAGCGTCAGTGATGACCAGGGATTAACGTTGTTTACGTTTCGCCAGCACGTGAATGCGTTGTCAGCGCCGACGATATCCACATTTCTCACGCGTCCCACGCGTTTTTACTGCAAATAATTAGTCAGTTTTCTAACACATCAGGATACTCACGCCGCTAAATTTTCGCTGGATGGTGAAGCGTCTTTTTTTCCAGGTGAACTGAACAGTCCTGATCGATTACCTTCCATCAGGACCATCCGCTTAACAGGGCTGTGGTGAAGAGAGCAACGCGGGCAACGAAGACGTTGCCCGTAGACACTGTCAGGCCTCGCGCAGGCCGCACTGCGCCAGTGAGCGCTGCTGGCGCTCTTCATATAACGCCATTTCATCCAGCACAGGGGTACCCAATGCGGCTTCAAACGCTTGCCGGCTCGCCTGTCCCGCCGAACGAACCTGCGCCCGATCGCCAAGGTTAGACTGAAAAATGCCTGCTGCGCTCACGGGAAGAAAATCCTCATAGGTGATGGGGTCAGCCAGTACACGCCCTTCTTTGATAAGGGTCTCCAGCGATTCCCCCTGGGCAGGCGGCGTAGCAATACCCTTTTCGCTCAGGCGATAATGAAACCACGCCAGTCCCTGCTGGCGCAGCGTGGTTTCGTCGTCAGGGAAATCGCGGAAAATCGTCGACAGATGTTGCTGGTGTTGCTGATTATCCTGACCGCTGCCCGCCTCGCTCAGTAATCGATCGTAGAGTGCGCGTCCTGCGGGCGTCAGCGCTGCCCCGCGCTGCTCAATTTCTCCGAAGCGCGCCGTATGCGTTCCCTGATGACCTTCTTTAAAGATGATCGGCTCTTCCAGCGCTTTAAAGCTGGTTTGACGTAACAGGATGGGGACCTGACGACGAGGCGGCCCCTCGATCAGGGTTTTCGGATCGATACCGCGCGACGGCATCAGTTGCTGGACACGGTCGATATCCAGCGTGCGCGGCGTAAGATGGTTGATGTGACAACCGGGAAAGCAGACTACATCCGCAATCAGCCGGTGCTGCTGGTTCAGCGCCTGATAGGTCTGGCTGTCTACACTGCTGTGAGCATGCCAGCGGAAGGTTTCCAGCGCTTCAGTCACAAATTCACCGGCCTGCTCCTCCGTTAATCCGCCCTGCTGCTGATGCAGTTGCAGCAACGCCCGGCAACGGGGAGTGAAAATGTTGCGCGCAGAGAGAATCTCCGCCGCTTTTTCGCGCAGCGCCGCATCGTCGATCAGTTCAGGGCGTAACAGCGAGGTAAAGACCCGGAAGGGGTTGCGCCGCAGTGCCGCATCGGTTACTGGCCGGAACGCGGTGGAGTGCACCGGCACCCCTGCCTGAGAGAGATCGTAATAGCCAACCGGATGCATTCCCATCACTGCAAACACCTGTCGCAGTGTGGCGAGTTCGTCTGCGGTGCCGACACGGATCGCGCCATGACGTTCAACATTAAGTCGGCCGATTTCATCAGCAGCCGTGAGGCGATCTTTCAGCGCACTATCCGCTTCCAGTACGCGTTCATTAACGGTAGCGACCAACTGCATCAGCGTGCCATATTGCGGCACTTCCTGCTGATACATGGCTGACATTGCCTGAGAGAAACGGGTGCGGATGAGGTCCGCACTGATAAAGTTGTCCATCTTATCCACCTGACACCATGATCGTTGCTGCTAATGTAATGCAACGCGCTGGCGCCAGTGGAAAAAATCACGAATCTGTGATCGGCTTAAAGCCATAGCGGTTTTTTAACAGCAGCATCAGGGTAGTGATCACAGCCGGTATTGCCAGCAGCAGAAAGATAACGCTGAAAGACCAGCCGAGTGACATCATCTCTGCACCGACGAAAGCGCTTAAAATCGCACCAATGCGGCCCACACCATGCATCCAGCTGGAGCCAGTGGCGCGTGCGTGCGTGGGATAGTAGCTGGCGGATAAGGCATTCATGCCGGTGTTAGCGCCGTTGAAACAGAAGCCACTGCAAAAAGCGATTGCGCTCATCATGCCCACTTCGGCTGGCGAAAAGCCAAGGGCCACGATAAACAGCCCGCCACAGCCGTAAATCGCTGCCAGCGCCAGATTGGCATTAAAGCGATCCATCATCCAGCCTGCAAACAACGATCCCAGCGTCCCGCCAGCCTGATACATCGCGGTGATAATCGCCGCTTCGGTGACAGACATGCCCAGCGTGTTGACCAGTGATGGCAGCCAGCTGCCAATCAGGTAGACCATGAACAGTCCCATAAAATAGCCACCCCACAGCATCGTGCTGCCAAACAGATAGCGGCGTGACAGGACGGTGCCGATCGCGCCACCCGCCGGCACCCTGACTTCCGGCGCGTGAAACGCACAGTCTGGTCGGGTTTTGCCCGGCATCATCCGATCAAGGATGGCGTGAATGCGGGCAGCCGGTGCACCACGACTGATGAGAAATCGCACGGATTCCGGCAGGCCACGAATCAGTAATGGCAGCACCAGCAGCGGCAGCATGCCGCCCAGTAGCAGCACAGAGTGCCAGTTATAGCGCGGGAGCAGCCATGAAGCGGCAAATCCCCCGCTGGCCGCGCCAAAGGTGAAGCCGCAGAACACAACGGTGATAAGAAACGCCCGCCGCCGTTCAGGCGCATACTCCGCCACCAGCGTACCGACGTTGGGCATTGCGGCACCCAGGCCCAGCCCGGTCAGGAAGCGGAACAGCATCATCTGTTCAATATTTTGTGACAGCGCGGTTGCCAGCGTCCAGAGACCAAAAAAGAAAACGCTTAAGATAATCATCATGCGACGGCCATAGCGGTCAGCCAGCGGCCCCGCCACCATCGCACCCAGCGCCAGACCGATTAAGGCGGCGCTGATGACAACGCCGAGCTGATGATTTGTCACACCCCACGCGGCTTTAAGCGTCGGCGCAATAAAACCCATAATCGCAATGTCCATGCCATCGAGTGCTACCACGATAAAGCAGAGAGCAATGAGCCGCTTTTGCCAGGGGCTCAGCTGATGCTGGTTGATAAGCTGGCGGACATCTACCGCCTCGATGCTGGTCAATGAACACTCCCTGAGTAAAGAAATCTGGCATCAGTTTAAGTAAAAAAAACGGCGTTTATGATAGCTGATCGTTAACCTTAAGCGGTCAGATTTTTGTTTGATAGTGAGAATCATTCATATTCATGCAATTAAGTCGTTGATTTCTCTTTAACCAGAGAATGAACGTGTCACAACCGTTTTGAGATTAATGCTTTAAAATCATGGCGTTAAACAGAAAAACGGTTATTCCCGTGCTTTTGTTAAAAAAAATTTGCAGCAAAGTTAACAGAATTCATTATTAACAGTTGCCTCACGCCCTTCATTCTCATTAAGTTTAGGATATGGAAAAAAATATCCTTTTCAATCAGCGCATTCGCTTGCGCCACTTACACACCTTTGTTGCGGTTGCGCAGCAAGGTACGCTGGGCCGGGCGGCTGAGACGCTTAGCCTGAGTCAGCCTGCCCTGTCTAAAACCCTGAATGAGCTGGAGGAACTGACCGGCGTTCGTCTGTTTGAACGTGGCCGTCTGGGCGCGCAACTGACCACCATGGGGGAACAATTTCTGACACATGCCGTGCGTGTGCTCGACGCGCTCAATCATGCCGGTCAAAGTTTTAATGAGCAGCCAGGCGATGCGCCGGTGATTATCCGGCTGGGTGCGCTGACCACCGCCGCAATGGGGATGCTGCCACGCATTCTTGATCGTTTTCATCAGTTACAACCCAATACCACTATCCAGGTGGCAACGCTGCACAACAATGTGCTGCTGGCAGGATTACGCGGCGGTGAGTTTGATATCGGCATTGGACGGATGGCGGACAGCGACATGATGACCGGTCTGACCTATGAGCTGCTTTTTCTGGAGTCGCTTAAGCTGGTGGTAAGGCCGGAACACCCGCTTCTAAGTGACAACGTCACGCTGTCACGGGCAATGCAGTGGCCGGTGGTGATTTCGCCCGAAGGCACTGCACCGCGCCGGATTGCACAACAGATGCTGGATGAACAGGGGTGTACGTTGCCACCTCACTGTATTGAGACCTCATCGACCTCACTGGCACGCCAGCTGGCTCTCCGCTACGACTATATCTGGTTCGTTCCTTCCGGCGCGATTAAAGAGGATCTCAGCCACAACGCGGTCTGTGCGCTGCCGATCAACTCATCCGGCCCGGGCGAGCCAGTGGGCATCATTACGCGCACCGGCGCAGAGCTCAGCCTCAGTGCCGAAGTGCTGATGTCCACCATTCGTAAATTTCACAGCTAGCGGCTTCGTTTCGCATGCCGCTCGCGGTTTTCAAGGCGCGCTTTATCGGTTTTACGTAAACCCACGTAGAGCGCACCGCCTCCGCCATGGCGGGTCTGTGCCACGCAAAAAGTCTGTACGTCGTCAAACTGCTGTAACCAGCGAGCGAGATAGCTTCGTACGATATTGGCATGTGACTCGTTATCACGTCCTTTGCCGTGAATGATCAGCAAATTTCGTAATCCCTGTTTGTGTGCCTGCATCATAAAATTGAACAGCGCCTGACGGCAGGTTTCCACCGGTTGCCGTAACAGGTTGAGACTGGCATCCAGCTTGTATTCACCCCGACGCAGTTTATCCAGAATACCCTGCTGGATGCCGTCGGCTTTATATTCCAGCTGCGTATTAAGTGGGATAATCTCCAGGTCACCCCGGGTCAGGAAATTCTCCAGCTCAGATTCGCCCGGCGGTTTGCGTGGTGCTTTGGTTGAAGGGGCTTTCAGCCACAGGGTCGTAGTGGTGTCTTTCAATGGCGTGACATCGCCCATGGCATCCCGAAAAAGATCGTTATCATCAAGGTTCATGGTTTTCTCACACCGGGTTAAATTGATCGAATGTGTCAGACAGGCTTTAACAGTTAGCGTAGCAAAACCTGGAATTACCGGACCACCCGCCTTTTCCCACCCTAACGGGCCGTAGAGAATCGTGCAACAGATCACATAAGCGGAAAGTTATCGTGACAGTAGTCTCTTCCCGCATACTTAAATGCCCGTAACATCGGCCTTTGACGCCGTATATATCCTCCATAATGTTTGTGGGTGTAAAACTGCTCGGATGAGTTCCCTTCAGCACAAAAAATGTTAAAATTGACCCCAGTCACTTATCGTCGAGCAAACCATTATGATCCCTGAAAAACGCAGCATACGTCGTATTCAGTCGGGCGGTTGTGCCATTCACTGCCAGGATTGCAGCATCAGTCAGCTCTGCATCCCCTTCACGTTAAATGAACATGAGCTGGATCAGCTCGACAATATCATTGAGCGTAAAAAACCGATTCAGAAAGGGCAAACGCTTTTTAAAGCGGGAGACGAACTCAGGTCTCTGTATGCCATTCGTTCCGGCAGTATTAAAAGCTATACCATTACCGAACAGGGTGATGAGCAAATTACCGGTTTCCATCTGGCGGGTGATTTAGTTGGCTTTGATGCCATTTTAAATGCCAGCCATCCCAGCTTTGCGCAGGCGCTGGAAACGGCCATGGTGTGTGAAATTCCTTTTGAAACGCTGGATGACCTGTCAGGTAAAATGCCGGCACTGCGTCAGCAGATGATGCGTTTAATGAGCGGTGAGATTAAAGGCGACCAGGATATGATTCTGCTGTTGTCGAAGAAAAATGCTGAGGAGCGACTGGCGGCGTTTATCTGGAACCTCTCACGCCGTTTCGGCCAGCGCGGCTTTTCACAGCGTGAATTTCGCCTCACCATGACGCGCGGTGACATTGGTAATTACCTGGGCCTGACGGTTGAAACCATCAGTCGCCTGCTGGGCCGTTTTCAGAAGTCTGGTATGCTGGCGGTAAAAGGCAAATACATCACGATTGAAAACCACGCCTTGCTGGAAGAGTTAGCGGGCCAGAGTCACCAGGCCGCCTGATTAATAGCCGGATCAATAAATCTTATTTTATTGATCCGGCAATAACTTTTTCACTTCTTCCGCTGTACAACATAGGCTATCTTTACTCCAGTCGCTCTGGTTTAAGGAGAACGCCTCATGTCCCAGTACCAAAATATTCTGGTCGCCATTGATGCCCAGCAAGACGATCAGCCCGCGCTGCGACGTGCGGTCTATCTGAATCAACGTATCGGCGGAAGAATTAAAGCCTTCCTGCCTATCTATGATTTTTCATATGAAATGACCACCCTGCTTTCGCCGGATGAGCGCGCGTCTATGCGCCAGGGTGTCATCAGCCAGCGTACCGAATGGATCCGCGAGCAGGCCCGCGCTTATCTTGATGCCGGTGTCGACATTGATATCAAAGTGATCTGGCATAACCGCCCCTTTGAGGCCATCATTCAGGAAGTGCTTGCTCATCAGCATGATCTGGTGCTGAAAATGGCGCATCAGCATGACCGCCTGGAGTCCGTCATTTTCACCCCGACCGACTGGCATCTGCTGCGTAAATGCCCGTGCCCGGTCTGGATGGTCAAAGATCAGCCGTGGCCGGAAGGCGGTAAAGCCATTGTCGCCGTCAATCTTGCCAGCGAAGAGCCGCATCACGATGGCCTGAATCAGAAGCTGATTCGTGAAACGATGAAGCTGGCGGAAAAGGTGAATCAGACCGAAGTCCACCTTGTCGGTGCCTACCCGATTACCCCAATCAATATTGCTATCGAACTGCCCGATTTTGATCCCAGCGTCTACAACGATGCTATCCGGGGTCAGCATCTGGTGGCCATGAAAGCGCTGCGCCAGAAATTCTCAATTGGTGAAGAGTTCACCCACGTGGCTAAAGGCTTGCCGGAAGAGGTTATCCCCGATCTGGCCGCGCATCTCGGTGCCGGTGTGGTCGTGCTGGGCACCATCGGAAGGACCGGACTATCAGCGGCGTTCCTGGGCAATACGGCCGAACAGGTGATCGATCATCTGCGTTGCGATTTGCTGGCGCTTAAGCCTGACGATTTCAAGTCGCCGATTGATCTGGATGATGAAGAGGACGAGGAGGATTAACGCCTCCTCGTAAAGAAAATGGGCGGCTGATTTGCCGCCCTTTTTTTATTACAGCGCTTTGAGAATTGCTTCCACGCTGGCTTTGGCATCGCCAAACAGCATCTGACTGTTCTCCTTAAAGAACAGCGGATTCTGAACCCCGGCATAGCCTGTGTTCATTGAACGTTTGAACACCACCACGTTGTGCGCCTTCCACACTTCCAGCACCGGCATTCCCGCAATCGGGCTGCGGGGATCATCCTGCGCTGCCGGGTTGACGGTATCGTTAGCACCAATCACCAGCACCGTGTCGGTGTCGCTGAAGTCATCGTTGATTTCGTCCATCTCCAGCACCACGTCATAAGGCACTTTGGCCTCAGCCAGCAGCACGTTCATGTGTCCCGGCAAACGCCCCGCGACCGGATGAATGCCGAAGCGCACTTTGATGCCAAGCGCGCGCAGACGTGCCGTGATTTCCGCTACCGGATACTGCGCCTGCGCCACGGCCATGCCGTAGCCCGGGGTAATAATCACCGAGCGGGAGGCTTTAAGCATCTCTGCGGTCTCTTCAGCGGTAATTTCACGATGCTCTCCCGCTTCCTGCGTTTCGTCACCACTACTGACTTCAGTACCGAATCCACCCGCGATCACGCTGATGAACGAACGGTTCATCGCTTTACACATGATATAGGAGAGAATCGCACCGGACGAACCCACCAGTGCACCGGTCACAATCAGCAGATCGTTGCTGAGCATGAAACCGGCGGCGGCGGCGGCCCAGCCTGAATAGGAGTTCAGCATCGATACCACGACCGGCATATCGGCACCGCCAATCGACGCGACCAGATGCCAGCCAAACGCCAGTGCAATCACCGTCATCAGCAGCAACGCAAAGACCTGCGCAGCGCTGCTGCTGGTGTTAACAAACCACAGCAGCAACAGGAACGAGACCAGCAGCGCCAGCAGATTGAGCTTGTGACGATGCGGTAACGCCAGCGGTTTTGAGGAGATTTTGCCGCACAGCTTGCCAAACGCCACCAGCGAGCCGGTGAAGGTGACGGCACCGATAAAAATACCGATAAACACTTCACTGAGATGGATATTTTCCATCACTGCTGGCAGGCCAGGTGCATGGTCGATATAGCTGTTTATGCCGACCAGTACCGCGGCCAGGCCAACAAAGCTGTGCAGAATCGCGACCAGTTCCGGCATTTCGGTCATTTCGACTTTCTTTGCCATGCGGATACCAATAGCGCCGCCAATCACCATCGCCAGCAGGATCCAGACCACGTTACCGCTGTCCGGACCAAAAATGGTGGCGACCAGCGCAATCGCCATGCCGCTGATGCCAAAAATATTACCCCGCTTAGACGTCTCGTGACGCGAGAGACCGGCAAGGCTACAGATGAAGAGAATTGCAGCAACAATATAGGCTGCAGTGACTAATCCGCCAGACATGTCTTACCCCTTACGAAACATTTTCAGCATGCGCTGGGTGACGGTAAAGCCACCAAAGATATTGATGCTGGCAATCAGCACGGCAATAAAGGAGATAAAGGTGACCCAGCCACCGTGCCCCATCTGCAAGACTGCCCCGATCACGATGATGCCGGATATGGCATTGGTCACGGACATCAGCGGCGTATGCAGCGCATGACTGACGTTCCAGACCACGTAATAACCCACCACACAGGCGAGCGCGAACACGGTAAAATGGGAGAGGAAATCGGCAGGCGCCACGTTGGCCAGGCTGCCAAACAGCACGATGGCCAGAGCAATAAGCAGATATTTTCGCCACGGTGAAACAGGTTTCACCTCAATCTTCACTGCCGGTTTCGCGGTTGCCGGTGCAGCCTGAGGTGCAGCGGACACCTGAATCGGCGGTGCCGGCCAGGTGACTTCCCCCTCGCGCACCACAGTCACGCCCCGTACGACTACATCGTCGAAGTCGACCTGGATTTCGCCATTCTTCTCTTTGCACAGCAGCGTCATCAGGTTGACCAGGTTGGTGCCATAAAGCTGGGAGGATTGCGTTGCCAGACGGCTCGGCAGGTCGGTATAGCCAATGATTTTGACGCCGTCAGGTGTCACAGTAACCTGATCCGCGACGGTCAGCGCACAGTTGCCGCCAGTCTGCGCGGCCAAATCCACAATCACACTGCCGGGCTTCATGCTGGCAACCATCTCTTCGGTGATCAGTTTCGGTGCCGGTTTGCCAGGGATCAGCGCCGTGGTGACAATGATATCGACTTCTCTGGCCTGACTGGCAAACAGTGCCATTTCCGCTTTAATGAACGCCTCGGACATCACTTTGGCATAGCCATCACCGCTGCCAGCTTCCTCTTCGAAGTCGAGTTCAAGGAATTCGGCGCCCATACTCTGCACCTGCTCTTTGACTTCGGGACGGGTATCAAACGCCCGGACAATCGCGCCCAGACTGCCCGCTGCACCAATTGCTGCCAGCCCGGCCACACCTGCCCCAATCACCATCACTTTTGCCGGTGGCACTTTGCCCGCCGCCGTGATCTGCCCGGTAAAGAAGCGACCAAATTCATGCGCAGCTTCCACAATCGCACGATAACCGGCAATGTTTGCCATGGAGCTCAGCGCATCCAGCGACTGCGCCCGTGAAATGCGCGGCACCGAGTCCATTGCCATGACAGTGACCTGACGCGCGGCCAGTTTTGACAGCAGATCGGGATGTTGCGCGGGCCAGATAAAGCTAACCAGCGTGCTACCCGCGCGGGTCAGTGCAATCTCTTCGTCATCGGGTGCATTTACTTTCAGCACGATGTCGGACTGCCAGACCTGATCTCTGTCGCTGAGCGTGGCGCCAGCGGCGATATAGCTTTCATTATCGAAGCTGGCGCGTTTACCTGCGTCACGCTCCACGGTGACACTAAAACCCAGCCTGATGAGTTGTTCCACGGTCTTTGGCGTGGCGGCCACGCGCGACTCGTTTGGCAACCTTTCCTTGGGTATTCCAATTAACATAGTGTTTCCTTTCATCGGTTAAGGATGATGGCCCGTATCTGCACCACGATTACGCAACTGAAACGCCGTTTCGGTTACTTATAGACGAAATGCATGTATTTCAAAGTGTTTATAACCTACTGAAAATGTGACCAGCGATCTATAGCGTCTGTACAGAGTGATGACATTCACTCAATTATTCAGCGTTCTGGTTAAAAATCGGGGTTAACCCACTGTAAAACAGCCTGACAGGCAAATATTCTGCCAGTGATAATGATCTGCGGGCGAATTAAGCATCAATAAAAACCTATAATTAACAATGCATTAACTGTTTAACCGATATTAGTTATCGCTTTTAGTGATAACCGTGGCTAAAACGGGCCATAACTGCGTTTGATGACAATTAAATGAAAAAATGATGGTTGAATAACGCGATCTGACACAAAAAATCGCTGCGACAGTCTGTTTATAACATGTAATAATCAGCGGCTAATCTGTTATACATCAAGAGTCCAGCACGTTTTCGTACTCATTTTTGCGTAAGGCGAAGGATTATTTTTATGAAGCTGAAGAACACTATTCTGGCGTCCACTTTGTTGTCCCTGCTGGCAGCCAACGCATTCGCTGCGCAGGAGTTAACGCCAGAAAAAGCGGCAGCGTTGAAGCCATTCGAACGTATTAATATCACCGGCCGTTTCAACGCGATCGGCGACGCTGCCGATGCCGTCTCTAAGCGTGCAGATCAGATGGGCGCTGCCTCTTATTACATCCAGGCAATCAACGACAGTAACGGCAACAGCGGTAACTGGCGCGTCACGGCTGACCTCTATAAAGCCGATGCGCCGGCAGCTTCAGCGTCAACAACGTATCGTCGCTTTAACGGCGTTAATGAACTGCCAAAAGCAGAAGCCTACAGACTTGAACCGTTTGATACCGTTTCGGTCAGCGGCTTCTTTGCCAGCCAGCCGGATGTTAACGACGCGATTTCAAAAGCCGCGAAAGAGAAAGGTGCCGCATCATTCTTTATCGTGCGCCAGATTGATGCTAACAGCGGTGGCAACCAGTACGTCACCGCCTATGTCTACAAAGCGGATGCTAAAGAACGTACAGTGCAGACACCAAACGCCATCCCAGCCGATTCAGAAGCAGGTAAAGCTGCGCTGGCAACCGGTGGCGCGGTAGCCGCTAACGTAGAGATTCCTGGCGTGGCCTCATCTGAAACGCCAAGCAACAAAGTGGGCCGTTTCTTCGAAACACAAAGCTCTACCGGTAAGCGCTACACGGTGAATCTGCCTAACGGTAAATCGGTGCAGGAAGTTAACGCGATTACCGCCGCGCAGATGCAGCCGTTTGATACCGTGACTTTCACGGGCCACTTCGGTTCACCTACTGAGGTTTCAGAAGAAGTGGCGAAGCGTGCTTCAGATAAAGGTGCCAAGTTCTATCACGTGACTCGTCAGTGGCAGAACCAGAGTGGCGGTAACCTGACCGTGACGGCTGACCTGTTTAAGTAATCCCTCACAGGGCGGCACCCGCCGCCCTGCTGTTTGCAAACCTGCTTTGTTTTGCATAGTTATGCATTGCCATCCCCTGCCACACTCCGTAAAATCCCCCGCCTGTTTTACCGGATATTGTCCCTGGATTGTGCCATTGGTCTGACATAACCCAGCGATATAATCCGATTTACCCAGCCATATATGCTAGCGGGAAGGTTGTTTTGGAGAAAAAATTAGGTCTCGGTGCGCTGACAGCACTGGTGCTCAGCTCAATGCTGGGTGCAGGTGTGTTCAGTCTGCCGCAAAACATGGCTGCAGTGGCCGGTCCGGCTGCTCTGCTGCTGGGTTGGCTGATCACCGGTGTCGGCATTATCTTTCTTTCGCTGGCGATGTTGCTGTTAACCCGCCTTAAACCCGAACTTGACGGCGGCATCTTTACTTACGCCCGCGCCGGATTCGGCGAACTAATGGGGTTCTGCTCTGCATGGGGCTACTGGCTGTGTGCTGTTATCGCCAATGTCTCCTATCTGGTAATTGTCTTCTCGGCCCTGAGCTTCTTCACCGATACGCCGGACCGGATTATTTTTGGTGATGGCAACACCTGGCAGGCGATGCTGGGCGCATCCGTGCTGCTGTGGCTGGTTCACTGGCTGGTGCTGCGCGGTGTGCAGACAGCAGCCAGCATCAATCTGATGGCCACGCTGGGCAAGCTGGTGCCCTTACTGCTGTTCATTGTGCTGGCGGTGATGGCGTTCAATTATGATCGCTTTCGCTTCGATTTTTCCGGCGTCACGCTGGGGCAACCGCTCTGGGAGCAGATCAAGCAAACCATGCTGATCACTCTTTGGGTCTTTATCGGGGTTGAGGGTGCGGTGGTGGTTTCTGCGCGTGCACGTCAGAAAAAGGATGTGGGCCGTGCAACACTTTTTGCCGTTCTGGCTGCCTTACTGGTCTATTTGCTGGTAACCCTGCTGTCGCTGGGCGTGGTTCCGCGCGCTGAACTGGCTGAAATGCGCAATCCGTCCATGGCGGGATTGATGACAAGACTGATGGGCAACTGGGGCGATGCGGTGATTGCGATTGGCCTGATCGTCTCTGTCTGTGGTGCCTACCTGAGCTGGACGATCATGGCTGCTGAAGTGCCGCTGATTGCTGCGCAGCAGGGGGCGTTTCCTCGCATTATCGCCCGGCAGAACCGACACAACGCGCCGGCCGCCTCGCTGTGGCTGACCAACGGCAGCATTCAGCTCTGCCTGATCCTGATTGCCCTGACCGGTGCTAACTACAATAACCTGCTGACCATCGCCTCAGAGATGATTCTGGTGCCCTATTTGCTGGTGGGGTTATACCTGATCAAAGTGGTGCGCGGACAGAATAAACCCATGGCGATGGCGGTGGGTGTCGGCGCCAGTCTGTATGGCATCTGGCTGCTTTACGCGTCGGGGCCAATGCACCTGATGGCGTCAGTCGTGCTCTACTCCCCAGGCCTGCTGTTGTTTCTGTTTGCCCGACGCGGCGGCCGCGCTGATGTTGCGCTGACCTCGCTGGAGCGGATTGCAATGGGATTACTGATTGCTGCGACGCTGCCCGCTGTGTGGCAGCTAACCACATAGCGCCGGATCCATCGGGCGTCATTGTTGCAGAGAGTCTGGACACGGGTAGCGCAGGACACGCAGGCGTACATGAGGATAATGAGCGCTGCCCGGTGTCAGACTGACTGATTTACTAGCCTGGAGAGAGAGGTGCTTAGTGTGACTGCACCGGGATCGACACACACAGCAGGTCATCCTGCTGGGTAAGATTCAGCGGTTTTGAATATTCATGATGGATCGCGTCCAGCTGCTCCGCAGAGAGCGGATAAGGGAGCAGAATATCAAAACGGCTTATCTGCTGCTGTTCTGCGAGCGTAATCAGGCGTGCGATGTTAATTTCGTCGCTGACCTGAGTAGAAATGATTTGTAATGCTAATTCTTTTAACGGGTCGTCACTGCCCTGTAAACGGTGTGCTGATTTACGTGTCACCATGCCAAAGATCGGCATCACACCATAAATAGCATCAACGAAGCTCCAGCGCTTTTTGCAGGAAGCGGAAAGAAAGTCACTGTAATTGAAGCAGATGCGGTCGGGGTATATGGCTGATGCCAGCTCTTTATCAGACACACTAACGCTCCTCATGATAATCATCGATATCCCAAACCTGGCGCAAAAATGCCGCGCTAATGATTGCACATATTGACGGTTATATACCAGCAAGCCACGGATATTTCGTGCGATAACGTAGAGCTCAGGACCAGGACAAGATATGATTTCTCTCACGTCTGTTTCTGCTTTGTGAACTATGAACAAAATTGTTTATGTTGAAGATGAACCTGAAGTGGGTTCGCTGATTGCAGCTTACCTGGGTCGTCATGATATTGAGGTGATTGTCGAGACGCGCGGTGATCGTGCTGAAGCGGTGATAGCGGAACAGCAGCCGGATCTGGTGATGCTGGATATCATGTTACCCGGCAAGGATGGCATGACCATCTGCCGCGACCTGCGGGCCAACTGGCAGGGACCGATTGTGTTACTGACGTCACTGGACAGCGACATGAATCATATTCTGGCCCTGGAGATGGGTGCGCAGGATTACATTCTGAAAACCACCCCGCCTGCTGTGCTGCTGGCTCGCCTGCGCCTGCACCTGCGTCAGTCCCATCAGGGACAGCCGGAAGATACACCGAGCGCACCTGCTGCCAACCGTATGCTGCGTTTTGGCTCGCTGACCATTGATGCCCTGAACCGCCAGGTCACGCTGTTTGAGGAGCAGATCGCCCTTTCTACCGCAGATTTCGATCTGCTCTGGGTGCTCGCCAGTCATGCGGGCCAGACACTGAACCGGGATGCGCTGCTGAAAACATTGCGTGGCGTCAGCTATGATGGTTTAGACCGCAGCATCGACGTGGCGATCTCGCGGCTGCGTAAAAAGCTGCACGACAGCGCCACCGAGCCCTTCCGCATCAAAACTATCCGCAACAAAGGCTATCTGTTTGCACCTCAGGCCTGGGATACCCGCGGACTATGAGAAAGCTTTTTATTCAGTTCTATCTGCTGCTGTTTGTCTGCTTCCTGGTGATGGCCTTACTGGTGGGGCTGGTTTATAAGTTCACCGCTGAGCGGGCAGGCCGCCAGTCGATGAATGACCTGATGGCCAGCTCGCTCTACCTGATCCGCAGCGAACTGCGCGAGATCCCGCCGCGCGACTGGAATAAGACCATCAAGAGTCTCGATCTTGGTCTCTCATTCGACCTGCACATCGAGCCGATGAACAAATATCAGCTTGATGAAGGCAACATGCGTCGGTTGCGTGCCGGAGAGATTGTTGCGCTCGATGACCAGTACACCTTTTTACAGCATATTCCGCGCAGCCACTATGTGCTGTCAGTCGGACCAATTCCCTATCTTTTCTACCTGCATCAGATGCGGCTGCTGGATATTGCCCTGCTGGTGTTTATTGGCATGTCTCTGGCACTGCCGGTGTTCATCTGGCTTCGTCCCCACTGGCAGGAGATGCAGCGACTGGAAAAAGCAGCGCAGCGTTTTGGCCGGGGTGAGCTGGATGTACGTACCCATTTTGACAGTACCTCCAGCCTCTTTCGGCTTGGTATCGCCTTCAACCAGATGGCCGAGAATATCAATACGCTGGTAGCCAGCAAAAAGCAGCTGATTGATGGCATCGCCCATGAGCTTCGAACGCCGCTGGTGCGCCTGCGTTACCGGTTAGAGATGAGCGACAATCTTACGGATGGCGAACGGGTAGCGCTGAACCGCGATATCGGCCAGCTTGAAAGCCTGATAGAGGAACTGCTGACCTATGCACGACTTGATCGGCCGCGCGTCGATCTCAATCTTAAAACACTGGATCTCGCCAGCTGGCTGAGCGAGCGGCTTGACGATTTTCGCACCATCAACCCGGACATACGGCTCGACCTTGACCTGCCACAGCGTGAAAACATCGGCGTTTCTGATACCCGCCTGATGGAACGAGTGCTGGATAACCTGGTGAACAATGCGCTGCGTTATGCTCAGCAGCGGCTGCGTGTCAGTTTATGGTTTGATGGCGCGATTGGGTGTCTGCAGGTGGAAGATGATGGTCCCGGCATTCCGCCGGAAGAGCGTGAACGGGTTTTCGAACCCTTTGTCCGACTTGACCCGAGCCGCGACCGCGCCACAGGCGGCTGCGGATTAGGCCTGGCAATTGTCTACTCTATTGCTCAGGCGCTCAGCGGCAAGGTGACGATTGAGTCCAGCCCGCTGGGCGGCGCCAGCGTTCGCTTTTGCTGGCCGGTTGATCTAACCTTGCGCGAAATTGCGCAGCGTTAAAACCACAAGGAGTCTTACGTGACCTCAGCGTATCAACAACTGACCAAAACTTTCCAGCGCCTGTCCCGTTTCAGTCACGTCACGGCGATTGCCGGATGCGACATGCAGACCACCATGCCGCCGGGCGGCAGTCAGGCTCGCGGTGAAGCACTGGCTGAAATGAGCGTGCTGCAACACCAGATTCTGACTGCCCCTCAGGTCGGTGAGTGGCTTAAGGCTGCTGAGCAGCAGTCGCTGAACGATGTCGAGCGGGCCAATCTCAACGAGATGCAGCGCGCATATCAGCAGGCAACGCTGCTGCCTGATGATTTTGTTGAAGCCAAATCGATCGCCGGTTCGGTCTGCGAACATGCATGGCGCACTCAGCGTCCCGCCAATGACTGGCAGGGTTTTGCCGCCAACCTCAAAGAGGTGGTCCGCCTGAGCCGTGAAGAGGCCCAGCGCCGCGCCGACGCCAGTGGCTGTTCCCGTTACGATGCGCTGCTGGATCTCTATGAACCAGGTATGACCCGGGCCCGACTGGATCAAACCTTTGGCGAACTGAAAACCTGGCTACCTGACCTCTTACAGCAGGTCGTGGAAAAACAGGCACAGCAGAAGGTCATAACGCCGCAGGGGCCATTCGCCGTGCCTGCGCAGCGGCAGCTCGGTCTGAGCATTATGGAGACGCTGGGTTTCGACTTTAACCACGGTCGTCTGGACATCAGTGCACATCCCTTCTGTGGCGGTGTGCCGGAAGATGTGCGCATTACCACCCGTTACAATGAGAATGAGTTTCTCAGTGCCATGATGGGCGTGATTCACGAAACCGGCCATGCTCGCTATGAACAAAATCTGCCGAAGCAGTGGCGCGGTCAGCCGGTAGCACTGGCGCGATCAACGGCTATCCACGAATCACAAAGCCTGTTTATGGAGATGCAGCTTGGTCGCAGCCGTGAATTCCTGCAGCGCATTCTGCCGCAGGTGATCGCCACCTTTGGCGATCAACCCGCCCTGCTGGCGGATAATTTCGTGCGCCTGACCCAGCGGGTTTTGCCTGGCCTGATCCGGGTTGACGCTGACGAGCTCAGCTATCCGGCGCATGTCATTTTACGCTACGAAATTGAGCAGGCGTTGATCGAAGGGGACATTGAGGTTGAAGATATCCCGGCGCTGTGGGATGAGAAGATGATGCAGTCGCTGGGGCTGGATACGCGGGGTAACTACCGCGATGGCTGTATGCAGGATATTCACTGGACCGACGGCGCCTTCGGCTACTTCCCCACCTATACGCTGGGCGCAATGTACGCCGCGCAGCTGTTCCAGTCGTTACAGAAGGCTATTCCTCAGCTCAGTGAGCTGATTCAGCATGGTGAGCTGCAGCCGGTGTTCGACTGGCTGCAACAGAATATCTGGCAGCACGGCAGCCGTTTCCAGACCGACCAGTTGCTGATCAACGCCACTGGCGAAGCGCTGAACCCGGCTTTCTTCCGCCAGCACCTTGAACAACGTTACCTTAATAGCTAAGCTTTCGGGCGGTCATCTGACCGCCCTTTCCCGCCTTTGTACAATCGGTTACACGCCGATACCAAACACCCACGGACACCGTTCATTGATTTCCCTATAGTCTCTTCACCGGCCCCGCAGTGGGCTACACATGAAAAAATAGTCTCCGAGGGATTTGCGATGAAAAAATTATTTGCACTGGTTGTCGCCGCTGCTATGGGTATGTCTTCTGTTGCTTTCGCTGCTGACACCACAGCTGCTCCAGCTGCTGCGCCAGCCGCAACAACTACTACTCCTGCCGCTGCAGCACCGGCTAAAACTGTTCACAAGACTGCGCACAAGAAACACCATAAAGCTGCTCAGAAAGCCCAGGCTGCTAAGAAACACCACAAAAAAGCGGTGAAAAAAGATGCAGCGCAGAAAGCGCAGGCTGCTAAAAAAGTTCACCACAAAAAAGCGGTAAAACCTGCTGCACAGAAAGCTCAGGCCGCTAAAAAAGTTCACCACAAAAAAGTAACTAAACCAGCCGCTCAGAAAGCGCAGGCTGCTAAAAAAGTTCATCACAAAAAAGTAACTAAACCAGCTGCCCAGAAAGCTCAGGCTGCTAAAAAAATGCACCACAAAAAAGTAACTAAACCAGCTGCCCAGAAAGCGCAGGCTGCTAAGAAAATGCACCACAAAAAAGTTGTGAAACCAGCAGCTAAAAACTAAGGTCGCCTTCAGCGCACGGCCACGAGATGATGAATAAAAACACCCGGTTCTGCCGGGTGTTTCTTTACTGGAGTGGATGAAATGACGAGAGTGGATGAAATAGTGCGTCGCTATCGCTTCGAAATTATTCTGCTTGTTATGATCCTGTGTGGCATTGTTGCAGCCAGCTTTTTTATTTAGACGCTGTAGCGTACTGATTAACCAATAAAACTCCCTTTTTCAACGCTCACCGACTATAGTTACCGTACTTACGTAATAACAATAACGTTAATTTTTTCTCGCCATTGAGATTTCTATGCGCCTGGCTACCTTGTTAATGGTTGGACTCTTCAGCTTTGCCACCACGGTTCATGCCGATGATGACGATGACTCGCCTACTCCTGCTGAGATTAAGATGCTGTTCTTCGGCAAGGATCATCGCCAGGCAATCACCGATATTACTGCTGCCCCCTGGGATGCCATTGGCCAGCTGGAAACCGAAAGTGGTAACCTCTGTACTGCCACGCTCATCTCTCCCCATCTGGCCCTGACCGCCGGACACTGTCTGCTTTCCCCGCCCGGGAATTTCGATAAGCCGGTTGCGCTGCGATTTATGGCCAGCGATAAAGGGTGGCGCTACGAGCTTCATGATATTGATGCGCGGGTGGAACCGTCGCTGGCGTCAAAATTAAAAGCGGATGGCGAAGGCTGGATCGTGCCGAGCAGTGCAGCACCCTATGATTACGGCATCGTGATATTACGCAATCCGCCTTCAGCGATTACGCCCATTCCCTTGTTTGATGGCTCACGCAGCGATCTCACGGCGGCGCTGAAGCTGACCGGACGTAAAGTGACGCAGGCAGGCTATCCGGCCGATCATCTGGATACGCTCTACTCCCACAGCGATTGCCTGATTACCGGCTGGGCGCAACGTGCGGTGCTGTCGCATCAGTGTGACACGCTGCCGGGTGACAGTGGTTCACCGCTGCTGCTTAAAAGCGATAATGGCTGGCAGTTAATCGCGGTACAAAGCTCTGCGCCCGCAGCGAAAGATCGCTATCTGGCTGACAACCGCGCAATTTCGGTCACCTCGTTTAAAGACAAGCTGGAATCCCTCGCGCAGTAACCGCACTGACGCTTTACCATTGGGTGCGCGCCTGTTAAGACGCGCACCCTGGCTTTTTAAGCCGCTATCTGTTCCATCGTCTGCAGGATGCGCTTATCTGAAATGGGATAAGGTGTGCCTAACTGCTGAGCAAAGTAACTGATACGTAGCTCTTCAATCATCCAGCGGATGTTCTGAACCTCTTCATCATCCTGACGCTGCGGCGGCAACTTATTACGCCACGCCTGATACGCCTGTTCCACTGCCTGCACTTTTAACATGCGCGCCCGATCGCTGTGCGGGTCAGCAGGCAGCTTTTCGAGCCGCCGTTCAATACCATTCAGATAACGCAGCGTATCGGCCAGTCGCTGCCAGCCATTGCCGGTGACAAAGCCGCGATAGACCAGACCATTTACCTGCGCCTTGATATCCGATAATGCCAGCGCCATGGTCATATCAACCCGGCCTTTCAGACGCTTATTGATGTTGAAGACGGCCGTGAGGATCTGCTCAACCTGTTGTGCGATCGTCACAACGGTCTCATTGAGTTCACCGCGCACTTTGTCACGCAACTGCTCAAACGCGCCCTGGTCCCAGGCCGGACCGCCCGCTTCACCTATCAGCTTATCAATACCACAGGCGATACAGTCGTCGATGAGCTCCAGCACTTTGCCATAAGGGTTAAAGTAGAGTCCGAGCTTGGCTTTGTTCGGCAATTTCTCGTGCAGATATTTAACCGGAGACGGCACATTCAGCAGCAGCAAGCGACGCTGACCGCGCCACATCATTTTTTGCTGCTCCTGCTCGCTGTCAAACAGGCGAATGGCGACGCTCTCTTTCTCATCGACCAGCGCAGGCCAGGCTTTGACCTGATAGCTGCCGCGCTTCTGTTCATAGCTGCGCGGCAGATCGCCGAAGCTCCAGATGTGCAGTCCGCTCTGCTCCAGCCCGTCATCCGCCACTTTCGATAGCGTTTCCTGCACTTTATCTTTCAGCTGCGCCTTGAGCGCGGTGAGATCTTTACCTTCCAGCAGTTTACGGTTGTGCTCGTCTACCACGCGGAACGTCATTTTCAGATGATCGGGCACCTGTTCCCACTGCCAGTTTTCACGTTCCAGCGTGACACCGGTCATGCGGCGAAACTCACGCGACAGCGCATCAAGCAGTGGCATCTCCATCGCCTTCACGCGTCCCAGAAACGCTTCAGCGTAGTTGGGAGCTGGCACCAGGTTACGGCGCAGCGGTTTGGGCAGCGACTTAATCAGCGCGATGATCAGCTCACGACGCACGCCTGGGATCTGCCATTCAAAGCCGCTATCCTCAACCTGATTCAGCAGCGGCAGCGGAATATGCACCGTGACGCCATCCGCATCGGCACCTGGCTCGAACTGATAACTCAGCCTGAGTTTGAGGTTGCCCTGATGCCAGAAATTGGGGTAGTCGAGCTGGCTGACTTTATCCGCGCCTTCTTTGATCAGCATCTGCTTGTCGAAGTTCAGCAGCTCGGCGTTTTCACGGCTGGCCTGCTTCCACCAGCTGTCAAAATGCTTCGCCGACACCACCTCTTTGCTAATGCGCTGGTCATAAAAAGCAAACAGCGTTTCGTCATCCACCAGGATGTCGCGGCGACGGGATTTGTGTTCCAGATCCTCGACTTCACTACGCAGCTTCTGGTTAGCCCGGAAGAAAGCATGACGCGTCTGCCAGTCGCCTTCCACCAGCGCGTGGCGGATAAACAGCTCACGGCTCAGTGTAGGATCGATGCTGCCATAGTTCACTTTGCGAGCGGCCACAATCGGCAGACCATAGAGCGTGACTTTTTCAGCGGCCATCACCGCGCCCTGCGATTTCTCCCAGTGCGGTTCGCTGTAGCTGCGCTTAATCAGATGCTGCGCCAGCGGCTCAATCCACTCTGGCTCAATGCGCCCCGCCGTGCGGCCCCACAGGCGGCTGGTCTCAACCAGCTCCGCGACCATGGCCCACTTCGGCGGCTTCTTAAACAGCCCGGAGCCAGGGAAGATGGCGAAGCGGGTGTTGCGTGCCCCGGTATACTCCTGCTTATCGGCATCTTTCTGACCGATATGCGACAGCAGACCGCTTAACAGCGCGCAGTGAACGGGCTGCAGCTCAGCCGGTTCGCTGTTCACCGGAATCCCCAGTTCCCGCACCACCTGCCGCAGCTGGGTATAGATATCCTGCCATTCCCGCACGCGCAGATAGTTAAGGAAGTCGGTTTTGCACTGACGACGGAAAACATTGCCGGACAGCGCTTTCTGCTGCTCCGCCAGATAGTTCCAGAGATTCACGTAGGCAAGAAAGTCGGAGTCTTTATCAGCAAAGCGTCGATGCTTCTCATCCGAAGCCTGCTTTTTATCTGCCGGACGCTCACGGGGATCCTGAATCGACAGGCCTGCGGTGATAATCATCACTTCGCGCACGCAGCCAAATTTCTGCGCTTCCAGCACCATCCGCGCCAGGCGAGGATCCACGGGCAGCTGCGCCAGCTGACGCCCGGATCCGGTCAGCTTGTAGTGGCCGTTCTCTTCATTCAGCGTCAGCGCCCCCAGCTCTTCCAGCAGACGGACACCATCCTGAATATTGCGTTTATCGGGTGCTTCCACAAACGGGAAGGCGGCAATATCGCCCAGACCCAGCGAGGTCATCTGCAGGATCACCGACGCCAGGTTGGTGCGCAGGATTTCAGGATCGGTAAAGGCCGGACGACTCAGGAAGTCATCTTCTGCGTAGAGGCGAATACAGATACCGTCTGACACACGCCCGCAGCGCCCTTTACGCTGATTGGCAGACGCCTGGGATATGGGCTCAATCGGCAGACGCTGCACTTTGGTGCGGAAGCTGTAACGGCTGATACGCGCCGTGCCGGGATCGATCACATATTTAATTCCAGGCACCGTCAGCGAGGTTTCCGCAACGTTGGTCGCCAGCACGATGCGACGACCGCTGTGCGACTGAAACACCCGATTCTGCTCAGCATTGGACAGCCGGGCATAGAGTGGCAACACTTCGGTGTGCGGCAGATCGCGTTTGTTGAGCGCGTCGGCGGTGTCGCGTATTTCGCGCTCGCCGCTCATAAAGATCAGGATATCGCCACGGCTTTCCCGTCCCAGTTCATCCACCGCATCAAAAATCGCCTGCAGCTGATCACGATCACCATCATCCGCCTCTTCGACCACCGGACGATAGCGCACTTCAACGGGATACGTGCGGCCAGAAACTTCAATCACCGGCGCATTATTGAAATGACGGGAGAAGCGCTGAGGATCGATGGTAGCGGAAGTGATGATGACTTTCAGATCGGGGCGGCGTGGCAACAGCTCACGCAGATAACCGAGCAGGAAGTCGATATTCAGGCTGCGTTCATGGGCTTCATCAATGATGATGGTGTCATATTGCATCAGCAGGCGATCCTGCTGGATTTCCGCCAGCAGAATCCCGTCAGTCATCAGTTTAATCTGCGTCAGATCGCTGACCTGGTCGTTGAACCGCACTTTGTAGCCGACACAGCCGCCCAGTGAGGTGCTGAGCTCATCGGCAATGCGGTTCGCCACGGTCCGCGCGGCCAGACGGCGCGGCTGAGTATGGCCAATCAGCCCGGTAACACCGCGTCCCAGTGCCAGACAAATTTTCGGCAACTGGGTGGTTTTACCTGAACCGGTTTCACCAGCGACAATCACCACCTGATGATCGCGAATCGCCTCAGCAATATCCTGCTGCTTCTGACTCACCGGCAGATTGTCCGGGAACGTAATCGCTGGGGTAGCCGCGCGGCGCTGGGCCACGCGCTGTTCGGCGGCGACGAACTCCAGCGCCAGCTCGCTGGCAATGCCCTGCTGCGCCTCAGGATTTTTGATTTTTCTGGCTCCCTGCAGGCGGCGCTGCAGCCGCTGGCGATCGCGCAGCATTAAACCGTCGAGCCGTGACCAGAGCGCTGCCAGTGGGGAAGTATCGGGTGATGACATAATTGTGACGTACCTTACTCAGACGGTGTCGCTACATAAAGCAGCGCCCAGAAGCCGGGGTAACCAGCTGATTCAATAAAATAATTGCGCGTATCATAGCACATTCTGAACTGTTCAGGCGGCCGCTCCCGGTTACGCTTATTCAATAAATTCGAACATGGGTCTCGAAATATTGCGCTTTCACCGCGCCATCGATAACCGTAGAGTGTAAACCATTGAGCGGAAAGTCTTCCGCGTAACAGACAGGAAACCACCATGAGCAAAGTTTTAGTTCTGAAATCAAGCATCCTTGCAGGCTACTCACAGTCAAGCCAGCTCGCTGACTTCTACGTTGAACAGGCAAAGGCACAGGGTAAAGAAGTCACTGTACGTGACCTGGCGGCTAACCCGATTCCGGTTCTGGATGGTGAGTTAGTGGGTGCAATGCGTCCTTCTGATACGCCACTCTCACCGCGTCAGCAGGAAGCACTGGATCTGTCCGATGAACTGATTGCAGAACTGCAGGCTCATGATGAAATCGTCATCGCTGCGCCAATGTACAACTTCAACATCCCTACGCAGCTGAAAAACTATTTCGACCTGATTGCCCGTGCTGGCGTGACGTTCCGCTACACCGAAGCAGGCCCGGAAGGTCTGGTTAAAGGCAAAACCGCAGTGGTTATCTCAAGCCGTGGTGGCATTCACAAAGATACCCCAACTGACCTGCTGACCCCTTACGTCAAGCTGTTCCTTGGCTTCATCGGCATCACTGACGTTGAGTTCGTGTTTGCTGAAGGCATCGCCTACGGTCCGGAAGTGGCCAGCAAAGCGACCGCTGAAGCGAAAGATGCTATCACGCAGATCGTGACCGCATAATTCTCAGCCATCTCAGGATGACGCTGTCAAAGACCGGGCCTGTGCCCGGTTTTTTTTCGCCGGTTAGTTGCTGCTGTCTGCCTCTTTTCTCAGCCATTGACCATTAATGCCACGCACGTACTCTCCCGCTGCAGCACGGCTCACCAGCTTCTGTCCGGCAATGCTGGCCACATCGGCCGTGGAGAGATTGTTCTGCCCGGCCAGCCGCTGATACTCCTGCTGACGCCCGGCATTAATCCGCTGCACCAGCGCCAGCGTTTCACTGTCCTGCGAACGTGCCGCCAGATAGCCGGAGAGCGTTTCACCTGCACGGCCTGATTGCCTTGCCTCGTCGAGCGTCAGTGCCCAGGCAGGGTGCGCCATCGTCAGGGCAAGTAACAGCGCCGCGCTTATGCGTTTCATCATGGCTCTCCTCAGAACAGTCCGCTCTGGTTTTTCAGTAACGCTTCCACGTCTTTATCAACTTTGATGTGGATCTCATGCTCGATTTTTACATTCATATTGATGGTGATAGGGTCTTTGGGTGCCGTGACTTCAATGCGTGGCACGCATCCGATGCTCAGCAGTCCGGCTGCCAGAACCAGTAATGGCCTCAGGCTCATGGTGAAGTGTCCTTGTTCGATGGCAAAGTCGCATGTTGCTCTAACCAGGATTGCAAATTATCGCCAAAGCGCAGGCTGCGCCAGAGCTGAAACAGGTTTTCCTGATGACGATAGTTAAGATTGACCGTCTGACGACGGTTACTGAACTGGCTGACGCCCTGTACCTGCGCTTCCATAGTGAGGTCGCCGAGGTTATTCAGATTGATTGTCGCCCAGCTGCGGGAGACTTCCATATAGCGTAACCAGTCCAGCGCTGCGCCGGTCGCTACGTTGTTGCGGGTAATCGCATCCGCCATATCTTTATCCAGCCGGAAAGTCAGCGGACCGCTGTTAGCAATCCACCCTTTCTCCACCAGCCAGCGTGGATTATTCAACCACAGCGGCAACTCACCGTTAACCTTACCTGACATGGCAAACTGTTTAGGCTTCAGCGCCGTCACCAGCTCGCTGAGGCTGATATTACGCAGCGACACCCGGGCGGGATCATGTTGCGGCATACGCAGGGCTGGCAGCGTAATCTGTCCGCCAAGCAGGTCAAGACTGACATCCTGTAAAGTCAGGGGGGATTGTTCAGACCACGGCCAGTTACCCTGCAGATCGGCCCGAATATTCTGCATGGCAAACTGGTTCTTCACCTCGGCAATGCGGAGTGATACCGGGCCATGCTGACCAAACTGCCATTGCTGCTCATGAAACCTGAACGGCAGCGAGAAGTCGATACCGTTCACCTGACTGTCCGGCGTCCAGACACTGCCCTGTTTGACCGTCCAGTGGCCTCCCGCCTGGAAGCCCTGTTTACTGGCAGCGGAGAATGCGACCTGTGCCTGCAAACTGCCGCCCTGAATCTGCATTTTCATGTCGGGGCTGAGCAGCGGCTGAAACACGGTCAGCGACTGTGCCGGCCACCAGGCCTGACCGCGTAACCGTTCACCGTCCCAGCGGCCATTCACCCGCAGCGGGCCAACCCTCCCCGCTTTTAACTCGCCCCGCCAGAGGAAATAGCCGGGATCACGGCCTTTCGCCTCAAAGTCCAGCGTGGAATCAGCCAGACGGCCGCCATAGGTGAAGTGGGTCTGGCCCGCCTGCAGTCTGAAATGGCCTTTGAAGGAAGGTTGCGCCACATCGCGCTGCCACTTAACGGGTTCGGTCAGTGTCAGGCGCGGTTTTGCGACGCTAACGCTGCCATAAGCCAGCTGATTAAATCCGGTGGAGAGCGTATCAAGGTGGATCAGCGTGTCGTGCCAGCCGCCGGTGCCTTTGACATCCCAGCGTGCCTGCAGCGGCAGCATCTCGCCCCCGCCCCAGTAGCGCCAGTCCCACTCGCCCTTATCGGGCCAGAAATTTGTGGCGCGACCATCAAGATGCAGCCGGAAGCGGCCAAAGCTGGCATCGTGCGCGTTGAGAATGGCCTGCAGGCGGCCATCAATACCCTGCGAGGAGAGTCGCACGCCGGCCAGCGGCCAGCGCGCTTCGTCCACTTCCAGCGTGGAGAGCAGTCGCCCCCGCAGGCGCAGCAGCGATTTAGGTTGCAAAACTAACTGAGGATCGAGCAGCGAGCCGTTGAGCACGCCGGGAATAGAGCCGAAAAGTTGCAGATCGGCCAGCTTGCTTTCACCGGTCAGCTGAAACGGCAGGTGGCTATTGGTCAGACTCAGGTTGCCGGGACCGACGCCCAGTACCACGTTACCTTTACCGCCACGTCCCTGAGTCAGCAGGTTAACGCGCCCCGTGATCTGGCTGTTTTCAAGACCTGACTGCCAGTTATCCAGCGTCAGGTTAATAAATCCAGACAGGGGCTGAGCCGCCAGAGGCCAGAAATACTCGCCCTTTTCGATCCGAATCTGATCGCGGCTGATTTGCCACGGCAGTCTGAGAAGCGGCCTTTTCTCATCCATCATCCCCACGCGTAACTCGCCCTGCTGCTGCTTCCAGCTGAGCGTTAACTGCAGCGGATGCGGTAATGCATCCAGCGCCAGTTGTCCGTCCACCTCACCATTCACCGGCAGATCGGTGGCGAAAGCAGGTAACTCAAGATGACCACTTAGCGTAATGGGTTCAGGCAGCGCAGGATGGGTAAGCGTCAGGCGACTGATCGCGAGCTGCTGACCGGTCAGCGTCGCCGCCAGTTGCAGGTTGTCGCCCTGATAATTAAGTTGCTGGCGATCTTTTTCCAGCGTCAGGTCCAGCGCGCCCGCATAGGCCTGCCAGGGTGCCACGACAAGTTTGTTCAGATGAACATCGGCACCCGGTAGCATTGCCTGCCATTCGGCCAGCGTTTTGGGGGCTGTCGATCTCTCGTCACTGGCGGGTAATTTTTGCAGGCAGGTGCTCTCCACCACCAGCTCGTCCGCATCCAGCTTCCAGCGCGACTGATGCCAGCCCAGTGACACTGCCTTTACGGTTGCCAGTGAGCAATCGCCGGCGAGGTAACGAATCTGAGGCAGCCACAGGCCGCCCTGCCGCCAGCGCGGTGCACCCGTCAGTTCAATGCGGGTATCCTCAGGCAGCCAGATGCCGACCAGCCTTGGCAGCCATTGCGTCACAGTCAACATCAGGCCGAGCAGCAGGAGAATCAGCGCAAGTACGGCCGCCAGCCGTCGCCGGAACATCCGTGGCATAAAAGCCATAATCCTTTTCCTTACAGTATCCTGACAACGATGATGGCATGTAATCTGCCAGAGGTGAAGGTGTGCACGGGACGCAAATACGCAGTTTCAGCAAAGTCGGTCAGAAAACGTTATCCTTGGTTTATCACCTCTGCAGGAGCACAACGATGAAAATCGCGGTTTACAGCACCAAACATTACGATCAGAAATACCTTGAGCAGGTTAACCAGCAGTTTGGTTTCGAACTGGTATTTTTTGACTTTTTACTCTCAGAGAGCACGGCCAAAACCGCAGTGGATTGCGATGCTGTCTGCATTTTTGTTAATGATGACGGCAGTCGCCCGGTGCTGGAAGAGCTGGCCGGACTGGGTGTGAAATATATCGCGCTGCGTTGCGCTGGCTTCAATAATGTCGATCTGGCTGCAGCGAAAGAGCTGGGTCTGGAAGTCGTACGGGTGCCGGCCTACTCACCGGAAGCGGTGGCTGAACATACTATCGGCCTGATGATGACCCTTAACCGCCGTATTCATCGCGCGTATCAGCGTACCCGTGATGCGAACTTTTCGCTCGACGGACTGACCGGCTTCAACATGTACAACAAAACGGCGGGCGTTATCGGCACGGGTAAGATCGGCATTGCGACCATGCGGATTCTGAAAGGTTTTGGTATGCGGCTGCTGGCGTTTGATCCCTACCCAAGTGAGCAGGCGCGTGAGCTGGGCGCAGAATATGTTGATTTAAAGACGTTGTTTACAGAATCCCACGTCATTACGCTGCACTGTCCGCTGACCCCGGAGAACCATCATCTGCTGAATGCCGACGCGTTTCGTCAGATGCGCGATGGGGTGATGATCATCAACACCAGTCGTGGCGGGCTGATTGATTCACAGGCAGCGATTGATGCGCTGAAACAGCAGAAAATCGGCGCGCTCGGCATGGATGTGTATGAGAATGAACGTGGCCTGTTCTTTGAAGATAAGTCGAATGATGTGATTCAGGACGATGTGTTCCGTCGTCTTTCAGCGTGCCATAACGTACTGTTTACCGGTCATCAGGCATTTTTAACGGCTGAAGCGCTGACGGCCATTTCCGAGACGACACTGAATAATCTTAGCCAGCTCGATCGGGGTGAAGAGTGCCCGAACCGACTCTCAGCCTGACGATTCTCTGCTAATGATGCGGGCCGGTGCTATCCGGCCTGTTCATCAGCGCGCGCAGTTCCCGCCAATTAACGCCTGCTCATCGCAGCGACGGCCATTCACTAACTGACACATGCCCACACGTGATCCATCCAGCTGATGTGAAAACGCCAGCGTTCCGCCTGCGTTCGAACAGGTGCTTTCTGCCAGGGAAGACATCACCACACGAGGCTGGATGTGCGCGGCGGTGGCTTGTTGCGGTGGCTCGTTATCATCACTGTTGCTACTGCAGGCAGAGAGTAATAATGCGGCACCGGCCAGCAAAAAGGTGGCTGCTTTCATCAATCGGACTCCGGGAATGGGGATAATAGGCTGGCTCAGCATATGTCAGGCAGCACAAGGGGTCGAGAGGTGAAACAGCTTTTTACAAAATTCTCCACCGTGATTTGCAAGCAGAATTATCTTGTTTACCTGCTATCGCTGAACTGTCACCCTTTTTCGGTTCCTATTATTTCGGAGTAAAGCCATGTTAATGGATATGTTAATTCGCATCGCCCTGGCCGGTATTCTTGGCGGCCTGATTGGTCTGGAGCGTCAGATGCGGGCCAAAGAAGCGGGACTGCGTACCCATATTCTGGTCGGTATCGGCAGTGCGATGTTCATGCTGGTGTCGAAGTATGGTTTCGCCGATATGCTCACCAGCGACCATGTGGCACTGGACCCCAGTCGTATTGCAGCCCAGGTCGTCAGCGGTATGGGCTTCCTGGGCGCAGGCACCATCATGATTCAGAAGCAGGTGGTGAAAGGCCTGACCACGGCAGCGGGATTATGGGTAACGGCAGCGATTGGTCTGGTGATCGGCAGCGGCATGTATGAGATCGGCATTTATGGCACAGTGCTGGCGCTGGTGGTGCTGGAAGTGTTCCGCCGCCTGAGCCATGTTTTAATCGGCAAGCACCATACGTTACTGGTTTTCCTTAAGCCTAAAAGCGTGCCGCTGGTGCTACTGGTTATGCAGCGGGAAGGTATTCGTTATGGCAATGTGACGGTGATTAATCGAGATGAGGAGAGCGGCCTGTGCGAACTCAGCATACAGGTAACGTTGTCCCGCAAGTCAAATGATGCGCACCTCTACGATAAGGTCATTGAGATAAAAGGCGTTCAGTCACTGGAGATGATGTAAACGTTTGCTGAACAACCCCGTCACTACACATGGCGACAAACACATAAGAACCTTGCAGAAGGCGGTGAGCGGCAGTCACCGCCCTCCTTCTCCTGCCATTTCTGAAAAATCAAAAATGCGCAGAGTCTGACCTTAAAAGTAGTGCCTGCCGGGAAGTAATGGCATAATCCGTTATTGTTAATTTACGTAATCATTTTACCCGGAAACTAATGCCTCAGAACTCTGACCATCCAGAAGACGCCCTTTCCAGTACTTCGCCTAAATATCGGTTCGCAGTCAGCATGCTGATTTTTACGCTGATAGCGGGCGCCGCAGCCATCATGATGCTCCTGGAACATCGGGATTCAGTGAATAATGCGCTGGAGACCGGACAATGTCTGGCAGAAGAAGGGGCTGAGGATTTAATGGAAGTGCTCAGGCATTTTCTGCATCATGCCTACCGCTGGATTTTTAAAGCCTGTGGCTGACGGTAATGCGTTTAGTGCAGCAGAAAATGCAGCAAACCGTGTCGGTTAACCAGCAACAAAACCCCGCAATACATGACGGCAACATAGCAAAGTAAAAAGAGTAGCAGCGTCATAATAAATCTGATGCCGTATTTCTTTATTTTTTCTGTTTTATCCGAATCTTTCATAGACGTTAAATGCTGATTCATTTTTTAATTTTATACCCGGTCATTAAACGGCTTCATCGGAATGCTGTATTGCCGAAATGTGCGAAACGAACGGCATCCACGCAGGACGTTGCAATAAAAAAATCAAACGCAAAATACCTTTCCCGCATCCTGACAATTTACTGATCATTGTAACCTGATGGATACATATTCACCTTGAGCAGCAATGGCTTAAGCAACGGCGCGGTGTGTAAGCAAAACAATCTGAATTTAACGTTTCACAGGCTTCAGCGGCAATATAAGGATTAGTCTCTATCTGATTGGTCAAACGTATATTCAACAAAGTATGATTTTCAGATTTTGACATTGTAAAAGTCATTCCGGGTCACAAAATAAACCCTGTGAGGTTTCGTATCCGACTTAATTTGATGCGTATCAAATCTGGCAAGTACAGACAACACGCCGTTTAATCAGTATTGATTAATAACTGCGTAAGCTGCTTTTTTTACTCATTAAATCGACCCGATGAAAACGCTATTCATTCTCTCTGTCATTTTTATGATCGCCGGTTGTACAGCAAAAAAAGATCATGTGCGTGCTGATGCTTACCAGGCCTCCCCCCCTTCCTGCTCAACACACAGTGATGAAATTGATTGTCAGTGGAAAAATGTTCCTGCCAGCTGACCTCGCACTATTCTCCCGCGTGGCATCGTCTCATCCAGCAGACTTTCTTCCTGGGGATGTAAAAGCGCGCTCTCACCAGCATTTTCCTCGCGGCATTCCTTTTCGGCAATATCTGCTTTGAAAGAGAGACGCTGCCGGATGCCTCCGGCAGCGATTTTCCGCTGATTACTTCACTCCAGTGCTGGCATTCGCGACAACAATCCGTACCATACGCTGCATGTTCGTGACACCGCAGTGAAGTGTCTGGCTGGACGCGCACAGCAATTTGCCCTTCGGCTACGCTCTCTGGTTTTTGAGATAGGTAAAAATGCAAGATAATCAAACGGTTGACAAGAAAGAACAGTACAACCTCAATAAGCTGCAGAAACGTCTGCGTCGTAACGTCGGCGAAGCCATTGCAGATTTTAATATGATTGAAGAAGGCGACCGCATCATGGTCTGTCTGTCGGGCGGTAAAGACAGCTACACCATGCTGGAAATTTTGCGCAGCCTGCAAAAAAGTGCGCCGGTCAACTTCAGCCTGATTGCCGTTAACCTCGACCAGAAACAGCCTGGCTTCCCGGAGCACATCCTGCCGCAATATCTTGAGGCACAGGGCGTTGAGTACCGGATTATCGAAGAAGACACCTACTCCATCGTCAAAGAGAAAGTGCCGGAAGGTAAAACCACCTGCTCACTCTGCTCGCGTCTGCGCCGTGGCATTCTCTATCGCGTCGCGACTGAACTGGGTTGTACTAAAATCGCGCTCGGCCACCATCGCGATGACATCCTGCAGACGCTGTTCCTGAACATGTTTTACGGCGGAAAACTGAAAGGTATGCCGCCAAAACTGATGAGTGATGATGGCAAGCAGATTGTGATTCGTCCGCTGGCCTACTGCCGCGAGAAAGATATCATTCGTTTCTCAGACGCGCGTCAGTTCCCGATTATCCCGTGCAATCTTTGCGGTTCTCAGCCAAACCTGCAGCGGCAGGTGGTAGCCGATATGCTGCGTGACTGGGATAAGCGCTATCCTGGCCGCATTGAAACCATGTTCAGCGCAATGCAAAACGTCGTGCCGTCGCACCTGGCAGATATCAATCTGTTCGATTTTAAAGGGATTAAGCATGGCGATGCGGTCGTTGATGGCGGCGATCTCGCTTTTGACCGCGAAACCCTGCCGTTGCAGCCTGTGGGCTGGCGAGCTGATGAAGACGATGCACCGGACCTCAGCGCACGTCTGGATGTGCTTCAGATTAAGTAAGTACCTGATAAGTTAAGGGCGTGCTGCTGGCAGCACGCCCTTAACTTATATGTTGCGGTGCGGCGGTGGATCCATTATCGGCGGATATTCCGGATCGGTCGGCTGATCAGGCTGGGGTTGCGGATGAGGAATCGGTTCAGGAATCGGGACTGGATCCGTAGGGATCGGCTCGCTGTTGTAAATCGCGCTCATGCCGTACTCCTTTTCTTGCGAATGGACTTTAAGTTTAGAAAAGGATTGGCGTTCCAGCCAGGCGGGCAAAAAAAAAGCCGGCACACGGGCCGGCATGTTTTGAATTAATTGTGCTATGCAATAATTCTAAATATGGAAGTAAGACAATATGGAGCGCAACGCCCATCGCTTGACGTTGCATTCACCTGCGGGAGAGAGTTTGCGTCAGCAGCGGCATTAGGTTCTTGATGTCGATCAGCTTTTGCTTTCTTATTATGATTTTTATCCCACCCGGCGGGATTTTCGTCCTCAAATCAGACGCCCCCGCCGATGTTACCTTTCCGCGTTACAGCCAGCGCCGTTTACGCAGATAACCCGCGACGCCCACCGCCAGTGCCACGAGCAGCAGACAGAAGATAGAGAAGCCGTACTCCCATCCACCGCCCGGAATGCCACCCAGATTAACCCCAAACAGACCGGTCAGGAACGTAGCGGGCAGGAAGATCATCGCCATCAGTGACATCGTATAGGTGCGGCGGTTCATCGACTCCGCCATCGCAGAGGCCACCTCGTCAGCCAGAATCGCAGTGCGCGCTACGCCCGCATCCAGATCATCCAGTCCGCGTCCCAGCCGATCGGCGATTTCCTGCATCCGGCGTCGTTCACTGTCATCCATCCAGCCCAGTTTTTCACTGGCCAGCCGGGCATAAACATCGCGCTGCGGTGCCATGTAACGCCGCATCACAATCAGCTGTTTGCGCAGCAGGCCCAGCTCGCCGCGCGCGGGCATCCGCTGGTCAAGCAGCGCATCTTCCAGCTCAATGATTTTGTCATGTAACTCTTCGATAAATTCGCTGGTGTGATCGGTCAGGGCATCACAGACATCGACCAGCCAGCTGCCGCAGTCAATCGGGCCGTTACCGTTTTGCAAATCGGTGAGCACTTCATCGACGGCAGAGACTTTACGCCGCCGGGTCGAGACGATGAGCTTATCGTTGATGAACACGCGCATTACCACCAGCTGGTCACGACGCGCATCGGTGTTGTGGTTAACGCTGCGCAGCACGATCATAAATCCGTCGCCCAGCCGGCTGACGCGGGGACGCATGCTGTCACCCGCTAAGGCGTCACGCACGGCATCGGGAATCTGCGGCGTTGACTGCAGCCATTCTGCGCTTTTGCTGTGGGTATAGTTCAGATGCAGCCAGCAGGGCTGCTCACACTCGATAACTTCATCTTCAGCTATCGGGATCATCCCACCCTTGCCATCCAGCTGGCATGAAATGATGGCATCTGAAACCTGTAATGCTTTTCCTTCAATGACGTCCACAACATTCCCTCACCACTAATATCAATACGATACAGTCTAACGTGACGGCGTTGAGTTGCAATCTCCGGGCTGTGAAGAAAGATGTCAGCAGGTGGCCGGGAAACCGGCCACCACAGGCTTAGTGCTTTTCAATCCACAGTTCACGGCTGTAGGCGACATCTTCAGGGTTGGTGATGGGATAGCCTTTAACCCAGGGTTTAATCAGTCGGCCATTCGTGTACTGATAGATGGGCGCAATCGGGGCCTGTTCAGCGAGGATCTGCTCGGAACGGTTGTAATCGCTGTTACGTGCCTGCTCGCTGGTTTCACGGCTGGCTTTAGCGACAACTGCATCATAATCCGCGTTGTTAAAGCGCGCGATATTGCTGCTGTTGCCCGAGGTCAGCAGATTCAGGAAGGTGGAGGGCTCATTGTAGTCTCCCACCCACGAGGCACGAATCACATCGAAGTTTCCGCTGTTACGACTGTCGATGTAGGTTTTCCACTCCTGATTCTCCAGTGTGACATCCACACCGAGGTTCTTTTTCCACATTGAGGCCACGGCAATCGCAATCTTCTGATGGCTCTCAGAGGTGTTGTAGAGCAGTTTGAGCTTCAGCGGTTTACCCGGACCGTAACCGGCGGCGGCGAGCAGCGATTTGGCCTGCGCATTCAGGGCGTTCTGATCGTGCTGTTGCATAAACGTGGGCAGTGGCTTAAAGCCTGCTGTCACATCTGGCGTAAAGTGCCATGCCGGTTTCTCACCGGTGCCCAGCACTTTGTCAGCAATGACGTTTCGGTCGATAGACCAGGACAGTGCTTTGCGAACCCGCACATCGGCAGTCGGTCCTTTCTGGGTGTTAAACGCATAGTAATAGGTGCCTAACTGGTCAGGTGTGTAGACCTCTCCCGGCAACGTTTTCTTTAATAACGCATACATGTTCTTAGGGAAAGATTCGGTGATATCAATGTCGTTGGCACGATAACGTTTAGTCGCGCTCGACTCTTCATTGATTGGCACAAAGGTCACTTTCGTCAGCACCGAATGTGCATCATCCCAGTAATGAGGATTACGGGTCAGGACAATCTTCTCGTTCACTACCCGCTCGCTGAGCTGATAGGCACCGTTACCGACCAGTTTACCGGGTACCGTCCAGCTGTCACCTTGCTGGGCAATGACTTTTTGCGGCACCGGGAAGAGCGCCACGTTAGCCACCAGCGCCGGGAACCACGGCACAGGACGATCAAGCGTCACTTTCAGCTGGGTTTTGCTCTGGGCAGTCACTCCCAGTTTATCGGGGGTCATTTCGCCTTTGGTAATCGCTGCCGCATTTTCAATACCGCTTAACCCCGCAAACCCGGCAGAGCCTGAGCTGTTTTTGGGATCGACCAGCCGCTGCCAGCTGTAGACAAAATCCTGCGCCGTGACCGGTTCGCCGTTTGACCAGCGCGCGTTATTGCGCAGGGTGAAGACCCAGGTTTTGTTGTCGCTGCTGCTCCAGCTCTGTGCCACGCCCGGCACGATTTTGCCCTGAGCATCCTGATTTGTCAGACCTTCAAACAGATCGCGAATCACCTGAATTTCAGGCAGCCCTACCGCTTTAAGCGGATCAAGTGAAGCGGGTTCATCTTTAATATGGCGGACGATCTGCTGCTGCTCGGCCAGCTGCGCGCCAGCGGGTGGATTCGCCGCAATGGCGGGTGTGAGGATGCTGCTCAGACTGATTGCTGCCAGCGTCATACGAAAGGTCTTAACCATTATCACTCCTTTACCCCAAAGAAGTGCTGCATCAGTCTGTTGCCGATGTAGCTTGTGCAGGGCACTTTATCGCAAATGGCTGACAGATAAATAGCTATTTTCCGCACACGGCTTTTCCGCTACTTTGAGTAAAACCCTTTGAGGAAATCTGTATGTCGCCACTTCATCCGCGTCCCCTTCGCGGCAAACTTGACGTTTCGTATCAGCAGTATGGCCGCTCCGTGCTGGGCGCGCCGCTGCTGTGGTTTCCAGCGCCACTGGGTGACCCCGACAGCGGTCTGATTCTGGCTGGCACACACGGTGATGAAAATGCGGCCATCGCCACCCTTTCTGCTGCGTTACGGACACTGCCCGATGGCATGCGTCGGCACCACGTGGTGCTGGCAGTCAATCCTGATGGCTGTCAGCTTGGCCTGCGCGCTAACGCAAATGGCGTCGATCTCAACCGCAACTTCCCGGCAGCGAACTGGCAGCCCGGAGAGACCGTTTATCGCTGGAACAGCGCTGCCGATGCGCGGGATGTCACGCTCTCAACCGGCACGCATCCGGGTTCTGAACCGGAAACACTGGCGCTCTGTGCCCTGATACATCAACTTAAGCCAGCCTGGATCGTTTCCTGGCATGAGCCGCTGGGCTGTATTGACGACCCGCATCAGGTGGAGATTGGCGGCTGGCTGGCCAGCCAAACCGGCCTTCCTCGCGTCAGCAGCGTAGGATATGACACGCCTGGCTCATTCGGCAGCTGGTGTTACGATCTCAGTCTGCCCTGCGTGACCGCTGAGATGCCGGTGATTTCCGTGGATGAAGCCACGGAGACCTATCTTGAGATGATGGTTAGTTTGCTGCGCTGGCAGCAATAATCAGCCGACCGCTGCGCACGGTGATCGCCGGTTCTGCATCCACCGCCAGCCAGGTCGGCCCATCAAGATCGGCGAAACGGGTCTGCGGCACCAGCGGCAGCGCAGCACGTATCGCCCGCGAGGTGCAGAGCATGCAGCCCAGCATCACCGCAAAGCCCTGCTGCTGCGCGGCATCGGCAAGCGCCAGCGCCTCTGTCAGACCGCCCGTTTTATCCAGCTTGATGTTGACCATCTCATAACGGCCTCGCAGCGCGGCCAGGCTTTCACGTGTATGACAGCTCTCATCGGCACAAATGGGCAAGGGATGGATAAAGTTCTCCAGTGCCGCATCTTCACCTGCAGGTAAAGGCTGTTCCAGCATCGCCACATCAATGTCTGCCAGCAGCTGACAGCGTGCCGCCAGGCCTTCAGCGTGCCAGGACTCATTTGCATCCACAATCAGGGTTGCCTCCGGCACGGCGGCGCGGATGGCCATCAGCCGTTCAGTAATGAAATTGTTATCCAGCTTAATTTTCAGCAGTGTTGTACCATGCTGCCACAGTGCGAGTGCGCTGCTGGCCATCGCCTCAGGAGTATCAATGCTGACGGTCTGCGCGGTCACGACATCAGCAGGCGCAGTCACACCGCTAAGCGCCCAGAGGCTGCGCTGCTGCTGATGTGCGGCGAGATCCCACAGTGCACTGTCGATGGCGTTGCGCGCCGCCCCGGCAGGCAGCGCCTGTTGTAATGCCTCGCGCGTCATGCCCTCTTGCAGCGCGGGCAGCAACGTGGCGATCTGCGCCAGCACCGATGCTTCGCTTTCACCATAGCGCGCATAGGGCGTCGCTTCACCGACGCCTTTTACGCCATCTTCCTCAATTTCAACCACCACCACTTTGACTTCGGTCCGGGTTCCACGGGCAATGACAAACGGCGTATGCAACGGCCAGGCTTCGGGATAACTTTTTACCGTTCTCATTTACACTCCACAAAGTGTGACGCAGTGGCAGACCGCCACGTTAAATTCCACAATTGAACTCGTAAACCCTTAACATTTATGTCATAAACAACGGCTATCTTTAGCCGTTTTGTGTCAGATCTTTTTTATCATCAAAAGGAATCACTATGTCTCAGACTGTTCATTTTCAGGGTAATGCCGTTCCGGTTGCAGGTCAGTTTCCACAGGCTGGCGATAAAGCTAAGCCTTTCACGCTGGTAGCAAAGAACCTGGTTAACGTTGCGCTCTCTGAGTATGCAGGAAAACGCAAAATTCTGAACATTTTCCCAAGCGTTGATACCGGTGTCTGTGCCTCATCAGTGCGCAAATTCAACCAGGCGGCAAGCGAGCTGAATAACGCCGTGGTGTTATGCATCTCTGCCGATCTGCCTTTTGCCCAGTCGCGTTTCTGTGGCGCGGAAAACCTGAGCAATGTGGTGACGCTGTCGACGCTGCGCGGCTCAGAATTTAAGTATGAGTATGGTGTAGAAATTGCTGATGGTGCGCTGGAAGGCCTGACCGCACGTGCGGTGATCGTTCTGGATGAGAACGATAAAGTGATTTACAGCCAGCTGGTTGATGAAATCACCACTGAGCCTGATTACGACGCTGCCCTGGCCGCGCTGAAGTAATAAAAAAAGCGGATAACCTGGTTATCCGCTTCCTGCTCTCTGCTTACCGATCATTCGCTTTCGGTGCGCTTCTGCCCCAGACCATATTCACGCAGCTTGTTGGCAATCGCGGTATGGGAAACACCCAGACGTTTTGCCAGTTTTCGGGTGCTGGGATAGGAGAGATAAAGCCGCGTCAGAATTGACCGCTCAAAACGGCTGGTAATCTGATCCAGCGTTCCTTCCAGTGCTTCATCGCCCAGCGATACATCCAGCGTCTGTTCAGGCAACACAATATCCTGCGGTCGCAGTTCATATCCTTCCAGCTGGGTTAACGCGCGATACAACGCATTTTTTAACTGACGCACATTGCCTGGCCAGGCGTAGCGCGTCAGAAATGCAATGAGCTGTGGCGAGAGTCGCGGCCGGGCCATCCCCTGCTCATCCGCAAAGCGGGCCACAAACATCTCGGTCAGTGGCAGGATATCCTGCGGTCGATCGCGCAGCGGGGGCAGTTGCAGCGTCAGCACATTGAGCCGGTAAAAAAGATCTTCGCGAAACTCACCGCGTTGCACCAGTTCAATCAGGTTCTTCTGCGTAGCGCAGATTACGCGCACATTAACATGGACTTCATGCTCTTCACCGACGCGGCGGAAGGTGCCATCATTGAGAAAACGCAGCAGCTTGGTCTGCATTCTCGGCGACATCTCGCCAATCTCATCCAGCAATACCGAGCCACCATTGGCCTGCTCAAAAAAGCCCTTCTTGCCTTCCAGCGCATTCGGATAGGCACCGGCGGCATGACCAAACAGCTCGCTTTCCGCAACGTCGTCGGGTAATGAGGCACAGTTCAGCGCCAGGAAAGGATTTTTCCCACGGGCGCTGCGCAGATGACAGGCGCGTGCCAGCATATCTTTCCCGGTGCCGGTATCGCCGACAATCAGTAACGGCGCATCCAGCATCGCCAGTTTGCGCGCCTGATCGACCACCTGACGCATCTTCGGCGTGACGGCAATGATATGGTCAAACTCGGATTCGTCGGTGACCACCAGATTCTGTAACTGACGGCCCATGCGAGCGGTTGACTTCAGCATCACCATCGCCCCGACCGGCCTGTCGTTCTGGCCCTCTTCACCCGGCAGATAAATAGGGCGCGCTTCCATCAGAAAATCGCGCCCTTCAATGACGACATGCTGCGCCTGCGCCTCAACCCGATCGCTTTCCAGCCAGCGCATGAAGTTAAAGCCATTAATCAGGTTGCCGGCGCTGAAATTGCGCATTTTCTCTTCATCAAGATTAAACAGGTTTTGTGCCGCCGGATTAGCCAGTTCCACCTTGCTTTTCAGATCGATGGAGAAAACCGGATCTGGCATGGCCACCAGTAAGGCACTCAGCGCGCGATGTTCACGCTCCGAAGGCATGTACGTTACCGTGCGCACATCTGTTACGCCCGGTGTACGCCGGATTTCTGCCATCAGATTACTGAAAGCGTCAAATTCCAGTGCCGAAAAATTCAGGTAGATGCGGCCAAGCGCCGTAATTTCGATACCGCGTAAATCAATGTTGCGTGCCACCAGCAGATCGAGCAGTTCACGCGTCAGACCGATGCGGTCCTGACAGAACACTTCCAGACGCATTGCGTTCGCCTTAATCAGGTTCAGATAAATGAATATTACGCTAAGTGATGCGCCGGTAGAAAGGGATCTGTCAGGAAAAGTTGACAGCTTAAGCGTGTATGCCGGAGTTTTGTACTGACCGGCTGGATTCCGGTATCGATTGCTGGTTGTCAGCTTTTGTCAGTACCAGACTGTTGATTAAAGACTTATTGCTGTATATTTTTCTCAACTGAGTAGAATTGATTATAATATGCTGACTTTCTTCGCAAAATATCTGACTGTGGGCCTGATAAATACCCTGATCCATTGGGTGACTTTTTTTATCTGCCTCAGCCTTGGATTATTCCAGTCGACCGCTAACCTGATTGCTTTTAGCCTGGCCGTTACCTTCTCTTTTTTCGTTAATGCGCGCTGGACCTTTGAGCAGCAGGCAACGGCCTGGCGTTATCTTATTTACGTCGTTTTTATGGGTGCGATGGCTTTCAGCGTAGGTTATCTGGCTGACCATTTTGGCTTCTATCCCCTTATTACGCTGATCGCCTCCTCGGCTATCAGTCTGGCGTGTGGCTTTCTTTTTTCCCGCTTTATTGTTTTCAAAGGAGAATAATGAAAATCTCTCTGGTGGTACCGGTATTCAATGAAGAGGATGTCATCCCTCTTTTCTATGACGCGGTCAGAAAAGATGAAGCACTGGCCGCCTGGCAGATTGAGATCGTATTTATTGATGATGGCAGCACAGACGCAACGCATGCGCTGATTACCCAACTCAGCCAGTGCGATCCGCTGGTGCGCAGCTTGTCGTTTATTCGAAATTTCGGCAAAGAACCGGCGCTGTTTGCCGGACTGGAAGCCGCAACCGGCGATGCGGTTATCCCGATAGATGTGGATTTGCAGGATCCGATCGCGATTATTCCCGAGATGATCCGGAAGTGGCAGGCTGGGGCTGATATTGTGTTAGCTAAACGGATTGACCGCAGTGCCGATGGCCACCTCAAACGCAAAACAGCCCGCTGGTTTTACAAACTGCATAACAGCATCAGCCATCCGCAGATTGAAGAGAATGTCGGTGATTTCCGGCTGATGTCGCGTGAAGTCGTTGAGAATATTAAATTGCTGCCTGAGAAGAATCTCTTTATGAAAGGCATTCTTAGCTGGGTCGGCGGACAGACGGATATTGTGGAATATACGCGAACGGAGCGGATCGCAGGCCGCAGTAAATTTGGCGGCTGGAAGCTGTGGAATCTTGCGCTGGAGGGTCTGACCTCATTCTCTACCGTTCCGCTGCGGATTTGGTCATACCTGGGCTTTCTGGTGGCCTCGCTGGCCTTTTTATATGGTCTCTGGATGATCGCGGATAAACTGCTGTTCGGTAACCCGGTGCCAGGCTATCCCTCAATTCTGGTCTCCGTGCTCTTTCTGGGTGGCGTTCAGCTTATTGGCATTGGCGTGTTAGGCGAATATATTGGCCGCATCTACATGGAAACTAAAAACCGGCCTCGCTATATTTTGCGAAAAGTGGCACCGACAAAAATAACCCCCTCTCAGGACACCGACTAAACGGCCCGTTCAGACTCAGAGAAATGGTCAGATTAAAAAGGATGACAGATGTTCGCCACTGATAACGGCATAAGCCGCAATAAGGTGTTTTTGCTTTTTGCGACAGTATTTCTGCTTGCATACAGCCCCGCTTATTTAACGCATTACGCCTATACCGATGACTGGACGAATCTCTATTGGGCTAATTTTGACAGGCTCAGTATTTTAAACTGGGACACATTATCCGGCAGGCCGGTTTATGGCATTATCCAGTACAGCGCTTCCTTTCTGGTCGGGAGTGTAGAACGTCTGGCACTGCTGCGTTCAGTCTCGATTGTTCTGCTCATTTTTACCGGGTATTACATTTATACCCTGTGTCAGAAAATGGCACTTCTTGAGAGTCAGGCTCAGCGAATCACATTTTCGCTATTGCTTTGTCTGCTGCCTTCCTTCCAGGTTTATATCGCCTGGGCATCCTGTTTCCCCTATATCGCTGCAATTTTGCTGGCGGGAACAAGTTACCGTTTTTCCATTAAAACGGGCATGACCAGTCGCCTTATCGCGTTCTGTCTGCTGACCCTTGCCTTCTGTCTTTATCAACCGGCAGCGATGACCTTTACCTTCTTTGCCGCGTTTGACCTCTGCTTTTCAGAAAGAAAAGTCGATACGAAACGTGCAGTGATCTCACTGATGGTTCTGGGTGCGGGTATGTTCGCTGCGCTGATCGCGTCAAAGGTACTGCCCGTTCAGCTTTATGGTCATACGTTGCCACGTTCAGCATTCAGCTACGACATCCCGGTTAAGCTGAAATGGTTTTTCACCGAATACCTTAAGAACGTTATATGTAATTTTGACCTCGGCGCAAAAACGGTGTCGGTGATCATCTCATCGATCATTATTGGGTCTGGACTGAAAAAAATTAAAGCAGCAGGTAACGACAAATTCTATCTGATGTTTGTTTTATTGCTGATCGCCGCACTGCCTAATCTGATCGTCAGTGAAAGCATGGCGGCTTACCGCACCCTGATTGCCGGTGCGCTGATTACCACCAGTGCGTTTATTCTCGGCCTGTTTGAAATCAGCAAAAAATTAAAATGGAAAAATGCATTTTATGCGCTGCTCGTGATCGCTGCCGCCTCACTGTCGATAAGTCATTTAATCAACGGCTATTCCGTGCCGGCTCGTAAAGAGTTTGCCCTGCTCGATCAGGCGATTACCCGGCAGGTGCCAAAGGAATTTAAAGGGGCACTCTATTATCGCCTGACCGGTGAATACCTGCCGAAGGTTGCGACGTTGCGGAAGTATGATGATTTCGGGGGGCTGGGCCTGAGTATGTCCTGGACATTTGCCGGGATGGCGCATTTTATCAGGGAGAAAAATGGCATGGCCTTTACGCTGCCTGCAAATCCGGTGATTACAGATGAATCCGCCTGTCCGGGTGAGTGTCTGATTATCGATTCACGGCAGGTGCTGCGCCAGCCTCACTGATCATTAAAGGCGGCTATGCCGCCTTTAATATGTCACGAGAGATTCAGGCTGATTTGTTACCGCCCTTCTGCAGTGCCTCTTTCAGCTGGCCCAGCAGTTCGCGCCGAAAATCGCCAAGCCGTGGCTTATCCTGCTCCAGCCACGGCAGTGGACGACAAAGCTCCATCGCTTTGATGCCCAGCCTTGCTGTCAGCAGACCGGCACCAATGCCCTGGGCAGCACGCGTGGAAAGCCGGGCTGCGATATCCTGTGACATCCAGTCCATTCCCACTTCCCGCACCAGTTCGGACGCGCCGGCAAAAGCCATATTGAGCAGCACCAGGCGGAACAGCCGGATACGGCTGAAGTAGCCCAGCTCAATGCCGTATATCGCCGCGATGCGATTGACCAGCCGCAGATTACGCCAGGCGATAAACGCCATATCCACCAGTGCCAGCGGACTGACCGCAATCATCAGTGTTGCTTCCGCAGCATGACGACTGATTTCACGCCGCGCCTGCCTGTCCAGAACGGGCTGCACCAGCTGCGCATACAAGCGCACGATTTCGCTGTCATTGTGGGTTTCGTGCAGCGAGGCATGCCAGCGCTGCAGGGCCGGATGCGCCTGATCCAGTTCAGCCTGCTGGGCCAGCTTTTCGCAGAATGCCCGACCTTTACCGATACCATGACTGTGCAATAGCTCCCGGCCCACATCCCGCTCTTCGGCACGCTGACGCAGCTGGTAGAGCCGACGCCACTCAGTGGTCAGCGCGCCGACACCCGCCAGCACAATAAGTCCGCCTGCTACGCCGCTCCCCAGTGAAAACCAGTCGCGTGCCAGCCAGGCGTCATGCGTCCACTGCACCCCCTGCGCAATCACGCTAACGCCAAACAGCAGTGCGCCTGCGGTCACCATTTTGCGCCACAGACTGCGTTTAGGTTTCAGAGCCGCTTCCACTGCGCGCTCCCCTGCACCTTCTTCTTCTACGGCAACATCTTCATCCTGCACTGCCAGAAACGCAGCCTGCGCGTCCGCTTCAAAGGTCTGCGCCGGACGCAGCGGCGTAGTAGTACTCTCATCCAGCGGGCGAGCAAAATCGATACGCGGCTTCAGCGGATCACTCATCGCAATTTATCTCCCAATAAAAATTCCAGCGCGGCATCCATGCGGATATGCGGCAGTGGACGGTCGACGTCGAGCTGCTGCGGCCGGAACTGTTCAAACTGAAAACCCTGCTGCTGCCAGAAGGCATTGCCAGGCAGGCGCGGCGGGACTTCACCCGGATAGACGGTAAGCGGTTCACCATCATCCAGCCGGTGACCGCGCAGGGCCGGGATCTTCTCGCCACGGTGGTCGACCAGGCCGCTCTGTGTCGCCTGCACTGATGCCAGTCCGATGCAGTCCATGCTAATCCCCTCAAACGCGGCGTTCTGCCAGGCATCCTGCACCAGTTGCTGCAACAGCGAGACCATGTTGCCGTGCTGATCGCTGGTGATGTGATCCGCTTTAGTCGCCGCAAACAGTAATTTGTCGATCACCGGTGAGAAAAGCCGGCGAAACAGGGTGCGCTGGCCGTAATGAAAGCTCTGCATCAGCTGAGTCAGCGCCAGCCGCATATCATTAAACGCCTGAGGACCACTATTCAGGGGCTGGAGGCAGTCAACCAGCACGATCTGGCGGTCAAAACGCAGGAAGTGATTTTTGTAAAAGCCCTTCACCACATGCTGGCAGTAGTAGTTGAAGCGCTGCTGCAGCATGCTGAAGTTACTCCCCTTATCCGCCTGCGCCAGCTTAGTGAGTTGCGACTCATCAGCGGTTGGCCAGGGGAAAAACTGCAGCGCAGGCGCGCCTGCCATATCGCCAGGCAGCACGAACCGTCCAGGCTGAATAAAATGCAGGCCTTCAGATTTACAGCGATGCAGGTAGTCAGTCCAGGCCGCAGCAATCTCTGCCAGCTGGGTTTCATCGGCGGGAGCAAGCGGATCGAGTTTTTCGCAGAGCGTGCGCCAGGGTTTTGCCCACTCCGCACGATCGCCCTGCAGCAGACCGTTCATCTGCCGTGACCAGGCGAGATAATCCTGCGCCAGCATCGGCAGATCCAGTAGCCATTCTCCGGGATAGTCGACAATTTCCAGATAGAGTGTTGCCGTCTCTTTCAGATGACGCAGCAGCGAATCATTTGGACGGTAACGCAGCGCCAGACGCATTTCGCTGACGCCACGGGTGGGCGTCGGCCAGGCGGGCGGCGTGCTGTAGAGTTGTGCCAGGCCTTCGTCGTAGGTAAAGCGCGCGGTTCCCATGTCCCGCTGCGGCACCCGTTTGACGCCCAACAGTCGCTCGTCCCGCACAACGGAAAACAGCGGCAAACGTGCGCCGCTGTGAACCGTTAAAAGCTGATTGACCAGTGAGGTAATAAAGGCGGTTTTACCGCTGCGGCTTAATCCGGTGACCGCCAGCCGAAGGTGGCGATCAACGCCACGGTTCATTAATGCCATTAATTCACTTTGCAGTCTTTTCATCGTTCTCCCTGATGAAGCGCGATGCCACCCGATTCATCACGCGTTTCAGCAATGGCTCAAGTGCCACAGCCAGCAGAAGACGTAACGGGCGTCGCGCTACCGATTTCACCGCCCAGCCAGTGACACCGGCGGGACCGTAGGTAACAGCATTGATAATGATAAATTTAGCCGCCGACTTCAATGCAGGTGCCGCGCGGTGGCGAAAAGCAGTGGATCGCGAAAAAGACATCAACACCTCCATTGAGAGAGCGGACGGGCCCGTAACGGCCCGGCAATAATATAATCAAATCTGGCGGAAGCGGCTGCGTACGCTGAAAGTTTCAGACGTCACATAACGCTCCACGTCGCGCACGCTGCGCTCATCGCGCTGCAGCGCACTCTCCAGCTGGTCCAGCAGCTCGCTGGCGCTGAGCTGACGTTCGTCCTCCGTGACATTGGCGGGTTTCACATCCAGCACAAAACCCAGCACGAAATAGGCGACCACCGTAAACATAAACAGACCAAAGAACAGTGATAAGACCACAATGACCCGAAGCAGACGCACCGGAATATCGAGATACTCCGCCAGACCCGCACAGACGCCCATCAACTTTCCTTCGTCAGGCTTGCGCCACAACTTACGGCCTTTCATCATGGCTGCCTCCAGTTAGGGTGTTCGGCATCCAGAATCGCTTCCAGTGCGTCAATGCGTTCACGCATCCGCTGTGCATCCTGCGTAACACGCTGCAGGCGCTGGATTTCGCTTTGCGACAGTTCCGAACCGCCGTTGCGTTTGTTGTTGTAATGCAACCATAACCAGATCGGTGCGACAAACAGCACGAAGATCGTTAAGGGTATGGCAAGAAAAAGTGCGCTCATTGACTCTCCTTAATCACTTATTGCAACGTCGATCATTACTCACTGCGGTTCATTTTGGCTTTCAGCGCATTAAGCTGCTGGCTGATTTCATCATCCGCTTTCAGGTCAGTAAACTGCTGGTCCAGGGTTTTTGGCTTACCGAAGCCGTGGCTTTCAGCTTCCGCTTCCATGTGGTCAATGCGACGTTCAAAGGATTCAAACCGGGCCATCGCTTCGTCGATTTTACCGCTGTCCAGCTGACGACGAACATCGCGTGATGAAGAGGCCGCCTGGTGACGCAGCGTTAACGCCTGCTGGCGGGCACGTGTTTCAGTCAGCTTTTTCTCCAGCTCACTGATTTCGCCTTTCATACGTTCCAGCGTCTCTTCAACCTGGCCCACTTCCTGTTTCAGTGAAGCGATAAGGTCAGTGAGTTTCTGTTTTTCGATCAGTGCTGACCGCGCCAGATCATCTTTATCCTTACGAAGCGCCAGTTCCGCTTTTTCCTGCCATTCGGCCTGCTGGATCTCTGCCTGCTCAATACGGCGTGACAGCTGTTTCTTTTCAGCCAGCGCCCGCGCAGAGGTGGAACGCACTTCGACTAAGGTGTCTTCCATTTCCTGAATCATCAGACGGACCAGTTTCTGCGGATCTTCAGCACGCTCCAGCAGGGAATTAATGTTGGCATTTACGATGTCAGCGAAACGAGAAAAAATACCCATAATGATGTTCCTCTTTTAATGTTTTAAAACGTGTTGCCCTGCTTAGTTAATACAAGATGCGTGCCAATTTTTATCACATTGATTTTTAAGGAATTTGATATTTTACAGCCTCGTCCGCATATTTTAAGATAGTCAAAATGATTAAGGGATGGCGAAATTCATCATGACAGGCACTAACGATAATCTTTTAGGTGAGTCGAACAATTTTCTGGAGGTTCTTGAGCAGGTCTCCAGACTGGCTCCGCTGGAAAAGCCGGTTCTGGTGATTGGCGAGCGCGGAACGGGTAAAGAGCTGATCGCCAGCCGTCTGCACTATCTCTCTGACCGCTGGCAGGGACCGTTTATCTCGCTGAACTGCGCCGCGCTGAATGAGAACCTGCTCGATTCTGAACTCTTTGGCCATGAGGCCGGTGCCTTTACCGGTGCGCAGAAGCGCCATCTCGGACGTTTTGAGCGGGCTGATGGTGGCACGCTGTTTCTGGATGAGCTGGCAACCGCGCCGATGCTGGTGCAGGAAAAGCTGCTCAGGGTAATTGAATATGGGCAGCTGGAGCGTGTCGGCGGCAATCACTCCCTGCAGGTGAATGTGCGGCTGGTCTGCGCCACTAACGAGGATCTCCCTGCGCTGGCGGCAGAGGGGAAATTCCGAGCCGACCTGCTGGATCGTCTGGCCTTTGATGTGGTGCAGTTACCGCCCCTGCGCGAACGCCGCAGCGATATTCTGGTGATGGCCGATCATTTTGCCATCCAGATGTGCCGCGAACTCGGCCTGTTACTTTTTCCTGGTTTTACCGCTCAGGCGCAGCAGACTCTGCTTGATTACCACTGGCCCGGCAACGTCCGTGAACTTAAGAACGTCGTGGAACGCTCAGTCTATCGTCATAACAGCAGCGAGCAGTTGCTGGATAACGTCATTATCAACCCCTTTGCTTCACGTCCTGAACCGGTTGCGCTCATCCGTGCCAGTCAGAACGCGGAGAGTAACGACCTGCCTGCCCTGCCGCTGGATCTGCGCCAGTGGCAGAATCGACAGGAGCGGGATCTGGTGGAAGCCAGCCTGCAACAGGCACGCTATAACCAGCGCCGCGCCGCCGGGTTGCTAGGTGTTACCTATCATCAGCTGCGCGCGATGATGAAAAAGCACGACATAAAAGCCGAAAACTAGACAGGTCGACGATGACATCTTTGTCTATGCGTTATGTTTTCTGGTTAATCGCTGTCAAAACTGTCTGGTAACGTCCTGGCTGCTTTAGCAGGAACAAAAAAGCAATTACATGTTATGCGGCTTAGTGCCCATTTTGTCAGGTTGCCTGAGGGTCGGAACCAGCAGGACAGCAGCTGTCACAATAACCACCGCCAGTGCTGACATCAGCAAAACATTGTCTGTGCCATATTGTGCCGCCAGCGGCCCCGCAACCAGTTGACCAATAGGAATGGAGATAAAGGAACCCATCGCATCATACGCGTACACGCGAGCCAGTTTATCGGCTGGGATATGAGTCTGTAATGAATGCGCCCAGGTTACGCCAAACAGGCCTAATGAAACGCCAGCGATAAAGAACCCTGCAATCAGCCATGCTGCTGATGCATTCAGGCCTAGCATCATTATCGGGAGTGCACAGAGACCTGCCAGCATAGCGCCAATCAGAAGATCACGACGTGGATGCCATTTCATAGCCAGAAATGATCCAGCAATTAAACCTGCGCTCTGGGCGGCCACAATCATCCCCCACTGCGCCCGCCCGAAAGAGGCGTCAGCAATTATCGGGCCATAGACTTCTACAATGCCATTAAACGCGACGTTGATAATGGCGAACTGAAGGACTATCGACCAAATCCAGCTTCGCCCGGCAAATTCTGCCCAGCCTTCTTTAATATCGCGCAGGATATTGCCTTGCATCGTCCCGCCCTTATTCGGGCTCACACGCATAAGGAAATAAAGCGGCGCGGAGACCGCAAATCCCAGCGCATCTATCGCCAGCCCCCAGCCCGGCCCGACAGCACTGGTCATCACGCCTCCCAGCGACGCTCCCAGTACCGTGCCGCCATAAACACTGAGCTGAATGAAAGCATTGGCCTGACGCAGGTGCTGTGCAGGCACGACCTGCGGAACCAGCGCAGAGGAAGCTGGCAGAGCAATCCCCGATGCCGCGCCATTCACCGCGCCCAGCAAGGTGAGGCTGATTACTGTGGCTGAACCCTCAAGCACAGTCCACGCAACGAAAGCCTGAGAAACAGCAGCTATCAGCGCCGATACAACTAATACCCGACTACGTGAGTAGCGGTCGGCAACCACACCGCCCACCAGCAGAAAGAGCACGTTGAACAGGGAGCGGGATGCCACCACGACGCCTAAATCAGAAGCAGATCCATCCATATCCAGAACTGCAAAGGCCAGCGCGATGGGCGCGATTCCATTGCCCAGCACGGTAAACAAACGTCCGAAAAACAGATAACGAAAGGAGGGATAGTGGAAAGCCTGAGCGCTTTTCTGGAATTTAGTCATTGTCCGGCGTTGGTTGGGCAGAGGTTGTGCTTATAGTAACGGCGTTTCTGTAATAGTTAAGTCCGGTTTTAAGCCGGTCTTGCTCAGGTAAATGCCAGGCCATTACAGATATCATTCTGTTTTACTCTTTTTCCATCCCCATGCTTTCATGCAAAACCGCAATCAGTGCACCTGTTCAGTCAGCGGTGATCCTGCTCTTCAGAGCTATGCACCCGACAAAAAAAAGCCCGCCATGAGGCGGGCAACAATACTGGAAGCAATGTGAGCAATGTCGTGCTCTTCTTCGGCAGAGCCACCGTCGAAGTGCATATGAATAATAATCATTCCTATTATCATTTGTAAAGCACCCGTTGAGAATTTTTCTCATTACCACACCTTCTGTGCGCTCTTTTTCCTGATGCAGGATGAAAAACAGCCTGGTAGCCGCTGCAGGTTTTGGGACAATGCCCGCTTTGCGATACACTCTGCCTAATGCCTCAAAATCGTTGAGTTCTATGTCAAAACTACTATGTTCGCTGTTGCTCAGCCTCAGCGTGTTGAGTGCCCCTGCGTGGTCAGCGCCTGCGGGTGATATCCGCCAGACCGGCTTTGTCTATTGCGTCAGCGGCACGCTGAATACCTTTAACCCGCAGATGGCCAGCAGCGGGCTGACTGTCGATACCCTGGCGGCACAACTTTATGACCGCCTGCTGGATGTTGATCCCTACACCTATCGTCTCAAACCCGATCTTGCGTCCAGCTGGGAAGTGCGCGACAACGGCGCAACGTATCGCTTTCATCTGCGTGGCGGCGTGCAGTTTCAGCAGACCAATCAGTTCCACCCTACCCGACCGCTGAACGCAGACGACGTTGTTTTCAGCTTCGAGCGGATGTTTGACCGTAATCACCCCTGGCATAACGTCAACGGCGGTAATTATCCCTATTTTGATAGCCTGCAATTTTCCGACTCAGTGCAGAGCGTGAAGAAAATCGACAGCAGGACGGTTGAGTTCAGACTCAACAGCCCGGATGCGTCGTTCCTGTGGCACATGGCGACCCACTATGCGCCGGTGCTGTCGAAGGAGTATGCCGACCAGCTGACGGCGCAGGGACACCAGGAAGAGATGGACAGGCAACCCGTTGGCACCGGCCCTTATCAGCTCAGCGAATATCGCACCGGCCAGTACATCCGTCTGGCGCGCAATCCTCATTACTGGAAGGGTGTTCCGCGTCTGCAACAGGCGGTAATCGATCTGGGGTCTGGCGGTACCGGACGGCTCTCCAAACTGTTAACCGGCGAATGCGATGTACTGGCCTATCCCGCGGCCAGCCAGCTCAGCATTCTGCGCGATGATCCGCGCCTGCGGATGACCCTGCGTCCTGGCATGAACATCGCCTATCTGGCTTTTAATACCCGCAAGCCGCCGCTCGACCGTCCTGAAGTGCGTCACGCGCTGGCGCTGGCAATCAACAATGAGCGGCTGATGGAGTCGATTTATTACGGCACCGCCGAAACGGCTGCCTCCATATTACCGCGCGCTTCCTGGGCCTATGACAATGATGCGCGTATTACCAGCTATGATCCGGATAAATCCCGGGCCGCGCTGGCAGCATTGGGCATCAGCGATTTGCATCTGCGACTGGTGGTGCCAGTGGCATCGCAGTCCTGGAATCCCAGCCCACTTAAAACCGCCGAATTGTTACAGGCAGATCTGGCACAGGTTGGTGTGCGGCTGACGATTGTACCGGTAGAAGGCCGTTTCCAGGAGGCGCAGCTGATGGCGATGAATCATGATCTGACGCTGTCAGGCTGGGCCACTGACAGTAACGATCCTGACAGCTTCTTCCGTCCTCTGCTCAGCTGTGCGGCGATTCGCTCACAGACCAATTACGCGCACTGGTGCTCGCCGGCCTTTGACGAAACACTGCAGAACGCCCTGTTATCACAACAACTTTCGGGCCGCATCGACAGCTATGACAAAGCGCAACAGATTCTGGCACAGGAGTTACCGGTACTGCCGCTGGCATCCTCTCTGCGGCTCCAGGCGTTTCGTCATGATATCAAGGGGCTGGTGCTGAGTCCGTTTGGCAACGCCTCGTTTGCCGGTGTTTATCGTGAAGCTGATGAGGGGAGTAAATGATTATCTATATTTTGCGGCGCCTGCTACTGCTGCTCATCACCCTGTTTCTGCTGTCGCTGGTCAGCTTCAGCCTGAGCTATTTTACCCCTAATGCGCCGCTGGAAGGCGCTGCACTCTCGGACGCCTGGTGGTTCTGGTTTAAAGGGATGCTGCAGTTTGATTTCGGCGTCTCCAGCACTAACGGTCAGGAGATTGGTTTACAGCTGCGCGAGGTGTTCCCGGCCACCATGGAGCTCTGTATCCTGGCGTTTCTGTTTGCGCTGCTGGTGGGCATTCCGCTGGGAATCTGTGCCGGTGTGATGCGCAACAAATGGCAGGATAAAACCATCAGTGCGCTGGCGCTGATTGGCTTTTCTGCGCCGATCTTCTGGCTGGCGCTGATTCTGACGCTCTTTTTCTCGCTGACGCTGGGCTGGCTGCCAGTGTCAGGTCGCCACGATCTGCTTTATCCGGTTCAGAACGTCTCTGGTTTTGCGCTGATTGACGCCTGGCTGAGTCGTTCGCCGTGGCGACATGAGATGATTATCAGTGTCCTCTCGCACCTTATTTTGCCGGTGCTGGTGCTGGCGATGGCACCGACAACAGAGGTGATACGTCTGCTGCGCAACAGCACCAGCGACGTGATGGACAAAAATTATGTCAAAGCGGCCGCCACGCGCGGTCTTTCACGCTTTACCGTCATCCGCCGCCACGTGCTGCATAACGCGCTGCCGCCGGTGATTCCACGTCTTGGCTTGCAATTTTCCACCATGCTGACGCTGGCGATGATTACGGAGATGGTCTTTAACTGGCCTGGTCTGGGACGCTGGCTGATTAACGCGATTCGCCAGCAGGATTATGCGGCGATCTCAGCCGGTGTCATGGTTATTGGCGGACTGGTGATCCTGGTGAATGTGATTTCTGACGTCATTGGCGCGGCCATGAATCCGCTGAAACATAAGGAATGGTATGCCGTCCGATAATATCTACGCCGAAAAACGCCTGCCCAGCGCATTTCGTCAAAGCTGGCATCATTTCTACGGCAACCCGATTTCAATGGTCGGACTGTATGGCTTTGGCGCACTCTTATTGCTCTGCCTGTTTGGCGGTCTGATAGCGCCCTACGGTATTGACCAGCAGTTCCTGGGCTATCAGCTGCTGCCGCCCTCCTGGTCACGCTATGGCGATGTCTCGTTCTTTCTCGGGACTGACGATCTGGGTCGCGATGTACTGAGCCGCCTGCTGAGTGGCGCAGGCCCCACAGTGGGTTCAGCGATTCTTGTGACGATCTCCGCCACCCTCGGAGCGCTGGTATTGGGCGTGCTGGCGGGCATGACGCACGGTATCCGCTCGGCCGTCATGAACCATGTCCTGGACACCCTGCTCTCGATTCCGTCGCTGTTGCTGGCGATTATCGTGGTGGCGTTTCTCGGGCCACGACTCGAACATGCGCTGCTGGCCGTCTGGCTGGCATTGATGCCACGTCTGGTCCGCGAAATATACAGCGCCGTGCATGATGAGCTGGAAAAGGAGTATGTGGTGGCTGCTCGCCTTGATGGCGCTCGCGGTCGCAACATTCTGCGCTATGCCATATTGCCCAATATTCTGCCGCTGCTGATTACCGAAATAACCCGCGCGCTGTCGATGGCCATTCTGGACATTGCCGCACTTGGCTTTCTCGACCTTGGCGCGCAGTTGCCTTCGCCGGAATGGGGCGCGATGCTCGGCGATTCACTGGAGCTGATCTACGTCGCACCCTGGACCGTTATGCTGCCCGGCGTGGCGCTGATGGTGAGCGTATTAATTGTTAACCTGCTCGGTGACGGCATCCGTCGCGCCGTCGAAGCGGGAGTGGAATAAATGCCGTTACTCGATATCCGTAATCTCACCATTGAATTTATGACCGCTGACGGGCCGGTCAAAGCCGTTGACCGCGTTAATCTGACGCTGGGCGAAGGCGAAGTCCGGGGACTGGTCGGAGAATCCGGCTCCGGCAAGAGTCTGGTCGCCAAAGCTATCTGCGGCGTCACCAACGATAACTGGCGTGTTACCGCTGACCGCATGGTGTTTGATGATGTGGACCTGCTGCGCTTATCGCCGCGCGAGCGTCGTCGCATTATCGGACACAACGTCTCAATGATTTTTCAGGAGCCGCAATCCTGTCTGGATCCCTCAGAGAGCATTGGTCGCCAGCTGATGCAGGTGATCCCGCGCTGGACGTACAAAGGGCCATGGCTGAAACGCTTCTGGTTCTGGCGCAAAACCCGCGCTATCGAACTGCTGCATCGTGTCGGCATTAAAGATCACAAAGATATTATGCGCAGCTTCCCTTATGAGCTGACTGAAGGTGAGTGCCAGAAAGTGATGATCGCCATTGCGCTGGCTAACCAGCCGCGCCTGCTGATTGCGGATGAACCAACAAATGCCATGGAACCGACCACCCAGGCGCAGATTTTCCGCCTGCTGAGCCGCCTCAACCAGAATAACAACACCACTATTCTGCTGATCAGCCATGACCTGCGCACAATGAGTCAGTGGGCAGATCGAATCAACGTGATGTACTGCGGTCAGACGGTGGAAACCGCCCAGAGCGAAGATTTGATGAGTACGCCGCATCACCCTTATACCCAGGCGCTGATTCGGGCCATGCCCGATTTTGGGCGCGCCCTGCCGCACAAAAGCCGTCTTAATACCCTGTCGGGCGCGATTCCGTCGCTGGAGAGTTTACCGATTGGCTGTCGTCTGGGGCCTCGCTGTCCCTATGCCCAGCGTAAATGTATTGAAACGCCTCGGCTCACCGGCAGCAAAACCCATCTCTACGCCTGTCATTTCCCGCTGAATATGGAGGGCCAGTAGCATGGAGACCCTGCTGGAAGTGCGCAACCTGAGCAAAACCTTTCGCTACCGTACGGGCCTGTTTCGCCGTCAGCACGTTGAAGCAGTGAAATCGGTAAGCTTTACCCTGCGTGAGAAACAGACGCTGGCGATTATCGGCGAAAACGGCTCGGGTAAATCCACCCTGGCGAAGATGCTCAGCGGCATGGTCGCCCCCACTGAAGGTGAGATTCTGATTGACGATCATCCGCTGACCTTCGGCGATTATGGCTATCGCAGTCAGCGCATACGCATGATTTTTCAGGATCCCTCAACCTCACTGAATCCGCGACAGCGCATCAGTCAGATCCTGGAGTTTCCATTGCGGCTCAATACCGAGCTGAATGCGGAGGAGCGCGAGAAACGCATCATTGCTACGCTACGTCAGGTTGGCTTACTGCGCGATCATGCCGGGTACTATCCTCACATGCTGGCGCCCGGTCAGAAACAGCGTCTGGGCCTGGCGCGTGCATTGATCCTCCAGCCTAAAGTCATTGTGGCCGACGAAGCGCTGGCCTCGCTGGATATGACTATGCGATCTCAGCTGGTGAATCTGATGCTGGAACTGCAGGAGAAGCACGGGATCGCCTACATTTATGTCACGCAGCATCTGGGCATGATGAAGCACATCAGCGATAAAGTGCTGGTGATGCATCAGGGCGAAGTGGTCGAGCGCGGCGGCACGGCGGACGTGCTGGCCTCCCCGCTGCATGATCTGACACGACGGCTGATCAGCAGCCACTTTGGCGAAGCACTGAGTGCCGAAGCCTGGCGGCGTGAGCGCTGATTTTTGCTGCATATCGCGGAAATTGCGGGGCGATTTACCTGATTTATGAGAGACGTGCTAGAATCCGCACGTCGATTAACGTCGGTCGCTTACTTTTTAATCATGCGGCCGCCAACTACAATGACCATAAGGATTACAGCTATGGGTTTTCTTTCCGGTAAGCGCATTCTGATTACTGGCGTTGCCAGTAAACTTTCCATCGCCTACGGTATTGCACAGGCGATGCACAAACAGGGCGCAGAACTGGCTTTCACCTACCAGAACGACAAGTTAAAAGGTCGTGTGGAAGAGTTTGCCAAAGAGTTGGGTTCAGACATCGTGCTGCCATGTGACGTAGCTGAAGATGAGAGCATCAAATCTCTGTTCACTGAACTGGCAAAAACCTGGCCAAAATTTGACGGTTTCGTTCACTCTATCGGTTTCGCGCCTGGCGACCAGCTGGTAGGCGACTACGTGAACGCCGTGACTCGTGAAGGCTTTAAAATCGCGCATGATATCAGTGCTTACAGCTTCGTCGCGATGGCCAAAGAGTGCCGCGAGATGCTGAATCCACAGTCTGCGCTGCTGACCCTCTCATACCTGGGTGCTGAGCGCGCAATCCCGAACTACAACGTGATGGGTCTGGCGAAAGCGTCGCTGGAAGCTAACGTGCGTTATATGGCGAACGCCATGGGGCCGGAAGGCGTGCGTGTTAACGCCGTTTCTGCGGGTCCAATCCGCACCCTGGCAGCTTCAGGCATCAAAGATTTCCGTAAGATGCTGGCGCATTGCGAAGCGGTCACCCCGATTCGCCGTACTGTCACCATTGAAGATGTCGGCAACTCAGCAGCATTCCTCTGCTCTGATCTGGCTGGCGGCATCACCGGTGAAGTGGTACACGTTGATGGCGGCTTTAGCATCGCTGCAATGAACGAGCTGGAACTGAAATAAGTTCCGCAAGGGCGAGCCTGGCTCGCCCTTCTCTTTATCCCCGCCTCGCTCTTCCTGCCTGATTTCGCTCCCGTTATACCGTAACGCTATTAATTATCACCGATCATTCTTTTGCCCCGGCCTGCCCATCAGCGACGATAAGCCTGACCTTCGGTTTATGCACATTTTCAGACTTTGCCGCCTGCATGCCGAACCCGATTTTGCAAAAGGATTGATCATGGAACAACGCCGCTATCCGGGCCATAACCACTGGTTTTATGAAAGCCAGACCAGTCCACGTATTGCTCAGGCCGCACCGCTGGTGCCAGAGGCTGCCCATATTGATGACCGTTTTCTGCTGGGATGCTACGCCGATAACACCGTAGTGCAGTCACTGCTGCGCACGCATCAGCCGGCCCTGCTGGCCGCGCGCGATCTGGCACAACTGCTTTTTCCTGATCGCGTCAACAACTCACTCACCCATACACTAACGCTCTACGATCGCCTCAGTACTGCGCTAACCGTCGCGCAGGTCGCGGGCGTGCAGCGGTTGTGTAATCACTACTCTGCCCGATTAAATCCATTGCCCGGGCCCGACTCCTCACGCGAGAGTAATAATCGCCTGACCCAGATCACACAGTATGCCCGCCAGCTGGCGATGCAGCCTGAGCTCATCAACGCGAGCGCGATCACCGCCCTCGATGCGGTCGGCCTGACTGAACCCGATATTGTCACGCTGAATCAGGTGATCGGGTTTGTCAGTTACCAGGCACGCGTGGTTGCCGGATTGCAGGCGCTGCAGGGTCAGCCGGTACGCTGGCTGCCGGGCAGCTCCCTGCCCCCTGATGCTGATTCCACCGGTTTTGACCAGCCTGCCCGCTGGCAGCCCGTGCTGAAACCGCTGGAGTTGCGCTATGCCAGTGCTGAGCAGCTCGCTGCCGTTACCCGCTGTCAGTCTCTTCCCGGCATGCAGGAGGCGGTATGGCTGCTGGCCCATGATCCCTCGGCGCTCTATGGCTGGGCGCAGCTGTGTCAGCATCTTTCTCAGGAGGATACGCTGGCCGAGGCAACCGCTGCGCGTATTCTGGGCAGTCGCTGGGCGTTCCGGCTGCTGGACGGGAACGACATCCTGATTGAGGGTGTGGAGGAGACGGCGTCAAAAGGTGAAGAACAGCTGATTATTGCGCTGTCGGTACAGCTGACCCGGTCACCTGAGCGATTCAGCGCCGCCCACCTGCAACCGCTGATGGAGGCAGGCTGGGAGGCTGAAGCGTTGTTCGCGCTAATACAGCGTGTTGCGCTAGGCAACTGGAACAGCCGCCTGTTTTACGCGCTGGGCGAGGCGAAGTAACTGCGTTATACCGGCAGCAGACCACGCGCTTCGTCGAAAAAGTGCTGTGCCAGCGGTGTGGCACGGCCAGGTTCGGCTATCACCAGTGCCGCCTGACGTGCCATCGGCGGCAGCGTAATGGCGCGCTGCTGCAGTCCCTGCAGTGAAGCGGGCAGCAGGTGACCAACCGGTGACACCAGCAACCCCAGCCCGACCTGCGCACACTGCATCAGTTGCATAATAGAGGCACTCTCAACGATCACGCGCGGCACCAGTGCCGCCTCGCGAAACGCCATATCAATGTAGCGGCGGAAATAGCGCGTGGGCTCCGCCAGACAAAGTGGCTGTTGAGCCAGTTCATCCAGCGTCAGCGGGGTTCCCCCCACCAGCTCGGGGAAATGGTCGGGATGGAATACAGCTTCAGCGCCCCGGTCTGCCAGCATCTCGGTCTGAAAATGGAGTTCCCGTAGCGTCGCCATCTCGAAAAAACCGATACCGACATCCACGGTGTGGCTATTGAGCGCTTCCAGCAGCTGATCAGCACTCAGCACCGCAATGCGGTAGTCGAGCTGGGGATAACGCGCCTGCACCGCTTTCAGCAGCAACGGCAGCGCCATGCTGCACTGCGGCACCACGCCAACCCGCAGCGTGCCGTTTACCCCATGTTTCAGTGATTCAACTTCCAGCTTCAGCCCCTGATACACCGACACGATTTCCCGCGCCCAGGCCAGCACGCGATCGCCCTCTGGCGTAAATCCGGCAAAGTTATTGCTGCGGTTAATCAGCGGCAGGCCCAGCTCGCGCTCCAGGTTTTTCAGGCGCATCGAGAGCGTTGGCTGTGTAACAAAACTGGCTTCTGCGGCCCGCCCGAAATGGCGTTCACGCTCCAGATTACATAGGTAGATCAGTTGTTTAATGTCGATGTTATTTATCCATCTGCAGGTTAAAGCGTGTTTTCGTCACTGTCTCGCTGTCAGAGTCAACCCGAGTTAAGAGTGAGATGTTACCCTGCTTAAACATGGCGGTTTTAACCGCACGGTTCATTGGCGCAAGGGGAACGATGAATCAGCAACCGATGTGCCCTGAAAAAGCGGCAGAGCGTATGCCCCTCTACATCTTCACGACCGCTGTTTTCGCGGGTTTAGTGAATATGGCATTCAGCGCCAGACAGATTAAGCCGAACCCCACCGGTAGCAAAAAATCGTAGCCTAACAGCCGGTAAAGCCCGATTCCGGCTATTCCTCCTGCGAGGAAAGCCAGCAATGTCAGCGTGTGCAGTCGCAGCCGGTCCAGATATAGCGGTGCATCTTTCGGCGAGGTTTTACGCCGTAGCACCTCAAACAGCATCGCCATTTCAATGCCGATGTCGGTCGCTGTGCCAGAAATATGGGTTGTACGAACACGTGCATTAGAGATCCGCGTAACAACCGCATTTTGCAACCCCATCAGGAAGCTCAGGCTCGTGATTAACACCACGCCAGGTGACAGCGGCGGAAAGTGATTCTCGATCACGCCCAGCGCAATCAGCGCGGTGCCCTCCAGCAGGATGACAAACGCATAGATAGTGCGGATGTTTCTGCGGTGCCCGGCATTAATGACGAGGGTCGAAAACAGGGAACCCACAATAAATAACAGGACGATCGACAGAAAAAACAGGCCGGGCCCCAGATTCGCTTTTGCCAGATGATCGGACAACAGCGAGACATTCCCTGTCATGTTGGCTGAAAAAAAACCGACGATCTCAAAGGCTGCGGTATTCAGCGCGCCTGCAGCAGCGGCAAGCGTGCAGGCGAGTCGGGTATCGGCGCTATTGCTGCGGCCATGGGTGCTGGTTAGCATGACGACCCTGTGTTCAATGGAAAGCCTTATAATCCGCCGAATCTCTGCCCGCGACAAGGCGCTGCGTCAAACTCGCCCCTCTCTGCCATGCTTTACTTAGCAGCCCGCTGCTCAGCACGCTGCGCTGCATACACTCAGCGCAGAGTGGGCTGATTAATGCGTTGCCAGCCGGAAGGTGGAGACCGACTGCGTCAGGTACTGCACCTGCTCTTCCAGCGAGGCAGAGGCCGCCGCAGACTCCTGCACCAGCGCCGAGTTCTGCTGAGTAACGCTATCCATCTCGGTGACGGCCTGCTCAATCTGACCGATGCCGCGACTCTGTTCATCAGAGGCCGTGGAGATATGCTCCATCAGCAGATTGACGCGGCTGACCGAGGAGATAATCGCGCTCATGGCATCACCGGTCCGGCTGACCTGATCAGAACCGGCATGAATGATCGAAACCGATTCGGCAATCAGCCCTTCAATCTCTTTGGCAGCGGTGGCGCTGCGCTGGGCAAGATTACGCACTTCCCCTGCCACTACCGCAAAGCCACGTCCCTGCTCACCTGCACGGGCGGCTTCAACGGCTGCGTTCAGCGCCAGAATATTGGTCTGGAAAGCGATGCTGTCGATAACGGTCGTGATCTCTTCAATCTTCTTCGAGCTGGCATTAATCAACGCCATTGATGTCACCACTTCCTGCGAGACTTTTTCACCGCTCTCTGCATTCTTCACCGCTTCACTGGTCAGACGGCAGGCTTCAAAGACGTTTTCGGTATTCTGTTTCACCGTGGCGCCCAGTTGCTCCATGCTGGCCGCCGTTTCAGTCAGTGCGGCGGCCTGCTGTTCGGTACGCGAGGCAAGATCGATGTTACCCGCTGCAATCTCCTGCGAGGCGGTGGAAACGGAGCGGGTTGAATCACGCACCTGCAGAATAATGGTGGTCAGCGCACTGCGCATCTGCTCCAGTGAGCCCATCAGCAGCTGAATTTCGCTGCGTGAACCTGACCTGGCCGGTACCGTGGTATCCAGCACACCCGCCGCAATCAGTTTGCAGTGTTCCTGCGCGTCATTAAGCGGTGAAAGTACGTAGCGCTTCATGAAGATGTAAATGGCAATAATAATGGCAAAAAACAGGACGCCAAACAGCCCAAGCAGCGTAATGCCGGCGGTGAAGTGACTCTGGGCATCGCTGTTCAGCTTTTTAGCATACGTTTCATGCTGGGCCAGCACCCGATCCAGAATGATTTCGTACTGGCGATCAAGGCGAACCACGTTAGGGATCTGACTTTTAAAGCGCACCTGATCATGCGCCTCAGCGGCATCAATTAAGGGTTGTAGTCCCTGCTGACGATAGGCCAGATAAGCCTGACTATAGGCGTCAGCTTCGGCTTCTTCGCCTGGCAGACGCGGCGCATTCATGTAGGCCTGAAATGCGGCATCCGCTTTACCTGCTACGGTCCGCACACTGTCCAGCGTGGCGGGATTGTTTGCGTCGCTGCCCTCAATCTCCTTCATATATTCCATCAGACGGACACGCAGCGTTCGGCTGTGGTTGATCGGGTCAATCACTGAGAGCACCACACGGATCTCTTTGTTAACCGCATTCAGGGAGTGATTGCTCTGAATCAGGAGCCAGGTACTGATTGCCACGCTGGTCAGAAACAAGGCCAGCAGGAAGGAAAATATCATCAGGGAAGATTTTTTTAACGACATTGCGGTGTTCCAGTAATGAGGGGATTAATCGCTATATCGGCAGAAAGAGGTGCCCCATTAGGGTAAGGATTTTTTTAGTTACAATAGGCGGGTGGGCAGTGGTCAGTATCTCCACCAGGAATGGTGCAAACCGCCCGCTGCACCGGGCGGATAACGTGATGCTCACGCCTGAAATGGGCTGGGGTTATGCAACACCCAACGCCATTTTCACCTCATTTGCGATCTTCTCAACCTGCGGGCCATAGATCACCTGAATATCGTGCTCGCTGACACGATTAACACCGTTCGCACCGGTGCTCATCAGCGTCTGATCGACCACCTGATTCATCTCTTTAACCCGAACCCGCAGACGGGTAAAGCAGCAATCGACATCCTCAATGTTGGCCTGCCCACCCAGTCCGCTAATAATCACCTGCGTGCGTTCATCCGCGATCACCTGTTGCGGTTTTTCATCCTCCGACTCCCGGCCCGGTGTTTCCACATTCATTCGGGTAATCACCAGCCGGAAAGCGTAGTAGTAGATCGGCGCATAGATTACGCCCAGCGCCAGCGTCCACCACCAGTGGGTTTTCGCCCCGCCCAGCATGCCGAACACCACCAGGTCGATGACGCCGCCCTGCACATTGCCGATCATCAGATGCAACATCGACATCAGCATAAACGACAGGCCGGTCAGGAAAGCATGCAGCAGGTAGAGCACTGGCGAGACAAAGATAAAGCAGAACTCCAGCGGTTCCGTGATGCCGGTGGTGAATGAGGTCAGTGCGCCCGCCATCACCAGTGCTTTGACCCGCTGTTTATGTTCAGGCCGCGCGGTGTGATAGATCGCCAGTGCCGCCGCGGGCAGGCCAAACATCATGACCGGAATCTTGCCCTGCGCCAGAAACTGCGTGGCGGTGCGCAACGTCTCATCGGGGATCGACCCCGGATGGGTCAGTGAGGCGTTGAAGATGTTCAGCGCGCCGACAACCGTCTGGCCATCGACCACGGCCATGCCGCCAATGGGTGTAAAGCGCACGGTTTCATTGAGAATATGATGCAGGCCGGTGGGGATCAGGATGCGCTCAAAAGCCCCCAACAGAAAAGCACCATACTGGCCGCTTTTACCAATCATCTGTCCAATCCAGGCGATGCCATTGCCAATGGTCGGCCAGATCAGCGCCAGTAACACGCCAATCAGCGGCAGACAGACCACGGTAATGATCGGCACAAAACGCCGTCCGCCAAAAAAGCTGATCGCCGTGGGCAGTTGCTGCGTGTAAAAACGATTGTGCAGCGCCACCGTGATCAGTCCGGCAATGACCCCACCCAGCACGCTCATGTTGTAAGTGAAGACACCCAGCATGTTGATGTACTCCGCCGAGGTCATCATGGCGGTGGTCTGATCCATTCCCGCCTGCTGCAGGGCTGCCGGTGTGGTCGTCGCCGCCGTAATCCCTTTCGCCGCCAGCGTGGCGCTGATGCCGACATTCATCACGATGTAGCCAATCACTGCGGCAAAGGCGGCCGTGGGTTTTTCTGCTTTTGCCAGACCGATGGCACTTGCTACCGCAAAGAAGACGGGCAGATTAGCAAAGAGCGCGCCTGCCACTTTGCGAATAAAGCCAATGATTATCTGGGGCACCTGCATCTGCGCAAAAGCATCGCCGGTCACCGCAGGGTTCTGCATCGCTGCCGCCAGACCGAGAAAAATACCGGCGGCCGCGATGACCGAGATTGGCATCATCAACGCTTTGCCAAACGCATGGATCTGGCTGGTCAGCTGTTTCATGGCGTCACGCTCTCTCTGATAGTGAACAGCAAGTATTAGCCTGTTGTGAGGAGAACTCCCGTTATCAGCCGGTTTAAGGCGGGTAAAATCTGACCACCATCACATTTCAGGCCTGTGCACGATAAACGCCAGCTATCGCACCATTATGTCAATCAATTAGACAAGGTATAACGATAGCTGCAGACTTCCTTTCACCATCAGGCTATAACCTGATAACAAACACCAAACAATAATGCCTACTATAAAAGCCTGCACTCACTATGAAATTTAAACGCCAAATCAAACCCTATCGCGCGGCTGCGGGCGGCTGGGGTTCTCTGGAAGCCACCACGCGTTTCGTGCTTGACAGCAAAGCGGCCCTGAAAAACATGCGCAACCTGATGCGCATGAATAAAGCACGCGGTTTTGACTGTCCGGGCTGCGCCTGGGGTGATGACAACAAAAGTACCTTCAGCTTCTGCGAAAACGGGGCCAAAGCGGTCACCTGGGAAGCGACGCGCCGCATGGTCGACACCGACTTTTTTGCTAAACACAGCGTAACCACGCTCTATACCCAGAGTGATTACTTCCTGGAGTATCAGGGGCGTCTGACCCATCCGCTGCGCTACAACGCGGAAACTGACCACTATGAGCCGATCAGTTGGGAAGATGCGTTTGCGCTGATCGCGCAGCACATCAAGGCGATGGATCATCCGAACCAGATGGAGCTTTACACCTCCGGTCGCGCCAGCAACGAAGCCTCCTGGCTCTATCAGCTGTTTGGTCGCCTGATGGGCACCAATAACTTCCCTGACTGCTCGAATATGTGCCACGAAGCCAGCGGCACCGGCCTGAAGCGCAGTATTGGCGTCGGTAAAGGCACGATTCGTCTGGATGATTTCGATCACGCCGATGCGATTTTCGTCTTCGGTCAGAATCCCGGCACCAACCATCCGCGTATGCTGCACAGCCTGCGTCATGCTGCCGATCATGGTGCGAAGATCGTCACCTTTAATACCCTGCGCGAGCGCGGCCTGGAGCGTTTTGCCGATCCGCAGAAGCCGCTGGAAGTCGTCACTTCAAAAGCGGGTAACATCAGCTCGTCTTATTATCAGCCCAATCTGGGTGGTGATATGGCGGCGGTGCGCGGCATGGTGAAATCCCTGCTGGAGACCCATCGCGCGCGTCTGGCAGCCGGTGAAAGTGGCCTGTTTGACCAGACCTTTATCAATGCTAAAACCAATGGCATTGAGGCCTATCTGGATGCGGTGGATAACACCAGCTGGATGCAGATTGTGGCGCAGTCTGGCCTGACGCAGGCGCAGATCCGTGAAGCGGCGGCGATTTACCAGAGCGCTGACCGGGTGATTTGTACCTGGGCAATGGGCATCACCCAGCACAAACACTCGGTAGACACGGTTCGCGAAATCACCAACCTGCAGTTGCTGTTTGGTCAACTGGGCAAAAAAGGCGCAGGCCTCTGCCCGGTTCGCGGTCACAGCAACGTGCAGGGTAACCGCACCATGGGGATTGATGAGAAACCGGCTAAAGCGTTCCTGGACGCACTGGGTAATCATTTCAATTTCGAGCCACCACGTGCCGCGGGCCATAACACCGTTGAAGCGCTGAACGCGATGCTGCGTGATGAAGTCAAAGTGCTGATCGCGCTGGGTGGCAACCTGGCTGCGGCTGCGCCGGATTCACCGCGCACCGAAGAAGCGATGTCACGCTGTGGTCTGACTGTGCATATCAGTACCAAACTGAATCGCAGCCATCTGGTGCCGGGTCATGAAGGGCTGATTCTGCCGACGCTGGGCCGCACCGAACGCGATCTGCAGGCAACCGGCAATCAGTTTATTACCGTGGAAGACTCCTTTAGCATGGTGCACGCCTCTGAAGGGATTGGTATTCCGCTGGCGGAAACACAGCGTTCTGAGACCTGGATTGTTGCCGGTATCGCGCAGGCGGTGCTGGGTGATGAGAAAGTGAAATGGCGCGAGCTGGCCGGTGATTACAACCTGATTCGTGAGCATATCGCGGCAACGATTCCGGGCTTTGCCGACTTCAATGCGAAATGTGATATCCCCGGCGGTTTCTACCTGGGTAATGCCGCTGCCGAGTTGCGCTTCAATACGCCGAGCCAGAAAGCAGAGTTCAATGCCGCGGCGCTGCCGACCTCGCTGTTCCCGAATCTGGATCAAGAGGTCCCTTTCACTCTTCAGACGCTGCGTTCACATGACCAGTACAACACCACGATTTACGGCCTTGATGACCGTTACCGTGGCGTGTTTGGTCAGCGCGAAGTGGTGTTCATCAACCCGGATGATATGACAGACCTTGGTTTCACCGAAGGTCAGAATGTCGATATCGAGACACTCTGGAATGATGGCATTACCCGTCGCGTCAGCGGCTTCAAACTGGTTCCCTATAATATTCCGCGCGGTAATCTGGCGGCTTATTACCCGGAAACCAACCCGCTGGTGCCGCTGAACAGCTTTGGTGATGGCAGTGGCACACCGACCTCTAAGTCGGTGCCGGTGAAGCTGGAACTGTCAGCGGCACTGCCTGAACAGCGCATTGCCTGACCTCCCTTTCACTCCTCTCTGAAAAGCCGGTTCGTCCGGCTTTTTGCCTTGCCGCGCGCCGCCGAATCGCGTAAAACTGTCAGCCGCAATCAGGCCACGAAACGTAAAAATTATGTTCCAGGATAACCCGCTGCTCGCGCAGCTGAAACAGAAGCTCCATTCGCAAACGCCTCGAGCTGAAGGCGTCGTTAAAGGCACCGAAAAAGGCTTCGGCTTTCTGGAAGTCGATGCGCAGAAAAGTTACTTCATTCCGCCCCCGCAGATGAAGAAAGTGATGCATGGTGACCGTATTACCGCTGTGATCCATAGCGAGAAAGATCGCGAAAGCGCTGAGCCGGAAACGCTGGTTGAGCCGTTCCTGACCCGCTTTGTTGGTCGGGTGCAGAAGAAAGACGATCGCCTGTCGATTGTGCCGGACCATCCCCTGCTGAAAGATGCGATCCCGTGTCGCCCCGCACGCGATGTCAGCCATGAGTTTGAGAATGGCGACTGGGCAGTAGCAGAAATGCGTCGCCATCCGTTAAAAGGCGATCGCGGCTTCTATGCCGAACTTACCGATTTTATTGTCAAAGCTGATGACCATCTTGCTCCGTGGTGGGTGACGCTGTCGCGTCATAACCTTGAGCGTGAAGCACCTGATGTCAGCTTTGGCGAGATGATGGATGAAAACCTGACGCGTGAAGATCTGACCGCGCTGGATTTCGTCACCATCGACAGCGCCAGCACCCAGGATATGGATGATGCGCTCTATGCAGAAGCACAGGACGACGGCACCCTGCGTCTGACTATCGCTATCGCCGATCCGACCGCCTATGTGGCAGAGGGCAGTCAGCTTGATAAGCTGGCGGCACAGCGTGCGTTTACCAACTACCTGCCGGGCTTTAATATCCCGATGCTGCCGCGCGAACTCTCTGATGATGTCTGCTCGCTGCGTCCGAATGTGCGTCGTCCGGCGCTGGCCTGCCGCGTCACGGTAGCTGCCGATGGCACCCTGGGTGATGACGTCGAGTTCTTTGCTGCCTGGATCGAGTCTAAAGCCAAGCTGGCTTATGACGATGTCTCTGACTGGCTGGAAAACAGCGGCACATGGCAGCCAGAAAGCGAGGCGATTGCTGAACAGATTCGCTTGTTGCACCGCCTTTGCCTGGCGCGCAGCGAGTGGCGTCAGACCCACGCGCTGGTGTTTAAGGACCGTCCGGATTACCGCTTCCTGCTCGGTGATAAAGGCGAAGTGCTGGAAATTGTGGCTGAACCTCGCCGCATCGCTAACCGTATTGTTGAAGAGTCCATGATTCTGGCCAACGTCTGCGCGGCAAAAGTGCTGCGTGATCGTCTGGGCTTTGGTATTTACAACGTGCATGCCGGTTTCGATGCCACCAATGCTGAACAGGCTGCCGCGGTACTGGCCAATCACGGTATTACCGTGGATGCGCAGGCGATCACCACACTGGAAGGTTTCCGTGTGCTGCGTCGTGAGCTGGACGCCCTGCCGACCCAGTTTCTTGATAGCCGTATCCGTCGTTTCCAGACTTTCGCTGAGATCAGCACCGAGCCCGGCCCGCACTTCGGTCTGGGTCTGGAGGCTTACGCCACCTGGACCTCACCGATTCGTAAGTTCGGCGACATGATCAACCATCGTCTGCTTAAAGCAATTATTCGCGGTGAGTCGATCGCACGTCCGGATGATGCGGTGACGGTAACGATGAGTGAACGCCGTCGCCTGAACCGGATGGCGGAACGTGACGTTGGTGACTGGCTCTACGCCCGTTATCTTGCACCCTTTGCGGCTACCGATCGTCGTTTCAGCGCCGAGATTATCGACGTGTCGCGTGGCGGCATGCGTGTTCGCCTGGTCGAGTTTGGTGCGGTTGCCTTTATCCCGGCACCGTTCATTCACGCGGTGCGTGATGAGCTGGTCTTAAGTCAGGAGAATGGCAGCGTACAGATCAAAGGTGACGTGGTTTACCGTGTGACCGACGTGATTGATGTCACCATCGCCGAAGTCCGCATGGAAACTCGCAGCGTCGTGGCCCGGCCCGCCGTCTGAATGTCGCGTATTTAAGCGCTGACACAAGCGGGATAACGCTGGTTATCCCGCCCTTTCCCGCCCCGTTCTGATTGCAAAAAAGTTAAATTTGTACCCCGCTTCACACTTCTCCACTGATTAACTTTCACTTACATTCCATTACATTAAGTTTAACTCGTTGTTTTCGATCGCTTTCCTCTCGGTCCTCACAAGGAGTTAGTCATGAAGAACGTCAAAACCAGTGTGATCTGGTTAGTGGTGGCGTTAATCGGCGCGGGCGCTTTCGCCATGCTGGCCCTCAGCCGCGGCGAACACGTCAATGCAGTCTGGCTGGTGATCGCCGCTGTCGCCTGTTACAGCATCGCTTACCGCTTCTACAGCCTGTTTATCGCCCGCAATATTTTTGAACTGGACGACCGCCGGATGACGCCTGCCGAGCGGCTGAGCGACGGGCTTGATTATGTTCCCACCAATAAATGGGTGCTGTTTGGCCACCATTTCGCGGCCATTGCGGGCGCCGGTCCTCTGGTCGGTCCGATTCTGGCCGCGCAGATGGGGTTTCTGCCGGGCACTATCTGGATTCTGGTCGGGGTGATGCTGGCAGGCGCGGTTCAGGATTTCCTGATCCTGTTTATCTCGACCCGCCGTGATGGCCGTTCGCTGGGTGAAATGGCGCGGCAGGAGCTGGGCGCATTCGCCGGTGTCGTGACAATGCTCGGCGCGCTGGGCGTGATGATCATCATCCTGTCGGCGCTGGCGCTGGTCGTCGTGAAGGCACTGGCGAACAGCCCGTGGGGGTTGTTCACTATCGCGGCCACCATTCCGATTGCGCTGTTTATGGGCGTCTACATGCGCTTTATCCGCCCCGGTAAAATCGCCGAAGTGTCATTGATTGGCTTTGTGCTGATGATGGCGGCGATTATTTATGGCGGCGACGTGGCACAACATCCGTACTGGGGCCCCTTCTTTACCCTGAAAGGCACCTCGCTGACCTGGGTTCTCGTCATCTATGGCTTTATTGCTTCTGTGCTGCCGGTCTGGCTGCTGCTGGCACCGCGCGACTACCTCTCCACTTTTCTTAAAATAGGCGTGATTGTCGGCCTGGCGGTGGGCATTGTCTTTGCCATGCCAGAGATGAAAATGCCAGCAGTGACCAAATTTATCGACGGTACCGGTCCGGTATTCTCCGGCGCGATGTTCCCGTTCCTGTTCATTACCATTGCCTGCGGAGCAATCTCAGGCTTCCATGCGCTGGTCTCCAGCGGCACTACACCAAAACTGGTGGAGAGGGAGAGTCATATCCGCTTTATTGGCTATGGCGCGATGCTGATGGAGTCTTTTGTGGCGATCATGGCGCTGATTTGTGCCTCGGTGCTGGATCCCGGCGTCTATTTTGCCATGAACTCCCCTGCCGCGCTGATTGGTACCACCGTTGAGAGCGCCTCTCAGGTCATTAATGGCTGGGGCTTTGTGGTCACGCCAGAAATGCTGAGTGGCATCGCCCGCGATGTCGGTGAAGGTTCCATTCTCTCTCGCGCAGGCGGCGCACCTACCTTCGCAGTGGGAATGGCCCATATTATTACCGAGATCTTCAACAGTCGGGCGATGATGGCATTCTGGTATCACTTCGCCATTCTGTTTGAAGCGCTATTTATCCTGACCGCGGTTGATGCCGGTACCCGCGCCTGCCGCTTTATGGTGCAGGATCTGGTGGGAACAGTGGTGCCTTCTATGGCGAACAACCGTTCCTGGCTGGGTAATATGGCGGGCACGACAGTCGCCGTTGCAGGCTGGGGTTTCTTTGTTTATCAGGGCGTGGTCGACCCGCTGGGCGGCATTAATACCCTGTGGCCACTTTTTGGTATCGGCAATCAGATGCTGGCCTCGATGGCGCTGATTCTCGGTACTGTGGTGCTCTTCAAAATGAAAAAGCAGCGTTACGCCTGGGTGACGATTCTGCCGACCGTCTGGTTGTTTATCACCTCAATGACCGCGGCCTGGCAGAAAATCTTCCATGAGAAACCTTCTATCGGTTTCCTGGCGCAGGCGAATAAATTCCGCAAAGGGCTGGATGAAGGCGTGATCATCGCGCCAGCAAAAAGCGTGGCGGATATGCAGACCATCGTGTTCAGCAATCAGATTAACGCCGCGCTTTGTGCCTTCTTTATGCTGGTGGCAGTCACTATGCTGATCTCGGCATTCTTTGTCATTCGTCGTGCACTGAACAGTTCGGTGCCGACCACCCGCGAGACGCCGGTAGCAATGCGCAACAAGGAGGTGCGCCATGTCTGATGCTATTCATCAGGTCCACCGTCCACACGGTGACTGGCAGATTCTGCACTGTAATGTGATTGCTGCTTCTCCGCCGCAGAGGTTTAGCTGGCGGGGATTCTGGCGCGGCCTGCAACAATGTTTTCGCTTAATGGTCGGGGTGCAGGATTATCAAAAATATCTGCAGCATATGCGACGGCATCATCCCGGACAGGCGCCGATGAGCGAGCGCGATTTTCACCGTTATTGCCTGGATGCGCGCTTCCCCAGCCAGGCCGGTAAACTGGGCAAATGTCCCTGCTGAACGCACTGAACAGCCCCGCACCGTCGGGGCTTTTTTGTGCCATTCTTATCTGGATGGGAAAATATATTTGGTTTGCACCTTGTGCTTGCCTCAGATGATGAATACTGTTGCTAAAATAATGAGATAACGCCTGCAGAGCACTTCCCGGAGGAAGTTTCCATGACCGATGAACAAGGGCAAACGTTGTTGTACACCCTTTTTGGTACAACCAGCCCTCATTGGCGTCTGACCGCGGACAGCGATGCATTGCATTTTGCCGAAGATGAGTCGTCACAAACTAATATCGCCCTGCCGCTGACACCCGGCCAGGCTGCAATGATCCGCGCAATGCCCGTCATTACTTCAAGTATCAATCTGACCATGTCCCTGCAAGGCATTGATGTGCCAATGCATTTTGTCGGACGTAAAGTGAACCAGGCCTCCTGGGCCGGAACTGCTTCTGCCTGGGGAGATACGTCTGCGGTCGCCCGTGACCTGACCCTGGGCCTTTCATTCGCCGAACAGGTGGTTTCTGAAGCTAATTCAGTGATTGTTATCCTCGATCAGCGTGGCAATATTCAGCGTTTTAACCGCCTGAGTGAAGAATATACCGGTCTGAATGAACATGAAGTTATAGGCCGAAATGTCTTTCAGTTGTTTATGACCCGCCAGGAAGCCTCACAGTCGCGGCGCAACATTGCAGGCTTCTTCCGTGACGGTAACTCGTACGAGGTGGAGCGCTGGGTTAAAACCAAAAAGGGCCAGCGACTGTTTCTGTTTCGTAATAAGTTTGTTCACAGCGGCAGCGGCAAAAATGAAATTTTCCTCATCTGTTCTGGTACAGACATTACCGAGGAGCGACGTGCCCAGGAACGCCTCCGGGTGCTGGCAAACACCGATACGGTCACCGGTTTACCTAATCGCAACGCCATTCATCAGCAGATTAGCCTGGCGCTGGAGCGCGCCGGGCATGATGAGACCGGTGTCGTCTATCTCGATCTCGATAATTTCAAAAAAGTGAACGACGCCTACGGTCATATGTTCGGCGATCAATTACTGCAGGCGGTCTCTCTCGCGATTCTTAGCTGTCTGGGTAAGGACCAGACGCTGGGTCGCTTGGGTGGCGATGAGTTTGTGGTGCTGGCTGAACACACCAGCCAGGCTGCGCTGGAGGCGATGTCCTCCCGCATTCTTGAGCGCCTGCGACAGCCTTTCCGTATCGGACTGATTGAAGTTTACAGTGGCTGTTCCATAGGCATCGCTTTCGCACCGCTGCATGGCGAAGATAGAGAGAGCCTGATTCGTAACGCGGACACCGCGATGTATCACGCTAAAGAGAATGGTCGCGGCAAGTTCTGTGTCTTTGCCGCCGAGATGAACCAGCGGGTCTTTGAGTATCTGTGGCTGGACACCAACCTGCGCAAGGCGCTTGAACTCGATCATCTGCTGGTACATTACCAGCCCAAAATTGATAGCGATGGACAGGTTCGCAGCGCCGAGGCATTAGTACGCTGGAACTCACCAGAGCGTGGTATGGTTTCGCCCGCAGATTTTATTCCCTATGCCGAAGAGTCGGGGCTGATTGTGCCGCTGGGACGCTGGGTAATGCTCAACGTGCTTCAGCAGATTATCGTCTGGCGTCAGCAGGGTATTTTCCTGCGCGTCGCTGTCAATGTGTCTGCCCGTCAGCTGCTCGACCAAAGTATCTACACCGATCTGAAACAGGCACTGCATGAGGCGAATATCACTGATTGTCCGATTGATATTGAGCTCACAGAAAGTTGTCTGATTGAGAATGAAACTGAAGCGCTGAAGCTGATGAAACAGTTTCAGGAGCTGGGCGCACAGGTTCATCTGGATGATTTTGGCACCGGTTACTCTTCGCTTTCTCAGCTCGCACGTGTGCCGATCAATGCGATTAAGCTCGATCAAAGCTTTATCCGCGACATCAATAAACAGCCGGTATCACAATCGCTGGTGCGTGCAATCGTCGCCGTCGCGAAGGCGCTTGATTTGCAGGTGATTGCAGAAGGTATTGAGACGCCGGATGAAGAGAAGTTCGTGCTTAAAAGTGGTGTTGATGGGCGTCAGGGTTACTATTACGCAAAACCAATGCCCGCGGAACAATTTGGGCATTGGCTGGCTAAGCATCCTGCCCGCGTTTAATGCTGGTCCGGATTAACCCGCTTTACGCAGTGATGCGCTGTGGCGGTTTTGTAACTGTACCAGGCGTTCCATGTAAGCAATATCTTTAGGTTCGATAGTAAACGCGTAATCGACCCAATCTTCTGTGATATCCATGAGCTCAGCGCGTGACAATTGCAGCACGCGCTGGCGCGCTTTCAGCATCGCCCGCACGCCATTGAGTTTAGGCCGTAACGTGTCGATAAAGGTTCGAGTGGCACGATAGCTGTCGCCTGGCTGGAAGACCTTATCGACCAGTCCACGCGTCTCATACCACTCAGCGCTGTGAGACTCCCCTTCACAAATCAGCTCTTCGGCCAGTTTCATGCCGGAACGACGTGCCACCAGTGAGTAGCCGCCCATACCAGGGAACAGGTTAAAAGCAATTTCCGGGAAGCCCATCCGTGCATTGTTTTGCGCCAGGATGAAGTGATGCGCCAGCGCCGCTTCGAATCCGCCGCCTAACGCACTGCCCTCGATCATCGCCAGCGTCACCGCGCCTGTATCAAAACCGCGTGCTGCAGAATGGATGCAGTCCACGCAGGCACGCGCATAAGCCCGGAGCGCCTCGCGGCGGTTGTTGCGAATGCACTCAACAAAGAAGCGCAGATCGCCACCGGCGTTGAACATTTGCGGAACCAGTGACCCGGTGACCCAGAAGTCGATTGGCAGGCCCGAACGCTGAGCGGCATAGCTCAGGTTCATGATCTCCTCAATCAGTTCATGGTTGAAACTCGGACGGGGCTGTGCACGCAACATCATCCACATGGTACGACGCCCTTCTTCGTAATAGGCGACTAACTGCGTGGTATTGCCGACTTCGGTAAATAATCTGCACGTTGCTTGGTTAATAACTGTCATTGTCTCATCCTCTGTTTATATTTTGATGCGTTAAATACGCCACATCAGCGTAATGCAGAGTGAGGCCAGACCAAATGAGAGATTGATTTACAACACAAAATCCAGAGTGATCCCCGACTGGCGCGCCGGGGATTGATTAGGCAGGTTACTTAATAGCGGCACGCTGCCCGACGGCAACATGGAGACGCTTAAGGCGTTTTGAATAGATAGCGGTGATAATGGGCACCAGCACTGAGGTCACAATGACAGATGTGGCAACCAGCGCCGTTGCGGCAGGCGCAACCGGTTTAAACTGCGGCAACATCTCGGCAATCAGTACGGGTGTCGCCACTGCGGCGCCTGCCGTACTGGATGCGGCTATACCGGCCGTGCCATCCCCGCCGCCAATCAGCCGGTCGGCCAGAATAAGCGGGATACCTGTAATGATGATCACGGCGATGCCCAGCATGATGCCCAGCAGTCCGGTTTCCGCAATCACGCCCAGGTTAATGGTGTTACCCAGCGCAAAAGCGAAAAAAGGAATCAGCGTATGTACCGCTTTTCCGAAGAAGTCACGCAATTCCGGATCAAGATTCCCTAATGCAAATCCGACCACAAACGGCAGGACAGCGCCCACAAACACGTGTGGCTCGAATGAGGCGATACCCGCAGTACCCAGAATAACCATGGTCATTAATGGCCCGGACTCCAGTGACATCAGCACAAACGCGCCAGCCTCCTCTTTGGAACCGTATTGCTGCATGATCGAGGCATACAAGCCGCCATTCGTCATGTCCATTGCAGCTACCAGCGCCAGCGTGGATAAGCCCGCGAACATCCCCACTTCTATCCCATTCTCCGGCATCACGCGTGAGGCGATAGCCGCCACAACCCAGGCAACGGCAATTTTCGTTAACACCAGCGTGCCTGATTTACGCAGTACCGTGCCGGTAGCGCTGAGCTTTATCGATGCTCCCATACAGAAGAACCAGACGGCCAGAATCGGCACCGTCCCCGTCATCAGACCGTTGGTGAAAGAGCCGAAGTATTTCCCGGCGCCGGGAGAGAATGTATGGCAGAGTGCGCCGATAAACAGCGGAATAAGCATCATGCCGCCCGGAATTTTGTCTATTGCCCGTTTGATGTGCATACAGGTTTCACCTTTGCTTTGCCAGTGTTGGAGCAGGAAGTGCCCGAAGGCGATGAAAGCAAAGTAGTGATTTGAGGTTATTAAAACAGTGATCGTCTCGATATAAATGAAACACTGTTTTATTTTTTCAGGATTGATGTTTTGATAACTATGATGGGGATCGCCATACCAGCGGCAATGGCGACAAAAAAAGGGACGCCATCGCGTCCCGTTCGTTATTTTTGCCCGTACCAGGCATTCTCACCGTGCTTCCGCAGGTAGTGCAGATCGAGCAGCGTCTGATTAATGGGCGGCAGGTTAGCAGTAAGCTGCTGGCTAAAGAGCCCCATATAGGCCACCTCCTCCAGGACAACCGCGCTGTGTACAGCGGCATGGGCGTCTTTACCCCAGGCAAATGGGCCGTGGGAGTTGACCAGTACCCCCGGGATCGCCGAAGGCGATAATCCGCACTGCGCGAACGTCTCAATAATCACTTCGCCCGTGTTCCACTCGTACTCGTGCTGAATCTCTTCGTTACGCATCGCGCGGGTGCAGGGGATCTCGCCATAGAAATCGTCGGCGTGGGTTGTTCCCCAGGCCGGAATGGGTCGTCCTGCCTGCGCCCAGATGGTCGCATGACGAGAATGCGTATGGACAATGCCACCGACTTCCGGCCAGGCGAGATAGAGCGCACGATGCGTCGCCGTGTCCGATGAAGGGCGTTTATCCCCTTCTACTACATTGCCACTCGCCAGATCGACCACAACCATGTCGTCGCGCTTCATCACTTCATAGCGCACGCCGGAAGGTTTAATCACCAGCAAACCCTGCTCGCGATCAATCGCGCTGACATTCCCCCAGGTAAAGGTCACCAGGTTGTATTTGGGTAGATCCAGATTCGCTTCCAGAACCTGTTGTTTAAGGTGTTCCAGCATCTCTTTTCTCCTGCTGACAATCGTCCCTGAATTTTGCGGAGTCGGACGCGAAAGAGTTATGGAGCAAATGGCTATAAACGCAGAAGGAATGGCTGTGAATGAAAAAATGTGTCGTGATTTCAGAATTTTCCATCTTCGGAATTATTGCAGAACGCTTAGAATCCTCTCAGACAATGCGTGGACCTGTTGGCCTGTCGCATTGTGACTCACCCGCTACAAACGGTTTGTCCATGGTGATCACATTTCTATGCCGTCAGGGATGAGGCAATAATGCGACACAAGCGGGCTGAGGAAATATCGGAGCTATACTAAGAGTGTTGCCTCTGTGAGCACATCAAAGGAGAAGTGTATGACTACAACAATGAAACGAATCACTGCCGTTGTACTGGCTACCACGTTAGCTGTTGCCCTGAGCGGCTGTTCTAACTGGTCTAAGCGTGACCGCAACACCGCCATTGGCGCGGGCGCGGGTGCGATTGGGGGTTCAGTATTGACCAATGGTAGCGCGCTCGGCACAGTCGGTGGCGCCGCAGTTGGTGGTATTATCGGTCATCAGGTCCACTAAGGACCTTATTAAAAGAATAAACGGCTACGCTAAGCATCTACATGACCATCGGGCTACTTCGGTAGCCCGATTTTTTTAATTCAGCCGCCCGCCAGTTTGACTTTCATCCCTTTAGCTTCCAGCAGGCTTTTCAGTAAATCGCGTTTGTCACCCTGAATCTCGATAACACCCTCTTTTACCGATCCACCACAGCCACACTTCTTTTTCAGTTCAGCGGCCAGCAGCGTCAGTGCTGCATCATCCAGATCAATGCCGGTGATCAGACAGACGCCTTTGCCTTTGCGTCCGCTGGTCTGGCGCTGGATGCGTACAATGCCATCCCCTTTTGGCCGCTCTGCTTTAGTCTCAGGCTGGGTAATGCGCCCGCTGTCGGTGGAGTAAACCAGTCGATTATCATCTGCCATTATGGTGTCTCCAGACTGTGCAGGATCGCCTGCAGGGTGGCGGCGGGATCGGCGGATTGGGTGATCGGACGCCCTATCACCATGTAGTCTACGCCCGCCTGCTTCGCCTGCTGGGGTGTCATGATGCGACGCTGATCGCCTGCATCGCTGCCTGCCGGGCGAATTCCCGGCGTGATCAGCGCAAAATCCTGACCCAGAACCTGTTTGAAGCGAACCGCTTCATGTGCAGAACAGACCACGCCATCCAGCCCGCATGATTGCGTCAGCTTCGCCAGTCGTTCTGCCTGTTCGGCAGGCGAAAGTGTAATGCCCAGCTCTTTGAGATCGTCTGTATCCATGCTGGTCAGTACGGTCACCGCAATTAGCAGAGGCGCATCTTTGCCAAAAGGAAGCAGCGCCTCGCGCGCTGCGTTCATCATCCGCGCGCCACCGCTGGCATGGACGTTGACCATCCAGACGCCGAGATCGGCAGCAGCAGCCACGGCATGGGCAGTGGTGTTAGGAATATCGTGGAATTTCAGATCGAGAAAGAGCTCAAAACCGCGCTGCTGCAGGGTTTTAACCAGCGAGGGTCCGAACAGCGTAAACATCTCTTTGCCCACTTTCAGTCGGCAACTGCGGGGATCAATCTGGTCTACGAAACGCAGCGCGCTGTCGAGGTCATGGTAATCCAGCGCGACCAGAATCGGCGAAGCGGTCACATTGTGGGGTGAAGGCATGGCATTTCCTCTGCAACAGGCGCCCGCAGGCGCATTAGACAAACGGCAAGCATTCTACCTGCGGTATCTGACCATCACAATCGCCTTTGCCCCTCTGCCCGGCGTTTTATGCACGATGGCGGAGGTCAGGGAGGTGACAACTCAATAGTATGTTGTAACTATAATAAGGCGTGTTCTGTTCACGGCGGCCAGTTTTACTGGCCGTCGAGCCCACGAATAGGTTTAACGGAAGACCAGGTACGGCAGGATGGGCAGTGCCAGTAAAGTGCATGCGCGGTGAAACCACACTTCTGGCAGCGATAGCGCGGCTTGGTGCGAATCTGTTCGCCCACCATGTCACGCAGCACCATCAGGCTTTCTTTGGCACGGCCATCTTCCGCCTCATGCAGGTTCAAATCCATCAGGCGATGGAACACACGCATCGTTGGATGGCGTTGCAGCTGTCGACTGATGTAGTTTTGCGCCGCTTCAGCACCCTGCTGCTGCTCCAGGATATCCGAGAGATAGAGTTCCGCTGCGGCTCCCGTATTCTCTTCCACACAACGCTGCAGGAAATCAGCCCAGGCTTCGGGCTGATTAAGCCGCTGGAAACAGGTCTCCAGCATCCCCAGCGTTTCACTGACCAGCTCTTTATCCTGATCCAGCACCCGCTGCAGATGGCCCACCGCTTTGGTGAAATCCTCTTTCTCCATGAAAATACGGCCCATCATGATAGAGATGCGCGCGCTGTTGCGATCGGCCGCCTCCCCTTTCTTCAGCAGGCTCATTGCGCGATCCAGGTCGTCGCTGCTCATGGCCTGTAACGCCAGTTCACAGTAGAAGTGGGCAATTTCGCCCTTCTGCTTATCTTTACCGAGCTTAACCAGACGTTCTGCCACCTCAATCGCCTGCTGCCAGTCGCTGGTTGCCTGATGGATCAGCAGCAGCTGCTGCAGCGCGCCCACCCGGAAGTCCGTTTCATCGGTGAGCTGCTTAAACATATCTTCAGCGCGGTCATAAAAGCCCGCCGCCATATAATCACGCCCCAGTTGCTGAACGGCGAGCAGACGCTGCTCGTAGCTCAGGGAAGCACTTTCCATGAGAGCCTGATGAATACGGATAGCGCGATCAACTTCGCCACGCGATCGGAAGAGATTACCCAGCGTCAGGTGGGCTTCTACCGTGCCGCTGTCCTCTTTGAGCATATCAAGGAACAGATCGACCGCTTTGTCCTGCTGATTTGAGAGCAGGAAGTTTACGCCAGCGACATATTCACGCGACAGTCGGTTGGCTTCCTGTTGCTTGTCCTGATGTGCACTGCGGCGGCCCATATACCAGCCATACGCAGCCGCCACCGGCAGTAACAGAAACAGCAATTCATGCATCGGGGATTATTCCCGGCCAGCCGGCGAAGCTGGCGTGGTCGCCAGAGCAGTACTCTGCTCGATTTGCGTCTGCATACGCTTGATTTTCCGGTTGGCATTTGCCAGTGCGACGCGGGTCCGTAACCAGAACAGCCCACAGATAATCCAGCCAAGCACGAAACCTGCGCCAAACAGCGATGCCAGTAAGGTCGAGATGCTGAACTCACCCTGCGCCAGCAGATAGTTAAAAGTAATGACCTGATCGTTATGCGCACCCAAAGTGACGGAAATAATAAAAATGACCAGTACCACTAAAAAAATCAGCAAATATTTCACAGTGCATCCTGTTGTGAGGTTGTCGGGTAGAATTATGCCAAAACTCCAGCAAAAATGCTGCTCCCAGCAGCATCGGCCAGGTCACTTTTGCGCAGGCCTGACTAATAATATGGGGTCTTAAGGGTGAATTACAATCAGGGCTCCCGCTGCGCCACCTCTTTTTGCTCTTCCGGCGGCAGCGTCAGTGGTCCACAGAATCGCTGTGCCAGCCAGGTAGCGACGGTGACCAGTATCCAGGAAAGTACCGTTGCCATTGCCAGATCGCGCGGCCAGTGCATGCCCAGCAACAGACGGCTCGCCATCACGCCCGTGGCCCACAGGAAGATCACCACCACGGTTTTATAGTGACGACGCGGCCAGAGCAGGCCCAATGCCAGTAGCGCCCAGCTGGCGGCAAACATGGTGTGACCAGAGGGAAAAGCGAAACCGGTTTCAAACGCCCAGTGACGTTTCAGCCAGCCAGGGATCTGCGTCTCATCGGCTATCAGCGAGGTCACCATCTCCCCACGCTGTTTACGTTTAAGTTCGTAAAAGGTCTTTTCGTCCAGACCATGATGCTGTTCCAGCCAGATCACATAGGGACGCGGCTCCTGTATCTGCTCTTTAATAAAGGATTTGGTGTATTGCCCGGCCAGAATCGTCGCGTTCATGATCAACAGAAGCAGAATGGCGGGCTTCAGGCGAAAGCGCAGGCACCAGAGCATCCATGCACTCAGCAGTACGCTGGTGACAATGCCCCACGGATTGGTGACGGTTTCGGTCATCCAGAACAGACCTTTCAGCACCGCATTGCTTTCACCTGCCTGCCAGCGCCAGCCAGTAAGCCAGACGGCAACGGGCATGATCAGCAGCAGCAGCATTCCGAAGGTGGTTCGACGCGAAATCTTAAACATCCTCTTCCCTTATCCCGGTGTTAAAAGACAACAATTGCATAACTTTAGCTTAAAAAAGAATAACATAACCGTTGCCGATTGGATAATTGTGCTTTATCACTGCAATTGGTATCAGAGATTACCAGCCCGCTTGCGGGTTGTGGCACAATATTGCACGTTTGTCGGGCCACACTGGCCTGTGCACTATCATGATGATAGTGCATCCTCTGAAGGTTCTGGAGAGTCACATGCAGCTTAAACGGGTGGCAGAAGCCAAACTGCCCACGCCATGGGGAGATTTCCTGATGGTTGGTTTTGAAGAACTGGCAACCGGACATGACCACGTTGCACTGGTCTTTGGCGATATTAATGATAACGAGCCGGTACTGGCGCGCGTTCACTCCGAATGCCTGACCGGCGATGCGCTCTTCAGCCTGCGTTGCGACTGCGGCTTTCAGCTTGAAGCCGCCCTTAATGCCATCGCAGAAGAAGGTCGTGGTGTGCTGCTGTATCACCGCCAGGAAGGCCGTAATATCGGTCTGCTGAATAAGATCCGCGCCTATGCGTTGCAGGACAAAGGCTATGACACCGTAGAAGCGAACCATCAGCTAGGCTTTGCCGCTGATGAACGCGACTTCACCCTGTGCGCCGATATGTTCAAACTGCTGGGCGTAAATGAAGTGCGCCTGCTGACCAATAACCCGCGTAAAGTTGAGATCCTCAGCGAAGCCGGGATCAATATCGTTGAGCGTGTGCCGCTGGTTGTGGGACGTAATCCGAAGAATGCGCACTATCTGGATACCAAAGCGGCGAAGATGGGGCATCTGCTGCCGAAATCCTGAATGAAAAAGCCGGGTCTCCCCGGCTTTTTTTGTCAGTCCAGCATATTGCGGATAACGTAGTGCAGGATGCCGTCGTTACGGTAATAGGTCAGCTCATTACCGGTATCAATGCGACAGCGGGTGTCCAGCGCCTCTTTACTGCCGTCAGCACGGGTCAGCGTCACTTTCACGCTGCAGCCTGGCGTCAGTGCCTGAAGATTCTCCACGTCAATACGCTCTTCACCGGTCAGGCCCAGGGTTTTGCGGGTCACGCCCTGCGGGAATTCCAGCGGCAGAATGCCCATGCCGATCAGGTTTGAGCGGTGAATACGCTCAAAAGATTCAGCAATGACAACTCTCACACCCTGCAAACGTGGGCCTTTCGCCGCCCAGTCGCGGCTTGAACCGGATCCATACTCAAGGCCGGCAATCACGGCCAGCGGTATACCTTCCGCCTGATATTTCATCGCCGCGTCATAGATAGCCAGCTGCTCGCCACTCGGATAATGACGGGTATAACCGCCCTCCACGCCTGGCACCATCTCATTGCGGATTCGGATGTTGGCGAACGTGCCGCGCATCATCACTTCATGGTTACCGCGACGGGAACCGTAGGAGTTAAAGTCGGTTCGCTCAACGCCGTGCGACAGCAGATAGCGTCCGGCCGGACTTTCAGCTTTAATGCTGCCCGCCGGTGAGATATGGTCCGTGGTAACGGAGTCGCCCAGCATAGCAAGAACCCGCGCACCGCGAATATCCTGCACCGGCTTAGGCTCTTTCTCCATATCATCAAAGAACGGCGACAGACGAATATAGGTCGAGCCTTCATCCCAGTCATACGTCGCCGCTTCACTGACCTTGATCTCCTGCCACTCGGGCGTGCCGTCGAAGACTTCAGCGTACTCTTTGTGGAACATGTCGCTGGTAACCTGCTGCACGGCTGTGGCAATCTCTTCCGGCGTTGGCCAGATATCTTTCAGATAGACCGGCTGGCCCTGACGATCGTGGCCCAGTGGCTCAGTCTGCAGGTTGATTTTCATATTACCCGCCAGCGCATAGGCTACCACCAGCGGTGGCGACGCGAGCCAGTTGGTTTTAATCAGCGGATGAATACGACCTTCAAAATTGCGGTTGCCGGACAGCACTGCACCGACAGTCAGATCGCCCGCTTTAATGGCAGACTCAATCTCATCTTTTAGCGGACCAGAGTTACCGATACAGGTGGTGCAGCCATAACCGACCAGATTAAAGCCCAGCTCATCAAGATAAGGGGTGAGTTGCGCGACGGCGAGATAGTCTGAAACCACTTTAGAACCGGGTGCCAGTGAAGCTTTAACCCAGGGCTGACGTTTCAGGCCACGCTCGACCGCTTTCTTCGCCAGTAAGCCAGCCGCCATCAGCACGCTGGGATTAGAGGTGTTAGTACAGGAGGTAATCGCACTGATTACAACGGCACCGTCGGTCAGTGTATGCGTCAGGCCGGTGTCACTGTCGGTGTATTCGACATTTTTATGCGGTTTCTGCGCCTGATTCACTTCCAGCTCGTTGCTGGCGTCAAACGCGGCAGGCACATCACCCAGCGAAACCCGATCCTGCGGACGTTTTGGTCCGGCAAGGCTCGATTCCACTTCGTTCATGTCCAGTGACAGGGTGCTGGTAAAGCGCGGCTCATCGCCGGCGTTGCGCCACAGTCCCTGTGCTTTGGCATAAGCTTCCACCAGGGCGACCTGATCGGCATCGCGGCCGGTCAGCGTCATGTAGCTCAGCGTGACATCATCGACCGGGAAGAAACCGCAGGTCGCGCCATATTCCGGGGCCATGTTGGCAATAGTGGCGCGATCAGCCAGCGGCAGATCGGCCAGACCATCACCGTAAAACTCGACAAATTTGCCCACGACGCCATGCTTACGAAGCATCTGGGTAACGGTAAGCACCAGGTCAGTCGCGGTGATGCCTGGCTTGAGTTTGCCGGTGAGTTTGAATCCCACTACATCCGGAATCAGCATGGAGACGGGCTGGCCAAGCATGGCAGCTTCTGCCTCGATTCCCCCTACTCCCCATCCCAGCACGCCCAGCGCGTTGATCATGGTGGTGTGGGAGTCAGTGCCGACCAGTGTATCGGGCCAGGCATACTCTTCGCCGTTGAGCGTTTCATGCCAGATCGCCTTACCCAGATACTCCAGGTTCACCTGATGGCAGATACCGGTGCCCGGCGGTACAACCCGGAACTTATCAAATGCTTTCTGTCCCCAGCGCAGGAAGACATAACGCTCATGGTTGCGCTCCATCTCCAGCCGGACGTTCTCTTCGAAAGCGTAATCATCGCCAAAGTGATCAACGGTAACTGAGTGGTCAATGACCAGATCCACTGGCGATAACGGATTCACTTTCGCCACATCGCCACCCAGGCGATTTACCGCTTCGCGCATCGCCGCCAGGTCAACTACGGCAGGTACGCCGGTAAAGTCCTGCATTAATACACGGGCGGGACGATAGGCGATTTCACGATCGGCGTGGGCATCTTTTTGCCAGTCAACCAGCGCCTGAATATCTTCTGCCGTAACAGAATCACCATCCTGCCAGCGCAGTAAATTTTCCAGCAGGACCTTCAGAGATTTGGGCAGACTGTCTATATTGCCGAGATGTTGAGCAGCGCGGGGAAGACTGAAGATGTGATATTTTTTGGTGTCGACCTGCAGTATTTCCTGACTCTGCTCGCGTAGGGTAGACGACATAGCTCCTCCTTTTTCATTCATGGTCTTAAACCTTAGAGAGACAAAGGTTTATGTTAAAGATAGACCAAAATTCGTTAACGATTTGATTACAACACAAATTGCCACAATCGCTCACAAACGAAAATGCCCCGTGAGATCACGAGGCATCATAAAAAAGGTGATTTAATTCAAATTACAGCGTTATCCACACCGCCGCAGACCAGAACGCAAAGGAGAAGGCATACGCGCTGAGCCAGGACATTTTAATCATATTCATTTGGTTCACTCCTTCGCCGGAATCTGGCGTAAAAGTTTTTGCGGTCACCTCATCAAGGCGACACCCTTTGGTCGTACGCAATGTGGTAAAGGGCAATTAACAAGCCCGCCGGAAACTCCGGAAATAAAAACTGCGACTAATAAATGGTCTGAAAAGGTTATTTACTCTTAGGGTCCAGGAATGACTCAATAAAAAGTCTCTGGTTATCACTCAAATCCCACGATTCGGGGATAGACACTTTCTCGTCCTTTGCAAGTGGTTCTTTTCCTTTGCAGGCAACCGGCTTGTGCTGACGTGAAGTCAGGGAACGTTTATGGCTGAGTGTGTTTGCCCACATGGCTTTAGCCCCAGATACGCCAAATCATTAACGCTACTACCACCCAGAACAGCGCAGAGGCAGCGAATACGGTTAACCAGGCATTGCGACGGGTGTTGCCGGTACGCTCAACCTTGGTGCTTTTTGCCGGGAAACCCGGTTGTACAGTCAGTCGTGTATTCATAGTTTTTGATAATCACTCTCAACAAAATGATTGATAACATCGATTAAGATTTAGGAGGAATCCTAAACGCGTTAAGGCCAAAAATCCAGTTATTTTTATTGAGTAAAACGATTAACGGTATTAATCAATAGGAGCCAGTAACGTAAGAAACCATTAACTTCGGAACAAATATTTAATTAAACAGAGAGCTAATAAATTTGAGTTAATTTAAAAACAGGTCCATTTAAAACTAAAGAGATCGCTAAAGACCCTTATGTTTACTGGCTTCCTGCATTAACTCTTAACTGGAGTATGGGAATAATCCTGGCAAGTCGCAAAGTGACATAGTTAAAAATGTGTGGTAATTCGCATTTAAGAAAGCCCGATGGGAAAACATGTGATCAATGTTTCATTTACAAAAAAATCATAAAAATTTTGATTCTCATTTGGCGCTAAAGCCTGGAAACAAAAAAGGCTGCACCTGGCAGCCTTAAGTTTAAGTGAAGCGCGTAAACTCTATTTAAACGGCAGTTTGATATCTTTAAACATCGCCTCAATATCCTCGTTTGAGCGTAAGGCTACCGCTGTGTCCACCACGTCGCGCGTCAAATGTGGCGCAAAACGTTGTATAAAATCATACATATAACTACGCAGGAAGGTACTTCGGCGGAAGCCAATTTTTGTGGTGCTGTTGGTAAAGATGTCAGCGGCTTCAATACGAATAAGGTCAGGATCGGCCACCGGGTCTACCGCCATGCTGGCAATAACCCCTACGCCCAGGCCCAGGCGAACATAAGTTTTGATGACGTCTGCGTCAGTGGCGGTGAAAACAATGCGTGGCGTTAATCCTGCGCGATTAAAGGCCGTATCCAGTTCAGAACGCCCGGTAAAGCCGAAGGTGTAAGTGACCAGAGGATACTCAGCCAGCTCCTCAATGGTCACCTGGCCTTTCCCCGCCAGCGGATGGTCAGCGGTGACGACAATCGCCCGGTTCCAGTGGTAGCAAGGCAGCATGATTAAATCGTCATAGAGATGCAGTGCCTCGGTGGCAATCGCAAAATCCGCATTGCCCTTGGAGACCGCTTCGGCAATCTGAGTCGGGGAACCCTGATGCATGTGGAGTGAGACACGCGGATAACGCTCAATAAAGCCTTTGATCACGCCAGGCAGCGCATAGCGAGCCTGAGTGTGAGTGGTCGCCACATAGAGCGAGCCTTTATCCGGCCAGGTATGCTCACCCGCCACCGATTTGATCGCATCCACTTTTGAGAGCACTTCACGCGCTATACGAATGATCTCTTCACCTGCCGGCGTGACCTGGGTGAGATGTTTCCCGCTGCGGGCAAAGATTTGCACGCCCAGTTCATCTTCCAGCATGCGAACCTGTTTGCTGATGCCAGGCTGAGAGGTGTAGAGGCCTTCCGCTGTCGAAGAGACATTGAGATTATGGTTTACCACTTCGACGATATAGCGCAACTGCTGTAATTTCATATCTGTTCCATCCGGTAAGTTACAGAGTCGCATCCCCGGTTGACGTATAGTCGCTAGGGTAGAAAATGCTATGCATCAGGAAAGGTCGGAAATGCTATAACAACTATATCAGTTTACGTTAAAGAGTAGAACGGATTGATATAAGGCTCAGAAAAAGGCCAGCGAGCGCTGGCCTGAGTGGATTACTTCTTCGCGACCTGCCATTTACCGTCTATATAGAAGGCGGACCAGCCTGTTGCTTTGCCCTCTTTTTCAGAGGAAACATACTGCTGTTTGGTTTTACGGCTAAAGCGCACCATCGCTTTGTTACCTTCCGGATCGGCTGCTGGCGCGTCGGCCAGATATTTCAGCTTTTCAGGCAGACGATCTTTAAAGCGCTGAAGCTCTTCCACCAGCGGCGCACGCGTTTCGCGTGATTTCGGGAAGGTGTTGGCTGCAAGGAAAACGCCCGCTGCGCCGTCTCGCAACACGAAGTAAGCATCGGACTTCTCACACGCCAGCTCTGGCAGTGGAACCGGATCTTCTTTCGGTGGAGCAACCTCACCACTACGCAAAATCTTACGGGTGTTTTTGCACTCTTCATTGGTACACGCCATGTACTTCCCAAAGCGTCCCATCTTCAGGTGCATCTCAGAACCACACTTCTCACACTCCACTATCGGGCCGTCATAGCCTTTGATGCGGAACTCACCCTTCTCGATTTCGTAACCATCACACTCCGGGTTATTACCACAGACATGCAGTTTACGTTCGTTATCGATCAGATAGCTGTCCATGGCTGTGCCACACTTCTGGCAGCGGCGACGGGCACGCAGTGCGTTGGTTTCAGCATCATCCCCTTCCAGAATATTGAGAACTTCATTTTCCGGAATCAGGTTGATGGTCTGTTTGCAGCGTTCTTTAGGCGGCAGCGCGTAGCCAGAACAGCCCAGGAAGACGCCGGTACTGGCGGTGCGAATTCCCATCTGACGGCTACAGGTCGGACACCCGATTGAGGTCAGCACCATCTGGTTTGGCTGCATGCCACCCTCTTCAGGATCTTTCTCAGCCAGTTCAAGCTGCTGAGTAAAGTCGCTGAAGAAGTGGTCGAGCACCGCTTTCCATTGCGCCTCGTTATTGGCAACCTGGTCAAGGTTGCTCTCCATGCGGGCGGTGAAATCGTAATTCATCAGTTCGCGGAAGTTCTCTTCCAGACGATCGGTAACGATTTCACCCATTTTTTCCGCATAGAAACGGCGGTTTTCCACCCTCACATAGCCACGATCCTGAATGGTCGAGGTAATGGCTGCGTAGGTTGATGGACGGCCAATTCCGCGTTTCTCAAGCTCGCGCACCAGGGATGCTTCGCTGAAGCGCGCCGGTGGCTTGGTGAAGTGTTGACCCGGCTGCAGTGCTTTAAGGTCCAGAACATCCCCCACACTGACCGCAGGCAACGTACGATCTTCATCATTCTTGCGCAGCGCTGGCATCACTTTGGTCCAGCCGTCGAAACGCAGAATACGCCCTTTTGCTTTGAGTCTGAACTCACCCGCGGCGGCGGTGATGGTGCTGGAATCATATTTTGCCGGTGTCATCTGACAGGCAACAAACTGACGCCAGATAAGCTGATAGAGTTTCTGTGCATCCGCTTCCATATCTTTCAGCTGTTCCGCCACCACGTCCACATCAGAAGGACGAATCGCTTCATGCGCTTCCTGGGAGTTTTCTTTGCTGGCGTAAGTCACAGGATTGTCAGGCAGATATTTTTTACCGAAATTGCTTTCGATATAACCCCGTGCCATGGCGACCGCATCCTGACTCAGGTTGGTTGAATCGGTACGCATGTAAGTAATGTGACCCGCTTCGTACAGGCGCTGGGCCATCATCATGGTTTTCTTAACACCAAAGCCAAGACGGGTACTGGCAGCCTGCTGCAGCGTTGAGGTGATATAGGGCGCGCCCGGCTTACTGCTGGTCGGCTTATCTTCACGATCGACGATCTCATAACGCGCTTTTTCGAGCAGCGCGACGGCGGCGTAGGTTTCATCGCGATTGACCGGACGGAAGGCTTTATCGCCTTTGTGCGTCACATCCATCGACAGCTCATCACCTTTCGGCGTGCTTAGCGCGGCATTAACTTCCCAGTACTCTTCAGGCACAAAGGCTTTAATTTCTCGCTCACGCTCCACGACCAGACGCACGGCAACGGATTGAACACGTCCGGCAGAAAGACCACGGGCGATCTTTTTCCACAGCAGTGGTGAGACCATATAACCCACCACGCGGTCCATGAAACGACGCGCCTGTTGAGCATTAACCCTGTCAATATTCAGTTCGCCCGGCTTTTCAAACGCCTGACGAATCGCATTCTTCGTAATTTCGTTAAATACCACGCGGCTAAAGCGTGAGTCATCACCCCCGATCACTTCCCGCAGGTGCCAGGCAATGGCTTCCCCTTCGCGGTCAAGGTCGGTTGCGAGATAGATGTGGTCAGCATTGGCGGCTAATGCCTTCAGTTCCGCAACCACTTTCTCTTTGCCGGGCAGAATCTGATAATCCGCTTCCCAGCCGTGATAGGGGTCAACACCCATGCGGCTGACGAGTGCGGCTTTCTCATCTTTTTTTACTTTTTTGACTTTCTTGTCAGTCGCAGCGTCTTTGGCTTTCTTTTCAGTCGAGGCGTCAGCACTCTTCTTTGCGGTTGAACCACTGGTCGGCAGATCCCGGATATGACCGACGCTGGATTTAACCACGTAGTCATTGCCCAGATATTTATTGATTGTTTTAGCCTTTGCCGGGGACTCAACAATAACGAGTGCTTTACCCATATTTACCTTTACCTAATGAAAACATCCTGCTTAACGGGAGAGGATTGGATGCCCAAAAACCCATCGGGTTCAATATTGCTGCGCCTGTTTAACATTTCAAGGCGGAGGGGTCAATCTCAGAACAGATGATGCGGTGTAATGCAACTGCATGATAAGGCATACTTTTTCCATCTGAACTCTTCACACATCCCGGTGCAAAATCCCTGAAATCGGAATCGCCCACACTCTACCTGATAAAATCTGTTACGCAACCTAATTAGCACTCAGCCTGAACTTACGCCAGATTTCATCGTTCAGACCGATTTGTCATACCGTCTGGCACGCCAGTAATATAGAAAGGATTTGGGTGCTGTCAAAAAGGAACGAATAAATGGAGAGAACGACACAGGCTATTTCCCGCCAGGCGTTGCTGGAAAAGGCCAATACGCTGATCAAAGAGCATGACGATTATTTAGCAGGCATGCAGGCGGACGAGGTGACTCAGCAGGCCGATGTACTGGTCTTTCGCGGACCGTTTTTTCTTGACGCGGACGGACTGCCGACCGCGAAAACCACCGCCGTGTTTAACGTCTTTAAACACCTTGCAGTGGTGCTGTCGCCGCGCTATCACCTGGAATAAAACACCCGCACCTGAAATAAAAAACCCGGCACAGGCCGGGTTTCGCATCAGAGCAATGGCTTTTCACCACGCTGCCAGAGTTTCAGCAACAGCCGCTCGGCCACCGAACCGGCACTCTGGGTAAAGCGGTCCATCATTTTACGGCGACGGGCATAATGCACGCCAAGAACGTTGAACTGATCCATCTGACGAATGATCAAATCATCGCTGGTGCCAATTTCGTCAATCAGCCCCAGATTCAGCGCCTGACGGCCATACCAGTGTTCACCGGTTGCAACCTTATCGATATCGAGTGACGGGCGCATCTGGTGAACGAACTGTTTAAATAACAGGTGTGTTTCGTCAAGATCTTCCTGGAACTTCTCACGCCCTTCTTCGGTGTTTTCACCGAAGAGCGTCAGCGTACGCTTATATTGTCCGGCGGTATGCAGCTCAACATCGATATCGTTACGTTTCAGCAGGCGGTTGAAGTTAGGAATTTGCGCAACCACACCAATTGAGCCAATGATTGAGAACGGTGCTGCCACGATGCGGTCAGCTACGCAGGCCATCATGTATCCGCCGGAGGCCGCCACTTTATCCACGGCTGCCGTAATACGCAGTCCCTGATCGCGCAGACGCTGCAGCTGCGAGGCCGCCAGGCCATAGCCATGTACCACGCCGCCCGGACTTTCAAGACGCAACAGCACTTCATCGCCGGGCTGTTTTACGGCCAGTACTGCTGATATCTCTTCACGCAGTGAGGTCACCTCACCGGCATCCATGCTGCCTTTAAAATCGAGCACATAAAGGGTGGGTTTGACGCTGTCAGTTTGCCCCTGCTTCGCCGCCTGTTTTTCCGCTTTCGCTTTCAGCTTTTCGCTTTTTTTATGGTTTTTCAGCCAGACTTTTTGCGCCTGGGGTTTCATTTTTGCCAGCTGCAAATCCTCTTTCATCTGCTGATAGTCATCACCCAGATGCGTCAGGCGAAGCTGACCATTTTGTGCCCGCTTGCGCAGCGCAGCATTCATAATAATCATGACGATCGCGGCGACGGCAACCACCAGTGTCACCGCTTTCGCTAAAAACAGTCCATACGTTGAAATAAAATCCATCAGGTCGCCTTAGTTACAGAGAATCAAAAACAGTTCGCCAGTTTAGCCGTTTTGCCCTGCTCCGTCGCCTGAAATGCCAGCAGCCGGCACAGAATGCGCAGGTTGGCGATTGCGCCCATTCGTAAATTCAGGCATAAAGCGGAATCATGCTGTTTTCGCTGGAGGATCCCGCTGTGCACTATCAACCGAAAAGCGACCTGCTCAATCACCGTATTATCCTGGTCACGGGTGCTTCCGATGGTATTGGCCGGGAGGCGGCGCTGACTTACGCCCGTTATGGCGCTGAAGTGATCCTGATGGGCCGTAACGCTGATAAGCTTCAGCAGGTCGCACAGGCTATCAATCAACTTAATCAATGCCCTGCTCACACTGTGGTGTTCGATCTGGCCGATGCGACGCCGGAACGTTGCCATCAGATTGGAGAGCAACTGGCTCAGCAGTTTCCGCGTCTTGACGGCGTGCTGCACAACGCCGGTATCCTGGGTGAGATTGTGCCGCTGGCGGAACTGGACCCACAGATCTGGCAGGAGGTGATGAATATCAATCTGGATGCGACCTTCTTCCTGACCCAGGCACTGTTACCGCTGCTGTTAAAATCGGATGCCGGTTCACTGGTCTTTACCACCTCCAGCGTTGGCCGTACGGGTCGCGCGGGCTGGGGCGCTTATGCCGTCTCTAAATTTGCTACCGAAGGGATGATGCAGGTACTGGCTGATGAATATAAGACGCACTCGCTGCGGGTAAACTGTATCAATCCGGGCGGCACGCGCACCAAAATGCGCGCCAGTGCTTTCCCGCAGGAAGATGCTAATAAGCTGAAAACCCCTGCCGATCTGATGCCGCTCTACCTTTATCTGATGGGTGATGACAGCCGACGCAAAACCGGTATCAGCTTTGATGCACAGCCGGGCAGAAAACCGGGAGCCGCGGAATAATGGCTGACGATCGTCATCAACAACGTCAGCAACGTTTAAAAGAGCAGGTCGATGCGCGCATTGCAGCGGCCACTGAGGTTCGTGGCATTCTGATGGTGTTCACCGGCAATGGCAAAGGCAAAACCACGGCAGCCTTTGGCACAGCACTTCGCGCCACCGGACATGGCAAGCGAGCAGCAGCGATCCAGTTTATTAAAGGTGACTGGCCGAATGGCGAGCGAAACCTGCTGGAACAGCACGGTGTGGAGTTTCAGGTGATGGCAACCGGGTTTACGTGGGACACGCAGAACCGCGAAACGGATACCGCCGCCTGTCTGGCTGTGTGGCAGCATGCAAAGCGGATGCTGGCCGATGAGCAGATCGATCTGGTGGTGCTCGATGAAATCACCTATATGGTCAGCATGGATTATCTGCCGCTGGACGATCTGATCACCACCCTGCAACAGCGCCCGGCACATCAGAGCGTGATTATTACCGGACGAGGCTGTCATCGCAGCCTGACGGAGATGGCAGATACGGTAACGGAGATGCGGCCAGTGAAACACGCATTTGATGCCGGTATACAGGCTCAGCAGGGAATTGACTGGTAACAGAAAAAGAAAACGCAGCCACGGGGCTGCGTTTTTAGCATTCAGGCAACGCTATTAACCGGAGTTACGTTTGCTGCCCGGATTGCGGCGTGGCGCACGAGGTGTGCTGCTCACTTTAGTGTGCCGTTTCACGGCACGACGAATCTGGTTCGCCTTGGTACGACGACGATCTTTTTCGACCACCAGCTTAGTGACGGTTTCATCATCCAGCTCAACCAGGTTACGCAGGTAGTTTACCGCTGGCAGATCCAGTTCAGTCCAGCCACCACGTGGCAGGCCTTTTGGTAAGGTGATATCGCCGTAGCGGACACGCATCAGACGACTGACCTGCACGCCGACCGCTTCCCACAAACGACGTACTTCACGATTACGTCCTTCGGTGAGGGTGACGTTATACCACTGGTTGATCCCTTCCCCGCCGCCAAACTTAAGCGTTTTAAACGCAGCCGGGCCATCTTCCAGCTGAACACCTTTACTCAGCTGACGAATTTTATCATCGTCGACCTGGCCAAAGACGCGCACTGCATATTCACGTTCCACTTCACGGCTCGGATGCATCAGGCGGTTCGCCAGTTCACCGTCGGTGGTGAAGAGCATCAGACCACAGGTGTTCACATCCAGACGGCCAACGGCAATCCAGCGTGAACCACGCAGACGAGGCAGGCGGTCAAACACCGTTGGGCGGCCTTCAGGATCGCTGCGGGTACAGAGTTCGCCTTCCGGTTTGTAGTAAGCCAGCACACGGCATACTTCGGTTGCGGATTCAGCAATCGATACCAGATGGCCATCAATACGGATTTTCAGGGATTTGCTGCTTTCGACGCGGTCGCCCAGTGTGGCGATCTTGCCGTCAACGCTGACACGGCCAGCAGCTATCATTGATTCGATTTCACGACGCGAGCCATGACCGGCACGCGCTAAGACTTTCTGTAACTTTTCGCTCATTGAGCTTCCTCTTTGTCGCCTTCCCAGGCGTCATGATTGGGTGATAATCCTTTCTAAATCAACAGGTTAACTTAGTAAGTTTGCCACATTATACAGGCATTTAACGCTGATGTAACGTGCTTTATGAGCAGAGCAATGGCTTAATAATAGTTTGGTTTCTGATTGTTTTATATCTGATAATCTTTAATTTACATTTAAATAACATCACCCTTTATCATAAGAAAAAATGTTTAATAAAACGCAGACATCAAAAACTTTATAGCTGAGCGTAATTATATTTCTTAAGCATTCATTTCCAGGCAAAACAATGTTCTGATGATAAAAACCTTAACACTACCTTAAGCTTCTTTTGCTGGGCTCGTGCTTTTGATGCTCTGCAAAAAGCGCCAGTGCTAGTGTAAAAAACTGCCTGTTTGATTTTATCCATGACAAGCGATTGGTCGATATAAAAAAGGCAGTTGATTCCTAAGGGAGATTTATTTAAAACCTTATTTTCCGTGATATTTGTTTTTTATTAACTTTAATAAATTGTACGATACTATTAAGATGGTACACTTAATCTCAGCAGTACAATAAAAAAACATAAAAACGCGATAAAGCGTTTTTGCAACATCAGCGTGTGGTTATGCCATACGTTAATAAAAATAGCGTTTTTTAATTAATCCAATAAACCGGCGCATCCGGAGTTGTTGCGTTAATACGGTTCAGTGATGAACCTTGCTTGCATGTCACAAATCTTCACCAGGGATTTTCCGACATGCCTGAATAAAGAAAACCATTATGAGAAACCTGTTTCTGTGCCCGGTGCTTGCTGCACTGGTCCTGAGCGGTTGCTCTGTGGGCCATACTGAGTACAGTCGCACGGCGATGCAGCACGTAGATATGAGCGTGACGGGCATTCCGACGATCCTCGGTCTCGGCACACTGGGCACCAGCATACCTCTGACGCCTGAATATAGCCTCACCGCTGCGCACGTTGCTAAAACTGCCGTACAGCGCGTGAAGTCATATCACCCTTATTGCGACCTTGCGATTATTTATCACAAGAATGATGCTAACACGCTGGCTAAATTCCGCAGCGGTGACATCGGCGATCCCGTTAAAATGTATGGCTACAGCTTTATTTCCGCGATGCCCGTTGAATCGACAGGGGTTAATTTAGCCCGCACGGCTATCAGGAATAACTGGAATAAAAGCCCGTGTATCGCCATGGCGTCTAACGCAGGCGTGGTTCAGGGAATGTCGGGCGGCGGCGTTTACAACCGTGATGATACGCTAAGCGGCGTTATTGTTGGCTATTCTGATTCGATTAAGAATGGTCGTAATAACAAAGTGATCCTGAAAGATGTGTCACTTTATATTCCTTACGGCCAGTTTAAGAGCTGGCTAGAGTCGAATCTGGCTCAGACACCGACCCGCGGTGTCTGAAGCCCGACTTAATTACAGGAACGGGCGGGTATCGCCCACCCCTTCACGCACAATTTCCGGTGCATCGGTGGTCAGATCGACCACCGTGGTCGGCTGCTGTCCCAGCGTGCCGCCGTCAATGATCAGATCGACCAGCTTACCAATGCTGTGCTGAATCTCTTCCGGATCGGACTCGGTGAAATCGTTGCCCGGCAGGATTAATGAGGTCGACATCATCGGCTGATTCAGGGCTTCCAGCAGCGCCAGTGCGACTGGATTGGAAGGCACGCGCAGACCAATGGTCTTACGCTTCTCATTCATCAGGCGACGCGGCACTTCTTTGGTCGCCTTAAGAATAAAGGTGTAGTTACCCGGCGTGTTGTTTTTCAGCAGACGAAAGGCGGAGTTGCCCACCTGCGAATAAACCGACAGTTCTGAGAGGTCACGGCACATCAGGGTGAAGTTGTGGTGCCCATCGAGCTGACGGATACGGCAAATGCGCTCCATCGCGCCCTTCTCTTCCAGCCGACAGCCCAGCGCATAGCCGGAATCGGTCGGATAGACGATGACGCTGCCTTTGTTCAGGTAGTCGACCGCCTGATTAATCAGGCGCGGCTGTGGGTTATCCGGATGAATGTGAAACAATTGACTCATAAAAACCTCGTGTCACCTTTACGTGATTGCCAGGCTGGGAGCGAGATCCGGGAAGCGTTCCCAGACCGGCTCAACCGCCGCGGGCAGCCAGAGTTTGCGGCCCAACTCAATCCACGGGCAGGGTTGATGAAAATCAGAACCTTGTGATGCGGCCAGTTCATTATCTCTGGCGTATTGCGCCAGTGTCGTGCGCTCATTAGGTGGCTGCTGGCACTGTGCGACTTCCATCGCATCGCCCCCCGCTTCGCGGAAATGGGCGACCAGTCGTTTAAGCCACTTTGCCGATAAACCGTAACGGCCAGGATGCGCCAGCACGGCACAACCACCAGAATAATGAATCGCATCAATAGCTTGTTTAATTGTACACCATTGTGGCGGCACGTAGCCGGTTTTGCCACGCGCCAGATAATTTTTGAATACCTGCACCATGTTCTCAGCTTTGCCCTGCTCAATCAGAAAGCGGGCAAAGTGACCACGGGTAATGATGCCGCCATCTGCCAGTCGCATCGCTCCCGCCAGCGCATCCGGAATACGCGCCCTGGCCAGTCGTTCACCGATCTCTTCGGCCCGTATCCGACGGCACGCATGTTGTCCGGCCAGAAAGGTCACCATCGCCGGATGGTGGATATCAATGTTCAGGCCCACGATGTGAATCTCATGGTTCTCCCAGAGTGTGGAGATCTCTGCACCTGCCAGCACCTTTATCGGTAAATCCTGGTCGAGTGCCGTTTGCTGCGCTTCTTCTACACCTGCAACGCTGTCGTGATCGGTGATCGCCAGTACGCCGACGCGCATCTCTACAGCTCGCTGCACCAGCGCAGCTGGCGTCAGAAAGCCATCGGAGGCACGCGTGTGACTGTGTAAATCGTAAACCGGGAAACGGGCGATATCGCTCAAAAGAACTCCTGCTAATACTAAACCGGCCAGCATGATAACGATTTTAATGCTCAGTGAAAAAGGCTATTGACTTTTCCGCGCCGAACCCGTTAACTAGTACACAAGTTCACACGTAACGGGTATTGAATCATGGCTGTTGTAATCACGCATTTAAACGGTTGGCGCGATGTTCCCGAATACGGGCGACTGGGTCGTGCACACTTTGCGTAAACGCTGTGCTAATACCTGAGCCCGCCACCGAGCGGGCTTTTTTTTGAGCGAAATTCAGAGAAATCATCATGCCAAATGCGAAACCTACAGTGAAGTTGATTACCGGCAACGCGCCCTACCGCGAAGATCCGGCCGCAGTGTTTCATCAGCTGTGCGGCGCACGTCCGGCAACCCTGCTGCTCGAATCTGCTGACATCGACAGCAAGCGCAATTTGAAAAGCCTGCTGATTGTCGACAGCGCGCTGCGTATCAGCGCCATGGGTAATACGGTTACCGTTCAGGCGCTGTCAGAAAATGGCCGCGCCGTGCTGCCACTGCTGGATGAGGCGCTGCCCGCCTCCGTCAGCAATCAGGTCCGTCCCGATGGACGCGAGCTGACTTTCCCGCAGAGCACCGATCATCAGCAGGATGAAGATTCCCGCCTTAAGGCCCTGTCGGTGTTTGATGCACTGCGTCTTATTCCACAGCTGGTTAACTCCTCTGCCGACGAACGTGAAGCCGTTCTGCTGGGAGGCTTGTTTGCTTACGACCTGGTCGCAGGGTTTGAAACCCTGCCGGAGCTGGATAATCAGCAACGCTGCCCCGACTACTGTTTTTACCTGGCAGAGACCTTACTGGTGATCGATCACCAGACCCGCAGCGCGCGTCTGCAGGCCAGCCTGTTCTGCCCGTCCACCAGCGAATTCCAGCGCCTGCAACGTCGCATTGAGCAGCTCCATGGTCAGATGCTGCAGCCTGCTCCGGCCCTGCCGGTTCAGACGGTAGAGCAGATGTCGCTGACGACCAGCCAGAGTGATGAAGAGTACTGCGACGTGGTTCGCACCATGCAGCAGGCGATTCGCATCGGCGAGATTTTCCAGGTCGTGCCGTCGCGCCGCTTCTCGCTGCCGTGCCCGTCACCGCTGGCCGCCTACGACACGCTGAAAAACAGCAACCCAAGCCCGTACATGTTTTTCATGCAGGATCAGGATTTCTCCCTGTTTGGCGCGTCGCCTGAAAGCTCGCTGAAGTATGACGCCACCTCGCGTCAGATTGAGATCTACCCGATTGCCGGTACCCGTCCACGTGGCCGCCATGAAGATGGTTCACTGGACCGCGATCTCGACAGCCGCATTGAACTGGAGATGCGCACCGACCATAAAGAGCTGGCTGAACATCTGATGCTGGTGGATCTGGCGCGTAACGATCTGGCGCGTATCTGCGTGCCCGGCAGCCGTTATGTCGCTGATCTGACCAAAGTCGACCGCTATTCCTTTGTGATGCATCTGGTTTCCCGCGTCGTGGGCACGCTGCGCGCCGACCTCGACGTCCTGCACGCCTATCGCGCCTGTATGAACATGGGCACGCTAAGTGGTGCACCGAAGGTTCGTGCCATGCAGCTGATTGCCGGTGCTGAACGCACGCGTCGCGGCAGCTATGGCGGCGCGGTGGGTTACTTCACTGCCCAGGGCGATCTCGATACCTGTATCGTTATTCGTTCGGCCTATGTCGAAGACGGCGTTGCCACCGTGCAGGCGGGCGCCGGTGTGGTGCTGGACTCTAATCCGCAGGCTGAAGCGGATGAAAGCCGCAATAAAGCCCGCGCCGTACTGCGCGCTATTGCAACTGCCCATCACTGCAAGGAGATCTTCTGATGGCCGATATTCTGCTGCTCGATAACATCGACTCATTTACCTATAACCTGGTTGATCAGCTGCGGACCTTTGGTCACAACGTGGTGATTTATCGCAACAATCTTCCCGCTGAACTGTTAATTGAACAGCTGCAGCGGATGGAAAATCCGGTGCTGATGCTCTCCCCCGGCCCCGGTGCACCAAAAGATGCTGGCTGTATGCCGGCGCTGCTGCGGGTGCTGCGCGGTCGTCTGCCAATTATCGGTATCTGTCTGGGACATCAGGCAATTGTCGAAGCCTATGGCGGCCATGTGGGTCAGGCAGGCGAGATCCTGCACGGCAAAGCCTCTTCCATCGTGCATGACGGCGAAGCCATGTTTAACGGCCTGAGTAATCCACTGCCGGTGGCGCGCTATCACTCGCTGGTGGGCAGCAACACGCCGGATGAGCTGACGGTCAACGCCAGTTACAACGGGATGGTCATGGCCGTTCGCCATGAAGCCGATCGCGTCTGCGGTTTCCAGTTCCATCCAGAATCGATTTTGACTTCTCAGGGCGCGCGTCTGCTTGAACAGACGCTGGCCTGGGCGCTGGCGAAGTAACAGGGAGAATAACGATGCAACAGACACTGGAAAAACTTTACCAGGCGCAGACGCTGAATCAGGCTGAAAGTCATGCGCTGTTCAGCGCCATTATTACCGGACAGCTGGAGCCCACGCAGCTTGCTGCCGCGCTGGTTGCCATGAAAGTACGCGGTGAAACGCCGGAAGAGATCGCCGGAGCCGCCACGGCGTTGCTGGAAGATGCCAAACCTTTTCCCCGCCCGGATTACGCGTTTGCCGATATCGTGGGCACCGGTGGAGATGGCAGTAACAGCATTAATATCTCGACGGCCAGCGCCTTTGTGGCCGCGACCTGCGGTCTGAAAGTCGCGAAGCACGGCAACCGCAGCGTCTCCAGTAAATCGGGTTCGTCGGATCTGCTGGCCGCTTTTGGTATTAATCTTGATATGCCCGCTGACCGTGCGCGCCAGGCGCTGGACGATCTGAACGTCTGCTTCCTGTTTGCGCCCCAGTACCACACCGGCTTTCGCCACGCGATGCCGGTCCGTCAGCAGCTGAAGACCCGTACGCTATTTAATGTGTTAGGTCCGCTGATCAACCCGGCGCGCCCTCCACTGGCAGTAATCGGTGTTTATAGCCCGGACCTGGTGATGCCGATTGCCCAGACGCTGAAAGTGCTGGGTTATCAGCGCGCCGCAGTGGTTCACGGTGGCGGCATGGATGAAGTGGCGCTGCACGATGTGACACACGTGGCTGAACTCCGTGAAGGGGAAATCACCCGCTATCAGCTTTCGCCAGAAGACTTTGGTTTTGGCTTCCATCCCAAAGAAGCGCTGGCGGGCGGCACGCCGGAAGAAAATCGTGACATTCTGACGGCTTTACTCCAGGGTAATGGCCAGCAGGCCCATGAGGAGGCGGTCGCCGTCAACGTGGCGATGTTGCTTAAAGTATTTGGTCAGGAAGATCTGCGTGAAAACGCACAGCAGGCGCTTAACGCCATCCGCAGCGGACAGGCTTATGAGCGTGTAGTCGCACTGGCAGCAAGAGGATAATCATGAAAGGCACCGTGTTAGAAAAAATTGTTCAGGACAAAGCGATTTGGGTTGAAGCCCGCCAGCAGCAGCAGCCTCTTTCCACCTTTCAGAACAGCATTGAACCTGCCAGCCGTCATTTCTACGACGCGCTGCAGGGCGCAAGAACCGCGTTTATCCTGGAGTGTAAAAAAGCGTCACCCTCAAAAGGCGTGATTCGCGAGGATTTCGATCCGGCCGCCATTGCCGGGGTTTACCGCCATTACGCTTCCGCGGTGTCCGTGCTGACTGATGAGAAATATTTTCAGGGCGACTTCGCCTTTCTGCCGATTGTCAGCGCTGCAATCACCCAGCCTGTGCTGTGCAAAGATTTTATCATCGACCCTTATCAGATCTATCTTGCCCGCTACTACCAGGCGGATGCGATCCTGCTGATGCTGTCGGTACTTGACGATGAGCAGTATCGTCAACTGGCCGCCGTGGCGCACAGCCTGAAGATGGGCATTCTGACGGAAGTGAGTAATGAAGAGGAGCTTGAGCGGGCTATCGCGCTGCAGGCTAAAGTCGTGGGAATTAACAACCGCGACCTGCGTGACCTCTCTATTGATCTCAACCGTACCCGCCAACTGGCGCCACGCCTGTCGCACGGCGTGACGGTCATCAGCGAATCGGGTATTAACAGCTACGCTGATATTCGCGAGCTGAGCCACTTTGCGAATGGCTTCCTGATTGGCTCAGCCCTGATGGAAGAAGCTGACCTGACGGGCGCGGTGCGTCGCGTCACGCTGGGCAGCAATAAAGTGTGCGGCTTAACCCGTGACGAAGATGCACGTGCTGCGTATGAAGCTGGCGCGATCTACGGTGGTCTGATTTTCGCTGAAGGTTCACCGCGCCAGATCGACACCGCCACTGCACATACCGTGATTGCTGCCGCGCCGCTGCGCTATGTCGGCGTATTCCGCAACAACTCAGTTAGTGACATTGTCACGCATGCCACCGAACTTTCACTGTCCGCAGTGCAGTTACATGGCAATGAGACACCGGAATTTGTGGCCGAACTGCGTGCGGTGCTGCCCGCAGAGATTCAAATCTGGAAGGCGCTGCGCATTGAAGGCACGTTACCGGCGCGCGACTGGCCCCATGTTGACCGCTATGTCTTTGATAATGGCGATGGCGGCACCGGACAGCGTTTCGACTGGTCGCTGTTGCAGGGTCAGACGCTGAACGATGTGCTGCTGGCCGGTGGCCTGAGCGCAGATAACTGTGTTGAAGCCGCGCAGCTGGGCTGTGCCGGACTGGACTTCAACTCTGGCGTGGAAAGTGCGCCTGGCATCAAAGATGCCCGTAAAATTGCCGCTGTGTTTCAGACACTGCGTGCCTACTGATTTGCCTGGCCTGCTCCACAGCGGGCCCGAGAAAGGAAGATAAAAATGACGTTACTGAATCCCTATTTTGGCGAGTTTGGCGGAATGTATGTTCCGCAGATCCTGATGCCCGCTCTGCAGCAGCTGGAACAGGCGTTTGTCGACGCCCAGCAAGATCCTGAGTTTCAGGCCGAATTTACCGACCTGCTGAAGAACTATGCGGGTCGTCCTACTGCCCTGACGCTGTGCAAAAACCTGACAAAAGGCACGAAAACCCGCCTCTACCTGAAGCGTGAAGATCTGCTGCATGGTGGCGCGCACAAAACCAACCAGGTGCTGGGTCAGGCGCTGTTAGCCAAACGCATGGGCAAAAACGAAATCATTGCCGAAACCGGGGCCGGTCAGCATGGTGTGGCTTCCGCGCTAGCCTGTGCGCTGCTGGGCATGAAATGCCGCATCTATATGGGTGCGAAAGATGTCGAGCGTCAGTCACCTAACGTGTTCCGTATGCGTCTGATGGGCGCAGAAGTAATCCCGGTTCACAGCGGCTCCGCCACGCTCAAAGATGCCTGTAACGAAGCGCTGCGCGACTGGTCTGGCAGCTACGAGACCTCTCACTACATGCTCGGCACCGCGGCGGGTCCGCATCCCTTCCCGACCATTGTGCGTGAGTTCCAGCGCATGATCGGCGAAGAGACTAAAAAGCAGATTCTGGAAAGAGAGGGCCGTCTGCCAGACGCCATCCTCGCCTGTGTGGGTGGCGGCTCCAACGCTATCGGGATGTTTGCCGACTTTATCGACGAACCCGGCGTGAAGCTGATTGGCGTTGAGCCTGCCGGCCACGGCATTGAGACCGGCGAGCATGGCGCACCGCTTAAGCACGGCCGCGTCGGTATCTACTTCGGAATGAAATCACCGATGATGCAAACGCATGATGGCCAGATTGAAGAGTCTTACTCGATTTCTGCCGGTCTCGACTTCCCTTCAGTTGGTCCGCAGCATGCGCACCTGAACAGCATCGGTCGTGCAGAATATGTCTCCATTACCGATAACGAAGCAATGGACGCGTTTAAACAGCTGTGTCGTGCGGAAGGTATCATTCCGGCGCTGGAATCCTCTCACGCCCTGGCGCACGCTATGAAGATGATTCACGCCGAACCGGAAAAAGAGCAGTTGATTGTCGTTAACCTCTCTGGCCGTGGCGACAAAGATATTTTCACCGTTCATGATATTTTGACAGCGCAGGGAGAAATCTGATGGAACGTTACAATCAACTTTTTACCCGTCTGTCAGCGAACAACGAAGGGGCTTTCGTTCCTTTTGTGACGCTGGGCGACCCTTCTCCTGAGCTTTCACTGCGCGTGATTGACGCCCTCGTTGAAGGTGGCGCGGATGCGCTGGAGCTGGGCATTCCCTTCTCCGATCCGCTGGCGGATGGGCCGACCATTCAGAACGCAACATTGCGCGCCTTTGCGGCGGGCACCAACACCAGCCAGTGTTTTGAAATGCTGGCGACTATCCGCCGGAAATACCCGGATTTGCCGATTGGATTACTTATGTACGCCAATCTGGTCTTCACTAACGGCGTGGATGCGTTTTATGCCCGTTGTGCCGAAGCGGGTGTCGATTCGGTTCTGGTGGCGGATGTCCCGGTTGAAGAGTCAGCGCCTTTCCGCCAGGCGGCTCTGCGTCACGGCGTTGCCCCTATCTTTATTTGTCCGCCTAACGCCAGCGATGACCTGCTGCGCGAGATTGCGTCGCACGGCCGGGGTTATACCTACCTGCTGTCACGCGCCGGTGTCACGGGGGCCGAAAATCGCGCCAGCCTGCCGCTGAAGCATCTGATCGACAAGCTGCGCGAATACCACGCGGCACCACCGCTGCAGGGCTTTGGGATTTCAGAGCCTGAACAGGTGAAAGAAGCGATTGCTTCCGGCGCCGCAGGTGCGATCTCCGGTTCTGCGATTGTCAAAATCATTGAAAAGCATCATGCAGAACCTGAAGTGATGCTGAGCGAACTGAAAAATTTCGTCAGCCGCCTCAAAGCCGCCAGCCGTTAATCCTGCCAGCATGCCTTATCCCACGATAAGGCATGATTTGTTTCCTTTTTTTTCATTTCGCTATTTGCCCTTTTTGCAAAATCTGCACCACAATGACAATGCGCCGTTACGGTAACGTCGCATCCATTTTGTGACAGGGAGAGAAGGCAATGAAATTCGTTAAACTGCTGACAGGTGCTGTACTGGCGGGCGTGGTTGCGCTGACACTGAGCGCCTGTGCGCCAACCGCAACCAAAGAGGGAACCGGTGGCTATATTGATGACACCGTGGTGACCACGAAAGTTAAAGGTGAGCTGCTGAAAGATGAGTCGCTGAAATCAACTGAAATCAACGTAGAAACCTTTAAAGGTAAAGTTCAGCTGAGCGGCTTTGTTTCATCACCACAGATGGCTAATCGTGCCGTACAGGTCACGCGCAGCGTGCCGGGCGTGAAGTCAGTCGTCAACAACATGCAGATCAAATAACGTCTTAACCGACACAAAAAGGCCGCTGATTCAGCGGCCTTTTTCTCATCAGAAACGGTAACCCGCTCCGAAGAAGAAGACCCAGGGATCGATACGCATATTGATGTTCTGCTGTTCGCCACCCGCTTTAAACTTCACTTCCGTGTCAATATCCATGTACCACAACGACGCGTTCAGCATCCAGTCACGGTTAATCTGATAATCCAGACCAACCTGACCTGCCATACCCCAGGAATCTTTTACGCTGAGATCGGTCAGTCCCGCATCGCGGCCCGTCTGATTGAAATCGGCATCGTAGAAGGTGGTGTAGTTGATACCTACGCCGATATAAGGACGCACTTTACTTTTGCTGTCAAAAAAGTAGTACTGCGCCATCAGCGTGGGTGGTAACTGGCGCACGGTAGCCAGCGTGCCGGTCGGACCAAGACCCACTTTATGGCGGAATGGCGTGGCCGCCAGTAGCTCGACGCCAATGTTATCCGTTGCCATATAGGTAAAGGTCAGACCCAGTTGCGTGTCGTTGGAAGCGCTGAAAGACCCCATCCCCAACACATTATCGGAACCTTCGGTAGGACGGACGGTGGCACTGCCGGCCCGCATAAAGAAGTCGCCCGCTTCGTGTGCCATTGCCAGCTGGGGAAGAGCCAGCGCCAGCAGCATCGCGCATTTTGCCAGTTTCATCATCACTCCTTTGCTTAATGTGAATGTAGCGACTGTCATCGCTTTTTAGCTGGCAATTATTTAACGTGATTCAGAGAAAATTGCACTCTGTAACATTCAGATAAAGTGTTTAAAAAACAATGGATTGATTTAGATCAATTTCAACTGCGGCGGCCACAGCCAAATTCCCCTTGCTGAATAATTTTGCCCGCTCTATGTTGCTTATCTTCATTGTTGATTTTGGTTCGATGCCCTGGGAGGGGCGGATGATCAAATGAGTGAGCTTTCCAACCCTTGTGTCAGCTGTGGCGCCTGCTGCGCCCATTTCCGTGTCTCATTTTACTGGGCTGAAGCCGATGATGCGGGCGGCCTGGTGCCGACCGAATTAACCGAACCGCTTAACCTGTTCATGCGTAATATGCGTGGCACTAACCGTGCAGCACCCCGCTGCGTTGCTTTACAGGGCGAAATTGGCGGCTGTGTCTCTTGCGGCATCTATGAACAGCGTCCTGCGCCCTGTCGGGAATTCACTTTGTCCGGTGAAGGAGGTATTCATAATGAAGCCTGCGATCGTGCCCGCGCCCGTTATGGTCTTCCTGCCCTTTTTTCGCCATCTTTACCTGTTATGACAGAAAGTTATGCCCTGCCGGGTGCCCCGGAGCTGCCAGAACATGTACAATCGCCGGGTTAATTAACCCGGTTCCTTCAAGGAGTGTACATGTCTATCACGGCAAGCTCGTTATACCGTGACACAGGAAATTTTGCGCGGCATCAACTCTCTACAGTGTTGTTGATGTCGCTGCTGGCCGCTTTTGTCACTGTCATGCTGGTGCATGTGCTGACACCAGGTGCCGATCAGATGGCCATCCTGCAACAGGGCGATGACAGTGCCAGTTCGTTGTTTGAGATGGTGCAGAATATGTCACCGGAACAGCAGCAGGTGCTGCTGCGTGCCTCGGCGGCCAGCACCTTTGCGGCGCTGATGGGGAATACGCTGCTGCTTGGCGGCATGCTCTATCTGATCCCGATGGTCTCCTCAGGCCAGCGTGTCAGTGCGCTGCGGGCGATTGGTGCGTCAGCGCCGCTGTTGCCAAAGCTGCTGCTCCTGACCTTCCTGATGACGCTGGTGGCGCAACTGGGCTTTATGGTGCTGGTGGTGCCAGGCATTCTGCTGACGATTCTGCTGTCGCTGGCGCCCGTGATGGTCGCCAGTGAGAAGATGGGTGTCTTTGCCGCGATGCGCGCCAGTATGCGGATGGCCTGGAAGAATGTGAAGCTGATTGCCCCCGCAATACTGCTCTGGCTGCTGGCCAAAGTAATAGTGATGCTGTTTTTCTCTTCGCTGACGGTACTCCCGCTGAATGTTTCCTCGGTAATTTTCACTGCGGCAGGCAATGTGGTTTCAGCAATGTTGATTATCTACCTCTATCGGCTCTATATGCTGTTACGTTGATTGACGGTGTGCCTTCGGGCGCATTTGAAGCCAACTCTGAATGGAAAAACTATGAAGCAGCTACTCGACTTTCTCCCCCTGGTGGTCTTTTTCATCTTTTATAAGCTTTATGACATTTTTGTCGCCTCGGGCGCCCTGATTGTGGCAACCGGTCTGGCCCTGGTGGTCAGCTGGGTGCTTTATCGCAAGCTGGAAAAGATGACGATTTTCACCTTTGTGCTGGTGGCCGTTTTTGGCACCCTGACGCTGGTGTTCCACAACGATGAGTTCATTAAGTGGAAAGTCACGGTGATCTACAGCCTGTTTGCCGCCGCCCTGCTCTACAGTCAGTGGTTTATGGAGCAGACGCTGATTCAGCGCATGCTGGGTAAAGAGCTGCAACTGCCTGATGCGGTCTGGCGCAGGCTCAATGTCGCCTGGGCGCTGTTCTTCCTGATCTGCGGCCTGGTCAACATCTATGTTGCCTTTTGGTTATCTCAGGCGTTTTGGGTTAACTTTAAAGTGTTCGGTCTCTCGGGTCTGACCTTACTGTTTACCCTGCTTAGCGGGCTTTACATCTGGCGACAGATGCCGCAGCAGGAACAAAAATAATCATCTGCCCGGCTCGCCGGGCATTTTTTTAGCATTTACCTGCATAAAAAGTGGAAGCAATGGGCGAAAAACATAAATTACCGCAAGGCGAAATGGTGCTGCGAACGCTCGCCATGCCGGCAGACACCAACGCCAACGGCGATATTTTTGGTGGCTGGCTGATGTCACAGATGGATATGGGCGGCGCTATCCTGGCAAAAGAGATCGCTGAAGGACGTGTGGTTACCGTGCGCGTTGACGGTATGTCATTCATGAAGCCTGTCGCGGTGGGCGATGTGGTGAGTTGCCATGCGAGCTGTCTCCGTACCGGTAACAGTTCCATGACGATTAACGTGGAAGTGTGGATCAAAAAAGTGTCATCTGAGCCGATTGGTCAAACCTACTGTGCAACGGAAGCGGTATTTATCTATGTGGCAGTCGACAATGAGGGGAATTCACGTCCTCTGCCAGCCGGCCGCGCCAATCAGCAGCCTGCAGGATAACTGACGGGTCAGGCAATCTGAGCCTGACCCGGCGCCTTACTCAATACTGGCACCGCCATTGATTTTGAAAACGATATTCATCGTCAGCCCCTGTCCTGGCTTCTCTTTCTCGTAGCGCCAGTTTTTCATCGCCTGTTTGACGGTCCGCTCAAACATATTGCTCGGCTGTGCAGAGAGGATCTGGATATTATCCACCCGTCCGTCGCTGTCCACATCGAATTTTACCCGAACGCGCCCTTCTATCCGCAGTGCCAGAGCACGCGGCGGATAACCTGGTTTGGTAACGGCCAGGGCTTTGGGACCGGTTGAGGCCGATGCCGTGGGTGACGGCGTTGCTTTTGGCGCTGCAGCAGGTTTGTTCTGGGTCGCCGGAACATCCTGCTTAAAGGGGTCAGCCTGCGGTTTGGTCTCCCGACGCGGCTTCACCTCGCGTTTGGGCTGCTCCCGCTTGTGCTCCGGTTTGGGTTTAGGTTTGGGCTTTGGTTCAGGTTTAGGGATCGGCACCGGCTCTGCTTTCGGCGGCTCCGGTACAGGCTGCGGTTCGGGTTCTGGCTGGGGTTCTGGCTGCGGCGCAGGCGGCTGCACGATGGCCGGTGCAGGCTCGGGCTGGACCTCCGGCGCGACCATCGTCACGCTGATAGGCTGCGACGCCTTAGGCACCTCACTCACCTGCTGGAATGACATATACAGAATTCCGGCAATCACAGCGCCATGCAAAGCTACAGACAACAACATGGAGACAGGCGTGCGTTTAGGTAATGGCATAGTCAGCGTGGTCATAACAGTCGCGGCGATTGAATGAAGCAGCGATTTTAAATGCAAATAGCAATCAGTTTCAATAACTCCCGCCATCCTCTCTGAAGAAAAGCGCTTTTTAGCCCTTTATGCTGAGCGATTCACCCTCTACAGGTTTCGTTTGCACTCTAATCGTCAATCCCTTAACGTGTTGCAAAATTCGGATAACCAGGAGTTCCTTAGTGCTTTACGTCATTTATGCAGAAGATACTGCAGAGTCACTGGAAAAACGTAACGCCGTTCGCCCCGCCCATCTGGCGCGGCTTAAACTGCTGCAGGAAGAGGGACGCCTGATCATTGCAGGGCCGATGCCTGCAGTTGACAGTAACGATCCGGGCGTGGCGGGCTTTACCGGCTCAACGGTGATTGCTGAGTTTCCATCATTAGAAGCCGCACAATCCTGGGCGCAGGATGACCCTTATTTTGCCGCAGGCGTCTACAAACAGGTCTCGGTTAAACCATTCAAACGCGTCTTCTGATAGAGAACATGCAGTCAAAATGGCTTCTGTGCCTGGCACAGAAGCCATTTTTGTTTTTATCATTGAAGGAGGAAAGATGCAGATAATCATTATGGGACTGCTGGCAATTATCACGCTGCTGATTGGCGGTGCAGTTTATCTCTGGCGCACCCAGGGGTGGCGTAATAAAAAACAGTGGATTGTCATGCTGATTGTGCTGGCGGCCGCCCTGCAACTGGTCAACGTTACGCTGATGATGACGGCGCAGCGTCTTCCGGGATAATGTTCACTTAGCAATGCATCTGGTTCACAGAATAATTGATTAACGCTTTAACCTTAACTGTGTTGCGAGATAATCATAAGGCAACCCAATTTAATACCGTGGCGTTTATGCAGGACCACAATTAATAAAGGCGTTGCCCCTGACTGACTGAATTCGATCGCGTAGTGAGATTCGCCTGCACTCTGCTTTACACATCTCTTGCTGACACAATATCGGCGCGCGATTAACTCCGGTCCAGGATCAGGCTAATTAATGCATGGTAGTGCTGCTCTTCTTCCGGGTTGTCGACATGTTGTAAACGGCTGATAAGTTTTGAGCAGATAGCTTTACGATTCAGGCTACGGCCAGAACTGATAATTTCTGTCACAACAGATCCAAGAATGGCCTGCTGGGAAGGCTGCGCAGCACTGTGCAAATAAGCTGAGATATCAGATACTGAAGCGGGAATACGAACGTTAGTCTGCATGGTTGACCCTCATAGGATTCATTAAAAGTTACTAACCGATGCGGTAAAGCTATACAACCAGGCCTTAGTTGTACAGGTATTTAGGTAAAAAAATCGCTGATTTGTACATTTAAAAAAATAAAATCATAAATTTCAGTAGCTTGAATAAATGTAAAGTTGTACAGGTTTCCTGTCATTCATCACCTCTTCTTCTGGTATCCTGACCGCTACGCGCTGTTGTTCGGCTAATTATGATCTGAACATCATTTTTTTAGCTTTAAAGAGGAATTATTCAGAAGGGCTGTCTACATTTATTACTGATTAATTACACCTCTGACCTCGAAGGGATGCGCAGTATCGTCGCGGGCTCATTATGAATAAAACCTACACTCGCCAGACTATTACGCTGTTTGATCCGCTGTTATCACGGATTCAGGCTATTGCCGATCCAAAAATTGAAGTTCTGAGTGGTTATCCGGCCAACTGCTCAGCGTGGCTGACCGTTTATTATCAGCGTAAGTCTGATAAATGGTCTTTTGAATGGTATGACCGTGTGGGTTATCGCAGACCCACATCGCTGGGCAGCGTAGTGGATTGTCTGATGCGTGAAGTCACCGATCGGGGAGCGTCACGACAGGAACATTCCATGGCGCGACGAGTGATGGATGAATTAGGGTTTCTGGAAGCCTGATTATATTATCTGCGTAATAAACAGAATCGAGCGACGCTGCTGCTGGGCCAGTTGATGGCGGATGCAGTGGATGCGTTTATAGCGTCGCGACTGCCCTTCCAGCCAGCGTGAACGACGGCGATGCACCTGACGTAACATTCTCCAGCGCGCCACTTCATTTCTGCTTCGTTTCATCACTTCCTCACTGACGTCATCTATGCCGGGGCATTATAGAGATCTTTGCGGCAATGCCAAATCGGATCCTTCATCGATGATGTCCTGGATTAAGGGTTTCGTTAACCGGCTTCTGCACGTAAACTTGCCGGACGAAAGCGCGAACGGGACGTCCACTTTATGACCACTTTTTACACCCTGATCAGCTGGTTACTGGTATTTGGTTACTGGCTGCTCATAGCCGGGGTGACGCTGCGCGTATTAATGAAAAGACGTGCGGTAACATCCGCCATGGCATGGCTTCTGGTTATCTATATTCTGCCACTGGTAGGCATAATCGCTTATCTTTCGTTTGGCGAACTGCATCTGGGTAAACGTCGTGCGGAGCGTGCGCGCACCATGTGGCCGTCTACCGCCCGCTGGCTCAGTGACCTGAAACAGTGCCGTGAAATTTTTGCCACTGAACACAGTGACGTTGCTCGCTCGCTCTTCGAGCTTTGTTACCATCGCCAGGGCATTGCCGGGGTCAAGGGAAACCAGCTTCAGCTGCTTACCAGCTCTGACGATGTTATGCAGGCGCTGATTCGTGATATTCAACTGGCACGCCACAACATAGAGATGGTTTTTTATATCTGGCATCCCGGTGGGCTGGCAGATGAAGTCGCAGAATCGCTGATGGCGGCCTCGCGCCGTGGCGTTCACTGCCGACTGCTGCTCGACTCAGCGGGCAGCGTCGACTTTTTCCGCAGTCCCTGGGTGGGCATGATGCGCAATGCCGGGATCGATGTCGTAGAGGCGTTGCAGGTTAGCCTGCTGCGCGTCTTCCTGCGACGAATGGATCTCCGCCAGCATCGAAAAATCGTTCTGATTGATAATTACATCGCCTATACCGGCAGCATGAACCTGGTCGATCCGCGCTTCTTTAAACAAAGCGCGGGCGTAGGCCAGTGGATTGACCTGATGGCGCGTATGGAAGGTCCGGTAGCGACCGCGATGGGCATTGTTTTCAGCTGCGACTGGGAGATTGAGACCGGTAAGCGCATTCTGCCGCCGCCGCCCGATCGCAACATCATGCCGTTTGAACAGGAGAGCGGCCACACGGTGCAGGTCATCGCCTCCGGTCCTGGCTTCCCGGAAGATATGATTCATCAGGCGCTGCTGACCGCGGTCTATTCAGCGCGTGAGCAGCTGATCATGACGACTCCTTACTTAGTGCCGAGCGACGACCTGCTGCATGCTATCTGTACGGCCGCACAGCGTGGCGTTAATGTCAGCGTGATTGTGCCGCGTCATAACGACTCGCTGCTGGTCGGCTGGGCCAGCCGCTCCTTCTTCAGCGAGATGCTGGAAGCGGGCGTGAAAATCTATCAGTTTGAAGATGGTCTGCTGCACACTAAAAGCGTGCTGGTCGATGGACAGCTGAGCCTGGTGGGCACCGTGAACCTGGATATGCGCAGTTTATGGCTCAATTTTGAAGTGACGCTGGTGGTCGATGATGCCGGTTTTGGCAGCGATCTCGCCTGTGTGCAGGATGATTATATCGCCCGTTCCCGCCTGCTGGATGGCAAGCGCTGGGCAAAACGTGCGTGGTGGCAGCGCATCGTCGAACGACTGTTTTACTTCTTCAGCCCTTTACTGTAAAACGAGCCAGATTGTGTAAATGGCCGCAGGCCGACAGGACAGACTATGGATTTAAATAATCGCCTTACCGAAGATGAAACGCTGGAACAAGCCTACGATATCTTTCTTGAACTGGCTGTCGACAATCTTGATCCGGCAGACGTCATTCTCTTCAATCTGCAGTTCGAAGAGCGCGGTGGCGCAGAGCTGTTTGATCCGTCTGAAGACTGGAAAGATCATGTCGATTTCGATCTGAACCCTGACTTTTTCGCCGAGGTGGTGATTGGGTTGGGTGAAGCGGACGGTGAACCGATTACCGACGTCTTTGCTCGCGTGTTGTTGTGTCGCGAAAAAGATCACAAGCTCTGTCATATCCTGTGGCGTGAATAAGCGTCAAAGCAGATAAGAAAACGCCGGGCAAGTGCCCGGCGTTTTGCATTATAGCGGGTCGACTTTCAGACAGGATACCGCATGGTGGAAACTGCCTTCCAGAAGCGGACGGGTTTTCGCACATTCCGGACCGGCAATCGGACAACGGGTGCGGAATACGCAGCCGGATGGCGGATTAATCGGCGACGGCAGCTCCCCTTCCAGCAGCTGAATCTCCTTGTTCTTCTCTTTATCCGGATCGGGAATCGGTACAGCAGACATCAGCGCACGGGTGTATGGATGCTGCGGATTGGTGTAGACCTCTTTGTAAGTCCCCAGCTCCACCGCATGCCCCAGATACATCACCAGCACCCGGTCAGAGATGTGTTTCACCACCGCCAGATCGTGCGCAATGAAAATCAGCGACAAGCCCATTTCCCGCTGCAACTGCTGCAGCAGGTTCACCACCTGCGCCTGAATCGAGACATCCAGTGCAGACACCGGCTCGTCACAGATAATCAGCTTCGGCTCCAGAATCAGCGCACGTGCGATACCGATACGCTGACACTGCCCACCCGAGAACTCATGCGGGTAGCGGTTAATCAGGTTTGGCAGAAGCCCGACTTTCATCATCATATTTTTGACACGGTCTTTGACCTCCTGACGCGCCATTTTTGGATGATAAGTACGAAGCGGCTCTGCGATGATATCGCCGATGGTCATGCGCGGGTTCAGGGACGCCAGGGGATCCTGGAATATCATCTGGATATCGCTGCGGGCTTTGCGCCACTCCTCTTCGCTCTGACCCAGCAGATCGCGGCCTAACCAGGCGACACGACCTTCGGTGGCCTTAACCAGGCCGATAATGGCGCGCGCCAGCGTCGATTTACCGCAACCCGACTCGCCCACCACGCCCAGGGTTTCACCTTCATACAGACGCAGGCTGACACCATCCACCGCTTTCAGGGTTTTTGATGGCTGCCAGAACCACTGTTTGCCATCTTTAATGTCGAAATGCACCTTGAGATCGGCGATTTCCAGTAACACTCTTTTTTCAGCTACGGTGCTCATACTAACTCCTCCACCGGCTTAAAGCAGGCACGCAGACGGCCATTGCCAAACGGTTCCAGCGGCGGTGCCTGGGTGCAGATATCCATCGCGTGCGGACAACGCGGCTGGAACGGGCAGCCCTGCGGCAGACGCAGCAGGTTCGGTGGATTGCCCGGAATGGTGGCCAGGGTTTCGCCTTCAATCGCATCCAGACGTGGCACCGCATTAAGCAGGCCAATTGAGTAAGGATGGGCTGGCTGGTAGAAGACATCACGGGCGCTGCCATACTCCATAGTGCGTCCGGCATACATCACCAGCACTTTGTCGCAGATGCCTGCCACCACGCCGAGATCATGGGTGATCATGATAATGGCGGTGTTGAACTCGCGTTTCAGGTCGTTGAGCAGCGTCATAATCTGCGCCTGCACCGTCACATCCAGCGCGGTAGTTGGCTCATCGGCAATCAGCAATTTTGGGCGGCACAGCAGCGCCATGGCGATCATCACACGCTGACGCATTCCGCCGGAGAATTCATGCGGGTACATTTTCATGCGTTTGCGTGCTTCTGGCATTTTCACCGCATCCAGCATCCTTACGGACTCTTCGAATGCCTGGGCGCTGTTCATCCCTTTGTGCAGCTTAAGCACTTCCATCAGCTGCTCGCCTACCCGCATATAGGGGTTCAGTGAGGTCATCGGATCCTGGAAGATCATCGCAATCTGTTCGGCGCGGAGTTTATTGAGCTGGTTCTCAGGCAGATTCAGGATCTCTTTACCGTTGAACATTGCTGAGCCGCCAATGCGGCCATTTTTTGCCAGTAGCCCCATCAGGGCAAAGGCGGTTTGTGACTTGCCAGAACCAGACTCGCCAACAATGCCCAGCGTTTCACCGGCGCGCAGCGAGAAGTTCAGGTCGTTGACGGCGGTAACATCCCCATCGTGCGTGCCAAAGGTCACGCGTAAATCTTTGACCGTAAGTAGCTGTTCGCTTCCCGCGCGGGCCGCCATCGCTGGCTGGAATTCATGAATAGTCATCGGGAAACTCCTTAACGATCTTTCGGGTCGAGGGCATCACGCAGGCCATCGCCAATAAAGTTGAAACAGAACAGCGTGACCACCAGGAAGCCCGCCGGATAGAGCAACAGCCACGGCGACACCTCCATTGAGTTAGCCCCGTCGCTGAGCAGCGCGCCCCAGCTACTCAGCGGCTCCTGTGTCCCCAGACCCAGGAAGCTCAGGAAGGATTCAAACAGGATCATGCTCGGTACCAGCAGCGAGGCGTAAACCACCACCACGCCCAGTACGTTTGGCACGATGTGACGTACCACGATTTTCCAGGTTGATACCCCACCGACATGCGCCGCTTCGATGAACTCTTTGCGCTTCAGGCTCAGCGTCTGGCCGCGCACAATACGCGCCATATCCAGCCATGAAACCATGCCGATAGCGGCAAAAATCAGCAGGATATTACGACCAAAGAAGGTCACCAGCAGGATCACGAAGAACATAAACGGGAAGGAGTTGAGAATTTCCAGAATACGCATCATCACCGAGTCGGTTTTGCCGCCCAGGTAACCGGCTATTGAGCCATACAGCGTGCCGACGATCACCGCAATCAGCGCAGACGCTACGCCCACCATCAGTGAGATACGACCACCGATGGCCACACGGACCAGTATGTCACGTCCCGATGAATCGGTGCCAAACCAGTGACCAGATGTCGTATCGGGCGGTGAGGACATCATGGACCAGTCGGTATCGTCGTAGGTGAAATGCGCCAGCATCGGCGCAAAAATCACGAACAGCGTGATTACTAACAACACCAGCAGACTGATTAAGGCTGCCCGGTTATGGATAAAACGACGACGCGCGTCCTGCCAGAGACTGCGCCCTTCTACTTCCAGCTTTTCACTGAACGCATCAAGAGCTTCGCTGTTTTTCTTACTTAACATCATGGCGAACTCCGCAATCAGTAACGAATTTTGGGATCGATAACGGCATAGAGCACGTCAACAATCGCGTTAAACAGAATGGTCAGCAAACCGACCAGGATGGTCAGGCTCATCACCAGAGAGTAGTCACGGTTCAGCGCGCCGTTCACAAACAGCTGACCGATACCCGGCAGACCGTAGATCGACTCAATCACCATCGAACCGGTGATGATGCCGACAAACGCCGGTCCCATGTAGGAAACCACGGGCAGCAATGCGGGCTTGAGCGCATGACGCAGCACAATGCGGCGCAGCGGCAAGCCTTTGGCGCGCGCGGTGCGGATAAAATTGGAGTGCATCACTTCAATCATTGAACCACGAGTGATACGCGCAATACTGGCGATATACGCCAGCGACAGCGCCACCATCGGCAACAGCATGTAGTTCCACTGACCACCGTTCCAGCCACCGCCGGGCAGCCATTTCAGGGTGATGGCGAAGAGCAGAACCAGCAGCGGCGCGACCACGAAACTCGGTATCACCACGCCGGTCATTGCCACCCCCATCACCACGAAGTCCCATATACTGTTCTGTTTAAGCGCGGCGATCACACCCGCCGTGACGCCCAGTATCACCGCCAGCAGGAACGCGGCCAGGCCGAGTTTGGCTGAGACCGGGAACGCGTGCGCGACCAGATAGTTGACCGAATAATCTTTGTATTTAAACGAAGGGCCGAAATCGCCGTGCGCCAGCTGCAGCAGGTAATCAACATACTGCTTACCGATGGGATCGTTGAGGTGATATTTCGCCTCAATATTGGCCATCACTTCCGGGGCCAGGGTGCGCTCGCCGGTAAACGGGCTGCCGGGTGCCAGTCGCATCATAAAGAAGGAGATGGTGATCAGGACGAACAGCGTCGGAAGCGCTTCAAGCAAGCGACGCAGGATGAATTTTAACATTGCCGTACCTACCAGGCTGTTGCATCACAACATATAAATAAGTAAAAAAGGCGGCGCCAGACGCGCCGCCACTGCTGATAGCCTGAATGCTATTAGTGTTTGATAATGTAGAAGTCTTTATCCAGGGTTTTATCCAGTGGATCTTTACCGGTATAACCGCCGACATAAGGCTTCACCAGACGCGTATTTACGTAGTAGTAAACCGGTACGATGGTGCTGTCTTTATCCAGGATCTGCTCCGCTTTCTGATAATCCACTGCGCGGGCTTTCGCATCCGGTGCCTTAATCGCGTCACGGATCACTTTGTCAAACGCCTCGCTCTTATAGTGCGAGGTGTTACTGCTGCTGTTAGACAGCATGGTGTTCAGGAATGAAGTGGGTTCGTTATAGTCCGCACACCAGGCCGCACGCGATACATCGAAGTTACCCTGATGACGGGTATCCAGGAAGGTTTTCCACTCCTGGTTTTCCAGCTTGATGTTCACACCGATGTTTTTCTTCCAGATCGACGAGGCGGCAATCGCCAGCTTCTTATGCAGATCGGAGGTGTTATACAGCAGGTTAAAGGTCAGCGGTTTGTCGGCGGTATAGCCGGCTTCAGCCAGCAGCTTTTTCGCTTCGGCATTACGTTTGTCCTGTGACCATTTGAACCAGTCTGGCGGCAGGATATCCATGCCGTCGGTTGATGGCGGCGTGTAGCTGTAGGCCGGCTTCTGGCCCTGCGCCAGCACTTTGTTAACCATGATGTCACGATCCAGACCCAGCTTCAGGGCGGCGCGAACGCGTGGATCGGTGAATGGCGCTTTCTGGTTGTTGATTTCGTAGTAATAGGTGCAGAGATAAGGATCGACGTGCAGCTCTTTGCCGTTGTCACGCTGCAGTTTCTTAAACAACTCAATCGGCAGATTGTTGTAAGTCATGTCGCTGCCGTTCTCGGAGAAGTAACGGTTAACGTCGCTGACTTCGGAACTGATTGGCAGGAAGGTGACTTTGTTCAGCACGGTGTGTTCGTTGTCCCAGTAATTCGGGTTACGCACCAGGGTGATACGCTCATTGATCACGTGCGCGTCGAGTTTAAAGGCACCGTTGCCGACCCAGTTCTGTGGCTGAGTCCACTGATCGCCAAACTTCTCAATCGCCGGTTTATAAACCGGTGACATTACGGAGTTGATCAGCAGTTTATCAAAATAGGGAACCGGCTCACTCAGCGTGACTTCCAGCGTGTGATCGTCCAGGGCTTTCACGCCCAGATCGGTAATCGGTTTTTTACCGGCAATGATGTCATCGACGTTCAGGATATGACCATATTGCGGATAACTGGCGTACGGTGAAGCGGTTTTAGGATCGACCAGACGCTCCCAGCTGTAAACGAAGTCCTGCGCGGTCACCGGCTCGCCGTTGGACCATTTAGCATTTTTACGCAGGTGGAACGTCCACACTTTGAAGTCTTTATTTTCGTAACTTTCCGCTACAGCCGGAATCGGTTTACCGTTGCTGTCATTGACCAGCAGACCTTCGTAAAGATCGCGCGCCACGTTGTCTTCCGGCACGCCTTCGATTTTGTGCGGATCGAGCGACTGCACTTCATCGCCATTGCCGCGAATCAGCTCCTGTTTAGCGGCCAGCTCAACGCCTGCGGGCACATTTGCTGCGAAAGCCGCATTCCCTGCCAAAGCACTCACTGCGGCGAAAACACCCGCTGCTATCAGGCTTTTTTTCGTGATGTTGTTCATTATTACACTCCAGTTTTATTATCGTCACCGTGGCGATGCGCTGCCCCGGCGTCCCCCGTCTCCGGGCTCCCTGGCCTGTTACCAGGGAGATTGACCCCAAAATGGTCTGTACGTTGATGCGTTCCCGACTGTCTCGCCGTACGGGCGATCAGATCAGTGTTGTTTGATGAAATAGTACTTCAGGTCTGTCATGTCCTGCGGGTCTTTGCCCGTAAAGCCGCCAACCCAGGGCTTTACCAGGCGCACACTTACGCGGTAGTAAACTGGCACAATTGGTGAGTCTTTGTCGAGTTGTGTTTCAGCCTGCTGATACAGGTCGGCACGCTGCGCCTCACTGCCCGCCGTCAGCGTTTCCTTCATCAGACGCTCGAAGGTCGCGCTGCTGTAAAACGCGGTGTTGATCGAGGCGTTGCTGATTAGCATATTCAGGAAGGTTGAGGGTTCGTTGTAATCGGCACACCAGGTAGCACGGACCACGTCATATTGCGCCTGATGGCGGGTCTCCAGCATGGTTTTCCATTCCTGATTCTGCAGTGTCACTTTCGCGCCAAGGTTTTTCTGCCACATCGAGGCAGCTGCAATCGCCTGCCGTTTGTTCTGATCTGAGGTGTTATAGAGCAGCGTAAAGGTCAGCGGATGGGCAGCATCGAAGCCTGCCTCGGCCAGCAGCTTCTTCGCGGCGTCATTACGCTGCGCCTGCGTCCAGGTGAACCAGGCAGGCGGCGTGAGTTTGATACCGGCGGTGAAAGGCGGTGTCAGGCTATAGGCGGGAATTTGTCCCTGGGCCATGATCTTATTGGCAATCACTTCGCGATCGAGGGTCATTTTCAGCGCGGCACGAACCCGTGCATCGGTGAACGGCGCCTTTTTATTGTTAATTTCGTAGTAGAACGTACAGAGCAATGGACTGACTTTCACTTCGTCGCCCAGCTCTTTGCGTAGTTTGCCAAACATCTCCGGCGGCACCGCACTGTTGGTCATATCCGTGCCGCCGCTGCGGTAGCGATTGATATCACTGTTTTCAGAGGCGATAGGCAGAAATGTCCCCTGCTCAATGACCGTATGGGCATTGTCCCAGTATTGTGGATTGCGTTTCAGGACGATTTTTTCATTGACGATCCAGTCGTCCAGCGTATAAGCGCCGTTACCAATGTAATGACCCGGACGCGTCCAGGCTTCACCCCACTGCTTAATGGCCGGTTCATAAACCGGCTTCATCGCGGTATGCGCCAGCATCGCGACCAGGTAAGGCACTGGTTCACTCAGGGTAATCTGCAGACGATGGGCATCCAGCGCTTTCACACCCAGTTGATCAGGTGACGCTTTACCGGCAAGGATGGCATCGATATTGGCAAAATGGGCTGCCTGCGGATAGCTTGAATAAGGCGACGCCGTTTTCGGGTCCACCAGGCGACGCCAGCTGTAGACGAAATCATTCGCGGTCACCGGCTCACCATTGCTCCACTTTGCATCATCCCGCAGATTAAAAATCCAGACGGTAGGTTGCGGATTCTCCCAGCTTTTGGCGACGCCTGGCACGACCTGACCGCTGTTGTCAGTATTGACCAGTCCGTCCAGCAGATTTTGAATAATATTGGACTCCGGCACGCCTTCAGTTTTATGCGGATCCAGTGAAGAGACTTCGCTTCCGTTATTAATCACCATCTGCTGTTGCGCAGCCAGTGCCGTTTCCGGCGGAACGGTGGCGGCATAGGCCGGTGAAAACGCCAGTAACAGAACACCTGCGAGTGAGGACCGCTTTTGCTGCAAGTTCTTTATCCCAATCATCCGAAACGCCAACCTTATTTAAGTATCCCGATAGGCTTAAGCAAAAAGCGTTCTCACTTTGGGCTTTCAGAGAAAAAATTCACGTTAAGCCAAAAATTATCAGAAGGCGTTAAGGGGCGCCAAAGCAAAATAACGAAAATGTTAACTAATTCTCTTTTATCATGAGATGTCACGAAGCGGAAGTGTTAATTTTCGTTCTGAAAATTTCATATCAATATGAAAAATAGGCGTTTTAGCCGGAAAGCTCTTTGCGAAGCAGGATCAGGTGACAAATTGTGCCTGTTTTGGCATTCATACTGATAAATCTGGCTTCAGCATGATGAAATTCAGGCTTACCGTAATATTGTGGCGGATTATGAGGCAGAGTTAAAAGTGCAGAGGAGAATATCGTGTGAAAATAGTGACATTATTTCCCACGAAAAAGTCTGTGAGCAAACACGCAGTAATGAAATTTATAATCGTGCCTCTATTTTAAGTATCGCGAATAATTGCATCGTAATAGTGCAATGAAAGGCCATTTTGCACCATTACGGATCATTACTTCATTTCATTGCCTGAAATAAGTGAGGGTTTAATTCAGCAGACCGGGAAAAATAGACTTCATACCGGTTACAACAAATTCAATGCCCAGTGCCATCAGTAACAAACCCATGATACGGGTAATGACGTTGATGCCGGTCTGGCCGAGAATACGTACCATTAATGGTGCAGCCCTGAACAGTAACCAGCAACAGAAGGCAAAGATAGCAATTGCCAGGGTAAACCCCATCAGGTTCAGCCAGCTGTGATAACGGGTACTCCAGACGATTGTCGAGCTGATAGCACCTGGCCCCGCCATCAGTGGCAGCGCCAGAGGCACAACGCCCACGCTTTCACGGATCGCCGTTTCTGACTTTTCCTGCTTGTTCTGCTTATCCTCACCCAGCTTGCCGCTGATCATCGACATCGCAATGGTGACGACCAGAATCCCACCCGCAATGCGGAAAGAGTCAATCGAAATACCGAACACATGCAGAATCGCATCGCCCAGAAAAAGTGACGTCCAGAGAATGATGGCCACCGCAAGATTAGCGGTAAGGTTAGTTTTATTACGCTCAGCCACGCCCTGATATCGGGTCATGCTGATGAACACCGGAATAATGCCCACTGGATTGACCAGCGCAAAGAGCCCGACAAAAAATTTTATATAGCCTGATAAATCTAACAGCGCAGGGTTCACGACTTTAACTCCGTACCACAGGGGGGAAACGCGCCTAATGTATGTGAAAACAGACCCGTACACCAGATGCTGAGCCAGCTATTTATATAGATGAATGAACGCTCCTTTAGCGCTTTACACCAGAGATTAAAAAGTGACTGGATTTAGACGCTACCAGGCTGACTGCCAGCATGTGAAAGTCCATTTGAGCTGATAAAGGATCAGCGCCGTGCTGAAAGGTGTCAGCCTGCGGTTAAATTGATCTGCATCAAAATTGACCTACCCCAAACCAGGTAATATTTTCACAACGGAAGTATTAGCGGCATCAATGAAAACGTCTTCACAGACAACGCAAGACTTATTCAGTAAGCAGTTGAAAATCCTGACATTACATCCTGATATAGCGCATTTTTTGAGCATAGCTATACTCAGGGCGCAGGATTGTTTACTAAAAAAGTTTAACTTCCTTCAGGAGAACACCATGGCCGTAACCAATGTCGCTGAACTCAATGCACTGGTTGAACGTGTAAAAAAAGCCCAGCGTGAATATGCCAACTTTTCTCAGGAACAGGTCGACGCCATATTTCGTGCCGCCGCCCTCGCTGCCGCAGATGCCCGCATCCCCCTTGCTAAGATGGCTGTTGCCGAATCCGGTATGGGCATCGTCGAAGACAAAGTCATTAAAAACCATTTTGCTTCAGAATATATCTACAACGCCTATAAAGATGAAAAGACCTGCGGTGTGTTAGCCACCGACGATACTTTCGGCACCATCACCATCGCCGAGCCGATTGGCCTGATTTGCGGTATCGTCCCGACCACCAATCCAACCTCAACCGCCATTTTCAAAGCCTTAATCAGCCTCAAAACCCGTAACGGTATCATTTTCTCGCCACATCCACGTGCCAAAGACGCGACGAATAAAGCGGCAGATATCGTCCTGCAGGCCGCGATTGCCGCCGGTGCGCCTAAAGACATTATCGGCTGGATCGACGCCCCATCTGTTGAGCTGTCAAACCAGCTGATGCATCACCCCGATATCAACCTGATTCTCGCCACTGGTGGACCGGGAATGGTGAAAGCGGCTTACAGCTCCGGCAAACCGGCAATTGGTGTGGGTGCCGGTAATACGCCGGTGGTGATTGATGAAACCGCCGATGTGAAACGTGCCGTTGCGTCAATTCTGATGTCGAAAACGTTTGATAACGGCGTGATCTGCGCCTCAGAACAATCGGTAATCGTGGTTGATTCGGTCTATGACGCAGTGCGTGAACGTTTTGCCAGCCATGGTGGTTACATGCTGCAGGGCGCCGAGCTGAGTGCAGTTCAGAATATCATCCTTAAAAACGGCGGCCTCAATGCGGCCATCGTGGGTCAACCGGCATTTAAAATTGCGGAGATGGCCGGGCTAACCGTACCAGCAGACACGAAAATTTTGATTGGTGAAGTGAAACTCGTGGATGAATCTGAACCTTTTGCCCATGAAAAACTCTCCCCAACGCTGGCGATGTATCGGGCGAAAGATTTCCAGGATGCGGTTAATAAAGCGGAGAAACTGGTCGCGATGGGCGGTATCGGTCACACCTCCTGCCTTTATACCGACCAGGACAACCAGACTGAGCGCGTGCACTACTTCGGCGACAAAATGAAAACTGCGCGTATTCTGATCAACACGCCGGCTTCACAGGGCGGTATCGGTGACCTCTACAACTTTAAACTGGCCCCCTCTCTGACGCTGGGTTGTGGTTCATGGGGCGGTAACTCTATTTCAGAAAACGTCGGTCCAAAACACCTGATTAATACCAAAACTGTCGCCAAGCGAGCTGAGAATATGTTGTGGCATAAACTTCCTAAATCCATCTACTTCCGTCGGGGTTCACTGCCTATTGCGCTGGAAGAAGTGGCAACGGATGGCGCGAAACGTGCCTTTATTGTCACTGACCGTTTCCTGTTCAACAACGGCTATGCCGACCAGGTCACCCGCGTGCTGAAATCACACGGCATCGAAACCGAAGTCTTCTTCGAAGTTGAAGCTGACCCGACGCTGAGCATCGTGCGTAAAGGTGCCGAGCAGATGAACAGCTTCAAGCCTGATGTCATCATCGCACTGGGTGGTGGTTCCCCGATGGATGCCGCGAAAATCATGTGGGTGATGTACGAACATCCGGAAACCCACTTCGAAGAGCTGGCGTTACGTTTCATGGATATCCGTAAACGTATCTACAAATTCCCGAAAATGGGCGTAAAAGCACGGATGGTGGCCATCACCACGACCTCCGGGACCGGTTCAGAAGTCACACCGTTCGCCGTGGTGACCGATGACGCGACAGGTCAGAAATATCCACTCGCTGACTATGCATTGACCCCGGATATGGCGATTGTCGATGCTAACCTGGTGATGGATATGCCGCGTTCACTCTGCGCCTTTGGTGGTCTGGATGCAGTGACCCACGCGCTGGAAGCCTACGTTTCTGTGCTGGCAAATGAGTACTCTGATGGGCAGGCACTGCAGGCACTGAAACTGTTAAAAGAGAATCTGCCAGCCAGTTATGCTGAAGGCGCGAAAAATCCGGTTGCGCGTGAACGTGTCCACAACGCTGCTACTATCGCCGGCATTGCGTTCGCCAACGCCTTCCTTGGGGTCTGTCACTCAATGGCGCACAAACTGGGTTCAGAATTCCATATCCCTCACGGCCTGGCTAATGCGCTGTTAATCTCGAACGTTATTCGCTACAACGCCAATGACAACCCGACTAAACAGACCGCTTTCAGCCAGTATGATCGTCCGCAGGCCCGTCGTCGCTACGCTGAAATTGCGGACCATTTAGGTTTGAGCGCGCCGGGCGACCGCACTGCTCAAAAAATCGAGAAGTTACTGGCATGGCTGGATGAGATTAAAACTGAACTGGGTATCCCGACCTCCATCCGTGAAGCGGGTGTGCAGGAAGCGGACTTCCTGGCAAAAGTCGACAAACTGGCCGATGATGCCTTTGATGACCAGTGTACCGGTGCTAACCCACGTTATCCGCTGATTGCTGAGCTGAAACAGATTATGCTCGACACTTTCTACGGTCGTGAATTTGTTGAACCGTTCTCAAGCGTCGCTCAGGCGGTTGCTGAGCAGCCGGTTAAAGGAATCAAGGCTGATAAGAAGGCGAAAAAGGTCTGATAATGACCCGCTAGCGCTCTGATAAGAAAACCCGCCACGGCGGGTTTTTTATTACCTGAAAAGAGGGTTACGGCAGCGGAGTCTGTGCACCATGAATCGCCTGTAACGAGCCCTGCTCTATCGCCTGTTTATAGTGCTTACGACAGACGGAGATATAACTTTCGTTACCGCCAATCACGACCTGCTCACCTTCACTGAACGGTTTACCTTCACTATCCAGTCGCAGCACCATGCTGGCCTTGCGGCCGCAGTGACAGATAGTTTTAAGCTCAACCAGCTTATCAGCCCATGCCAGCAGATACTGACTGCCCACAAACAGTTCACCCCGGAAATCAGTTCGCAAGCCATAACAGAGCACAGGGATGTCCAGATCGTCCACGACATCAGAGAGCGCTTTGACCTGTTCCCGGGTCAGGAACTGACTCTCATCAACTAACACGCAGTGAATAGGCTGCACAGCATGTTCAGCAGCAATTTCACTGTAAAGTGCAGTCTCTGCATTGTAGAGCACAGCGGGAGACGAAAGTCCGATGCGGGAACTCACCTGCCCGGCACCAAAGCGATTATCGATCTCAGCGGTGTAGACCAGTGAACGCATGCCGCGCTCCTGATAGTTATAGGAAGATTGCAGCAGTGCAGTTGATTTCCCTGCATTCATGGCAGAGTAATAGAAATAGAGTTGGGCCATAGGAACGTATCTTCATCGGGACTGAACAGAATGGCGCACATATTAACACAAAGCGCAGGGAATACGTTGACGCCGATGGAGGAATAGAGCGGAATGCCCGCCCGCTTACCGTTAAAGGCAGTTTATGACGACCGTCAGGTGCGTCAGGAAAGAGAATAAGTTTTGCTTATTTTAACTGCAATGCAAGCAATGACATTTTTGTTACTGCCTTAAATACATTAAATTTATTTCATATCACACTAAGCGAAAATATTTTTCATTCGGCATAATTATGAATTATTCCCCCTCAGGTTATTTTAATTTCCAGCGTTATTAGCCGTGATCATTTTTTTTATGATTGAAGTTATTTAACGTCACCACTACTATTAGCGGGCAACACAACTTTCCCCTTATTCAGAGACCAGGACAATGAGCGAAGCACTAAAAGTTCTTAATAATATCCGTACGCTGCGCGCCCAGGCCAGAGAGTATTCCGTAGAAACACTGGAAGAGATGCTGGAAAAACTGGACGTGGTGGTAAAAGAACGCCGCGAAGAAGAGTCGCATTTTCAGGCAGAAAATGAAGAACGCACGCGTAAACTTAATCAGTATCGTGAAATGTTGCTGGCCGATGGAATCGACCCGAATGAACTGATTAACTCCCAGGCCGCGACTCCCCGAACTGCGGCAAAAGCTAAACGCTCAGTGCGCCCGGCTAAATATGCTTATACCGATGAAAAAGGTGAGTCCAGAACATGGACCGGTCAGGGACGTACACCTGCGGTGATCAAAATAGCACTGGAAGAACAGGGTAAAACGCTGGACGATTTTTTACTGAAACAGTAAACAGTGCCGCTACATTAGTATCAGCCTGATGCGCAAAAAAAAGGAAGCAGACGCTTCCTTTTTTCTTTAAATCAGACGCTGTAAAAATCCCGATACCAGTCAACGAATTTTTTAACGCCCTCTTCAACACCGGTCTGCGGTTTAAAACCAATGGCCTCAAACAACGCGCTTGTATCCGCACTGGTTTCCAGTACATCACCGGGTTGCATCGGCATCAGATTTTTATTCGCAGTAATACCCAGTGCTTTCTCAATCGCTTCGATATAGCTCATCAACGTAACAGGCTGACTATTACCAATGTTATAAACACGATATGGGGCTGAACTGGTTGCGGGTGAACCGGTTTCAACGGTCCAGTGATCATCCTTATGAGGTATAACATCCTGCAGCCGAACAATCGCTTCAGCAATATCGTCAATATAGGTAAAGTCGCGTTTCATCTGGCCCTGGTTATAAACATCTATCGCTTCACCGGCAATCATTGCGCGCGTGAATTTGAATAATGCCATATCCGGGCGGCCCCACGGCCCATAGACGGTAAAGAAGCGCAATCCGGTTGTCGGCAACTGATAAAGATGCGAGTAAGTATGCGACATGAGCTCATTGGCTTTTTTGGTCGCCGCATATAATGATACCGGATGATCAACGCTGTCTTCCGTTGAGAACGGCATCTTGCGGTTCAGACCATAAACTGAACTGGATGAAGCATAGAGCAGATGTTCAATTTTATGATGACGGCAGCCTTCAAGGATATTGAGGTGACCGATCAGATTAGCGTCTGCGTAGGCATGAGGGTTTTCGATGGAATACCTGACACCAGCCTGAGCGCCAAGGTGAATAACGCGCTGGAACCTGTTCTGGCCGAACAGTGATGCCATTGCATCACGGTCCGCCAGGTCCATCTCAATAAAGGTAAAACCTGGGTTGGCTTTAATTAAATTGAGACGGGCATGCTTGAGATTTACGTCATAATAATCATTCAGGTTGTCGATACCGACAACCTGGTGACCGGCGGCCAGCAGACGCTGACTAACATGAAAACCAATAAAGCCTGCGGCGCCGGTGACCAGAAAGTTCATAAATCCCTCGTTAATTATGCAGTTTGAATAGACGCTCCGCGGCCGATTGCATAATAAACGAAACCGCGTTTGCTGATACGCTCTGGATCATACAGGTTACGACCATCAAAAATCACGGCTTCTTTCAGCGCATTTTTGATAATGTCGAAGTCAGGCGCACGGAAGTTTTGCCACTCCGTACAGATGACCAGACCGTCTGCACCCTGCAGGGCTGCTTCTTTGGTCCCCATCAGCTTCAGATCGCTGCGGTGACCATAGATACGCTGCGCTTCGTCCATTGCTTCAGGGTCAAACGCCTGAACAGAAGCGCCCGCTTCCCACAGCGTTTCCATCAGCACACGGCTTGAGGCTTCACGCATGTCGTCCGTATTAGGCTTGAATGACAGACCCCAGAGTGCAAACGTTTTACCTTTCAGATCGTCGCCAAAATGACGCTTAATGAAGGTAGGCAGTTTATTTTTCTGGTTGTCATTCACATCTTCCACGGCCTGTAACAGACGTGGCTGATAGCCAATAGACTCCGCGGTACGGATCAACGCCTGCACATCTTTCGGGAAGCAGGAGCCGCCGTAGCCACAGCCAGGGTAGATAAAGTGGTAGCCAATGCGGGGATCTGAACCGATGCCCTGGCGTACTTTTTCAATATCCGCACCTAAACGTTCAGCCAGGTTAGACATCTCGTTCATAAAGCTGATTTTGGTTGCCAGCATGCAGTTAGCGGCATACTTAGTCAGCTCTGCGCTGCGGATATCCATCATGATCATGCGATCGTGGTTGCGGTTAAACGGCTCATAAAGCTCACGTAACAGCTCTACCACGTCGTCGTTGTCAGTACCGACAACGATACGCTCCGGACGCATGCAGTCATTAACTGCAGCACCCTCTTTCAGGAATTCCGGGTTTGAAACCACATCAAATGTGATGTTGGCATCACGCGCTTTCAGCGCTTCCGTCATTACCGCACGAACTTTGTCTGCTGTGCCAACCGGAACGGTTGATTTGTCGATAACCACTTTGTGATCGTTCATATGCTGCGCAATGGTGCGCGCTACGGCGGTCACATATTTCAGATCGGCAGAGCCGTCTTCATCCGGTGGAGTACCGACTGCAATAAACTGCATAACACCATGGTTTACGCCCAGCTCAGCATCAGTGCTGAACTTCAGACGACCCGCTTCGTAATTGGACATTACCAGCGGCGTTAAACCTGGTTCGAAAATAGGAATGATGCCTTTTTTCAGATTTTCGACTTTGTTTTCGTCGACATCAATGCAGAGAACGTCATGTCCGACTTCGGCTAACACCGCAGCCTGAACCAGACCGACATAGCCGATACCAAATACAGTGACTTTCATCGAGTTATCCTGTGTTTATGAATTACTTTTTGTTGCCAACTGCGCCATCGAGCCATTCAGAAAAATCTTTGCCCAATACCGGATGACGAACACCGTACTCAACGAAAGCCTGCATGTAGCCCAGCTTGTTACCGCAATCATGGCTCACGCCTTTCAGGTGGTAAGCTTCGACAGTCTCTTTTTCCATCAGCATGGCAATGGAGTCAGTGAGCTGAACTTCACCGCCTGCACCTGGAGGGGTTTTCGCCAGCAGTGGCCAGATCTCTGAAGAGAGAACATAACGACCGACTACAGCCAGGTTAGAAGGTGATTCTGACGCTTTAGGCTTCTCAACCACACCGACCATCGGCGCGCTGTCGCCTGGGTTCAGTTCTGCGCCCTGGCAATCAACAACACCATAAGCGGTCACATCGGCAACCGGCTCAACCATGATCTGGCTGCGGCCAGACTCTTCATAACGGCTCAGCATTTCTGCCAGGTTATCTTTGGTTGGATTGGATTCGTATTCGTCGATGATGACGTCTGGCAGGATAACGGCAAATGGCTCATCACCGATCAGTGGGTGTGCACACATCACTGCGTGACCCAGACCTTTGGCAATGCCCTGACGAACCTGCATGATGGTAACGTGTGGCGGGCAGATTGACTGGATTTCGTCCAGCAGCTGACGCTTAACACGTTTTTCCAGCATGGATTCCAGTTCGAAGCTGGTATCAAAGTGGTTTTCGATGGCATTTTTTGATGAATGCGTTACCAGCACAATTTCATTGATGCCAGCAGCGATACACTCGTTAACGACATACTGGATTAACGGCTTATCAACCAGCGGTAACATCTCTTTTGGAATCGCTTTGGTAGCCGGGAGCATACGCGTGCCCAAACCCGCTACCGGGATTACCGCTTTTTTTACTTTGGTATTATTGGCAGACATTAAGATACCTCTCTCATAGGCCGTTCAAGTTAATACTTGATATGTCGGTTTAAATTCGGAAATGAGTATATCAGCTAGTATCGAACGGATTTATCCTGGAAGGCATGAAACCGTCGAAATTAAGACTATTACCCAACTGTAAAGCTAAACTCTGGCCCTGTCCTCAGCACCAGAATCTTTCGTTTTTTAGCCCTTATTCTTCGGTCGACAGCATCAGCCGGATGCGCCCGCCCGCGCCCCACACATGGCATTGCCAGTTATCAGCACGCTGACTGATTTGGTTCAGATGGGTGCTGCCCATAGTGCCAAGAGGGACGCCATTGCTGAGCTGAATCTGATGGGTATGAACATGAAGTGTGGCGTTTAATCCGGCGGAAACCAGGATCAAGTTTTTTAAACCGCGGTGATAGTAACCAACCAGCAACGGGAACTGACCGCTGAGATTTGCCTGACGGAGTAACAGATTAACCTGTCTGAGCAATCCATTAAGCTCTGGCAGGCGCTGTTTTTGTCCGGTCAGCTGCTCCTGTAACAGACCATTGAACAGAGCCCGCAACAGCAACGCCGCCAGCACGCCATTGTCACCGGCGCGCGTGACGTCCAGACAGTAAAATGCCAGATCTTTATCGGAGAGCGCCGCGATATCAAGCACCAGTCCGGGCTGCTCAGCCATTGTCAGCTGGCGGTAGTTAACCCGACAGTTGGCAATCGTCTGTTGTACCGGAGGCTGGAGTTGCTTAAGCAGCTTGGCAGCCGCTTTGGGATCGCGAACCAGCGCATCCCAGTCCTGGAACAGTTGCTCATCCTCTTCCACTTTCGAGGTGAACATAGAGGGATAGAGACACTCATAGACCGCTTCACGGAAGCGTTCAAAGTTTTTCAGCGGTTTCAGCAGCACATCCTGCACCCCAAGACGCAGTACGTGAGCGATATCAGACATGTTTTCAGTGGCCGAAATGATTAAAATCGGCACCACATTGCCACGGGTGCGAATATGCTCAACAAACTGGATGCCGCTCATGCGAGGCATTTCCAGATCGCAGATAATCAGGTCGACAGTATGCTGTTGTAGTTGTGTAATTGCTTCCAGACCGTCTTCCGCTTGTAACGTCACAGCACCCATCGATAACAAAAATTGGTCCAGCAACGAACGGAAAACAGCCTCATCTTCGACAATGAGTATCTTTTTGCCGAGTAGTGGTTTTTCCATTCTTTCCCCCTGCGTACCAGATATTTCAATAGTGGTTCATAAAACGCAGTTGCGCCTTTCAGAATTGCCCGAAGTCACCGCTTTGAATGAACAACTTCATTATCTGCCACGGACCAGTGGTAATAGTTCATCCATTTTCTTCTCTACGGCCGCCCTGCCTGCCTCGATAGCCTCTTCAGCACGATGAAAGTCCAGCGTCGAAATTTGCGGACAGACCGGCTGTATTAAAACGTCGGGTGGATCGCCTGCCATACGGTTCATCTTCAGGCGATTCTCCAGCACCTGGATTGAGGTGGACATAATCTCCATCGCGCCAGGCGACTGAGATGCACGGCGCTGGGTGAAATTCACCAGGCGCTGTCGCAGTTTCCCACCCCAACTCAATGCCGCTGCTGCGGCTTCTTCTTCGCTGTTCTGAGGCGTAACGGAAAAGAGATCCTGTTGCATTAAATGCGCGTCATGCTGTAAATCAACGGCAATAACAATGTCTGCGCCCAGGGCTCGCGTCAGTGAGACTGGCACCGGATTGACCACGGCACCATCTACCAGCCAATACCCATTGTAGCCCACTGGTGGTAATAAACCTGGCATACTACAGGATGCACGCACGGCCTGATGTAAATCGCCCTCAGTGAGCCAGAGTTCACGACCGGTACTGAGGTTGGTCGCCACCACGCCAAAAGGTTTATGGCACTGCTCAATCGCATCGTTAGGGATAAGCTGACGAACATGGTTGAAAACCCGCTCGCCGCGTAAAAGTCCGCCACGCTGCCACGAGACATCCATCAGACGAATAACATCCCAGTAGCGGAATGCACTGACCCATTTCTGCATCAACGGCAAACGATTATTCACATAGGCAGACCCAACCAGTGCGCCGACTGAGCAACCTGCAACAACGTCAATCTCAATGCCAGCGCGCTCCAGGGCGTTGATCACACCAATGTGTGCCCATCCTTTGGCCGCTCCAGACCCCAGAGCCAATCCAATTTTTACTTTTCTCATTTGTATCTGGTCCTGCCGTCAATACGTAGCGTCACAACGTGGGGTCAGCTAACATAGCGCGCCTGTGAAATCGACTCATCATTCTCTGGAGATAATGTGTCAGAAACCTGCCCATGTTGTAGCGGAGAGCAGTATAGCGTATGTTGCGAGCCCTTTCTGCAGGGCAACCAAATTCCTTTTACAGCTGAACAACTTATGCGATCCCGTTATTGCGCTTATGTTCAGCATAATGCGGAGTATCTGGTTGCGACCTGGCATCCTGATAAACGCCATCCCGGCCTGTCAGGGCTTTTATCTGAAAGTTTCCCGGGTACCGTTTGGCTTAGCCTGAATGTAACCCGTTGTAATCATGGAAGCCATGAGAACGAAGCTTTCGTCACCTTTTTTGCGCGATACCGCGAGAACGACAACATTCATGCCATTCATGAGTGTTCACGCTTTCTTCGCGAGGATCAACGCTGGTACTATGTTGACGGTACAGCACCGCCCGTGGGGCGTAACGATCCCTGCCCATGTGGCAGTGGCAAAAAATACAAAAAATGTTGTGGTTAAGCTGATGGCTGCCCCAGCGGTTTACCCCTAATGCTTTGACAGGACTCTGATTGAGATGCAAGCGCAAACCATGCAAAGAAAAGTTTTACGAACCATTTGTCCCGATGCAAAAGGTCTGATCGCCAAAATCACCAATATTTGTTACAAGCACGAACTCAATATCGTGCAGAACAATGAGTTTGTTGATCATCGCACCGGGCGTTTTTTCATGCGCACCGAGCTGGAAGGGATTTTCAACGACAACACCCTGCTCGCCGATCTCGACAGCGCTCTGCCACAGGGTTCAGTGCGTGAACTGCACAGCGCCGGTCGTCGTCGCGTAGTGATTCTGGTCACCAAAGAAGCGCACTGCCTGGGCGACCTGTTAATGAAGAGCGCCTTTGGCGGCCTGGATATGGAGATCGCGGCAGTCGTCGGTAATCACGATACGCTGCGTTCGCTGGTTGAGCGTTTCGATATTCCCTTTGTGCTGGTGAGTCATGAGGGTCTGACGCGGGAAGAGCACGATAACCGCATGGTGGAAGAGATTGATCGCTATCAGCCCGACTACGTGGTGCTGGCAAAATATATGCGTGTCCTGACGCCTGCTTTTGTGCAGCGTTATCCGAACCAGATCATCAATATTCACCACTCGTTCCTGCCCGCCTTTATCGGTGCCCGCCCTTATCACCAGGCTTATGAGCGTGGCGTGAAGATCATCGGTGCCACCGCGCACTATGTGAATGACAATCTCGATGAAGGCCCCATCATCATGCAGGATGTGATCAACGTCGATCACAGCTACACCGCTGATGAGATGATGCGCGCCGGTCGCGACGTAGAAAAGAATGTTCTGAGCAACGCACTCTACAAAGTTCTGGGGCAGCGCGTCTTCGTTTATGGCAATCGCACGATTATTCTTTAATCAGCCAGCGTGCTGAATTGTCTGCAGATTCAGCGCTACGCGTAAAAAGTGGGCAAACAGATGTTGTTTTGCCAGTGGGCGCTTTACACCTTTATCGCATTTGGTATGATGCGCCCCGCTTTAAGAGAGAAAGATTCAGGCCATGGTGGGATTCCCGAGCGGCCAAAGGGAGCAGACTGTAAATCTGCCGTCACAGACTTCGAAGGTTCGAATCCTTCTCCCACCACCATCTGAATCTGAAACATCTTAAGCCACGTCAATATATCCCTGGTGGGATTCCCGAGCGGCCAAAGGGAGCAGACTGTAAATCTGCCGTCACAGACTTCGAAGGTTCGAATCCTTCTCCCACCACCATCCTGCATATCGCACACGAATCCCAAAAAACTACCCAAGCTTCCTTTTCTGCGGGGAGAGGGATGAGAACCTTCGATCAAGGTTCGTGTCGAGCATTGCGAGACAACGCGCTTCAGCGCGGCCCGCAGGGTGAGGCGCAACGCGCCGAATAATCCTTCTCCCACCACCATTCTGCATATCGCACATGAATCCCAAAAAACTACCCAAGCTTCCTGTTCTGCGGGGAGAGGGATGAGAACCTTCGATTAAGGTTCGTGTCGAGCATCGCGAGACAACGCGCTTCAGCGCGGCCCGCAGGGTGAGGCGCAACGCGCCGAATAATCCTTCTCCCACCACCATTCTGCAAATCGCACACGAATCCCAAAAAACTACCCAAGCTTCCTGTTCTGCGGGGAGAGGGATGAGAACATTCGATTAAGGTTCGTGTGCAGCATCGCGCTTCTGCGCTACCCGATAATTCCTTACCCGCTTTCGACCAATCTTCCCCTGTTCTGCCATGACTTTATGCATAAAAATCGTTACCATCTCCGGCTATCACTTGCTGAACAATGGTCGATCTCATGAAATTTGTTTCATTTAACATCAATGGGTTGCGCGCCCGCCCGCACCAGCTTCAGGCGCTTGTCGAACAGCATCAGCCCGATGTGATCGGTCTGCAGGAAACCAAAGTTCATGATGACATGTTCCCGCTGGAAGAGGTGTCAAAGCTCGGTTATCACGTCTTCTATCATGGACAGAAAGGCCATTATGGCGTGGCATTGCTCACCAAAGCTCAGCCCGTGTCGGTCAGTCGGGGATTTCCGGATGATGACGAAGAATCCCAGCGCCGTCTGATCGTCGCGGAAATTCCCAGCCCGATTGGCGATATCACCGTAATTAACGGCTATTTCCCACAGGGAGAAAGTCGTGACCATCCCACAAAATTTCCGGCTAAAGAGAAATTCTACCGCGATCTGCAACGTCTGCTGACCGACGATCTGCCTGCTGATAAGCCGGTTCTGATTATGGGCGACATGAATATCAGCAGCACCGATTTGGATATTGGTATTGGTGAGGATAACCGTAAGCGCTGGCTGCGCACCGGCAAATGCTCATTCCTGCCGGAAGAGCGCGAATGGATGGATCGCCTGCTGAGCTGGGGACTGGTTGATACCTGGCGTGAGCACAATCCGGAAGTGGCGGACCGTTTCTCATGGTTCGATTACCGTTCGAAAGGGTTTGATGATAATCGCGGGTTACGTATTGATCTGGTGCTGGTAAGTAAAAACCTGGCGTCACACTGCGTCGAGACCGGCATTGATTATGCTATCCGGAGCATGGAGAAACCTTCTGACCATGCACCCATCTGGTCAACCTTCCGCTTTTAACTGACGGTCGCGTGGCAGAGCGCCACGCGACGGCTATTTGACGATCTTCCAGAGCAGGTTGTTGGTGCCAATGGAGTGTTCATCACGGGTGCATTGCAGTAACACACCCTCTGATTTCACCACCGCACCTTCCGTATAATTACGGTTCTCAAAGATACAGCAGCGAAGACAGTCTGGCTGACGTCGCTCAGCCTGCGTCCAGGCTTCGGGGGGGATATCTACTACCACGTCAGTATTCCCACCGCTGTTACCCTGTGGTGGCATCGACTGATAACGACTGTTCGCCTGCGCTGCGCTGGTCGCCAGCGTCAGGGCGATGACCAGTAATACTGAATAACGCCTCATTCCGTCTCCTTCACTTTACGCCTGGTTTTGCGCACCGGACGTTTCTGTCCGGTGGACGGTAATCCCCGAAATGCATGCGCCGCAGGCTGCTGTCGCGCCTGCTGGATAAGCGTCGTTAAGGTCTGCACCAGCGGCTGCATGAACTCATCATAGCGGCAGGCCTTTTCACTGATACGCGTCAGTGTCGATTCCCACTGCGCGGTCATATCCGGGCGGGCAGCCAGATCGGGCAACGAGTGAATCAGGGCACGTCCGGCATCAGTCGAATTGATGTAACGGCCCTTCTTCACCAGGAAGCCACGACGAAACAGTAATTCGATAATGCCGGCGCGTGTGGCTTCCGTTCCTAAACCATCGGTCGCACGCAGCACTTTCTTTAATTCTTTATCCTGGACAAAACGGGCAATACCGGTCATGGCGGAAAGAATGGTGGCATCGGTAAACGGGCGCGGCGGTTGTGTCTGCTTCGCCAGCACCTCGCCCCGCTCGCACAGAAGCTCATCCCCTTTTGCCACCACCGGCAGCGGCATACCATCATTCTCTTCATCCCGCTCTTTACTGCCCAGCAGCGCGCGCCAGCCTGCTTCTGCAAGAAAACGCGCTTTCGCCACGAATTTTCCGCCCGCAATATCAAGGTCGATGACGCATTTGCGGAACACGGAATCGGGGCAGAACTGCATCAGATACTGGCGCGCCACCAGCTCATAAATATTCTGCTCGTTTTCACTGAGCTTAACCGCGCTGGAACGCGCCGTGGGGATAATGGCGTGGTGGGCATCCACTTTTTTATCGTCCCAGCAGCGGTTTCTGCGATCGGCATCGAAGTCTCCGGGCGGGATCAGCTGCGACTGATGGGCTTGTATCGCCTTTAATACCGCATGTCTACCGGCAAAATGCTCTTCCGGCAGGTAGCGGCTGTCTGAGCGGGGATAGGTAATCAGTTTATGCGTTTCATAGAGCCGCTGGCAGGTATCCAGCACCGTCTGCGCACTCAGCCCGTAGCGTTTAGCCGCTTCAATTTGCAGGCTGGAGAGGGAGAATGGCAGCGGAGCCACCTCATTTTCACGCTTATCACTGTAAGCGGTGACGGTTGCAGGCTGGCCGGTAATGCGCGCCACCACATGATCGGCCAGCGCACGCTTGAGCAGACGGCCTTCTTCATCCTGCCACGGCTCACAGGCTTCGCTGGGGATCCAGCTGGCGATAAACTGAGTGCCATCAGGCGTGATAATATGGGCCTTCACTTCGAAGTAATCTTTCGGCACGAAGTTTTCGATCTCTTCATCGCGCCGGACGACCAGCCCCAGCACCGGCGTCTGTACGCGGCCAACCGACAGCACACCGTCATAGCCCGCATTACGCCCGAGAAGTGTCCAGGCACGGGTCATGTTAATACCGTAGAGCCAGTCAGCACGCGCGCGGGCCAGCGCGGAAACGCATAACGGGATAAACTCGCGATTCTCACGCAGGCGGTTTACCGCCCGGTCCACCGCCTGAGGATTGAGATCGTTGATCAGGCAGCGCTGCACGTTTTTACGTTTTTCTGGTGGCAGATTCAGGTAATCGAGTACCTCATCCACCAGCAACTGCCCTTCCCGATCCGGGTCACCGGCATGCACCACTTCGCTCGCCTGCGCCAGCAATCCCTCAACCACTTTCAGCTGCTTCGCGACCGAGGGACGAGGTTTAAGCTGCCACTTTTCCGGAATGATCGGCAGATCGGCCAGCGACCAGCGCGCATAACGGCTGTCATAACTGTCGGGTTGTGCCTGCTCCAGAAGATGGCCTACGCACCAGGTGACGATCTGATCGTTGCCGCAGGCAATGAAGCCATCACCGCGTCGATGCGGTTTCGGTAATACATCCGCGATAGCACGCCCAAGGCTCGGTTTTTCCGCAATAAACAAACGCATTGAATCAGGTAATCCTTAACATCAGGGGAACACGTTGATAACCGGTTATTCGCTGTCGGTTTGCATCTCGCGGGCTATGTTAGCCTGGCTGCTCTTCTGGCGTAAGCGTGATACGCGGTGTTAGCGATCGTTCGCACAGGAACCGTGCAAAAGGCAGGGCTGAAGAGCACCCTGCCCGAACCCGCAGACAATCAGAAGTAACGGACGAAAGGCGCAGTGTCTGGCGGGAGCACAGTAGTGCTGGATTTCAGTTGCGGGGTGCCCAGATAGAGAAAGCCGACGATAGCATCCTGCTCGCGGCAGCCAAAGGCCTGGCGTACCTGCTCGTCATCGGTCCAGGCTCCACTGCGCCAGATACCGTTGAAGCCCTGGGCCACGGCCGCCATCTGCATCGCCATCACGGCACAGCTTGCCGAGGCGATCTGTTCCCAGCGCGGCACTTTATGGTGCTCTTCACAATGCGCCACTACCGTGATGATCATCGGCGCGCGAAACGGTGCCTGGCTCGCTTTGTTAATCGCCTTTTCATCCAGCTGATTATCGCGGGCTGCTTTCTCCAGCAGCTGGCTCATCCGGTCGCGTCCCTCATTTTCTACAATGATAAAACGCCAGGGCTGCAGCGTCCCATGATCCGGTGCGCGCATGCCAGCCCGCAGAATGTTTTCCAGCGCGTCACCTGCCGGTGCCGGCTCGGTCAGGCGTGAGGCCGAACGTCGGTTGACCAGTAATTCAAGTGCGTCCATGTTTCTCTCCCGATCTCTGTAATGTGGCCGTTATCCTGGCACAGGCAGATTTTTTGTAACAGTGCACAGTGATTTCCTGCTGACTTTTAACACGCCGCTCTTTAGGATGAGCTCGTCGGGGAAGTCTGGTCCGCGCGGCGGCCACTTCCTGCTACATATTTATGGAGAGTCTGATGCGCACATTGTGGCGAATAATTGCAGGTCTGTTCCGCTGGAGCTGGCGGGTATTGAATTTTATCAGGGAATTTATTCTGAATATTTTCCTGATTTTGTTGATTGTGGTGTGTGCAGGGATCTGGCTGCAGGTCAGCGGATCGGGCGGCAGTTCAGCGCCGGTTCAGCAAGGCGCACTGAAAGTCGATCTCAGCGGCGTACTGGTGGATAAACCCTCAGTGAGCAATCGTCTGAGTAAAATCGGCCGCCAGCTGCTGGGTGCCAGCAGTGACCGTTTACAGGAAAATTCGCTGTTTGATGTGGTCGACGCGATTCGCCAGGCAAAAGGCGACAGCAACATTAAAGGCATCGTGCTGGATTTACGCGAATTTGCCGGCGGTGATCAGCCTTCTCTGCAATATGTCGGAAAAGCATTACGGGAATTCCGTGACAGCGGTAAGCCGATTTATGCACTGGGCGACAGCTACAGCCAGGCGCAGTACTACCTTGCCAGCTACGCCACTAAAATCTATCTGTCGCCGCAGGGCGGCGTGGATCTGCATGGTTTCGCCACCAACGGGCTTTACTACAAAACGCTGCTGGATAAGCTGAAAGTCACCTCACACGTTTTCCGTGTCGGGACTTATAAATCCGCGGTAGAACCGTTCCTGCGTGACGATATGTCCCCTGCTGCACGGGATGCTGACAGCCGCTGGGTCGGTCAGCTGTGGCAGAATTACCTGAACACCGTGGCGGCCAATCGTCAGATTACGCCTGAGCAACTCTTCCCGGGCGCAGCGGCAATCATTGCCGGATTGAACGCGGTGAAAGGCGATACCGCGCAATATGCACTGGACAATAAGCTGGTTGATACGCTGGGTTCCCGTGCAGCAGCGGATGAAGAACTGATAAAGACCTTTGGTCTGGATAAGCAGAGCAATGATTATCGCAGCGTCAGCATTTATGACTACAGCGTGAAACCGGCTGGTTCTCAGCAGGATGGCAACATCGCCGTCGTCATGGCCAGCGGAGCCATCATGGATGGCGAAGAGACGCCGGGCAACGTCGGTGGCGACACCACGGCAGCTCAGATTCGCGATGCGCGTCTTGATCCGAAAATCAAAGCGATCATTCTGCGGGTAAACAGCCCGGGCGGCAGCGTCACGGCTTCTGAAGCCATTCGTGAAGAGCTGGCAGCGGCTCAGGCCGCGGGCAAGCCGATTGTGGTTTCAATGGGCGGTATGGCGGCATCCGGTGGTTACTGGATCTCAACACCCGCCAGCTACATCGTGGCGAACCCGAGCACGCTAACCGGCTCGATTGGTATCTTTGGCGTGATCAATACGCTGGAGAACAGTCTGGACAGCATTGGCGTGCACACAGATGGTGTCGCGACCTCCCCGCTGGCGGATATCTCTACCACCAAAGCGTTGCCAGCCGAAGTTCAGCAGATGATGCAGCTGACCATCGAAAATGGCTACCGCAACTTTGTGGGTCTGGTGGCGAAGTCGCGTCACAAAACACCAGAGCAGATTGATGCCATTGCCCAGGGCCACGTCTGGACCGGCAGCGATGCAAAAGCCAATGGTCTGGTTGATGCGCTGGGTGACTTTGATGATGCCGTGAAGAAAGCAGGCGAGCTGGCGAAAGTCGATAAACCTATGCTGAGCTGGTATCAGGATGACCCGAGCTTCCTGGATATGATGCTGAGCCAGATGAACGCGTCTGTGCAGGCAGTATTGCCGGATACGCTGAAAGCCTGGCTGCCAGCGCCGATGCTGGATGTGATAAGTGCCATGAAAGCCCAGCCGGGTCTGTTTGATAAGCAAAACGATCCTCAGAACCGTTACGCCTTCTGCCTGAACTGCGGCGAAGTGCGATAAACCTCTCAGCCCGGCCGCTGGTCGGGCTGCTTTTCCCCGCTATTCCCCTTATACTGCGCGTTTTATGGCGAGTCTGAGTTCTCTGATGCAAAAGAAAAATATCTATGTAGCCTACACTGGCGGGACAATCGGTATGCAACGCTCGGCGCAGGGCTATATTCCGGTCTCCGGACACCTGCAGCAGCAGCTGGCAAACATGCCTGAGTTCCACCGCCCTGAGATGCCTGATTTCACTATTCACGAATATCAGCCGCTTATCGACTCTTCCGACATGACACCGGAAGACTGGCAGTCTATTGCCGAAGATATTCGCCAAAATTACGATCGCTACGATGGTTTTGTGATTTTGCATGGCACGGACACCATGGCGTTTACCGCTTCAGCCCTCTCTTTTATGCTGGAGAATCTGGCTAAGCCGGTAATTGTGACCGGGTCGCAGATTCCACTGGCTGAGCTGCGCTCAGATGGCCAGCAAAATCTGTTAAATTCGCTTTATGTCGCGGCTAACTATCCGATCAGCGAAGTATCACTGTTTTTTAATAACACCCTTTATCGCGGCAACCGTACGACCAAGGCCCACGCTGACGGCTTTAATGCCTTTGCTTCGCCAAACCTTTCTGCGCTGCTGGAAGCGGGCATTCATATTCGCCGCCTCAATACGCCACCCGCCCCGTCCGGTCAGGGCGAGCTCAGGGTCCACACGATTACGCCTCAGCCTATTGGTGTGGTCACCATCTATCCTGGGATTTCAGCAGACGTTGTGCGCAACTTCCTGCGTCAGCCGGTGAAAGCGTTGATCCTGCGTTCTTACGGCGTGGGTAACGCACCGCAAAACAAAGAATTCCTTGCTGAACTGCAGCAGGCCAGCGAGCGCGGCATCGTGGTGGTGAACCTCACTCAGTGTATTTCTGGCAAAGTGAATATGGGCGGATACGCTACCGGCAATGCACTGGAACATGCTGGCGTAATCAGCGGATTCGACCTCACTGTAGAAGCAGCATTGACCAAATTACACTTTTTACTCAGCCAGGATCTGTCGGCCGATCAAATCCGTGCAAGAATGCAGCAGAATCTGCGCGGTGAACTGACTGAAGACTGAAACGGAGCGACAAATAATGAAGCGGGCACTCATCATTATTGATATCCAGAACGATTTTTGCCCAGGCGGCCCAATGGCCGTTCATGAGGGTGATCACACTGTCGAGGTGGCAAATCGTTACGCACGCATGTTCCGTGAAAACGGTGAGTGCGTTCTGGCCCTGCAGGACTGGCACCCGGCCGATCACGGCAGTTTTGCCTCGATCTCAGGCGAACCGGTTTACACCCTGGGCGAATTAAATGGTCTGGCGCAGATCTGGTGGCCCGATCACGGTATTCAGGGCTCAGCGGGCGCAGATTTTCATCCCGGTCTGGATCGCTCGCTGTTTGATGCGACATTCCACAAAGGCGAAGATCATGATGTCGACAGCTACAGCGCCTTTTTTGACAACGGTCATCGCCGTAAAACCGAACTGGACAGCTGGCTGCGTGAGCGTGGCATTACCCATCTGGTGATGCTGGGGCTGGCGACGGACTACTGCGTGAAATATAGCGTACTGGATGCGCTGGAGCTGGGGTATCACGTTGAGGTGGTCAAAGAGGGTTGCCGCGGAGTGAATCTGAATCCAGAGGACAGTGAGATCGCCTTCGCACAGATGACCGCTCAGGGCGCTATTTTGATTTAAAGATAGAGCTGGCTCGACGCCAGCTCTATTTCGTGCAGATTAGTGCAGATGAATCCGTGTTACATCCGGGTCGATGCCGAACTCTTCTTTCAGTTCTTTTTTCGACTTCATCACCATCTCGCCACCTTTACCGATGGTCATATGCTGTGGCGCGTCGTTGTGCCTTGCCTGCCACATCATTACCAGTTGCAGGCAGTTGTCACGCTGCTCCTGAGTCAGCGCCACACCATCCGGCCACTTACCAATCTCAACCGCCGTCGCCAGCCGCTGATAAACTTCAGGTGTCATTGACGCAAGCATTGCTTCAAGTTGTTCCTTCATTGCCGTTACCCTTTGGTCTGTTCACCCTGCTCGTCGGTAAAATTCAATGAGGCGGAGTTAACACAGTAGCGTTCGCCAGTCGGTTGCGGGCCATCGGGGAAGACGTGCCCCAGATGCGCATCACAACTGCCACAGCGGATCTCAACACGCTGCATGCCATGTGAATTATCTTCGATGTAACGAATCGCATCATCACTTACTGGCTGATAAAAACTGGGCCAGCCACAGCCAGAATCATACTTGGTCTCAGAGAGAAAGAGTGGCGCCTCACAGACCAGGCAGTGGTAGATCCCTTCCTGCTTGTTGTGGAGCAGTGCGCCGCTGTAAGGCGGTTCCGTTCCGCGCTGCTGTGTCACATAACGCTGCATCTCTGTCAGCTCGGCGATTTTTGCGTCGGTTGCGGTGTCTTTAGCCATTTTAAGATTCCGGGGAAGTGCCATTCTGAAAAATTCGACTATTATTCTAACAAATGATCAACATAACCCGGGTCTTTTTTTGTGCTCACCCTTTCAGCCCGTCTGCTGCTAAGCGGATTTGTGACTTCGATCACCTTTTGTTTCGGGCATCCCTATATATTCGGCGATTGAATCGACGAAGCGCTATATGATGAGCGGCGCGCAAGCGGTTGCGCATCGAATAATTCCTTTCAGGCGAATTGACCTGTCGCAACAATTGACACGATTCCGCTTGACGCCTGGTAAGGTTTTTGTAATTTTACAGGCAACTTTTATTCACTAACCAATAGCTGGTGGAATATATGACTATCAAAGTAGGTATCAATGGTTTCGGCCGTATCGGTCGCATCGTTTTCCGTGCTGCTCAAAAGCGTTCTGACATCGAAATCGTTGCTATCAACGACCTGCTGGACGCGGATTACATGGCGTACATGCTGAAGTATGACTCTACTCACGGTCGTTTCGACGGCACCGTAGAAGTTCAGGATGGCGCACTGGTGGTTAACGGTAAAAAAATCCGTGTTACTGCTGAACGTGATCCAGCGAACCTGAAGTGGGATGAAGTGGGCGTTGACGTTGTTGCTGAAGCAACCGGTATCTTCCTGACCGACGAAACCGCACGTAAACACATCACCGCGGGTGCTAAGAAAGTCGTTCTGACCGGTCCATCTAAAGATGACACCCCAATGTTTGTTCGTGGTGCAAACTTCGACAAATATGATGGCCAGGATATCGTTTCTAACGCTTCCTGTACCACCAACTGCCTGGCACCACTGGCCAAAGTGATCAACGACAAGTTCGGCATCGTTGAAGGTCTGATGACCACTGTTCACGCGACCACTGCAACCCAGAAAACCGTTGATGGTCCATCTCACAAAGACTGGCGCGGCGGCCGCGGCGCATCGCAGAACATCATCCCTTCATCAACTGGCGCAGCGAAAGCTGTTGGTAAAGTTCTGCCAGAGCTGAACGGCAAACTGACCGGTATGGCATTCCGCGTACCTACCCCTAACGTTTCCGTTGTTGACCTGACCGTGCGTCTGGAAAAAGCGGCGTCTTACAAAGAAATCTGTGCTGCAATCAAAGCAGCTGCAGAAGGCGAAATGAAAGACGTTCTGGGCTATGTTGAAGATGACGTGGTTTCTACCGACTTCAACGGCGAAATCCTGACTTCAGTGTTTGACGCTAAAGCCGGTATCGCGCTGAACGACAACTTTGTGAAACTGGTTTCCTGGTACGACAACGAAACTGGCTACTCAAACAAAGTTCTCGACCTGATTGCACTGGTTTCTGCTAAATAAGGCAGCCAGACAGCATTGAGAATAAGGGCGACTTCGGTCGCCCTTTTTTTATCCGTACAGGAAGGAAGCGAACATGCAAGATAAGCTGTTTACTCTGCCGGTGGTTAATCAGATTTCCCCTTACCTCACCCAGCGTCAGGTAGGTGAACTCCCGGCGATTGTCATCAGTCACCCTAAGGTTCGGGCTGCGATCACCCTGCAGGGCGCGCACCTGATCGCCTGGCAGCCAAGCGGTGAGAAGCCGGTGCTCTGGCTGAGCGATAAGAGTCTCTTCTCACCAGGCAAAGCAATTCGTGGCGGTGTCCCCATCTGCTGGCCGTGGTTTGGTCCGGCAGGCGAACCGGCACACGGTTTTGCCCGGATTCAGCCGTGGAAGCTGACTGCGCATGATGAGAATGAAGATGGCGTGATGCTGACGCTGGTGCTGGAGAGCAATGCACAGACGCTGAAGCTCTGGCCGCATGAGTTTACCCTGATTGCCCGCTTCCGCCTGGGCCAGCATTGTGAGATCGAACTTGAAGCCTACGGTGACTTCGAAGCGACAGCAGCGCTGCACAGCTACTTCACCGTCAGCGACATCAACGGCGTTGAGGTTTCCGGTCTGGGCAATAGTTTTATCGACAAGGTGAATAACGGCGAGGCTGGCAGCAGCGACGGCAAGCAACGTTATCCGGGACGCATTGACCGTATCTTTACCGCCGCAGAAGATTGCTCGGTGATCAATGATACGGCGGATCAACGGCAGATTGAGGTTTATCACCATCACCACAGTGACGTTGTCACGTGGAATCCAGGTGTGGAACTCTCCTGCAGCATGTCGGACATGGCGAATGAGGGTTATAAAACCATGGTCTGCGTGGAGACGGCGCGCATCAGTAAACCGTTACGCAGCGCAGGTGAGAAGCCAGCACGCCTGGCCACGACTTTCCGCCTGAAGAAGAAAGCCGCAGCGGGCGACAAGGTCAGCGGCTAAACGATATCCAGCGGTAACTTATGCTGTGGTGCTGGCCAGGCACGATCGATGAGCTGCAACTCTTCATCGGTCAGGACGACCTCCAGTGCCGCAGCATTTTCCTGAACGTGAACGACTGAGCTGGCTTTGGGAATGGCAATCACCCCAGGTTGACGAATGACCCAGGCCAGCAGAAGCTGCGCGACGCTGATGCCCTTCTGCTGTGCAATCTGCGTCAGTACCGGGTCGGTAAAGAGTGAGTCACGCAGCCGTCCTGCCTGTGCCAGCGGACAGTAGGCCATTATCGGCATCTCACGCTGCTGACATGCCGGCAACAGATCAAATTCAATACCGCGTGACGCCAGATGATAGAGCACCTGATTGGTCGTACACTGATTCCCTTCCGGTTCATCCCACAGTTCTGCCATATCGTCTGTGTCAAAATTCGAGACGCCCCAGTGACGGATCTTGCCCTGCTGCTGCAGGCGTTCCATGGCGCGCAGGGTCTCTTCCAGTGGAACATTACCGCGCCAGTGCAACAGGTAAAGGTCAAGATAATCGGTCTGCAGACGGCGCAGGCTGCGCTCACAGGCTTCAATAGCATCCACTTCGCCTGCATTCCACGGATAGACTTTTGATACCAGCAGCGCCTTGTCGCGACGCCCCAGCATGGCCTGCCCGACCACCTCTTCGGCTCCGCCGTCTGCGTACATTTCGGCGGTATCAATCAATTGCAAACCACATTCAAGACCTGCCTGCAGTGCAGCGATTTCAGCGGAACGCTGCGCCGGATTCTCGCCCATGTACCAGGTGCCCTGGCCAATGACCGGCAGATTGTTGAAGTCAGCAAAGTTAATCGTGTTGCGCATTCTGCTCTCCCGCCCCCTTTCGGGGCCCTGTAAAAGAACAGAGGGCCATAAATGCCCTCTTTTGGTGCGAATGAAGCGTTATCAGAAGGTGTAGCTGATACCTGTCCAGATTAACGCCTGCCCGCTTTTATCAATCATCGGGCTGTCTTTGATTTCGCTGTCAAAGCGCGTGTAGCGTCCTGTGAGGCTGGCATTCCACTGCGGAGAAATCTGATAGCTGGCATTCAGCTCAACGTAAGGGGACCAGCTGTCATCCGGCGTATAGCGACTGATACCGGTCCGGGCGCTTTCATGGCCGGATACACCGTAGTAGTAACGGTTTTGATTGGCGCTGTTCCAGATAGCACCAATGCCCGGAGTAAGACTGAAGTCGCCCATCTCAAAGCGATAAAGGTAGGTTAAATCCCACATCATCCCGTTGCTGTTGTTCAGCACATCGCCCAGTAATGAAGTACGGACGATACCCCAGTCAGCAACGTGACGATACGTTGCGCCACCCATCAGCGTCATACGGCGTTTATCCAGCCCTTTCATGTCGCCCAGGTCATTCTCACTGGGTTTGTACTCCTGCGGTGAACCCAGCAGCGTCAGCGACAGCTGGTTCTGGGGATCTTTCCACAGATAGTAGCCACCCTGCAGGCTGCGGAACCAGAAGTCTTCACCCTCATAGTTGATCACCGGAAGGGGGATATAGCGATCCTGACCGCCGCGATAAGGTGACTGGGCATAGAGTACCGACGCACCAAGAGAAAGCGGTGCGGCAAAGGCCTGCGAGCTCAGTAAATAACACGGCAGAAGTGCAACAAGCGTCTTAAATTTGAATTGGTTCACAATTTATTCATTCCATAAATATAACAATCAAACAGGAAGTCTAACGTTTTTTTACGGCTGCATTAACTTATATCGAATTCCTTTAAGTTACTCACCAATCAAAGTGGCATTTAAGGTTAAAAACACGTTAAGTTAAAGCATCACCCATATGAACTCATCTCACGACAAACCTGAAATACTCTTGATCTCCCCCTCATTCACCTAAACCCGTGGAGGAAATTTCCTCGAAGCCATCTACAGTTAGAAGTAACAGTATAGAATTTGACCGAGCAGAGTAACCACAAACGTTGTGTATCCCGATAAAAAAGATCAGGTTGGCATAAGGGTTGCTGTACTCAACAGAGAATATCTTCCGGGAGCTGCTACAAGTCATTAATTGTGCTCCTTACCTGTGCTAAAAACGAAAGGACGGGCATCGCTATGAATATATTCGATCACTATCGTCAGCGTTATGAAGCTGCCAAGGACGAAGAGTTCACACTGCAGGAATTTCTTGCTATCTGTAAGCAGGATCGCAGTGCATACGCCAACGCTGCAGAGCGACTGTTAATGGCTATCGGAGAGCCGGTAATGGTCGACACTGCTCAGGAGCCACGCCTTTCCAGAATATTCTCCAACCGTGTGATGGGACGCTATCCAGCGTTCGAGGAGTTTTACGGCATGGAGGAAGCGATTGAACAGATCGTCTCCTACCTGAAACATGCCGCTCAGGGACTGGAAGAGAAAAAACAGATCCTCTATTTGCTGGGGCCGGTCGGTGGCGGTAAATCCTCACTGGCGGAACGGCTTAAGTCGCTGATGCAGCGGGTGCCTATTTATGTGCTCAGTGCTGACGGCGAACGCAGTCCGGTAAATGACCACCCTCTTTGCCTGTTCAATCCGCAGGAAGATGCGCACATTCTTGAAAAAGAGTATGGCGTACCACGCCGCTACCTCGGCACGATTATGTCGCCATGGGCCGCTAAACGTCTGCACGATTTTGGTGGTGATATTTCACGCTTCAAAGTCGTTAAAGTCTGGCCGTCGATTCTGGAACAGCTGGCGATTGCTAAAACTGAACCCGGCGATGAGAACAACCAGGATATCTCTGCGCTGGTGGGTAAAGTGGATATCCGTAAACTGGAAAACCATGCGCAAAACGATCCCGATGCCTACGGCTACTCCGGTGCCCTCTGCCGCGCGAACCAGGGCATCATGGAGTTCGTCGAGATGTTTAAAGCGCCGATTAAAGTGCTGCATCCGTTACTGACGGCGACGCAGGAAGGGAACTATAACGGTACCGAAGGCATTTCGGCCCTGCCGTTCAACGGCATTATTCTGGCGCACTCCAACGAATCTGAATGGGTGACGTTCCGTAACAACAAGAATAATGAGGCGTTCCTTGACCGTGTCTATATCGTCAAGGTGCCCTATTGCCTGCGGGTCTCTGAAGAGATCAAAATCTACGACAAGTTGCTAAACCACAGTGAGCTGGCGACCTCGCCCTGCGCACCTGGCACGCTGGAAACGCTGGCACGCTTCTCTATCCTGTCGCGCCTGAAAGATCCTGAGAACTCCAGTATCTATTCCAAAATGCGGGTGTACGATGGTGAAAGCCTCAAAGATACCGACCCTAAAGCGAAGTCCTGGCAGGAGTATCACGACTACGCCGGTGTGGATGAGGGGATGAACGGTCTCTCGACCCGCTTTGCCTTTAAAATCCTGTCACGGGTGTTTAACTTCGACCACGCTGAAGTGGCCGCCAACCCGGTTCATCTGTTCTATGTGCTGGAGCAGCAGATTGAACGTGAGCAGTTTCCACAGGATCAGGCAGAGAAATACCTTGAACATCTTAAAGGCTATCTGATTCCTAAATACGCTGAGTTTATCGGCAAAGAGATTCAGACTGCTTATCTGGAGTCCTACTCTGAGTATGGTCAGAACATCTTTGACCGCTATGTCACTTATGCTGACTTCTGGATTCAGGATCAGGAGTATCGCGATCCCGATACCGGACAGCTGTTTGATCGTGAATCGCTCAATGCGGAACTGGAGAAAATTGAGAAACCCGCTGGCATCAGTAACCCGAAAGACTTCCGTAATGAGATCGTCAATTTTGTGCTGCGCGCCAGAGCACATAATAATGGTCGCAATCCAAACTGGACCAGTTACGAGAAGTTACGCACGGTAATTGAGAAGAAAATGTTCTCGAATACCGAGGAGTTACTGCCGGTGATTTCGTTCAATACCAAGACCTCTACCGATGAGCAGAAAAAACATGATGATTTTGTCGATCGCATGATGGAAAAAGGCTATACCCGCAAACAGGTTCGCCTGCTGTGTGAATGGTATCTGCGTGTGCGTAAATCGTCCTGATAGAGGTAAGCTTGCCGGTAAGTGATACCGGTCTGACAGGGTCGGGTGCGCCCGACCTGCTTACAATGTAGTTTGGGGGAATACCATGGCCTATTTCATCGATCGCCGGCTTAACGGTAAGAACAAGAGCGCGGTTAACCGCCAGCGCTTTCTTCGCCGTTATAAGTCGCAAATTAAGCAGTCGATCTCCGAGGCCATCAATAAACGCTCGGTGACCGACGTCAGCAGCGGCGAGTCCGTCTCTATACCTATTGACGACATCAATGAGCCGATTTTCCATCAGGGACGCGGCGGAAATCGTCATCGGGTCCATCCGGGTAACGACCATTTTGTGCAGAATGACCGTGTTGAGCGTCCACAGGGCGGCGGCGGCGGTGGCAGCGGACAGGGTAATGCCAGTCAGGATGGTGAAGGACAGGATGAGTTTGTCTTTCAGATCTCGAAGGATGAGTACCTTGACCTGCTGTTTGAAGACCTTGCCCTGCCTAATCTGCGCCGCAACCAGCATCGTCAGCTTAATGAATATAAGACTCACCGTGCCGGTTTCACCTCTAACGGCGTACCAGCCAATATCAGCGTCGTGCGTTCGCTGCAGAACTCACTGGCGCGTCGTACCGCAATGACGGCAGGGAAACGCCGTATGCTGCATGAACTGGAAGAGACGCTGCAGGAGATTGAGAAAACTGAACCTGCTCAGTTGCTGGAGGAGGAGCGGCTACGCAAAGAGATCGCTGAATTGCGGGCGCGCATCGAACGGGTGCCCTTTATCGACACCTTCGATCTGCGCTACAAAAACTTTGAGAAACGCCCGGAGCCTTCCAGCCAGGCGGTCATGTTCTGTCTGATGGATGTCTCAGGTTCGATGGATCAGGCCACCAAGGATATGGCGAAACGCTTCTATATCCTGCTTTACCTGTTCCTGAGCCGCACCTACAAGAACGTTGATGTGGTTTATATCCGTCATCACACGCAGGCCAAAGAGGTGGACGAACAGGAGTTCTTCTACTCTCAGGAGACGGGCGGCACCATCGTGTCCAGTGCACTGAAACTGATGGATGAAGTCGTAAAAGAACGCTATGACCCGGCGCAGTGGAATATCTACGCGGCGCAGGCATCGGACGGTGACAACTGGGCTGACGATTCACCGCTCTGTCATGAGATTCTGGCGAAGCATATTCTGCCGGTCGTGCGTTATTACAGTTATATCGAAATCACCCGCCGTGCGCATCAGACGCTGTGGCGTGAGTATGAGCATCTGCAGGCAACATTCGATAACTTTGCCATTGAACATATTCGCGAACCGGAAGATATCTATCCGGTGTTCCGATCGCTGTTTCATAAACAGGCAACGGAAGCCTGACCCACCAGGCCGGTTAATCACCGGCTTTTTTTATCTGCCGAATAACCTGCTAAAACAGTCTGTTTTCTCCCGCTTGCCTGCCAACCCCCTCATTCTTCACATTAATCTGATTCCATACCCTCTTCAGCAATTGGTATAATGATCATTTTCACAATGACAACTCCTTGATAAAACATTATCTTTCAGAGATAGCATGGATATTTGTCAGCAGTTGCTGCAGCGCACTGTCATATCTCAGGAGACCGGGTTTGAACCACACTATTGTCTACAGTCTTTTTATCATCGGTTCCGTGCTGGTAGCATCGAGCATTCTGCTCAGCTCTTTCTCATCCCGACTGGGCATTCCTATTCTGGTTATCTTCCTCGCACTGGGTATGCTCACCGGTGTTGATGGTATCGGCGGCATCGCTTTCGATAACTATCCCGCGGCTTACTTAATTTCTAACCTGGCGCTGGCGATCATCCTGTTGGATGGCGGTATGCGAACCAAAGCCAGCTCGTTTAAAGTCGCGCTCGGGCCTGCGCTGTCGCTGGCCACCGTCGGCGTGATGATCACCGCAGGTTTAACGGGCGTCGTGGCCGCATGGCTCTTTAACCTCGACATGATGCAGGGCTTCCTGATTGGCGCCATTATTGGCTCTACGGATGCTGCTGCGGTCTTCTCACTGCTGGGTGATAAAGGCCTCAATGAGCGCGTCAGCTCCACGCTGGAGATTGAATCGGGCAGCAACGACCCGATGGCCGTGTTTCTCACCATTACCCTGATTGAAATGATTGAACAGGGCCGCAGCGGCCTTGACTGGATGTTCCTGGTGCATCTGGTACAGCAGTTCGGTCTGGGTATCGTATTAGGACTGGGCGGCGGCTGGGCGCTGCAGCAACTGATAAACCGTATCAGTCTGGCTCCTGGCCTTTACCCGTTGCTGGCGTTGAGTGGCGGCATTCTGGTGTTCGCGCTGACCACGGTATTAGAGGGCAGCGGCATTCTGGCGGTCTATCTCTGTGGCTTCTTACTGGGCAACCGCCCGATTCGTAACCGCCACGGCATTCTGCAGACCTTTGACGGTATGGCCTGGCTCAGTCAGATTGGCATGTTCATTGTGCTGGGGCTGCTGGTCACACCCTCTGATTTGTGGCACATCGCGGTGCCAGCCATGCTCCTCTCGCTGTGGCTGATTCTGGTGGCGCGTCCGCTGTCGGTCTTTATTGGCCTGCTGCCATTTCGCAACTTCACGACCCGTGAACGGGTCTTTATCAGCTGGGTCGGCTTACGTGGTGCGGTACCGATTATTCTTGCGGTCTTCCCGATGATGGCAGGCTTAGAGAACGCTTCGCTCTATTTTAATATCGCTTTCTTCGTGGTGCTGGTCTCCCTGATGCTGCAGGGTACATCACTGGGCTTTGCTGCCAAAAAAGCCAAAGTGGTGGTGCCGCCAACCGCTTCACCTATCAGCCGTGTGGGTCTGGATATTCATCCGGAAAATCCCTGGGAGCAGTTCGTCTACCAGCTCAGCGCCGACAAGTGGTGTGTCGGTGCCGCACTGCGTGACCTGCAGATGCCACGAGAGACGCGTATCGCCGCCCTTTTCCGTGACAATGTGCTGATGCATCCCAATGGCGGGACGCGTCTGAAAGAGAACGACGTTATCTGCGTCATTGGCCGCGAGCGCGATCTTCCCGCGCTGGGCAAGATGTTCAGTCAGTCACCGCCGGTTTCGCTCGACCAGCGCTTCTTCGGCGACTTTATTCTGGATGCAGAAGCTCGCCTGCGCGATGTTGCACAGATTTACGGACTGGAACTGGATGAGAGCACGAATGATCAGCAGTCACTGGGACAGCTGGTTCTGGCTATGCTCGGCGGTTCACCGGTGGTCGGCGATCAGGTGGAGTGGAATCAACTGACATGGACTGTTGCTGAGAAAGAGGATAACCGTATTGTGAAAATTGGTGTCCGGCCAGCGGAAGAGAAGGAATAATCCTAATGATTCAGCCACGTTATTTTCTCTCAATACGCTAAGCTTAACGTTCTATGCCAGTAAAAACGGGAGAAATGAATGGGACACGTGGTTAAAATTGGTCGTTATGAGATTGTTGATGCCGATCTTGGCGGTGAGAATCCGGACACTGTCAGTATCCCCTGTCACACTAATCCCGGTTTAATTACGCAACTTGATGGCTGGGATCGTGATACCAGCGTCCCGGCCTGGATTGACGGTGAACCGGTGAATCTGCAAATCGGCCATTACGATAAACAGCAGGACCGCTGGATTTTAAAGAAACCTGCCTGATGCGCGATTATTACCGCCAGTCGTCAGATTCGGCGGTAATTCCTAAAAAGCGTCTTAAACAGTTTAGTTATAACTGACCCCTTCCTTATTTTATCTAATTAAATCCACAAGTTAGCTATTTAAAACTTTAATCAGTTTTGATGTTTTCAGATTTTTTCCGTATTAACTCTGTCAAATAACTCCTGCATACTCATTCTCAATGCTGCAACATTCCGTGATTATCATCACGCTTTAATCGTTATCTTTTTTGCAGCTGTACTGGCTTTACTGACTGCAACAGACTGAAAATTATTTTTTAATTTTTCAGAGGCCCACTCCTGAGCGCGCACCTGATTCTGGTCAGGCCATCTTTTACTTGAGAAAGAGAGCAGGTTTTATGGCAAGTACATTGATAATGAATAGCCCGAGCCGCTCATGGAGCGGCACGCGTAAAAATATCATCGTGAAATTCGCCCTGAGCTTTTCCGATCTTATTGCACTTAACCTGGCACTGTTTTTATCTGCCGCGACGATACAAGGTATTTGGGGCGAGCTGGATACCTTTATTCCACCGCACCAGATCGAATATCGTTTCGTGGCACAGTTTATTATGTCAGTAATGTGTACCGGCTGGTTCTGGGTACGTCTGCGTCACTATACTTATCGCAAACCGTTCTGGTTTGAGCTTAAAGAGATCGTTAAAACATTATTTGTTTTTTCACTGCTCGACCTCGCACTGATCGCTTTTTCTAAATGGGACTTCTCCCGCATGGTGTGGGTCTTCAGCTGGACATATGCCCTGCTGCTGCTCCCACTGATGCGTGCTCTGGTGAAACGCGCCATCAACAAGGCGGGCCAGTGGCAGAAAGAGACCATCATTATCGGTTCCGGCCGCAATGCCACCGAAGCTTATGCGGCGCTGCAGAGTGAAGAGATCCTGGGCTACAACGTGCAGGCCTTTATCTCGGTTGATGATGTTCCTGCCCAGCAGAGCGTGAATGGCGTGCCCGTTATCACCTGGAAAGACATTAACTGGCAGACCATTGACCGCGATAACGTGCAGTTTATTGTTGCCATGGAGTATGAGCAGCAGCCAATGCGCGATCGCTGGCTGAAATTCCTGTCAAAGATGAACTGCCGTTCAGTCTCGGTGATCCCTACGCTGCGCGGTGTACCGCTTTATGGTACGGATATGTCCTTTATCTTTAGCCATGAAGTGATGATCCTGCGCGTCAGCAACAACCTGGCGAAACACTCATCCCGTTTCATGAAGCGTGCCTTTGATATCGTGGTGGCGTCAATGCTGCTGCTGTTCCTTGGCCCGATCTTCGCCCTGCTCTGCTACATGGTGAAACGCGATGGCGGCAATGCAATTTATGGTCACGAACGTGTGGGCCAGAATGGCAAAAAATTCAAATGCCTGAAATTCCGTTCCATGGTGACCAATTCAAAAGAGGTGCTGGAGAAATTACTGGCAACCAGTGAAGAGGCGCGGATTGAGTGGGACAAAGATTTCAAACTGAAAAACGACCCGCGCGTGACCCGTATTGGTAGCTTCCTGCGAAAAACCAGTCTGGATGAGTTACCGCAGTTATGGAACGTGATCCGCGGCGAGATGAGCCTGGTGGGTCCGCGTCCGGTTATCGAAGCGGAGCTGGAGCGTTATGCGGGTGATGTGGACTATTACCTGATGGCCAAACCCGGCATGACAGGTCTTTGGCAGGTCAGCGGACGTAACGATATCGACTATGACACTCGCGTCTACTTTGACTCCTGGTATGTCAAAAACTGGGCGCTCTGGACCGATATCGCGATCCTGTTTAAAACCGCAGGGGTGGTATTACGCCGCGACGGCGCCTACTAGGCCTTTAATGCGATGCCTGTTTACAGCAGGCATCGCACTTTCCGCACGACTTCCTCTATCTTTTTTGCCTCTGAATCATTACCCTCTTCGATCGTTTTTCAACAGAACGTTACCCTCTGGTTGTTATGCAAAAATTTACGCTGCTGTTATTAAGCCTGGTGCTGCTGGCACCCTTAGGCATTGATCTCTATTTGCCCACGCTGCCACAAATCGCAGAAGGGCTGGATACGCCGGTTAACCTGGTTCAGACCACGATTCCGCTGTTTCTGCTGGTCATGGGGCTGGGACAACTGGTCACGGGTCCGCTGGTGGACAACTATGGCCGCAAGCCGATTGCCCTGCTGGGACTTGCGCTTTACATCGCCGGCAGTGCTATCGCTGCCACGGCGACATCATTCCCGCTGTTCGTCGTTGCTCGTCTGGTGCAGGGCTGTGGCGTCTGTTGTAGCGCCGTTGTCGCCTTTAGCGGCGTGCGCGACCGCCTGAGTGGCGATGATGCCGCACGCGCCTATGGATTCCTGAACGGCGCACTGAATATCGTTCCGGCACTCGCTCCGTTACTGGGTGGCCTGCTGGCCAGCGCCTTTGACTGGCGCGCGCCCTTCTGGTTCCTCTGCGCCTATGGTCTGCTGATTACGCTGCTGGTGATTATCTGGCTGCCCGAGACGCGCCCGGCAGATACCCTGCGGGTGAAAGGATTACCGGTTAAGCAGTACGCTGAAATCCTGCGTCAGCCGCGTTTTCTGGCGTTCGCTTTTGCCAATGCCGGTGCGCTGGGCATGGTGCTGACCTACGTGTCACTGGCACCACAGGTATTAATGACCGAAGGCGGCCTGACGCCGATCCAGTTCTCGTTTGCTTTCGGGGCCAACGGTTTCTGGATTATGTTTGTCAGCATGTTTGTGAATAAAGCGATTCGCAAAGCGGGTCGCCCTTTCTGTCTGGCAATGGGTTTTTTAACGATGCTGCTGGGGGCGGTACTACTGATGGCGGGAACGCAGATATTTCCGGCGGAAATGCAAACACACTGGGCGCTCTACATGTTCCCGGTGGCGGTATCGGTTGCCGGACTGGCCTTTACGGTAGGACCCGCCACCAGCTATGCGCTGGAGCCGTATCAGCAACAGGCAGGCGTGGCGTCCGCCCTGCAGGGATTTATTCAGATGGCTGGTGGTGCAACAGGCAGCCTGGTAATCGTTGCGCTGCCGGTGGCGGAGAAGCTCTCGCTGAGCCTGATGATGCTGCTGGGTGCAGCGCTGGCGTTTATCGCCTGGCGCTGCAGCAGAAAGATGCGCGGCAGCCTGACCGCGCTTAAATAACGGTGACCGGAACGCGGGGTGCCAGGGCGCACATCAGCTCATACCCTACCGTTCCGGCTGCTTTTGCGACCTGATCGATTTTCACCTGCTCACCCCACAGCTCAACGGCTGAGCCAATGCCAGCCTGAGGGCAAGGCGTTAAGTCCACGGTAATCATATCCATGGAGACGGCTCCCACCACCTGCGTCATTACACCATCGACGCAGACCGGCGTGCCGGTTGGGGCATGACGCGGATAGCCATCAGCGTAACCGCAGGCCACCACGCCAATCCGCTGCGCCGTGCTGGCATGATAGCGATAGCCGTAACCCACGCCATCGCCAGCCTGTAATTGCTGAACCGCGATAATCTCACTGCTTAAGGTCATCACCGGCTGCAGGCCACTGCCTGCAATGTCCTGCCAGTTACCGCTGGGCGATGCGCCATACAGAATGATGCCAGGACGAACCCAGTCAAAATGCGCTTCAGGATGCCATAAGGTGCAGGCGGAGTTAGAGAGCGATCGCGGGCAGCTCAACCCTTCTGCCGCCTGCTCAATGCGCTGCAGCGGTGCAACTAAACCCTGCGGATTTTCAGCATCGGCGAAATGCGCCATCAGCGTCATCTCACCGACATTGCTCAGCGCCCGCAGTTTCTGCCACGCGCCGTTGACCTGCTCCGGGCGAAAGCCCAGACGGTTCATCCCGCTGTTCATTTTGAGATAAATATCAACCGGGGCAGAGAGTTGGGCACTGGCCAGTGCTTTGATTTGCCAGTTGCTGTGCACACTGGTAGTCAGACGATAGCGATCGATTAACTGCAAATCTTCTGGCTGGAAAAATCCCTCCAGTAACAGAATCGGTTTTTTCCAGCCCTGCTCACGCAGCTGAATCGCCTCCTCCATATTAAGCAGTGCGAAGCCGTCAGTGGCAGATAACGCCTCGCGGACGCGTTCAATACCATGGCCGTAAGCATTCGCTTTCACCACTGACCAGACGCGGGATGCAGGTGCCGCCTGGCGAACGACCGCCAGGTTCTGACGTAACGCCTGCTGATTGATGGTAGCGATAATCGGACGTGACATCCTCTCTCTCCCTGAAGACTTAACGAGTTGCGTTGGCGTTACGCAGCGGCGATGACGTCGCCGCGAAACCGGGTAAGTAGCGGAACACCGCTAAGTCATCCGCCGCAATGGCAGGCTTTTTACCGGAGATGAGATCGGCCAGCAGCTGACCAGAACCACACGCCATCGTCCAGCCCAGCGTACCGTGACCGGTATTGAGCCAGAGATTAGAAATTGGCGTGGCACCCACAATCGGCGTACCGTCTGGCGTCATCGGACGCAGCCCGGTCCAGAAACTCGCCTGCGCGACATGACCGCCTTCAGGATAGAGATCACTGACGACCATCTCCAGCGTTTCCCGACGTGCTTCAGTGAGTCTGGTGTTAAAACCAACAATCTCTGCCATGCCACCAACACGAATACGATCGTCAAAACGGGTCACCGCCACTTTGTAAGTCTCATCCAGAATGGTCGAAACCGGCGCAGCGTCAGGGTTTTTAATCGGAATGGTCAGAGAGTAGCCTTTTAGCGGATAGACCGGGATATCAATGACATTTTTTAACAGCGCGGTGGAGTAAGAACCAAAGGCCACCACATAACTATCCGCCTTGATGATCTCCTCACCACACTTCACACCATAAATACGATTGCCATCGCGCAGCAGGTGGTCAACCGGGGTGTTAAAGCGGAAAACGACGCCCGCCTCTTCGGCCATTTTTGCCAGACGCTGAGTGAAAAGCTGACAGTCGCCGGTTTCATCGTTGGGCAGCCGTAATCCGCCAGTGAGTTTATGCTGCGTTGCCGCCAGAGCTGGCTCAACGCGTGACAGTTCATGCGCCTCTAACAGCTCATAGGGCACGCCCGCGTCGCGCAGCACGGCAATATCTTTGCTGGCGCTGTCAAACTGCTGTTGAGTGCGGAACAATTGTAATGTTCCACCCTGACGACCTTCATAGGCGATGCCGGTCTCAGAACGCAGCGCTTTCATGCAGTCGCGACTGTACTCGGCAATCCGTACCATGCGGCTTTTGTTCTGCTGATAGTGGTTGATGTCGCAGTTACGCAGCATGCGCCACATCCACTCCAGCTGAAAACTGCTGCCATCCAGCCGGATAGCCAGCGGCGCGTGGCGCTGAAACATCCACTTCACGGCTTTCAATGGCACGCCTGGCGCGGCCCATGGTGCGGCATAACCGGGTGAGATCTGACCGGCATTACCCGCGCTGGTCTCCATCGCCGCCGCGGGTTGACGATCGATGACGGTCACCTGATGTCCGGCGCGCGCCAGATACCAGGCGCTTGCCACTCCCACCACACCACTTCCAAGAATTACAACGTGCATAGCTCCCCCACCCGGCATGTAAAAGCATAATTCACTGTTAAGAAGATGATAGTCAGCGGATTTACACAGCGGACATCACCCCATAAATTCAGCATCCATTTCACATCTTTTTCACTTTTCAGGTAACTAAAATCTTGCTGCCCGGCTAATTTCAGCGCTTTATGCGCCTTAATCACGAAAGACAGAAATAAATGACAACAGTGGCAGTTAAATCTGCGCATTGCAGGAGAATCCTTCAACCCCATACATTCCGCTTATAAACAGGATGATATCCCGCATTTTAAATTAATAGTCGCATCAAAGGCTGTTAAATTCTCTGCTGCAACACTCTTAATGATTTTGTGCCAAAGAATTCATTTGAGTTCGCATTTCGGATAAGCGACAGTGGGCTATCATTGTTGTGTTCGCTCAGTTTTTTTCGGGTTCCCTTTTTCAGGACGAAGCCTTAAATAACCAGAACGGGTTGTCTTTCGGGTCAGCCGGTTTGCAAAAAAGAGGTGCGCTATGACGACAATCTTTGACGAAGCCATCAGAGACAGCAAACGACTCAATGACGGACCAGACTGGACATTCGAACTGCTTGATGTCTATTTAGCAGAGATCGACCGGGTGGCTAAACTCTACCGGCTTGATACCTACCCGCACCAAATCGAAGTGATCACCTCTGAACAAATGATGGATGCCTATTCCAGCGTCGGTATGCCCATCAACTATTCACACTGGTCATTCGGTAAAAAGTTTATCGAGACCGAGCAGCGTTATAAGCACGGTCAGCAGGGGCTGGCCTATGAGATTGTCATCAACTCGAACCCCTGCATCGCCTACCTGATGGAAGAGAACACCATGACCATGCAGGCGCTGGTGATGGCGCATGCCTGCTATGGTCACAACTCATTCTTCAAAAATAATTATCTGTTCCGCAGCTGGACCGATGCCGGCTCAATTGTCGATTATCTGCTGTTTGCCAAAAACTATATCAGTGACTGCGAAGAGCGCTATGGCGTCGAAGAGGTCGAGCGACTACTCGATTCCTGCCATGCCTTAATGAATTATGGCGTCGATCGCTATAAACGCCCGCAGAAGATCTCCCTGCAGGAGGAGAAGGCGCGCCAGAAAAGTCGTGAAGAGTATCTGCAAAGTCAGGTAAACACCTTGTGGCGCACGCTGCCACGACGTGAGACCGAGGCGGTGGCTTTTGAAGCCGCACGCTACCCTTCTGAGCCGCAGGAAAACCTGCTCTATTTTATGGAAAAAAACGCCCCGCTGCTGGAGTCCTGGCAGCGTGAGATCCTGCGCATCGTGCGCAAGGTAAGCCAGTATTTCTATCCACAGAAACAGACCCAGGTGATGAATGAGGGCTGGGCAACCTTCTGGCACTACACCATCCTGAATCACCTGTATGACGAAGGCAAAGTGTCGGAACGCTTTATGATGGAGTTCCTGCACAGTCACACCAATGTGGTGTTTCAGCCGCCTTATAACAGTCAATGGTACAACGGTATCAACCCTTACGCCTTAGGGTTTGCGATGATGCAGGACATCAAGCGCATCTGTCAGTCGCCAACGGAAGAGGACCGCTACTGGTTCCCGGATATCGCCGGTTCCGACTGGCTGGAAACACTGCATTTTGCGATGCGTGAGTTCAAGGATGAGAGTTTTATCAGCCAGTTCCTGTCGCCGAAAGTGATGCGCGATTTCCGGCTGTTCACTGTGCTGGATGATGACCGCAATAACTATCTCGAAATCGCCGCGATCCACGATGAAGCGGGTTACCGGGCGATTCGTCAGCAACTTTCCGCACAGTACAACCTGAGTAATCTTGAGCCTAACATTCAGGTTTACAACGTTGATGTGCGCGGTGACCGTTCGCTGACACTGCGCTATGTGCCGCAGAGCCGCACGCCGCTGGATAAGAGCCGTCGCGAGGTGCTGAAGCATGTGCATCGCCTGTGGGGGTTCGATGTGATTCTGGAACAGCAGAACGAGGATGGCAGTGTGGAGCTGCTGGACCGCAATCCGCCACGCGGTTCTTCACTTTGAGGGTTCAGTTGAAGGTGACGGCTTAGAAACAAAAAACCGGACGCGATGTCCGGTTTTTTTTAACGTTTGTTGCCGAGATCGTCAGGCAAGTTTTTCTGCATGCTGTGCCAGATTTCACCGCTGCGGCGACCATAGTTGCGCACCACATCCACAATCTCATCCTGTCCTGGTTCTTTATCGCACAGCGCCAGAAGCTTAAGATAGAAATCGCGCGCGACCTGGCGAGCTTCCGGGTTAGAGAAGTAGTGACGACCAACGCGAGTATAGAGGCCTTTCAGGCCATTCAGAATCAAACCATAAATCGGGTTACCTGACGCAAATGCCAGGCCACGGAACACCCGATAATCAAGTTCGGTATAGGCATCAGCCTGATCGGCTGCGGCACTGACTGTCTCCAGCACTTCACGGGCTTTATCAGGATGATGGCGCAGCGCACGGCTGATAAAAATCGATGAAATGTTGCTGCGGACAGACAGCAGGTTGTCGATTAACACGGGAACGCTGTCGTGATCGAGACGGGCCAGGGTTTCCAGAATATTGAGGCCGGAGGTCTCCCAGAAATCGTTTACCCGTGTCGGTTTGCCATGCTGAATCGTCAGCCAGCCATCGCGTGCCAGTCGCTGCAGCACCTCACGCAAGGTAGTGCGCGTTACCCCAATCAATTCAGAAAGCTCACGCTCAGCAGGAAGAATCGATCCGGGCGGAAAGCGACTGTTCCAGATGCTTTCAATAATATACTCTTCAGCAAATCCCGCTGGACTCTGAGCCTTTATAACCATAGCAATGTGTTCTCGTTGCTTTTCTCATCATGATGGGGACTCATCATACCAGACGCCCTATAGCGGATATAGCCTGCGTACTCATTAAACCGGGCGTAGTCGCATATTTCAGAATGGCTGACAATCTAATCTGCTGCGCAGAGACAACCGTCATCAGAACAGTTTTATGGGCTGAAACAACCTGTGTCCCCGAACAGCATAATGGCGTTCTGAATGCGTGGACTGTTCGCGCAGGATAGTTGCTGCCAGCCGTTTCACTGACTGCCTTATGCGACCCACTCTCTCCGCCTGACTGATTTCAATCGCCGTGCTGATGCGACCTCCGCGGAGATAGCCTCTGCAGATCCTCATTTAACCTGTTCTGGATCAGAATCAGGTCATGTTTGCACACGATTTTTCCTTGCGACTGGCTGGTTTGCAAACGCTTTTGGTTTACACTGCGTGGCATTAACGTTTACAGGGAATGCAATATGTTGCGATATCTGAATCAATGTTCACGGGGGCGTGGAGCCTGGTTATTACTGGCACTGACGGCGCTTGCACTGGAATTGACGGCACTCTTTTTTCAGCATGTGATGGGCCTGAAGCCCTGCGTAATGTGTATCTATGAGCGTAATGCCCTGTTTGGTGTGTTGGGTGCGGGTCTGGTGGGCGCAATTGCGCCTAAATCGTCGTTGCGTCTGGGCGCGCTGGCCTTGTGGATCTACAGTGCCTGGGAAGGACTGCGTCTCTCCTATGAACATACGATGATTCAGTTGCACCCTAACCCATTCACCACCTGTGATTTCGCCGCACGCTTCCCCAGCGGATTACCGCTGGATAAGTGGATGCCATCCGTGTTTCAGGCTACCGGTGATTGCGCTGATCGCAGCTGGACGTTCCTGACGCTCAGCATGCCACAGTGGATGATTGTGGTATTCGCCGGTTATCTGCTGGTTGCGGCGCTGGTACTGATTGCCCAGCCGCTAAAACCAAAACGTCGCGATCTCTTTAGTCGCTGAGATCAGGAAAGGCTGCCAATGGCAGCCTTTTTTTCATATCCCGACTCACGCGACGCGTTTAGCCGTTGCGATCGGGGCGATCGATAATGTGATCTTCCCAATCCCGCACTTCACTCTCGCGCACGGCAATATACCTTACAGAAATACGCTTCGCGTGCATGGCGGTTTTAGAACCGGCTCGCAGCGGATGCCAGGCGGGGAGATCTTTACCTTCACCCAGCAACCGGTATGCACAGGTACGCGGTAACCAGTTAAACGTGGTCAGATTTTCGCGCGTTAACTTGATGCAATCCTCTTCAAGTTCGAAGCGGCGCTCATAGTTGCGGCACTGGCAGGTTTTAATATTGAGCTGATTACAGGCGACATTGGTGAAGTAGATCTCATCGGTGTCTGCGTCCTGTAACTTGTTCAGGCAACACTGTCCACAACCATCACACAAGGATTCCCATTCCTCATCGCTCATTTGTGCCAGGCGTTTTTGTTGCCAGAAAGGGGTGTCTGTCATGATGATTTGTCCGGGTTGTGCCTAAACCGCACCTTATAAAGCCTATGCTGCGGTGATGCAAGTTTTTAGAGTACGCGCGTGCTGATGCCGTGACCCGCCAGGGAGACTTCCAGCTGATCACCCGAGCGCATCGGGCCCACCCCTTCTGGCGTACCGGTCAGAATCACGTCGCCGGCGCGCAGGGTAAAGTAGTGGCTCATGTGTGCAATCAGCGGCAGGATTTTATGAATCATATCTTCGGTGTTACCGTGCTGCCGCACTTCACCATTCACCACCAGTTTCAGTTCGACATTCTGCGGATCGCCACTGAAGTCTGACACCGGGATAAAACCGGAAACCGGACAGGCGTTATCAAAACCTTTGGATTTTTCCCAGGGCTGGCCTGCTTTTTTCAGCCCGGACTGCAGATCACGCAATGTCAGGTCCAGCGCCACGCCATAACCTGCAATCGCTTTAGCCACATGTGCCTCCGTCGCCTGCTTCAGCGTCCCGCCAATCAGCACGGCCAGTTCGACCTCGTGATGAACTTCGCCAAATGCGTCGGGAATAGAGAGCGGCTGGCGTAAATCACACAGCGCTGTTTCCGGCTTGATAAAGATCACCGGCTCAGTCGGCGTTGCGCTGCCCATTTCTTTAATGTGTTTTGCGTAATTACTGCCCACGCAAACCACTTTACTGACCGGAAAATCTAACAGAGCGCCTTGCCAGTTACGATGCTGATACATGCTCATCCCCTGTTCAGGTTAGGTGTGATGCCAGCGCTGCTGGCGGGTTGATGTTTGCTTTTGTGTTGATCGAAATGCCAACCTCATGGCGTGATAATAAGATCCTTTTAACGGTCCGGGGGATGGAATTTGTCAAAAAGCGTAAATGGCGGCGCTGAGGTGCTGAATAATCGTACAAATCAGGCGAAAAAAATGGGCAGGAAATTTAGAAACGGGTGAAACAGATAAGCTGCGCCGTTAATTTTACGCAGCGTCGGGCAATATTATCCTGCCAGGATGACGCCGACAGGATTTATATTTACAGAAGAATCTGAGTTAAACTTTTTTATCAGCCTCTAAATGAATTTTTAGCAGACTTTCAATCGGCGGAGGAAGTTGCAAATAATAGCCCTGCTCACTCAACCCCTGCTTAACTTTATTGATATCTGCATTTGCCAGCCTGTCGCGGCCCGCCAGCTTTAGCACCATCGCCAACTGCGGCTTGCCAAACCCTTTCAGCAATTCTTCAGGAACGCGCGAGAAATCGTCCTTTTTTTCTACATAGAGATAAGTCTGGTCACGTAACGGGCTTCTGTAGATCACACAAAACATATTTTTTACTCGAATTAACCGGCGTTGAGGCTTGTCTGAATATAGCTGTAACTATAACATGCTTGCAGAACTTCGAATATTCACCGTTAGCGCTTCAGTGATGATTTTATCATCGGCTTGCTAACGGTAGTGAAAACAGGACTGAGTCGGGACAGATGTCGCAAACGCCAATCGAATTCAAAGGTAGCAGTTTCACCCTATCTGTCGTCCATTTGCACCACCATGACCCTGCGGTGATTCGTAAGGCACTTCAGGACAAGATTGATCAGGCTCCGGATTTCCTGAAAAACGCACCGGTTGTACTTAACGTCGCCACATTGAGTGCCGAGGTTAACTGGAAACAGTTGCAGCAGGCGATTCTCGCCACCGGTTTACGTATTGTCGGCGTAAGCGGCTGCAAAAATGACGCACTGAAACGCATGATATCCCGGGCAGGCCTGCCAGTTCTGGCAGAAGGCAAAGAGTCCAGACCGCGTGCAGAAGCGCCACCACCCGTGCCAGTTCCTGAACCGCTGCCGGTGGTCACCGAAACGGTGGCAACGAAAACACGCATCGTGAACACGCCGGTGCGTTCAGGCCAGCAGATTTATGCGCGTGACGCTGATTTGATTATCACCAGCAGCGTCAGCGCCGGCGCCGAACTGGTCGCCGATGGCAACATTCATATTTACGGCATGATGCGCGGTCGCGCACTGGCGGGTGCCAGTGGTGATCGCAATTGCCAGATTTTTTGTACCAACCTGGCCGCCGAGCTGGTCTCGATTGCCGGAGAGTACTGGATCATGGATCAGATCCCGCAAGAATTTTTTGGTAAAGCCGCGCGTCTGTGCCTGCAGGATGGCGCGCTGACTATCCAGACACTTAATTAGGCCCCTTTTCTTTTGTTAAGGAAATCAACATTTATGGCACGCATTATTGTAGTTACATCCGGTAAAGGGGGCGTTGGTAAGACCACGTCAAGCGCGGCCATCGCCACCGGTTTAGCGCAGAAAGGCAAAAAGACGGTCGTGATCGACTTTGATATCGGTCTGCGTAATCTGGATTTGATCATGGGTTGTGAACGCCGCGTGGTTTATGACTTCGTCAACGTTATCCAGGGCGATGCCACGCTGAACCAGGCGCTGATTCGCGACAAACGCACTGAGCAACTCTACATTCTGCCCGCCTCGCAGACCCGTGATAAAGATGCGCTGACTCGCGAAGGTGTTGAAAAAGTTCTGAACGACTTAGCCGCTATGGAATTCGATTTCATCGTCTGCGATTCACCGGCAGGGATTGAAACCGGTGCACTGATGGCGCTCTATTTTGCTGATGAAGCCATTATCACTACGAACCCGGAAGTCTCATCTGTGCGTGACTCCGACCGTATCCTCGGTATTATTTCGTCTAAATCGCGTCGTGCGGAAAACAGTCAGGATCCGGTAAAGGAGCATCTGCTGCTGACCCGCTATAACCCTGGCCGGGTTAACCGTGGCGATATGCTGAGCATGGAAGATGTGCTGGAGATTCTGCGCATTCCTCTGGTTGGCGTGATTCCTGAAGATCAATCGGTGTTACGTGCCTCTAACCAGGGTGAACCGGTGATTCTTGACGGCGAATCTGATGCTGGCAAAGCCTATGCCGATACCGTTGAACGGTTGCTCGGTGAAGTACGCCCCTTCCGCTTTATCGAAGAAGAGAAGAAGGGTTTCCTGAAACGCCTGTTCGGGGGATAAACCATGGCATTACTTGATTTCTTTTTATCCCGGAAGAAGAACACTGCCAACATAGCCAAGGAAAGGCTGCAGATTATCGTGGCAGAACGGAGAAGGGGCGACAGTGAGCCCCATTATCTTCCGCAACTTAAGCGCGACATTCTGGAAGTGATTTGCAGATATGTGAAGATCGATCCAGAAATGGTGACTGTGCAGCTCGATCAGAAAGGTGACGATATCTCGATTCTGGAGCTGAACGTAACGTTGCCGGAAACGGATGAAGTGACTAAATGACGCTGACGGTTTCCTGAATTTCCCCTGCGCTCTGGCAGGGGAAATTTTTACCGTTAACAACCCGCCAGAATCTCCTCAATGCCGGGTTTCAGCAGTTCGCCCCGCCATCCGGTCAGTAACTCCGGTTGACGTCCCTGTGGCTTAAGACCCCAGTGCTGGCTTAATACCTGATTAATCTGACGTCGTGACGCCAGTAATTCCTGACTGAACCCACTCTGCCCGCTGACCTGCTGCACCAGAGCTTTCATCGCTTTAAACACCTGCTTGTAATCAGGATGGTCGATCAGATTGCCCAGCGGAGCCGGCAGTTCACTTTCATCCAGCGCCTCTGCTTCGGCCACCAGCGCCACCAGCGTTTTACCGTGGAAACGGATTTCATGACCTGACAGTCCCAGATGATCCAGCTCACCCAGTGAACCTGGCATAAAGCGCGCGACTTTCCACAGGTGCTCTTCGCGCACAACAAAGTTAACCGCCATATCCTTTTCACGCGCCAGTTTCAGACGCCAGGCCGCCAGTCGCTGCAACGCGGCCAGTTGACGCGGACGCAATTGCCAGGCATTGGTGATATCCCGCCAGGCTTCATCCGGCGAAAGGCTATCCAGACGGCGCTGACAAAGATTGTCGCACTCACTGAGCGCCGCCGCCATGTTGCCGGCCTCTTCAGTGTTGATCATCAGCTGGCGCGCAATCGGCAGCAGATAGTGAACGTCTGCCGCCGCATATTCGCACTGACGCTGGGTCAAAGGGCGTGCCAGCCAGTCGGTACGTGATTCACTTTTATCGAGTTCGACCTGCGTGAAATGCGCCACCATTGAGGCAAAGCCCCATGAGAGCGGCTGGCCGGAGAAGGCTGCCAGAATCTGTGTATCGATCATCGGTGTCGGCAGCACGCCGAAACGGTGCAGGAAGACTTCCAGATCTTCACCTCCGGCATGGAGGAATTTGGTGACACGGGTGTCGGTAAGCAACGCAATAAAGGGTGACCAGTCACGGATATTCAGTGGGTCAATCAGCACCAATTGGTGATCGTCGAACAGCTGGATCAGGCCAAGCTGAGGATAGTAAGTACGGGTACGGACAAATTCGGTATCCAGTGCCACCGCCGCCTGCTGGCGCGCTTTCTGACACACGTCTGCCAGTTGATCATCCTGGTCGATAAGGGAATAGTTCACGTCTGATTTCCACCGCAGCTAACAACGCGCGGCGCTCCATGTTAAAAACAATAAAAACGCCGGACATGCCGGCGTTCAACCTCAATTTTGCCCGGATTCAGCTCGCGCCGGGTTTTACCTCGTCACGCAACTCGCGCCGCAGAATCTTGCCGACGTTGGTTTTGGGCAAATCATCACGAAACTCGATGATCTTCGGCACCTTGTAGCCGGTCAACTGACGGCGGCAGTGATCGAGCACGTCTTCTTTGGTCAGTGACGCATCTTTTTTCACGATACAGACTTTTACGGCTTCGCCAGAAAGATCGCTCGGCACACCAATTGCCGCCGCTTCACGCACTTTAGGATGCTGCATCAGCACATCTTCGATTTCATTCGGATAGACATTAAAACCGGAGACCAGAATCATATCTTTTTTGCGGTCAACGATGCGGATAAAGCCTTCCTGATCAACGGTAACAATATCACCGCTGTGGAGCCAGCCATTTTTCAGCACTTCCGCTGTCGCCTCCGGATGCTGCCAGTAGCCCAGCATCACCTGGGGACCTCTGATGCAGAGCTCACCCGGCTCACCTGGCGGCACTTCGTTGCCTTCGTCATCCAGAATCCGCACGTCTGTCGAGGGCACAGGCAGCCCGATACTGCCGGTATGACAGCTGATGTCATATGGATTGACTGACACCAGCGGCGAACATTCGGTCAGGCCATAGCCTTCCAGCAGATAGTGTCCGGTTAGCTTTTCCCAGCGTTCCGCCACCACTTTCTGTACAGCCATCCCGCCACCGGCCGAAAGACGCAGCGTTGAGAAATCGAGCTTATTGAACTGCTCATCGTTGAGCAGCGCATTGAACAGCGTGTTCACGCCAGTGATAGCGGTAAACGGAAATTTACCCAGCTCCTTAACGAAGCCAGGAATATCACGCGGATTCGTGATCAGCAGATTCTGACCGCCCAGCTCCAGGAAAAGCAGGCCATTCACCGTTAAAGCGAAGATGTGATAAAGCGGCAGCGCAGTGACGACAAACTCTTTACCGTCGCGCAGCACTTTACCGTAAGTCGCGCGGGTCTGCTCCAGGTTCGCCTGCATGTTGCGATGGGTCAGCATTGCCCCTTTGGCTACGCCGGTCGTGCCGCCGGTGTACTGCAGGAAAGCGAGATCGTCATTTGAGACGGTCGGACGCTGATAATTGAGTGTGGCACCCACGTCCAGAACATGACGAAAGGAGATGGCGCCAGGCAGATGATATTTAGGCACCAGCTTCTTCACATACTTGACGATAAAGTTAACCAGCGTCGCTTTTATGGGTGCCAGTTGATCGCCCATCCGCGTCAGAATGACATGACGCACCGCGGTTTCCGCCACCACTTTTTCCAGCGTGTGGGCAAAATTCGAGACGATGACGATGGCGCTGGCACCGCTGTCATTGAGCTGATGCCTGAGTTCACGTGGCGTATAGAGCGGGTTAACGTTTACCACCACCATGCCAGCGCGCAGCACACCAATCAGGGCCACCGGATACTGCAATAAGTTAGGCATCATCAGGGCCACGCGGTCACCCGCTTTCAGGCCCAGTTGCTGCTGGAGATAGGCGGCAAACGCGCGGCTCTTCTCCTCCAGCTGACGGTAACTCATCTTCTGACCCATGTTTATAAACGCGGGTTGATCAGCGTAGCGTTTTACGGCCTGCTCAAACAGATCCACCAGCGAGGTGTAACGATCTGCACTTATTTCGGCAGGCACATCTGCCGGGTAGCGTTTCAGCCAAACCTTATTCAAGGATTCACCCCGATAATTATGTTGTATTTCCATCGCTGCCTCAGCCAATCTGTTTTGTTAACAATATTTTAACTGATTGTACCAGTTTGCCTGGTTTGGCATGTTGAGGTTGCGAAGTGCATCACTAAATTTCGTGCAGCGAAAACAGGCAAATAAAAAGCCCGGCAGCGAGCACCGCAACCGGGCTGGATATCACCTTTTTCACCGTTACTCGGTCAGTATGGTTTGCACCTCAGTCGGCCCACTGTTAACCATACCCCAGTAAGGATTTGGGCCCCAGTAGCCGCCGCGATGACGAGTCGGACCATACCAGATCCAGGGATCCATTGGCTGAGGCGGTGCTGTTACCTGTTGCGCGAGACGCCAGCGCTGGTAACCTCGTACATCGATAACGGCAAATTTATAATCTGCCTCACCAATTTTGCCCTGCTCCGTTCCCTTCAGGGTACCCAGCACAGTGACATACTGGTTTCTGACATCCACTGGATCAACAAAGCCGTGGATATCGGCATAAATCCGCCCCACCGACGCCGCCCCCAGACGCGGTCTGGCGCTATCGTCCAGCGGCTGTGCAGCAATCTCAAGCCGGGTTTTGCCGTTCAGATTAGTGACATTCACGACCTTGCCGCCAAAGCGAGATTCCTGCCCGACGAAGATCGAAGGATCGCTCATGACCCGCAACAAATCCTGCTGCGGCTGAGGCGAGCTGCCCTGCAGTGTGTCGGGAATCGAGACACAACCGGTTAACGCCAGCACACAGGTCAGCAGCAGACCTGAAAGCCCTTTACCACACATTGACGACATAGACGTTCTCCCGTTAGGTAAAGACTTAGACTGGACGCATAACAATAAGTTGCGTGCATTTTACCGGCCAGGTAATTTTTTCCAGGCGACTTCATTGCGCAGATAAGTGGGCTCCGCCGTCTCCGGCAGCAGCGTATTCCCCTGCGCCAGAGCAAGTATCGCCAGCGGCAGCATATCCTGAGCGGCAGGCAGCGTGACCTCACTGGCAACCAGCGTCAGTTCATGTCCCTGCTGCAGGCCAGGATAAGCCTGCCAGCCGGTGCCAGCGGTCATCCATTCACCAGAGAGCGACTGCATGCGTGCCAGTGCCGCTTCCGGCGACAACACACTTTCGCTGGCTTCGCCCTGCCAGGCACCGTGCTCATCACGCTGATATTCGGCCCAATAGACTTCGCCCATCCGCGCGTCAATCGCCGTTAATACCCGGGTTGCCCCGTGAAGGCGCCATGCGCCTTCCGCCAGCGTCGCGAGGGTAGAAACCGCGATCATCGGCAGTGCTGCGCCCAGTGCAAGGCCCTGCGCAATGCCAATGCCAATGCGTACGCCAGTAAAACTGCCCGGGCCGCGACCAAAGGCGAGCGCGTCCAGTTCGGTCAGTTCCAGCTGCTGTGCCAGCAGGAGCTCTTCGACCAGCGGTAAAATACGCTGGGTATGATCACGCGGGGCGATCTCGAATCGGGCATCAATCTGTTGCTGATTCAGCAAGGCAGCTGAACAGGCTTCTGTCGCCGTATCCAGCGCTAAAATTCGGGCTGACATGACCACCTCAGAAGAAAGAAAACGGCGCGCATATTAGCATAAAATTATGCGTCTGGTTCGGGTTGCTGACGGATAAAGGCGATGGCACGATCAATGTCCCGGGTGCGCGGCGTAGGTGGCAGGCTGTTGAGAAACAACGCGCCATAAGGACGCGATACGAGGCGCTGATCGCAAATCACCAGCACACCCCGATCATCCGTATCACGGATCAACCGCCCCACCCCCTGCTTCAGCGTGATCACGGCATCCGGTAGCTGCACATCCGTGAAGGGATCGCCGCCACGAATCCGGCAATCTTCCATTCTGGCTTTTAACAGGGGATCTTCCGGCGAGGTGAACGGCAGTTTATCGATAATAACCAGCGACAGCGCATCACCCCGCACATCAACCCCTTCCCAGAAACTGCTGGTCGCCACCAGCAGGGCGTTGCCTTTGTCGATGAACTGTTTCAGTAACTGACCTTTGCTGGTTTCACCCTGTACCAGCACAGGCAGGGTCATTGAGGCGCGAAATTCTGCCGCCAGTTCACGCATCATCAGGTGCGATGTGCAGAGGAAGAAACAGCGGCCTTTGTTGGCATCGATCAGCGGTTTCATCATCGCGGCCAGCTGGCGGGCGCCGCCGGGACGGTTAGGCTCAGGCAGATTGCGCGGCACGCAGAGCAGTGCCTGCTTCGCAAAATCAAACGGGCTATTCAGAATCAGGCTCTTTGCCGCATTCACACCCAGTCGTTCGGCGAAATGGGCCATTTTTTCATCCACCGCCAGGGTGGCCGAGGTGAAGATCCACGCCGCTTTACGGTTGTCCATCACTTCCCGGAATCGTTCAGCGACCGAGAGCGGCGTCAGCGCCAGAATAAAATGACGCGACGTACATTCATACCAGTAGCTGTAGCCCGGCTCGTTAATCGCCCGTAACCGTTTTAAGCGGGTACGGTAAAGCGCGGCGCGCTCAAAGGCGGCATCCAGCAGAGCTGAACGACCCAGCGAGAGTTTGATAACGTCGTAACAGAGCTCCAGCGCATCGTCCAGCAAGGTGAACATGCGCAGTATCTGGTTATCGCTCAGCAGTTCGCGTAAATTACCGCGATAACCCGGATCGCCTAATGACAGGCGGAAATCCTGTGCGCATTGCGCCAGTCGATCAGCTGATTTCTGCAGTTGCTGGGCATCACGCACTTCCGTGCGGTAGGCGGTAATAATATCTTTAGCCAGATCGAGTAACTGGCGGCTGGAGAGTTGCTGACCAAAATACTGGCTGGCGATATCGGGCAACTGATGGGCTTCATCGAAGATCATCACATCAGCCTCGGGAATCAATTCGCCAAAGCCCCCCTCTTTTACCACCAGGTCGGCAAGAAACAAATGGTGGTTAACGACCACCACATCAGCGTCCATGGCGCGCTTACGTGCCATGACCACAAAACACTCTTTATAGCGCGGACAATCCATGCCCAGGCAGTTGTCGTTGGTGCTGGTCACCAGCGGCCAGATCGGGCTATCTTCGGTCACACCCGCACAGCTGCTGATGTCGCCATCTTTTGTCTGTGATGACCAACTGCGCAGCGTCACCAGATCGGTTAGCGCCTGCACGGTGAGCTCACCACCGGCCATCGACTGCTGTTCCATGCGTTCCAGGCAGAGATAGTTAGAGCGCCCTTTCAGCAAGGCCGTTTTCCCTTTGAACTTCAGTGCCTTAATCATGGTGGGCAGATCGCGGCCATAAAGCTGATCCTGCAGCGCTTTTGAGCCGGTGGAGACAATGACTTTTTTTCCGGCCCGCAAGGCGGGTGCCAGATAAGCATAGGTTTTGCCGGTGCCGGTGCCGGCTTCAACCACCAGTTCACCCTGCTGTTTTACGGCTTCAGATACCGCCTGCGCCATCTCACGTTGTGCTTCACGCGGTTTAAAACCTGCGATCGCCAACGCCAGTGCGCCATCCACTGCAAAATCGTCTGCCACATACCCTCTCTAAGAACGGCAAAAACACTGTAATTATGTCAGTATTGGATAAACAAATCAAAATCGATAAATATCAACAGGTTGAGGTTTTAGGCGTTTCAGGTGCGGCGGTACGTGACCCGAAAGTACGATAAGAAAACCTGAAATTTTAGCGCTTCATTAAATACCCTGCTGAATAAGCTAATTAATAACAGGGACTTTATTCCATTCGCTTTTTAATCTGTAAGGCGATAAACCGCCGTGCATCCGCGCAGGAATCGCTAAAGGTTTTCATCGATGCGAATGTTAGTGAGGCTAATGACTGAAGGATTTTATCCGGGCACGAGCGGTCAGAGGGTCATCACCAGGGTGTTGTTTAGCCAGATTCCAGCAACCCGGGTAAAGCTGAAAAGGCGCGGACAGAAGTGAGTCAATGAGACCGGTGTAGAAACCGCAAAACTGCGCGACTGACGGTTTTGCGGCGTGAGTCAGAATTCAGAAGAAATAGAGGTCGTCAGACAACCGTTTCAAACGCCTAAACATCCTTTTCTAAGGGATCGTTTTCCTCATCCTCTTCTTCATCTTCCGGATAGATCTCAGCATCATCTGGCAGCGGTTCATCGTAATCAGGACGTTCAGACATAATTACCTCCGGTGATAAATAGCAAGGCTGCTATTTCAACTGATCATAGTTAACACTCACTGGAGGCCGCACACTTTCCACCTGAAATGTGAACCAAACGTGAATTCACTGTAATGGACTGAAAACAGCCCAATCGCACCTTGCTAATGATGCAGGTACAGTGCACCCGCCAGCATGATGATGAACAGCACGGCAAAGGTAACAAATCCCTGCTTACTGCCTTTGGATAACCCCACAAATGCCGCGATAACAATAAACAGCAGCGTCAGAGCGCCAGCCATTACCCAAAAAAGATACTGCGTATTCGCCATGCTTTAATCCTCAACCTGTGGCGCAATCTCATGACTGATTTATAACATTTTTAAGCCGCCAGTTCCCCTAATTCCGTGTTTCTTATCCCCTGTCAGCGCTAACAGCAGGCGCGATTAAGGACACTTCATTGTCAGCGCAGTTAGCGCCACAGTGTGATGCAGTTATCAAATGCAAATGAACACATCAGGTAATCAAAAGGCAGGATTATAATGATTAAATCAGCTTACTGTTGGGATGTGGCACCCGTAGGCTGATGTGCTGAGACTGGCTTAACATTGCCCTTCAGGTGATGTTTCGCAGATGGCTAAACCCGACTGCCTGTTTCAGGCGGAGGAACATCATGAATTATGTCCGCATCGGATCTCTGGCTGGCGTACTGCTGCTCTGCGGCTGCCAGGCACCTACCCCTGATCAGGCTCGTCTGCAGCAACCCGTTTTCCAGGGCCAAAGCGCCCGCACCGTCCCTCAGCTCAGCGACTGTATTTATCGCGGCTGGTCCACCACCAGCGTCATTGCACGTGATAACACCACCCACACCCAGCCGAACGGTAGTGAGATCAGCGTCTTTACCTGGGAAGATTCTATTTTTGCGGATGTTTCGCCCCGCCGAAAAGGTGCTGATGTGAAATATTTCACCACCTTCCGGATGTCCCCGGACGTGATGGCAGACAGACAGGCGATTGTTGAGCGCTGCCTGTAAAGCGTAAGAGGTGACAGCGATATCAGGAGTGTGCCAGGCTAATGCGCAATTAACCAGGGAGAAACCGATGAGTATTACCCGCATTGACCCGGAACATCGTATGTCCGAAGCCGTCATTCATAACGACACAATCTATTACACCAGTGTGCCCGAAAATCTGGATGCCGACGCAGAAGCACAGACCGCCAATGCGCTGGCGGTGATTGACGCCATTCTGACCCGGCTCGGTAGCGATAAAAGCAAAATTCTGGATGCGACGCTGTTCCTGGTAGATAAAGCCGACTTCCCCGCCATGAACCGCGCCTGGGATGCCTGGGTTTCGCCGGGCAATGCGCCGGTGCGCTGTACGGTTCAGGCCGGTCTGCTAAATCCAAAATACAAGATCGAAATTAAAATCATCGCTGCACGTTAAACCTGCCGGGCGTTATTCCTCTTCGTTTTCGTCATCTTCGTCTTCGAATAACGCCCGAATACGTTCGCCCTTGTGATTTTCGCGGATTTCCTGCGCCACCTGGGCGATTGCTTCACCGCTCGATAGTCCGCCTGCCATCAACGCCTGAATACGTTCGACGGCCTGTTGTTGTTGCTCATGAGAGAGAGCCGGTAATCCAATAAACATTTTTTACTCCTGCGTTGGGTCAGACAGTATCCCACGTGGAACTAACAGGTGCCAGTGAGGAAAAAATATGTCAGTCTGACCGCCTCTTAGCTTTCTGATTTGTCTGCCCGATGATTGTTGAAACCCTCACGCTTGATTATACCCCCGATGCGCTGACTCAGCGTTTCGCCACCCTTGCCCATCTGCCCTGGGCGATGCTGCTCTCCTCCGCGCAGGCCAGCCACAGTGACAACCGTTTTGATCTTCTGACCGCCGATCCCCGCGCCACCCTGGTGACCCGCGGCGCAATCACGACGCTCAGCGACCCAACCGGTACAACCGAATCAACCGCCGATCCCCTGTTGCTGGTGCAGCAACAGTGTGATGCGCTGGGCGTCACACCTGCATCCAGCGAGACGCTGCCGTTTCAGGGCGGTGCGCTGGGGCTGTTTGGTTATGACCTGGGCCGCCGGTTTGAGTCCCTGCCGCAGCGGGCTGCAGCCGATCTCACTACGCCTGACATGGCCGCAGGAATCTATGACTGGGCATTGATTGCCGACCATCATCAGCAAACCCTGACGCTCGTGGCGTTGAGCAATGTTGAAGAACGTGCCGCCTGGCTGGCACAGTGGCCTGTACGCGAAACTGTACCCTTTTCGCTGACAAGCCGCTGGCGCTCTAATATGAGCTATGCCGAATACGCCGCGCGCTTTGCCGCCGTTCAGGCTTATATTCAGGCCGGTGACTGTTATCAGGTAAACCTGGCACAGCGTTTTCAGGCGGGTTATCAGGGTGATGAGTGGCAGGCATTCACTCTCCTCAATGCGGCTAACCGCGCACCCTTCAGCGCGTTTCTGCGGCTGCCTGACAGTGCAATTCTCAGCCTGTCGCCGGAACGCTTCCTGTCGCTGAATAACAAGCAGATTGAAACTCGCCCCATTAAAGGGACCCGACCACGCTGTGACGACCCGATTGCCGACGCACAACAGGCGGAGTCGTTGCGCCATGCGGAGAAAGATCGGGCTGAAAATCTGATGATTGTTGATTTGCTGCGCAACGATATTGGCCGTGTGGCGCGACCCGGTTCGGTTACGGTGCCAGAGCTGTTTGTGGTTGAACCCTTCCCCGCCGTGCATCACCTGGTGAGCACGGTGCGGGCGCAGCTACCTGACAGCCTGCAGGCCACTGATTTACTGCGCGCCTGTTTTCCTGGCGGCTCGATAACCGGTGCACCTAAGATTCGGGCAATGGAGATTATTGATGAGCTGGAACCGCAGCGCCGCAATGCCTGGTGCGGCAGCATCGGCTATATCAGCCTGTGTGGCCGGATGGATACCAGCATCACGATTCGCACGCTAATCGCCGAAGGCCAGCAACTCTACTGCTCTGCCGGTGGCGGATTAGTGGCTGACAGCGATCCGGAAGCGGAGTATCAGGAAACGCTCGATAAAGTCAGCCGGATCTTACCGACACTTGAGCAGGCAGGAGGTTCAGTTGGCACTGACGATTGATGTTTTTCGCAGCCGTTTTTTATTGCAGCAACCCGCCCGCAGCACCCAGCGTCTCTCAGGACGTCATGCTGCGGTGCTGGTGCCTATTGTGGCCCGTCCTGAGCCGGGTTTGTTGCTGACGCAGCGTTCGCAGGCCCTGCGCAAGCACGCCGGACAGGTCGCCTTTCCCGGCGGGATGCAGGATGACACCGACGCCTCACTGATCAACACAGCACTCCGTGAAGCGCAGGAAGAGGTCGGCATCGATCCGCAGCAGGTCGAGATACTGGGTGCGCTGCCTGACGTCACCAGCAGCACCGGCTTCCAGGTCACGCCCGTGCTGGGCATTATTCCGGCCGATTTACGACTTACTCTTAACCCGGATGAGGTCAGCAGTGCTTTTGAGATGCCGCTGGCCGAAGCTCTGCAGCTAAGCCGCTACAGCGCGCTGGAGGTGCATCGGGCCGGTGTACGCCATCCGGTCTGGCTCTCGCGCTACCAGGATTATCTGGTGTGGGGCATGACCGCCGGAATCATCCGTTCATTGAGCACCCAGATCGCCTTCTGAAACCTTTTTGTCTGTTTTTTCCACAGATGCTCGCCAGCGACCTGCCGGGCTGCGCTATAATTTTTTCTATCGTTTTAGATAAGTTTATTTCATGCGAAAAAGCGCTCTTTTCTGGTGCATGACTATTACTATGGGCGCCATAAACTGCCCCGGCAGACTGAGAATAATTGTGAGGAGTGTCACCTGTGATTAGTGTTTTCGACATGTTCAAAGTGGGCATCGGCCCATCGAGTTCGCATACTGTCGGCCCGATGAAAGCGGGTAAACAGTTTGTGGATTTGCTGTGCGAACAGGAAAAGCTGCAGGAGGTCACCCGGATCGCCGTGGATGTTTACGGTTCTCTGTCTCTGACCGGTAAAGGCCATCATACGGATATCGCAATTATTATGGGTCTGGCGGGCGAATCGCCGGACACGGTGGATATTGATGCCATCCCCGCGTTTATTAAAGATGTCGAACAGCGTGAGCGGCTGCTGCTGGCGAAAGGCGCGCATGAAGTCGATTTTCCGCGCGAAGGCGGCATGGTGTTCCGTAGCGAGAACCTCTCGCTGCATGAAAATGGTCTGCGTCTGCTGGCGTTTGCAGGTGACCTGCTGATTCTGTCGAAGACCTATTACTCCGTTGGCGGCGGTTTCATCGTTGATGAAGAGCACTTTGGGCAGTCGGCACTGGATGAAGTGTCAGTGCCATGGCCGTTTCATTCCGCTAAAGATCTGCTGGCGCACTGCCATGAGACCGGCCTCTCCCTCTCTGGCCTGGTGATGAAAAATGAGCTGGCGCTTCACAGCCGCGATGAGATCTATGCCTATTTCACCGATATCTGGCAGACGATGCAGGCCTGTATCGATCGCGGTCTGAATACCGAAGGTGTGTTGCCCGGACCGCTGCGCGTGCCACGTCGTGCTGCCTCACTGCGTCGCCTCCTGACCTCCTCCACTAAGCACTCCAGTGACCCGATGATTGTTATCGACTGGATTAATATGTATGCGCTGGCCGTCAACGAAGAGAACGCCGCAGGAGGTCGTGTCGTCACCGCCCCAACAAACGGTGCCTGTGGCATCGTGCCGGCGGTGCTGGCTTATTACGATCACTTTATCGAGCCGGTAACCCCCGATATTTTTCTGCGCTATTTCCTTGCCTCCGGCGCCATTGGCGTACTGTACAAAATGAACGCATCTATTTCCGGTGCTGAAGTGGGTTGCCAGGGTGAAGTGGGTGTGGCCTGCTCCATGGCGGCGGCCGGTCTGGCCGAGTTGCTGGGCGGCAGTCCTGAGCAAGTCTGCGTGGCCGCTGAAATTGGCATGGAGCACAACCTGGGACTAACCTGTGACCCGGTTGCCGGTCAGGTTCAGGTGCCCTGCATTGAGCGCAATGCGATCGCCTCAGTTAAAGCCATTAACGCGGCGCGAATGGCACTGCGTCGTACCAGCGAACCTCGCGTCTCGCTGGATAAGGTTATTGAGACGATGTATGAAACGGGCAAAGATATGAACGCTAAATACCGCGAAACCTCACGCGGCGGTCTGGCAATTAAAGTGCAGTGTGATTGAACGAAACGTTTAAATGTTTAAATAACGTTCAACTGTAATAAAATCCGCATCCTGCGCTATCTCAGCGCAGGTTTTAACGGTAGAGTGTTTTCCGCGCAGCCGTCCGGCTTTCGTCGCTTTCCAGACCCGCTTTTCTGCATTTCGGCCTCAATATTGATCTGGCCGTGCCGATACTAACCCCGTAATTTTTTTGCTTTATTCTGGCTTTTTGGGAAGGTGGATACTGATGTTTATGGCCCAGCAATTTGTTGGACAATTCAGACGCAAGCGTTTGCTCATAGCATTCTCAATCGCCATCGTGGTCATGATATTGACGCTGGCCTTTCGCTATTTTGAAGAAAAGTCACGTATTGAACGTCAGGCAATGGATTTCGCCAATAAAGCGATTATGCGGTTTGACCGGATGTTTTCGCCGCTGGAAGTTTCCGCGAATAATACGCTGGGCCTCGTGGGTGTACCCTGCAACAATGTTCGTTTTCCACTCATCGAAAAAATCTCTTCTCTGCAGACGCTCCGGGCGATTCTGCTGGTGGATAACGATGTACTTTACTGCTCCAGTGTTTATGGACCCCGCGCGATTCCTTTTAGCCAGACCTGGCCCGACCTTGCCTATAATGGCGAGCGTATGACCCTCTCAACCGATGATTATCTGCTCAAAGGCTCACCGATTTTAATGTTGTGGACGCCAAAAAGCCCGGATAACCGCTCAGGCATTTTGCAGGTAATTAACATCGAAATGATGAGCAATTATCTGCTGGAGCCGCAGTTACCCTGGGTTGAACGCGCCGTGTTTAACGTTAACGGACAGAGCCTGGAGTATGGTAATCCGTTGATCGAGTCGACAGTCGCTGCAGACGATGAGGTGAGCTATGAACAAGGCTCGCTGCGCTATCCATTCACGCTTACACTCTATGGCCCCTCTCCTACCCGATCGGCGCTGGCAACTCTTCCCTCACAGCTGCCGCTGGCAGTGCTGCTGAGCCTGCTTATGGGCTATATCGTCTGGCTGGCAACCGCAAATCGCATGAGCCTGAGCTGGCAAATCAGTTATGGCATCACCGCCCGCGAGTTTATGGTTTATTGCCAGCCACTGATCAATAGCAAAAGTGGTCAGTGCGACGGTATTGAGATACTGATGCGCTGGCATAATGCCCGTCAGGGCTGGATTGCGCCGGATGTTTTTATTCCGCTGGCTGAGCGCCAGAATCTGATCAAGCCGCTGACGCGCTTTGTGCTGAATGAAGTGGTGAGTCAGCTACCGCTCTTGCCCACGGATCCCGGCTTCCATATCGCTATCAACGTGGCTGCCAGTCATTTCCGGGACGGCGCAATTATTGAAGATCTGCAAAAGCTGTGGTGGCCCGCCTCGCCAGTGCCGACACTGATGGTGGAGCTCACCGAGCGGGATGCACTCCCGGTGGTGGATCAATCGGTCATTACGCAGCTGCACGATATCGGCGTTCAGCTGGCGATTGATGACTTCGGCACCGGTCATAGTTCACTCTCCTATCTGAAAGACCTGCAGCCCGACGTGCTGAAAATAGACAAAATTTTCACAGCAGCTATCGGCACTGACGCCATCAACGCGACGGTAACGGATATGGTGATTTCGCTGGCCCAGCGCCTGAACATCAGTCTGGTTGCTGAGGGCGTGGAAACGGCTGTGCAGGCGGCTTATCTGCGCGAACGCGGCGTGGATCATCTGCAGGGTTACTATTTTGCCCGTCCGATGCCGCTGCAGGATTTTCCGGCGTGGCTGTTACTGCACCAGGCCGATACCCACAGATAAAAAAACAGCCGCGACGTTGAAGCAGCGGCTGTCGGGAAGATTTACCGCGGCCGGTTATGCCAGCCGCGCCTTAGCAACAACGTGAAGAATTAACCCTCTTCATCTTCGTCATGCGGTTTATCTTTGGTGACACGCACCAGATCGATGCGGTAGTCGGTCGCTTCGATGATCTGGAAGTGCAGCGGAGTGATATCAATTACATCGCCAGGCAGCGGTAACTGCCCTTTCTGCTCAATCAGCAGACCGGCCAGCGAGGCGTGGTCCTCTGTCGGATCGACCAGCTCATGGAAATCGAGCAGTTGCTGCAGCGAATGCAGATCGGTCCCGCCCTTAACTAACCAGCCATCACCGTCCGCCACAATATCAGGCGTTTCATCTTCATCCGGGAATTCACCCGCGATCGCTTCCAGCACGTCCAGTGGCGTGATCAAACCCTGGACCACACCAAACTCGTTGGTGACGATAACGAAGCTACCTTTGGCACGGCGCAGCACGCCAAGCAGGTTAATCGGATCCAGCGTCTCCGGCACCACAATGGTCGGGCTATTGGCCGCAAAGGTTGCCACATCCACGCCATGCTCCAGCGCCACCAGCAGCTCTTTAGCGCGCACTACGCCGACAATTTCGTCCAGCTCACCCCGGCAGACCGGAAACAGACTGTGGGGGGTATCAAGCAGCTGACCGCGAATCTCATCCACCGGACGATTCGCATCAACCCAGGAGATTTCACCGCGCGGCGTCATGATGCTGCGAATTGAACGTGACGCCAGGGTCAGTACGCCATTAATCATGTAACGTTCTTCATCTTTAAACGCTTCCTGCGGCATCGCTTCCGCCAGCGCAGCCTCTTCGCTGCTGCTGGTGTTACTGTTACTGGCCATCTGGGCACGATTGCGGCCTCCCATCAGGCGCAGAATCGCCTCTGCGGTACGTTCACGCATCGGACGGTTGGACTGATGGCGGATAAAGTTTCGACGCGCAATCTGGTTAAACATCTCAATCAGAATTGAGAAGCCGATTGCCGCATAGAGATAACCTTTAGGAATATGGAAGCCAAAGCCTTCTGCTACCAGTGACAGACCGATCATTAACAGGAAGCTCAGACAGAGCACCACCACGGTCGGATGCGCGTTAACGAAGTTAGTTAACGGCTTAGACGCCAGCAGCATCACACCCATCGCAATCACCACAGCCGTCATCATCACCGGCAGGTGGTTGACCATACCTACAGCCGTAATCACAGCATCCAGCGAGAAGACCGCATCCAGCACCACAATCTGCGTCACGACTGCCCAGAAACTGGCATATCCCCGATTACCTGATCCGTCGAGCTGCCGATTCTCCAGCCTCTCGTGCAACTCCATCGTCGCCTTAAATAACAGGAACAGACCACCCGCCAGCAGAATTAAATCACGACCCGCAAAGCTGAAACCGCCTACGCTGAAAAGAGGTGTTGTCAGCGTCACCATCCAGGAAATCAGTGACAGCAGGCCCAGACGCATAATCAGTGCCAGCGACAGGCCAATCAAACGGGCATTGTCACGCTGCTTTGGCGGCAGTTTGTCGGCCAGAATGGCAATAAACACCAGGTTATCGATGCCGAGTACGATTTCCAGCACGATGAGCGTCAGTAAACCCGCCCAGATTGAGGGGTCGAATAAAAATTCCATTATTTATGACTCCAGAACAGGGAACAGATTGAGCCGGTGCGTATCAGCGCAGTGAAACGTGACATCCGGATGGTCGGTAAAGCGTTGAAAACGCCGCGAGGCGAAGGGTGACGCGCCAGCAGGCGCAAAGAACAGGTTAAGCGACGTCGGTGACGATCCATAAAGGTGGGCTGAAGCCCGTTACTCCTGAGTATTAAACAGAACGTTAATGTATCAGGTCGGTGATTTGCGTCAAAAAATTTTCTTATTTTTACAATCTGCAGAGCGGATGATCGGGCGCATAAAAAGGGTGACTCGCCTCTTCACAGGGTGAATAGCTGACAGACATCACATAATTTATTTTTTCGATCACTAAAATAAATCGCGACTTTATCGCCTTAACGTCATTAACCCATGTTTTTTCGACGCTAAACCGATTAATCGAATCACCCGGTTAAAACAATAACCAAAGCATGACTCAATACAGTTCATTGACTCAGATGAGCATCTCTAGCGAACGGAGGTAGCACGTGACCATTGCGATTGTAATTGGTACACACGGCTGGGCAGCGGAACAACTGCTGAAAACAGCAGAAATGCTGTTGGGCGAGCAGGACAATGTCGGCTGGATAGATTTTGTCCCTGGTGAAAATGCAGAAACGCTGATTGAAAAATATAATGCACGACTGGCAGAACTGGATACCAGCAAAGGGGTCCTGTTTTTAGTCGATACCTGGGGTGGCAGCCCGTTTAATGCGGCCAGCCGTATCGTCGTCGATAAGCCCCAGTATGAGGTCATCGCCGGGGTCAATATCCCGATGCTGGTCGAAACCCTGATGGCGCGCGATGACGATCCCGGATTTGACGAACTGGTCGCCGTCGCGGTCGAAACTGGCCGTGAAGGGGTTAAAGCCCTGAAAGCCAAAGAAGAAGCACCGGCACCGGCTGCGGTAAAACCGGCCGCTGCAGCGCAACCGGCTAAACAGATGGCACCTGGCGATCACATGAAAATCGGACTGACGCGCATAGATGACCGTCTGATTCATGGACAGGTCGCGACACGCTGGACGAAAGAGACCAACGTTCAACGCATTATCGTGGTCAGTGATGAAGTGGCCAACGACCACGTGCGTAAAACCCTGCTGACGCAGGTCGCCCCGCCCGGCGTGACAGCCCATGTGGTGGATGTCGATAAAATGGTGCGGGTGTGGAATAACCCGAAGTATGGTCAGGATCGCGTGATGCTGCTGTTTACCAATCCCACCGATGTTCTGCGCGTCGTGGAACAGGGTGTGGATATTAAAACGGTGAACATCGGCGGGATGGCATTTCGCCAGGGAAAAACCCAGGTGAATAATGCAATCTCGGTTGATGAAAAAGATATTGCCGCCTTCCGAAAACTCAACGAACGCAATATTGAACTGGAAGTGCGTAAAGTTTCCAGTGACCAGAAACTGAAAATGATGGATCTGATTGCGAAAGTTAACGCGTAACAGAAGCACTTCTGCGCCTGCGTTTCCGGGCTCGTCGTTATCCTGCTGAGGACAAGAAGTATGATGGAAATAACCTCGCTACAAATTATTTTAATTTTTATTGTCGCCTGCATTGCCGGTATGGGGTCGATTCTGGATGAGTTTCAGTTTCACCGACCGCTGGTGGCCTGTACTCTGATTGGTATCGTGCTGGGTGATATGAAAACCGGCATTATCATCGGGGGTACGCTGGAGATGATTGCACTGGGCTGGATGAACATCGGTGCCGCCGTGGCCCCTGATGCCGCCCTCGCCTCCATTATCTCGACCATCCTGGTGATCGCCGGCGGTCAGAGTGTGGGTGCCGGTATCGCGCTGGCCATTCCGCTGGCGGCGGCCGGACAGGTGCTGACCATTATCGTGCGTACCCTGACTGTGGCCTTCCAGCACGCAGCTGATAAAGCCGCCGAAAAAGGTAACCTCACGGCCATCTCCTGGATCCATGTCTCTGCCCTGTTGTTGCAGGCGATGCGTATCGCTATTCCGGCGCTGATTGTGGCGATTTCGGTCGGCACCAGTGCGGTTCACGCCCTGCTCAGTTCTATCCCTGAAGTCGTCACCAACGGTCTGAATATCGCGGGTGGCATGATTGTGGTCGTCGGTTACGCGATGGTCATCAACATGATGCGCGCAGGCTACCTGATGCCGTTCTTCTATCTCGGCTTCGTCACCGCGGCGTTTACCAACTTTAACCTGGTGGCGCTGGGCGTGATTGGCGTGGTCATGGCCGTGCTCTACATCCAGCTCAGCCCGAAATACAACCGTGTAGCAGGCGCACCCAATGGTGCAGCAACCGCAAACGATCTTGATAACGAACTCGATTAAGGAACAGGTGAGCACATGGTTGATATTACGAAAGTCGAAAAGAAACTGACAGCCGGAGATGTTCGCGCCGTCTTTATGCGCTCGAACCTGTTCCAGGGCTCATGGAACTTTGAACGTATGCAGGCGCTGGGCTTCTGCTTCTCTATGGTGCCGGTGATCCGCCGTCTCTATCCGGAGAACAACGATGAGCGTAAGCAGGCAATAAAGCGTCATCTGGAGTTCTTTAACACCCATCCTTATGTGGCCGCGCCGGTACTGGGCGTCACCATGGCGATGGAAGAGCAGCGTGCCAACGGCGCACCCATCGACGATGCGGCGATTAACGGCCTGAAAGTCGGCCTGATGGGACCGCTGGCCGGTGTCGGCGACCCAATCTTCTGGGGCACGGTACGTCCGGTGTTTGCCGCGCTGGGTGCCGGTATCGCAATGAGCGGCAGTCTGCTGGGGCCGTTGCTGTTCTTTGTGCTGTTTAACCTGGCGCGTCTGCTAACCCGCTACTACGGCGTGGCGTATGGCTATCGTAAAGGAATCGACATTGTCAGCGACATGGGCGGCGGTTTTCTGCAGAAGCTCACGGAGGGCGCCTCGATTCTGGGCCTGTTTGTCATGGGGGCGCTGGTCAACAAGTGGACGCACGTTAACATCCCGCTGGTCGTCTCGCGCATCACCGACTCCACTGGTAAAACCACCGTCACCACGGTTCAGTCGATCCTTGATCAACTGATGCCGGGCGTGGTGCCGCTGCTGCTGACCTTTGGCTGTATGTGGCTGTTGCGTCGTAAAGTGAACGCGCTGTGGATTATCGTCGGCTTCTTCGCCATCGGTATCTTTGGTTACTGGATCGGCCTGCTCGGTCTGTAATTTCACCCGGCCGGGAGCCTGCGCTCCCGGCTTTTAAGCGTGGTGAGCTGAGCCACAACCGGCTGAGCTCACCCTGTTTGAGGTAGATGTGATGTCTTTAACTGACGCGTTGATTGCGTGTTGTATCGCCGCCCTGATGGGGTTTGCCGTTTACCATGAGGCGATTCTGCCGCGTCGGCATGGCCCCACCCGCTTAAGGGTCACGCTGCGCAGGCAGCATAAACTCGACAGCCTGATTTTTATCGGTCTGCTGCTGATTTTGCTGTGGAACAACGTCAGTCATCACGGCCCGCAGCTCACCACCTCTCTGCTGATGATGCTGAGTTTTCTGGCGTTCTGGCTCTTCTGGCTGCGAAAACCTACGCTACTGATGAAGAATGATGGATTGTTTTACGCCGGTGTCTGGATCGATTACCGGCGGATTCAGGGGATGAATCTCTCTGAGGATGGCATTCTGGTGATTCAGCTTGAACAGCGTCGACTGCTGATCGCGGTGCAGCAACTCGACGATCTGGAGCGCATCTATAACACCCTGGTAGAAGCGCGTTAGTCGCGCTGCCACATCGTCAGGCTAAAGTCGGCATCGCAGCTGAACTGCTCGCTCTGCTGCAGCGTTTGCCAGACCTCCTCCCGCGCCCGCCAGGCGAATGGCGTCATCTGCAACAGGGTTGTCGCCGCTGCGCCGGTTAATGCCATCGGGTAACGCAGCGCCTGCTGTGTCACCTGCGTGAATCCGGGGTACGCTTTCTGCTCCGGCACATGCAACTGCACTTCGCGGTAAATCAGCGCTTTAAACTGTTGCAGATGATGCGGGCCAGGTGTGACCGTCAATACCAGGCCACCCGGCTTCAGCACGCGTGCCAGTTCTGCTTCATTGCAGGGGGCGTAGATGCGTACCACCGCATCCAGGGCCTGATCGGCAAAGGGTAAGCGCTGGCTGGAGGCGACGCAGAAGCGCACCGCAGGATAGCGCTTTGCCGCCAGACGGATAGCCATTCGGGCAACATCCAGCCCATAAATCTGTGCCTCTCCGCCTGCCGCCTCAGCCAGTGCGGCGGTGTAGTAGCCTTCGCCACAGCCTATATCAAGAATTTTGCACGCCGGCTGGGTCAGTGCCGGGCTGAGCAGGCTGACCACCTGATCACGAAGCGGTTGGTAGTAGCCTGCCTCAAGAAACGTCCGCCGTGCCTGCATCATCTCTGCACTGTCACCTGGCTCCCGTGAGCGTTTGTGCTGAACGGGCAGCAAATTGACGTAGCCTTCTTTCGCCTGATCAAACTGATGGCGATTTTCACAGCACCAGCTGCGGTTTGTGAAGGTCAGAGGTGAGTGGCAAAGAGGGCAAATCAGGGACATAAGGTGCTCCGGCATCAGATAACGCGGCGCAGTGTAACCTTATCGTTTACGCATCGGAAGCATAAAGAAAGCCCCGGCTGAGAAGCCAGGGCTTTGAGATTCCGTGTCAGGGTGCGACGCACCGAGGCGGAGTCGAATCAGATAGCAGTTACGTTAACTGCTGCCGGGCCTTTCTGGCCGTCCTGAATTTCGAACTCAACGCTCTGGCCTTCAGCCAGGGTTTTGAAACCATTGCCCTGGATAGCAGAGAAGTGTACGAACACATCTTTGCTGCCGTCAGCAGGGGTGATAAAACCAAAACCTTTAGACTCGTTGAACCACTTAACCTGACCTTTAATCTTTGCCATTTTGCAAATTCCTTTAGATGTTTATTTAGCCCGAAGGCTGTCATACAGAAAAACCAGAGACATTACTGCATGAGGCACTAATTAAGGTTCGGCAAGGAAGCGGTATTCAACGTCAACGTCTTTACTCGTACTTCTTTACTGAAGATGCCATGCATAAACAGAACTGTACCTCGTTTAACTCAGGAATTGTTATCACATATCCTAAAAATAATGGCAAGCCATTTTTAGGGGCTCAGAGAGCCTGTGCACATAATTGCCAAAAGGCTCACATTGCCTGTCAGGTGGGTTTACGCATGTCTGCACGAATAAGGCCCCTGCCCGGCCAGCGCGGTGCCACGTTGCGGCTGCCAGTATGAATTCGATGGATACCATAAGAAATTAATATTTCACAAATATGGCAATTGCAGAATGATTAAGCGAAGCGGTAACGGTTGAAGATATCAGAAATCTGACGTCAATCCTGTACACCGCTGTTTATTTTTGTACAAACAACATTTTTTTGCACCAAAACCATGAGTAACACATTAGCCTTGCGCCAAATAAAAGCATCGAAGACAATTTTTCTTATTAATAATTTAACTTTCGATTTGAAAAATTGATATCAGATAAAAAAGTACTGGCTTTTATTTATCCATCAGGGTTTAGGATAATTCCTGGGCGTCATTATTCAGCCTTCGGCTTTCACCTATTCGCCAGGGCGTGAAGCCGTCGTTTCGCTCGTTTGCCCGCAGCAGCGCATCTGCCAGTTCTTTTGGTGGCGCATCCAGTGACTCATCGGCCAGTTCGTACACACCCCAGTGGATCGGCAGCGTTAACGGCCTGCCGGCTGCCTGCCACAGCGCCACCGCCTGATCGGGATTCATATGCTGGCTTGCCATGAACCATTCAGGTGCATAGGCGCCAATCGGCAAAGCGGCCAGGTTGAACGGCCCCAGTCTGCCTGGAATGTCCAGCAGGCTGTCGCTATAACCGCTGTCGCCCGAAAACCAGAAACGTACGGAGGCAGACCGCACAACCCAGCCGCACCAGAGCGAACGGTTTTGATCGCGTAGCGTTCTCATGCTCCAGTGACGTGCCGGAACGGCATCAAAACAGAGGCCATTGACCGCAGTCTGCTGCCACCAGTCGAGCTGATGCACCTGTTTCACGCCCCGCGCCCTGCACCACTTAGCCAGACCCAGCGGCACAATAAAGGTTGCCTGAGGGAAACGCCGGACAATAGCTTTAACGGTCGTCCGATCAAGATGATCGTAATGGTTATGAGAAATCAGCACCACATCCAGACGCGGCAGATCAGCGATACTGAGCGGCGCAGGTGTTTTTCGCTGTGGTCCGGCAAATGAGAACGGCGAAGCGCGTGAGCCGAGTGCAGGATCGATCAGGATATATTGCTCGTTCAGCCGCAACAGCACGGCAGCATGCCCCAGCCACCAGATGCGATCGTCACTGCCGCGGATGTCGGCTGGCTGCCACCATTGATCGGTGAACGCCGCATAGCCCTGCTGTGGAGGATGCGGCAGCCCCTGAGCCTTACGCTCTCTGCGCCAGCGCTGCAGATCGCCTGGCTGGCGCTGCTCCGGTTCTGGACTACAGAACCCCTCGGGCGTATGGTGCGCTTTACTGCTGTCATACCACGGATTTTTCCAGGCCATCCTGCCTCTCTGCTGTGATTAACGTTCCGGAATTAACCGGATAAAGTCCCGTTTCTCCGCATCTTCATCGGTTTTTTTGACCTCGGAGACGGGCTGCATCTCAATCAGACGGCGCAGCAACTGGTTCTGTTTCTTCTGCTCTTCCAGCAACGACGCCAGTAAGTGAATTTGCTCTCCGGCGCGAACGCTGGCCCGGTTAACAAAGAACCAGGCAATAAACGCCACAATTAAAATAATGACCATCAGGCCATAACTGACCAGCGGTCCCGGATTTGCGGCTAACTCATTCATAACTGCCTCATAAAACAAAGTGAAAACGCCAACCCCCTATTCTACCTTTAGCCATCACAAAAGATAATGGGGATCACGTCAATGCAGATTTTGCCGTTTCAGTTATCTCTGATCGATCCTGCCTGAAAACCGAGGCATGCTGATATCATCATAACCGGCAGCACCAGGTTGTGCGCTGAGTTATCTTTCACAAGGAGACATAATGAAACTGTTGATTCGCACGATAGGCTTGCTAGCGGTGATCTGGCTGGCGATGCTGTTTACCGGCTATGGCGTATTAACCGGCAGCACTAAAAATGCAGCCGGACTTGGCCTGCAATGCAGTTATCTGACCGCTCGCGGCGTGATCAGCGCGCAGTATCTGCACACTGACAGTGGTGTAGTGGGCGTAACGGATTGCCCGTTGCTGAAGAAAAGCGGAGAAGTGATCGATAACTAGTAGAATGGCGGGCCGGATGGCCCGCTGTTTTCAGAACGGGTAGTCGTGATAGCCCATCTCTGATGAAAGCGTGCGCGCCGCACGATGCAGCATGGCCACGTAATCCTGACGGGCATCTTCTGAAAAACGAATGGTGGGAAAAGAGATACTGAGTCCCGCAATCACCACGCCAAATCGGTCGAATACCGGCACGGCGAGGCAGCGCAATCCCTCTTCCTGTTCTTCATTATCCTCACCATAACCCTGCGCTCTGACCTGATCCAGCGTCGTAATCAACGCCTCCGCGCTTAACAGCGTATTGGCCGTGCTACGTTTAAACTCCACATCCCGTAGAATCTCCTCCACTTCGCTTCGGTCGCGCCAGGCCAGCAGCACTTTACCGATCGCAGTGGTATGCAGCGGATTACGACGACCAATGCGTGAATACATACGCAGGTTATAGAGCGAGTCGATTTTGTGGATGTAGACAATACTGTCCTCTTCCAGCGCGCCCAGATGAATCGTCTCTTTGGTCAGACGCGACAACTCACGCATCTGCACATCCGCGCTGCGGATTAAATCAACGTTCTGTAATGCTTTTGCACCCAGCTCAAACAGCTTCAGCGTCAGTGAGTACTTCTCGCTCTCGCCTTCCTGCGTGACATAGCCCAGCGACTTCATGGTCTGCAGAAAACGGTAGACGGTGCTTTTTGACATCATGACGCGCTGCGCGAGCTCAGTAATACCATGATCGCGCTCTTCGCCCAGCGCCTGCAAAATGCCAAACACTTTAAGAACAGAAGAGACCGAATCAGGCTGTTTATCATTTTCACCAATGGACATCGCGCACCTTATTAAACCTGTTTCAAAAAAAATGGAACGGATAGTCAGTATAGAGTGAGGCGCAGCATGGCAGCAATGCTTTAACCCATGCGTCATATTTTAAGACAGTTTTTTATCCGTTCGATCGCTGCATTTCAGCGTTAATTTCATTAGCATGATGATATTCACCCTCTTTAGTAATTAACTTATGACTCTTTCTCCTCCGCAGGATGGATTACCAGGCCGTCAGCGCTATATGGCTATTGCCACAATCGCTATCGGGCTGACCATGGCGGTGCTGGATGGCGCGATTGCCAACGTCGCCCTGCCGACCATTTCGCGTGAACTCAATGCAAGCCCGGCGCAGTCAATCTGGATAGTGAATGCCTATCAGATTGCGATTATCGTCTCGCTGCTGTCGCTCTCGTTTCTGGGCGATATGCTGGGCTATCGGCGCGTCTACCAGGCCGGCCTGGCGCTGTTTATTGCCACCTCGCTGTTCTGCGCCTTCTCGACCACGCTAACCATGCTGACCTTTGCCCGCGTGCTGCAGGGGTTAGGTGGCGCCGCGCTGATGAGTGTGAACACTGCGTTGATACGCATTATTTATCCCCAGCGCTATCTGGGACGCGGCATGGCAATTAACTCGCTGGTGGTGGCGGTGTCGACCGCGGCAGGCCCGACAGTAGCGGCTGCGATTCTGTCAGTGGCGAGCTGGAAATGGCTGTTTCTGATTAACGTCCCGCTGGGTGCTATTGCATTGTGGCTGGCGCTGCGCACACTGCCCGATAATCCGCAAAAAGCCACCGCACAGAAATTTGATGTGCCCAGCGCGATCATGAATGCCCTGTTCTTTGGTCTGATCATCTCCGCATTGAGCGGTTTTGCGCAGGGTCAGAGTCATCTGCTGGTGCTGTCGGAGGTCGTTGTTCTGTTGGTGACAGGCTGGTTCTTTATTCGTCGTCAGTTAAACATGGCGGTGCCGCTGCTGCCGGTTGATCTGTTGCGTATCCCCATTTTCAGCCTGTCGATGGGCACGTCGGTCTGCTCCTTCTGCGCGCAGATGCTGGCGATGGTCTCACTGCCCTTCTTCCTGCAAAACGTCCTGCAGCGTGATGAGGTGGCAACCGGTTTACTGCTGACGCCCTGGCCGCTGGCGACCATGGTGTTTGCGCCAATAGCCGGCCGGCTGATTGAGCGGGTGCATGCCGGGCTGCTGGGAGGAATCGGGCTGGCGATGTTCGCCCTGGGGCTGTTCCTGCTCGCCTGGCTGCCAGCAAACCCTGGCGATGGTGATATTATCTGGCGCATGATGCTGTGCGGTGCCGGTTTTGGGCTGTTCCAGTCACCTAACAACCACACAATTGTCACCTCTGCTCCACGTAACCGCAGCGGCGCTGCCAGCGGCATGCTGGGTACCGCGCGCCTGCTGGGTCAGAGTATGGGTGCTGCGCTGGTTGCGCTGATGTTTAATCTGTTTGATGAGCGTGGCACGCACGTTTCGCTGCTGCTGGCGGGCAGCTTTGCCGCCGTGGCGGCGCTGGTGAGCGTGTCGCGCATGACCCAGACCCGCGCCTGATGGCAGCGAAAAAGCGAACGCCTTACAGCATGTGAACCGATTCGCTGTAAGGCCGGGTCTGCACAGGGAGCCCAGACAGATCGGAAAAACTACTGTCATCCATGACGGTCGTCCCGCACGATTACGCACCTCATCCCTGATGTGCGCCCATAAACGGGCCAACGCTTTGCGTTGTTTAAAAACGCTCCCGGCGTTTTTGTACAGGCGTCGGGACGTTATCCTCCTCTCTCTGGGTTCCCTGCTCTTTGAGCTAAGATACTGGAGCTAAGATATTGCTGTCAGATTCAATCTGATGCTGATTTCTAAAACAGAAAAGGCGACCCGCGGGTCGCCTTATTTGCTCTGCTTAGTGCTACTTCAGATACTGACCGCTGCGCAGTGCTTCAATACGCTTATCTAACGGCGGATGCGACATAAACAGCTCACTGAATGATTTGCCTTTGCCGTTGATGCAGAACGCCATCATGCTGCTCGGCTCCTGCGGTTCATAGCTGGTTTTCAGACGCTGTAACGCCGCAATCATCTTCTCACGACCCACCAGCTTCGCTGAACCGGCATCGGCATGGAACTCACGGTGACGGGAGAACCACATGGTAATGATGCTGGCGAGAATACCAAACACCAGTTCCAGCACCATCGACACCGCAAAGTAGACCAGCGGATTGCCGTTGCTGCTCTCCTCACCATCACGGTTGCCGGACATAAAGCCTGCCGCGATCTGCGCCAGAATGCGTGAAACGAAAATCACAAAGGTGTTCACCACGCCCTGGATTAGCGTCATGGTGATCATGTCGCCATTAGCGATGTGCGACACTTCGTGTGCCAGTACCGCTTCCGCTTCATCACGGCTCATGTTTTGCAGCAGACCGGTTGAGACAGCAACCAGTGAGGCGTTACGTCGTGCGCCGGTCGCAAAGGCGTTGATGTCAGGTGCGTGATAGATTGCGACCTGTGGCATCGCAATGCCCGCCTGCTGGGCCTGACGGCCAATAGTATCCACCAGCCAGCGCTCGGTTTCGTTGCGTGGCTGTTCAATCACTTCACCGCCAACCGATCGCAGCGCCATCCACTTCGACATCAGCAGTGAAACAAACGCACCGCCGAAGCCAAACAGGCCTGCCATGATCATCAGGCCCTGAACACTGCTTGACTGGATCCCTGTCAGGCTGAGAATCAGCCCGAATACCAACATCACAGCCAGGTTGGTCATCAGGAAAAGAGCAATACGCATCATTTTTGTTAATCTTCCTCAGTAGTTCACGCGCCTATACGCGGATCCATATCCTATGGGCATTGGGCTGCTTTTCAAGCAACCTTAACGTTTAAGTGCCTAAAAAGACATAACTTTACATTCTGACACGCCTGATGAGCAACCCAGCCTGCAGGCGGCTTCTCGCGCGCTAATCATTGGTTAATGGAAACTTTTACGGACGCAAAAAAAAGCACCGCTTAGCGGTGCTTTTTCTGGCAACAGCGGCTTATTTCGCCGCGGGTGCGTCTGGCTGGGATTTCTCCAGCTGGGCAAGATCATTTGCGATCTTCACGGTCTCGTCGAGATACGGATCCGGCTCTTTATAATCTTTCGGCAGCTCATCCAGGTTTTTCAGCGGTTTTTTGCCTTCTGCCTGATAGCGCGCGTTGATGCGCTCCAGTCGTGATGCATCATCTTCGTGGTTCTCTTTCTCGCGCTGAGCAAGATTAAGTGACACGATATTGCGCTTATCTTTCAGGGCATTGTAACGGGCAATGTCCTTCATGATGTACTGGAACTCGCGATCCTGTGCGATGCGATCAGCATGCTGCTTCGTCAGCTGCGCAACCAGCGGTTTAACATCACCGGTTTTGGTGTAGGTTGCCGCTTTGATGCTGTCCCACGGCAGTGCGTTATCCTCAAATTTCTCACCGGTTTCAGCCGCTTCTACGCCGGTTGGCATCAGCAGATCCGGCGTGACGCCTTTGCGCTGTGTACTGCCGCCGTTAATGCGATAGAACTTCTGGATGGTATAAGAAACGGAGCCTAACGCTGGCCACTCCGGACGCAGCATCTGATCATAGATGCGGTTCAGAGAGCGATACTGCTGAACGGTGCCTTTACCAAAGGTTGGCTCGCCAACAATCACTGCACGACCATAATCCTGCATCGCGGCAGCGAAGATCTCAGAGGCTGAGGCGCTGAAGCGATCGACCAGCACCACCAGCGGACCTTTATAGTAAACAACGCCGTCGTTATCGCTGTCTTCGCGCACCCGACCATTGTTGTCGCGAACCTGCACCACCGGACCACTCGGAATAAACAGGCCGGAAAGGGATACCGCTTCGGTCAGCGCGCCGCCGCCGTTGGTACGCAGGTCGATGACCACGCTGTCGACGTTCTGTTTCTGCAATTTCTGCAGCTGGACCTTCACGTCGTCGGTCAGACCGACATAGAAGCCAGGAATATCGAGCACGCCGACTTTCTGCTTGCCGACATTTTTAATGGTCAACTTCACCGCACGGTCTTCCAGACGGATTTTCTCACGCGTCAGCGTGACAGTACGGGTTTTCGTGCCCTTACCGGCTGGCAGAACTTCCAGGCGCACTTTGCTGCCTTTAGGCCCTTTGATTTTTGCAACAACATCATCAAGACGCCAGCCGATAACATCTTCCATTGGCTTGCCTGGCTGCCCGACACCCACAATGCGATCGCCAACGGTAATGGCTTTGCTTTTCGCTGCCGGACCGCCTGCCACCATTGAGTTGATCACGGTGTAGTCGTCATCCATCTGCAGAACCGCACCGATGCCTTCCAGAGAGAGGCTCATCTCCGTGTTGAACTGCTCGGTGTTACGCGGCGACAGATAGCTGGTGTGGGGATCGATTTCGCGGGCGAAAGCGTTCATCACCAGCTGGAAAACATCTTCACCGTTGCTCTGGGCCAGACGGCGGATCGCGAAGTTGTAACGCTTAGTCAGAACGTCGCGAATCTCATTGTCGTCTTTACCGGCCAGCTTCAGGCTCAGCTGGTCATATTTAACCTTGGCATCCCAGAGCGCGTTTAGTTCAGCCTCATTTTTCGGCCATGGCGCTTTGGCGCGGTCAATGTCGATAGTGTCATTGCCGCTGAAATTCATCGGACGCGCCAGCACCGTCAGCGCATATTGATAGCGCTCAAAACGGCGCTTCTGCGCCAGATTATAAATATCGTAAAAAAGATCCAGCTTGCCACTGCGGAGCTCATCGCCCACGGTGGTTTTTTTGCTGGCAAACTGCGCCACATCCGATGCCAGCAGCACATTGTGGCTGTAGTCGAGCATGTTCAGATAGCGATCAAAAATTTTCGCTGAAAAGTTCTGATCCAGATCGAACTGGCGATAGTGGGAACGGGTAAAGCGCGACGTGACGCGCTCACTGACAGTGGGATCCTGCGGGTCTTCGTGAAGCTGGGGAATCTGGTCGGCGCGCGTAATGTTCTCTGCGCCGAAGGATGGGCCTGCTAATAGCAGGCCCGCAATAAGTCCAACTTTAAAAAGGGTGTTCATGCCGGGGTTAGCCTCCGTTTCAGAACTGCAAGTGTTCTGCGCGCACAATCATTGCCATGCCGGAAGCGAGCTGGACCCGAACGCCGTCTTTTGATACTTCAAGAACGGTAGCGTCCATCGCACTTTTGCCTGCTTTAACTTTAATACTCTGGCCGGGTTGCAAAGTTGAGGTATCAGTGATGGGTCGGGCTTCCTGCTCCGGACGTGGGGCTGGCTTGCGATGCTGTGAAGCGGTCGCACGCGGTGCTGCAGTGGTCTGCGGACGCGGTTTACGCGCAGCGTCACCTTCTGCAGGCTTACGAGCCGCGGGCTTGCGTGGACGACGCGGTGCTGCGCCCTCTTCGCTTTCACCGGCTTCACGACGTGCAGCGCGCTGCTGGTCACGCTGCGCCTGGACGCGGGCTTTCGCTTCTTCCAGCTGCTTGCGTGCATGCTCTACGTGTTGCTCATCCAGCACGCCACAGGCGTTGCCGTCGAGATCGACACGGATAGCACCGGCTTTAATGCCGTACAGATAACGCCAGCTTGACGTATAAAGACGCAGCGCGGAACGCAGCTGTGTTTTGCTCAGACCCATTTCGCCCTGAACACGCTCGACCAGATCCTGAAAGATACCGATTTTGAGCGGACGCGCTTCACCTTCAGCGCTAAAGCAGTGCGGAAAGCGCTCCGCCAGAAAAGTGATGACTTCTTTACTGCTATTCAACTTAGGTTGATTTTCCATGAAATTTCCTGATTACAACGGGTTTGCCGACCAGCGCAGGCATGAACAGGCGACATTATAATGACAACATCGCTAAATGCCATGTGATCCAGTCGATTAGCTGCGCGTCAGCTGCAGATATTTTTCTAAGTCGCTGTTCGCAAGCACTTCACAAAGCCCATCAGTCAGTGTGACCAGCCCCGATTCGTCTTCGCTGTCAAAGCGATTGTATGTCACGCTGTCGATGTCCAGCACGCCAACCACCGTGCCATTCACTTTCAGAGGAATCACAATCTCAGCATTGCTGGCAGCGTCACAGGCAATGTGGCCCGGGAAGGCATGCACATCGTCAACGCGTTGCACTTTTTCTTCTGCCAGCGCCGTGCCACACACACCTTTACCGACCGGAATGCGCACACAGGCAATTTTGCCCTGGAAAGGACCCAGAACCAGCGTATCGGCTTCCGTCAGCAGGTAGAAACCCGCCCAGTTCACGCCATCGAGACGTTCATACAGCAGCGCGCTGAAGTTTCCCATCGCGGCGAGGAACGCCGTTTCTCCCGCCAGTAAGGCGCGCATATCGCGATTCAAATCGGCGTAAAAGGCAGTTTTGTTCATTATCCAACCGTTACCAATGACATCTGTACAGGAGATACAGACCGTTCGTTAAAAATAAGTTTTAAATATCCAGAGCCACAAGGTGAATCATAGCGTTAGTTGCTATACCCTTAGCATTCTGTGGATCGAAGCGTGATGCCCGAGACAGGCACACAGACAATGTCTTAATGACCGATATCTGTTACTTCTGAAGAGCGAAGATTGCATCACCCTATGAAAATTCACGCTATCAGCCAGACATTGCCTCACGCACGTTATCAGCGTTGCCCGCAATGCGATACCCTTTTTTCCTTACCGGATGTGAAATCGCATCAGTCGGCTTATTGCCCGCGCTGTAACGCCGAGATTCTCAGTGGTCGGGACTGGTCAATGACTCGCCTTATGGCGATGGCCGCCACCATGATGGTATTGATGCCCTTTGCATTCTCATTGCCGCTGGTGGATATCCGGCTGCTTGGCATGCGCATCAATGCCAGCGTGCTGGAAGGCGTGATCCAGATGACCCAGCAGGGTGATGTACTGACCGCCTCAATGGTGGCGTTCTGCACCATCGGCGCACCGGTGACGCTGGTGGCTGGCATCTGTTATCTCGGCATTGGTCATCAGCTTGGTATGAACCTGCGACCGGTGCTGCTGATGCTGGAGAAGCTGAAAGAGTGGGTCATGCTCGATATCTATCTGATCGGCATCGCCGTGGCGTCGATTAAAGTGCAGGACTATGCGTCGCTGGAGATCGGTTACGGGCTGGCAGCTTACATTGCCCTGACGGTACTGAGCGTGCTCACGATGATCCACCTGAATATTGAGCAGCTGTGGGAGCATTTCTACCCGCAACGTCCCGGCAATATGGCCCGCAACGAGATGCAGGTCTGTCTGAACTGTCACAACACGGGCGTAGCCGATGAACGGGGCCGCTGCCCGCGCTGCCATACGCCGCTCGACTTCCGGCGCCGTCACAGCCTTCAGAAATCCTGGGCCGCACTGATCGCCTCGATTGTGCTGCTGATACCTGCGAACCTGATGCCGATTTCCGTGGTTTATCTGAATGGTTCACGGCGTGAAGACACGATCTTTTCCGGCATCCTGGGGCTGGCTGAAGGCAACATTCCGGTGGCAGCAATTGTTTTTATCGCCAGTATTTTAGTGCCCTTTATCAAGGTGCTGGTGATGCTGACGCTGTTGCTCAGTATTCATTTTCGCTGTGAACAGGGGCTGAGAACCCGCATAAGGTTACTGCGCTTTGTCACCTGGGTTGGCCGCTGGTCAATGCTCGATCTGTTTGTCATTTCGTTAACCATGTCGCTGGTCAACCGTGATCAGCTGCTGGCTTTTACCATGGGACCGGCGGCGCTGTTTTTTGGCGCGGCCGTCATCCTGACCATTATGTCTGTTGAGTGGCTGGACAGCCGCCTGCTCTGGGATGCACATGCAACAGGAAACGCCGACTACACCGACTAACGCCACGCTGCGCAATAAGCGTAAAATTTCGCCTTTCTGGCTGCTGCCGATCATTGCGATGCTCATCGCAGGCTGGCTGCTCTGGGCTAACTATCAGGAGCGCGGCACCACCATCACCATCAATTTCCAGACGGCGGATGGTATCGTGCCGGGCCGCACACCGATCCGGTATCAGGGTGTGGAAGTGGGCACCGTGCAGGGCATTAATCTCAGCGACGATTATCGCCGCATTCAGATTAAAGCCAGCATCAAAAGCGATATGCGCGACGCGCTGCGTGAAGACACGCAGTTCTGGCTGGTGACGCCTAAAGCCTCACTGGCAGGTGTGTCGGGGCTGGATGCGCTGGTCGGCGGTAACTATATCGGGATGATGCCAGGCAAAGGTAAACCCAGCGAGGCGTTTACCGCGCTGGATACTCAGCCTAAATATCGCGTGAATACCGGCGAACTGATGATTCATCTGCATGCGCCGGATCTTGGCTCGCTCAATACCGGCTCGCTGGTCTATTACCGCAAAATTCCGGTTGGCCGTGTTTATGACTACAGCATTGATAATAAGGCTGATGGTGTGGCAATTGATGTACTGATTGACCGTCGCTTTATCAATCTGGTGAAGACCAACAGCCGCTTCTGGAACGTGTCGGGCGTCAATGCTGACGTCAGCCTGAGCGGCGCTAAAGTCCAGCTGGAGAGCCTGGCAGCGCTGGTGAATGGTGCAATTGCGTTTGACTCCCCTCAGGGTTCGGAAACCGCCAAAGCGGAGCAGAATTACCGGCTCTATCCCGATCTGGCACACAGTCAGCGTGGCGTTCAGATCACACTGGACCTGCCTGACGGAAAAAATCTTAAGGCAGACAGCACTCCGCTGATGTATCAGGGCCTGGAGGTCGGCACACTGACCAAACTGAACCTGCTGGATGGCGGCAAAGTCACCGGCGAGCTGACCATCGATCCTTCCGTGGTGGGTCTGATGCGCAGCGGCACCCGCATTGAGATGCACAGCCCGAAAATCAGCCTGACGGATACCAGCCTCAGCTCCCTGCTGACCGGCAACACGCTGGAACTGGTGCCTGGCGAAGGCGAGCCGCAACAGCACTTCACCGTGCTGCCATCCAGCGAGACCCTGCTGCAGAAACCTAACGTGCTGACGGTCAAACTCAGTGCACCGGAGAGTTATGGTATCGACCAGGGCCAGCCGCTGATGCTGCACGGTATGCAGATTGGCCAGGTGATATCACGTTCGCTGGATGAAAATGGCGTTAACTTCGTGGTGGCGGTTAATCCTGAAAATCGCGATCTGGTGCATGGCGACAGCAAATTTATCGTTAACAGCCGCCTTGATGTGAAGTTTGGCCTTGATGGCATGCAGGTGTTAGGCGCCAGCGCCCGTGAGTGGGTGGATGGCGGTATCCGGCTGGATCCGGGCAAAAAAGGTGAGCCGAAAAGTGCCTATCCGCTGTTCGCTGATGCTGAAAAAGCGGAAGAAGGCATCACAGGTGATGGCCCTTCTACAACGCTGACGCTGACCGCCAACAGCCTGCCTGACGTGCAGGCCGGTTCTGTCGTGCTTTATCGCAAGTATCAGGTGGGGGAAATTGTCAAAGTCACACCGCGCGCGGATGCCTTTGATATTGCGGTCCACATCCAGCCGGAATATCGCAAGCTACTGACCAGCGAGAGCGTGTTCTGGGCTGAGGGCGGCGCACGTGTGAGCCTTAACGGCAGCGGCCTGACGGTGCAGGCATCGCCGCTTAACCGTGCGCTGAAAGGCGCAATCAGCTTCGACAATATGAGTGGTGCGCAGTCGGCCAAAGGGGCAAAACGCGTGCTCTATCCGTCTGAGACGGCGGCACGCGCGGTGGGCAGTCAGATTACGCTGCACACCTACGACGCCAGTAAGCTCTCGGCCGGTATGCCGATTCGTTATCTGGGAATTAATGTCGGCCAGGTAGAGTCACTGTCGCTGAGCAAAGATAACAACCAGGTCGTAGCGAAAGCGGTGCTCTATCCGGAGTATGTGAATGATTTCGCCCGTCTCGGCAGCCGTTTCTCCGTGGTTTCACCGGAGATTTCCGCCACCGGAGTGAATCATCTGGAAACCCTGTTGCAGCCTTACGTTAACGTGGATCCAGGCAAAGGCGGTGCGGTGCGCACCTTCGAGCTGCAGGAGAGCACGATCACCGATTCACGTTACCTGAATGGCCTGAACATTTATGTTGATGCCACGGAGGCAGGCTCGCTGTCGCTGGGCACGCCGGTGCTGTTCCGCGGTGTCGAAGTGGGTACGGTGACCGGCACCTCGCTGGGTACGATGGCAGATCGCGTGCAGATCGCCCTGCGCATCAGTAAGAAGTACCAGCATCTGGTGCGTAATAACTCGGTGTTCTGGCAGGCGTCCGGTTACAACCTCGACTTCGGCCTGGTGGGCGGCGTGGTGAAAACCGGTACCTTCCAGCAGTTTATTCGCGGTGGCATTCAGTTTGCGACGCCGCCGACGGTGCCGCTGGCACCGCAGGCGAATCCGGATAAACACTTCCTGCTGCAGGATGAAGCGCCGAAAGAGTGGCGTAACTGGGGAACGGCGATTCCGTCTCCGCGTTAATTGAGTCTGAACGGGCCGCTTCTTTCAGACGGCTCAAAACGTAAAGCGATGGGAGTATACGCCTGTAGCAAAGCATCGCGGCCCAGGGATGGGCCGCGCTGAGCATGCCAGGGATGCCCTGCCCTCGCCGTCCCTGGCGCGGGACGCTTTCCTCTTCTGCCCGTGTTCCCTGCGCGTTGAGTTTATCCGTTGCGGTCAGATTCACCCTGATTTGGATTTGTCAGCAGCCTCAAACGGGCAGTCAGGCTGCCCGTTTCCTTTCCGCATGATACACTGCCGCCTTTGCCTTAACTGGAATGTGCCCGTGTCCGAAGCTTCTTCGTTTTTCCCCGCCGATTTTCTCTCGTTAATGCGTCAGAGCCTGCCCGATGAGGCGAGCTTCGCGCAATTTATTGCGTACAGTCAGCAACCCCTGCGCCGCAGTATTCGCGTCAATACCCTGAAGATAAGCGTGGCCGATTTCCTGAGCCAGACTGCAGGTTATGGCTGGCAGCTGACGCCCGTGCCGTGGTGCGAAGAGGGATTCTGGATCAGCCGGGAAGATGAGAGCCTGCCGCTGGGCAGCGTCGCTGAGCACCTCAGCGGCCTGTTCTACATTCAGGAAGCCAGCTCCATGCTGCCGGTAACCGCCCTGTTTGACGCTCAGCCAGAGGTCAGCGCGGTGATGGATATGGCGGCGGCGCCGGGTTCTAAAACCACCCAGATCGCTGCGCGGATGGGCAATCAGGGCGTTATCCTGGCAAACGAATTCTCATCCAGCCGGGTAAAAGTGCTGCACGCCAACATCAGCCGCTGCGGCGTCAGCAACAGTGCCTTAACGCACTTTGACGCGCGGGTATTTGGCCCAGCATTGCCGGAACAGTTCGACGCCATCCTGCTCGACGCGCCCTGCTCCGGCGAAGGGGTGATTCGCAAAGATGCTGACGCGCTGAAAAACTGGTCGCTGGCCAGCACAGAAGCGATCGCCGATACTCAGCGCGATCTGCTCGACAGCGCCTTTCACGCACTCAAAGCGGGCGGCACGCTGGTTTACTCGACCTGTACCCTGAACCAGATTGAGAATCAGCAGGTGATTGACTGGCTGTTGCAGCGCTACCCGGATGCAGTTGAGGTCGTGCCGCTGGAGGGGCTGTTTAGCGGTGCCGAAAAGGCCGCGACGCCAGAAGGTTATCTGCATGTCTTCCCGCAGATGTTCGACAGCGAAGGTTTCTTCGTGGCCCGTCTGCGTAAAACCGCATCGGTCGAGCCCCTTCCAGTGCCAGGTTATAAAGTCGGTAAGCTGCCCTTCTCTCACCTTAGCCGCAAACTGGAAAGTGAGATCGCGCAGGCCGCCGCGGCCGTCTCTATAAGATGGGATGACTCACTGGAGCTGTGGCAGCGTGATAAAGAGATCTGGCTATTCCCTAAAGCCGTCACCCCGCTGCTTGGCAAAGTGCGGTTTTCACGCATTGGCCTGAAGCTGGCAGAAACGTTTGCCAAAGGCTATCGCTGGCAACATGAAGCGGTGATTGCACTGGCGCAGCCCGATACGACGCAGACCTTTGAGCTAACGGCGGCAGAGGCGGAAGAGTGGTATCGCGGCCGGGATATCTATCCGGAAACCGCACCCGCAAACAACGAGATGATTGTGACGTATCAGCACCAGCCGCTGGGGCTGGCAAAGAAAGTCGGTACCCGCATCAAGAACAGCTACCCACGTGAACTGGTTCGCGACGGACGCCTGTTCCGGTAACTCATTTTAGTCGCAGCAGGGTCAGATGATTGCCAAACACTGCACCGGTATCGATATAGTGCAGATTGGCAATCGTCAGCGATTGTTTTAGTGGCGTGTGCCCAAAGTAAAAGGCGTCCGCGCCACGGATGCCTGCCTGTTCACCTGACTCAATACCCTCCAGCCGCTGACGGCTCCAGACCACCTGTTGCCAGTCGAGTGGCTTATTGAGCGCGTATTCCTGAGCAGGATAATCCGCATGAGCAATGACAATAATGCGCTCGCCGAGTTGCAGATGAAGGATCAGCGGCAGCTCGCGGCAGCGGCGCAGCGCGTGACGTGCCGCGATCAGCGCCGCACCACGCAGACGAAAAAACCAGTCCCCCCCGTTCATCTGCCAGAGCGCCATCTCCCGCCCCTGCAACGCCGAAAGTGCCATCTCCTCATGATTTCCCCGCACGCAGCGAAACCAGGGTTCCTGCAGCAGCGCCAGACAACCCAGACTGTCCGGCCCGCGATCGATAATGTCGCCAACCGAAATCAGTAAGTCCTGCTGCGGATCAAACTTATGCTGCTCCAGCAATAGATCCAGTTCGCGACGGCAACCATGCAGATCGCCAACGACCCAGATCCGCCGCCACTTCGCGCCATTCAGGACGTGGTAACACATCGCTGCCCCCGCCTCTCTGCTGAAAATATCCCCAAAGTATAGTCAGAGCTCAACCTGAACCGGCATGGGGAAAAAGAAAGCAGAGTGCAAAGGAAGCAGGCAGAGAGTGTAAGGCTATTGGGGAAAGAGAAATAATGGTGGTCAAGAAGTGCGTCCCTTCCGGCGCTTATCTCCGGCACTCAGTTAAGGTGGTAGCTCTGTAAGGGACGTAATTTATGATAACGACATCAGAGACGACAGGCTATTCTGTCCGAAACATTTTCGTTGTCATTTGAGATCAACTGCGCAGTTTAGCCGGGTATTTTTGCAACTTCTCTGCCGGACGCACCGGACGGCGCACCAGTTCGCCGCTGCAGTTGGGACAAATATGCGCGAGATGCTCATCGCAGTCAGCGCAGAATGTGCATTCAAACGAGCAGATGCGAGCCGCCAGAGAGGATGGCGGAAGATCAACATCGCAGCGTTCACAGTTGGGGCGAAGTTCCAGCATAGAGTGACTCCTGAAGAAGTGTATCCGTCAGCATCGCGTTTACTGGCCCGGATGTCGAGCCAGTAAACGGACAGGTGTGCGCCAGATCCGGACATCCTGCTTAAACCGTACAGACAGCGGCGAGCGTCGCAATGCCATGCGGGCGCTATTTATGTTGCTGATTCTCAGGGATATCATCCGTCAAATTTTCTTCGACCCTCGTGTCTTCGTCACTTTCGCGTTCATCTTCCGGCTCCTGACCGCCCATTGACGCATGAATCACCTCCTCTTCCAGCGTTGGGATCAGCGCAGCACCCAGTGGCGAGGTCGCCAGACTGTCAGGCATCACCACGTGCGGCAGCGGCACTTCGGTCGTCGGAAGCGGGCCAGGCGCTCGGACAAAGCTCAGTCCGCCGATCACCAGCGCGCAGAGCATAAAGAAGAGATAGAGCATATTGCTGCCGAGCGGCTCCATCAGCGCGCCCACCACCAGCGGCCCGATACTGGCGCCAATACCAAATGCCATCAGCAGACAGGCGGTTAACGAGACACGACGCTCGGGGGCAACCTGATCGTTGGCCAGCGCCACCTGCAACGGATAGAGCGCAAACTGCATCATGCTGGCAGCAAAGGCGATGCCGATCATCCAGTGGAAGGTCAGGTGCGGCAACACCACCAGCGGCACACAGGCTACGGCAAACAGGATGGCAATGATAAACAGCAGTCGCTGACGATCGAAGCGGTCAGAAAGCCAGCTCAGCGGAAATTGCGATACCAGACCGGCAAAAATCGTCAGACTCATAAAATAGCCGGTCTGGCTGGTAGTAAATCCCTTACTGCTGCCGTAGACCGGTGCCAGGCCGTAGAACGCGCCAATGGCCATACCGGTCACCAGTGTGGTGCCGAGAAGTTTGGGGATAGTGCGGATAAAATAGCCCAGCTCCATCGGCGCAGGTGTCATCGGCCTGACGTGAGTGCGGGTCGTCAGGGCAATTGGTACCAGACAGAGTGCGAAACAGAGTGCCACAATCAGCAGGGTGCTGACGCCAAAGCCCGTTTGCAGGCTCAATATCACCTGTCCGCCACTGAGTCCAAGATAGGTGGCGACCATGTATAAGCCGAAAATCATGCCGCGCTGGGATGATTCCGCCTGATCGTTAAGCCAGCTCTCCAGCACCATGTACTGACACATCATGCAGAGCCCGATAATCAGACGCAGAAAGACCCACAGCGGAATAAAGTCGGTGAGCCCGTGACCAACCACAGACGCGGTAATGATCCCGGCACAGGCCACGTAGGCGCGTATATGGCCAACGCGGGCTATCAGGTTGTGCCCCACTTTGCCGCCGATCACCAGTCCGATGTAGTTGGCCGCAATGATTGAGCCAATCAGCGCGCCGTTGACATGCTCGCTGGCCAGCCGTAATGAGACATAGGTGGTCAGCAAACCGGAACCGAGCAGCATCAGCAACGTGGTCGTGTAAAGCGGCAGAAACGTACTGAATATTTTTCCCATCATGACTCCCTGTCTGTGCTTTTCTGGCATCAGGCCAGAAAGCCCTAAAGATAGTCGATTTCGTCAGGTGAAGACGGTTAGTTCAGGACGACGGTAGCGAAAAAAAAGCCCGCCAGCAATTGCTCACTGACGGGCCCTGATTCAGACGCTCGGGAAGCTGATGTTGCTGCCCGGTGCTTCACGGTTGAGATGGATGAAGTTCAGGTGTCGCTCATACTGATCCAGTATGTCGATAATTACCTGCTCTTTGCTGTAATCCATCAAGTCGTTGCCCTGGCTGCCCTCCATCAGGAAAGTTTCCAGTCGGTAGTAGGTCGACTTACCGCTGCGGGCGCGATAGGTAAAGCCCGGAATCGAATATTGCTGCGGCCAGACCTGATAGATAAAGTCCTGCTCTTCGCCCAGATGAACGCGCAGATCCAGATAGCCAATCGGGTTAGCCTCATCTGCCTCAACGCTTTCCAGCGTCACGCGGCCATCACGCAACTCCAGCTCCTTCGCCACCTCCTGCATCGCCGGATAAATGGTCTTTTCCATCATCTGCTGGGTGTAGCGCGAGCCAGGATAGTTCATCAGACGCGACAGGCGTTTCTTCCAGGTCAGACGATCGGTGGCATGCGCCAGATAAGGCGCAGTGTCGCGCGTGGCGCTGGCCCGACGGTGGTCTTCAATCTTCAGAGATTTAAACAGCCCGGCCATCACAAAGAAGATAACAAAGCTGAACGGCAGCCCCATGATCACCGTGGTGTTCTGCAAGGCAGTGATACCGTTGGTCATCAGCATGCTCAGGGTCAGTACCCCAATCGCCACAGACCAGAAGATGCGCAGCCAGTTCGGTGCATCGCTATTGATGTCTTTCAGGCGTGAGGTGAAGTTACCCAGTACCAGCGAACCGGAATCCGCCGAGGTCACATAGAACAGCATACCGGTGATGGTGGCGATCGATGCGCTGAGTTTAAACGCCGGGTATTGCGCCAGCAGGCTATAGAAGCCGCGTTCTGCATGATTCATCACTTCCTGCGCAAACTCGGTATTGCCATGAATGATCTGATACAGCGCGGCATTACCGAACACAGAGAGCCACAGCAGCGTAAAGGTGAAAGGAATAATCAGCGTGCCCAGTACGAATTCACGGATGGTACGACCGCGTGAGATACGTGCCAGGAACAGGCCGACAAATGGCGACCAGGCCACCCACCACGCCCAGAAGAAGAGCGTCCAGCTGTTCATCCATTGGGTCGGACGATCAAAGGCAAAGGTATTAAGCGTCATGCCCATAAAGCGGTTGATGTAATCGCCGACGTTCAGTACCAGCGCATTCAGCAGGAACTCGGTGTTGCCAAAGAACAACACAAACAGAATCAGCCCCAGAGCCATGATCACGTTGAGCTCAGAGAGAAAACGAATTCCTTTATCGACGCCTGATGTGACAGAGATTGTAGCGATCACGACGGAAAGGACTATCAGCGCAGCCTGTGCGGTCAGGCCTTCCGGAATATCAAACAGCACTTTCAGGCCGTAGTTCAGCTGTACGACCCCTATCCCTAATGTGGTGGCGATACCAAAAATGGTGCCGACCACGGCTGCGATATCCACCGTGTGACCAATCGGGCCATAGATGCGTTTACCAAAAATAGGATAGAGCGCCGAACGGATAGTCAGTGGCAGATTATAACGATAGCTGAAGTAGCCCAGTGCGATGCCCATCAGTGCATACATCGACCAGCCGGTCAGTCCGTAGTGGAACAGCGTCCAGACCATCGCCTGACGGGCCGCTTCAAGGGTCTGCCCTGCGCCCTCCGGTGGCTGCATGTACTGAGTCACCGGTTCAGCGACCGAGAAGAACATCAGGTCGATGCCGATCCCGGCGGCAAACAGCATGGCAGACCAGCTGAGCACGCTGAACTCGGGTTTGGAGTGCTCAGGCCCGAGCTTGATCGAGCCAAAGCGTGAGCAGGCCATGTAGAGCACAAACACGATATAGAGCGTGGCAGCCAGCATGTAGTACCAGCCAAAGGTGGCGGAGACCCAGTTTACCGCCTTGAGGATCCAGCTCGCGGCCAGTTCACTGTAGAGAATCGTCACAAGTGAAAACGTCAGAATCAATCCGGCAGAGGTATAAAATACAACGGGATTGAGTCTGTCTTTTTCACCGGCAGGTGGATTATTCATCGATTACCTCTGGTTAATGTCCTGAAAATACGCAATGGATAAGTCTTGCCGTCCACGGTTTTCGGCCGTGCGGCCCTGTTTCTTTCTGTCATTTCCTGTTAATCGCTCAGGCAAGCCAGCCTATTTTAGCACTCATTGCCGTTTCGCTTTTGCTACATTTTGAGAACAGCATCCTAACAAAGTTTCTTTTTATATTGAACGTGCAATCAAAAAAAGTTTAAATAGGGGCTCGATTTGAGGGTGGAGCTGGAGCAATGCCAAAGGTAGGGATGCAGCCGATACGACGTCGGCAACTGATTGATGCGACCCTGAGCACGATTAATGAAGTAGGGATTAATGATGCCACTATCGCCCAGATCGCCCGTCGGGCGGGTGTGTCCACCGGCATCATCAGTCACTATTTCAAAGATAAGAACGGTTTGCTGGAAGCAACAATGCGTGATGTCACGCGCCAGCTCCGTGAGGCAGTACTGTCGCGGTTACAACCGCTTCGCGATGCACCGGCAGAAGAGCGCCTGCGTGCCATCGTTGACGGGAATTTTGATGAAACTCAGGTGCATACGGCAGTGATGAAAGCCTGGCTCGACTTCTGGTCGAGCAGCATGCATCAACCCCAGCTCAACCGCCTGGAGCGGGTCAGCAGCAGGCGACTCTACTCTACGCTGGTGGTCGAGTTCCGGCGTGAACTGCCACTGGAAAAGGCACGACTGGCCGCACATGGTCTGGCCGCCCTGATAGATGGTCTCTGGCTCCGCGCCGCGCTGAGTGGAAAGCCTTTCAGCCCGGTCATCGCCCGTACACTGACCACCCAATTCATCCGTCAGCAACTGGCTGGCGAGCACGAATAACGGAAGGAGAAAACATGTCCCGATTTACCGAGCAGAAACTCTACATTGATGGCGCTTATGTTGCCGCAGCGTCTGGCGAAACGTTCCAGACGATTAACCCGGTCAACGGCGAAGTGCTGGCAGAGGTTCATGCCGCCGGCCAGGAAGATGTCAATCGCGCCGTTGCTGCCGCCAGAAAAGGCCAGAAAGTCTGGGCCGCGATGACCGCCATGGAGCGTTCGCGCATCCTGCGTCGCGCTGTTGATATTCTGCGTGAGCGGAATGATGCGCTGGCTGAGCTGGAAATGCTCGACACCGGTAAGCCTTACAGCGAAACCTCAGCGGTCGATATCGTCACCGGTGCAGACGTGCTGGAGTATTACGCGGGCCTGGTTCCGGCGCTGGAAGGTCAGCAGATCCCCCTGCGTGAAACCTCTTTCGTCTATACACGCCGTGAACCGCTGGGCGTAGTCGCCGGTATCGGTGCCTGGAACTACCCGATTCAGATCGCCCTGTGGAAATCAGCCCCAGCGCTGGCTGCGGGTAACGCAATGATTTTCAAACCCAGCGAAGTGACGCCGCTTACTGCCCTGAAGCTGGCTGAAATCTACACCGAAGCAGGTGTGCCGGATGGCGTGTTTAACGTACTGCCGGGCATCGGTTCGGTCACCGGCCAGTTGCTCACTGAGCATCCTGGCATCGACAAAGTCTCCTTCACCGGCGGCGTTGTCAGCGGCAAAAAAGTAATGGCGAATGCAGCGGGTTCAACGCTGAAAGAAGTCACCATGGAACTGGGCGGTAAATCCCCGCTGATTATCTTTGATGATGCCGATCTCGATCTGGCCGCCGACATCGCCATGATGGCGAACTTCTACAGCTCCGGACAGGTCTGCACCAACGGCACCCGCGTCTTTATTCCTGCAAAACTGAAAGCGGCATTCGAAGCCAAAATCAGCGAACGCGTTGCCCGTATTCAGGCCGGCGATCTGCGTGATCCCGCCACCAACTTTGGCCCGCTGGTCAGCTTCAGCCATCGCGATAACGTGATGCGCTACATCGAATCGGGCATTGCTGAAGGCGCACGCCTGCTGTGCGGCGGTAAACGTCTGACCGGTGGTGATTTCGACCAGGGTGCCTGGGTTGCACCTACTGTGTTTACCGACTGCCGTGATGAGATGAAGATCGTCCGTGAAGAGATCTTCGGACCGGTCATGTCGATCCTGAGCTATGAAACCGAAGAAGAAGTGATTCGCCGTGCCAACGACACCGAATTTGGTCTGGCCGCCGGACTGGTGACGCAGGATCTTAATAAAGCGCACCGCGTGATTCATCAGATCGAAGCAGGAATCTGCTGGATTAATACCTGGGGCGAATCAGCCGCAGAGATGCCAGTGGGTGGCTATAAGCACTCCGGCATTGGCCGTGAGAATGGCCTGATGACACTGCAGAGCTACACCCAGGTGAAGTCCGTGCAGGTTGAGCTGACGCGTTTTCAGTCAGTCTTTTAATCACTTAACCTGAGGAACGACGAATGGAATATGATTACATTGTTATTGGCGCCGGATCCGCAGGAAACGTTCTGGCTACCCGCCTGACCGAAGAGAGCAACGTCAGCGTTCTGTTGCTCGAAGCGGGCGGCCCGGATTACCGTTTTGATTTTCGCACTCAGATGCCTGCTGCCCTCGCCTTCCCGCTGCAGGGAAAACGCTATAACTGGGCGTATGAGACTGAGCCAGAGCCGTACATGAACAATCGCCGCATGGAATGTGGTCGCGGAAAAGGCCTGGGCGGTTCATCACTGATTAACGGTATGTGTTACATCCGTGGTAACGCAATGGACCTCGATAACTGGGCCAGTGAACCAGGGCTGGAGAACTGGAGCTATCTGGACTGCCTGCCTTATTACCGTAAAGCGGAAACCCGTGATATCGGCCCGAACGATTTCCACGGTGGAGATGGCCCGGTATGCGTCGCCACGCCTAAAGCCGGCAATAACGTGCTGTTTGAAGCCATGATTGAGGCAGGCGTGCAGGCGGGTTATCCGCGCACTGATGACCTCAACGGCTATCAGCAGGAAGGTTTTGGTCCGATGGATCGTACCGTAACACCAAACGGTCGCCGTTCCAGCACCGCACGTGGCTATCTCGACATGGCCAAAGGCCGTGCAAACCTGAAGATCATTACTCATGCCACCACCGATCGCATTGTGTTCGATGGCAAACGCGCAGTCGGCGTGGAATATCTGCAGGGCGACAGCAACACCATTAATAAAGTGACCGCTCGCCGTGAAGTGCTGCTATGTGCCGGTGCTATTGCCTCGCCGCAGATCCTGCAGCGTTCTGGCGTGGGCTCACCGGAGCTGCTGAAGCAGTTCGATATTCCACTGGTTCACGATCTGCCGGGCGTGGGTGAAAACCTGCAGGACCATCTGGAGATGTATCTTCAGTATGAGTGTAAAGAGCCGGTTTCAATCTATCCGGCCCTTAAGTGGTGGAACCAGCCGAAAATCGGTGCAGAGTGGATGTTTAATGGCACCGGTATCGGCGCCAGTAACCAGTTTGAAGCGGGTGGTTTTATCCGCAGCCGCGAAGAGTTCAGCTGGCCGAACATTCAGTATCACTTCCTGCCGGTAGCGATTAATTACAACGGTTCTAACGCCGTTGATGCGCATGGCTTCCAGTGTCACGTCGGCTCGATGCGTTCGCCAAGCCGCGGTCATGTGCGCCTGAAGTCACGCGATCCGCGTCGTCATCCGGCCATTCTGTTTAACTACATGTCGCATGAGCAGGACTGGCATGAGTTCCGCGATGCTATCCGCATCACGCGCCAGATCATCAATCAGCCAGCGCTGGATAAGTATCGTGGACGTGAAATCAGTCCGGGCCTGGATTGCCAGACGGATGAACAGCTGGACGAATTCGTCCGTAATCACGGCGAAACCGCTTATCACCCGTGCGGTACCTGTAAGATGGGTAACGATCCAATGTCTGTCGTTGATGGCGAAGGTCGCGTGCATGGGCTGGAAGGATTACGCGTGGTGGATGCGTCGATTATGCCGTTGATCATCACCGGTAACCTGAATGCGACCACCATCATGATTGGCGAGAAGATTGCCGATAAGATCCGTGGACGCGACCCACTGCCACGCAGCACCGCTTCATACTATGTTGCTGGTGACGCCCCGGTTCGTACAGTCCCCCAGCGTGCTGAATAGTTAGTTACAGTGTCACTTATAAGGTGCCGGGCAGACTGTTGTCCGGCACTTTTTTTGCCCGATTTATCGCACTTATTATTACACGCCATCATTTTCTAAACTCGCCCCGGTAAACCCTGAACCTTAACCGCAATCAAACCAGGCAGTATCTGCTGTTGATTTAATGATTTGCAGAATGCTGTAAACCCAGCATCTGTTTTACCGGAGACACTATTCGTCCACTGATGAGAAGCAACAATGTGGATGCGTTGTAAATTTTATGAGCAGAATGTTCATGTCCTGCCTCTTCCCCGCTTTCCCCTCTTGCTGGAATGCCGCCGATCAGCTCTGGCGTAACGCCCTGTAGTTTCCTCACCACATCGATACTGTTTTGAGTCTGCCTGCACACTGTGCGTTATGGCAGGTCGTCATTTTTCGTTGCTGGAGAGTTCCCATGCGCGCCTGGGTTTTATTGTCACTCGCGATTATCACTGAAATTATTGGCACCCTTTTTATGAAATGGTCCAGCCTCAACGGCAGCCACTCAGGCTACCTGATGATGCTGGGCATGATTGCCTGTTCTTATATCCTGCTGAGCTTCACCATTAAACGTATAGCTCTGGGCGTGGCTTACGCCCTGTGGGAAGGCGCTGGCATCCTGCTGATTACATAATTCAGCGTACAGCTGTTTGATGAAGTGTTGTCTGCGATGAAAGTCTGCGGACTGATGACGCTGGTCGCTGGAATTGTGTTGATCAAAACCGGCATGCACTCATCAGCGGAGGTTAATCATGGTCATCGCTGATTTCGCCCACGCAGCCTGGCTGGCGCTGGCTATCGTGCTGGAGATTGCCGCCAATATATTCCTTAAATATTCTGATGGGTTTAAAAGACCGCTGCACGGTCTGCTTTCACTCTGCTGTGTCCTGCTTGCGTTCAGCGCACTGACTCAGGCGGTAAAAGGTATCGATCTGTCGATGGCCTATGCGGTCTGGGGTGGTTTTGGAATTATCGCGACTGTCACGACCGGCTGGGTATTGTTCGATCAACGGCTGAATCGTAAAGGCTGGGCTGGCCTGACCCTGCTGCTGGCCGGCATGATCCTGTTAAAGCTGGCATAACAGGCATTTTGATTCAGTTATTTTTGTTATGGGTGTGCCTTCGTACACCCTTAACTTTCCGTGCTCTCTTCTCCAGTTTCAGTTGATTTCCCCTTCCCGACCGCGTCGGAATCTTCTCACTTTTGTAAAGACCCGTTTACATATCTGTTGTCTTAAGGCTTAGTGAGCGCCAAAAGTCGGATAAAAACGAGGAAGAGTTATGTCTGCAACACGAGGTTGGTCCACGGAGCTGGAGGGGTTACGCGGCATCGCCTCTCTCTGGGTACTGGTTGGCCATATCAGCTTACTGATACATTGCCACATCACACTGATTTCATCGCCTGGCATCGGGGTCGATCTGTTTATTCTGTTATCGGGTTATCTGATGGCGAAAAACTATGTTGAACGTCAGCAGAAAGAGCCGTGGCAGAGCATGGAGACCATTAAAAAGTTCTGGATCCGTCGCTTCTTCCGTATCGCCCCGCTCTACTATCTGCTTTTAATCATCGCGCTGATTTATGGCCCGTGGTTTGGCGAGATGCGTGACACTATCGCCCATTTTTATTCCGGCACCGCCACTGAATCGTCGCGTTACACCGATCAGTCGCTGGCAAACATCCTCACTCACTTCAGCTTCCTGTTCGGCCTGCTGCCCGAATATGGTTTCAATACCGTGCTGCCTGACTGGAGCATCGGGCTGGAGATGCAGTTCTATGTGCTGTTTCCGTTCATTATGCTGGTGACGCTGCGCTTTGGTTATGCGGCCTCACTGATAGGCATTATGGCGCTCTGCTGCGCCGGACGGTATGTGCTGGCAGATTATTATGAGGCGTTTGAAATGCCTTCCATGATTCTGATAAAGCTAAATATGTTCCTGGCGGGCATGCTGCTGGCGGAAGCAATTCGCCGTAAATCCCTGCTCTATGTCGCCTTCGCGCTGCTCGGCCCGGTCGTCAGCGTGGCAATGGGAATGGGCGCGATCAAGCTGCAGGTGATAATGGAAGCGCTGATGATTGTCGGGATGGCAGCAATTCTGTGGCAATACCCTCAGGGCAGCCTGATGGCAACGCTGATTGCTCTGCCACGTAAGCTGCTGAACAACCGTCTCAGCACCTGGCTGGGTGACGTCTCGTTCTCGGTCTACCTGCTGCACCTGCTGATTGTGATCCCGATGATTGCGCTGCTGCTCACGCACACCGACATTGAGTTTAAGAGCGACATGATGCGCTTCCTGATCGTCTGTGTCTCAACCATCCCGCTAACCTATGCCCTGGCCTCTTTACTCTATAAGTATGTTGAGAAGCCCGGCATTCAGATGGGTAAACGCGTGCTGAAGCCGAAGCTGGCCGATCAGACCAGTTGAGTTTTTAACACCGGCCGTTCTTTTTTTAAAAGCCCCGGATGGGGCTTTTTTATTGCCGCTTACACAATCTATCTGCTCTGAACAGGTGTTTATCACATGCCGTCGCCAGCACGCCTGCTGAGGTGAACTAGACTTTGCTGGTCGAACTCCACACCACCCGCTAAATGTCTGGCAGAAAAACATACCATTGCCAAAACGCGGTATCAGGATTTAAAACGAGGATAAGCATTATGGAAAAGAAGAAGTGGTTTGTTTCTTACGTGATCAAACCAGAAGGTGAAAATCATGTCACGACTCACGCCTTTATTGAGGGTGACGATGTCGAGGAGGCGCTGGAAACCTTTATGTTCGAAACCAAAAAAAGTCTGTCGCTGGAAACCGAAGAGCTGATACTGCTGTCAGTGAGTCTGGTATAACGTCCATTCAACCTCGCCATCGCGGGGTTGTTTGCCCTGTGAGAGGGTCATTTTATTAATGCTTTCCCTGGTGTGGCACTCAGTTACTGATTGGGATAAGGCCAGGCATGATCCACGCCTGTTGATGACAGTAACCCTGTCAAAATCAGATATGCCAGTATCAGAACAAAGAGCACAATCGCTGTTATTTCAATCGATTTAAGTAAGTGATGCTTCGCCATAAATAACCCTCCTTCACGTGTGTGTAATAACCTTTCACCCCATAAACTATAATGTTACCGGTAAAGTTCAAGTCAAAATCACATCATGAAACATAAAGACTGGCTTATTAATGGTTAGAAGGATTGTGCTCTGAAGGGCTCAGAGAGATCTTAACGATATTAAAAAGCCCGCAGGATGCGGGCCTTTGCAGGAGTCAGATGAACTTTAATCAGCAGAGTGACCGGTGAAGTCGATTACCATCCTGCCACGGATTTTGCCCTGCACCATCTCATCAAAGATGTCATTGACCTCACCAATCTTCCTTTTGGTCACTTTAGGCACGACTTTCCCTTCTGCCGCAAACTGGAAGGCTTCTGCCAAATCGTTTCGCGTTCCGACCAGTGATCCCACCACCTGAATGCCATCAAGTACCAGACGGGGAATATTAAGACTCATCGCTTCCGGCGGCAGTCCGACAGCCACGACGCGCCCTCCTGCTCTCACCGCATCCACCGCCGAGTTAAAGGCCGCTTTAGCCACCGCCGTCACCACAGCAGCATGTGCTCCACCGGTTTTCTCCTGAATAATGCGCGCTGCATCTTCGCTGGCCGAATTGACCACCAGATCGGCTCCCATCTCCTTCGCCAGTGCCAGCTGACCATCACTGACATCAACCGCGATCACTTTGGCGTTGAAGACATTTTTTGCATATTGCAGCGCGAGATTTCCCAGCCCGCCAAGACCATAAATGGCCAGCCATTGTCCCGGTTTAACTTCTGACACCTTAACCGCTTTATAGGTGGTGACACCGGCACAGGTGACGCTACTGGCAGCGTAAGGATCAAGTCCATCAGGGACTTTGACCGAGTAATCTGCAACGACAATGCACTCTTCAGCCATGCCGCCATCGGCTGTGAAACCGGCATTGATTACCGATCTGCAGAGGGTTTCGTTACCGGAGTTACAGTATTCGCAGTGACCGCAGCCCTTGAAAAACCAGGCGACGCTGGCCCGATCGCCAGGCTTGAGTGACGTCACATCCGGTGCGACTTCCTCAACGATACCGATCCCTTCATGACCCAGGGTCACACCCGTTTTATCGCCGAAATCACCGTTCTTAACATGCAAATCGGTATGGCATACACCACAGCATTCCATCCTGAGCCGGGCTTCACCGGTTTTGAGAGGACGCAGCGTCTTCTCAACAACTTCAACCTTGTGTTCACTATTAGCAATTGCCGCTTTCATAAACGTTACTCCTTTTGATTGAATCTCAAGAATATGCCATACGGGAATGATGGCAAGATTACAGATTAGCTTTGGGTGCGGGACAGAAAGAGTTGTTGCTGCCTTTGTGAGTGAAGTCAGTTTTGAGGTGCGTTACTAAAGGGATTTTGCGTGTTAAAGCTTTGGAAATCATGAGTGACTTACTGGATGCGTGAAGCACGTTTATCGTGAAGAACCTTTTCAGACGGCGATTACCGGTTAAAAGGGGCGATAGCGCCCCTGTTCATCTAAATGCTTCGTATCAATTACTCAGCGGAGTCGCTCGGTTGCCAGCGGTGAATGCCACTGTCAGTTGCCGGTCCCCTGTGTTCAGTAGAATCATCCGAGGCTGGCGGTGGCCCCAGATGCTGGGCTGCACTATACGTCGCTGGCGGTGGCCCCAGATGCTGAGAAGCGTTATTTTCTGATGCGGCTGGTCCGGCATGGTGGCTCCAGCCATTATCATTTTGCTGGTCCTGATAAGACGCATGGTGATGATGCCATTCAGATGATGGGCCGCGATGGTATCCTCCCTCTGCCATTACACAACCAGACATGGAGGCACTCGCTAACGCCACGATCGCACAAGGAATAACTTTTTTTAAGAACATAATAAACCCTGGTTAAAAATCACCGGGGCTGGTTACGACTTGGTTTTTATACGTTAAATAAACGTGGAGGACCGTTCGGGGAAGATGTTTAGATATATTGATTGAGATCAATTTTGAGGAGAAGCGTCCGGAAAGCCTCTGTTCTGCTGGCAGTAAAATGGGGGGTATCATGAGTATTAAGGGGACCTAAAGTAAGAATAACAGAGCAGTTATTAAGATGATTTATATGTCAGAAAATAAGACAGAGCGCGAGCCTGACTCAATGATATCTCAGACAGGACTTAACCAGAGAAACCAGATTATATAATCGCTAAATGGCAGCCAACCTCACTAAGGAGATCATTTTTTTCGTCACACTTCACACTTTAACGCTATCGATTAAATCAGGATCACGAAGATCTCTTAACAAACCTAATACCATCGATTGTATTTAATATACACATAAGAAACAACCATCACCCATATTATGCTAATAATCGCCGCATATTCAGGAATAAATAGAATGAAAATATAAACTCCTGCAACAATTAAAGCAGCAGGGATTAAATAGATAAATGATTGCATGAGCCATAAAAATACACGCTTCACTTATTCAACCTCTCATTTATAGCATCTGATTTTTATTCGTTGTAAACACTGCATCTACGTGAAATAGTGTCATGATCATTTCAATACCCAATAAGCATATAGAATGTCAGAAGAAACATCCAATCAGACTGGACGAGATGTTATAACGCGCATGGCGTATCCATTTTCCTGCAGCAACGGGCTGGCTATGCGTAACTGATGTTAGCTTTAGCTTGTGGGGAAAATAAAATCTAAATCATGAATGAACAACCCGAAGACATTCAGCGCCCGCGCGGGTAAAACCCGCTCCTGGAATGCGCCGTCAGTGGGTGAGCAGGTGCTTGTACTGTGCCTCGGTGGTGAACTTGATACCGGCTTTGTGCTGCCGGGAATTTTCTCTTATGACAATCCGGCTCCGTCTGCCTGGGCCGATGCGCTGGTCATTTCCTGACGATGCGGTGATCGAATACGAGCCGGAAACCGGCGCACAGACCGCAACCGGCATACAGACGGCAACTATTAAAGCGGCGGTAAAAATCCTCTTTGACTCGCCAGAAGTGGAATGCGCAACGCTGCTCATAACTGCGCAGCTGGAAGTCAAAAAGGGCGGCACGATGAAAGCCAACATTAGCGTGCCGGACCATCGTGGCGAAACGGTTTACCCGGTTTCCGGGGCGCGTCAGTGAATATTACGGGGCCTAGCGACTATCTGGCAGACACCACAACGCAGGCTCCAGCAACCGCGTTTGACAAGTGGGACGGCGAAAAGTGGGTAACCGACGGCGATGCGCAGCAGCAGTCACTGCTTGACGCAGCGGCCAGCGAAAAGTCAGCGGGCGTGAGTGAGGTCAACGGAATTACTCAGGCATGGCAGACGCAGCTGCTGCCCGGCATCATTACTGATGCGGATAAAGCCACGCTGACCACCTGGATGAAGTACGTGCAGGCGGTACAGGCTGCAGATATCACAAATGCGCCAGCTATCAGCTGGCCGAAAACGCCTGAATAGAAAATTCGTTTTACGCCCGTAGCTTTCTATTAAAATTTTCAATGGCAGAATGTTTAATTCTGCCATTGAATCATTTCATCAAGTCGATTCAGAATGTCGGGGAAATAGCTTTCATCAAGGCCAAAGCTGCCTTTAACCTGGACGCTGTCGGCATGTGGTTCCGGGCGAAGAATGAAATCAACAGTTACGCCATCAATACTTTTTTCATTGGTCAGTATCATGTCCAGTTGATGAATATCGCTCTGATAGTTAAACGACCTGATCTTTTGCTGATTAATAATCGCCTGATGAAAAGCTGAGAATTCTTTTTTCAGCATTTTCAATTCTCCAACGGTGAACTCCGTTTTAAATGCCACTTTTAGGCCGCTTACCGAAAACTCCACCCAGGACTGTATCCAGTCCCAGTGATGGTTAACAGGATCGGCTTCGTTATCCACTACGCGTTCAAAGGGAGCGATTGCGAATGTAAACTCTTCATTCCTGATATCAAACATTGAAATTTCCTTGTCAGCTAATAAAAATATTTAAAATGAGATATTGTCCAGTCTGATTCCCTGACTATTACTTCAAATTTGTATTTCTGATGAACATATTCCCTTCGCTGCTTATCGTAGCGCAGTTTATAAATATCCGTTTCGTACCGGAACATTCCTTTTCCTTCACGAGGGTCTGGCATTCGCTTACCAAAACGAATAGCTCTTTCCTGAATCTGCAAAGGTACATACCGACTGGGTTCAAGCATATGTTTTGCTGCTGTTTCGGTCATTTTCAAATTGCGCGCATGCAGCCCGATTTTAAGCCGCCCTCGCAAAAGAGATATGGTCCCTTGACTGATTCTGCCTGTAACAGCCGCGCGCGCGCCTGCTATAAGCGCCTCATTTTGTGAAGACTGTGATACCCCAATTCCTGAAACGCGCCGCCGCGCATATCTGAGTGTAATTCGCTGCGTTTCCTGCCAGGAAATTGAGGAACATCGCAATAAACACCGGCAGGGCAATGTCTGATGCATGAGGAATTTGCTTACCCGTGGAATGCTCCACGGGAAGCCATCGCCAGCCCCTATCCCACCTATGAGGAAATGCACAGCCGCACTCAGATGATTGCGGCTTTAGTGCGTGAGCAGGAGCTACTTGAAAAGCAGCCGACTGTGATACAGCTCGACGTTAAACGCCGCGTTAGTGATCTTGAAAAGACACAGGGAACAGCCCGCGCCAATGCGTACTTAACAAAGACATTTGTTGAGCGCACATTGCCACGCGTTGAAACCGTTAATGCTCAATATCGTCTCAGCGTGATGAAGGGGAGCACATTAAGTTTACTCAGCGGTAACGCAACTGAGCGCGACAATGCGGCTATAGCAGGTGCTCAGCTTTTCATTCTAATGCGCCGTTTTAACCGCCTGCCGGATATGGCTCGCGCCGATGTCGATCTGCTGGCCGGGGATGTGGCTAATTTCATTCTCGCTGAGCTGGTACAGGCGCACGCGCAGGCCAGCGACGAGTCAGATTACAAATACACGCACCGCGTTTACATGACCGCCGCCACCATTACCCGTGAGCTGAGCCAGACCCCGCCATTATGGGATAAAGTCACGTCACGGCTGTTTGACCCGGAGGAAGTTATCCCGGCGATCATGCGTATGCAGACGGAAAAGTGGTGGAAAGGCCGACTGCGGCGAGTGGCTGCATCATGGCGTGAACACCTTCAGATCGCCCTGGCTAACGTCAGCAAAAAGCACACCCCCTACGCCAGCAGCATGACCGTTTCAGAGTGGCGCGAGCAGAAGCGCCGCACCCGTGAGTTTCTGAAGGGAATGGAGCTGGAAGACGAAGAAGGCAATCGCATCAGCCTGATTGAGAAATATGACGGCAGTGTGGCCAATCCGGCTATTCGCCGCTGCGAGCTGATGACCCGCATTCGTGGCTTCGAAAATATCTGCAATGAAATGGGCTTTATCGGCGAATTCTACACGCTGACCGCCCCCGCGCGCTATCACGCCACAATCAAAACCGGGCATCGTAACCGTAAATGGAACGGTTCCAGCCCGGCCGACACCCAGCGTTATCTCTGCAGTGTCTGGCAGAAAATTCGCGCCAAGCTGCACCGCGAAGAAATCCGCATCTTCGGGATCCGCGTTGCTGAGCCTCATCATGATGCGACTCCGCACTGGCACATGCTCATGTTTATGCGTCCGGAGCAGGCTGAACGCGTGCGCGAGATTATGCGCGACTACGCCTGGCAGCAAGACGGCAGCGAGCTGACAACCGACAAAGCCCGTAAGGCCCGCTTTCACGCCGAGGCTATCGACCCGGAGAAAGGCAGCGCGACGGGTTACGTTGCTAAATACATTTCCAAGAATATCGACGGCTACGCGCTAGACGGCGAGACGGACGCCGAAAGCGGCAAAGACCTTAAGGAAACTGCCTCGGCCGTTTCTGCCTGGGCGGCACGCTGGCACATCCGGCAATTTCAGTTTGTGGGCGGTGCGCCGGTCACGGTTTACCGCGAACTGCGCCGCATGGCAGACAGCGAAACCGTGCACGGCCTGAGCGTTGAGTTTGCGGCCGCGCATGACGCCGCCGACGCAGGAGACTGGGCCGGATACGTTAACGCGCAGGGTGGCCCATTTGTGCGCCGCGACGAGCTAGCTGTGCGCACCTGGTATCAGGCAAGCGAAGACATGAATGAGTACGGAGAGGAAACTGTGCGTATCAAGGGTGTTTACGCAACTGAAGTTGGCAACGATACGCCAATTTTAACCCGTCTGATGCAATGGAGGATTGTCCCGAAACGTGCCGTTGATTTGGATTTTGAATTTAAGGACGCGCCTGCGTCCTCTCGGAGTTCTGTCAATAACTGTACGGAGCCGACAGGCTCTGAAGCCGCTATCGATTTCACAAAACCTACTACTCGCGCCGAGCGTAGAAGGATTCTTAAGCGATTAAGAGAAAAGCCAGCGCAGGAGCAACCTGAGCCGGACAAATATCACTCTGAACGGAGTCATTGCGCAGAACGTGAGGCGTTGAAAAAGAGTTTCTTTGAGATCTCCAGGTTAACACTGTCCGACGGTGAAGCTGTGCGCATGATGAAAGGCCACACAATCAAGATTGTAGAGCTTTCTTACTGGAGCGGAACAAGCGGCTATCTGTTCCATAGACGTCGCATAAATGCCGCCCCATTAAAGCGCTTCAATGCACTAGCGAGAAAAAGAGGCATACAGTTGCCTGATTAATAAAACGGCAGTCGGACTAATCTGAGCCGCACGATTGTTTATGATTTTAGTTCATCATGATACTGTTTATACATACAGTACACTTTGACTAAAAGGAGTTAATCATTTGATGAGAATAGATAATCTAAGTGAAACGGTTGCACGCATTCAGTTCATTGCTGACGTATCGCTGATCGCACATTGCAAAGAAGATGAATTAAAAATGGCACTGTCGATGATTAGCGACATGGCAGGGACAATCGACACAGCTATTTTCGAAGCCGCTATTTACTGCCAGGCAGAATGATTAATTGCCCCTTCCCTACCGTTCACTAGCCACCTTTAAGGTGGCTTTTTGCTTCTGCATCAAAGTGCATATGCTTGCATTAATCCGCATGATCCAAAGTGGATCGCTGAGCGTCTGTAAGACCAGAGCTGGCGCGCTCAGAGGTTGTACATGCAAATGCATGAAAAGCGATACATAAAGCGGGCAGGCGTGGCGGGGATAGCATTGCGCGCGAGGGGTACAAACATGCATGCGGAGGCTGCGCCAGGGGCACGGAGGCGCACGCAATGGTTTGATGAGATTGAACTGGTGAAGAGGATTTGAGCCTTGCAAATCGGGCCTGAGAGCGGCAGATGAGGTATGGCACTGATCGGAATTAATATGATAAATTTTTGACCAATACGGTTAACCATGTAAGGGAATAATATGGATACAACTGAGCAGTTAAACGGGACTTACTTCTATGGCGGGCTTACCAACCTTTCCCCGGCAGAGCTTTATTTCTGGATTATGATTGATGTGACCGCTGAGCATTTTAGCGGTGCAAAGGATATCATAGCCATAGCTGCAATTTACTCGGGACAGAATACGATTGACGTGTCAGGAAAGTTAAAGGGTGCCTGGAAAGGTACCTCTTATGCCTCGGTGTATTCTCGCAAGCTGTTGCGCGATTACCGTCTCCCGTTCAGGTTGCCTACGTGGATACAAAACCCTAAAAAACCATTCCAAATTAAAATGTTGATGACCCATAAATTGGGTACTTTCGTCGGTCGCACAATACCGGTTTTAGGATGGGTAATTATGGCCGCTGATGTGGCGGAGATAGGCTGGAAAACTACGGTAAAATACAACCTTATTGCCCATAAGGACGACAGAATATGGTAAGTGAGGATATAGAGAAGGCAGTATTTGCGCTGGTTGAAGATTATAACGGCAGAAGCTTGTTTACATTAAAACGTTACAAGCTTGAGCTGGACACTGATCTGAACAACGACTTTCGCATGGATCCCATCGACGCTTATGAATTACTTGAGCGGTATGCTGACAGTTTTGGCATTGACCCCGGCACCATCTCTTTTAACGACTATTTCCCGGAAGATTTCACCGCACCGCATGATCCGCTTACTCTCCGTTTGTTGGTTGAGTCTGCACAGGCCGGGCGCTGGTTGGGTAAATAACTAACGCCTGCACAGGCAGGCGTTACATCTTCAGTTTGTTGCCGCTTCCAGCGAATAAGGGCGGAAGGCGATCACCTCTTCGCCCAGCCAGTTATTGATTTCCTTCAGACGTTCCTGCAGCGGTGTCAGTTCGTTACGCACAAACACCTATGCCGCTTTCACCGCATCACCGAATCCGCCGGAGTTGTCCGGGATAATCCCCATCATCTGCGGCGGCACGCGGTGTGCGCTTAGCAGGTCGTCGCGGCTGGCCTTCTTGATGTTAAAGAAATCGTCCTTCGTCGCTACCTCGCTGAGCGGCAGAATCTTGATCCCGTCCGGCTTACCGTTCGGCGCGTACATAAACAGGTTGCGGAAGTTGCCGATCCCTTTCGTGTCGCGCATAGCCTGGCGCATCCGGTCAACGTCGCTGCTGCTCTGCGCCGCGTCGGTCATATACAGGATGTAACCGGCGTGCGCGCCGTTCTGATAATACTTGCGGCGGAACAGCGTTGCCGCCTCATTCAGCCAGGCGGAGTTAAGCGCGCTGAGGTATTCCGGCAGGCCGTACAGCTCCTGATTGATATCCGGCTCCAGCAGATGAAACACGCTGCCGGCCGAAAATTCATGCGGCTCTTTCCAGTCATTCACAAACCAGTAAACGCCATCCTTAACGCCTCTGCGGGTGAATTTGGCCGGAGTGGTTTCAAGGCGCAGCGGCTTACCCAAGCCATTACGGCGCAGCTCGGCAAAGGCGTTACCGAAGACCAGATAATCCAGCGCAAACTTGCTGAACTCCTGCTAACTCATCATTGGGTGCGGGATGAATGTTGATGCCAGAATGTTGCGCTTTACATAAATCGGCGAGCTGTGATGCACGGCCGCACGCAGGCTTTTCGCCAGGCCGTTAAAGCTGACCGGCGGCTCAAACCAGCGCCCGTTACCGATGCACTCGGCGTAATCCAGAATGTCGCGCTTATCCATTACCGGCGTCGGATCGCCAAAGGTAAACGCCTCGGCGTGCTGCTGCGGTGCGGTTGCCTGTACCGGCTGCGCGGTGGTGGTGTGAGCCTTGCGGCCTCTGCGTTTGCTAATCAGTAAAATTCCAGAATTGAGGGGTTAGCGCCGCCGCTGGCTGCGGTAAGCGGTTCGTTTAACAGTGCGTGCATGATGGCCCAGGCAACGTCGGCGTGGCTGGGTGTTCGTTAAGGGCGTGAGAAATCGCGGGCTGGAAAACCGCCGCGCGAATGAGACAGCTTACTGCCTGCGGGGTGTGTCATGACGCGCCTGATAGCTCTGCTTCTGGCCGTGGCTCTGCTGGCGCTGGGCATAACCGGCTGGCAGTGGAAAGTCGCAAAAGACGATCTGACCAGCGCGCAGCGCATTATCGGTACGCTGTCGGCCGGTATCGAGAGCCGGGATAAAGCGATAGCCCGGCTGGATGCCGATGCGAGGGCCAGCCAGAAGCGTGAGGCCGAGCTGCGGCTGATGCAGGGGCGCGCCAGCACGGCCGCGCTTAACCGTGAAATGATCATACAGAGAGAAACCGATTCGAATCCGATACTGCGTGACTGGTCTGCTGCTGCTCTGCCTGACGATGTTATCCGGCTGCACACCCGCCCAGCCTTCAGCAGCGCCAGAGATTATCTGGATTGGGTGTCCTCGCGTGACAAGCTGCCCGGTGCCGGGAAACAGCCTTAAAACGGCGGGCGATCTGGCGGTTGACAATCGCCAGCTTGAGGCCGCGCTCGCGGGCTGCAGGTCGAAATCATCAAAGACTGCCAGGAACAACACGATGCTGAAACCTCAACAACTGCGCCAGGCACTGACCGACAGCGTGCCGGAGCTGCAGCGAAACCCTGACGCGCTGAACGTGTTTATCGACAGCGGGCGCATCGTCTCAACGCTTGCCAGCTCGCTGTCGTTTGAATACCAGTACCGGCTTAACATGGTCATTACCGACTACACAGGGAATATCGACCTGCTGATCGTGCCGCTGCTTGCCTGGCTGCGAACGAATGAACCCGACATTATGGCAACCGAGGAAAAGCGCCGGACGGGCTTTACCTTTCAGGCTGACGTTATCAGCGACACGGCCAGCGATATCAGCATTGAGCTGCAGCTGAGCGAGCGCGTGATCGTAAAGCAGGCCGACGACGGGCTGCACGTAACACACGTCGGCGAAAACCCGCTGCCGGAGAATGACGCGCGGCCGGTGCAGCTTTACGTTAAGGGCGAGCTGGTCAGCGAGTGGCAGACATGAGCGAGCTGCAGCGGGTAAACGACAGGCTGGAGGCGCTTATCAGCAGCCTGTCAGCCCCGGCGCGTAAAGAGATGGCGCGCAGCATTGGCCGCAAGCTGCGAGCGAGTCAGCAGCAGAACATCAAGCGCCAGCAGGCACCTGACGGCACGCCCTTTCAGCCCCGTAAAACGCAGCCAGTGCGCAGCAAAAAAGGTCGGATAAAGCGCGAGATGTTCGCCAAGCTGCGCACCGCTAAATACTTGAAGACGCAGGCCAGTCCGAATGAGGCCGTGATCGAGTTTGCCGGAAACGTGCAGCGCTTGGCCCGCGTGCATCATTACGGGCTGCGCGACCGGCCGTCACTTAAAGGGAAAGAAGTGCAGTATGAGGCCCGCCCTTTATTAGGCATTAGCGAGGCTGACAAAGAAACTATAGAGACTTTCATTATTCAGACGTTGAGTGTACATTAAAAAAAACATTTTATGGAAGGTTGATATCGTGCCATTAAATCGCTCTCAGCATGAACTTGAGCTTGCAACTGAACTTTTGGCTGATATTGAATTAAGCCGAATTAGTGGTGAGTCCCTAATGCTCAAGGCTGCGCGGCTAGCTAGATTATGCGGTACTGACGAATTTAGGAGTTGGGTTGGCTATGAAATTAAAGGGTATTATGGTGACGTTGAGCTAAGCCTCAAATATATGACCCGAACTGGAAGGTGGACGGATAAAGAAGCAAAGTTAGGATATTGGACTCCTCTGGCAGGGATCGAGGCGAATATAAATGTTCAAAAAAGCAAACTTGAAAGCATGGTTACGCCTAATATAAGCGGACTGGATAATGCAATATTGGTTACCAGAGAGCATAACACGCTTAAGGCTCAAATTGGTAATTACCTTACAACCTTCACAACTATTCGTAGTAAGATTTTGGGTATTCTTCATGACTTTGTTACTCAAATTTACTATGAAAAAGAACTCGATAGTCTCGCTGAATCTATCTTCGAGAAGTATAAAAGTGAAGTAGATAGCCTTTTAATTGAACATAGCGGCGAGGTGATTAGGCAAATACCTTCTGTAATTAATAGACTATCGGATGGAGATGAGGAGGCCATTAGTCAGGCTCTTACAACAGTTCGTCGTATCATTGATAATTTTGCAGATTCTCTTTATCCCCCTAGCGAAGAAAAGTATGAAATTGGCGGCAATCACCTTTCATTAGATGCATCACGTCATTTAAATAGACTTAATGTTTTTGTTCATCAGCGAATTGATAGTAAATCAAGAAAAGATAAAATACGGCAAAATCTCTCAAACCTGTATGCGCGGGTTTCAACAGGTGTTCACGCAGACGTATCAATTGAAGAAGCCAAATCACTCTTTCTTAATGCATATCTTTTATTAGGGGAGATTTTACATATTGCAAAAATTCCTGCTGCTAAGCCTGATAACCCCGCAAATTAAAAACTTCCTTTGAGTTTGCTCATTCATAGGCAAACCAACTCAAATTGAGAGTGCTGGCTAACAGAGGCATTCTCAGTGCATGAACGAACAAATCACAGAAATTCAGCGCCTGCTGCGCAACATCATACGTATTGGAACGGTATCGGCCGTCAACCTTGACGGCGGGCTGTGCCGTGTCGATACGGGAAAAAACACAACCGGCTGGCTGCACTGGCTGAGCGCCCGCGCGGGCAAAACCCGCTCCTGGAATGCGCCATCAGTGGGCGAGCAGGTTCTGGTTCTGTGCCTCGGCGGCGAACTTGATACCGGCTTTGTACTGCCGGGCATTTTCTCGGATGACAACCCGGCTCCGTCAGCCTCGGCCGATGCGCTGCACTGGTCATTTCCTGACGGCGCGGTGATCGAGTACGAGCCGGAAAACGGCGCGCTGACCGCAACCGGCATACAGACGGCAACCATTAAAGCGGCGGTGAAAATCCTCTTTGACTCGCCCGAAGTGGAATGCACAGCGCTGCTCAAAACTGCGCAGCTGGAAGTCACTAAAGGCGGCACGATGAAGGGCGACGTGACGCATACCGGCGGCAACCTTTCCTCAAATGGCAAGGTTCTGCACAAGCATAAACATCCTGGCGACAGCGGCGGCCAGACGGGGGAACCGATATGACAACCGCGAAATATATCGGCATGAACCGGGAAACCGGTGGCGCGCTGACCGACCTCGATCATATCCGGCAGTCAGTGCGTGACATTCTGCTGACCCCTGTCGGCACGAGGGTGATGCGTCGCCAGTATGGTTCGCTTTTATCCGCGCTGATTGACCAGCCCCAAAACGAGGCGCTGCGCCTGCAGATTATGTCTGCCTGCTATATGGCGATCCTGAAATGGGAGCCGCGCGTAAAGCTGACCGCCATCAGCTTTGAGTCGGATATCAATGGCGCAATGGTGGTTGAGCTGTCCGGCAACCGCACCGACAGCGCGCAGCCTTTTTCCTTAACCGTTCCTGTGAGCTGAGACTATGGCAACTATCGACCTGAGCCAGCTGCCCGCGCCTGATGTGGTGGAGCCGCTGGACTATGAAAGCCTGCTGGTCGAGCGAAAGGCGACGCTGATTTCCCTTTACCCGGCCGAGCAGCAGGAGGCTGTCGCCCGCACGCTGACGTTTGAATCAGAACCCATCGTCAAGCTGCTGCAGGAAAACGCCTATCGCGAGCTGATCCTGCGCCAGCGCATCAACGAGGCGGCAAAGGCCGTCATGGTGGCGTATTCACTGGACGGCGACCTTGACCAGCTTGGCGCTAACAATGGTGTACCCCGTCTGACCATTACCCCCGCCGATGATACGACCATTCCACCGACCGCCGCCGTGATGGAAAGTGACGACGATTTCCGGCTGCGTATCGCCTCGGCGTTTGAGGGGCTTAGCGTTGCGGGGCCGACAGGCGCGTATGAATACCATGCCAGAAGCGCCGACGGCCGCGTAGCCGATGCATCAGCCATCAGCCCGTCGCCCGCCGTTGTTACCGTGACTGTGCTCGCGCGTGAGGGCAACGGCGTGGCCGGTGATGATTTGCTGGCCGTGGTTAACGCTGCGCTCAATGACGAAGACGTGCGCCCGGTTGCTGACCGGGTGAGCGTGCAGTCAGCGAAGATTGTTAGTTACGAAATCGAGGCCGAGCTTTACCTCTATCCGGGGCCGGAAGCGGAGCCAATCCGTGCCGCTTCAGAGGCAAAACTCGCCGCCTTTGTCAGCGCACAAAAGCGTCTCGGCCGTGACATTCGCCTGTCTGCGCTGTATGCCGCCATGCACGTTGAGGGCGTGCAGCGCGTCAACCTTATCAAGCCTTCCGCTGACGTGGTGCTAGACAAAACCCAGGCCGCTTACTGCACAGGATACGCGCTGACCGTGGGAGGCTCGGATGAGTGATCGCCTGCTGCCGACCGGCTCGTCAGCGCTTGAGGTTGCTGCCGCCGAGGCTCTTGCAAGCCCCGGTACGATGAGCGTGCCGCTGCGCCAGTTATGGAATCCGCAAGCCTGCCCGGTTGAGCTTCTGCCCTATCTGGCGTGGGCGTGGTCAGTTGATCGCTGGGATTCAGCCTGGCCGGAATCAACAAAGCGCGCCGTGGTTGCCGCCTCGCAGTACGTGCATCGGCACAAGGGAACGATTGGCGCTATACGCCGCGTCGTTGAGCCTCTGGGCTATCTCATCAGAATCATTGAGTGGTGGAAAACCGGCGAAGCGCCTGGCACGTTCCGGCTGGATGTGGGCGTACTCGATACCGGCATTACTGAGGAAATGTATAACGAGCTTGAGCGCCTGATAGCCGATGCGAAGCCCTGCAGCCGTCACCTTATCGGCCTGTCTATCAATCTTGACGTGAACGGCGCGCTGCCGGTTGCCGTTGCCAGCTACAGCGGCGACGAGCTGACCGTTTATCCCTATACCCCTGAACTTATCAGCGTCGGCGGGCCGGGTTATTCCGGCGTGGCGGTGCATCTTATTGACCTGACGGAAGTGAGCGCATGACGACAAAATATTTTGCCCTGCTGACCAATCAGGGCGCGGCTAAGCTGGCGAACGCCGCCGCACTCGGCACGAAAGTAAACATCGCCTCGATGGGCGTCGGCGACGGTGGCGGCACACTGCCGACCCCTGATGCGGCACAGACAAAGCTCATTGGCGAGAAGCGACGCGCGCAGCTTAATTCGCTGACCGTTGACGCGGCAAACAGCAGCCAGATTATCGCAGAGCAGATTATCCCGGAAAGCGAGGGCGGTTTCTGGATCCGTGAAATCGGCCTGTATGACGCTGACGGCGTGCTGATTGCCGTTGCTAACTGCCCGGAGACTTACAAGCCTCAGCTGGCCGAAGGAAGCGGCCGGACGCAGACCGTGCGCATGATTTTAATCGTGAACAGCACAACCGCCGTCACGCTGAAAATTGATCCGTCAGTGGTGCTGGCAACGCGTAAGTATGTTGATGACGCTGTGATCGAGGTGAAAGCCTACGCTGACGAGATGATGGCAAAGCATCTCAAAAGCGCTAATCCGCATGGTCAGTACCCGTTAATTGAAAACGCATTAAAGGAAATGGCCGATGCCGGGCTGTTGCCTGACGTTCTGAAAAATCTTGGCATCAGCGATAAGTTTTCCGGCCGTTTTATCGGGTACCAGATTTTCACCACGCCCGGAGCAGTTAACTACAAACCCACGCCGGGAACGAAACAAATCAAGATTATCCTGACCGGAGGTGGTGGCCGGGGTTATGGTTATCTTGCCTGGGGATCGAGTTATGTTTCCCGTGGTGCGGGCGGGGGAGCAGGCGGAACGGTAATCGCTTGGCTGAACGTGGATGAGACAAAAAATTATCCTGGCGTAGTCGGTAGAGGCAGTAACGAAACCGACGGCGCGACTAGCAGTACCTTTAACGGTCAGCTGACAGCGGGCAATGGCTATAATACGACTTCCGGTGATGCCGGTGGCGTTGGCGGCTCGGCCATAGGCGGATTGTTAAATATACAGGGGGGTGATGGCAGCGACGCGCCCGGACTGATTACGGCCTCAAGCAACCCTTACCGGGGCGGCTCTGGTGACGGCGGCGTCAGTTACTGGGGCGGCGGTAGCCGTAGCGGGGAAAGCTCATCATCAGGCAAAAAAAATACCTATGGTGCAGGCGGCGGAGGTACAACGCGTACCGATCCCTTTATCGGAAGTTATGGATCTGACGGTATTATTTATATTGAGGAGTTCAGCTGATGAAAACCTACGCCCGGATTGAAGATAAGCGAGTTGCGGAAATTGTCTCTATGAGTGTCAAGCCAGAGAAACTCTATCATCCGTCACTGGAGTGGGTAGATATTACCGCATTGTCTGAACAGCCCGGCTGTAATTATCTCTACAGTGACGGCGTATTTACAGCGCCATTTGTGGATGCCAAAGATGCTGGCTTTCTGGCCAGCAGCCGTTTGTCGGCAGAAATGGACGAAGCTAATCGTACTATAACCCCTTTGCAGGATGCGGTTGATATCAGCATTGCAACTGACGAGGAACTAACGCGACTGGCTGCATGGAAAAGATACCGCGTTATGCTGAGTCGGACGGATATCACGACCGCGCCAGATTTCAGATGGCCAGATAAGCCTGAATAAAAAATTCATTTTACGCCCGAAGTTTTCAGTTAAAAATTCTCAATGGCAAAATGTTTAATTCTACCATTGAATCATTTCATCAAGCCGCTTCAGAATGTCAGGAAAATAGCTTTCATTAAGGCTGAAGTCACCTTTAACCTGAACGCTGTCGGCGTGTGGTTCAGGGCGGATATCAAACTCCACTATAACACCTTCTTTACCCGTAACTTTTCTGATAACCATATTGAGCTGGCCACGTTCGCTGCGAAAATTAAAAGGTTTTAATTCACGCTGCGTGATAAGTGCCTGGTAATGTGCGAAAAACTCATCCTTTAAAATCTTTAGCTCGCCGATGGTAAATTCAGTTTGAAACTGCATTTTAAGGCCGCTAACAGAGAACTCAATCCAGGACTGGATCCAGTCCCATAGATGATCAACCGGGTCGGCCTCATCGTCTGAGATTCTTTCAAAGGGAGAAATTACAAATGTGAAATCTTCATTGCGCAAATCAAACATACAAGTTGTCCAGTCTGTCAATCCATGTATTTAAAATGCGTTATCGTCCAGTCTGACTCACGCACGACGACTTCAAGTGTGTATTCTTTATACTCATATTCCATTGTTTGCTTATTAAAGCGTAGTTTAAACAATCTGGTCTCATATCTGAACATACCTTCACCTTTGCGGGGATCTGCCATCCGCCTGCCATAGCGAATCGCTCTTTCCTGAATTTGCAGAGGGACATAGCGACTCGGTTCATACATATGTTTTGCAGCAGTCTCGGTCATTTTAAGGTTACGTGCATGCAGCCCGAGTTTAAGTCTGCTGCGCAGAAAGGATATAGTGGAGTGACTGAGCTTCGCATAAACAGCGGCACGTGCCCCTGATTCAAACAGCACCCGCCCTGTACCAAGGATACGAAAAATACCCAAGCCAAACAGGGCAATATCAGTGGGATCGATCAGGGGTGTTTCAAGCGGCGCTTCTTCCAGCCTGACAAAATGTCCCTGCACATCATAAATCTGCCATAAGCCCGGAGCCTGTACCACCGTGTAACCGATACACATTCCGCTGGCTTCATCTGTTACGGGCTTTGCATTTCGGGGCAAATGGCTGGGCCGAATCTCAAAAAAACGCCCTGAGGCAGTCTCGACTCAAATGTGTAGTAACGTCCGAATTCCTGTTTTGCTGCTGTTCCTGAAATCATTCTCAATCCCTCGTTCATGACAATGGCTGTTTTATAGTGCCACAGGAAGATAAAACAATCATTTTCTGATAGATGCCCATGATCCTGTTAACAGACGGCAACTGCGTGTGCCCCTTTCCCTGATGTCAGACCATGAGCACTCCCTCAAAACAGCATGCATCAAATGTCTGATTATCTTTATGGTGTCCGCATCGTCTGAATAAACGATGCCAGGCGCACAATTTCTACCACAATCGTAAAATGTTCTAAATCGTTCAGGATATTGATGCTGAAAATGCAACATAAGCGTACTTATTGCGACAGGGTATAAGCAGGCTGCGTAGTTATTTACTAAAGGATAGAAACGGCAGGTTTAGTAAACTCAATCCACTGGCGTTGATGGCGAAGAAAAATAGCGACAAAGTGGCGGCACAGAGTCAAGCAGAGTAGAACAGGAAGTAACAGGAGCGGGCTTAACTGATTGATTTCACGTTAAGTCATTGATACGAAGTGCCAACCAAAAAAAGACCGAATACGATTCCTATATTCGGTCCAGGGAAATGGCTCTCAAGGAGCCGTGCGCTAAAAGTTGGCATTTATGAAGGCGGTGTCGCCTTGCCATTTAAGATTAGAACAGCGCGGTGGAAATGCCAGCAAACGCGGGAATCAGGGCCATAAACTGGATCAGATTGTGATCGCAACGGCAAAATTTCGGAGAGTGGGCGCAGCGCGAGGCTGCACCCGAAAGGCCTATTTTCCGCACAGCGCCTGAGTGCGTTCGATAATCGGCTGCAGGCTCATCATCTGGCCCGGATGGGCTTTGTCTTCGGCCTGAATCACGCTGATCGGCTGGGCTTTCACCTGCTTGTTTTTAAACAGTGTGTCAGCGATGTCGTTCAGCGGGTATGTCATCAGCGTACTCGGATTGATGGCAAACATCGCACCATCTTTCTCGCAGGTCAGCATCACCTCTTCACGATTAAAGGGCCACTTATCTTTACCGATCTCAAAGCGGCTGACGGTAATGATTTGCGCCGCCAGCGCCTGGCCGCATACGGATAACAACAGGATTGCGGGAATCACTTTCTTCAGCAACATAACTACCCTTTTCTCTCTTAAACTACATTCAGGCTGGCGACAGCGTGGCAAATACGCTGACCAGCCCAACCACGCCGCATGCCAGCAGTAGTTCAAGCTGCGTCATGCGAATAAATTTTTGCTGCGCCCCGCTGCCCGCCAGGCGGAATCGCGGCACCAGCCAGTATCGATTAATCAGCGCCACCAGAACCATCAGAGCAACCAGCAGCACTTTGCACAGCAGCAATATAACGTAGCGTGAATCGTGCCACATCAGCGGCCAGCCCGCGATCATTACGCTGTTTATCACCCCGCTGAGCAGCGTTAACGCCACCGCCAGATGACCATAGCGTGAGAAACGCATCATAGTGCGAATCGCATCGGTGCGGCGATCAATCTGCCGTGCCTCGCGCATCAACAGCAACAGTGGCAGTAATCCACCTGCCCAGAACGTCGCCGCAATCAGATGCAGTGCATGGTTAATCTGCTGAAGATCGCCGGGCCAGCTATCGCGCATCGCAGCATGGCCTATCAGCGCCATGCAGGCCAGTTGCAGAACGCCAGCCAGCAGTAACAGCTGCTGACGCAGGCTTCCGGTCAGTAATAGCGCGCCAACAGCCAGCACGCCGAAAATGATTTCCCACTGCCACACTTCACCAAAGTGCGTGCCCAACACTGCCAGCCAGATATCGATGTCGGTCAGGTTAGTGCTGGTGCCGCTCATTAACACATTCTGGCAGGCCAGCATCGCCACCGCACTGAGCAGCGCCAGCCAGGCACTCCCCTTCACCAGCGGATTTAACTGAATCGCCAACAGGGATCGGTAGCGTTTGGGCGCCAGCAGCGCACTGTAACAGGCGCTGCCGGTCAGCAACATCACGGCAGTAAAATGCAGCGCGCGCAGCAGGATCCAGAGGGTTGTCACCGGGTTACTTCACACTAAAGCGATAGCTTCCAGCGGTTTTATGTCCATCCACCGACAGCACATGCCAGTTAACCTGATAGCTTCCCGCTTTTAGCGGCTGCGGCAGGCCGACAATCAGGCGTTTTTTCTGGTCAGACTCAACACGGGCTTTGGCGGTCACGACGGGCTTCTGTGCACTATCCAGCAGCGTCACGCCACTGAACGCCGCTTCAATATCTTCACTGAAGTTCAGCGTCAGCGCATCGGGGGATGTCGTGACCTGCGCTTTGGCCGCTGGAAGCGAAGACTGGAGGTGTGCATGCGCCCCCGCCAGCGAGCTGAAGGCCATCATGCCCGCTGCCGTCACTGCTATAATCATGCGGGAAATAGTTTTTTTCTGCATAAGATCATCCTTTTAACCGCCGCCAGGGCGATAAACGTGGCAAAAGGATACGCTGCTGGTTTTACACTGTCGAGGCCAGCGATGCGATCCTTTATCCTTGATTCAGACCGACGAAAACATTACTTTTGCCGGCTATCGTCAGGAGATAATTATGAGCCGTAACCTTGCATTGCTGTCCCAGGAAGAGAAAGACAAGATAAATGTCGATTTGGCGGCCGCAGGCGTGGCGTTTAAAGAGCGCTATAACATGCCGGTCGTCGCCGAGATGGTGGCGCAGGAGCAGCCTGAAGCGCTGCGTGACTGGTTTCGTCAGCGTCTGATGCAATACCGTCAGGCATCACTCAGCCTGTCGCGCCTTCCTTATGAACCGAAGATGAAGCAATGATGTTCCGCGTTATTGATACCGAAACCTGCGGCCTGCAGGGCGGCGTAGTTGAAGTTGCGTCCGTGGATGTGGTCGACGGTAGAATTGTGAATCCAATGAGCGATTTGACCCTACCGGACCGCCCGATCAGCCGTCAGGCGATGGCTGTACATCGCATCACCGAAGCAATGGTCGCCGGTAAACCCACGATTGAAGAGGCAATTCCACGCTATTACGGCAGCGCTTTTTATGTCGCGCACAACGCCAGTTTTGATCGGCGGATGCTGCCTGAAATGTACGGCGAATGGATCTGCACCATGCAGCTGGCGCGCCAGCTCTGGCCGGGCATTAAATATGGCAACCAGGCGTTACGTCATTCGCTGAAGCTGGATGTCACGCCACCCGCTGAACTTCATGCGCACCGCGCACTGTATGACTGCTATGTCACGGCGGCGCTGCTGATCCGTATCATGGAGACCTCCGGCTGGAGTGCCTCCGAAATGATTGTGCGTTCGCAACCGGCGGCCCAGCGCGACGACATTCTGCCATTCGGCAAATATCGCGGCCAGGCGATTGCCGTAATTGCCAGAAAAGATCCTGGCTACCTGAAGTGGGTACTCAATAATGTCAGTGATTTGCGCCCGCCATTGCGGCAGGCGCTGAATAAATACCTCTCTGAATCTCAGTAATCCTGGGCTGGCGGCAAGGTACCCTGCGCCAGTCCGAGCAGGAAAGTGTACTCCATCGCGATCCCTTCGTAGGCTTTGTAGCGTCCGGACTTGCCGCCGTGACCGGCATCCATGTCGGTGCAGAGCAGCAGAAGATTATTGTCGGTTTTCATCGACCTTAGCTTCGCCACCCACTTGGCCGGTTCCCAGTACTGCACCTGTGAGTCGTGCAGGCCAGTCGTGACCAGTAGATGGGGATAATCCTTCGCCTCGATATTGTCATAGGGGCTGTACTGGCGGATATAACGGTAATATTCAGGATCATTGGGGTTGCCCCACTCGTCATACTCACCGGTGGTCAGCGGGATCGACTCATCCAGCATCGTGGTAACCACATCCACAAATGGCACCTGAGCCACCACGCCGTGGAACCGTTCTGGTGCCAGGTTAATGACCCCGCCCATCAACAGCCCGCCTGCGCTACCGCCCATGGCATAAAGCCGCTCCGGGTGGCCGATGCCGCGTGCCACCAGCGCATCCGTCACCTCAATAAAATCAGTAAAACTGTTCATTTTGTTCAGCAGACGACCACCGTCATACCATTGCTGTCCCAGCTCACCGCCACCGCGTACCTGAATCAGGGCATAGACAAAGCCGCGATCCAGCAGGCTCAGACGGCTGACGCTGAAATCGGCATCCATGCTGCTGCCATAAGCGCCGTAGCCATAGACCAGCATCGGGTTCTGACCGGGCTGATAATGCTTGCGGTGATAAACCAGCGAGACCGGCACTTCGGTGCCATCGCTGACTTTGATCCAGTGGTGCTCGCTTTTGTAATCTTCCGCGTTAAAGCCTTTCACCGCGCTCTGTTTCAGAATGCGACGTTCACCCGTATCCATATCCAGTTCAAACAGCGTGGTCGGCGTGGTCATGGACGAGTAGCCATAACGCAGTTTGCTAGTGCGGGGCGTGGGATTATAAGCAAGCCACGTCACATAGGTCGGATCGTCAAAGGCGATGCCGCTGGTCTCGCCGCTGGTCCAGTTGATCTGACGCAGACTGGTTAAGCCGCGCTGACGCTCTTCCACTACCAGCCAGTCGCGGAACAGCTGAAAATCTTCCATCACCACCTGTTCCCGCGCAGGAATCAGCGTTTCCCAGCGTGACTCATCCAGATAGCGACTGCGGTAGAGCCCGAAGTTTTTCCCGTCACGGTTTGATCGAATGAAAAACTGATGATCGTAATGATCGATGCTGTATTCGTGATCGCGACGGCGGGGCAAAAACACATGCGGCTGCGCATCAGGGAAGTTCGCATCGATTAACTGGATTTCGCTGGTGTTAGTGCTGTAGAGCGCAATCATGATGAACTGCTTGGAGGTGCTCTTGTGCACGCTGAGATGATAGGTGTCATCGCGTTCTTCATAGACCAGCTTATCATCGGACTGCGGCGAACCGAGTTCGTGTCGCCAGACCTGATAAGAGAGCAGCGTCTGCGGGTGCTTGCGCACATAGTAAAGGGTGCGTGAGTCATTGCCCCAGGCGAAGCTGGATGAGGCGTTGCTCAGTACTTCGGGATACCAGCTGCCACTTTCCAGGTTACGGAACCGGATGCCATATTGCCGCCGCGACAGGAAATCTTCCGCCAGCGCCATGACCCGGTTATCCGGGCTGATATGCAGCGCGCCCATGGTGTAGAAATCGCTGTGCGAGGCGCGCTGATTGGCATCCAGCAGCAGGCTCCACTCGCCCGATTCATCGCTTGCTGCAGGCTGACGGTAATAGGCCGGGTATTCGTTACCGCTCTGATAACGGCTCTGATAGCGGTAACCGTTTTTGACATAAGGCACGGAGTGATCTTCCGGCGGCAGCCGATCAATAATCTCTTTTAACACCCGGTCCTGCAGCGGTTGCTGCGACGACATGATTTTTTTGCCGTAATTATTTTCGGCTCGGAGGTAATCAAGAACCTCGCTGTTTTCGCGTTTGTCGTCGCGCAGCCAGTAATAATTATCAACGCGGGTCTCGCCATGCAGCGTCATCTCGTGGGGTATTTTTTTTGCGATGGGTGCTTTCATCCATCCGTCTCCATCAACGTAATGATCTGTAAGCGTAACACTTCAGCAGCGGGAAGCCAGACATAGGGTGAGAAGCTGCCGCCAGCGGAACATCTTCAGTGACCCGCTGGCGGAGAATCGAAGGTTTAACTGGCAGGCAGACGGGCTTTTTCGGCCTCGAGGTCCTGTTGAATGCCATCACGAACATCCTGAGGAATCTTCAGGGCGTCGCCCAGGGCGGAGAGATAGCTGCGCTCCATAAAGTGGTCGACGTCGATAGCGGCACAACTCAGGAAATAAAGCTCCAGCGCCTCCTCTTCATTTTTCACATCAGCCGACAGCCACTGCGGATCCAGTGGGCGATTCATCGCTTTCTGAATCAGTTGCTCTGCATCCTGACCATAACCGGATTGATGAATGTTCTGCTCAATCGCGGCTCGCTCCTGATCGTCGATATGCCCGTCACTTTTAGCAGCAAACACCAGCGCAGTGACCAGACGCTCAGCGCGCAGGTCCACGGGCGTCTGTGCCACACCAAAGTCAGGCTCATTCTGATGCGCTTCGCTAACCCGCTGCTTGTATTTGTTCCACAGTACCGCGCCTGCTGCCGCACCCCCTCCCACAATCAGGGCTTTGCCGCCATATTTGGTCAGCAGTTTGCGCGACGACTTACTGGAGATCAGCATCGCAGCCAGACCGCCCAGCGCGCCGGGTGCCAGCATGTCACTTAAGCCACCGCCCTGTTTGCTCTCACCGCTCTTCTTTGTCAGCACCGACTGAATCTGTTGCAACCAGTTATTCATCGTTCACTCCTTTCAGGATGTCAGCCGTTATCCTGACCAAAAGGATGTCAGGAAACGTCAGAGCGGGAAAAGTACGGCAAAAAGCGATGACGGCGGCACGGAAGATGAGAACGCAAACGTTTTCGTTTATACTTGCGCGCGAATTTGACTGCTTAGGTGAATGTATGACGACTCTCGGAACAGCGCTGCGTCCGGCGGCGACGCGTGTAATGCTATTGGGTTCAGGTGAACTGGGTAAAGAGGTGGCGCTGGAGTGTCAGCGTCTGGGTGTGGAAGTGATCGCGGTTGATCGTTACGCCGATGCCCCGGCGATGCATGTCGCCCATCGCAGCCATGTGATTAACATGCTGGATGGCGCGGCCCTGGCTGCGCTGATAGCGGAAGAGCAGCCGGATTTTGTGGTACCGGAAATTGAAGCCATCGCCACGGATACCCTGGTTGAACTGGAGCAGCAAGGCCAGCGCGTGGTTCCGACTGCCCGTGCCGCACGCCTGACGATGAACCGCGAAGGCATTCGTCGCCTGGCGGCTGAAGAGTTGTCACTGCCAACTTCCTGTTATCGCTTTGCCGACAGCAAGGCGCGCTTCGACGAAGCCGCCGCAGAGATTGGCTTTCCCTGCATTGTGAAGCCGGTGATGAGTTCATCGGGCAAAGGCCAGAGCTTTATCCGCGACGCCAGCCAGCTTGATAAAGCCTGGGACTACGCACAACAGGGCGGTCGCGCCGGAGCCGGTCGCGTCATTGTGGAAGGCGTCGTCAACTTCGATTTTGAGATCACCCTGCTCACTATCAGCGCCGTCGATGGCATTCACTTCTGCGCACCGATTGGTCATCGTCAGGAAGATGGCGATTACCGTGAATCATGGCAGCCGCAGCAGATGAGTGAGCTGGCGCTGCAGCGGGCACAGGATGTTGCCGCAGAGGTCGTTAAGGCGCTTGGCGGCTATGGTCTGTTTGGCGTTGAGCTGTTTGTCTGCGGAGATGAGGTGGTGTTCAGTGAAGTATCACCGCGCCCACACGACACCGGCATGGTGACGCTGATCTCGCAGGATCTGTCTGAGTTTGCGCTGCACGTGCGGGCGTTTCTGGGTCTGCCTGTTGGCGGGATTCGTCAGTATGGTCCATCTGCTTCCGCCGTTATCCTGCCGCAACTGACCAGCCAGAACGTACAGTTTGTGAATGTCGAAGCAGCACTGGGTGCAGGGCTGCAACTGCGACTGTTCGGCAAGCCGGAGATCAGCGGTCAGCGTCGTCTTGGTGTGGCGCTCGCCAGCGGTGATAGCACCGAACAGGCGATTGCGCGTGCGGTTGCCAGCGCAGCCGCGGTCACGGTTCAGGGTTGACGTTATGCGGTGAGCAAATGCTCACCGCCATTACTTACTTCGCGCCTTCCACAGCTTCGCGTGCCAGGCGGGTAATGCGATCCCAGTCGCCCGCTTCCAGCGCATCGTTAGGCACAAGCCATGAACCCCCGATGCAGAGCACGCTTTTCAGCGCCAGATAGTCACGATAGTTGGCCGGGGAGATACCGCCGGTCGGACAGAAACGCACCTGCGGGAAAGGTCCGCCAATCGCCTGCAGCGCTTTAACGCCACCATTCGCTTCTGCCGGGAAGAACTTAAACTCGCGCAGACCGTAGTCCATACCCGTCATTAACTCAGAAACGGTGCTGATACCCGGAATCAACGGAACCGGCCCGTCAACCGCCGCTTTCAACAGCGATTCGGTGACGCCGGGGCTGATAACAAACTGCGCACCGGCATCGGTCACTTCCTGTAACTGCTGCGGGTTAATTACGGTTCCCGCACCAACGATCGCATCCGGCACTTCTTTGATCATCGCCCGTAAGGCATCCATCGCCACCGGTGTGCGCAGCGTCACTTCCAGCACTCTGACACCGCCCGCCACCAGTGCTTTCGCCATCGGCACCGCGTGTTCGAGTTTGTTCACCACGATGACCGGCACCACAGGTCCGGTGGTCAGAATCTGTTCAGCACTCGTTTTCCAGTTTTTCATCAGTTCCCCTTGCTTGATAACACCGGGATTATGACCCGGTCATGGAGCATCGGCTCCTGCCCTGTAAATTGCGTCACTACCATACATGATCCGCTTCCTGAGCGTCTATCACCCTGCGACCATTTTGAAACAGCAGTTCAATTTTATCTGCATGCTCTGGCCCGGTTTAACGGCGAAAAAAAAGCCCGCGTTGCGGGCTTTATCATCACTTTAGTTATTCAAATTCGTTCCACGACCGGCCATCGCGGGTGATCATCGCGACCGAAGCCACCGGACCCCAGGTGCCCGCCTGATACGGTTTGGAGGAATCGCCATCCGCAGCCCATGCTTCGATAATAGAATCGACATAGGTCCATGCGGCTTCCACTTCATCACGGCGCACAAACAGCGCCTGGATACCGCGCATGCTCTCCAGCAGAAGACGCTCATAAGCATCAGCGAGGTGCGACTGGTTAAATGTCTCGGAGTAACTCAGATCGAGCTTGGTGGTCTGCAGTTTGTGCTTGTGATCGAGGCCTGGCACTTTATTCAGGATCTCGATATCCACACCTTCGTCCGGCTGCAGACGAATCGTCAGCTTGTTCTGTGGCAGTTCTGAGTAGGAATCCTTAAACAGGTTCATCTCAGGGTTTTTGAAGTAAACCACAACTTCAGAGCACTTGGTCGGTAAGCGCTTACCGGTACGCAGGTAGAACGGCACGCCTGCCCAGCGCCAGTTATCGATATCGACACGAATCGCCACGAACGTCTCTGTTGCGCTCGTTTTATTGGCGCCCTCTTCTTCCAGGTAGCCCGGCACTTTTTTGCCCTGCACAAAGCCAGCGGTGTACTGACCGCGCACGGTTTTCTCACGTACGTTGGTCTGATCGATGCGGCGCAGCGAGCGCAGCACTTTCACTTTTTCGTCACGGATGCTGTCGGCGCTGAGATCGGACGGCGGCGACATCGCAATCATGGTCAGAATCTGCAACAAATGGTTCTGGATCATGTCGCGCATCTGGCCCGCTTTATCGAAGTAACCCCAGCGGCCTTCAATGCCCACTTCTTCGGCCACGGTGATCTGCACATGGTCGATGGTGCGGTTATCCCAGTTGTTCACGAAGATGGAGTTAGCAAAGCGCAACGCCAGCAGGTTAAGCACGGTCTCTTTGCCGAGATAGTGGTCAATACGGAACACCTGGCTCTCTTCAAAGTATTCGCCAACGCTGTCGTTGATCTCCTGAGAGGTTTCCAGTGAGGTGCCCAGTGGCTTCTCCATTACCACGCGCGCCGGTTTGGCATTCAGCTTCGCCGTGCCCAGGCCCTGACAGATCGCGCCAAAGGTGCTGGGTGGCATCGCAAAATAGTTGATGGTGGTGCGGTTTTTCTGATCCAGCATCTTGCCCAGTTTCGGGAAGTGCGTGGTGTCATTAACATCGAGGTTGCAGAAGTCGAGACGGTTGCTGAGTTTATCCCACAGCGCTTCGTCAATCTTCTCCTTCATGAAGGTTTCCAGCGCTTCACGTACCACTTTGGTGTATTCCGCTTTATCCCACTCAGCACGGCCGACACCAATAATGCGGGTTTCTTCATGGATCTGACCCGCTTTCTCTAACTGGTACAGTGAAGGCAACAGTTTACGGCGTGCAAGATCGCCTTTGGCACCGAAAATCACCAGATCGCATGCCTGGGCTATTTGTGTTACCGCCATTTTCCTCTCCTCGTTGCAGGATAATCCGGTGGTGATGCATCTTCTGCCACCGGGTCCAGGTTATTATTTTCTTTCAGCACAATGTACTTTTTTCCCTGCGCCAGGTAAACCGACTCGCCGGGTCAACCGCATTAACTCTGTACCGGATGTGCTAAGCACGTGTGATGACACGTGCGGATTGCCGTTTTTTTCTGTTTCTGTTGGTGTCAGGAAAATCTGGCACCGGTCAAAGTATCCCAAAAAAAAGAGCAATCAACTTGTCAGCCGTTGCGCTTGCCAGGTGCTGGCGCGATATAGTCTCTGTTAATCGGCTCCTGCGACAGTGATAATTGAAATGATAAAAGTGATTATGGTCATCAGCTTATGAATATGCTGGAAAAAATTGAGGCGCAGTATGCAGCGCTGAGCAAAGCGGAAATGAAAGTCGCCCGGCAGATTCTGGCTGAACCGCAGGCGGCGATGCACTCCAGCATCGCAACACTCGCCGGCATTGCCGGCGTCAGTGAACCCACCGTGAACCGCTTTTGCCACCGACTGGGTGCACGGGGCTTTCCCGACTTTAAACTGCATTTGGCGCAGAGCCTGGTGAAGGGCAGCAACTGGGTCAGCCGGGGCGTTGAAGACGACGACACAGCAGAGAACTACAGCCACAAAATCTTCGACTCAGCGCTTGCAGGACTGCAGCGGGTGCGCGATCAGCTGAACAGCGCGCATCTGCAACAGGCGGTAACCCTGCTCGCGCAGGCCGATAAACTCGCCTTTTTCGGGCTCGGTGCGTCCGCTGTAGTGGCGCATGACGCTTTCACCAAATTTCTGCGTTTTAATCTGCCGGTCATCTGGTCGGACGATATTGTGATCCAGCGCATGAGTTGCATAAATAGTCGAGCCGGTGACGTATTTGTTCTTATTTCGCATACTGGACGCACAAAAAATATGGTAGAACTGGCTCGCCTGGCCCGTGTAAACGGTTCCACCGTTATTGCCATCACCTCTCCCGATTCACCCCTTGCTCATGAAGCAGCGATAGCTTTAGTGCTTGATGTACCGGAAGATACTGATGTCTATTTGCCGATGGTGTCGCGCCTGGCGCAGTTGACCGTGATTGATGTGCTGGCGACTGGTTTTACTCTGGAACGGGGTGCGCCCTTCCGGGAAAACCTGAAACGCGTGAAAGAGGCGTTGAAAGCGTCGCGTTACGAAAAGAACACCCTTCGGGAAAAGGATGATCAGCAAAAAAATTAACATCACATTTACAATGTGAGTCGTATCACAACCCATCGATCATATAGAATAGATAACCTTGCTGTGTCCACTGTCCATGACACGCTTAAATGTTTACGGAGTCCTCGATGTCAAGACGTCTCAGAAGAACCAAAATCGTTACAACCCTCGGCCCGGCTACCGATCGTGATAATAACCTGGAAAAAATCATCGCTGCCGGCGCGAACGTTGTACGACTCAACTTCTCTCACGGCACGCCAGAAGACCACCAGCTGCGTGCTGATAAAGTGCGCGAAATCGCGGCAAAACTGGGTCGCCATGTGGCTATCCTCGGTGACCTTCAGGGCCCAAAAATTCGCGTTTCAACCTTCAAAGAAGGCAAAGTTTTCCTGAATATCGGCGACCGTTTCCTGCTGGATGCCAATCTGGGTAAAGGCGAAGGCGATAAAGAGCGTGTCGGAATCGACTACAAAGGCCTGCCTGCAGATGTGGTGCCAGGCGATATTCTGCTGCTGGATGATGGTCGCGTGCAGCTGAAAGTGCTGGAAGTTCAGGAGATGAAAGTGTTCACCGAAGTTACTGTCGGTGGCCCACTGTCGAACAACAAAGGCATTAACAAGCTGGGCGGCGGCCTGTCGGCTGAAGCGCTTACCGAAAAAGATAAAGCGGATATCATCACCGCCGCTAAAATCCGTGTCGATTATCTGGCTGTCTCCTTCCCCCGCTGTGGTGAAGATATGAACCTGGCACGTCGCCTGGCGCGTGAAGCCGGTTGCGACGCCAAACTGGTGGCTAAAGTGGAACGTGCCGAAGCGGTTGCCAGCCAGGAAGCGATGGATGACATCATTCTGGCCTCTGACGTGGTGATGGTTGCGCGTGGCGACCTGGGCGTTGAGATTGGCGATCCGGAACTGGTCGGCATTCAGAAAGCGTTAATTCGCCGTGCCCGCCAGCTTAACCGCACTATCATTACCGCGACCCAGATGATGGAGTCGATGATCACTAACCCGATGCCGACCCGTGCAGAAGTTATGGACGTGGCAAACGCCGTGCTGGATGGTACCGATGCCGTGATGCTGTCTGCGGAAACCGCCGCAGGTCAGTATCCGGCTGAAACCGTTTCAGCGATGGCGAAGGTCTGCCTGGGTGCAGAGAAGATTCCAAGCGTTAACGTCTCCAAACACCGTCTGGATGTGCAGTTCGACAACGTCGAAGAAGCGATCGCTATGTCTTCTATGTATGCTGCGAACCATCTGCAGGGCGTGACCGCCATCATCACCATGACCGAGTCTGGCCGTACGCCGCTGATGACCTCGCGTATCACTTCAGGCCTGCCGATTTTTGCGATGTCGCGCCATGAACGCACCCTGAACCTTACCGCACTCTATCGCGGTGTCACGCCGGTGTTCTTCGACAGCAACAACGACGGCGTCGCTGCTGCACACGACGCGGTTAACCTGCTGCGTGATAAAGGCTTCCTGGTCTCCGGCGATCTGGTCATCGTGACGCAGGGTGATGTGATGGGCGCCACCGGCACCACCAACACCACCCGTGTGCTTCGCGTGGATTAATTGAGTCTGGGTTGACATTGTCGGTGTAGAATCAATGACGCGACTGCCAGGCAGTCGCGTTTTCTTTTCTGACAAGGAGGCAAGATGCCCCGTTTCCAGCCTATCAGCCAGCTTACCGGCCGAATTTTACTTTTTCCTCTGGCGTTAGTGCTATTCGAGTTTGCTACCTATATTGCTCACGACATGATCCAGCCTGGTATGCTGATCGTCACCAGTGAGTTCTCTGTTGGCCCTGAGTGGGTCTCTACTTCGCTAACCGCCTACCTGATTGGTGGTGTAGTGCTGCAATGGCTGCTGGGTCCGCTCTCTGATAAGTTTGGCCGGCGACCGGTGATGCTGTCTGGCATCCTGTTTTTTGCTGTCGCCTGCATGCTGACGCACTGGGTCAGCTCGATTGAGGAATTTGTCAGCCTGCGCTTCATTCAGGGCATCAGCCTCTGCTTTATCGGTGCAGTTGGCTATGCCGCGATCCAGGAAGCCTTTGATGAGGCGCTGGCGGTGCGCATGATGGCGCTGATGGCTAACGTAGCGTTACTGGCTCCGCTGGCAGGCCCACTGGCTGGTGCCGCCTGGCTCACTGTTGGCAGCTGGCGCAGCATGTTCTGGCTGTTTGCCGCCTGCAGCCTGGTCGCTTTTGTGGTGCTGTGGCGTGTGATGCCCGAAACTGCAGGCGACCGCAGTCATTCTATCGCCCTGCCCAATCTGGCGCGCAACTATGGCCGGTTAATGAAAGACCGTCTGGTGGTGTCTGGCTCTTTTGCGATCGGGCTGGTGTTTATTCCAATCCTCACCTGGGTTGCCCTTTCGCCGGTGATCCTGATGCATGATGAAGGTCTGTCACGCATGCAGTACGCCCTGCTGCAGCTGCCGGTGTTTCTGGCGATGATCGCCGGTAACCTGACGCTGAGTAAGCTGGCGGGACGGGTGCCGATTGAACAGCCGGTGAAGTTCGCCGCCTGGCCCATTCTGATTGGCCTGAGTCTTGCGCTGGCCGCAAGCCTGCTCAACAGTCATAGTTATCTGCTGATTACCGCCGGCCTGAGTCTCTACGCTTTTGGTGCCGGAATGGTAAATGCCGGGCTGTATCGCCTGACGCTTTACGCCAGTAATGAAGGTAAAGGTAGCGTAGCCGCGATGCTGGGTATGATCAGTATTCTGACGCTGGCGGTGGGAATTGAACTGGCGAAAAGTGGCTATTTCAGTGGCGGCACGCTGTGGTTCTGTCTGATTAACTTTATCAGCGGCGTGCTGTGGTTTGGGCTGGTTATTCTGTTTATGCGTGAGCGTAAACGCCGCAGCCGGCTCGAGGCGTTATAACAAGCTGCGCTGTCGTTTTTCTCAGACGGCGACCCTGGCCAAAGCGATGGAGCATAGGCCTAGTGCAAAGCATGCTCCGTAGCGCAAACTTCATGATCAAAAAAGGCCGCGAGAGCGGCCTTTTTCTATTTGCGCGGATAAAGCTCTTTGCGCGAATAAGGTTCGATGTCACCCTCTTTGCGGGTTTTCAGCAGCTTGAGGATCCAGGTGTACTGCTCGGGATGCGGACGGACAAACACTTCCACCTCTTCATTCATCCGGCGCGCCAGCTGACGATCATCTGCTTCCAGCAGGTCATCCATCGGTGGACGCACATAAATCTCAAGCTTGTGCGTGTCGCTGTTATAAACCGGGAACAGTGGCACCACGCGGGCACGACACACCTTCATCAGTCGACCGACTGCAGGCAATGTTGCTTTGTACGTGGCAAAGAAATCGACGAACTCGCTGTGCTCCGGGCCATGATCCTGATCGGGCAGATAGTAGCCCCAGTACCCCTGCCGAATCGAACTGATAAACGGCTTAATCCCGTCATTGCGGGCATGCAACCGGCCTCCATAACGGCGACGTGCCGTATTCCAGGCATAATCCATCAGCGGGTCGCTCTGATTATGGAACATCGCCGCCATCTTCTGCCCTTCTGACGCCAGCAACATCGCGGGGATATCCACCGCCCAGCCGTGTGGCACCAGGAAAATCACATTCTGCTGGTCAGCCATCATCTGATCGATAATGTCACGGCCGTGCCACTCAACACGCTCACGGATACTCGCCGGATCGCGCAGCACCAGCTCGGTCATCATTGCCATTGCCTGCGGTGCGGTCGCAAACATCTCATCGACCAGCGTTGCCCGCTGCGCTTCACTCAGTTCCGGCAGACAATAATAGAGGTTAATCAGTGCACGGCGACGTGCACCCTTTGCCAGCTTACCGGCAAAACGGCCTAAACGGCCCAGCAGCGGATCGCGCACTTTCGGCGGTAAATAAGCCAGACCCGCCAGCGCACCAATTGCCAGCCAGCTGCCCCAGTACTTAGGTTTGAGAAAAGAACGTTCAAAAACGGGAATAAATTCAGTGTTATTTTTTTTACGGGTTTCCATGCACTCGCCTCAAGCAATGACCGGCTTATGATAGTGACGACCTGAAAATTTGCAATCATCCTGCGCCAGATAGCAAAAAACCGACGGAGATGCCGTCGGTTTTTGTGCGATTTGACGAAATTCGCTTACTTCAGACCCAGCTGAGGCAACCAGGCTTTCACCTGCGCCATATAATCACTGCGATCTTTGCCGGTCAGACCTTCCATGCGCGGCAGTTTCGCCGTTAATGGGTTAACCGCCTGATTGTTGATCCAGATTTCGAAATGCAGATGCGGGCCGGTAGAGCGTCCGGTATTACCTGACAGCCCGATACGGTCGCCACGCTTCACTTTCTCACCGGGTTTCACCAGCACTTTCTTCATGTGCATATAGCGGGTCATATACTGACGGCCATGACGGATAGCCACATAGTTACCCGCAGCGCCGCCGTTCTTCGCCACGACAACCTCACCATCCCCGACTGCCAGCACGGGCGTACCGATTGGCAGCGCAAAGTCGACGCCTTTATGCGGCGCAATGCGACCGGTCACCGGATTAAGACGACGCGGATTAAAGTTCGATGAGACACGATACTGCTTAACCGTCGGGAAACGCATAAAGCCGCGCGCCAGACCGGAGCCGTTGCGATCGTAGAACTTGCCATCTTCAGCGCGGAAGGCGTAATAGTCTTTCCCGCCGCTACGCAGGCGCACACCCAGCAACTGGCTCTGTGCACTCTTACCCTCCAGCATTTCGCGTGACATCAGAACGCTGAACTGGTCTCCCGCACGCAGTTTGCGGAAGTCCATCTGCCACTGCATCGCTTTAATGACGGCGCTGGCTTCGGCACTGCTCAATCCCGCCCGCATGGCGCTGGCGGCAAAACTGCCGCGCACTTCACCCTGCATTACGCTGTTGCGCCATTCACCCTTCTGCATCTCCGCTTCCATCTTAAAGCCACCCGATGGGGTGCGCTCATAGGTGCGGGTTTCGCGGCGGGAAATTTCCCAGCTCAGGGTTTTCAGGCCGCCATCATCATCCAGCGTCCAGCTCAGTTGCTGACCCACCTGCAGATTACGCAGATCCCGGTCGCTTACCACCAGCGCGTTAATGTCGCTGATGTCGATGCCATACTGATTCAGTGCGCTGCTCAGGGTATCGCCGGATGAGACGGTGTAGTCGTGAACCCCAGCCGTTTCCGGCGCGTCGGTGTCCACATCGTCCGCTGGCAGCTCTTCGTCCGGTTCCGGTGTGCTTTGATCGATCGGCTCACTGGCTTCCGGCAACAGCGTGCGGAGGGTGTTCTTATCCAGCTCAATGTTTTTAACGATGGGCGTCACATCATCCGTGGGATGATAAACGTAAGGCCGCCAGACAGCGACGGCCAGAGTGACGACAGTTAACGATCCCAGCATTACGCGGTGGGGGCGCGGCAAATTATTAAATGCGAGGGCGACAGAGCGGGCTATCTGCTGCACTTTTACCTATTCCTCATGCTCCATTCAGGCAGCTTTCATACTGGCTCGACAGTTGTGAGAGGAATTTCACATAGCTGTCTTTGGCTAAGCTGATGTCTGTGCCCAGAGGATCGAGTGTGCCTTTACGCACCTGCGTTCCACGGGAGACAGCATCGATGACTGCTGGCCTGAATTGTGGCTCAGCAAAGACGCAGACCGCCTTTTGCTCAACCAACTGTGTTCGTATCTGGTGTAAACGCTGAGCGCCCGGTTGAATTTCAGGATTGACGGTAAAGTGCCCGGTGGGCGAAAGACCGTAGTGCTTTTCAAAGTACGTGTAAGCGTCGTGAAAAACGAAATATCCTTTATTTTTAACCGGAGCAAGTTGTGCGCTAACGCGTTTGTCCGTGTCCGCCAAAGCTACCTCAAACTGCTGGAGGTTGGCGTCAAGTTTGGCTTTATCTTGCGGCATAAGTTCCAATAATTTTCCATGGATTGCAACCGCGGTTTTGCGCGCAATCTCTGGCGACAACCACAGGTGCATATTAAACTCGCCGTGATGATGGTGATGAGCATCTGCGTCCTGATCTTCGGATTTTTCCGCTGCATGTTCCTCTTCATCTTCACCACCGCTAATCAATAACGGTTTTACCCCGTCGATGTTCACCATGGCGAGGTTTTTTTGGGCTGGAAGTTCGGCTGCAGATTTCGCCATAAAGGCTTCCATTTCAGGCCCGACCCAGACAACTAAGTCCGCGTTTTTTAAGCGTTTTGCATCAGAAGGTCGCAGGGAGTAATCGTGTTCAGATGCCCCGTCTGGCAGCAGCACTTCTACCGGCGTGACGCCATCGGCGATGGCCGCAGCGATAAAACCTACCGGTTTGAGTGAAGCCACGACATTTGCCTGGGCAGGAAGGGTTAATAAAGCTGAAACAGTTAAAGCCCCTAAGGCGAAAATTGCGCCCTTTTTATTGTGTAACATATTGCGTCATTCCATCGTGACCATGAGGTGGAATGTGATATTATAACATTCGAAATTCTGTGCAACCTGTAAATACTATGACCCCACTTGTCACACTCGATAACGTTTCGATAAAGTTTAACCAGCGCAATGTGCTGTCTGGCGTCAGCCTGACCCTGCAGCCTGGTCGCATCCTCACTCTGCTGGGTCCCAACGGTGCCGGTAAATCAACACTGGTGCGTGTGGTGCTTGGCCTGCTTGCCCCGACGTCCGGTTCCGTTCAGCGTGATCCCGGCCTGCGTATTGGTTATGTCCCTCAGAAGCTGCACATCGATCCTACTCTGCCGGTAACAGTAGAGCGTTTTATGCGCCTGACGCGTGGCAGTAAAAACGCGGAGATTCTGCCGGCCCTGAAACGGGTGCAGGCGGGCCACCTGCTTCATTCGCCGCTGCAAAAACTGTCGGGTGGGGAAACTCAGCGTGTGCTGCTGGCCCGCGCGCTGCTGAATCAGCCTCAGCTGCTGGTGCTTGATGAGCCAACGCAGGGTGTGGATGTGAACGGTCAGGTTGCGCTGTATGACCTTATTAATCAGTTACGCGTGGAACTGAACTGCGCCGTGATGATGGTCTCCCACGATCTGCATCTGGTCATGGCAAAAACTGACGAAGTGCTGTGCCTTAACCACCACATCTGCTGTTCCGGTACCCCGGAAGCGGTCTCGCAACATCCGGAATTCATCGCGATGTTTGGCCCGCGTGGCGCAGAAGAGCTGGCGATTTACCGTCATCATCATAATCACCGTCACGACCTTCAGGGACGTATCGTTTTACGCAAAGGACAGGGTTCATCATGATTGAGTTGCTATTACCGGGCTGGATAGGCGGTGTGATGTTAGCGCTGGCTGCCGGTCCGCTGGGTTCGTTTGTGGTCTGGCGCAAGATGTCCTATTTCGGCGATACCCTGGCGCACGCCTCTCTGCTCGGGGTGGCATTTGGCCTGCTGTTAAATGTGAATCCTTACTATGCGGTGATTCTGGTCACGGTATGCCTGGCGCTAGGCCTGGTCTGGCTGGAGCGTCGTCCGCATCTGGCTATTGATACCCTGCTGGGCATTATGGCGCACAGTGCGCTGTCGCTGGGTCTGGTGGTGGTCAGCCTGATGAAGAACGTGCGCGTCGATCTGATGGCGTATCTGTTTGGCGACCTGCTGGCGGTCACACCCGACGATCTCTGGATGATGGGTGGCGGCGTGGTGATCGTGCTGCTGGTGATGGCGTGGCAGTGGCGGTCGTTGCTGTCGATGACCATCAGCCCGGAGCTGGCGCAGGTCGATGGCGTCAATATCCAGCGTACCCGGTTGGTTCTGATGCTGGTCACGGCGCTGACAATTGGGGTAGCGATGAAGTTTGTCGGTGCGCTGATCATCACCTCACTGCTGATTATCCCGGCGGCGACCGCACGCCGTTTCGTGCGCTCACCGGAAGGCATGGCGGGCGTCGCGGTGGTCATCGGTGTGATTGCCGTCACCGGCGGTCTGACCTTCTCCGCGTTCTACGACACGCCTGCCGGGCCGTCGGTTGTGCTCTGCGCTGCCATCCTGTTTATCTTCAGCATGGTACGCAAACCGGCCATGTAGTTACTCTTCGCGCGTCATACCGAAGTGACGATAAGCATGCTGCGTGGCCATCCGGCCACGTGGTGTGCGCTGAATGAAGCCCTGCTGAATCAGGAAGGGTTCAATCACATCTTCAATGGTTTCCCGCTCTTCACCAATGGCAGCAGCCAGGTTGTCCAGCCCCACCGGCCCACCCATAAATTTGTCGATGATCGCCAGCAGCAGTTTACGGTCCATATAATCGAACCCTTCGCTGTCAACGTTAAGCATATCCAGCGCGCTGCAGGAGACTTCACCGCTGAGATCACCGTTTGCCCGCACTTCTGCGAAGTCACGAACGCGACGCAGCAGGCGGTTGGCGATACGCGGTGTGCCGCGTGCGCGACGGGCGATCTCTAATGCCCCTTCATCACTCAGCGCCAGGCCCAGACAGGCGGCACTGCGACCCACGATATGCTGCAGATCTTTAACCTGATAGAACTCCAGACGCTGCACAATGCCAAAACGGTCGCGCAGCGGCGAGGTCAGCGAGCCAGCACGCGTGGTGGCACCAATCAGCGTAAACGGCGGCAGATCGAGTTTGATTGAACGCGCAGCCGGGCCTTCACCAATCATGATATCCAGCTGATAATCTTCCATCGCCGGGTAGAGTATCTCTTCCACTACTGGTGAGAGGCGATGGATTTCATCGATAAACAGGACGTCATGGGGCTCAAGGTTGGTCAGCATCGCCGCCAGATCGCCCGCCTTCTCCAGCACCGGACCGGATGTGGTGCGCAGATTGACGCCCATCTCATTGGCCACGATGTTGGCCAGAGTGGTTTTACCCAGCCCTGGTGGACCGAAGATCAACAGATGATCGAGCGCATCGCCGCGCAGTTGCGCTGCCTTGATGAATATTTCCATCTGCTCACGCACCTGCGGCTGACCGACATATTCGGTCAGCATCTTCGGGCGAATCGCGCGGTCAATAACCTCTTCTTCGCTGATACTGGCAGCGGAGATCAGGCGGTCGGCTTCTATCATGACTTACCTCAAATGGCGGCGCGTAGCGCTTCGCGGATCAGGGTTTCGCAATCCGCATCCGGTCGACCGACTTTACTGATCATACGGCTCGCTTCCTGCGGTTTATAACCCAGTGAAACCAGCGCTGCAACCGCTTCGGATTCCGCATCATTGGTTTCCGGCTCGGCGCTCGGCGTGGTGAGCGTAAACGCAGAATCGCCGCCAAACAGGTCGCCGTGCATCCCTTTGAAGCGGTCCTTCATCTCGACCACCAGTCGCTCAGCCGTCTTCTTGCCCACACCGGGCAGTTTAACGAGTGATGCGATCTCTTCTTTCTCGACGGCAGTCACAAACTGCTGCGCCGACATGCCGGAGAGGATCGCCAGCGCCAGCTTGGGCCCGACGCCATTCACTTTAATCAGTTCGCGAAACAGCGCGCGCTCCTGCTTGCTGTTAAAACCAAACAGCAACTGCGCATCTTCACGCACCACAAAATGGGTAAAAATCACCGCTTCGTGCTGAAGTTCAGGTAACTCATAAAAACAGGTCATGGGCATGTAAATTTCATAGCCGACGCCGTGTGCCTCAAGCAGCACCAGTGGCGGCTGCTTTTCCAGAATATTGCCCCGTAAACGACCTATCACCTGAATGCTTCCTTAACTAAAGAATGTGGCGGATTTTATAACATAAAAAAGGCTGGATGAATATCCAGCCTGAGAGTGAGACCTGAGCGATAAGCGCTAACCTGAGCGCAATCGTCCGCGCGTCAGCACCAGCTTGCTGTCACTCATGCGCGCCGCGTTTTGGGCCACGTGACAATGAGTGATGGCTATCGCCAGGGCATCGGCGGCATCCGCCTGCGGGTTTGCGGGCAGCTTCAGCAGGGTTCGCACCATGTGCTGCACCTGACTTTTCTCGGCGCTGCCGATGCCAACCACGGTCTGTTTCACCTGACGGGCGGCATACTCAAACACCGGCAGATCGTGGTTAACAGCGGCAACAATGGCGGCACCGCGCGCCTGGCCGAGCTTCAGCGCCGAGTCGGCATTCTTCGCCATAAACACCTGTTCAATGGCGAAGAAATCGGGTGAAAACTGCGTGATGATTTCGCAGACGCCCGCATAAATCAGCTTCAGACGGGCGGGCAACTCGGTGGTATTGGTGCGGATACAGCCGCTGCCCAGATAGGTGAGCTGGCGACCAGTCTGACGAATAACACCATAACCGGTGATGCGTGAGCCGGGATCAATTCCCAGGATAATCGACATTACGCCTCTCCGGTTAACAGGGCGGCAGACGCCATTACAGCGTTTCCGCCACCTCGTCGGAGATCTCACCGTTGTGATAAACCTCCTGCACATCGTCGCAATCTTCCAGCATGTCGATCAGACGCAGCAGTTTTGGTGCGGTTTCCGCATCCATTTCGGCTTTGGTCGTCGGGATCATCGCCACTTCTGCGGTATCCGCTTTCAGACCAAGTGCTTCCAGTGCATCACGCACCGTGCCCATCTCTTCCCATGCGGTAAAAACATCAATCGCGCCGTCGTCATAGGTGACAACGTCTTCGCCGCCCGCTTCCAGGGCCGCTTCCATTACCGCATCTTCATCCTGACCTGGCGCAAAAGAGATCACGCCTTTCTTGTTGAACAGGTAAGCCACGGATCCGTCAGTACCCAGGTTGCCACCGGTTTTGGTAAAGGCGTGACGCACTTCACCCACGGTACGGTTACGGTTGTCACTGAGGCATTCAATCATGATGGCTGAACCGCCTGGACCATAACCTTCATAAATGATGGTTTCCATGTTGGCGTTGTCATCGCCGCCCACACCGCGCGCGATAGCGCGATCCATGGTGTCGCGGGTCATGTTGTTCGCCAGCGCTTTATCCATCGCGGCACGCAGACGCGGGTTTGAGCCCGGATCACCACCGCCCAGCTTGGCCGCTGTCACCAGTTCACGAATGATTTTGGTGAAGATTTTGCCGCGCTTAGCATCCTGCGCCGCCTTACGGTGTTTGGTGTTTGCCCACTTACTGTGTCCTGCCATTTTAACGTTTCTCCGATCTTTTACAGGGTGCAGGCTATCCTGGCTGCGAGCCTGTTTACCGTCGGTGCTTACACCGTTTTTAAAAACCCGTGTACCCGCTTTGGGCGAGCATCGCGCATGATCATCACGTACAACAGTATGCTGATGACTTCACGCGGGTGGTAAACAACGTCGCAGCGTAGATGATGCCTGGCTGTTCAATATATTGGTGAAGTCCTGTTAAAACTCACCAGATTCATAAAATTTAATCTATCCGCCGCCGGAATACCGGGCGATGGCGAGCATTCAGATAAATTCTTCAATTGCCTGGCGGTTACTCCATGATCGGGTTAATGCTGCAGCGTCAGCAGGTGCCAGCCAGCGAAACGCCAGATGCTCCGTGAGCGTCACATCGCGCTCTTCCGGCAGTTGCAGGCGAAACCAGTGCTCGTGATTATGGGTGACATCAGGCGCATAGCGATGGCGGAAATGGGGAAAGATTTCAAAGTCGATTTGACGATGACAATCCTCCACCTCCAGCTGCTCAGTCAGCACGTCAATGCCGACCTCCTCATTCACTTCACGACACGCGGTCGCCAGCGGTGACTCCCCCGTTTCCAGGCTGCCGGTAACCGACTGCCAGAATGAGGGATCGTCACGCCGCTGCAGCATCAACACCCGGCCAGTATCGCGCGCCGAAATAACCACCAGCACTGAAACCGGGTGTTTATAGCCCATTATTTAATCTCAGGCTTTTCTTTTTTAATGACCTGAATGCCCAGTTCCAGCAGAGAAGCCGGGTTCGCTTCGCTTGGCGCTTCGGTCATCATGCAGGCTGCCGCCGTGGTTTTCGGGAACGCAATAACGTCACGAATGTTGTCGGTGCCGGTCAGCAGCATGGTCAGGCGATCCAGACCAAACGCCAGGCCCGCATGCGGTGGTGTACCGAATTTAAGCGCATCCAGCAGGAAGCCAAACTTCTCGCGCTGCTCGTGCTCTTCAATACCCAGAATGCTGAACACCGTCTGCTGCATTTTGCCGTTGTGGATACGCACTGAACCGCCGCCCACTTCATAACCGTTGATCACCATGTCGTAGGCATTCGCCACGGCACGGGTTGGATCCTCAGCCAGCGCTTCTGCGCTCATCTCTTTCGGTGCAGTGAACGGATGGTGCATCGCAGCCAGACCGCCTTCCTCGTCCTCTTCGAACATCGGGAAGTCGATCACCCACAGCGGTGCCCAGGCTTTTTCATCGGTGATGTTCAGCTCGCGACCCACTTTCAGGCGCAGCGCACCCAGTGCATCTGCAACCACTTTGGCGCGATCGGCGCCAAAGAAGATGATGTCGCCATCCTGTGCGCCGGTGCGGCTCAGAATGCCTTCAACGATTTCTGCATTCAGGAACTTGGCAACCGGACTCTGCACGCCCTCCAGGCCGTCCGCGCGGACGTTGACTTTCATCCACGCCAGGCCTTTCGCGCCGTAAATTTCTACGAACTTGCCATATTCATCAATCTGCTTACGGCTCAGCTGCGCACCGGTTGGCACACGCAGTGCCGCAACACGGCCTTTTTCGTCGTTAGCCGGGCCAGAGAAGACCTGGAACTCCACATTTTTCAGCAGGTCACCCACGTCCACCAGCTCCATCGGGTTTCGCAGATCCGGCTTATCAGAACCGTAACGATGCATCGCTTCCGCAAAGGTCATCTGCGGGAACTCGCCGAGATCAACGCCCTGCACGTCCTGCCACAGATTGCGGATTAAACGCTCCATAATTTCACGCACCTGCGGCGCGGTCATAAAGGAGGTTTCAACGTCGATCTGGGTAAATTCGGGCTGACGATCGGCGCGTAAATCTTCATCGCGGAAGCATTTAACGATCTGATAGTAGCGGTCAAAACCTGACATCATCAGCAGCTGTTTGAACAGCTGCGGTGACTGCGGCAGCGCGTAGAACTTGCCTTTATGAACCCGGCTTGGCACCAGATAGTCACGCGCGCCTTCTGGCGTCGCTTTGGTCAGCATCGGGGTTTCGATATCCAGGAACCCTTCGTCATCCATAAAGCGGCGAACAAAGCTGGTGATTTTCGCGCGGGTCTTCAGACGCGTCACCATCTCAGGACGACGCAGATCCAGATAGCGGTATTTCAGGCGCGCTTCTTCGCTGTTGGTCTGATTAGAGTCCAGCGGCAGTGGCTCAGAGCGGTTGATGATGGTCAGCGCCTGGGCAAACACTTCGACTTCGCCGGTCGCCATGTCGCTGTTTTTATTCTTCTCATCACGCGCACGCACGGTGCCGGTGATCTGGATGCAGAATTCGTTACGCAGTTCAGAAGCCAGCTTAAATGCGTCCTGACGATCGGGATCGAAAAACACCTGCACGATGCCTTCACGGTCGCGCATGTCGATAAAAATCAAACTGCCCAGATCGCGACGGCGATTTACCCAGCCGCAAAGCGTGACTTGCTGACCTACATGAGACAGATTGAGCTGTCCGCAATATTCTGTACGCATAACACTATCCTTTTAACTTCGCCGCTGCAGCTGACAGCATCCGGCCGCGTTACCTGTTGCGATGCTGTCGCAAAAATGGCGGTCATTATAATGGAAAAAGCCAGGCAGGATAAGCAGATCCACGCCAAAGCACCGATTTCCTGTGTGCATTTGCCCACCTGACCGAACATAGAAGATAATGAGGCATCTTAACCCATCGCCAGGAGCGCGCGTGACACTTCGTATTGGCCTGCCCCAGTGGGGGCATTCACACTGGAAACGCTGGGGTATCACGAGCCTGGCGGACTATGCCCGATACTTCCATTGTGTAGAGGGAAACACCACGCTTTATGCGCTGCCTGATACCGAAACGGTGATGCGCTGGCGCGATATGACGCATGATGCGTTTCGCTTCTGCTTTAAGTTTCCCAACACCATCAGCCATCAGGCGGCGCTACAGCACAGTGACGACCTGCTGACCGATTTCCTGCGCCTGATGGAGCCGCTGGCCGATCGCATCGGTCAGTACTGGCTGCAGCTGCCTGCCAGCTTCTCTCCGGCGCAGATCGCCGATCTGTGGCGCTTTCTGGATAGTTTGCCGCGTCGTTTTCACTACGGCGTCGAAGTCCGCCATCCCGCTTTCTTTGCCAAAGGTGACGCAGAGCGGGCGCTGAATCGCGGATTGCTTGAGCGCGGCATCAATCGCGTCATGCTGGACAGCCGCCCGGTTCACGCCTCCACCTCGCAAAGCCCGGCAGCCCTGGTGGCCCGTGCTCAGAAGCCTAAAGTGCCGCCTCATGCCTTACGAACCGGCTCGCAGCCAATGGTCCGTTTTATCGGCAGCGACAGTGTGGAAGAGACCGTGCCGCTGTTTCAGATCTGGCGTGACAAGCTCTCGCAATGGCAGCAACAGGGCGACGCCATGTTGTTTCTGCATACGCCCGACATGGGTCAGGTGTTTCCGCTGGTGCAGGCGCTATGGCCGCAGCTGCAGCAGATCGATCCGGCTATCGGCAATGGACCCGACTGGCCGCAACAGACGTCACTGTTTTGATCACTGCACAGGACAGCGTGCTGTACGCTGGATAGAATAGCTACTTTACGGATGGATACCGGAGTGACAATGATTAGCGCGTTATACGTCGTACTGGGTGCATTGCTGGTAATGAAATTTACAATGGACGTGGTGCGTTACCGCCGTTTCTATCGCGTGGCGTATGGCGATGGCGGCTATCACGACCTGAAAATGGCGATTCGCATTCACGGCAATGCCATCGAAACTATCCCGCTGGCGCTGTTGCTGCTGGTGATGATGGAGATGAATGGCGCCGATATCTGGATGGTGCATCTCACTGGCCTGCTCTTTTTCATCAGCCGGTTACTCCATGCCTGGGGTTTACGCAGCAGCGCCATGGCTGGCCGTAAATATGGCATGCTGCTGACGCTGTTTTCCCTGTGCGGCATGGTCATTTTTAATCTTATTTATCTGCCGTGGGAACTGGTGCTGACACTTCATTAAGTCGCCCTGGGTTAAGGGGTGCAGGCCGCCCCACTTTCTGCGAGAATAGCGCCCTTTCCGTCGTCTCTTCGGATTTTCGATATGTCTGACCGCGATCAACTCTTCTCAGCGCCCATTGCAAAACTGGGCGACTGGACTTTTGACGAGCGCGTAGCTGAAGTCTTTCCAGACATGATTCAGCGCTCGGTGCCGGGCTACTCCAACATCATTTCGATGATTGGCATGCTGGCAGAACGTTTTGTTACGCCCGACAGCACGGTTTATGACCTGGGCTGCTCGCTGGGCGCCGCCACCCTCTCGGTGCGCCGCAATATTCATGTCCCGGGTTGCCAGATCATCGCAGTGGATAACTCCCCGGCGATGGTGGAGCGTTGCCGTCGTCATCTGGATGCGTTTCGCGCTGATACGCCGGTGACGGTGCTGGAAGCGGATATCCGTGATATTGACATAGAAAACGCCTCGCTGGTGGTGCTTAACTTTACGCTGCAGTTTCTGGAGCCACCCGCACGTCTGGCTCTGCTGGAAAAAATCTGGCAGGGACTTAAACCCGGTGGCGCGCTGGTGCTGTCGGAGAAATTCAGTTTTGAAGATGCCGAAGTCGGTGAACTGTTGTTCAACATGCACCATGACTTCAAGCGCGCCAACGGCTACAGCGAACTGGAAATCAGCCAGAAACGTAGCATGCTGGAAAATGTGATGCTGACTGACAGCGTCGAAGCCCATAAAGCCCGCCTGAAACAGGCCGGTTTCTCGCACGCCGAACTCTGGTTCCAGTGCTTTAATTTTGGATCTCTGGTGGCGTTGAAATGATCGACTTTGGCCGTTTTTATCAGCAAATTGCCGTAGGTCCACTGGCGAAGTGGCTGGAAGTTTTACCGGCGCAAATCAGCGAGTGGCAGCGTGAAAACCTGCATGGCCACTTCCGTGACTGGTACAAATCGCTGGAGTATCTGCCGCTGCTGGAGCCGCAAAAGCTCGACCTGCTGCATAGCGTCACCGCCGACCGCGATGACATCAGCGATCGTCATCGTCAGGGCATTGAGAAATTACTGCGTAACCTGATGCCATGGCGCAAAGGGCCCTATTTCCTCTATGGCACCCATATCAACACCGAGTGGCGTTCTGACTGGAAATGGGAGCGTGTCCTGCCGCATATATCCCCGCTGGCGGGCCGGACGGTGCTGGATGTTGGCTGTGGCAGCGGTTATCACATGTGGCGGATGATTGGTGCGGGTGCGCATCTGGTGGTCGGCATTGATCCGATGCAGCTCTTCCTGGTGCAGTTTGAAGCCGTGCGTAAGCTGCTCAACGATGATCGCCGGGCGCACATGCTGCCGCTGGGTATTGAACAGTTACCGGCGTTACAGGCATTTGATACCGTATTTTCGATGGGTGTGCTCTACCATCGCCGTTCCCCGCTGGATCACCTGTTACAGCTGAAAAATCAGCTGGTGAGCGGCGGTGAATTGGTGCTGGAGACGCTGGTCATTGAGGGCGATGTGAATCAGGTGCTGGTGCCCGGTGAGCGCTATGCGCAGATGCGCAACGTCTTCTTTATCCCCTCCGCCGAGGCGCTGAAAAGCTGGCTGGAGAAAAGCGGCTTTGTCGATATACGGATTGTCGATTTCGCCCTGACCACCACCGAAGAACAACGTCGGACAGACTGGATGACCAGCGAGTCGCTGGCGGAATTCCTCGATCCCGATGATCCGAGCAAAACGGTTGAGGGCTATCCGGCTCCGCTGCGCGCCGTGCTGGTCGCCACCAAACCTTAAATCTCAGCGGCGAGACAACGCCAGTTTCGCCGCAAATCCAATAAACACGCAGCCGGTCAGGCGATCCATTACCCTTAATACCCGCAGTTTTTGCAGATGACCCGCAAAATAGTGACTGCCGCCGATTAACACAGCATTCCATATCAGCCCCAGCAGCATGTGTGCCAGCGCCATCAGCGTACACCAGAGCGCCACGGACGCCCCGGCCGGAATAAACTGTGGCAGGAAAGTGACGTAAAACACGCCCACTTTTGGATTCAGCAGATTCCCCATCAACCCCCGACTGAAGCAGGCCAGATAACCCTGCGACCTGGCAGGCTGTTCGTCCACGATGAGCGGTTGCTGACGCGGTTTAAGCAGTAGCCTGATACCGAGCCAGAGCAGCCAGGCCGCCCCCATCCACTTCAGCAGGTTGTATGCAATTTCAGAGGCCAGCAATAGCGCACCCAGCCCCAGGCCTACCGCCACTCCCCAGATCAGTCAGCCCAGCGTCACGCCGAGCGCGGTGGCGCAGGCGCGCTGCCAGCCCTGCGCGATAGCGGTTCGCAGCACCAGTGCGGTGTCAAATCCGGGTGTGAGCGTCAGAATGGTTATCGCAAGCAGAAATGAAAAGAGCATTGCGCTCATCATGATTTCTCCGTTATCTCCATGAGTGTTCACGCAGCTTAACAGCTCCGGTGACCGCAATCCTTCATCAACTGTCACTCTTCCCGGATTGTGCCAGACTGGATCAGGTTGATTCATTCATATCAGGGAGTTTTGATTATGAGTAAATTTATTTTTTCCTCACCCCGTAAATATGTACAGGGCGCAGGAGTGCTGGACGAGCTGGGAACGTATCTGACTGAACTGGGCGATCAGGCTTTTCTGGTGGCTGACAACACGGTCTGGACGTTGATTGGCGAACGGACGCAACACGCCCTGGATTCCGCTGGCGTGACATTCAGCTGGCAGCAATTCAATGGCGAAGCCTCCAGTAATGAGATTTCCCGACTCAGTGCGCTCGCAAAAAGTCAGGGCTGTAATGTGATTGTCGGCCTGGGCGGGGGAAAAACGCTGGATACGGTTAAAGCGGTGGCGGATGAACTTAAACTGCCGGTGGCTATCGTGCCAACCATTGCGTCCACCGATGCGCCCTGTAGCGCCCTGTCGGTCATCTATTCTGACAGCGGTGTATTCGAGAGCTATCGCTTTTACAGCAAAAATCCAGATTTGGTGCTCGTGGACACGGCAGTCTGCGCCAGTGCGCCAGCACGGCTGTTTGCATCAGGCATTGCAGATGGACTGGCGACCTGGGTTGAAGCGCAGGCCGTGGCACGTTCGCATGCGAAATCAATGGTTAAGGGTGATCCGACACTTGCCGGACTGGCCATTGCCCGAGCCTGTGAAGAAACGCTTCTTACATGGGGTTACAGCGCCTATGTTGCCGTTTCCGAAAAACGGGTAACGCCAGCGGTGGAAGCGGTCGTTGAGGCCAATACGCTGCTCTCGGGACTGGGGTTTGAGAACGGTGGTCTGGCAGCCGCTCACGCGATTCATAATGGTTTTACCGCCATCGATGGCGATATCCACCATCTGACTCATGGCGAGAAAGTTGCCTATGGCACGCTGACGCAGATGGTGCTTGAGAAGCGTACGGATGAGGATATTGCGCGCTATATACGCTTTTATCGCTCAATCAATATGCCAACCACACTCCGGGAGCTGCATCTGGAAAATGAAAGCTGGGAGAATCTGGTGAAAGTGGGGGCGCTGGCAAACAGTGAGGGAGATACGCTGAAAAACCTCAACCCACACCTGTCACCCGAAGATATCGCAAATGCTCTGCTGGCACTGGATGCCTTTAGTCAGACCGTAAAATAGGTCAGGAGCGGGCGATCACCCGATCGCCTGTTACTCTTCTGCCGCAGGCTGGTTCCAGTACTCATATTTGTAGGCCGAACTGAGGTGGCGCTCGATAGTGCCACGCGTAAAGATCTCGGTCTCATGCAGATAGCTGAGTGTACAGTTGCCGACCTCATCCCATGACTGGCACTCATCAACCGACCGGATGGTGCTGAGTGGTGTGGTCTCGGTGCCGTTAAGTCGTACTTCACGCCATTGAGGATCATAGGTGTATTCGTCGGTGCCTCTTGCAGATGTGGTGCGCGTGACCAGACCTTTTGGGTTCCAGTGATAGTGAAATTCACCGTTGGTCAGCGGATCGCTGCCGCGCGCCACGCTCTTCTCCAGCCGTAGCTGGGGATCATAGCGATAGGTGATGTCGGTAAAGCCGCTTTTCCCCATGCTGGTAAATCTATCAGAGGCGCTGGTAATCGTGCCATGCCGGCCTTTCTGCCAGTTAATCGTTCCCTGTCGATTATCCACGACGACTTCCTTACCTTCTTTCAGCACTTTGACCAGATAGGCGTATTCCGCCACCCAGCCGCCCTGCACTCTGGCGATATGTTGCTCCATGCTGAGAATCACATTACGTTCGCTTTTATCGTAGCTGACGTCGGCGACGGTCAGATCGCCGCAGGCGTCAAACTGCCCCAGCACCCGCTTTTGCGAGTTCACATCTTTGCCAAACTCGCCCGCAATCACCTGCTTCACAGCGCCTTTCGCGTTTCCCCCCAGCAGAATAAGGTTATTGCTGTTTGCAACGGCCGCATTATTCGGGCTGCAGGCGCTGGCCGCTGCGCTTTCAGTCCAGGCAGTCAGCATCAGGCTTAAAACAAGAATCTGATTGCGTTTCATAGGGTAATTTCCAGGCGACGTTGCTTTCAGTGTAAACGCTGTGGTGATAAACAGCGCCAATCTTTGACGATTCCGGCCTGCAGTGCTTTAAATGATTAGAGAGGTGAAAAGGCACAAACGTCAGATATCATCTCCCCCTCACATCATGACAATGCCAGAGAACCCCGGAATAAGGTCACTGCACTTGAGAGGGCTTCAGACAAAAAGAACCCCAGCAAGAATACTGGGGTTTGGTACTTGCAAACACCACGTCAAGAATCGGCGTGCTGCGCGGCAAAATCTGTTGTGATTCAGGCGACCCGAACGGTGCTCATCTGCATCACACTTTTCATCGCCTCAACGACATCGCCGTCTACACAGTAGCGGCTGAACTCATCGCTTTCGGCTTCAGAACACATGGAGACCCCCGCTTTGCGGTAGCGCATCGGCGACACCATCAGGCGACTTGCCGAGCTGTGAACTTCATCAATCCCCATGTCGAGAAACTTTTGCAGGTTGCTGAGACGAACCCCGGCACCCGCCATAATAATAGGACCGGTGCTGGCCTCATTTAGTTCCCTGAGGAGTGCAATTCCGTTTTCAGCACTGTGTTGCTGACCGGATGTCAGAATGCGCGCCACCCCCAAATCTGTTAATTCTTCCAGCGCTCGCTTAGGGCTGTGGCACAGATCGAAGGCGCGATGGAACGTCACTGACAGGCCGTCACACAGCGCCATAATCTGCCGCATCTGACCATGATGGATATGCGCGTCCTCATCAAGCATCCCAATGACCAGCCCCGGAAAACCCAGTTCGCGTATCAACGCCACATCCGATTTCATCGCTTCAAACTCGCGCGCGGTATAACAAAAGTCACCACCCCGTGGCCGGACAATAGGATGAACCGGGATTGAAACCTCGCGCCGGGCGGCATTCAGCATTCCTGCCGATGGGGTCAGACCACCCTCACGCGGTGCGGCACAAAGTTCAACCCGATCGGCGCCCGCCTGTTGTGCGGTCACGGCGCAATCCACGCCATAGCAGCAAATTTCCAGTGTGGTCATTCTCTTCTCCTTTACATGACTCTGGTTCAAGGCAGATTCATCAGTTAGTCTGGCTGCTGATATGAGTTTACCGGGAAAGTTAACTATGGCATTCAATTTCGACCAACGGATAGACCGTCGTCACAGCGATAGCCTTAAATGGAACAAATATGCGGACCAAGACATTCTGCCGTTGTGGGTGGCAGATACCGATTTCCGATCGCCTGACTGCGTTATCGATGCGATCAAAACCCGCGCCGGGCATGGCATTTTCGGCTATGGCGATACGCCGGTAGCGTTTCTCGACAGCGCAGTTGCGTGGCTCGCCTCACGCTATCAGTGGCACGTCAATCCGGAATGGATTGTGGTTTTACCCGGCGTGGTGAGTGGACTGAATCTCGCCGTGCGTGCCTTCACTGCGTCGGACGAGCTGACGATTTCTCCCACGCCGATCTATCCACCGTTTCGCGGGGCGGCAAAACTGGCAGAGCGAGGTCAGATCAATGTGCCTGTCACGTTGCAACAGGGGCGCTGGCTGCTGGATCTGGATGCAGCCGAAGAACAGACTGGGGGTAAAGAACGGCTGTTAATGCTGTGTAACCCGCAGAATCCGGGCGGCACGGTCTATCGCCAGGACGAACTGCAGGCGCAGCTGGAATTCGCCCGGAAACACAATCTGATTGTCTGTTCCGACGAGATCCACAGCGATTTGCTACTGGAACCGGGCGTGCAGCACATTCCGTTTGCTTCGCTAAATGAGGATGCGGCCCAGCGAAGTGTCACGCTGATGTCGCCCTCCAAGAGTTTCAATATCGCCGGTCTGGGTGCGTCCATCGCCATCATACCGAATGCTGAACTGCGCGCGCGCTTTAACCGGGTGCGACGCGGCATTGTGCCGGATGTAGATATTCTGGCCATCACCGCAGCAGCAGCAGCCTGGCGCGAAGGTGAGCCCTGGCTGAAGGCACAGAATGCTTACCTGCGCAGTAACCGGGACTGGCTGGTATCTCAGGTCAATAAAATGCCCGGTCTGTCAGTTGCCACGCCGGAAGCAACCTACCTGGCCTGGATTGATGCCAGCGCGCTGGGTGTGGCCAGTCCTGCCCTCTATTTTGAGAAGCACGGACTGGGCTTAACCGCCGGACGTGAGTTCGGCAACGACCAGTTTGTCCGGCTCAATTTCGGCTGTACCCGAGCGCTACTGGACGAGGCGGTTGCCCGACTGAAACGCGCCGTGGCTGCCCGCATTTAGTGCTGCTCACTGGCGACAATTTCCTCCAGTCGCCACGGATGAAACTTGATGGTTGTCTGCCCGTCCGTCACCGCCAGGGTCGGATTAGGCAGACGCTCATTCTCGCCCTGCGGTGAGCTGGTTTTAAAGGAAATGCCGGGCTGCGTCAGTGCCTCATCAGACAATAATGCCATCGCGCGCATGCCCAGCGTTCGATGATCGCCACGTAACACCACTTCAATGTGCTCCCAGCCTTCATGGCGATAACGCTTCTCACCCGGCCACGGCAGCTCAACCACATCGATCTCTCTGCCCGCCACAACCAGTGGATCATGTAGTTTAAACAGGCAAATCTGCCGTCCGTTAATCATCGTCGCGGAAAACTGCGTACCCATCTGCTGCAGGCCTTGCTGCCAGCGGATCGCCGTCGTGTCCTGATGACAACGCACCGAAATATGGTCCACTTCAAGATCGTTAAGGCGCAAACCAAGTTGCTGCGCAAAACTTTGCAACGATTTTTCAAAACGCCTTAAATCTGTCTTTAAATCGTCCAATTCTGCCGGAAAAGATCGTTCTGACACCGTAAATCCTCTCAATTTGTTTAGCATTTATAAACAGTCTCGTTTATGGAGCGCCGCGTGCCTGACGTCACATAATGATAAGATTCATCTTATTTGGACTGAAATTTAACGCAAAACCTCATAATAACATCTTTCATTTCGGATTTATCTCCTGTTTAGGGCCATAAGTTCCTTGATGAAAGTGAGTTAACTGTATGATTATAATAAACTTCTTTAATACAATAAGATAAGTCTCAATTGACTGATAAACAATTGCAGCATTCTCTGCCTTCCTATAAATTTGACCTAACACAAACAAAAGGAATGGCTATATGTCTATGCTCATCGTTGTCGCTGTCCTGATCGCACTGATGGGATTCGCAATTGCGCGCCACTGGAAGGTGCTTGAAGATAAAAGCGTAAAGAACCCACGTCGTCATCTGCGACGTCGTTAACGCCTCCGGGAAACATCTTCTTCAGCTCTGTTTCCCCGCTTCATCCAACTGCTGACGCCCATCCACATTTCACGTATACTTTTCCCCTCATTTTTTTCCATTTTGTCTGCCCCATCCGTTTCTGCCCCGCCGTAACGCGATGTGCTCAGGCAAGATGATGACAGCCCGGTTTAGCAGTCCAGGGCGTTGTTCAGCTTATGAAGGTAACTCGGTGAATATTCAGGCACTTCTTTCCGCAAAAGTCAGTCAGGCAATGGTTTTAGCCGGCGCACCCGCCGATTGCGAACCACAGGTTCGTCAGTCTGCACGGGTTCAGTTTGGAGACTATCAGGCCAACGGCATTATGGCCGTGGCGAAAAAGCTGGGACAGGCACCGCGACAATTAGCGGAAGCGGTGATTCAGCACCTCGACCTGACCGGCATCGCCAGCAAGGTTGAAATTGCCGGGCCGGGTTTCATTAATATTTTCCTTGACCACAACTGGCTGGCAACACACGCCCGTCAGGCACTTAGCCTGCCGCGTCTTGGCGTGCAGCTGGCTGAGCCGCAGACCATCGTGGTCGACTATTCCGCCCCTAATGTTGCAAAAGAGATGCACGTCGGTCACGTCCGCTCCACCATCATTGGTGATGCGGCGGTGCGTACGCTGGAGTTTCTCGGCCATAACGTTATCCGCGCTAACCACGTTGGCGACTGGGGTACGCAGTTCGGCATGTTGATCGCGTTCCTTGAAAAGCAGCAGAATGAAGATCACGCAGAGATGGCGCTGGCCGACCTCGAAGGCTTCTACCGTGAAGCAAAACGCACTTATGATGAAGATCCTGAGTTTGCCGAGCGTGCACGCAGCTATGTCGTGAAACTTCAGGGTGGCGATGAATATTGCCGCCAGATGTGGAAGAAGCTGGTCGACATCACCATGAGTCAGAACCAGAAAATCTACGACCGCATGAACGTGACGCTGACGCGCAACGATGTCATGGGTGAAAGTCTTTATAACGACATGCTGCCCGGCATTGTTTCCGACCTGAAACAGAAAGGCTTAGCGGTCGAGAGCGAAGGCGCAACCGTGGTGTTCCTGGATGAATTCCAGAACAAAGAGGGTGAGCCGATGGGCGTCATCATCCAGAAAAAGGATGGTGGCTACCTCTACACCACCACGGACATCGCCTGTGCGAAATATCGTTATGAAACGCTGAAAGCCGATCGCGTGCTCTATTACATCGATTCACGTCAGCATCAGCATCTGGTGCAGGCATGGACGATTGTCCGTAAAGCGGGTTATGTGCCGGAATCTGTGCCGCTGGAGCACCATGCATTCGGCATGATGCTGGGCAAAGATGGACGACCATTTAAAACACGTAGCGGCGGTACTATTAAACTCTCTGATCTGCTGGATGAAGCCTATCAGCGTGCCTACACGCTGGTGCGCGAGAAGAACCCGGAGATGAGCGAAGCGGAAGTGAAAACCCTGGCGGAAGTGGTGGGGATCAGTGCTGTCAAATATGCTGATCTGTCAAAAAGCCGCACCACCGACTACATCTTCGACTGGGATAACATGCTGGCGTTTGAAGGCAATACCGCGCCTTACATGCAGTATGCCTATACCCGTGTGCTTTCCGTGTTCCGTAAAGCGGGCATTAATGCCGATTCGCTGGATGCAGAGATTGTGATCAGTGAAGAGCGCGAAGCACAGCTGGCCACGCGTTTGCTACAGTTCGAAGAGGTCATTACTCAGGTCGCTCGCGACGGCACGCCACATATGATGTGTGCCTATCTCTACGATCTGGCCGGTCTGTTCTCCGGCTTCTACGAGCACTGCCCGATTCTAAGCGCAGAATCAGACGCAACGCGCCTGAGCCGTCTGCAGCTGGCCGCGCTGACGGCGAAGACGCTGAAGCAGGGTCTGGATACTCTGGGTATCGACACCGTCGAGCGCATGTAACCTGTAAAACGGAGAGGGATTTCCCTCTCCGTTGCTGTTCTCAGTTATCCGCTCTGAACGCCCCCCAAATTTCCGCAGCAGGATGGTGTTATGTCTGTCGCCGCGCACCTTATCAGCAGTCATCTTCCCACCATAAAGCAATTGCAGTGCTTTCTGGCTGTTGCGCACGAGCTTAATTTTCGCCGGGCCGCAGAACGCCTCAGCATGACGCAGCCGCCGCTCACCCGTCAGGTTCAAAGCCTGGAAGATCTGCTCGGTCAGCCGCTGTTCAGCCGAACGACTCATGAGGTGATGCTCACCGATGCTGGCCGTACGCTGGTTGCAAAAGCAGAAGCGATTCTTACCGCGCTGAATAGCCTAAAGCAGCCTGCTGCTGTGCGACCACGTATCGGACTGACCCGCACGCTCAACTTTGAATTAATGGCACCGCTTAACCGGCAACTCGCCAGTTTCCATGCCAGCGATGAAATGGAGATGCCCAGCCTGACCTCCGCTCAACTGCTGCAAAGCCTGGCCAAAAACAGCCTGGATTTAATTCTCACTGGCGAAAAAGGTCCTGAAGCGGAAACCCTGGTTCAGTACACCTGGGTTTACCGTGAACCGTTGCTGCTCGCTATGCCGTCAACGCACCCTGCCAGTCTGGCAGGAGAAAAGGTCGCACTGGAGGCGCTGGCCGACCTGCCGCTGTTCTGGTTTGCGCGCAGTGCCAATCCGCAGTTTTACGATAAATGCGAACGCTACTTTGCGACGCTCAGCGTCACGTTAAAACGAATAAGAGAGCCGGATGATTCTCTGCTGATGCTGTCGCACATTGCCAGAGGCAAAGGATTCGCCCTGATGCCGCAGTCAAAATGTACCTTTAACCAGACAGGACTCTGTTATCGCCCGCTGACTGAAAGCGCGGCGCGGCAATTGACGATTGATGTTTATGCGGCCATTCGCGCCAATGAAAAAAATGCGGCAGTGCTGAATGCGCTGAGCGTGCTTTCACAGTCGGCTGATCACGACGCTCACCCGCATTCATCGGACTGAGTCGCCGCCCTCTTACGTCGCGCTGCCTGTGGCTGATGATGCGCGGTTCCGCCCGCTCCTGTGTTGTCCCCGGTCTTACCTTTCCTGATACCTTTTTTGCATGACGAAAAGAGCAATTCATTGCCTTCACGCGGGGTGAAACAATCGCCTTTCACTCACGAGGAGAAACAATGAAAAAGCGAACCTTAAGTCAGGGTCTGGATGTCAGCGCCATAGGCTATGGCGCAATGGGGCTGAGCGAATTTTACGGTCACTCCGACGACCGCCAGTCTCTCCAGCTGCTTAGCCAGCTGCGCGACCTGGATATCACCTTCATTGATACCGCCGATCTTTACGGACGTGGCCACAATGAGCAGCTGATCGGTGAGTTTCTTGCCGGGATGAGCAAGGCTGAACGCCTGACGTTCACCGTCGCCACCAAATGTGGTATCGAGCGTCCGGCAGATGAGGCTTATGCCCGTACCATTAACAATAAGCCGGACTACATTACCCGCAGCTGCCATGCCTCCCTGAAACGATTGGGCGTCGAGCGTATCGATCTCTTTTATCTGCATCGTATCAGCGCGGCAACACCGATTGAGGAGAGCATGCAGTGTCTGAGCCGCCTGATAAAAGAGGGGAAAATTGCCCGGATTGGATTGTGTGAAGCGTCGGCTGCCACGCTGAATCGGGCGCACGCCATCCATCCGCTGGCCGCGCTGCAGACGGAATATTCTCTGTGGACGCGTGACATTGAAGAAGACATCCTGCCAGCGGTGAAACAGCTCGGTATCGGTCTGGTGCCCTATTCCCCGCTGGGCAGAGGTTTTCTGACCGGGAAATACCGCCAGAACAGTGATTTTGCCGGGGATGATTTCCGCAAAAATAACGCGCGTTTCCAGCAGGAGAATATCGATCACAACCTGCAGCTGGTAAATGCGATTACGCCGCTGGCGGAGAAATATCACGCCACCACCGGGCAGATTGCGCTGGCCTGGCTCCTGGCCCAGTATGAAAGAATTGTGCCGATACCGGGCACCAGGCAGATCGCTTATCTTAATGAAAACGCGCAGGCCGCGGATATTCAGTTGGAAGAGAACGATCTCCTGTTGCTGAATGCACTTCACCGGCAAATAGAAGTTAAAGGGGGGCGTTACTCGGAAGAGGGAATGAAAGGCGTTAATGCCTGAATTCTGACCTTTGCGTCGGTGGCTGATGTATCGGCTGAGAGTCAGTGCGTTAATTGTTGCTCTGTAAACGACGTAACAGCCGATGCACATATCTGGTGTGCATCGGCGTGTCCCGCGCAGGCATCAACGTTGCTGATTCATTATTCGTAATTGACCATCACTTCACTGCTGACCACCCGTAATCCGGGTGGAAGCGCCCCACTGCCCGCAAAACCAAACACCATGTGCAATGTCTCACCGGCATTCAGATGCGCCAGCCCGCGCGTGGTGCCGCTGGCACCTTCAAGCGACGTGCAACGTTGTTCACCGCACAGCCGCACTTCCAGGCCAGAGGGCGCCGGCCTGCTCAGCTCATAACGCCAGTTAATGATGCTGACTTCCCCACCGACGCCGGCGGGTGGCGTCAGCGGCTGCGCCCGTTGCCAGCTGCCACGGTTCGCCAGTAGCGGCCCGTTAGCCGAGGCACTCCAGGCCCCTCCAGCCGCCTGAGCCATCAGTGGCATCATTAACAATGCCATGATCAGTCTGCGCATTATTTGCCTCCAATGGTGGCAGTCATACGGATCTGACGGTTATCGCTCAGCTCCAGGTTTGAGAGCACCACCAGCTGTGGCAGATTGCGGCGCAGGAATCGCGCCAGCAGTGCACGCAGCGGATGATTGACCAGCAGTACCGGCGGTGCCCCCAGCATCTCCTGGCGCTGCAATGCCGCCTGTGCCTGACTCAACAGCCGATCGGCCAGACCCGGCTCCAGTCCGCCACCACCCTGCAACGCCTGCAACAGCAGACGCTCCAGCGTTGAATCCAGCCCGATAACCTGCACTTCGTCATTACCCGGGAACCACTGTTGCGTAATCGCACGACCCAGCGCCACACGGACCACGCTGGTCAGCTCCTGGGGATCGCTCTGCACCGGCGCGTGTTCCGCCAGCGTTTCGATGATGGTGCGCATATCGCGAATCGACACCCGCTCCACCAGCAGGTTCTGCAGCACCTTGTGCAGCGTGGTGAGTGAAATCACGCCTGGCACCAGATCTTCGGTCAGTTTCGGCATCTCCTGGGTTACGCGATCCAGCAGTTGCTGCGCTTCCTGACGGCCAAACAGTTCGCTGGCGAACTGGCCGATCAGATGGTTGAGATGGGTTGCTACGACGGTACTGGCCTCGACGACTGTAAAGCCCTGAATCTGCGCCTGCTCTTTGAGTGCGCTATCAATCCAGACCGCTGCCAGACCAAAGGCGGGATCGACGGTCGCTTCACCAGGCAGACTTCCGGCAGCCGTGCCCGGGTTAATCGCCATCCAGCGGCCAGGATAGGCATCACCGCTACCAATCTCTACCCCTTTCATCAGGATGCGATAGCGCGCAGGCGGAAGCTCCATGTTGTCACGGATATGCACCACCGGCGGCAGGAAACCAACATCCTGAGCAACCTTCTTACGAATACTGCGGATACGTCCCAGCAGCTCACCGTTTTGCTGATGATCGACCATCGGAATCAGGCGGTAGCCCACTTCCATGCCCAGGGTATCTTCCAGCTGCACATCGGTCCAGGACGCTTCGGTGGCGGCTGGCGTGTCGGCTGGTTTGTTGCTGATGCTGCCTGCAACGTCCACTTTCTTCTTCGGCTGTGCTTCGCGACCACGCAACCACCAGGCCAGACCCAGTAAGGCGGCGGTGAACAGCAGGAAAACAAAGTTAGGCATGCCAGGCACCAGACCCAGTAAGCCAATCACCCCGGCGCTGAGCATCAGTACGCGGGGATCTTTGAACAGCTGAGTGACCATCTGCTCACCGACATCCTGATCGGTGGCAACGCGCGTCACGATAACACCGGCAGCAGTGGAGATAACCAGCGCCGGGATCTGCGCGACCAGTCCATCACCGATGGTCAGCAGCGTATAGGTCTCTGCGGCATGCCCCGCATCCATACCGTGCTGCACCACGCCCACCAGCAGGCCGCCGATGACGTTGATGACCATGATCATGATACCGGCGATGGCATCACCACGAACGAACTTACTCGCACCGTCCATCGAACCGTAGAAGTCGGCTTCCTGGGTCACTTCTGCACGGCGGCGTTTGGCATCATCTTCACCGATCAGACCGGCGTTGAGGTCGGCATCGATTGCCATCTGCTTACCGGGCATGCCGTCCAGCACAAAGCGCGCGCCCACTTCCGCGATACGACCGGCACCCTTGGTGATAACCATAAAGTTGATGATCACGAGGATGATAAACACCACGATACCGATGGCGAAGTTACCGCCCACCAGGAAGTGACCGAACGCTTCAACCACCTGTCCGGCCGCAGCGGCACCAGTGTGCCCTTCCATCAGGATGATACGGGTTGACGCAACGTTCAGCGCCAGACGCAACAATGTTGAGAAGAGCAGAATGGTCGGGAACGCCGCAAATTCCAGGGTCCGCTGGGTGAACATCGCCACCAGCAGGACCATGATCGACAGCGCAATGTTAAAGGTGAACAGCAGATCGAGGATAAACGGCGGCAATGGCAGAACCATCATCGACAGGATCATCAGGATCAGTACCGGCCCGGCCAGTACCTGCCACTGCATATCTTTAAAGCCCGGTAGACGTAGCTTTACGGCCAGGTTATTAGCCATCGTTTTTGCTCTCTCCTGCAAAGTCCATCTCTGCCGGAACCGGCAGGTCTTTTGGTTTGGTTGGAATCAGGCCGCCTTCGCGCTTCCAGCGACGCGACTGCCAGACCCACGCCAGCACCTCGGCCACGGCAGCATACAGCGCGCCAGGGATGTGCTGACCAATTTCGGTATGACGATATAACGCACGCGCCAGCGGCGGTGCTTCCAGAACCGGGATGCGGTGTTCAGCAGCCAGTTCACGAATTCTCAGGGCGATCTCGCCGGCCCCTTTCGCCACAACTTTTGGCGCACTCATCTTTTTCTCGTTGTACTGCAGGGCGACGGAGTAGTGCGTCGGGTTGGTAACGATGACATCGGCTTTTGGCACATCTGCCATCATTCTGCGTCGTGCAGCGGCGCGCATCTGCTGACGGATGCGTCCTTTAACATGCGGGTCGCCTTCCTGCTGCTTATGCTCGTCGCGAATCTCCTGCATCGACATCTTCAGCTTTTTAAAGTGGCTGTAGAGCTGCCAGAAAACGTCATAGCCCACCATCGGTATCAGCCCCAGCATCACCAGCGAGCAGCAGACCGCAATCATCTCCATGCCGTGGATGAGCGCGGTCACCGGTGCTTCGCTGATCAGCCGCAGCATCTCAGGCCAGTGACTCCAGATGTACCACCAGCCCACTGCGCCAACCAGGATAGTCTTGAGGATCCCTTTAAACAGTTCGGTCCAGGCCTGAGCGGCGAACATTCGCTTAAAGCCGGCAATCGGGTTCATCTTTTTCGGATCAAACTTGATCGATTTACCGCTGAAAACGATACCGCCCAGCAGCATAGGGGCGGCAATCGCCACCAGCACCAGACCGCCCATCAGCGGCAGCAGCGCCATCAGTGCCTGCGTGATCAGGCTGCCAATGTGGCTGACGATAATTTTGTCATCTCTGACCATGCCGTGGTCAAAACGAAGTCCGGTGGCGACCATCGCCGCCAGCCGGTGCGCCATCATGTTGCCGCCCATCCACAGGATCATGATGCCGGCCAGCAGCATCAGTACGGATGTCAGTTCGCGCGAACGCGGAATCTGGCCCTCTTCACGCGCTTTCTCAAGTCGGTGGGCCGTGGGCGATTCTGTTTTGTCCTCGTCGCTATCAGACACGACAAACCTCGGTTGGCAGGAATTCTGAGCATAGGATGCCAAATCTGGCTTAAGTCAAAGCAGAGATAAGATGGGAAAAACAGGCGTTCTTTCGGGGATGGATCTGACAATGCAGAACGGGGCCACCGGAAGGTGACCCTGTTTAATATAATATGCCGCTGTTTCGCCCGCACGCGGGCGAACAACGCTTAAAACCCTAAGCTGTCCAGCAGGTCATCAACCTGATCCTGGTTCGCCACCACGCCTGGTGCATCTGCGTGAATCTGCGGTCCGTTCAGCAGGCTGGTGCCTTCCTGACGCTTTTCAGCACTGACTTCTGGCATGTTTTCCAGCAGCACCATTAACAGCTGGCGCTCAATTTCCTGAATCACATCCATCATACGCTTGATCACCTGACCGGTAAGGTCCTGGAAATCCTGCGCCATCATGATTTCAAGCAACTGCTTGTTGGTAAAGGCGGTGTGCTCTGGCACGGCGGTGAGGAATGCGCGCGTATCCGTCACCAACTCCCGCGCATCACCCAGTTCAATTGGGTTCTCAAACCACTCATCCCAACGTCCTTTCAGCTGGGTTGCCCCGGCTTCCATTTTATCCTGATGAGGTTGTGCTGCTTCAACACAGTTCAACGCACGGTCAGCGGCCTGCGCCGTCATCTGCACAACATAATCCAGACGATCGCGGGCATCAGGAATGGCTTCAGCCGCATCGGCAATGGCTTTATCCAGCCCCAGCTCGCGCAGACTGTCGCGCAGCATGCGCGTCAGAGAGCCAATACGTGAAATGATGTCGTGTGCCGCGGCATCCTCAGTTGGTTTCGGAAAGTCGCTCATCACATCCCCTTACATGCCCAGTTTTTCGAAAATTTTACCCAGCTTTTCTTCCAGGGTTGCCGCAGTGAAAGGTTTCACTACATATCCACTGGCACCCGCCTGGGCGGCGGCGATAATGTTCTCTTTCTTGGCTTCCGCAGTGACCATCAACACCGGCAGCGTACTCATTGCCGCGTCAGCACGAATGGTCTGCAGCAGCTGCAGGCCATCCATGTTTGGCATGTTCCAGTCGGAAATCACGAAGTCGAAACCACCCGCTTTCAGTTTGCCGAGGGCATCCACACCATCTTCCGCTTCTTCTACGTTATTGAAGCCAAGCTCTTTCAGCAGGTTACGCACAATACGACGCATCGTATTGAAGTCGTCTACTACCAAAAAGCGCATGTTTTTATCTGCCATATCTACTCCTGAGTTGTCTCGCCCGGCGGGACGGGCCTGTTAAATACGCAATGCCTGTCCGGCGCTAATTTTCGCCAGCATGTGCTGGCTGATGTTGCTTAAATCTACGACTTCGCTCACGCCGCCCGTGGCAATAGCCTCACGCGGCATGCCAAATACCACACAGCTGGCTTCGTTCTGGGCGATGGTCCAGGCGCCTGCCCGGTGCATTTCCAGCATCCCGGCCGCACCATCGTTGCCCATTCCGGTGAGAATGACCCCCACCGCATTTCGTCCGGCGTTAATCGCCACCGATTTGAACAGCACATCCACAGAGGGTTTGTGCCGGTTTACCGGGGGCCCTTCATTCAGTTTCACCACATAGTTGGCACCACTTCGGCCCAGCTCCATGTGCATTGCGCCTGGGGCGATATAGGCGTGGCCTGGCAAAATACGTTCACCATCTTCGGCTTCTTTTACCGTGATCTGACACAGCTTGTTCAGACGCTCGGCAAAGGAGCGGGTAAAGCCTGGCGGCATATGCTGGGTAATCAGCAGTGCCGGGCTGGTTGCCGGTAACGGCTGCAGCACATGGCGAATCGCCTCAGTTCCGCCGGTTGAGGAGCCAATCGCAATCAGCTTCTCACTACTCAGCAGCGGACCCGCTTTCAGTGTCGCCGGCACCGGCATCGCTGTGCGGTTGTGCAGGCGCGCACGGGAAGCCGCACGAATTTTGTCGCCAATCATCTGGCTGTACGCCAGCATCCCTTCGCGGATGCCGAGCTGCGGCTTGGTCACGAAATCCACCGCGCCCAGCTCCAGCGCCCTCAGCGTAATTTCGGAGCCTTTTCCGGTCAGCGATGAAACCATCACCACCGGCATTGGCCGTAACCGCATCAGTTTTTCCAGGAAATCGAGGCCATCCATGCGCGGCATTTCCACATCCAGTGTCAGCACCTGCGGATTGAACTGCTTGATCAAATCGCGGGCGACCAGCGGATCGGGCGCCGTAGCGACCATCTCCATATCCGGATGGCTGTTGATGATCTCTGTCATCAACTGCCGCATCAGCGCAGAGTCATCTACGCACATCACGGTGATTTTGCTCATCATCTTTCCTTCGTCAGTCCATAGACGGTTTGCCCACGCAGCCAGAACTCTTTACTGATCTGACTGAAGTTTTCTGAGTGTCCGGCGAACAGGATGCCGCCCGGTTTTAGCAGTGGGACAAACCGACGCAGAATCTTCTCCTGCGTCTCTTTATCGAAATAGATCATCACATTGCGACAGAAAATAGCGTCGAACTGACCCGGCAGCGCCCAGTCATTCGCCAGCAGGTTAAGCTGCGCGTAAGTGACCATATTGGTCAGCTCGGGACGCGCCCGCACCATACCGGCATGCGGACCGGTTCCGCGCAGGAAGAAACGCTGCATTTGCGCCGGTGACAGCGTGCGCAGCTCTTCCTGGCGGTAAACCCCTGCCACCGCCTTTTCCAGTACCTGAGTATCGATATCGCTGGCATGAACCTGGAACTTGCCAGGTCCTGTGCCCAGCGTTTCAGCCAGCGTCATGGCGATCGAATAAGGCTCTTCACCCGTTGACGCTGCGGTACTCCAGACGCTGAAGTTGCCCTGTCGCTTACGTGCATGCTCCGCCAGAATCGGGAAGTGATGCGCTTCGCGGAAGAACGCGGTCAGGTTGGTCGTCAGCGCATTGATAAAAGCCTGCCACTCGGCACTGTTTGGATCGGACTCCAGCAGCGCCAGGTAGCGACCAAAATCGTCGATATTCAGCGTACGCAGACGACGAACCAGACGGTTGTAAACCATCTCACGCTTGTGGTCGGCCAATACGATGCCGGCACGCTGATAGATCAGCTGGCTGATACGGCGAAAATGCGTATCGGAGAGCGGCAAACGCTGCACCATTTGCGACAGCAGTGTTGTCGTCTCATTTTGATCTAAAATCGTCGATTTTTTCATCTCTGCACCTGGCCCGAACTTTATACATTAACTGTCTGCTGCGATGCCCGGCGCTATAACAGCGAACGGACCACGGGCGTTTAAAAGGTTTCCCAGTTGTCGTCGCTGCGTGACGCAGACGAACGACCAACGGCTAACGGTGCATCTAACTGGAGAGTTTTCATCGCCGTTGTCTTGTTAACGGCCTGAGCGACAAATTCTTTACCAATATTGAACACTGAAACCGCTTGTTTTAAGTGACTTGCCTGATCTTCGAGCGCTGCAGCGGCGGCGGCTGACTCTTCAACCAGTGAGGCGTTCTGCTGTGTAACGCGATCCATCTCGGTCACCGCAAGGCCCACCTGGTCAATGCCACGGCTCTGCTCGTCTGACGCGGAGGCGATCTCACCCATGATGTCGGTGACGCGGGTAACCGCGCTGACGATGTTGCTCATGGTGTCACCGGCACTCTCTACCAGCACTGAGCCGGTATTAACGCGGCTAACGGAATCTTCAATCAGCCCTTTAATCTCTTTGGCGGCCTGGGCGCTGCGCTGTGCCAGGCTGCGGACTTCACCCGCCACTACCGCAAAACCACGACCCTGTTCTCCGGCACGCGCGGCTTCAACCGCGGCATTCAGCGCCAGGATGTTGGTCTGGAAAGCAATGCCATCAATCACGCTGGTGATATCGGCAATCTTCTTAGAGCTGCCCGCAATCTCTTTCATGGTGGTGACCACGCCATCCACCACTTTGCCGCCCTGCTGCGCGGTTTCTGAGGCAGTCAGCGCCAGCTTCGACGCCTGACGGGCGTTTTCAGCATTCTGTTTCACGGTTGCGGTGAGCTGCTCCATGCTGGCGGCAGTCTGCTCCAGCGAGGCGGCCTGCTGTTCCGTTCGCGAAGAGAGATCGTTATTGCCGATGGAAATTTCGCTGGCGCCGGTATAGATGGCGTCGGAGCCATCACGGACAGTGCGAACGGTACGCACCAGCTCCTGCTGCATGTGCTGCAGTGAAGTCAGCAATTCGCCGATTTCATTTCGTACGTTAATCTCAACCGGCTGGGTCAGATCACCACGTGCAATGTGCTGGATGTGCTCAATGCTCTGACGCAATGGACGGATCAGCACTGAACGCATCACGTTCCACACCAGAACAATCATCAGCAATGTCACAGCCAGCGTGGCAATGACAATGGTGATAGAGCGGCTGTAAGCCTGCTGGTTTGTTTTTACACCCTCCTCTGCAAGCTCTTTGTTGTGCTCAAGCCAGGCGCTGTAATCTTTCTGGAACTTGTCCTGGAAACTTTGCGTAGGCTGATCGACAAAACCTTTGAAGTTACCGGTCGTGAAGAAGACCATCAGTTCTGCCAGGGCATCGTGATAGGCCTTATAGTTCGCCTGTAACGTCAGGACGTTTTCAGCTGTTTTGCCCTTTTCTGACAGGTTATCGTTGAAAATCTGATAGCTGGTTTCGGCCTGTTTCAGCTCCTCGCCCGCCAGGGCGACCAGCTCTTTCACGCTGGCTCCCGACCCCGACATCTGTGCATCCTGCAAAAAACGGATACCGGCGCGGTTAAGGGTGTTGCGCGCCTGAACAAGCGAAACCCATGAGGTGCCCATCGCCTGTTGCAACGTATTCAGACGCTGGTTATAAGCAAAATTCTCTTTATCTGAGCTGACAGTTTTGAAAAACATTCCGCCGGAAAAAAGCTGCAGCAGCGCAAACAGCGCCAGCACACACAGCAGGCCGGAAACGACTCGTACACGACTAAACATACACACCTCATTGGTTGGCGATTCGTGTTTATTTATCGGCGGAGTCAGGGGGAACTTTATGCATGGCAGCAGCTTAAAGCCGCTGCCATGGTGAAAAGCAGAAAATCAGGCGCGGGAAATTTTGAATACGGAGACTGCCTGGGTCAGAACGCTGGCTTGCTGCTCCAGAGCGGCGGCGGCGGCGGCAGACTCCTCAACCAGAGAAGCATTCTGCTGCGTCACGCGATCCATTTCAGTAACGGCCACGCCGACCTGTTCAATACCGCGGCTCTGCTCATCAGACGCTGAGGCGATTTCGCCCATGATGTCGGTAACGCGGGTCACGGCACCCACAATCTCATTCATGGTACTGCCGGCGCTTTCAACCTGCAGTGACCCATCGTTAACGCGAGAGACGGAGTCTTCAATCAGGCCTTTGATCTCTTTTGCGGCCTGGGCGCTACGCTGTGCCAGGCTGCGCACTTCACCCGCCACTACTGCAAAACCACGCCCCTGCTCACCGGCCCGCGCGGCTTCAACGGCGGCATTCAGCGCCAGGATATTAGTCTGGAAGGCGATACCGTCGATCACACTGATGATGTCAGCAATTTTCTTCGAGCTGTCCGCAATCTCTTTCATCGTGGTGACAACGCCATTAACCACTTTCCCGCCCTGCTGTGCGGTTTCGGAGGCGGTCAGCGCCAGTTGCGACGCCTGACGGGCGTTGTCCGCATTCTGCTTCACCGTGGCGGTCAACTGCTCCATGCTGGCGGCAGTCTGTTCCAGTGAGGCGGCCTGCTCTTCGGTGCGTGACGACAGGTCGTTGTTACCGGCGGCGATTTCGCTGGCACCGGTAAAGATGGCATCTGAGCCATCACGGACATTACCCACGGTCATCACCAGAGACTGTTGCATCTCATGGATGCCTGCGGCCAGCTGGCTCATCTCATTGCGTCCCTCAACCACAATAGTCTGTGTCAGATCACCGGAAGCGATAGCACGAATCTGTGCCAGCAGCTGTTGCAGGGGCTGAATCAGCACCTGACGCAGGCCAAACCAGCAGGTAATAATCACCGCCAGTACCGCAACGCCAATGGTGGCCAGCAGCCACATCATCTGGGTGTACGCGTTGTGGTTCTGTTCCATGCCCTTGTCAGAAAGTGCAGTCTGCAGCGCACGCCATTTATTGTAACTCTCCTGCATCGCCACCTGCTTCTGTTCGATGTTCTGTTTGAACATCCCTTCCAGGTCACGCGCCTGCAGACTTTTTACCATCGCTTTCAGGCCGTTTTCATAATTGCCGTAATCAGCTTCAAGCTTGTCCCCCAGCGTCTCGTCAAGACCGGCTGTGGTAGGCAGATGGTAATAGATTTTGAAGTGACGATCGGCCTCTGCTAACTGGTTATTGGCTTTGGTGATAAGTTCATCAAGCTGACCGCCGTTCATCTGCGAAGCCATGCTGGTCTGTAACCGAAGCATGCCGCGGTTCAGCGTGGTACGGCTGTTGTTTAAGGAAATATAAGCATCTGTCATCTCAGTAACATTACGATTAGAGACCTGAGACAGCGCGAAGGAAGCTTTGTCTTTATTCAGTGCTGACCAAAAAAGGCTGCCAGAGACTAACTGGAGCGCGCCAAAGATAACCAGTATTGCGATTAAACTGGTTACCACTTTTATTTTTTTTAACATCTTGTTCCCCTGCAGGTTGATTAAGGTGCAGCGGCTATATCGGCGACCCTTCAGGATTAATTAACGCTTTTTGGCGCTTTCAGGAGAGAAGTGGCTTTTGTAATTATTTTTATCAGCATGAGCTGCTGAGTTTGGCTTTAAGCAGAGGAATAACGGGGAGTGTTGCGCATCCCTCAGGATGCGCAACGGGACATCAGAAGGTTTCCCAGTGGGTATCACTGACGGGGGCCGTCAGGGCTTTGCGGGGGATCTGCGCAACCGTGGCTGGCGCGGCAATCGGCAGATGCTTTGTCAGTGTCTGCTGCACGGTGCCGCGTGTAATGTTGAACACAGACACGGCCTGGCTTAACCGGCTGGCCTGGTCTTCCAGCGAGGCGGCCGCCGCAGCGGATTCCTCCACCAGCGAGGCGTTCTGCTGGGTCACGCGATCCATCTCAGTAACCGCCTGACCGACCTGATCGATGCCGCGACTCTGCTCGTCCGACGCCGAGGCAATTTCACCCATGATGTCGGTGACGCGTGTGACGGCACTGACGATATCGCTCATGGTTTCGCCCGCGGTGCCAACCAGCTGCGAACCGGCGTTGACCCGGCTCACGGAGTCATCGATCAATCCTTTGATCTCTTTGGCCGCCTGGGCGCTGCGCTGCGCCAGACTGCGCACTTCACCCGCCACCACAGCAAAACCGCGACCCTGTTCTCCGGCACGCGCCGCTTCAACGGCCGCATTAAGCGCCAGAATATTGGTCTGGAACGCAATCCCGTCAATCACGCTGGTGATATCGGCAATTTTCTTCGAGCTGCCGGCGATTTCGCTCATGGTTTTCACCACGCCAGCCACAACGTTCCCGCCTTTCTCTGCGGTTTCGGAGGCGCTGAGTGCCAGCTGTGAGGCCTGGCGGGCGTTTTCAGCATTCTGTTTTACCGTGGCGGTGAGCTGCTCCATGCTGGCTGCCGTCTGCTCAAGTGAGGCCGCCTGTTGTTCTGTGCGAGCGGAGAGATCATTATTCCCGGCAGAGATCTCGCTGGCACCGGTGAAAATCGCATCCGATCCTTCACGTACATTGGTTACGGTGCGCACCAGCGACTGCTGCATATCATGCAGGCTGGCCGCGAGCTGGGTCATCTCGTTGCGCCCTTCCACCACGATCGGCTGGGTTAAATCGCCCTGGGCGATATGCTGGATGTGGTTAATGCTGCTGTTCAGCGGCGTTATGACGATTTTGCGCAGGCCAAACCAGCAGAGCACGATCACCGCCACCACCGCGGCCATAATGATGGAGAGGATCCACATCATACGGGTATAGGCACTGCTGTTTTCTGCCACACCCAGGCTGGTCAGACGACTCTGGTCAGCGCGCCACTCACGGTAGAGCGTCAGAAATTCACTCTGGCTCGGTGCGACCGGGGCTTTAGCGGCCGCGACCATGTCGTTTACCTGCAGCGCGCTCTGCAGGCTGCTCAGCGCGCCCGCATAGTCTCTGAAACGCTGGTCAAGCTGGCTGCCGAGTTGCTCATCCATTCCTGGGGTTTCTGGCGTCTCTCTGAACGCCTTGTAGAAGCCCGCGGCCGCCTGCTGGAAACGCTGACTCTCTTCAAACAGCGTAGCAACATCCGCCGGTTTGCCTTCAAGTTTACTGGTGGCAAAACGCAGCTGAATGCGGGTCAGCAATACACGGCTCTGGTTAAGACTCATATAGGCATCATTAAGCCCCTGCGTATTTTGCATGGCAAGCTGTGACACGGCGAAGTTTTGCTTATCGTGACTTAATGCGGAGTAAAAGACAGAACCGGAGAAGGCCTGTAACAGCCCGAACACCAGCAACACCAGTAACAGGCTGGTGACAACACGGATTTTCGTTAACATGAGTAACCCTGAACAAAGTAGGTAATTAAAAAGTGACTCAGGGATTATCGGCAGGTGATCGCAGGAAATTAGGGAGGACGTAACTTTATTCTATGAATTTAAAGGGATTATCACATGAAGTAATTATCACGGGCCAGCCATAACTGGCCCGTGAAGATTCGATTACGCGCTACGCAGATTATCAACCAGCGCCATCTCGTCGCTGCTCAGCAGCTTTTCGATGTCGACCAGAATCAGCATGCGATCGCCCAGTGCACCCAGACCGGTCATGTACTCGGTCGACATGGTCACCGCAAACTCCGGTGAAGGTCGGATCTGATCCTGAGTCAGCGACAGCACGTCAGAAACGCCGTCAACCACAATACCAACCACACGATTTTCCAGATTCAGCACGATAACCACTGTGTTTTCATTGTACTCAACATCGGGCTGCGCAAACTTCACGCGCAGATCGATAATGGGCACGATGACACCGCGCAGGTTAGTCACTCCGCGGATAAAATCAGGGGTATTCGCAATACGTGTTACCTGATCGTAACCGCGAATTTCCTGAACTTTGAGGATATCGATGCCGTATTCTTCGTCGCCCAGCGTGAAGACCAGAAACTCCTGACCCACAGTTTCGCCAGCAATTTTTGTCACGGTTGCCATTCCATTCATGTTATTTACCCTTTCGTTATCAATCAGGCGGCAGCGCCAGCCACACGTTTTTCACGGTTAAGTGATTGCAGTGCTGAAACATCGACAATCAGCGCTACGCTACCATCGCCAAGAATGGTGGCAGCGGAGATGCCCGGCACTTTGCGATAGTTACTTTCCAGGTTCTTCACCACCACCTGATGTTGACCAATCAGCTGATCGACCAGCAGCGCATAGCGTTTGCCCGCGCTTTGCAGGATCACCACGATGCCCTGAGTGGCTTCGGTTTTAGCATCCTGCACATCAAAGACGTTCCACAACTCAACCAGTGGCAGATATTCACCACGGACTTCCAGTACGCACTCGCCACCGGCCATCGGTTTGAGATCTTCGGCACGCGGTTGCAGCGACTCCATCACCGCATTCAGCGGCAGAATGAAGACTTCATTGGCGACGCGAACGGACATGCCATCAAGGATGGCCAGCGTCAGCGGCAGCAGAATACGAATGGTCGTGCCTTTGCCCTGCTTCGAGGCGATTTCAACGTGACCGCCCATCTCCTGGATATTTCGTTTCACCACGTCCATACCGACGCCGCGTCCTGAAACATCCGTCACCTGCTCCGCTGTAGAGAAGCCTGGTGCGAAAATCAACATGCCGACCTCTTCGTCGCTCATGTTCTCATGGACTGGCAGGCCCGATGACAGTGCTTTTGCAAGAATACGTTCACGGTTCAGACCGGCACCATCATCAGAAACTTCGATGCAGATGTTGCCACCCTGATGTTCCGCTGAAAGCGTCAGGTTACCGGTTGCCACTTTACCGGCGACAAGGCGTTTCTCTGGCGTTTCGATACCGTGGTCAAGACTATTACGCACCAGGTGTGTTAATGGATCAATGATGCGTTCAATCAGGCTCTTATCGAGTTCGGTTGAACTGCCCAGCAATGTCAGTTCGACCTCTTTGCCAAGTTTGCTTGCCAGGTCACGCACCAGACGCGGGAAGCGGCTGAAGACATATTCCATTGGCATCATACGAATCGACATCACCGATTCCTGCAGATCGCGGGCGTTACGCTCCAGCTGACCCATGCTGTTCAGCAGGTCGCCGTGCGCCACCGGATCGAGTTCGCCGGAACGCTGGGCGAGCATTGACTGGGTAATCACCAGTTCGCCCACCAGGTTGATCAGCTGATCGACTTTCTCCACGGCTACGCGGATGCTGGTGGATTCGCTTGATTTAGCCGGCGCTGCAGCGCGCTTAGTTTCACGCTTCGCCGCTGCCACAGGCAGTTCGGTGACGGTCGCGGTGTGAACCTCTTCCACCACAGGTGCGGCGGGAGCGGCGACGGCAACTGGCTCAGCAACCGCGTCATCAGCGGCCGGGAAGCGAATTTGCGCTTCGTCAATGACGAAACAGAGCACCGCCACGATGTCATCTTTACCGACGCCATCAATGCAGACGTCCAGCATGTTGCTGCCCTTCTGCACATTGGTCAGCGTGCCCAGATTACTCATCTCTTCCAGCATCAAATCGACCTCTTTCTCTTTGAGATCGATCAGCTGTACACGCAGGCCGCTGGTGCTGGCGGGCTCTGCGCTGGCAGTGGCAACACTGGCCGGTGCTTCAACCGGCAGACCTTTGGCCTCTAACGCCAGCTGGCGCAGCGCTTCACAGATATATTTGAAGCTCTCCGCGTTAGGCTCCTGCGCGGTTTTATAAGCATCGAGCTGTTCCTGCATAATATCTTTGGTTTCCAAAAACAGGTTGATGATGTCGGTGCTGAGCTGCATCTCGCCGCGACGAGCACCATCCAGAATGTTTTCCAGGATATGAGTCGTTTCCTGCAATACCGTAAAACCAAAGGTTCCGGCCCCACCCTTTATGGAGTGAGCGGCACGGAAGATGGCGTTAAGCTGTTCCGAATCTGGCTCCTGTGGGTCCAGACCCAACAGGTGTTGTTCCATATCCGCTAATAGCTCATCGGCTTCATCAAAAAACGTCTGGTAAAAATCGCTGATGTCCATACTCACGGGAATCACCTCGGCTGTGAGGGGGCTGCTGTATTCACCGCGCTGCCTGGTGTTGCAGGTGCGGTAATCTGTTCAATCGCCGCCGGATCGCTGATCTGGACGGCATCACTTTCTGCGTTCTCTTTTTCAATTGCCGCTTCGGTGTCGTGGTTCAACACCAGCAGGCTAATGCGGCGGTTTACTGCATCATTCCCGCCACGATTTTTCAGGCTCATGGTGTCGGCCATGCCTAACACCCGTAAAATCTTGCCACTGTCCAGGCCGCCAATAACCAGTTCACGGCGTGAGGCGTTCGCACGGTCAGCCGACAGTTCCCAGTTGCTGTAGCCTTTATCACCGCTGGCATACTGAAAATCGTCGGTATGTCCGGCCAGGCTGATGCGGTTCGGGATGTCATTAAGGATGGGCGCTATTGCACGCAGGATATCGCGCATATAAGGCTCCACCTCGGCCCGACCGGTTTTAAACATCGGGCGATTCTGACTGTCGATAATCTGAATACGCAGCCCCTCTTCCACCATGTTGATGATCAGATGCGGGCGCAGCGTTTTAAGGCGCGGATCCGCTTCGATCAACTGGTCGAGCTTTTCACGCAAACGGTTAAGGCGAATCTCATCCAGCTTGCGTTTCTGGGCATCCATATCGACGACTTTATTAACCTCGCCAATCTTTTTGGTCGGATCATCTCCACCGCCAGGGATTGGACTGGTACTGTCGCTGCTGCGTTGACCACCGGTAATCGCAACTTTAAGGGGTGTTTTAAAGTAGTCTGCAATCTGCACCAGCTCCTGCGGGTTGGCGATAGAGAGCAGCCACATCACCATAAAAAAGGCCATCATCGCCGTCATAAAGTCGGCGTAGGCAATCTTCCACGATCCGTGGCTGCCTTCATGGCCTTTATGTTTGCGCTTTTTGATCAGCACAATTGGGCGATTGCCGTGTTTCATGAAGCCTCGTCTGACGTCTGTTTAGCCGGGTTCTTGGCGTTACGCACGTGCTCTTCCAGTTCGCTGAACGATGGGCGCTCGGCGGAATAAAGCGTCTTGCGACCAAACTCCACCGCGATTTGCGGCGCGTAACCATTCAGGCTCGACAGCAATGTCACCTTGATGCACTGCATCATCTTGGTGGTTTCCGCACACTTCTGACGCAATACTGACGACAGCGGGGAGACAAACCCGTACGCCAGCAAAATGCCCAGGAACGTCCCCACCATCGCATGCGCGACCAGCGCACCCAGCTCAGCGGCCGGACGGTCAGCAGAAGCCAGTGCGTGAACCACGCCCATTACTGCTGCGACGATACCGAATGCAGGAAGACCATCACCGACTGCAGCAATACTTTGCGCTGGTACGTCACACTCATGTTCGTAGGTCTCTATCTCTTCATCCATCAACGCTTCGATTTCAAAGGCGTTCATGTTGCCGCTCACCATCAGACGTAAATAGTCAGTGATAAAATCGACTAATTGTTTATCGGCAAGAATACGAGGATAATTAGCAAAAATTTCACTCTGGCTCGGATCTTCAATATCCCGTTCCAGCGACAACATCCCCTGCTGGCGCGACTTCGCCATCAGGCGATAAAGCAGCGCCATTAAATCCATGTAAACGGCTTTATTATATTTGGAGCCGCGAAATAATTTAGGCAGCGCTTTCAGCGTTTTTTTAATCGACTTGCCATTGTTGCCGACTAAAAAAGCACCCGCACCGGCACCGCCGATCATTAATAATTCAGCAGGCTGATAAAGCGCGCCAAGATGGCCACCTACCAGCGCATATCCGCCCAACACGGAGCCTAAAACAATCAGGTAACCTATAATTATCAGCACAAAAAATCCTTACGTCCGTAACGTGTTGGTGGAAGTTAAGCCAGAGAGCTGCAGGTGCTATTCCTGAACCGCAAGCAAAAAAAAAGCAGCGGTATTAACCGCTGCTGGATGGCTTCCACAATGCGAACAAATTTAAACGGCGTGTTTAACCTGTTCATCCAGCAGTTGTGGAAATATATCGGCAGGTTCTGCAGAAAGTTTACGTCTTTTTACGGCACGTGATGGCGGCTGGCACAGGCTGCAGGTAAAGCTGCCAACCGGCTGATGCGCATGGTTAATAAAGCTGCCGCTGCAGCTCTTACAATCCGCCAGTTCCAGCATACCGCTATCAACAAATCGGACCAGGGTCCAGGCTCGAGTCAGCGCCAACAGTGGGCCCTCGTCCGATTGAGGACACTGTTCAAGATACAGGCGGTAAGCTTTAATCACGGCATCTACGCCGCTGCACAGGCCAGTTTTCAGTAAAAACTTCCAGGCGTTACAGAACATCGAAGCATGGATGTTCTGCTCCCACGTCATAAACCAGTCCGTGGAGAACGGCAGCATGCCTTTCGGTGGCGGACTGCCACGTAATTCTTTATAGAGCTTGATCAGACGACCACGACTGAGCTGGGTTTCACTCTCTAACATCTGTAAGCGTGCACCCAGTGTGATCAACTCCATTGCGAGCTGAATATCACGTGCTTCCTGAACAATACTTTTCTCACTCATGACATTGCTCTCTTTTTAGCAGGCGCATCATCTTTAGACGCATTACGCAGTAAACGGCTGGATAATAAAATTCCTGTATGGATTTGCTGTAAATCATCCACGCGAGATTCCTGCGTCAGCCGACTAATGCTGCTGCTGTCGGTAAAACGAAACTGACAAACCAGTTGATTGGTTTCTGCCATTTTTACCATTTCAGGCAATGTTAATTCAGATAATGCGTTCGCCATTTTCTCGTCAATGCCGAGGCGAAACATCGCTGAGGCTTTATCCTGGTTAATTAAGCGCTGTGCCAGCAGTAAATAAGACAAGTTGAGATCGTAAATATGTTTCAGTACTTCAGAGGTGCCCATTATTTTTCCATCCTGAGAGATGCGACGTAACTGTATCGCAGATAAAACTCTGCGGTTCGAGCTGCTGTTTGTTAAATCAAAAGATGGCAAAAAAAACTTCACATATAATTAATGTCACCGTTTTCGCCTTCTGTTTTTTGTGGGTTTCAGACCCACCGAAGGTCGAAAATCCATGCCATTCTATTTTCGAGTTCTGGACATCTTCCGTGACATCTTCTTACGTTTTTTAGGACTAATCCGAAAACAAGGCAAATCTATATCGTCTGATTTCGACATACAACGACAGTGACGCGTAATTTTAGATAAAGTGTGACGCAGATCACACTTTTAAGGCAAATTTCTTCAGCAACCCTTTACGATTTCTTACCGACCGGTCATTTTTTGATCAAAAAAGAGCAATTTTAAGTCCAATTGGTCCTGAGAAAGGTTTAATAGGGGGTAAAATCATCGCTATTCGACGCTTTGAGCAGTCCGGAATGAATATTGGGTGTTAATCGTTTTAACACCCTATTTAGAACCAGCCAAACACGCGTTATCAGAAGATTGTGCTGGCAGGCGGTGCGCGTAATTGCTGTTAAATTAGTTACTTAACGGGAGTATCGCAGAAGGTAAGTAATGAAACCGTTAAGGTTTATACGGCAGTACGCGAATTTTCTGACAACGGGTGTTAACAGTTGCAGGGATGTGTCCGGGCTGAGATATCCGATGTAACAAGGGGTTACATAAGAATGTCGAATGAATTAACGAGGAGTTATAGGTTGGCACTAACACTATCGGCAGCCTGTCGGAAAACTTGAGTAAAGAAGGTAAATAAAGCGGCAGGGGCCGTGCTGACGGGGTTCGGGACATGGTGGGTGTTGCAGGGATCGCGGAGATTGCAGGAATCGCGCCACTCTGCGCACTCACGCGTGCTTACCACATTCGGTCCTTAACAGATGCGGGGCGGCTTTTCTGTGAGCGGTACCAAAAAAAGCAGCGAAACCCTGACTCGGGTATCGCTGCTTTTATCATCTTAACCTGGACTCAGATCAAGCCAGTTTTGGGAAGGTTGCAACCTTGTTGGCCGTGTTGTGGTCAACGCTACGTGGGTCGATGCGTTCCAGGTCTTTCAGGAAGCTTTCACGCCATGCGGTAATATCATTCTTACGCAATACCGCCATCATGTCGTTGTAGCGTGAAATCCTTTCGGTACGCGGCATGGTAATCGCCTTGTCCAGTGCGGCGGCCACTTCATCACGGTCATAAGGATTGACTATCAGCGCTGAGGTCAGCTCATTTGCTGCCCCGGCAAAGCGCGACAGCACCAGTACGCCTGGATCGTCCGGGTCCTGCGCAGCAACATACTCTTTGGCCACCAGGTTCATCCCATCACGCAGCGGCGTCACCAGACCGACATCGGTGAGGCGGAAGATCTTCATCAGCAGGCGACGGTCGAAATGCTGGTTAAGATAGTAGAGCGGGGTCCAGCCCAGCGTTCCGTACTTACCGTTGATGCGCCCTGCTTCGGTCTCCAGCTGATGACGGATATCCTGGTACGCCTGCACATCGCCACGCGAAGTTGGGGCGATCTGCGAATAGCGGATCTTGCCGCGATGCTCCGGGAAGTTTTCCAGCAGCGCTTCATAAGCCAGGAAACGCTCCGGAAGACCTTTGGAATAGTCGAGACGTTCGCAGGCAATGATGTTGCGCGCATCGCCAAGCTCTTTCTTCATGGCAGCCATTTTCGGCGGCAGCGGTCCTTCGGCCATCTCTTTAATGCTGTCTGGCTCAATCCCGATCGGATACACCTCCGTCATAAAGGTGTTGCCAAAGGCACGATGCTTTTTGTCGCCCTTATTCTGTAACTGCGTGAGCTGGCTGACGCTGTCAAGGAATGCCACCCGATCGGATTCGGTCTGGAAGCCCAGCAGGTCATACTCACACAGCATTTCCAGCAGCTCTTTGTGTGGTGGCAGCGCGTTAAAGATTTCAGGCGTCGGGAACGGAATATGCAGGAAGAAACCGATGCGGTTATTGATGCCTGCGCGACGCAGTGCGGCGGCAAACGGTAAAAAGTGATAATCGTGGATCCAGACAATATCATCAGGCTTGATCAGCGGTTTTAAACGCTGCGCCACCGAATCATTGACGTCGCAATACCCTTCCCACGCTTCACGCTGGAACTGCACCAGGTCGAGGCGATAATGGAAGGCAGGCCAGATCACTGTATTGGAGAACTGACAATAATAGAGATCGTAATCGTTTTGGCTCAGCGGGAACGAGGCATATTCGATACCTTCATGTTCCTGAACCTTGACATCCTCTACCTCCTCGCCAGTGAACTCGCTGATTTCACCGTTCCAGCCAAACCACATTCCACCGGTGCTTTTCAGAGCATCGAGAATGCCTACGGCCAGGCCGCCAGCACTGGTTTTAGACCCATCTGGCATGGCGACACGGTTAGAAACAACCACTAAACGACTCATAACCTAAACTCCTTACCGACGTTGTCTTGCTCTAATAGTAATAATGTTTTTTCCAGCCAGCCGTAAACCGCATCGACATCACTTAGCCGATAATCGGCCTGGCTGAACCCTTCGCCGACTTTGACAGAAACGCCCTGTCGTTCGTTGACGGCCAGAAAGCCCTTCTCATCAGTGAGATCGTCGCCAATAAAGACCGGCGTACGTCCGGCAAAAGGGGACTGCTGCATAAAGTCGCCTATTGCGGCGCCTTTATCGATACCTGCTGGTTTGATTTCTACCACACATTTTCCCGGCTGAAGCGCCAGTCCCGGGAAACGCTTTACTGACTGTTCGGCCAGTCGCATGACATCCTGCTCATGCTGCATCGCCTGACGATAATGAAGCGCAAAGGCCATGCCTTTGATCTCCAGTTGAGTGCCTGGCCACGCGGCCATGGCCGCCTGCAGTTCGGTTCTGAGCGGTTGCTCAACCTCAGCTGGCAGGCTGATGCGATGCAGATTACCCTCGGCATCACGGCGTTCAGCACCATGCACACCCGCAGCCGGGCCGTGCAGAGGCGCGGCCAGCGCATCAAGTTGTTCTATGGGTCTGCCAGAAACCAGCGCAAGTGCACCCTGTGAGAGTGCAGACAGTCGCTGCAGTTGCGCAATGACCTGCTCAGGAATAAATACCGCTTCGGGACGGGACTGTATCGCTGCCAGCGTGCCGTCGACATCAAAAAAGAAGGCGTATTGCCCGCTGCTTAATGTCGGGTACCTGGCATGGGTATCTGCCGCTTGAGTCACGTTACTTCTCCTGAAAATCGAATTTTAATAAAACATTGAGTTAAAACAAGAATGTCCTGACGCAGTCAGGTCAGCAAGCGGGAAATTCTGATAAAACGGTGATTGAGGGATAAAACGCGGTGATTGAATAGGTCACTCTCCTCAAACTTGCAAGCGCATTGCTGACAATACTGGCTAACTGAGAACATCTTCACATTAAGTGTAGTCATTAACAGGGGTTATGCCAGAAAGATGCAGTTTTCATGCCAGCCGCTGCGGTTAAGACAGCATAACAGCGCACTGCGCATCTGCTTTTTTTTAGCTTTACGGGCCGTCGCCGATCCACTGTTCGCTGCGGCCGTTGTTGTATCGCTGCCTGACCAGCCAGCCACATTCAAACCTTAAGTTTCTTAAGGTATTCCTAATATTGAAAGTGCATTCTCGTGACACTTTTATTACTTTGGTTCCTGCTCACATGGCGTTAACCCTTAAAAGGCCGCTAATCAGCCGCCTTACGTTGTTGATTCTGGCTGCGGTTTACATCGCGATTTTCCTTAATATTGCTTATTACCGTCAGGTTCTGACGATAATGCCGCTGAACGACCTGCATACCACGCTGGTGTTTTTATCGATGCCGCTGGTCGCCTTTAGCGTCATTAATATCGTAATTACACTGGCCTCGTTCATCTGGCTGGATCGCCTGCTGGCTGCGCTGTTTATTCTGCTCTCCGCGTCGGCACAATATTTTATTCAGACCTATAACATCGTGGTCGATCGCTCGATGATCACCAACATGATGGACACCACGGCTTCGGAATCTTTTGCGCTGATCACGCCAAAGCTGCTCGTGACCCTGCTTAGCTCAGGGGTGCTGATGGCGTTGCTGGTGTTCTGGCCGCGAATCAAAAAGCAGCGGTGGCGCGGCGTGCTGGCGCGACTGCTCAGCGTGCTGCTCTCAGCCGCACTGATCGTGCTGGTCGCCCTGCTCTTCTATAAAGATTACGCCTCGCTATTTCGCAACAACCGCGAGCTGGTTAAAGCGCTTAGTCCTTCTAACAGCATTGCGGCGACGCTCTCCTGGTATAAACACGAGCAGCTGCAGAACGCGCCGCTGATTCGTATCGGTGAAGATGCCCACCTGCAACCCAGCCGCAGCAGCGGCAAGCCGAATCTGACGATTCTGGTGCTGGGTGAAACCTCACGCGCGCAAAACTTCTCGCTGGGCGGTTATGGCCGTCTTACCAATCCCTTACTGGCGAAAGATGATGTGATCTATTTCCCGCACACCACCTCGTGCGGCACCGCTACGGCGGTTTCCGTGCCCTGCATGTTCTCTAATATGCCGCGCGCACATTATGATGATGTGCTGGCCGCGCACCAGGAAGGATTGCTCGATGTCATTCAGCGTGCCGGGATCAGCGTGTTGTGGAATGAGAACGATGGCGGCTGTAAAGGTGCCTGCGATCGTGTTCCACATCAGGATATGACCAGCCTGAACCTGCCTGGTATGTGCATTGAGGGTGAGTGTTATGACGACGTGCTGTTCCACGGTCTGGATGAATACATCAGTCAGTTAAATGGCAATGCGGTGATCGTGCTGCACACCATTGGCAGTCATGGTCCGACTTACAGCCATCGCTATCCGCCGCAGTTCCGTCAGTTTGAACCGACCTGTGATACCAATCAGATACAGGACTGTTCGCAGCAACAGCTGATCAATACTTATGACAATACGCTGGTCAATGTGGATCATATTGTCGATAAAGCCATTAACGTACTGCGTGCGCATCAGGATCGCTTCACCACCAGCCTGGTCTATCTGTCAGACCATGGCGAATCGCTGGGTGAAAACGGGGCTTACCTGCATGGCCTGCCCTATGCTATTGCACCGGATACCCAGAAACATGTGCCGCTTCTGATCTGGCTTTCCGATGATTATCAGAAACGCTATGCCGTTAATCGCAGTTGCCTGAATAAACTGGCGGCGACAGACGAATTTTCACAGGATAATCTGTTTTCAACCATGCTGGGATTAACCGGCACCGCGACTCACGAATATGTGCCAGCGGATGATATTTTGACGTCGTGTCGGAGCCAACCTTAATGAAGATACTGATTGTTGAAGATGATGCTCTGCTGTTGCAGGGTCTGATACTGGCGCTGGAAGGTGAAGGCTATGTCTGTGATGGCGTGACGCGCGTGCGGGACGCTGAAGCGCACTTCGCCAGCGGCCTCTATAGTCTGGTGGTGCTGGACCTTGGCCTGCCGGACGAAGATGGCCTGCATTTTCTGATACGACTGCGTCGCCAGAAGCAGATGACACCCGTGCTGATTCTGACCGCGCGCGACACCATCAACGAGCGGATTGCCGGACTCGACGCGGGTGCTGACGACTATCTGATTAAACCGTTTTCGCTGGATGAGCTGCTGGCGCGTATCCGCGCATTGATCCGCCGCCATGTTAATCAGGGCGACAGTCATGTCAGAGTGGGTGCGCTGGCACTGGATATGACCCATCGCCAGATTATGCTTAATGACGTGCTGCTGGATCTGACACCTAAAGAGTTTGCGATTCTGTCACGGCTGATGCTCAAGGCTGGAAATCCGGTGCACCGTGAAATTCTCTACCAGGATATTTACAACTGGGAGACCGAGCCTTCTACTAATACGCTGGAAGTACATATCCATAATCTGCGTGACAAAATTGGTAAAAGCGCGATTCGCACCGTGCGTGGCTTCGGTTATGCGCTGGTAACGCAGGATGGCGTTCGTGAGGCAACATGATAAGAGGTTTCGATCACCGTAGTATGCGCTTTCGCCTCATTCTGGCTATCGGCCTGATTCTGCTGGTCTTTCAGATCATCAGCGTGATCTGGTTATGGCATGAGAGTAAAGAGCAGATTCAGTTTCTGGTGGAAGCGCAGTTGCAGAAACGTAACATGGACAGTCACGTTAAACGTGAAATTCATGAAGCGGTAGCCAGCCTGGCGGTGCCTAGTCTGGTCATGATTACTCTGACGCTATTGCTTTGCTATCAGGCGGTAAAATGGATTACCCGGCCGCTTTATCAATTGCAGCGTGAACTGGAGAGTCGCAGCGAAGAAAATCTCGAGCCTGTCGCCTGTTACAGTCAGGTCCATGAGATCGATGCCGTGACCCAGGCGATCAATCAGCTGGTCGCGCGTCTGAACAGCAGCCTCGAGCGCGAGCGGCTGTTCACTGCTGATGTGGCGCATGAGTTGAGAACGCCGCTGGCGGGATTACGCCTGCATCTGGAATTAATTGAGCGTAATAGCGATGTCAAAGTTCAGCCGCTGGTGCAGCGCCTGGATCAAATGACACACAGCGTGTCGCAGTTGCTGAATCTGGCGCGTGCCGGGCAGTCGTTTACCTCTGGTACCTATCAGAACGTCGGGCTGATCGAAGATGTGATCCTGCCGATGGAGGCGGAGCTGAGTATCATGCTGGAGGCGCATCAGCAGACGCTGTTGCTTGATTTGCCGCAGGAGCAGTTTGTGCGCGGTGATGCCACGCTGCTGAAGATGTTGTTGCGTAATCTGGTAGAGAATGCTCATCGCTACAGCCCGGATAACAGCACGATCAGTGTGCAGCTGCTCTCTGCTCCCGACCTGATGTTGGTGGTGGAAGATGAGGGACCCGGTATCGATGAGAGTAAAAGTGGCGAGCTGAGTAAGGCATTTATCCGCATGGACAGTCGTTACGGCGGTATCGGACTTGGGCTGAGCATTGTCAGCCGTATCGTCCAGCTACACCGGTTTCAGTTTTTCCTGGGGAATCGTCGCGACCGAAGCGGGTGTCGGGCCGTCGTTAAATTTTAAGCAGTAAACCAGGCTGACAGGAAAAGAACAACGGTGGCTGCGGCAATCAGGAATGCAGCATATTCACTCATCGGACGTGAAGCAGTAACAGGAAGAGAGACAGGTACAGTTTTCATAATATTATCCTCACTTAGAGCGGGCAGTATCGCGACTGCATATTAAGGAAACCTTAAGGTCGCGATACTGCAGTAAAATGTCAGCGCTCTTCCCTCCGCTATCAACCTCGCATTTCTGACCATTGAGGCTCCTGCTCTCCGCGCCGGGTGCTCTACACTTAATGGCACCCTTACGCTAAAGGAGTTATGTCATGAGCCAACGCATGCACAAATATGCTTTCCCGGTCAGTAAAGCCCGTAAATATCTTGAACCCGGGCCGGTGCTGCTGCTCAGTTCACAGTACAAAGATCACCATGACATCATGACGCTCGGCTGGCACACCGTGATGGAGTTCTCGCCCTCCCTGGTCGGCTGCGTGATTGCCGGCATGAATCACAGCCATGAGCTGATTCGCAATAGCGGTCAATGCGTGCTGAATATCCCTTCGGCCTCACTGATTGATGAAGTTGTAGGGATTGGCAACAGTCACGGCGACCAGCTGGATAAGTTCGAGGCTTTTGGCCTCACGCCAGAACCGGCTCAGGTCGTGGGCGCACCGATGATTGCCGAATGTTTTGCCAGCTTTGAGTGTCAGCTCTATGACGATTCGATGGTCGCTAACTACAACCTGTTTATTTTTGAGATCGTGAAAGCCCATGTTGCTGAGCAGCCGGAATATCCCACGACTCTGCACTACACCGGCGAAGGCCGGTTCAGCGTGATGAGCGAGAAAATAGTGGACAGGAGCAGAGATTTTAAACCGGAGATGCTGATCTAGTTGAAAGCGGTCTGTCGCGCCCCCATTCACCTCTTTCGACCTGACAGGAGTAAATTATTATGGCTATCGAATATGCAGTTATCGCCGGCGGCTGTTTCTGGTGTACCGAAGCGGTGTTTAAAGATGTGATCGGCGTAGAGTCGGTTGAAAGTGGCTATACCGGTGGTGCCCGTCCTAATCCGACTTATGAGCAGGTCTGCAGTGGTGCAACCGGTCATGCAGAAGCCATCCGCATTGGCTTTGACCCGGAGAAAGTGACCTACGGCGATCTTCTGGATATCAGCTTTGTGACGCATGATCCGACCCAGCTTAACCGTCAGGGCAATGATATCGGCACCCAGTATCGCTCGGCGATCTTCCCGGCCAACGCAGAACAGGAAGCAGAAGCGCGCGCCGCCATTGCCCGTGCTCAGGCTGACCATGATGTGCCGGTGGTAACCACCATTGAGCCGCTGAAAGAGTGGTACCCTGCCGAAGCCTATCATCAGGATTACTGGGAAGGCGCGGGCCAGCGCAACGGCTACTGCATGGCGGTAATCCCACCGAAGCTGCAGAAACTGCGCAAAAGTTTCGCGAATCGGGTGAAGAGCTGATTTAGCCTTTAACGAAGCAAAATATGCGACATAAATCCCCGGTTTTATGTCGCAGTAAATCGATTCGTTCAGAGCTTAAGCGAATAGATCAAAAGAGAAAAATAGTGCTTGACCCTTTTCAGCCGACTCCCTATAGTACCGCCCCGTTGACCCAGCGCGGTCGGCGAAGTAAATGTGGTGAGGTGTCCGAGTGGCTGAAGGAGCACGCCTGGAAAGTGTGTATACGGCAACGTATCGGGGGTTCGAATCCCCCTCTCACCGCCACATTCTGAAGAAGAGCCTGAACGTTTGTTCAGGCTTTTTTTTTGCATATTGCACTGAGAGAGGGGTATGAGAACCCCCGCCGGGGTTCGACAACGGGCCATGCCCGCTGGACAGCGGAGCCTGCGACGCTGCCCGAAGGGTGAGCGCAGCGAATCAATCCCCCTCTCACCGCCACATTCTGAAGAAGAGCCTGAATGACGGTTATTGTGAGAGCCGCACACCTTTAAATGCAAAGTCACAGCCTTAAATTAACGCATGGCAGACACAAGTCCTGGCGCCTGCCACCAGCATCACACCGCCACAGCCTGCGGCGTCACTGAATCCCGGCTTACCAGCGTTCCCTGATGAGAAGACGGGACGCTCTCATCGGGATGCAATAAAATCTTAATCGCATCCTGTATCATTTCATCAATAGGCACACGAACAGTCGTTAGAGAGGGTGTGTAATACTTTCCAATCACTGAGTCATCAAACCCGGCAAGTGAAATATCGCCAGGTATAGTTTTGCCCGCGTCCTGAAACGCTTTTGCCACACCAATGGCCATGTCGTCATTGGCCGCCAGCACGCAGGTGAACGGAATATTGCGCGCTAATAGCTGGAGTCCGGCGTCGTATCCACTCTCTGTGCTCCAGCTACCCTGCACCACTAATTGCGGATCCGGGTCGATCCCCGCGTTCAGTAGTGCATTACGATAGCCCTGTAAACGACGCTCACCTGTCGGTGAATCATTGCATCCCGATATAAACGCAATCCGGGTATGCCCATGCGCCAACAGATGCGCCATCATCTCTTCACTACTGCGCTGATGGTCGGTGAACACACAGTGGCGTCGATTTCTGATGAGTTCACGATTAATGACCACTATCGGCGTCTGAATTTTATCGACAATATCATCCAGCTCAGTGACTGAAAGATACTTGGGGTAGAGCATAATCGCTTCGCAACGGAGCTCAATAAGTAAGTCAATCGCATTGCGCTCGTCCTGAGCACTGTGTTTACCGTCCGCGAGCACCAGCTGACGGTTTTGTTTCTCGCTGAGCGTTGCCGCCTGATAAACCAGGCTTGAAAAAAACGGCCCGTTGTACAATCCGTTAGTGATAACCAGCCCAATCGAATGCGTTTTGTTAGTAGAAAGATTTCGTGCCAGCAGATTGGGTCGATATCCCGTATCAGCTACAGCCTGCATAATTCTGGCTTTCACCTCTTCCCGCACAAAAACCTTGCCACTTAACGCACGCGATACGGTGGCTTTTGATACACCAGCCACCCTGGCGATGTCCTGTATTGTGACCATTAAGGAACCTCAATCATTGGATGGCTTAAACCACCCAGGCTGAACCAGGCTGTAAAGTGAGATACACATTAATCGTATCGACTAAAACCTGGGTCATTTAACCTGTGCGCGCCCAGCCCCCTCTCTTTGTGTCATAGACATCAGCGGCATCCCTGGCCCGATGGGACCCTGAGACTGATATTCTGTTAAAATAAAGTCTTCGCTATTCACCACCAGGACGGGTGTTGTCAGGTCATAGCCTTCACGTTCAATGCAGTCTTTGTCGAATTCAAGAAGTGGCGTACCTGCTTTAACCACATCCCCCTCTTTTACCAACGGTCGGAAATATTGCCCCTGCAACTCGACCGTATTTAATCCAACATGGATCAGCAATTCGGCGCCATTATCACACAATAACCCGATGGCATGATGGGAAGCGATCAGGGATTCCACCCTCGCATTACAGGGTGCCACCACTTTTCCCGCGGCCGGCTTAATGGCGATACCGTCACCCATCACCTTACCGGCAAAGACCTCATCAGTAACACTTTCCAGCGCGAGGACCTCTCCTTTTAACGGGCTAAGAATATCAATCGCCTGACCACTCGCCGCTGTGGATGTTGCCTGCGGGGTGGATGCCAGAGGCGCAGACTCTTCTTCATCGATGGGATCGTCGAAGCCTACAAACTGCACCATCAAAATAGTCAGCACTATTGTCGTACCCGCACCTGCAAGCTCACCAATAAACGACATCGGCGCATCAGGACTGATGGCATTAACCAGCGTAAACAGACCCGGCAGTGCAGCATACGCGTAGTAAAGGCTACCGAACAGGCTGGCAACAACGGCACCAATTGCCCCGCCAATACAGCCACAGATAAAGGGTTTTTTAAAGCGCAATGTCACGCCATAAATCGCCGGCTCAGTGATGCCAAAAATAGCGGTGACGCCGGCAGAGAGCGAAGTTGCTTTTAACTGCGCGTTGCGGGTTTTCAGAAAGACACCTAACACTGCCGCCATCTGACCGATAACCGCGATAGTCTGATAAGCCTGGAAGGAGTCATGACCCTGCGTATCGAAGTTCGCCATAATGACGGGCGTAATACCCCAATGAACGCCAAAAATAACGATTATCTGCCAGATGCCTCCAATTACCGCGGCGGCCAGCATGGGCGCAGCATGGAACAATGCGTTATAGCCATTTGCTACCGCCAAAGCCGCCCATGTGGTAATCGGACCAATAACGATCAGAGTCAGCGGCACAATCACCACAAAGCAGATTAATGGGGTAAAAAGCGGACTGATGACTTCTGGTAACCACCTGACTACACGATGTTCAAGCCAGGAGAGTGCCCAAACCAGAAACAAGGGAGGTAAAACTGAAGAGGTATAAACTGTTTCAGAAAGCGGGAAGAAAAGGAAATTGATGCTTTCTCCCCCGGCAATGCGCGCTGCCAGCGAAGTCCAGTCCGGACTAATTAACGCACAACAACACAGGACAGCAATAAACGGGTTACATTTAAAATGCCGTGCGGCCGTAATCGCGATAAATACGGGCAAAAAAGCAAACGGCGTCCAGGACATGAAGTTGAGTAAAGCAAATGTACCGGTTGTTTTAATATCAACATTAATCAAACCCAGAACAATCAGCAGTCCCTGAAGGATACCTGCCGCTGCAAGAATATAAACAATAGGCGCAAATACCGCCGACATCGTGGCAATGACCGCATCCAGTTTGCGTGTTTTTCCCAGCTGTTTCGGTGTTCCTGTCTCTTTAACCAGGCCGGACATTGCATTAAACACATCGGCGACATGGGTACCGATCACAACCTGAAACTGCCCGCCACTCTCAACTACGGCAATGACACCTGACAGACGTTGCACGTTACGCTTCGCCTCAGCGGGCGTTTTAACAAGCACCAGCCTTAAACGCGTGGCGCAGCGGGTAAAACTTTGGATATTCTCTTGCCCACCAACTTCATGAAGAATATCGCTTGCTAACTTATTGTAATCCCTGATGCCTGTCATATTTTTTCCCTTTCATTGTCACTGACTACACCGTCTGAAAAAGTGAAAATATTTGCATGGCAATCTGGAAACCTGCCATGCAACCGGTTTCACGGTATCCTGCGAGATATTTCATGCAACCGGTTTCATGGGAAAATGAGAGTGAAATCACTTATTAGATGAGAATGAATTCTTTTGAGGGATTGCCTGAAAAGAAAACCCGGCCGAAGCCGGGTTTGGGCGCTACACTTCTACTCAATCAAACGCTAGCTATACGCGTGCAGGGTGCGCTGACACAGCGCAGAACGCACACAATCCTCTTTGCCAAAGCGCACAATGCCAACCATCTCGTCCTCTTCAAAACGCGCCAGCGCGTCCGCGAGACCGGAAGGCACCCCAGCGGGCAAGTCGCACTGGGTAATATCGCCGTTAACAATGACTGTGACGTTTTCGCCCAGTCGGGTCAGGAACATTTTCATCTGCGCGGCGGTAACGTTCTGCGCCTCATCCAGAATCACCACAGCATTTTCAAAGGTGCGGCCTCGCATGTAGGCGAAAGGCGCAATCTCTACCTTGGCAATTTCCGGACGCAGACAATATTGCATAAATGATGCGCCAAGACGTTTAACCAGAATGTCATAAACCGGGCGGAAATAAGGGGCGAATTTCTCAGAAATATCACCGGGCAGGAAACCCAGATCCTCATCTGCCTGTAGTACCGGGCGCGTAACGATAATCCTGTCGATATCCTTATTAATCAGGGCCTCAGCTGCTTTCGCAGCACTGATCCAGGTTTTACCGCATCCGGCTTCACCGGTTGCGAAGATCAGCTGTTTCGTTCCTATGGCATTAAGATAGTGCGCCTGAGCTTCATTACGGGCCTCAATCGGTAACCGGTCACGCGTATCACGCGCCATGCCAATTGCATCCAGTCCGCTCATATGCACCAGCGAAGTGACCGACTCTTCTTCGCGCTGACGATGACTGCGAGAGTCACTGCGAAGCACTCTTCTTGCTTCACGACGCGCTTTGATCACTGCTTTCTGTCTTCCCATAGTGGCACCTTTCAGTTGGTTTCATTTCCCGCGCGAGGTCGTTGACCCGTGCGATTACGTGAACGCTTTAGAGGTTTCAGTTGGCTTCCTTTAGAGCCATGACAGGACAGGATAATGGGTATGCAGCAACACAATGACGTGGCTGAACACCGGATAAAACAGGATGCGATAAGACAAAAGAAATGGTTGAAGGAAGGGAGAAATAACGAGGCAGAATTGCCCTCGCGGTCAGGCGCAATTTATTTAGTGACAGTGACTTTCCATTAAAGACTCGACCCATTCGCGAACTCCAGTGTGATACATCAACACATACGATTACGCCTGATTAATAAATTGCACCATTTTGTTGGGCCTTTGCAACAGTAATTTTACCTGCTGGCAAAGGAATTGCTAATCGCGGGTAAGTATTTCTTTTAAGGCAAAATGTAAAATCATTATATTTCAGTTAATTACCATATTTTATATACACCCGGCACCCGGTAAATCTCAGTAAAAACTTAGCCAATAATACCTGAAAGTGGTAAACCGCGGGCGGCATGAGACAGGCCCGCCCGCATTGTTCAAAAATTAATCAAGCCTCCAGTAGCGACTGTCCTAAATAATGGCTGGCGTCGGCAACTCCGGGTAAAGCGAAAAAGTAACCACCGCCAAAAGGACGGATATATTCTTCCAGCGCTTCACCGTTGAGACGCTGCTGCACCGTGAGAAAACCACGCTCCAGATCGTGCTGGTAGCAGACGAACAATAATCCCATCTCAAGCTGCCCGGATGCAGAGATACCCGCAGAGTAGCTGTAGCCACGTCGCAGCATCAGGCTACTGGCGGTCTCAGGTGTGCGGGGGTTCGCAAGACGAATGTGCGCATCCAGTGCAATGACCTCACCATCCGGATCACGCGCGTAATCCGGCACGTCATGTTCATGCTGCATGCCCAGTGGCGCGCCGCTCAGCTTCTCGCGACCAAAGATAGTCTGCTGCTCACCCAATGGGGTGCGGTCCCACATTTCAACATGAAAGCGAATAAGTCGTACTGCCTGATAGCTGCCATTGCGCGCCCAGACAGGCTCATCCTGATCGGCGGTCACCCACAGCAACTGGTTCATAAGAGCAGGATTGTGCGTATCCGGGTTGGCGGTGCCATCTTTAAAACCCAGCAGATTGATCGGCGTCTCCTGCCCCTGACTGCGTGCCGCGTGGTCCGAGATAAAACCTTCGCGTCGCCAGCGTACACCCAGCAGGTCAGGCGTATGCTTGATGATGTCACGCAGAGCATGAATCACCGTATCCTGCGTGTTAGCACAAATCTGCAGCAGCAGATCGCCATGACACTGACTGGCATCAAGCGAATCATTGGGGAAGCGCGTCATCGGCTGCAATTTTTTCGGCTTGTGAGGCGCTAAACCGAAGCGTTCATCAAACAGCGAATGGCCGACCGACACAGTAATTGTCAGATTATCAGGCGCGATAGTCGCCCCAAGAATGCCGGAATCCATTGGCGGCAGTTGCGGATTAGTCACCGCAGGTGCCGGCCCTCCCGTGGTGAGAAAGGCGATACGCTGGGTCAGTAGCTGGAACAGACGCTTCAGCTCCGCTTTATCACTACTGAGCAAATCAAATGCCACCAGCATCATCGATGCCTGCTGGGGCGTCGTGATGCCCGCCTGATGTGGACCGTAAAACGGCTGCGTCTGCTGTCGCGCCTGCGGCGTTACCGTACCCGGCGAAAAGCTGTCCGCAGCAGCGGCGTGGAACGGACAACCGCCGCCGATCGCCGCCGCGCCGCCCAGCAGACCCAAACCTTTCAGTAAACGACGACGCGCAGGCTGCGCGTCATCTTCCTTACGACTCATGATTAATCCAGACCCAAAGTGCCACGAAGTAACGAAAGATCTTCCGCCAGCGCGGTGATCGGTCCTTTCAGCGCGTTACGGTCGGCGCTGGTCAGTTTCTCATAGGATTCGAAACCGGTTTTGGTGCGGTACTTGCTCAGGATTGCATCGACTTTTTTGAAGTTAGCGTCAACCTTAGCCTGCAACTGCGGGTTCGCTTTGCTCACCATCGGGCGTAGCAGCTCAACAATTTTCTGCGCGCCATCAATGTTGGCCTGGAAGTCCCACAGGTCGGTACGACTGTAGCGATCTTCCTCACCGGAGATTTTGCTGGAGGCCACTTCTTCAATCAGACCGGCCGCGCCGCCAACCACTTTAGCTGGCGGGAAGGCCAGTTCGCTGATGCGCACCTGCAAATCTTTCACATCTTTATTCAGCTTATCCGCGTAGTCCGCCATGCCTTTGGTGCTGTTATCCGCAAACAGGGCTTTTTCCAGACGGTGGAAACCGGTGAACTTAGGATCGGCTGCCTTCTTCTCGTAGTCATCTTCACGGGCATCAATGCTGCCGTCGAGATCGGAGAAAAGCTCAGCAATCGGCTCAATGCGCTCATAATACTGACGGGTCGGCGCAAACAGCGTTTTGGCTTTTTCCACATCACCCGCTTTAACAGCGTCAGTAAACGCCTGGGTGTTACTGACCAGCTGATTCACCTGATCCGTCACATACGCTTTATAGGCGGTGATCGGGCCTTCTAACTGCATACGCGCGGACGTGGTGCTTTTCGCCGTGCCCTCGCCCGCCTCAACAATCAGCTTGCCTTTAGGATTGCTCAGCAGACCACAGGTCATCTCATATTCGCCTGCTTCCAGATTGGCGGTCAGCTTCTGACTGAAGCCTGGCGCGATGTTCTCACGCTCTTCAACCACCAGCACGCCTTTGAGGATTTCCCACTCCAGCGCTTTCTGGCTGTTGTTTTTGATCAGGAACTGAGTCTTGCCGGCCTTGACCGTTAAGCTCATCGGCTCACACTGCTTGTCGTTGACACTAACGGTGACCTGAGGAACCGCTGCCGCAGCCGAAGCGGAGATCGCCAGCAGAGGAAGCAGCAGTGCCTTGCGGCGGAAACGCATTGTCATCTCGATATTCCCTGTTAAGTTGCCGGCGCGGCGGGCGCGCCTGTTAAATGTCTGATTACACCGTGGCCGACGCAGCAGGACGCGCAGGCATAAAGAACAAAATTAGCGCCGGGATCAGGTAGACGAAGTAAACGGTCACTTCACTCACGCTTGGGGCCTCCTGATATCCCAGAATCCCTTCCAGCAAAGTGCCGAACAGCGAATGGGTCGATAAAGTATTACTGAGGTCGAACGCCACATCCTGAAAGCGATTCCAGAGGCCCGCTTCGTGGAACGCACGAATTGCCCCCGCCGCCAGGCCCGCCGCAACAAATAAAATGAACACGCTGGTCCAGCGGAAAAAGTGCGCCATATTCAGGCGGATACCGCCCCAGTAGAGCAGCATGCCCAGCACCACCGCCGTTGCCAGCCCCAGCACCGCGCCAATCGGCGGCGCATAACCGACATCCTGAGTAAAGGCGGCCAGCAGGAAGAAGACAGACTCCAGCCCTTCACGTGCCACGGCCAGAAATACCATCAGCACCAGCGCCAGACCGCCACGGCCGGAGCGGTGCAGCGCCTGATCGACCGCCTGCTCAAGCTCAACCCGGATATTGCGTGCCACTTTGCGCATCCAGAACACCATTGAGGTGAGGATGACGACCGCAATCAGCGCCACAATACCTTCAAACAGCTCCTGCTCTTTTTGCGGGAATTCACCGGTGGTGGCATTGATGAACAGACCCAGGCCCAGACAGAGTGCAGCGGCGATAAACACGCCCGCCCACATCGCCGGGAACCATTGGGTGCGCTGGGTGCGTTTGAGATAGCTGGCTATCAGGCTGACTATCAGCGCGGCTTCAAGCCCTTCACGCAGCATGATGAGAAAAGGAACAAACATCGCCAACCTCTTGAATGTTAAGCAGCGTCAATAAATAGTAAAATCAGGTAAAGTGTAAACGATACCGATTATCATTATCGCTGCGAAAAAAACAAGTTACTGGCGGAGATAATTTCATCTTTGGGTGATTTATCTTTGTAACAAAAAGGCCCGCCCCTTTCGGGACAGGCCTTAAGGATTAACGCTTCGCTTATTTGGTCTGGAATTCTGCTTCTGCAGCGACAAAGCGCTGTTGCGCTTCTGCTGAAGGTTCACGTCCCATCAGGCTGAAGACCACGATCGCGATGCTGGCAAAGATGAAGCCTGGGATGATTTCATACAGTCCCAGCCAGCCATACTGTTTCCACACCAGCACGGTCAGCGCACCGATAATCATGCCCGCCAGCGCACCGTTGCGGTTCATGCGCTTCCAGCAGACGCCAAACAGCACGACCGGACCAAACGCAGCACCGAAGCCCGCCCAGGCGTAGCTCACCAGGCCCAGCACGCGGTTTTCCGGATTAGACGCCAGGGCAATGGCAATCAGTGCCACCAGCAGCACCATCAGACGCCCTACCCACACCAGCTCTTTCTGGCTGGCATTTTTACGCAGAAAACCTTTGTAGAGATCTTCAGTCAGGGCACTGGAGCAGACCAGCAGCTGACAGCTCAGCGTTGACATCACGGCGGCCAGAATCGCTGACAGCAGAATTCCCGCAATCCATGGGTTGAACAGAATACGCGCCAGCTCAATAAAGACGCGCTCAGCATTATCATTAACGCCCGTTGCCAGCGTCGGGTTGTTCTGGAAGTAGGCGATACCAAAGAAGCCCACCGCCACAGCGCCCGCCAGACAGAGCACCATCCACGTCATACCGATGCGACGTGCGGTACGGATTGAGCGATGTGAATCTGCCGCCATAAAACGCGCCAGGATATGCGGCTGCCCGAAGTAACCCAGACCCCAGCCAAGCAGCGAGATGACCGCCACGAAGTTCAGCCCCTTGAGCATGTCGAGATTTTCCAGGCTTTTCGCTTCAATCACTGCCATGGAATCAGACCAGCCGCCGACCGCGATAATCACAAACACCGGCGTCAGGATGAGCGCAAAAATCATCAGGCTTGCCTGGACGGTATCGGTCCAGCTTACCGCCAGGAACCCACCCACCAGCGTATAGAGGATAGTCGCCGCTGCACCCGCCCACAGAGCAGTCTCATAACTCATACCAAAGGTGCTTTCAAACAGACGCGCACCGGCCACCACGCCCGAGGCGCAATAGATAGTAAAGAACACCAGGATCACCAGTGCAGAGATGACACGCAGGATTTTACTGTGGTCTTCAAAGCGGCTTGTGAAGAAGTCCGGCAACGTCAGCGCGTTGTCATGATGCTCGGTCTGGACCCGCAGGCGACCCGCCACAATCTTCCAGTTCAGCCAGGCACCGATGGTCAGGCCAATCGCAATCCAGCTTTCAGAGATACCGGAGATGAAAATGGCACCGGGTAATCCCATCAGCAGCCAGCCGCTCATATCGGAGGCACCGGCAGAGAGTGCCGTGACCACGCTACCCAGGCTGCGGCCACCGAGGATGTAATCATCGAAGTTTTTGGTTGAGCGCCAGGCTATAAAACCAATCAACACCATCCCAAGAATATAAATCACAAAGGTCACCAGCATTGGTGTACTTACACTCATCTGTCTCTCCACTTATTATTTGATATCCCAGAGAAATCGCCAGCTACCCGCCAGCCGGAACGGGGCAAAGCGGGCCGATTTTTTCGTCAGGGCGTCAGTCATTTCCCAGCGGCGCGGTATCCTGCCGGAAAGGCGTGGCGCGCACAATGGATTTAACACAGGCGTTACAGTGATTTCACTAACCGTTTGTGAAAACGTGCTGATAGGTTGCACTCGCTCACAGTTATCCGGTTGCACCACGGAATTACCTGCCATAAAACCGCTTTTTATCAGGCTTGCCAACCTGGCGAGGATCTTGCAGCAATATCCATGCCGCTTTGAGAAATTTAACAATCGGCCTCATTTAAAGGGTGTTAACTGGCTCACATTTAACACGGTTGCACAAAGTTGCAACTTAAGTGATAGTGCAGCCAACGCCGTACCGAACCACTACAAGGAGCTCTGGAGTCATGGCTACAACCACCATGGGTGTAAAACTGGATGACGCAACACGTGAGCGCATCAAACTGGCTGCACAGCGGATTGATCGCACGCCACACTGGCTGATTAAACAGGCGATCTTTAACTACCTGGGCCAGCTTGAAAGCGGCGACGCCGTGCCGGAGATCCCGCTTTCTGCCCTGGCGGTCGCGGAGTCCGATGACACCCAGCCAGAGGAGTCGCACCAGCCGTTCCTTGACTTCGCAGAGCAGATTTTACCTCAGTCAGTGACCCGTTCAGCGGTGACCGCCGCCTGGCGTCGTCCGGAGACTGATGCAGTACCCATGATGCTGGAGCAGGCCCGCTTGCCGGCAGCGCTGGCAGAGAAAACCCATCAGCTGGCTTATCAGCTCGCCGACAAGCTGCGGCACCAGAAAGGGGCAACCGGACGCGCTGGCATGGTGCAAAGTCTGCTGCAGGAGTTCTCTCTCTCCTCACATGAAGGCGTAGCGCTGATGTGCCTGGCTGAAGCGCTGCTGCGTATTCCTGACAAGCCCACGCGCGATGCGCTGATTCGCGACAAAATCAGCAATGGCAACTGGCAGTCACATCTGGGACGCAGCTCCTCAATGTTTGTCAATGCAGCGACCTGGGGCCTGCTGTTTACCGGCCGCCTGGTTTCGACCCACAATGAGTCGAACCTCTCCAGCTCGCTTAACCGCATTATTGGTAAGGGTGGCGAGCCACTGATCCGCAAAGGCGTGGATATGGCGATGCGTCTGATGGGTGAGCAGTTCGTTACCGGTGAAACCATTGCCGAAGCGCTGGCTAACGCCCGCAAGCTGGAAGAGAAAGGTTTCCGCTACTCTTACGATATGCTGGGCGAAGCGGCACTTACTGCAGGCGATGCCAAAGCCTATCTGCTCTCTTATCAGCAGGCGATCCATGCCATTGGTAAAGCGTCGAATGGACGTGGCATTTATGAAGGACCCGGCATCTCCATCAAGCTCTCCGCACTGCATCCCCGCTACAGCCGCGCGCAGTATGAGCGTGTGATGGAAGAGCTCTACCCTATTCTGAAATCACTGACGCTGCTGGCCCGCTCTTATGACATCGGCATCAATATCGACGCAGAAGAAGCCGATCGGCTGGAACTGTCACTCGATATGCTGGAAAAACTCTGTTTCGAGCCAGAGCTGGAAGGCTGGAACGGCATCGGGTTTGTGATTCAGGCCTACATGAAACGCTGTCCGTTTGTCATTGATGAGCTGATTGATCTGGCACAGCGCAGCCGCCGTCGCCTGATGATCCGTCTGGTGAAAGGCGCGTACTGGGACAGCGAAATCAAGCGCGCCCAGATGGAAGGCCTGGAGGGCTACCCGGTTTATACCCGCAAGGTTTACACCGATATCTCTTACCTGGCCTGTGCCCGCAAACTGCTGGCGGTGCCAAGCCTGATCTATCCGCAGTTCGCGACGCACAACGCGCACACTCTGGCGGCAATTTATCAACTGGCGGGCAATAACTACTATCCGGGCCAGTATGAGTTCCAGTGCCTGCACGGCATGGGCGAACCGCTGTATGAGCAGGTGGTCGGCAAAGTGGCGGACGGCAAGCTTAATCGTCCCTGCCGTATCTATGCGCCGGTGGGCACCCATGAAACCCTGCTGGCCTATCTGGTTCGTCGTTTGTTAGAAAACGGGGCCAACACCTCCTTTGTTAACCGTATTGCTGATACCTCGCTGCCGATCGATGAGCTGGTAGCCGATCCGGTGACTGCCGTCGAGAAACTGGGTGCCAGCGAAGGCGCCATTGGCCTGCCGCATCCGAAGATCCCTCTGCCGCGCGAACTGTATGGCGATAACCGCGTTAACTCTGCGGGTCTGGATATGGCCAACGAACATCGTCTTGCCTCACTGTCCAGCGCCCTGCTGAGCAGCGCCGCACAGCCCTGTCTGGCCGAGCCGATTATTGAGGGTGAAGCGGGTGCTGGCGAGTTGCGCGATATCCTTAACCCGGCCGCACCGGGCGACCGTGTCGGTCAGGTTCGCGAAGCTACTGAGCAGGAGGTCTCTGTGGCACTGGATGCCGCCGTGAACAGCGGACCGATCTGGTTTGCCACGCCGCCGCAGGAGCGTGCTGCGATTCTGGAACGCGCTGCACAGCAGATGGAAGGCCAGATGCAACAGCTGATTGGTATCCTGGTGCGTGAAGCGGGCAAGACTTATAACAACGCTATCGCGGAAGTCCGTGAAGCCGTTGATTTCCTCTATTACTACGCCGGTATGGTGCGGGACGATTTCGACAACGAAACGCACCGTCCACTTGGCCCGGTGGTCTGTATCAGTCCGTGGAACTTCCCGCTGGCGATTTTCACGGGTCAGGTTGCGGCTGCACTGGCAGCTGGCAATAGCGTGCTGGCAAAACCGGCTGAGCAAACCCCACTGATTGCCGCGCAGGCGGTTCAGATCCTTCTGGATGCGGGTGTGCCGCCAGGCGTGCTGCAACTGCTGCCAGGCCAGGGCGAAACGGTCGGTGCACAGCTGACCGGAGATGATCGGATTCGCGGCGTGATGTTTACCGGCTCGACTGCCGTGGCAACCCTGCTGCAGCGCAATCTTGCCGGTCGCCTTGATCAACATGGTCGTCCGGTGCCGCTCATTGCGGAAACCGGCGGGATGAACGCGATGATCGTCGACTCTTCCGCGCTGACTGAGCAGGTGGTGATCGATATCGTCGCCTCGGCCTTCGACAGTGCCGGACAGCGCTGCTCTGCCCTGCGTCTGCTCTGTATTCAGGAAGATGTCGCCGACCATACGCTGAAGATGCTGCGTGGCGCGATGGCGGAGTGCCGCATGGGCAATCCGGAACGCTTCTCAACCGATATCGGCCCGGTGATTGATGCCGAAGCCAAAGCCAATATCGACCGTCATATTCAGGCGATGCGTAACAAGGGCTTCACGGTGTATCAGGCGGTGCAGGATAACCCGCAGGACAGCAAAGAGTGGAATAGCGGCACCTTTGTGAAACCGACGCTGATTGAGCTGAATCAGGTTAGCGATCTGGATAAAGAGATTTTTGGGCCGGTGCTGCACGTCGTGCGCTTTACCCGCAACAACCTGCCGCAGCTGGTTAATCAGATCAACGCCTCCGGCTATGGCCTGACGCTGGGCGTGCATACGCGCATCGACGAAACCATCGCGCAGGTGACGGCGAACGCCCGGGTCGGCAACCTTTACGTTAACCGCAACATGGTCGGCGCCGTGGTCGGCGTTCAGCCGTTTGGCGGTGAAGGCTTATCCGGAACCGGTCCGAAAGCGGGTGGCCCACTCTATCTTTATCGCTTGCTGGCCCATCGCCCGGATAGCGCACTGCGTCTGACCTTTGATCGTCAGGATGCCGAGCGCCCGGCGGACAGCACGCTCCGTCACTCTTTGCTGGCACCGCATCAGGCACTCAGCAACTGGGCTAAAGATAAGCCTGAGCTGGCTGAACTCTGCCAGCACTATGGCGAGCTGGCCCAGGCGGGCGTGGTCCGCCTGTTGCCTGGCCCGACCGGCGAACGTAACACTTTCTCGCTGTTGCCGCGTGACCAGGTGCTCTGTCTGGCTGACAACGAGCAGGATGCGTTAGTCCAGCTGGCTGCGGTCACCAGCGTGGGCAGTAAAGCGCTGTGGGCAGATGATGAGCTGCATCGCACCCTGCGGGCGGCACTGCCTGACGCCGTGAAAGCGCGTATCACGCTGGCGCGTGACCCATTAGCCCCGGAGTTTGATGCGGTGATCTATCACGGCGATGCCGATCAGCTGCGCACCCTGTGCGAACAAATTGCGGCGCGTGACGGCGCGATTGTGTCGGTGCAGGGCTTCGCCCGCGGCGAGACCAATCTGCTGCTGGAACGTCTGTTAATTGAGCGTTCACTGAGTGTGAATACTGCCGCGGCGGGCGGTAATGCGAGTCTGATGACGATTGGGTAGCGCTGAAGCTTAAGGGGGGTTCGCTGCGCGAAGGGGCTTGCAGCGGAGCTGAGGCTGTTAATGTTCGCTGCGCGAACGGGCTATCAGAGAGTTTCGTTCGCCTGGTGGGCTGGCATGTACCTGGTGTTCGCTGCGCGAACGGGCGCTGAGAAGGTTTCGTTCGCCTGGCGGGTTGGGGAGTTTCAGTTACGCCTCTGCAGGCGACCAACAAGGGGCGCCAGTCGCCGCGCCCCCTTGACCCCGGGCTCCGGCCTGCTTCACCGCCGCTTCACGGTCCCTTCGCTTCTTCCGGATTTCTCACGGACCGGCGGGACGCGCCCTCCCTGGCGCGAACCCGCCTCTTCGCGGCATCCCTGCCGCTCGTCCTGAAATCCCTCATCCGCTCAGCGGCTCTGACGGCCTCCCTCCCCGCCTTTAACTCTTCTTTTTGTGTTGGGTACGTCATCGCTTTAAGTCGGAAAAATTATCTATGGCTCTCTGCATGGAAGGAAGGATGGCCTTCTACCCTATTCGCTGGTATCTCTTATTTTTGTGTTGATCACGTCATCGCTGTAAGTCCGGAGGATTATCTGCGGCTCTCTGCCGGGCGGGAATAATGGCCTTCTACCCTCGCTGATATCTCTTATTTTTGTGTTGGGTAAGTAATTGCAGCAAGTCTGAAGGATTGCCTGCGGTTTAAGCCTGACACGAAAAATGCCCTTTCACACCATCCTCTGTTGGCTCTTCTTTTTAATGTTGATGCATTGCCGCTGATAGCTTTCAAAATTAGCTTTGGTTTTCAAACCACCAGACAACGCTATGTCCGATAAAAACCCGGATATTACAGGCGTGGGTTTAACAGAGGCATCCGAAGCGCTGAGGAACAACCGGAGGCCAGGAGGAGCCGACAGGACGTCGGCGAAAGGACGGAACGCGCCAGGGAAGGCGCGTCCGGACGGTCCGCAGGCCGCAGGGCGTGACAAAGGCACCCCGCAACGCGGGGCGTGCAGGCTGCCGGACGCCGGGATTGTTAAGGGGCGGGCGTACACCCCTTAACGCGTCCGCCTGAACGGGCAACCTGAAACTCCCCACCGCCTGGCGGGCGTAACCCGCTCAGTGTCAGCCCGCTGCAAAGCGAAACCAGCCAGCCCCTTCCCCCCCACTTTCAGCGGCCTTAATCCCCGAACCGGGCAAAAATCCCACCGGCAGGGGTTTACCAGAGGCATCCGAAGCGCTGAGGAATAACCGGAGGCAAGGAGGAGCCGACAGGACGTCAGCGAAAGGACGGAACGCGCCAGGGAAGGCGCGTCCGGACGGTCCGCAGTCCACAGGGCGTGACGAAGGGACCCCGCAACGCGGGGCGCAAAGGCTGCCGGACGCCGGGATTGTTAAGGAGCGGGCGTACGCCCCTTGACGCGTCCGCCTGCACGGACAACCTGAAACTCCCCACCGCCTGGCGGGCGTAACCCGCTCAGTGTCAGCCCGCTGCAAAGCGAAACCAGCCAGCCCCTTCCCCCCCACTTTCAGCGGCCTGAATCCCCGAACCGGGCAAAAATCCCACCGGCAGGGGTTTACCAGAGGCATCCGAAGCGCTGAGGAATAACCGGAGGCAAGGATGAGCCGACAGGACGTCGGCGAAAGGACGGAACGCGCCAGGGATGGCGCGTCCGGACGGTCCGCAGGCCGCAGGGCGTGACGAAGGCACCCCGCAACGCGGGGCGCGCAGGCTGCCGGACGCCGGGATTGTTAAGGGGCGGGCGTTCGCCCCTTAACGCGTCCGCCTGCACGGGCAACCTGAAACTCCCCACCGCCTGGCGGGCGTAACCCGCTCAGTGTCAGCCCGCTGCAAAGCGTACCCTGCCCGCTTCCAGGTGGAAGCTCCCGCACACCTTGCCGCAAACCGACTTTCATCCCCTGCCATGCGCCCGCTTAACCAGTGTTGGAAATACAAACAGCGACTGCCCCACGCCGCGATTGGTCAGCGACCAGATAGCCACAGAGCAGAGCGAACACAGACCGACTATCGCCACCGGATAGAAGCAAGCCCAGAGAAACGAAAACCACGCCTGCTCAAACAGATGATGACGCTGCGCGAAAAGAATCGCAGACATACCAAAGAACTCGATGAAGATACGATGGATAACGTAAATCTGCAGTGTATTGCGGCCAACCCAGTTGAGATAGCGCATGCTAAAATGCTGATTCAGCCAGCGGCACGCGGCAATACTGAACAACACAGCCAGTACGCACAGGAACAGACTCTTATCCAGACCGAAAATCACATGAATCCCGGCAACCGCTGCCAGTAACGCCCAGGGCATCAGATTCTCGCGCCGCCACTCACTCAGGCGCAGCATGGTCTGACTCCAGAACGCACCTAACAGGAAGAACAGGAAATATTGGGCCAGACTCTGGGGACCCCAGAATGGAATCACTTTTTCCACCGCCAGATAATTCAGCAGGATCGCCACCACCACCAGGGCCAGCTTATATTGACGAAAAAATTTGGCACAGAGAAAATAGAGCCCCAGCCCATACAAATACCATGATGTACTCATGGCCATAAAGGTCAGTTTCAGGAACTCGAATAGTGAACCCGCATAGGCAGCATTCAGATTCTGGGAAATACGCTGGCCGGTAATTTCAGTAGAGATGCCTATGATGGACCACCACTGAATAAAGCCCCACAGAATGTAGAGATAAAAGAGATTGGTAATACGACTGGTAAACACCTGTTTCCAGGGCCGGTTAATAATGCCATTCGTCGCCAGCAATCCTGAAACAAAGAAAAAGGCGGGCATACGCAGCGGCGACAATACCGTATTAAACTGTATCCATATTTCGGCAGGAATCCATCCGGCAGTGAGATATTTCATGGTTCCTTCAAAGCCGGGTAAAACCGTGTGGTACAGGACCACCAGCAATATGCAGGCGCCCTTAAGGGTATCTACCCATAATATCTGGTCTGACTTAGTCTGGCTCATTCAATGACTCCTGCTGTGTAGGTCAGAATGCTGGAATGTAAAAGCGAGGAAAGCAGTTTTGCTTTTATGGTTATCCAGCGATTATTCGCCATTGAGCCGAAGTTGAATGTAGCGAAACTCTTAAAAGCCGTGGAGTGGCCCTGCTGCTACAGTTATTTACCTGACCGAACGTTTCCTTACACTTATTAATTGATGAAGCGATACGCTTATTACCGCCACCTCACTCAAAGAAAACGATAATATTCCCTGATGATCGCTAAAATACAAATAAGAGAAAGTGGCATCAGTAAAAGCCATTTAATATCCGATGAAAAGAAAAGATTTGTCAGATGTGCCAAAAGGTTTAACGGCTAAATAAATAGTTATGATATTGCGCCGCACACTCAGGAAAAAGCAGTCCATTGCTGCGTTAAAACAGGCGTACGGGAGGGATAAAACTGCCTTCCGGAGAAGGCAGTGGAATTACTGATTAAGGAATTTATCGAGGAACTGACGGGTTCGCGGCTGCTGAGGGTTACTGAACAACGCTTTCGCGTCGCCCTGCTCGACAATACGTCCCTGGTCCATAAAAATGGCGCGGTCCGCAACGTCGCGGGCAAAACTCATCTCATGCGTGACGATAACCATGGTACGTTTCTCCTCGGCCAGGGCACGAATGGTGCTGAGCACTTCGCCTACCAGCTCCGGGTCCAGCGCAGAGGTCGGCTCGTCGAACAGAATGACTTCCGGCCGCATCGCCAGTGCACGCGCAATTGCCACGCGCTGCTGCTGTCCTCCTGACAGACGGCGCGGATAGCTCCCCTCCTTACCATTCAGCCCGACCTTCTCCAGCAGAGTGCGGGCACGGGCTATTGCATCCGCTTTCGGCTCGCCTTTAACGATGACCGGCCCTTCAATAATGTTCTCCATCACCGAACGGTGCGGAAACAGATTGAAGTTCTGGAAGACAAAGCCGACCTGCTGACGCAAACGACGCACCTGCTCTTTCTGCTTGCTCTGCGCCAGCGCGGCATCCACAGTAATCTCCCCAACACGAATCGTGCCGCTATCCGGCACTTCCAGCAGATTAATACTGCGCAGCAGCGTGGTTTTACCTGAGCCGCTGGGACCGATAATCGCCACCACTTCACCAGCGGCAACATCAAGGTCGATGTCGTGGAGCACCGTCTGGCCGTTAAACGATTTCACCAGCTTTCTGACTTCAATGGCGCTCATTTCGACTCCGAATCCTGACGATTAACATGCTGTTCCAGCCGGTTCTGCAACGCAGACAACACCGTTGCCATCACCCAGTAGATTAGCGAGGCCGCCAGATACATGGTGAAGACTTCCAGCGTGCGTGAGGTGATCAACTGCGCCTGACGGAACAGTTCCGGCACCTGAATGGTCGCTGCCAGCGAGGTATCTTTCACCAGACTGATAAAGCTGTTGCCCAGCGGTGGCAACGCGGTGCGCGCTGCCTGCGGCAGAATGACCCGGCGCAGCGTTTGCCAGCGCGTCATGCCGATACTGGCCGCCGCTTCCCACTGACCGCGTTCAATCGATGAAATCGCGCCGCGCAGTGACTCTGAGGCGTAAGCGGCGGTATTCAGGGAAAGACCAATCATCGCAGAGGGGATCGGATCCAGTTCAATGCCAAACTGCGGCAGGCCGTAATAGATCATAAAAAGCTGGGCGATTAACGGCGTGCCACGGAAAATCGAGACATAGATCCGCGCCAGCCAGCGAACCGGCCAGAAGCGTGACAGACGCATCAGCGCCAGAATAAAGCCCAGCAGCAGACCAAAGAACATCCCGCCGATGCTGAGCTGCAGCGTAAACAGCGCGCCCTTTAATAAAAAAGGTGCTGAATCCAGCACCAGTTGAAGACTTTCCTGCATTATTTCGTCACATCCGCGCCAAACCATTTCTGAGACAGCTTGCTCAGCGAGCCATCTTTCTGCATATCAGCAATAGCCTGGTTGACCGCTTTCAGCAGATCGTCGTTACCTTTACGCATCGCCACGCCCGATTCCTGACGGGAGAACGCATCGCCCGCGACGGCCATGGTGTCACCGGTTTTCTTCACCAGATCCAGCGCGGCCAGACGGTCAACCAGAATCGCATTCAGACGGCCAGAACGCAGATCCTGATATTTGGTCGGGTCATCATCATAGGTACGGATGTCCACGCCCTTCACATTCTCGCGCAGCCACTGCTCGTAGTTAGTGCCCAGACCCACGCCCACTTTCTTACCGGCCAGATCAGCCGGTTTGGTGATGGTGCTGGCGTTGGCTTTCATGGTCAGTGCCTGAATACCGGAGACTGTGTATGGCGTAGAGAAGTCATACTTCTTCTTGCGCTCATCAGAGATAGTGACCTGGTTGATCACCACATCTATGCGCTTCGCGTCGAGTGACGCCAGCATGCCATCCCACTTGGTGGGTTTAAGGCTCGCTTTGACGCCCATGTGCTGCGCCAGCTGTTCCGCGAATTCCACTTCAAAGCCAGTCAGCTTGCCCTTTTCATCCTGAAAGCTGAATGGCGGATAAGTGCCTTCCAGCCCCACCAGCAGCGTGCCGCGCTCTTTAATTTTGTTCAGCAGGTTTTCCGCTGCAAAGGTTTTAACGTTGACGCCTGCAATCAGCGCCACAGCCATAACGCCCATCACCATCTGACGACCTGCACGAGAAAAGGACATATTCACCCCATTATTGACAGTATTGTGTGTGTGTTCTTATAAGGGCAGCACCGCGTATCGCTGCCTGTTCAAAATGATAACGCACGGAGTATAAACTGTTTTATTCGCTTGTCTCAGACTGAAGGATGATAAGCAAATAACGCCGGTGCCCCGCCCGTATGAATAAACAGCAACGGACCTTCACGGCGGAAACGATTCTGGCTGATGCCATCCAGCAGTCCGGCCATCGCCTTGCCGGTATAAACCGGATCCAGCAGTATCCCTTCCAGCTGCGCCAGCAGTTTTACCGCCGCCATGCCTTCATCATTCGGCTCGCCGTAGCGTGGCGCAAAATAGTCATCCCACAGGGTGATCGGTGCCTTAACCTGTACTTCCAGCTTCTCTGCCAGCGACTGACGCAGCCGCTCAACCAGCGGCAGCTGCGCGTCAACCTGACGTGAAACGGTGACGCCCACCAGCTCGGTCTCCGGCAGCAGATGCTCCAGTCCTACCGCCAGTCCGGCATGGGTGCCAGCACTACCGGAAGCAACGATCACGGCGGCGAAATCAACCACGCCTTCGCTCTGATGCGCGATCTCCTGTGCACACTCCACATAGCCTAGTGCACCCAGCGCATTTGAGCCGCCGACCGGCACGATGTAAGGACGAAAGCCCTGCGCTTCCAGCCGGGTTGCCTCTTCAGCCAGCTGTTCGGTGGGATTGTGCAGCGCATCCACCATGATCACTTCAGCATCCATCAGATCCAGTAACAGACGGTTGCCGTTGCTCAGGTAGTTTTCAGCGTGTGTACCGATCGGGTTTTCCAGCAGCGCTACGCACTTCAGGCCAAGCCGGGCAGCGACTGCCGCCGTCTGACGCACATGGTTGGACTGAATAGCGCCCGCAGTCAGTAACACATCGGCACCTTCACGCAGGGCATCGGCCGCCAGAAATTCCAGCTTGCGCAGCTTGTTGCCACCCATCGCGACAGGCGTGAAGTCATCGCGTTTGATGAAAATATCGCGCCCCAGATAATCAGAAAGCCGTGGCAGATGTTCTAACGGCGTCGGTGCGCCCAGCAGTTCAAGACGAGGAAATTGGTGTAACAAATGCAAAGACAATGCGGCCTCCGTTTGGGCACGGGAATTATCCTTACAGTGTTGCAGAAGATGCGAAAAGGATCACCCTGATTCAGGTGTCAGCAGATGCGGTGTGACGGAAGTGCAGGGAAAAAACCAGGAGGAAGAAGCGCCGTGCTCCCCCGCCCCTTTTTCCCGGCTGGCGGGAAAAGAGGATTGTGCCACAGGCACGCGGGGGAACAATCGGTGCAGATCAGGCTTACGCCTGCTGCCAGCCTAAGAACTGATCGTACTTGCGCAGCGCAATGCGGTAATTGTTATTACCGGCATCGGGCAAATCGCTTTCCAGACACTGATGCCAGCTATTTCCTTTAAGCTTTTCGGCCGGGAAATTTTTGGCTTTCAGCATCTCATCCAGTCGACGGAGACGCACCACATACTCACGAATCGTGCTCGGGCTCATCTCTGTCTGTTCAAACAGATACTGTTTAAACGCCATAATGTCGAAGTAATTAGGATGGGTATTGCAAAAAATATCACTACAAAAACGACAAAGCGCGGTCAGCTCGGGCTGAAGTTTCAGCCACAGCTGTTCATCAATCATCTGGTCCATCCGAGCGATGGCCTCTTTATTGATGATCTGGCCACGAAAAACGAGCGCCATTCGATCTAATACCTTGCCACAGTGTGAACAATTGCTCTGGCTGTGTTTATAGTCTTTAAGATAACGACTTAACGGTCTGGCTTTGGTCTTGGCTCCCATTACTGAGTCCCCGGTTTCTTATAATTTTGAATCGCCAGGAACTGATACTGCTAGCGCGCTCCCGCAAGTCGGGCCCGCAGGCGTTTAATCGCCTGACTGTGCAGCTGGCTGACACGGGATTCACCCACATCAAGTACCGCACCAATCTCTTTCAGGTTCAGTTCTTCCTGGTAGTACAGTGTCAGCACCATCTTTTCACGATCGGGTAACGCTTCGATCGCTTCAATGACGCGCTCACGCAGACTCCCTTCAAGCAACTGGTGAAGTGGATTGGCTTCTTCATGGCCTTCCGTCACCAGCTCCGCGCTGTCGCCGTGCTCTTCCCGATACTCGTCGTAGGAGAAAAGTTGACTGTTGTTGGTGTCCAGCAGGATCTGCCGGTACTCCTCCATTGAAACGTTCAGCTGCTGCGCGACTTCCTGTTCGGAAGCAGAACGCCCCAGTGACTGTTCAACTCTGTGCATTGCGCCGGCTACCTCGCGTGCATTACGACGCACGCTGCGTGGTGCCCAGTCCCGACTGCGAAGCTCATCGAGCATTGCGCCACGAATACGCTGCACGGCGTAGGTGGTAAAGGCTGTACCCTGAAGCGCGTCGTAGCGCTCTACGGCATTTAACAGCCCTATCCCACCTGCCTGCAGCAAGTCGTCAAGCTCAACGCTTGCCGGCAGGCGAACCTGCAGACGCAACGCTTCATGACGCACCAGCGGCACGTAGCGCTGCCAGAGCGAATGCTTGTCCATCACGCCTTCGGCGGTATAGAAATCGTTCACGTTGACTACCCTGCGTTAATGAAGTTATCGGCATGATTATGCAATTCTGTAGCGTTTTCGATTGACTGAATAGGCGGGGTAAAACGAGGCTATTTCATTTTGTAACGTCAGAGTGCAGATCCTTCTGCACTCATCAGGGAAAATTAACGACGGGCGCGAAGCCGTTGCCGCGTGGCGGGTGGTACGGCGGCCCACAAGCTGCAGACGCGACCATCCAGCTCCTGATACCAGGGCGCGATATGCTGCCGCGCCTCCTCGCCAGGGTGCACCTGAATCTCTCCCGACTCACCATTTATACTAATCAGTCGGTTAATAAATAACCGCTGTAAATCGCTGCGTAAAAAGAGGCCATTATCGATGCTGTTATCGGCAAGGATACCGTCATCGCCTTCCTGTGTGTCGATATGGCAGGCTTCCACCCACGGCCAGTTATGGCGTTCGGTCAGCTCGGTTCCGGTCATTACACAGGCGCCGTAGCGGGCTTTTACCCCGGCACTGAATTCCGCCTGACTGGCGCGCTGCAGCACCCGCGCTTTAACCCGACGTCCGACTTCAGTACCCGGCATGACCGCCGCAGGGACTTTGTGCTGCGGCGTACTCAGCACCACGATGAACTGAATGCGCTGCGACTGCGGAAAACAGGGATCGGCCTGGGGACTGAAGAGCTGCCAGTAAGCGTCATCATCATCCTGATGCATCAGCACCAGTTTGTAGCCGCGACTGTTAATCAGGTTCTGCGCCGTAGCGGATTGCGGATCGATCATCGCGAAAACCTGGCTGCTGCCCATCACTTTCCACAGGTTTTCGCGCTTCTCGTTCTCGCTGCGACGGAAATAGAGGAAAGAGAGATTCTGCTTCAGGTAGTGCTCAAAGCGACGCAGGTAATTTTTTCGCTCGTTGTCATGGGAGATGAACAGCAGGTCCTCCAGCGGACTGTTGCTCTCTTCCTGCGCGAACACCGCACGAATTTTTAGCGTACGCAGGCCCGTTGAGGGACTGAGTAACGCGCGGGCTGTCAGCTCTTTCTCATCAGGGTATTGCAAAGCATAACGCCGGGCGATCTCTTCAAACGTCAGCCGCTCGCCCGGTAACAGGTCGTAATTGAAGCGCATAGACACTCCACAAAGTGAAAATCAAAATTGATGTTGTTCTGTAGAGAGTTATCGGCAGGCGTGGGGGGAACTGTAACGGGATGAGTAGGATGCGTCGGCTTTGAATATGCTCAGCATCGATTTTTTAAATTCTGATTCTTAAGACAGTCATGTCAGGGCTATCAGCGCACTGATGGAGACATTTTTTCTGGTTGTTCCACCGTGCGCAAAGTTTTCCGCAAGTTTTATGACTGCTTAACAGCGGCTTTAACATCAACAATTTCATGCAACAGAGGTAGCACCGCGCGACGGTAACGCTGACGGAGCTTTGCACGAAGTGGACGTTTCGCCATAATTTTGGACCAGAGTTCGCGTTTTAGCCGATTATGATTTTCAACATCATCAATCTGCTGAATGGTCGTCTGTTGTGCTACTTCGTGCAACAGTACTGGCGCGGGATGCACAGCCAGTAACTGGAATGCCCCATACTCCTCAAACACGCACCATTTATCCGCTGCCATCCAGACTGGATAAAGAAGAGTAAGCAACCGCTTTGCCGCTTCAAAATTAATGACATAAGCATGTGAGGTCGTGGCACTGTAAACCGGATAAAGTTGAGCACTTTCAGTCACAGTTGCGATTGGATTATCTACATATTTATTAACACTTGATAACAACACCAGAGTGGGTTTAACCGTACTCAGCTGCAGTGCCGGACTGCCTAACACTATTGGCAATGGCTCAGTTAACAAGGCATCATCTTCCAGAATTAGCGCCTGTGGGATTTTCTCATCTACAATTTTTCTATAAATATTAATATGGCTTAATGCACAACCAATTTCACCGGCTTTAAACGCATAGTTTAGGGGTTGCGTGTGTAGCGCTATCTCTTCATTGCTCAGTTGTTTGCCATTTACAGCCTGAATAAATTCGTAGCTGATGCCTGCATTTTGACACTGGGCAGCAATAGTGGCACGGCGTTCGGTTGAAGAATCGAGATTGATAATAAAAGCTTTCATTTGGGGGCAGCCTGACTCAGGTAACAATTTATTTCAAAGGCCTAATCATAGCGTTTCCGGGCAGTGGGTTGGAAGCGTAATGCTCAATTTAGGCATTGCTTGTATAAATAAAAATCATCTATTGAGTGCGCTCAGCCGGCCTGATCTGAAAAAGTACTTTGTTAAATCGATGACACTGCCAAATGAGATTCAAAATGATGTGGTCGCAGCGCATAAATTCGGGCAAAAAAAACCCCGCCGAAGCGGGGTTTTATATCGGACTTTAGAGCGATTAGCCCTGCAGCAGAGACAGAACCTGCTGTGGAACCTGGTTCGCTTTAGACAATACTGAGTTACCAGCCTGCTGCACGATCTGTGCTTTAGACATGTTGGAAACTTCAGTAGCGTAGTCAGCATCCTGAATACGAGACTGTGCTGCAGACAGGTTAGTGGTGGTGTTGTTCAGGTTAGTTACCGCTGAGTTCAGACGGTTCTGTACTGCACCCAGGCTTGAACGGAAATCATCAACAGATGCGATAGCTTTGTCAATCAAAGCCAAAGGATCTGAGGTTGATGCTCCAGCGAACTCATCTGATGCAGTTACTGCAGTAGGAGTTGCGCCTGTGGTGGTACCGGTGCTCAAGTTTATTGAAGCAGCTTCAACAGTTGTGCCCGTTGTAGTCGGAGTAGTTGCAGTTGCATCGCCGCCATTGTTTGTAAGAGCAGCATCAGAGATGCCATAGTTTTTGCCCTGTACTGAAACGAATGCTTTTGGTGTGCCTGTTGAATCAGCACCAACTTGGACAAGTTGACCAGACTGAGTCGCTGAGTTAATACCGTTTTTAACATCTGTGTATGTAACATTAGCTTTGTTCAGTGTAACTGAACCATCAGCGGCAACTGTAGCTGCATATGATTTGTCACCATTCTGAACAACATAATCAGCGGTCAGTACGCCATCTTTATCTTTAGTATTGTGTAAGCTTAACTTGGAAGTGTCGGTAATACCCAAGTCAGACGCGACTGAAGTATCAAAAGTAATTTTAACTGGGGGATTACCAGCAGTTGCTGATGGTAACTGGGTAATCGCATCACCAACAGATACAGCAGTTTTATCAACAGCAAAACCTTTCAGACCCAGAGTTGAAGAATCGATTTTCTTCAGGTCAATTGAGATGGTTTCGCCGTCGTTTGCGCCAACCTGAATTTTCATTGCGCCGTCTTTAGCCAGCACGTTCACGCCGTTGAACTGAGTCTGACCCGATACGCGGTCGATTTCGCTCAGACGGGATTTGATTTCGTCCTGGATTGAACCGAGGTCAGAATCAGAGTTGGTGCCGTTCTGAGCCTGTACAGTCAGCTCACGAACACGCTGTAAGTTGTTGTTGATTTCTGACAGCGCGCCTTCAGTAGTCTGCGCAGCAGAGATACCGTCGTTGGCGTTACGGGCAGCCTGAGTCAGGCCCTTGATGTTAGAGGTGAAACGGTTGGCAATTGCCTGACCAGCAGCGTCATCTTTCGCGCTGTTGATACGTAAACCAGAAGACAGACGCTCCATTGAAGTAGACAGAGCTGACTGGTTCTTGTTGATGTTGTTCTGAGTGATCAGCGAGAGGCTGTTGGTATTAATGACTTGGGCCATGATGAATTTTCCTGTTAATCAAGTCTTTCGGTTAAGGTGTGGGCTTCAACCCGCCGGCTTCAGCGCCGTCAAAGTTGTTATCGTCTGCCGTTTAACAACCTTTAGAATTTTTTTAGTACCAGGCGAATTTTTCTGCTTCAGCCTGTCACGTTTTAAGTTATCGCCACCCATCCGAACTTCTTTAGACTTAATTCATTAATTTTCTAGCCGCTGAATTACCCTTCTCTATAGTGCTTATTTACCTCATTACCCTAAGGCAAATAACCTTAAACTTTCCTTAGTCAAGGCCGATAACCCAGGTATCAATTTCTCTGTCGACCTTATAAAGGAATTAACATGGCCAGTATAAGCAACCTTGGTGTGGGCTCCGGCCTGCCACTTAGTACCATGCTTGACAGTTTGACCACCGCTGAAAAAGCGTCACTGACACCGATTTCAAAACAGCAAACGGCTTATACGGCCAAGCTCAGTGCCTATGCCACGCTAAAAAGCTCACTGACAACGTTCCAGACGGCTAACACCAAGCTGAACAGTGCTGACCTGTTTACTTCTACTACTGCGGTCAGCAGCTCAACGGCATTCAGCGCGACCACGTCTGGCACCACGGTGCCCGGCAAATATGCGATTAACGTGACGCAGCTGGCCCAGGCGCAGGTCCTGACCTCTGCGGTGCAGAGCAGCAACACTGCAGCACTGGGCGACAGCTCTGTAGCCAGCCGCAGCATTGCGATTACCTTAAAAGATGGTTCAAGCAAAAGCGTGACCCTCTCCAGCGACCAAACCTCGCTAACCGGTATGCGTGACGCCATCAACGGCGCCAATGCTGGCGTCACTGCCACCATTATTAAGGTGTCAGACGGCAGCTTCCGTCTCTCTATGAATGCCAATAAAACTGGCAGTGACAATGCGGTGGCGACGATTGCTGTCACTGGTGACAGCACGCTACAGGGGATTGTGGGTTTTGACGCCTCTGCCAGCAGCAATGTGATGACAGAAAGCGTTAAAGCGCAGAATGCCCAGCTCACGGTCAACAATGTGGCGATTGAGAACAGCAGCAACCAGATCAGTGATGCACTGGAAGGCATTACCCTGAATCTGACCGCTCAGACTGTTGGCGATCAGTCTCTGACGATCACCAAAGATACCTCAAAAGCGTCCAGCGCGATCAGCGGTTGGGTATCTGCCTATAACACCCTGCTGGATCAGTTCAATACCCTGACCAAATACACCAAGGTGGATACCAATACGGATTCACAGGACTCCAGCAATGGTGCCCTGATTGGTGACAGCACGTTACGGACGATTGAGACGCAGCTGAAAAGTATGCTGACCAATGCGCAAAGCTCTTCTTCATTCAAATCGCTGGGGCAGATTGGAGTCACCACCGATCCTAAAACCGGATCATTGTTAATTGATACGACGAAGGTTAACGCAGCGCTGGATAAAGATGCCGCAGGTGTAAAAGAGATGATCGTGGGTGACGGTAAAACCACCGGTATTACCACCAAAATCGCAACCAACATCACGGGCTGGTTATCGACCAAAGGGATTGTTCAGGCGGCTACCGATGGCGTCAGTAAGACACTGAATAATTTAACCGCCCTCTATAACACCACCAGCGATCGTATTGATGCGGATATCGCCCGTTATAAAACACAGTTTACTCAGCTTGATCTGGCCATCAGTAAACTCAACTCGACCAGTACGTATCTGACACAGCAGTTCGATACGTCGAATTCTTCTAACAAATCATAGGAGTGACCATGTACAGCGCTACAGGCACCAAAGCCTATGCAAAAATTGGCGTCGAAAGCGCCGTGATGAGCGCCACCCAGCAGCAGCTGGTGATGATGCTGTTCGACGGTGCACTGAGCGCGTTAATCCGCGCCCGCTTATTTATGCAGGATGGCAATATTGAAGGAAAAGGCAGCTCGATCTCCAAAGCCATCAATATTATCGAAGCAGGCCTGAAAGAGGGCCTGCTTGAAAACAGTGGTGATGAACTGGCAGACAATCTGCTGGATCTTTACAACTATATGACCCGTCGCCTGCTGCATGCCAACCTGCACAATGATGTTGCAGCGGTCGAGGAGGTCGAAGGCCTGCTGCGCAATATCGCGGACGCGTGGAAAGAAGTAGTTCAATCTCACCTGATTCAGGACGCCGTTTAATGACCACTGCACCGCATCTGATTACCGTTTACCAACAGTTACTCGATCTCAGCCAGGGAATGCTGCGTCATGCAGTACAGGGCGAATGGGATGAATTGATCAGCAGGGAGATGGAGTATGTCAGTGCGGTGCAGAACCTGGCCCAATCGACAGAAGCTGTGTCGCCTTCATCGCAGACGCAGGAGCAGTTACGCCCGGTGCTGCGTCGTATACTGGATAACGAAAGCGAAGTGAAACGTCTGCTGCAGGCGCGGATGGATGAGCTGGCCTCGCTGGTAGGTCAGAACACCCGTCAGAAATCGGTCATGTCTGCCTACAGTAGTCAGGGCGGCTTAGTCATGGTGCCGCGCGAAACGCTCTCCTGATCCCCTTCTCTGCTACGCCGCCAGATTTATTTCTCTGCGCGGCGTCTCTTTTCTGCCGCTTGCTCCATACTTGATTCTCATCATCCCCTGGAGTGTGGTACATGCAAAACCCAACGTTATTACAGTTTTTCCATTGGTATTACCCGGATGGCAGCAAACTGTGGCCTGAGGTCGCCGATCGTGCAGCCTGGCTCAGCGAAATTGGAATCAGTATGGTGTGGTTACCACCCTGCTACAAAGGGGGTTCAGGCGGCTATTCAGTCGGTTACGACAGTTACGATTTGTTCGACCTGGGGGAATTTGATCAAAAAGGCGGTGTTGCCACCAAATATGGCGACAAAACGCAATTACTGGCGGCAGCAGAAGCCCTGCGCAGCCACAACGTTGGGGTAGTGCTGGATGTGGTGCTGAACCACAAAATGGGTGCTGATGAGAAAGAGGCGATCAGTGTTAACCGCGTCAACCCGGATAACCGTGATGAAATCTACGAAGAGGTTGTCGAGTGCGAAGCCTGGACGAAATTCACCTTTCCGGCCCGTGCCGGGGAATATTCTAAGTTTGTCTGGGATCACAAGTGCTTTAGCGGTGTAGACCACATTGAGAATCCGGACGAAAACGGCGTGTTTAAAATCATCAATGACTATACCGCCGAAGGCTGGAACGATCAGGTCGATAACGAACTGGGTAACTTCGACTATCTGATGGGTGCCAACATCGATTTCCGTAACAATGCGGTCCGGGAAGAGCTGAAATACTGGGCGCGCTGGGTGATGGAACAGGTCCCCTGCACTGGCTTTCGTCTGGACGCGGTCAAACATATTCCGGCCTGGTTCTACAAAGAGTGGATCGAGCATATTCAGGAGGTTGCTGAAGAGCCGATGTTTATCGTCGCGGAATACTGGTCATTTGAAACCGAGAAACTGCAGGAGTATGTGCATCAGGTTGAAGGCAAAACCATGCTGTTTGATGCCCCACTGCATATGAACTTCCATCAGGCTTCCACCGCGGGCAGTGCCTATGACATGAGCCAGATTTTTGCTAATTCGCTGGTCGTGGCTGATCCCTGGCATGCCGTGACGATCGTCGCCAACCACGACACCCAGCCGTTGCAGTCTCTGGAAGCGCCGGTTGAAGCCTGGTTTAAGCCTCTGGCTTATGCGCTAATCCTGCTGCGTGAACAAGGTGTGCCCACCATTTTTTATCCTGATCTGTTCGGGGCAACCTACGAAGATGAAGGCGGCGACGGTGAAACGCACAAAATAGAGATGCCGGTGATCCCTGAACTGGAAGGGTTAATCCGGGCGCGTCAGCAATATGGCTGGGGCGTACAGACCGACTATTTTGATCATCCTAACTGCGTGGCATTCAGCCGCAGCGGCACCGAAACGCAGCCAGGCTGTGTGGTGATCATGTCAAATGGCGATGCAGGTGAGAAAAGCGTGCCGATGGGTGAAGGTTTTGCCGGTAAGGTCTGGCGGGATTATCTGGGTAACCGTGAAGAGACGATTACCGCCGACGAGCATGGCACAGCGGTCTTTGCCTGTAACGGTGGCAGCGTCAGCGTCTGGGTCATCGCAGAATAAGTTAGCAGCAAAATTAGGGATGCAGTAAAAACCAAAACCGCCCCGGCAGACAAGTGCGTGAACGGCACTCTACCTGTTGGGGCGGTTTTGCTATGGATCGACGGTTATGACTTCGCGTTATTCTCGGTAATCGCCGTGCGCAACAGTTGCGGTTCGATGTTCTGAATCACGGCGGCTTTTGGCTGCTTTGCGACTTCTTCCAGTGCCTGCTGACACTCTACTGTCGGACGCGCCACTTTGCGCAGAGTCATCCTGTCGTAGCTCAGCTCGCCATTATCGACCACCAGCGGCATCACCCGCATTTTACGTGTTACATTCACATAATCGCCATTTAATCGGGTCAGTTTGCCCGGCTTCGCGATCACCCGCATCCACTGACGGCAATCCAGCGTGCTGCCATCGGCATTAATGATCAGACTGGCTATCGCCTTGTCGCTGATCAGGCTGCTCTGTGGGCCGACGGTTTGCCAGGTCCCCTGCAGATCAGCAGGTGCCGGTGTCTGCACCGCATTTTCATAATCGTTGATTTGCGCACAACCACTCAATGCCAGCGCGGCAATCAGCATCCACTTTTTCATATTAAATCCCTAAGATCACGTCAATGGCGGCTACGTTATAATTTTTCCACTGCGTTACGCAAGATATCTGGATGTTAAGACGCCACACAGACGATGATTGCGGCAGAACGAAACCCGTAGTGAGGTCTGCATAAAGCATTTTAACCGGAAAATTGTTGGCGAAGCAGGTTCATCTCTTATCTTTGCCACGCCTGACAAGCAGGAGACAACCCGCTACACTGACGCGCTGCAACAGACTTTCAGGAATATGAATATGAAAACGCCAGAAGCTTACTATGCCCAGGCTCGCGAGATGTTTTTTACCGCGCATCCAGACTTTCAATCCGCACTTGACGAATTAACTGAAAGCGATGCCCGCGCCGCCAACCTGTCATTGCGCCAGCTGCGCGAATGGCATGCCGAACGTATCTATGCGGCCTTTTTGCGCCAGAAGAATCTGGATGGAATGATCTTCTCCATTCAGCTCGCTGAGCCAGATAAAGCGGTGGCGGCTGAAGCGATCGAGACTTATCTCAAATCTCACGCTGAATCATTGGGTATGAGCTGGGAAGAATTTTGCATTAAAAACGAATTGTAATACGCGCTGCAGAGAAGAGGCCTGCAAAGCACAACGCCTGCCAGCATGAAAGTAGCTGAAGAATGTGTACCCGGTTAAGAGAGTAGTCACTTTTCCGCAGGACTCGGATCATGACCATCCCTGAACGACGCCTGCGCCTGCACTGCCTCTGAAGATGTTGATAAATATCCATCTCCAGAGGCGAATTTTTCCTGCCCTACTCTCTCTCTTCCGTCGCTTTACCCTTCACTTCAACATAACTTGCCACAGCCAGCAGACGATTAATGTGCGTCAGCAGCAGATCAACATCCGATTGCAGAAACCCGGTCGACGATTGCGAAGCGGTAATGATGGCATCCTGCACCGTTTCTGAAATGGTCAGCGAGTTGTCCTGTTTCGCCTGCACCAGCAGCGCTGCAACCAGCAGGGACTGCGCTTCAAGCTGCGCCGTCAACTCTTTTGCATCGACATCCATCTTTGCCAGTTTTAGCAGAATATCTATTACCAGTTGTCGCATCGCGGACCTCCTGAAAAGTAAGCCGTCATTATGTCGTGATGCGTGCGCATTTTTCCAGTTGAAGATCGTGTTTTACACGACATAAAAATTTACGCGAAATCACGCGCCATGCCTTGCCACTGTTTTTATTTACAGTATTATATGTCAGCGATTTTGCCCTGAATGGATTGCCATCATGTTTGTTGAGTTGATTTATGACAAGCGCAACGTTGCCGGTTTACCGGGTGCCCGCGAGATGATTCGTGAGGAGCTGGAAAAGCGGGTGCATCGGGTGTTTCCTGACATTGAAGTTAAGGTCAAGCCGATGGAACGTAACGCGATTGATACTGATTTGAGTAAGAACGATAAAGCGACGGTTGCGCGGATTGTTGAAGAGATGTTCGACGAAGCGGAGATGTGGCTGGTGGCCGATTAATCCTTTACCGGCCACCGCATCAGTTAGCGGGAGATGACTTAGCTCTCCTGCTCGCTGTGATTAATTTCAATCTCAATGTCCTGGATAGCCGCATCCAGATCTTCCAGCAGTTTACCCTGCTTATTAAGCAACGCATCGATTCGGTCGGCGTTCGTCTTATCTTTGTATTCACCGGCGTCAAACGCTAACCAATGGCTGGACAGCGTTTCGGTGTTGGTCTGCGCATAGTGGCGCATCTCTTTTAGCTGAGACGTCACATCACGCAGATAGTCAGTTTTGGTCTTGGTTTCTGTTGAATCGCTCATGCTAAATTTCCTTCTGGTCAGTTATCCAAAGTGGTTAGGCTTAGCGGTTCATCGACCGGCCAATCATCGGGCCTGCATTCAGGTACAAAATGTTGCCCGGAGATTTAAAACTAGTCGATAATAGCGAAGCCGCACTAAGAATAATCGGAAGTTACGGTGTCTGGCCCGGTTTTGCGGACGTCTGGTTGTCTTCAGAAACGACCTCTTTCACTCTACTCAGTGTTTTATCAGCGGTACGATCCGGTATCACATCAAGCTTATGTTGTAATGCTGTGACCTTATCCGTCAGCACCTCGACCCTTTCATCACGTCGTGCCGCTATTGCCCGGTAATCCGCCCTAATCTCCTCGACTCGTTTGTTTGCGGTATTACTGACATAAAGAAAAATAATCGTCATCAGGATGCAAATCATCGAACAACTGAGAAGAATGCAGCCGAGGATAACTTTACGCCTGTATGATATTGGAGCCCTGGTATTATCAATCATTGCCATTGCTGCGATCCTCCAGAGTTGAGATAAGCCGATCAACTTCATTACGAAATTTGTCGTTTTGATCGGTTTCGGTCATTGCGAGCAAAATCCCTACCGCATTCTTGATTAACCTAAGATCGGTTTCGAGTGTCGAGATTCGCCGCAAATTCCTGTCGTGCCGTTCGCGTAATTCATCGTTTTCCTCCCGTATCAGCAGGTTGCTCTCTTTCAGCAACACCACCTGCTCTTTGTAGCTGGTAATAATTTCGCCGCCCGCTCGGTTACTGGTTACGATTGACGCGATACCCGCCAATAACGGTTTCCAGAACAGTGCTGCTGCGCCTCCACCCAGAACTAACGCTCCCATACTGGTAATCAGACTACTTTCCATGCCATACCCCTTTTTCCGGTTAGGTCGCTGGAACATATTGCGTGCTGAAAAGCCACGTCCTCCGCTTGAAATTTAAGTTTACTTAAATACCATGCTTAAGTATACTTAAATCACTTTCAACCAATATGTCAAGCTTATGAAAAACGAAACGCTGGGTGACCGAATCCGCCTCCGACGGAAATCACTGCAATTAACGCAGAAGCAATTGGCACAACAGGTAAAAGTGTCCCATGTAGCGATTTCGCAATGGGAAAAAGAGGAGACGCTTCCGCGCGGTGAGAATCTGCTACGGCTCGCCGAAGCGCTGGGTTGTGCCCCGGCTTTTCTGATAGATGGGGATGGCCCTGTTTTCAGCGAAAGTGCTTATGGCGGTCTTCACCAGATTCCGCTGCTTAATCAGCGTGATGTGACACGATGGCTTTCGGATGACAGTTCAGTGCGACACGAATTGCTGATGCATAACGATATGGCGCTTTCGCAGCAGAGCTTTGCCTTTCGCGTTGAAGAACAGGCAATGATGCCCGCGATTGTGCGGGATGATGTGGTGATCATCGATCCGCGAGTTTCACCCCGGCCTGGCGATAGCGTGCTGGCATTACAGCAGCAGATTGCTCTGATCCGTACCTGGCGGCAACGTAGCAGTGAAGGTGGCGTTACGCAGTTTGAGCTGGCCCCCATTAACATCAACTTTCCTGAACTGCATTCCAGTCGGGAGAACCTGAAGCTAATTGGTACAGTGGTTGAACTGCGCCGCTACCGGCAGTCATAAAAAAACCCGCCAATGCGGGTTAATTTTTTATCGTACAACAGTGCACAGCGTCCGGGTCTGGTAACTACAGGGCGTCGGTGAGTTGATCCACGACCAAATTGCCCTGCAGATCGGTCTGCATAATGCGGTAGTTCACTGGCCATGAGCGGCGGGTACTGAGTTTATCGAACAGTGTGACACCGCCTTTTTTAACGCCCTGACGATTAACGATAATCCACTCGGTCACCTCTTCCTGACCACGATTTCTCAGGCTTAGGGAGCGTTGTTCAATTAACTGATCTTCTGCTTCAATCTTTAAATGGTCTCGTAACATATTTTCTATCTCCTGGTAACGGAGGCCACTATATGCTTTTCATTAATCAGTTCAATCGAATTTATTTATCGATGTTTTTATCGACCTGGAATGTGACCTGTCGCAAGCGATATGGCAAGTTTGTCCATTTCTGCATCAGGAATTTCCCGTTAGCATTGAGCTGCTGTACACCAAAACATCGAAAGATAACATGTTCAGTATGAGAGAAACTCCGATTAGCCCGCTTCTGGCGGGCTTTTTTTTGCCTTTAATTCCATGCTAATGCGGGATCTCAGGGCTGGTCTAGACTTAAACGACTGGGACAACAGGAGTGAATTATGTTTAAGCACAATACGAATGAAGAACGTAAGAAAGAAGGTGATGTCAGCAAAGGCCTGCCCGAAGCAGCACCTAACGCCGGTAATGCGTATGAGGAAGATGATCATCCCGCCACCGATGCACCAAAAGACCATGGTGAAGTGCCGCGGAAAAATGATGACAGTCAGGATGATAAAAAAGATCCCTACAAAGCAACCTGAAGGACGAGAGGCGCGCCCGGTGGGCGCGCTGGTCAGCATCAGGATTTAATAAAATCAGTCAGCTGATGCTGATGTGTAACCAGCCACTCAGGAAAATGTTCAGCGGTAATCGGCACTATTTCCATTCTTCCTGGGCGATTCCAGATATCAATGTTGTTCTCAACGCAGCGCCGGATATGATCCGGGTTATTGAATTCAGGACAGTTATGTTCGGTATGTGAAATCGACGCCATTTTTTCACTTATGCGTTCATCGCTCATCACCCATGAAAAATGCCATCCTCCATCCTTAATGACTTTCGTTCGCCAGCCGAGCCATTTCCAGCGCCACCAGCTGTCGCGTATGGGTGTTCCACGGCGCTTAACGTTGCGCAGTAATTCCGGTTGTCCCATGAAAAAGGTTCGTAATGTTTTAAACGTCACCATTTTTGCCAGTGTGGCACAACGCGGTGTACCGTCATTGTTCAATACACGTACATTATATTTAAAATTGAAATATTGCTGGTGCAATGTTGTACAGAGGTGACGATGGCTAAAGGCTTTAATCGCTTCAGGTCGGGGAATTTCATCGACGTCTGACACAATAATAATATCATCATCCTGCGCGCCAGCCAGACCTTGCATAATCTGATTCCGTGCAGTGGATTCATTCTCCCAGGGATCGGTCTCGCCCGCCTTAACCAGAGAGCTATTCGACTGAAAGGCGTGCTGATAAAATACTGGCGCAATATCGTTGACGACATAAATAATTTTATCGCGAAAACGGTCGAATTTCTCAATGTCAAAATTAAGCTTGCATCGGCGTTTACCCGTAAAGGTATAAAGCGATTCAACAATGACAAACCGGTCAACAACATGCTCAAGCGTGTTCAGACGCATTTCAAGCAAAACATCTTCATCGTAGTATAAAAAACAGTCATAAATCATAGTCATCAGAGGCACTTAAGTAGAAAATTTTCATCAGGACAATGGTGTTAATGGCACTTAACAAACGTCTGCATACCTTTTTATAAGGCTGATTTATATGCGTCTGATAGATGCGGTATTTAACTGCGTTAAATTTTCCGTGTTTATTGTAAGCTGGCTAACAATGTAACAGTGGAATAAAATATTGTTGCAGCTAAAAGATATTCGATGCTTTATTTATCCGTCGGATGTTACATTTACTCAGCGGCGCTAGCAATATTAAGCGCAAATTTTTGATTGAAAATCAGCGGGACAAGTGAGTTCCCGATGTTATTTGTCGACAAAATAATGCTTATGATTTAACAGATGAAGAAGATCATTATTGCCCTGAGCCAGCCCCTGCTGGCGGACATGGATAGTGAACGGGTTGGACTGCGCCTTTATATAAAACCGCTTATTTTGACGGTCTTGCCTTACCGGAATGGCACAAGACCGGAGATTCAATCTGGAGCAGGATGATCCGCTGCTTACTGGTTAAAAGCGGTTTAACATGGTGCAGGATAATGAAACAGTAGCCTGGGTTGAAAGGGCACAGTTAAGTCATCATCAAATCAGTGCGACGTTTTACTATGATTCAAAAGCACCGGCTATCACTACTTCAGGGTTGCGATAATCACAGGCATTTGCAGTAATAACTCAACTTACTTAGCCGGCTCGCAATCATAGTCACCCCGAATGCGGATCTGACTCTGACTGGTGCGGGCAATTTCTGCCCTCAACAACCCTTTGCCATCACGGTTTGTCTGCTCCATATCCACCATTCCCGGCGCTTTGCTATTTTTAACCCGGATTTTCACCGTTGCGTTGCTGTAGTCACCCTTCTCTCTGGCAAACGTCACTTTCTGGGTTTTTGCCCGTTCACCATTTACTGAGAACCAGCCACTCTTATCCTGCTTAAGGTAAAAGGGTCCGCACTGCATGGCGGCAATGCCGGGAGCTGATAGGCTAATCAACGATGCGATAAGGATAATTATTTTTAGCACTGTGCTGGCGTCCTGCTGATGGGCGATGAGTCGATAGCGCCGAAAAGTGAGGTGCCCGGTGCGTAACGACTAATAATGAACAGTATAGCCAATGACGCCTGCATTGACGTCAGTACAGGGTCATAGGCTTAGCAAAAGGACTGACATTATTGCTGACATTCAAGTCTGCTTATCTTAAGGCAAACAGAAAGATTTAATGCGCAGGTCAGTATAACTAAACCTGCATATTCATAATTTCGCTGTACGCCGACACCAGTTTGTTCCTGACCTGAATTCCCATCTGCATTGAGATTGACGATTTCTGCAGATCGACCATCACATCATTCAATGCGATGCCGGGTTTCCCCATTTCAAAATCCTGCGCCTGGGTGCGTGCGGTAGTCTGCGTCTCGCTGATCTTATCCAGCGCCGCTTTCATGGTCGCGCCGAAATCGATCTGATTGGGTGCTTCACTGCTGCGATTACTGGCCTGCAGTGAGGTCGCCTGTAGCTGCTGCAGTACGCCGTCAATTGCCTGAATGGACATGAACGATACCTTTTAAAGAGGGTGACATTTTTGATGTGAGCAAAAGTTAGCACGTTGTCAATGAGACAAAGCCGCTAAATAACATCAAAAACCCTACCTTATCCAGCCATCGAATTTTGCTTATCACCTAATAATGCCTGGCATTGAAGTGGAAATTTTATCTACGCAGGTCAGGGAGTCTGTTTTGCCATCTCAACTTACCCGGTCAATTACGTCAGGCAGGAAACGGTCATGAATGCGAGTACAGCCGCCACAACAGAACAAGAAAAGAAAGGCTTCGGTGACCTGTTAGCTCGCCTGCGCGCAAATCCGCGTATTCCTTTAGTCATCGCCGCGGCTGCTGTCATAGCAATCGTGATCGCGATGGTACTCTGGGCGAAACAGCCATCTTATAGCGTCCTTTATAATAACCTCACTGATGAGGATGGCGGTGCCATCGTCACGCAGCTGACACAGATGAACATTCCCTATCGCTTCGCCGAAAACGGCGGCGCATTAATGGTGCCTGAAGCGAATGTGCATGAGCTGCGTCTGCGTCTGGCTCAGCAGGGTCTGCCGAAAGGCGGCTCGGTAGGCTTCGAGCTGCTGGATAAAGAGAAGTTCGGTATCAGCCAGTTCAGCGAGCAGGTTAACTACCAGCGCGCGCTGGAAGGCGAACTGGCGCGCACCATCGAATCGCTGGGCCCGGTCAAAAGTGCCCGCGTTCATCTGGCAATGCCTAAACCCACCTTATTTGTGCGTGAGCAGAAAGCGCCCTCCGCCTCTGTCACCTTAACGCTGCAACCTGGCCGTGCGCTGGACGAAGGCCAGATTCAGGCCATTGCCCACATGGTCTCAAGCAGCGTCGCCGGTTTACCGCCGGGCAACGTGACGGTGGTTGATCAGACCGGACGCCTGCTGACTCGTTCTGATTCTGCTGGTCGCGATCTGAATGACGCGCAGCTGAAATACTCCTCTGAAGTTGAAGCGCGTTACCAGCAACGTATTGAAGCAATCCTGAATCCGATTCTTGGCCAGGGCAATGTGCATGCGCAGGTTACCGCGCAGATTAACTTCGACACTGCCGAGCAGACTGACGAGAAATATCAGCCTAACGCTAATCCGTCGAACTCAGCGATTCGTTCGCGTCAGACCAGCACCAGCGATCAATCAGGCAGCCCTTATCCGGGCGGCGTGCCGGGCGCACTTTCTAACCAGCCGGCGCCAGCCAACACCGCGCCGGTGACGACGCCGAACAACAATGCAGCCAACGGTCAGGCCGCGAATGGTCAGAATAACGCGGCGAATAACGCCAGCCAGACCACCAGCACTGCACCGGCCAGCTCAGGCCCGACGAATTCACGTCGTGATGACACGGTGAACTACGAGCTGGATCGCTCCATTCGTCATACCAAAGTCAACGTCGGCGACGTACAGCGCCTGTCGGTTGCGGTAGTGGTGAACTTTCGTGCAGATGATAAAGGCAAAGCCGTTGCGCTGAACGAACAACAACTGAAGCAGATTGAAGACCTGACCCGCGAAGCGATGGGCTACTCCCAGAGCCGTGGCGACAGCATTAACGTGGTGAACTCGCAGTTTAACACCACTGAACCTGTGACCACTGATTTGCCATTCTGGCAACAGCAGTCCTTCTTTGATCAGCTGATGGATGCCGGTAAGTGGCTGCTGGTTGCTCTGGTCGCCTTCGTCCTCTACCGCAAGATGGTTCGTCCGCATCTGGTTCGCAAGCAGGCCGCAGAGAAAGCCGCTGCTGAAGCCGTTGCCGCCCGTGCCGCTACTGATCAGCCGCAGGAAGAAGCCTTTAATGTGCAGCTCAGCAAAGATGAGCTGGATCAGGAACGTAAGTCAAACAACCGCATGAGCGCAGAAGTGATGAGTCAACGCATCCGCGACATGTCAGAAAATGATCCGCGCGTCGTCGCGCTGGTAATTCGCGAATGGATGAGTAAAGAGCTATGAGTCTGACCGGAACCGAAAAAAGCGCCATCCTCATGATGACCATTGGTGAAGAGCGTGCTGCGGAAGTTTTCAAACACCTGAATCAGCGCGAGGTGCAGCATCTTAGTGGTGCGATGGCCAATATGCGTCAGGTGTCGCACAAACAGCTGACAGAGGTGCTGCGTGAGTTCGAAGCAGATGCTGAGCAGTTCGCGGCGCTGAGCCTGAACTCGAACGAATACCTGCGTTCGGTGCTGACACGTGCACTGGGCGAAGAGCGTGCCTCCAGCCTGCTGGAGGACATTCTCGAAACGCGCGAAACCACCAGCGGTATGGAAACGCTCAACTTTATGGAACCGCAGGCCGCCGCCGACCTTATTCGCGACGAGCATCCACAGATTATCGCGACCATCCTGGTGCACCTCAAGCGTGCCCAGGCTGCGGATATCGTGGCGCTGTTCGACGAACGTCTGCGTCACGATGTGATGCTGCGTATCGCGACATTCGGTGGTGTGCAGCCAGCCGCGCTGGCCGAACTGACCGAAGTACTGAACGGCCTGCTGGATGGCACCAACCTCAAGCGCGCGAAGATGGGCGGCGTGAGAACGGCAGCCGAGATCATCAACCTGATGAAAACGCAGCAGGAAGAGGCCGTTATCGAAGCGGTACGCGACTTCGATGGCGAACTCGCACAGAAAATTATCGACGAGATGTTCCTGTTCGAAAACCTGGTGGCCGTGGACGACCGCAGCATCCAGCGTCTGTTGCAGGAAGTGGAGTCCGAGCAGCTGCTGGTTGCACTGAAAGGTGCCGAACAGCCACTGCGCGAGAAATTCCTCAAAAACATGTCAGCCCGTGCGGCCGATATCCTGCGCGACGATCTGGCCAACCGTGGTCCGGTTCGGATGTCGGCAGTGGAAAACGAACAGAAAGCAATCCTGCTGGTGGTTCGCCGCCTGGCCGAATCTGGCGAGATGGTGATTGGTGGTGGCGAGGAAACGTATGTCTGATGCATTTTCTGCCCGCCCCTGGCAGCTGTGGCAGCCCAATGATTTAGGCCGTTTTGATGAGCCTGAACCGGAGCTGCAGCCAGAAATCTACGACGCTGAAGATGGCGATGGCGTTGATGAGCAGCAACAGCAGCTTGAACGTCTGCAGCAGCAGATGCGGAAAGAGGCACAGAGTCAGGGTTACAACGAAGGTTATCAGCAGGGTGTGACCGAAGGACAGAAAGCGGGCTATGACGCCGGTTTTCAGCAGGGTCTGGCCGATGCCCAGCAGCAGCAGGCGCCACTTCAGGCGCGGATGCAGCAACTGGTAACGGAGTTCCAGAACACGCTGGAATCCCTGGACAGCGTCATCGCTGCCCGTCTGATGCAGCTGGCGCTGGAAGCGGCTCGCTCGGTGATTGGTCAGGCGACCACGGTAGATGGCACCGCCCTGCTACGCCAGATTCAGGGTTTACTGCAGCAGGAACCAATGTTCAGCGGCAAACCGCAGCTGCGTGTTCACCCGGATGATTTACAACGTATTGAGCAGACCCTGGGTCCGACGCTGGATCTGCATGGCTGGCGTCTGATCGCTGACAGCACCCTGCATCCTGGCGGCTGCAAACTCAGCGCAGAAGATGGCGACCTGGATGCCAGCGTCGCGACGCGCTGGCAGGAACTTTGCCGTCTTGCTGCACCTGGAGAAATTTAATGACCACCCGTCTGAATCGCTGGCTTGGCTCGCTCGACGCCTTTGAGAAACGGATCGCCCAGGTGCAGCCGGTGCGCCGTTATGGCCGCCTGACCCGCGCCACCGGCCTGGTGCTCGAAGCGACCGGCTTACAGCTGCCACTGGGTGCGACCTGTGTGATCGAACGCAACGATGGCAAAACCATCAGTGAAATCGAAAGCGAAGTGGTGGGATTCAACGGGCAGAAACTGCTGATGATGCCACTGGAAGAAGTGGACGGCATATTACCGGGTGCGCGTGTCTATGCGCGCCAGAACGGTGAGAACCCGCAGGCAGGCAAACAGATGATGCTGGGCCCGGAACTGCTGGGCCGCGTACTTGATGGCAGCGGTCGACCGCTGGATGGCCTGCCGTCGCCGGATACCGGCTATCGCGCACCGCTGAACACCCCGCCGTTTAACCCGCTGCAGCGTACGCCGATTACCGACGTGCTGGATACCGGCGTGCGGGCAATTAACGCCCTGCTGACGGTCGGTCGCGGACAGCGTATGGGCCTGTTCGCCGGTTCGGGCGTGGGTAAAAGCGTCCTGCTCGGCATGATGGCGCGCTATACCAAAGCCGACGTGATCGTGGTCGGTCTGATTGGCGAACGTGGCCGTGAAGTAAAAGATTTTATCGAGAACATTCTCGGTGCTGAAGGCCGTGCGCGTTCAGTGGTTATTGCCGCGCCGGCCGACGTGTCACCGCTACTGCGTATGCAGGGTGCCGCTTACGCCACCCGCATCGCGGAAGATTTTCGCGACCGCGGCAAGCATGTGTTGCTGATTATGGATTCCCTGACCCGCTACGCCATGGCGCAGCGTGAGATCGCCCTGGCAATCGGTGAACCGCCCGCAACCAAAGGCTATCCGCCTTCCGTGTTCGCCAAACTGCCTGCGCTGGTTGAGCGTGCCGGTAACGGCATCGACGGCGGCGGCTCGATCACTGCCTTCTATACCGTACTGACCGAAGGCGACGATCAGCAGGATCCGATTGCGGACTCTGCGCGCGCCATTCTCGACGGCCACATCGTGCTGTCGCGCCGGCTGGGCGAAGCGGGTCACTATCCGGCCATCGATATTGAAGCCTCGATCAGCCGTGCGATGACGCATCTGATCGATGAGAACCACTATGCACAGGTGCGCCAGTTTAAGCAGTTGCTTTCCAGCTTCCAGCGAAACCGCGATCTGGTCAGCGTCGGCGCCTATGCCGCCGGCAGCGATCCGATGCTGGATAAAGCGATCACGCTCTATCCGCAGATGGAAGCTTTCCTGCAACAGGGCATCTTTGAGCGCAGCGATTATGACGACGCCAGCCTGCATCTGCATGCGCTGTTTGGCTAGTCACACGAATTAACACGAGGTAACGGCAATGAAAACTGCAAATGCCATCGATACGCTGCGCGACCTAGCGGAGCAGGATCTCGAACGTGCCGCCATCTACTTAGGCGATATGCGTCGCGGCCAGCACGCCGCTAACGAGCAGCTGACGATGCTGCTCGATTATCAGGATGAGTATCGCAACAAGCTCAACGACGATATGTCATCCGGTATCGCCAGCACCCGCTGGACCAACTATCACCAGTTTATTCAGACGCTGGAAAAAGCGATTGAGCAGCATCGTAACCAGCTCAATAACTGGAATCAGCGGCTGGAACAGGCGCTGATCAACTGGCGCGACAAACAGCAGCGGCTGAACGCTTATCAGACGCTGATAACGCGTGCAGCAGAAAATGCATTACGACAGGAAAACCGTCTCGATCAGAAACGGATGGACGAATTTGCCCAACGGGCCGCATCGAGGAGAGGCGAATGATTACGCTGCCACATATTGCCACGAAAGCGTCGGTTAAAACCGACGCGGAACCATCAGTTTCAACCGATCTTGCAGCGGGTGAAGACGCGCTGCCTAAGGACTTTCTGACTGCGCTGGGAAACCAGCTGCTCGGCCTGGCGAAACAGCATGGGAAAGTGGCGCAATCCGCTGACGCTAAAGCAGAAAAGACTGATGACGCCCGCCCGAAGGCCCCCCTGAATGCACTGATGGCGGCGCTGGATAATCCTGCTGCGCTGACCGCCCTGTTTAAACCGGAAAATATTAAAGCTGGGTCAAAATCAGCCGATGATAAAGACAAGCCGGACGTGGCACCCTTAAGCGCCACTGACATGCAAAATGTGCAGGCGTTGTTCGCCATGTTACCCGGTGCGGTGACACCGACAGCGACACCGTCGACCCCGGTCAGCAGTGAGGCGGGCGAGCTGATTGCCCAGACCGACACCGGCCGGAAAAGTCAGACGTCGCTGACGCAACTGCTGAGCAGCGCACAGCCGGGCCACGAAACAGGTGACGATGAGAAGGCTGAAGTCAGAAGCGACGCACAAAGCAAACCTGCCGTCGCGACTGCCGCCAGCCAGAGCAACACCGCCGCGCAGAGTGCAACAGGCAATGGCCTGACGCTTGATAGCAGTTTTCAGCAGGCACTGAGCAATATGGTTAAGCAGGATGATCAAGCGATCAAAGCCAGCACCAGCGATAGCACGATCAACGCGATGCCCGTTGCCACCGCCAGCAGCCTGCCCGCCGCGGTGACCGCCTCCGCGACCATCAGCACCCCGTCAACGCCAACGCTGAACTCACAGCTGGGCAGCGACGAGTGGCAACAGGCGCTAAGTCAGCAGATTGTGATGTTCACGCGTAACGGCCAGCAGAACGCGGAATTGCGTTTACATCCGGCAGACCTTGGCGCTATCCAGATCAGCCTGAAACTGGATAACGACCAGGCACAAATTAATCTGGTTTCCGGCCATAGCCACGTCAGAGCGGCACTGGAAGCCGCAATACCGCAGTTGCGCAGTGCGCTGGCAGAAAGCGGTATTAACCTGGGCGAGAGTCAGGTGAGCAGTGACAGTTCCGCGCAGGGCCAGCAATTCCAGCAACAACAGGAGGCGCGCCGCGATGGAGAGCACGGCCGCTTCTCCCTCACCCAGGACAGTGACACCGACATTACGCCGATTGCCGTTCCCGCCGCCCTTCAGGCTCGTGTTAGCGGCAACAGCGCCGTCGATACTTTCGCCTGACAGCGGCAAACGCTGAAGGTAAGCGTAAAACCCGCGTCTTATCTACCCATTGGTTTGACTTAAGACGCGGATAATCTGTCCCGTGAGCCGAGAGGCTTGCCCATAATTCACAGGAAGTAACTGCAACCATGTCTGATAACGCGAAAGCAAAAGGCCGCAAACGTAAACTCTTAATACCAGTGTTGCTCATTGTAACGCTGGCCGCTTGCAGCGCGGCAGGGTATGCAGTCTGGCGAATGATGAATAAACATGAGGGCGATAAGCCTGAGGTGGCGAAAGTTGAACCGCCTCCCGCTCCGGTCTTTTTTGCACTTGATACATTTACGGTTAACCTGGTCAATCCCGACAACGATCCCGACCGCGTGCTTTACGTAGGCTTTACCCTGCGTCTGGCCGATGAGGATACCCGGCGTCGGTTGAATGACTATCTGCCTGAGGTGCGCAGCCGTTTGCTGCTGCTGCTCTCGCGTCAAAGCGCTGCGACGCTGGCGACAGAGCAAGGAAAGCAGGCGCTTGTTGAACAAATCAAACAGGCGCTGACACCCCCGCTGGTAAAAGGTCAACCTCCGCAGGCTGTAAGCGACGTGCTGTTTACTGCCTTCATTTTGAGGTGAATCAATGGGCGATAGCATTCTTTCCCAGGCTGAAATTGACGCCCTTTTAAACGGCGACAGTGGCAGCGCGGAAGAAGAAAAGAAACAAAACGGACCGGAAGGCGATATTCGTCCTTACGATCCGAATACCCAGCGCCGCGTGGTGCGCGAGCGTTTGCAGGCGCTGGAGATTATTAACGAGCGTTTTGCCCGTAGTTTCCGTATGGCGCTGTTTAACCTGCTGCGCCGTAGCCCGGATATCAGCGTCGGGGCGATCAAGATTCAGCCGTATCATGAGTTTGCCCGCAATCTGCCGGTGCCAACCAACCTGAACCTGATCCACCTGAAACCGTTGCGTGGTACAGCGCTGGTGGTGTTCTCACCAAGCCTGGTGTTTATCGCTGTCGACAACCTGTTTGGTGGCGACGGACGTTTTCCGACGAAAGTTGAAGGCCGTGAGTTTACCCATACCGAGCAGCGCGTTATTCGCCGCATGCTGAAGCTGGCGCTGGATGGTTACAGCGACGCATGGAAAGCCATTTATCCACTGGACGTTGAGTATGTACGTTCAGAGATGCAGGTAAAGTTCACCAACATCACCACTTCACCTAACGATATCGTGGTTAACACGCCGTTCCAGGTGGAGATTGGTAACCTGGTGGGTGAGTTTAATATCTGCATCCCGTTTTCAATGATTGAACCGCTGCGCGAGCTGCTGGTGAACCCACCGCTCGAAAACTCTCGTCAGGAAGATAACCACTGGCGCGACAACCTGGTCAAACAGGTGCAGCACTCTGAGCTGGAATTGATTGCGCACTTTGCCGAAACCTCACTGCGTCTGTCACGGATTTTGCAGCTGAAACCCGGTGACGTGCTGCCGATTGAGAAGCCGGAACGCATTATCGCCCATGTCGATAGCGTCCCGGTCTTAACCAGCCAATATGGCACGATGAATGGTCAGTACGCGCTCCGTGTCGAACACCTGATTAACCCGATTTTGAATTCGCTGAACGAGGAACAGCCCCATGACTGACAGTAATAAACCGTCTGACGATATCTCTGCGGACGATCTGTGGGCTGAAGCGATGAATGAGCAGGTCGGCAGCAGCAGTGCGCCGCAGACCGACGACGTCTTCAAATCATTCGACAGCGGCAACGTTGCTGGATCGCTGCAGGATATCGATCTGATTATGGATATCCCGGTGAAACTCACCGTGGAACTGGGTCGCACCAAAATGACCATTAAAGAGCTGCTGCGTTTAACGCAGGGTTCGGTGGTCTCGCTGGATGGCCTGGCAGGTGAACCGCTTGATATTCTGATCAACGGCTACCTGATCGCTCAGGGTGAAGTTGTCGTGGTGAACGACAAATATGGCGTGCGCATCACTGACATCATCACCCCATCTGAACGTATGCGTCGTCTGAGTCGCTAAGAGTCACACTATGAATAGCCAGAATCAAACGCTGCAACCGGCTGCACCGCACGCTCAGGCGATCTCAACCGGCTCTATGCTGGCTCAGGTCAGCAGCGTATTAGCCGTAATTATCTTATTGATTCTGGCCTGCGCCTGGCTGGCACGCCGTGTCGGCTTCGCGCCGAAAAAGGTCAGCAGCCAGGAGCTTAAACTCACCGCCAGCGTATCGGTGGGCCAGCGTGAGCGGGTGGTGATTATCGATACCGCCGATGCCCGTCTGGTGCTGGGCGTCACCGCACAGCAGGTTACCCATCTGCACACGCTGCCGCCGGGTGAACCGGTCGCTGTGACGCCGGTGAACAGTGCGCCACAGGATTTTCGTCAGCTGTTACAGAACCTGGTTAAACGTCCCGGAAAACCACAATGATGCGTCGACTGCTTCCTTTACTGCCACTGCTGTTACTGGCACCGGTTGCCCATGCCCAGCTGCCGGGCCTGGTGAGCCACTCACTGCCGAACGGCGGTCAGAGCTGGTCCCTGCCGGTTCAGACGCTGGTTTTTATCACTGCACTGACCTTTATTCCAGCCGTGCTGCTGATGATGACCAGTTTCACCCGCATCATCATCGTGTTTGGCTTACTGCGTAACGCCCTTGGCACGCCCTCGGCGCCGCCTAACCAGGTGCTGCTTGGACTGTCGCTGTTTCTGACCTTCTTTATTATGGCGCCGACGTTCGACAAAATTTATCAGGACGCTTATCTGCCATTCAGTCAGGACAAGATCAGCATGGATGTGGCGATCGATAAAGGCGCCCAGCCACTGCGCGAATTTATGCTGCGTCAGACCCGCGAAGCCGATTTAGCGCTGTTTGCCCGTCTGGCGAATACCGCCCCGATTGCCGGCCCTGAAGCGGTGCCGATGCGCATTCTGTTGCCCGCCTATGTCACCAGCGAGTTGAAGACGGCGTTCCAGATTGGCTTTACCGTGTTTATCCCGTTCCTGATCATCGATCTTGTGGTTGCCAGTGTGCTGATGGCGCTGGGAATGATGATGGTCCCGCCAGCGTCTATCGCGCTGCCGTTTAAACTGATGCTGTTTGTTCTGGTCGATGGCTGGCAACTGCTGGTCGGTTCACTGGCGCAAAGCTTCTACTCCTGATCCCCCTTTTCTTACCGGAGCAACATATGACACCTGAATCAGTAATGGTAATGGGACAGGAAGCGATGCGCGTCGCCCTGATGCTGGCCGCCCCGCTGCTGCTGGCAGCCCTGGTCAGTGGCCTGCTGATCAGCCTGATCCAGGCGGCGACGCAGGTCAACGAACAGACCTTATCCTTTATTCCTAAGATTCTGGCCGTTGCCACCACCGGTATCATTGCCGGTCCGTGGATGCTGAATCTGCTGCTGGATTATATCCGCACCGTCTTTACTAACCTGCCATACATCATCGGCTGATGATTACTCTCGATAGCAGCCAGCTGGTTCATTGGGTCAGCCAGTTCTTCTGGCCTCTGGTGCGCATCATGGCATTATTCGCCACTGCTCCCATCCTTAATGAACGATCTATCAGCAAGCGTGTCAAAATCGGTCTGGCGGTGATGATCACCTGGCTGGTCATGCCGCTGTTACCGGCTGTTAATGTGACGCTGTTTTCACCTCCCGGCTTTCTGCTGCTGATTCAGCAGATGCTGATTGGTATTGCCCTCGGCTTCACCATGCAGTTCGCGTTTGCGGCTGTGCGCCTTGCCGGTGAAGTGATTGGTTTGCAGATGGGCATCTCGTTCGCCACCTTTTTCGATCCCGGCAGCCGCCTGAACATGCCAGTGCTGGCCCGTTTTCTCGACATGCTGGCGATGCTGCTGTTCCTGACCTTTAACGGGCATCTGTGGCTGATTTCGCTGCTGGTGGACAGTTTTCATACGCTGCCGATTGGCGGTGAGCCGGTAAATGCCAACGCGTTCATGGCACTGGTGAAGTCGGGCGGATTAATTTTCCTTAACGGCATGATGTTAGCGCTGCCCTTAATCGTTTTGTTACTCATGGTAAATCTGGTACTGGGTTTGTTAAATCGTGTTTCACCACAGTTATCAATCTTCGCAATTGGCTTCCCTATTACCTTATCAGTTGGAATTTTAACCATCAGCTTGCTGATGCCCCTGCTAGCCCCGTTCTGTGAACGTTTATTCGGTGAAATTTTTGATTTACTCGCCCTGTTCCTGACAGAACTATCCCGTCCCTGAACATTAAGTTTCTAACTACCTTTGCAAAATGACACTTAAGTATCACAAAACCATCCATGCATCTTCAGAACCATGTTTTCCAGAATGCAACTAAGGAAATTCTGATAAACGTGCGCAGAGTCTGAAAATAATTCTTATTAAACCGGGCTTCGCGTATTTTAGTTGGGTGGTTCACAGAAGCGGTCAGACTGTGAATGTGCAGGCTAAATCGGCAAATCACTGTATTTACAAGAAAAAATTCTTTAAGTGATTTTTCTTGTTAAAAAAGTGTTTTTCCGGCATTGTCAACGCACGTTGAGACTTCACACTTTCGTAAAACAAATGTTTTTGAGAATTGTCCTATCAGAAAACGCTTTGTTTTCTAGGATAGTGATACAGCTCTCAAAAATGCGTTTTACTGCTTCCGACACTTCACTGGCACTCCCCCGCCATGGTCGGAGAGTGTGTGACGTCATGGCGGCACAAAATTTTTGCAGAACGGGTCAGGGATGAAGACTTTTACGGGCGGTTGCCTGTTGCCAAACTGCACGAGCAGAATAAAAAGTATCTAAGAAATCTCTCTCGTACCGCAACGCGTATTCATCGTTGATTTAAACGGATAACAAATTGGTGAGGGTCGCTATTATGCCAACTATTATTATGGATTCCTGCAACTACACACGCCTGGGATTATCAGACTATATGTCTTTAAAAGGAGTTAAGAAGAAAAATATCTCATCTGTCTCCGATATTGAGCAACTACAGCAGAAATGTGAGCAATTAAATCCTGGTGTCGTCTTTATTAATGAAGATTGTTTCATTCATGAGTCAGATTCCAGTGAACGTATTCGCAGTATTATTACGCAGCATCCGGACACACTGTTCTTTATATTCATGGCGATTAGCAATATCCATTTTGAGGAATATCTCTACGTTCGTAAGAACCTGATTATTACATCAAAATCGATGAAGACATCGACCCTGGACTCCTTACTCGGCACCTATTTGCAGAAGAAGCTTAACCAGTCTGCACGCATCTCTTCTGGCATGGATGTTCATCCATTAACGTTGAGCCAGACTGAGTCAAACATGCTGAAGATGTGGATGTCAGGTCATGATACCATTCAGATCTCAGATAAAATGCAAATTAAGGCCAAAACGGTATCGTCACACAAAGGTAATATTAAACGCAAAATCAAAACCCATAATAAGCAGGTTATTTATCATGTGGTGCGTTTGACCGATAATGTGACCTCGGGTATTTACGTTAATATTCGCTGATCGTAAATCCTGAAGAACCGGCCGGTATGGCCGGTTTTTTTTTGCACTAAATTGCGATCCATGTCTCATTCTTACTGCTAACCTTTTTCGCTCTTTTGCCGATGTTATGCCTTATAACAACAGCCTCAAGAGAGCAAGGATATGAACACTGCATTAGATAATGATGGACAGAAAAGCGCTGGCATCTGGCAGAATCTCCGCCTGGTGCCGCTGTTTAGCCTGATCTTCGGCGGCATTTTGCTGCTGTTCGCACTCTGCATTGGTGTCGCCAGTTACTTTCTGATTTTAAGCAACCACTCACTTGATGATGCCACGGACGAAATTCAGGTTCGTATGGGCCTTTCTAACAGTTCAAACCACCTGCGTACTGCGCGACTGACCATTATTCAGGCGGGTGCCGCCGCGCGTATCGGTGAAATGGACGATTTTCGTGCCAATATCGCCGCCGCTGAAAAACGTATTCAACAGGCAAAGCAGGGGTTCGCGGTCTATATGGCGCGTGTAGTGAAGACGCCAGCAGACGTTGAACTGGACGCCACACTGCAGACCCGCTTCAACAATTACATCAATAAAGGCCTGATACCGATGATCGATTCCGGTAAACAGGGCAGTTTTGAGGGCATTATCGCTCAGGAGACGGACGTTACCCGCAAGCTGGATGACGAGTACAACGCGGTATTACTCAAAGCGATCAAGATTCGTACTGACCGCGCCAATGCCATTACCGCTGAAGCGGATCAGCAATCGCGCATCGGCTTTATCTCAATGGCTGTGGCGTTCAGTGCCGCACTGGTGCTGGTGCTGCTGACCTTTGTGTTCCTGCGCCGCGTGGTCATTAGCCCCCTGCGTCAGTCTGTGCTGCGTATCGAGCGTATTGCGCAGGGCGATCTGACCTCCGCCCCCCTGCCCTTTGGTCGCAGTGAGATTGGTACACTGATCCACAATCTGCAGCTGATGCAGCAGTCGCTGGTGACCACCGTGGGTACGGTGCGTGAAGGCGCAGTGGCCATTTATCAGGGTTCCAGCGAAATATCAGCCGGTAACACCGATCTCTCATCCCGTACCGAGCAGCAGGCAGCGGCACTGGAGCAGACCGCAGCCAGCATGGAACAACTTACCGCCACAGTGAAACAGAACGCCGAGAATGCGCATCACGCCAGTCAGCTCGCCGCAGATGCCTCAGGCAAAGCGCGCAGCGGAGGCGATCTGGTCAATAATGTCGTGAAAACCATGACCAATATTTCCGGCAGCTCGAAGAAAATCGCTGAGATCACCAATGTCATTAATAGCATTGCGTTCCAGACCAATATTCTGGCGCTGAACGCGGCGGTTGAAGCGGCACGGGCCGGTGAACAGGGACGTGGTTTTGCGGTGGTAGCGAGCGAAGTGCGAAATCTGGCCCAGCGCAGTGCGCAGGCTGCTAAAGAGATAGAATCTTTAATAGCGGAGTCGGTTACGCTGATCAATGACGGTTCGCATCAGGTCGGCGCGGCCGGGAACACGATGGGTGAAATTGTAGAAGCAGTCCGTCGCGTCACCGACATTATGTCAGAGATTGCCGCAGCGTCGGATGAACAGAGCCGTGGCATTCAGCAGGTGAGCCAGGCGGTTACCGAGATGGATAACGTTACCCAGCAGAACGCCTCTCTGGTGGAAGAAGCTTCAGCCGCAGCAGCCTCGCTTGAAGATCAGGCCGGTAAATTAACACAGGCGGTAGCCGCATTCCGCCTGCACGACTCCCCCGCTACCGCAGGTGTGGCTCCACGCGCCGCTGCACCACTCAAAACACCGGCACTGGCAGCACGTCCTGCGCTCGCCACCGGTACTGATAACTGGGAAACCTTCTAAACTCTTCGCCAGTCATCCCGGGCGGGCGACGACTGCCGGGGGATTAACAACAGCAAAAAGCCGCGTTTCCGTATACCGGAACGCGGCTTTTTTATTGCGCGTCAGGTTCAGGCATCCTGGCAAGGCTCTACAAAAATGCCATCCGGCTGGTTTGTTTCATTAAAAAACCAGATACCCAATGGGTAATCTTCCAGCGCCACTAAAAACATAGTGCCTTCATTGAATGGCTCCATAGCCAGAATGTTGCCTGTGCGACGTGGGCCGCCATCGGTTTTAACGCTGACGCGGTCATTTACCTTCATTTCGGTTCTCCAGATAATATCCTGAATACAGTCTAAACGAAGAACCGTGCCAATGCAGCGCGTTACCGGCGGGCAATAACCCAGACGGCGTGAATGATGCCCGGGATATAACCACAGATCGTCAGCAGGATGTTCAGCCAGAATGCGCCGCCAAAACCAACCTGCATAAACACGCCCAGTGGTGGCAGCAATATCGCAATAATAATTCGTAAAATGTCCATGACCATTCCTTTAGGTATTGATAAAAATCAGCTTTATTATCAACTATAGCTGAATATGCTCTGTCAGGACATAAAGTCAGGTAAATCTGAGTAAGGATAAAGTTTTGCAGTATCTTAACGTTTTACCGCAAGATTTCTTACGCGCCTCGCCTATACACTTCCCTGACTGCACCACCCCAATAGGTGCAGCCAAAATGCAAGTAACAAGGATTTTGCCCGCGCAGCGCGGGCTTTTTTTTGCCTGAAATTTGCCCTCGCCCGCCTTTCTGCATCAGGTTCTATACTCAATATTCTGTTTGCTCTCAGGAGTCAGAAAATGAAAGACGAAATGCAGCACAGCGAGGGTCAGCCGTCAGATTTACAGGTTGATATCGAGGGTTTACTAACGGCTATTCAGGCCAGAACGTCTGGAGAAATTCGGGAGTATATGGATCAGGACCAGCAGCCACGGCTGGAAGTTGAAGGCCGGGTTTTTCACTCCTACACCGAACTGGCAGAGGCGTTTGAGATCGACATTTCGAATTATCGCGCCTGAGAACTTGATGGCTGAAATCGATTTCAAAAAAATACCCGGCGGGAAGGCCGGGTAAAAAACTCATTCGTTACACCAGGGAATTCTTAACACCTCTGCAGATTACCCTATCCCTGGATTGAAACAAGCATCAGATATGCACATTTTTGCAACATGTCAGACAGATATGGAAAAATGTTACCGGAAACACCGCGCCAGCTGGTCATTGCGCCCCGCACACTTCATGCATCCCTCGGATTATTGCGACCTGGTTTTAAGAATTATCCTGGATTTCGGGCCAATGACGCAGGAAAAAAAGTGTGAGCCATATTCAACTATAATATTGAAAAATCGCCGCTTTAGCCGCGAACGTGATGAAAGGAGCCTGTTAATGCCCGATCTCCACCAGCCGTTAATGATTATTACCGATTTGGATGGTTCACTACTGGACCATCATACCTATCGCTGGGATGCGGCCACCGAGTGGCTCACCACGCTGAAACACCATGCGGTTCCGCTGGTGATCTGTTCCAGCAAAACAGCGGCCGAAATTATTCCGCTGCAAAAAAGGCTCGGCATCAGCGGTTCGCCGTTTATTGCTGAGAATGGCGCAGTGATACAGACACAGGATCAACAGCGGATTCGCCTGCCTGATAACACGCTGACTTATGACAACCTCTGTCTGCGCCTGGCTGCTTTAAAAAAAGATTTTCGCTTTACCGGTTTTCATGACTTCTCTGATCCGGAAGTTGCCTCAATGACTGGATTAAGCGAAGCGGAATCAGCGCTGTCCCGTCAGCGCGACGCTTCTGAAGTCATTGTCTGGCGCGACAGTGACGAAGCCTTTGACCGTTTTCATGACGCACTTCGCGCTGAAGGTCTTGCGCTGACCCAGGGCGGACGTTTCTGGCATGTGCTGCCCGCCGGGAGCGGCAAAGGCGAAGCGCTGCGCTGGCTGCTGGATCACTTCCCCGGAGAGACACGCACCACAATCGGTCTGGGCGACGGGCCTAATGATGCGCCGATGCTGGATGCGGTTGATTATGCCGTGGTGATTAAAGGCTACAGTAAAACGCCGGTGACACTCAGCCGGACCGACCCTGCTCAGGTTTATCACACGGCTCATCATGGCCCTGAAGGCTGGCGTGAAGGGCTGGACTATTTTCTGACTCAATCTCAATAAGCTGCCCACGGGCATTAAAAGGATGATGCGATGAGTGACTTTTACCAGAATGGCGTAATCACTAACTTCCACAACCTTACCCACCGCAGTGTGGAGTCGCTGGAAAAAGAGATGGTACGCTTTGCCCGCAAACGCAAAATGGGGCTGATCCTGCCATCGCTATTTTCCGAACTTGAAGGCCCGGCGCTGACAAAAATTGTTGATGAACTGGCTAAAGTGCCTTATCTGGATGAAATCGTGATTGGTCTGGACCGTGCCGACCGCGACCAGTTCCTGTTTGCCCGCGAATTCTTCTCCCGTCTGCCGCAACGGCATCGCATTCTGTGGAACGATGGCCCCCGCCTCAAGGCGATCGATGCGGAACTGGATAAAGAGGGTCTGTCACCCACCAATCCGGGTAAAGGCCGCAATGTCTGGTTTTGTACCGGTTACACCCTGGCGTCGGACCGCACCAGCTGTGTGGCATTGCATGACTGCGATATTGTCACCTATGAGCGCGGCATGCTGGCCCGTCTGCTTTACCCGCTGGCAAACCCGGCGTTTCAGTATGAATTCTGTAAAGGGTTCTATGCGCGAGTTGCGGATGGCAAGCTTAATGGCCGCGTAGGCCGTCTTCTGGTCGGGCCGCTGCTGCGCTCGCTGCAGAAAGTCTATGGCCATTCCGAATATCTGGATTATCTGTCGAGCTTCCGCTATCCGCTCTCCGGCGAGTTCGCTATGCGAACCCATGTGCTGAACGGCATTAAAATCCCCGGCGACTGGGGGCTTGAGATTGGTGTGCTGTCAGAGATTTACCGCAACTACACCACCCGTCAGTCGTGCCAGGTGGAAATCGCCGATAATTACGATCACAAGCATCAGCCACTGGCGGAAGATGATGGCACCGGCGGCCTGAAGCGTATGAGCAGCGATATCGTCCAGTCACTGCTGCGTAAGCTCGCCACCATGGGTGTGCCGTTGACCAGCGACTCGTTTCGTGTGCTGAAAGCAACCTATTACCGTAATGCGCTGGATATGATGGAGACCTATAACCACGAGGCGGCGATGAACGGGCTGAAGTTTGATCAGCATGTGGAAGAGGCAGCAGTAGAGATGTTTACCCAGTCCATTCTGGAAGCGGGCCAGGCTTTTATTGAGCGACCTAACGATAAGCCGTTTATACCGAGCTGGAGCCGTGTCCAGTCTGCTTTTCCGGACGTGCTGCAGCGTATCTATCAGGCCGTTGAAGAGGATAACGACGGGAATGTCTGAAACAGGACGGCACAGGGACGTGCCGGGCCATCAATAAACTTTAAGCGGGCCTGGCGGGTCACTGGACCCACAGGCCTGTATGCTATTAGCTCGCCAGTTGCTCAGGATTCAGGGCGCTCAGCTCATCACTACGAAAGGCTTCACTGCGAACAGCATAACCGTCGTACCAGCGGCATTCCACCATGCCACTCGCGAAGCCGGTCACCACCATCGTCTGTCCCTGTTCCTTGTGCTGCACTTCTTCACTGATTGCGAAAACCATATTGCGCTCCTTTGATTACCGGTGTGTTATTAACCTGAGTGACTATTTTCTTTATAGCAGGCGAAGAAGGTTCCTGCCTGTTAAGGCACGCAAAAAAAGGGCAAATTCGGAATTAATCAGCTGGATATGCGGAAAATAAAAAAAGCGGATAAAAACTTATCCGCTTTGATGAGGTCTTGACGCTGACGTCAGATTTTACAGCCTTCGCAATCGGCTTCGTCGCCGAGATCATCCGGCACTTCGCTGGCTTTTTTCTCCGCTTTCGCTTCAGCCTGCTCAAGTTGTGCGTCGATATCAAATTCAAACATGTCGTCGTTCATCGTCATTCTCCTGACCGTAAATCACAGTGCGCTTTATACCGATTTTCCGCGCACTCTGGCAATAAGGTTAACCACTAACAGCACGATCGACCCAATGATAAAACCAAGCACCAGGTTTGCGCCATTACTCAGGAGCATGGCGATCCAGCCGTTAAAGCCGCTGCTGACTTGCCCGATGAGGTGATGCAGCGGTTCAATGCCATGCACCACGATGCCACCACCCACAAGGAACATCGCGATGGTGCCGACCACTGAAAGAATCTTCATCAACCAGGGCGCTGCAGCCAGCAGCACGCTGCCGATGCCCTGCGCAAGCCGCGAGGTTTTTTCACGCAGCCAGAAGCCAAGGTCATCAATTTTCACGATGGCGGCCACGATGCCGTACACGCCAATGGTGACCAGAATCGCGATGCCCGCCAGAATAATCACCTGGTTAAGCAGCGGTGCGTCCGACACAATCCCTAAGGTAATCGCGACAATTTCAGCAGAGAGAATGAAATCCGTGCGCACCGCGCCTTTGATCTTCTTCTTCTCGAACTCTGCCGCATTCTCTTTAGCCAGTGAGTCAAGTCGCTGCTTGCGCGCTTCCGGTGATTTGCTCTGCTTATCCTGTTGTAGCGTGTGCATGACCTTTTCAACGCCTTCGTAACAGAGATAGGCCCCGCCAATCATCAGCAGCGGCGTGATAAGCCAGGGCGCAAACGCAGAGATGACCAGCGCCATGGGCACCAGGATCAGTTTGTTGAGGAACGAGCCCTTGGCAACGCCCCAGACCACAGGCAGCTCACGATTGGCTTTTACGCCGGTGACCTGCTGTGCATTCAGCGACAGATCGTCGCCCAGTACGCCAGCGGTTTTTTTTGCCGCCACTTTCCCCATGACGGAAATATCGTCCAGAAGTGTTGCAATATCATCAAGTAAAGTCAGTAAACTGGTGCCTGCCAAAATTCTTATCCTTAGTCTGGTTCGTTATGTTGACAACATGGGCAGCGCTCAATTTCCGTAACGGTCATCTCTGCGATGCCCTCACAATCCCACTCCACCCGTACCGTCTCACCTGCTTTGCCTTCAGCATGCAAATATTTGCTGACCGGGCTTTCGGTCATGCCGGTAATCTCCTCCGTGGCAATAAGCCTGTCACCGCAGTAGACCCGCGCAGTCGCTTTGGTGTTAACCATCCGCTCGTCACGAATCTGATAGAGGCGTTTTACCGTCAGTTTTATGCTGCTCATTTAGGCTCCTGGCCACGGAGAAAGCGCAGATCTAACCAATTATGTTCCTGATTAGCAATCAGCGTTGTAATGATGAATACCCTGATAGTCGACTTCGGCACTCTCCGACATCGCCATCAGCCACTCCTCCAGCCGCTCCAGCAGATCCTGATCCGTCAGGCGCAGTTTGCCCCGTAGCGCACACTCCCAGATGATCAGTACTTTCCAGCCGCCCTCCTGCAGCTGGCGCACATAGCGCCGATCACGTTCAACATTGCTGTTGATTTTGCCGGTCCAGAACTCTGTTCGCGTCGCCGGCATCTTAAACAGATAGCAGTGATGGCGATGCCAGAAACAGCCATGAACGAAGATGATTGCCTGCTGTTCTGTCAGAACGAAATCAGGCCGACCTGGCAGGTTTTTATCCTGCACGCGAAAGCTGAATCCCCGGTCTTTCAGCAACAGTGCAATACGTTGCTCAATGGCCGTATCCTGAGCGCGAATAGCACGCATATTTTTGCTGCGCGTTTCGCTGGAGTGAACATCAGCCATAACCTCTCCTTTTTTGCTGGTTCTGTAACTTTAGTCTGCGCCACGAAAAGCGAAAGCTGTCGCCGGATGAGTTCGGAGAGTATGCCGCAAAAACAGAACTTTCCGGGGCGCTGGCACGGGGCACATCCCGGCAATTTCCTCATAGCGTCTGGAGTGATAGCATAGGCGCCTTACTGTTAAGGAAAAACGCATGCATTCCGCCGCTCTCGCTGCCCCACTCTCTGCTGCACCCTCATCTGCTGACGCGTCTGAACTTGTTCAGCAGGTGCTGGCAATCTATTCAGTTCGTGATCTTACGGCCCGCCTGCATCAGGCAGGGTTTTCCTGCTGGACGCCATCACTGCTGAACCGGATCCGTCAGGGTAAAAGCGCCTTGCCGCCGTTGTGCGAGGCGGAGCTGTCGCTGCTGCAAAGTCTGCTGCCGACCCGACCGGCCCATTATGATAATCCTGAGTTTCGTTTCATCGATCTTTTTGCCGGGATTGGCGGCATTCGTAAAGGATTCGAGGCAATTGGCGGCAAGTGCGTCTTCACCAGTGAATGGAATAAAGAGGCGGTTCGCACTTACAAAGCCAATCACTACAGCGATCCGCTGGAGCATCACTTTAATACCGATATCCGTCAGGTTACCCAGCCGGAAGGTCTGACCGACGACGACGCGATTTACCGCGCGATTGATGCGGCGATCCCTGATCATCAGGTACTGCTGGCGGGTTTTCCCTGTCAGCCCTTTTCGCTGGCGGGCGTCAGCAAGAAAAATGCGATGGGACGCGCGCACGGTTTTGAGTGTCAGGTGCAGGGCACGCTGTTTTTCGATGTCGCCCGTATTCTGGCCGCCAAGAAACCGCCCTTCTTTGTGCTGGAGAATGTGAAAAACCTTAAGAGCCATGATAAAGGCCGCACCTTCGCCATTATCATGGAGACGCTGGATGAGCTGGGCTATGACGTGGCCGATGCCGGAGCCGGTAGCCCGGATGCCAAAGTGATCGATGCGCGTCACTTTCTGCCACAGCATCGCGAACGCATTGTGCTGGTCGGTATCCGCCGCGACCTGAAGAAGCAGGACTTTACGCTACGCGACATCCGGCGTTTCTATCCGGCGCAGGTGCCCAGCCTGCAGAGCCTGCTGGAGCGCGCGCCAGACGACAAATATATTCTGTCGCCGGTGTTATGGCGCTACCTCTACCAGTATGCGAAAAAACATAAAGCGAAAGGCAATGGCTTTGGTTTTGGTCTTAACGATCCGCGTAATCCTGATTGCTGCGTGCGGACGCTGTCGGCGCGGTACTATAAAGATGGCTCAGAAATTCTGATTGACCGCGGCTGGGACAGCGCTGTTGGCGAAGCAGCGTTTCAGGATGCAGACAATATGGCACGACGGCCCCGTCGTCTCTCCCCGCGCGAGTGCGCCCGTCTGATGGGCTTCGATGTGCCTGGCCGTGAGCCGTTCCGCATTCCGGTCTCGGACACGCAGGCTTATAAACAGTTTGGGAACTCGGTGGTTGTGCCGGTGTTTGCGGCAGTCGCGCAGCTGCTGCTGCCACATATACGTCAGCTGAAATCGTAATGGTTCTGAAATAAAAAAACCCGTCCTGCGACGGGTTTCTGTTTTATTTCTTCTTCTTGCTCTGTTTCTTGAGCAGCAGACGAATCTGCTTCAACTCGCTGGCGCTCAATCCATCGGATTTCACGTCAGTGGCACCTGATCCCTCAGTCCCCTCTTCGGTGATGTCCTGATTATCAATCGCCGGATGGGGATGCGTTTCCAGACTGGCCTGCAAACGTTGCACAATTTCCTGACTCATTGAAATCTGGTTTTCCAGCGCCAGCTGTTTAATCGTTTCTTTCAACTCAGGATCAATTTTAATTGTTAAATTAACAGTTTCGGTCATCGGGCAGCTCCTTTTTGTTATCGCTACACGCTACCGGATGCCCGTTTCGATTAATATACTGTCATAAAAATTTAATATTCAGTTTTCAATGGGGTGAAGTCACGCAGTACGCCCTCATCCAGCCCCACCAGATTGCCCTGCAGTTCGGCATAAAGTTTCGCCATGTAGCGCACCAGGAAATCGGCGTTATGCTCAGCTAACATGCGGCCGGTTTCGGTATGCATGGTTTCCGGCAGGCGCAACAGCTTCTTCTGGAAATGGTCCAGCGTCCACTTAACATCATTCAGCTCGCGATCTCTGCCCAGCGGGTCCTGACTGTCAAATAACGGGCGATTCAGCGCACCCGCCGTGTAAAAAACGCGCGCCAGTCCGATTGCGCCCAGTGACTCCAGCCGGTCAGCATCCTGGACGATTTTAGCTTCCAGTGTCTGAGGCGGTATGCCAGCACTGAAACTGTGAGTTTTAACGGCATGCATCACCGCATCAATCTTCTCAGCAGGGAAATCGAGAAAGTCCTGCTGCAGAATGCGCTGGGTTTCCGTGGCGGCATAGGTTGAGGCGAGATGACGTTCCGGATGATTTTTTGGCAGATTAACCACATCGTGAAAATAACAGGCGGTGAGCACTACCAATGGATCAGCGGGTGTACCCGTCATGATTCGCTGCGCGCTCATCCAGACGCGCCGTAAATGGGCAATATCGTGCGCGCCGTCGTCGTGGATCCAGTTCGCCTGAAACCAGCTTTCATAGCGAGATTGCCAGAGTGTGAGTGACATAGTCTATCTCCCTGTAGTGACCGACAGCAGATTCTCTGTCGTGTTCAGTGCACGAACGGCAAGCCATCATAGCGACTGGCTAATGACACTTTTTTTACAGTGCTGTTGAAAAGAGCGGCGCTGCCAGTTTTTCGGGCAGAAAAATGAGATCTGGATCATCTGTATAGCATCTCTGTTACACAATAACCGCAATTTCGGCGGTTTTCAGCCTTTCCTCAGTGAATTGCTGCTAAGAAAATTAGTTTAACAGCTGTAATGTTTTGTCGATGTTTAACCGATAATACAGACCCTGTTTAACTTTTTTTTGTCACGTGTTTAATTGTAAAACTGTGCACAAAAGCAGGTGAAAAAGTCTGAAAAGGTTCCTATTTTTATCGTTATAACGTACTGTATCCGGGCTAATCGTCGTGTTGCGTCCATGATATCTAAAGCGTTGGTGCGCTTTTTGCATTTTGCGTTTTTTTAATACCCAACGTGACAACTTTAAAGTGACTGTCAGGCGACAAATTATTAAGCAAAATGATTTAAAGCTTTTATGATGACTCTGAGATGTGACGTGAATGGATGTTTACAGCAGTAACCGGGTTCTACTAATAAAAAAGAGGTAATCAATGAAAGAACGGCCGATTCTTTTTTCCGAACAGCGTGTTCGTGCCCTGTTGGTTGGCCAGCAAACGCAAACCCGGCGCATTATGAAAACTCAGGCTTTCGGTCCGGGACAGGATCATCACGAGGGCGTGCACGCCTTCGATGTGAGTGCTAACCATCTGCACGGCTACAAAATGATGTCGATGGCTGACATCAGCTATCAATGCCCCTATGGCAAACCGGGTGACATACTCTGGGTGCGTGAAACCTGGCGTGGCCCAATGGTGCCAGAGAGCGATCTGGCCGAATATGAACGTGACCCGACGCCGTTTCGCCTGCCGGAATATTGCCAGTATCGGGCCGACAGTAATGAGCTGGGTCAGCATGCACTGAGCACGCCAAAGGCCGAAGAGTTTGGCTGGCAGACCGCCATCCATATGCCTCGCTGGGCCAGCCGTATCAACCTCGAAATTACCGGCGTCCGCGCGGAGAAAATTCAGGACATCAGTGAAGATGACATCCGGGCAGAGGGCGTACAGACCGATTCGCACTTCCTGAATAACTTCTTCACCATGAACGCCAACTCAGAATCGCCTAAAGAGGCGTATCGCAAAGCCTGGGAAAAACAGTACGGCGCGACCAGCTGGGAAGTGAATCCCTGGGTCTGGGTCATTGAATTTCAGCGCATCGAACGCAACTAATGCTTTAGCCCTGCGCTTTGCGGGTTGAATCACAGACAACGGTCGCGCTAACGGGTTGAATAGACAGCCTTCAGCCCTGTAGCCAGCAACTGGTGCCAGCATTCGATGCTGGCATTTTTATATCTGCCGCGTCAGGATAGTGAAATAGTCCGATTCTGTGCGGGAGTTGCGATGTTTAAATGGCCCTGGAAAACGCATGACGACATGCTGGCTACATTACCGTGGCAGCAGGGTCTGGCACAGCCGGTATTCAGCCTGCTCAGCAATGACGAGCAACAGGCGTTGGTTGAGCTGGCAAAGCGCTTTCTGCAGCAGAAAAAACTGGTGCCTCTCGAGGGTGCACAGCTTGATGAACTGCGCAGCGTGCGCATCGCCCTGCTCTTTTCTCTGCCTGTCCTGAAGCTGGGTCTGGAGTGGCTGGACGGTTTTCACGATGTGCTGATCTATCCCGAGCCATTCGAGGTCGACGATCACTGGCAGGATGAGCATGGGCTGGTTCACAGTGCGCCTGCCGTTCACTCAGGACAGAGCTGGACACAGGGACCGGTAGTCCTCAACTGGCTGGATATTCAGGACTCCTTTGACCTCTCCGGCTTTAATCTGGTTATTCATGAGGTGGCACATAAGCTGGATGCGCGCGGCAGTGGTTACACCAGCGGTGTTCCGGTGATACCGCTGCGAGACGTGGCGCAGTGGGAAAAGGATTTGCGTGCCGCGATGGCAGAAATTGAGAGTGAGGTCGAGCTGGTGGGCGAACAGGCTGCCACTATTGATCCTTATGCCGCCAGCGATCCGGCTGAGTGCTTCGCTGTGCTCTCAGAATATTTCTTTACGGCCCCGGTTCTGCTGGCAGAACGCTTTCCCGCCATGTATCAGCATCTGCGACAGTTTTATCAGCAGGATCCGCTGACCCGGATCGCTACTGACACGGCGCAAACTGCTTAAATCCCGATCGCTTTGCGTTAAACCTAGCCAGTTGAATGATAATGTATTTTTTGCTGTTGACACCTTAGAGCGACGCCGTTAATATTCGCCTCGTTCAAACGATTCCTCTGTAGTTCAGTCGGTAGAACGGCGGACTGTTAATCCGTATGTCACTGGTTCGAGTCCAGTCAGAGGAGCCAATTTAAAGAAACCAGATGTCTACTGACGTCTGGTTTTTTGCTTTCAATCAATTGGTTAACCCTTCAAGCTTGTCTACTCACGTCTATTAAAAAATACTCGAAGCTACACCCTTTTGCTGGTAAAAATACTGGTAAAGCTGGTTCGGTTCTCCTTTTACCAGCATTCAGGGGGTAACCGCCATGCCACTTACTGATACCAAAGTAAAAAATGCCAAACCCGCTGAAAAGCCCGTTAAGCTCACTGACGGGTTCGGCCTCTACCTGCTGGTACATCCTAACGGTTCAAAGTACTGGCAGTTGGGTTATCGCTTTGAAGCGAAACAAAAGGTGTTTTCCATAGGTGTCTACCCTGCCGTTTCTCTGGCAGACGCAAGGCAACGCCGCGACGAAGCCAAAAAGCTTTTAGCATCAGGAGTTGATCCCAGCGCTAAAAAACAGGCTGACAACAAAACCACGATGGAAAAACGTAACAATACCCGCGCTTTTAAAAACGTTGCTAAAAGTTGGTTTGCAACCAAAACTGCCTGGTCAGAAGATTATCAGCGCTCAGTCTGGACTCGTCTTGAAACTTACCTGTTTCCTGATATCGGCAACAAAGATACAGGAGAGTTAGACACGGGTGATCTGTTGGTTCCAATCAAGAAGATTGAAACACTCGGTTATCTTGAAATCGCTATGCGGGTAAAACAGTACGCTACCGCTATCCTGCGATATGCTGTTCAGCAAAAGATCATCCGCTTCAATCCTGCCTATGATCTGGAAGGTGCTGTACAGAAGCCACAGACAGAGCATCGGCCTGCAATTGAACTGGAAGAGATACCAGCACTTCTGGAACGTATTGATGGTTATCAGGGACGTAGCAGGCTCACGTTACTGGCGATCAAGCTCAATCTCCTGACGTTTGTCCGTTCCAGTGAACTCCGATTCGCCAGATGGTCAGAAATCGATTTTAAGAGTGGGCTTTGGGTCATCCCGGAACAGCGTGAAGCAATTGAGGGCATTAAGCATTCTGCTCGTGGTGCTAAAATGCGAAGGAAACATTACGTGCCACTGTGTAATCAGGCGCTAATCATTCTTGAAGAGATAAAGACGCTGACTTATGACGTAAACAGTGATAACGGTTTTATCTTTACGGGCTGTTATGACGCGATGAAGCCTATGAGTGAAAACACAATTAACAAGGCGCTACGTAAAATGGGCTATGACACCAAAACCGACTTGTGCGGTCATGGTTTCCGTACCCTCGCTTGTAGTGCTCTGATTGAATCAGGTATCTGGTCAGAAGATGTTGTTGAACTTCAAATGAGCCATATGGAAAAGAACAATGTCCGTGCAGCCTACACACATAAGGCCAAACATCTTGAACAGCGCCGCTTAATGTTACAATGGTGGGCTAATTTTCTCGATGCAAATAAGAATTCTATGGTAAGACCGTTTGATTTCGCCACTAATAAAAATCATTACAATAACGATAACGGGAAAGCCCCTCTATAAAAGGGGCTAAACGGTAAAGAAAAAAAATTAATAATACAATCCAGCACGACATTCAAGCAACAAATGTCAATACTGAATATTAAATTTAATTCCTGCCGCACCCGGTGGGCTTGTCCAACCCTTCACAGACCAAAACAAGTTTTAGTCTGTTCAGCGTTATATCTGAAAAGCCTTTACTTGATTCATAGCAGTGAAAGCTGTCTTATCTTTTTTACACTGTTCGAGTGCTCTGGACAACTTTTCATAAAACCGCTGATTTGAATATATCTGAGCAAGCTCTTTACCCGACATCGCCATTCTGTTTCCAATGTTTTTTCTGTAACTTTTAATAAAATTTTCAATATCAACTTTAAACTCATCATTGAAGATATTCTCAAATTCATGTGTGGCGATTTCCGGATAACAATCAGAGAGAATTGAGAACAGAAAAAAAGCCATGTGATCTGTTGCAGCCGCGATAACCTCATCGTTACTTTCTATAACTTCCAGTGTAAGTTCATTCATTTTTATTTTTCTTCTCTGCCAGTTTCTTTTCAAGCATTGCAGAAAAAGTGTTATTAAGCTGCAATGATTTATCCTTTTCAGTATTTTTTATCATTGCATTAAGCTGATTAACACTTTCCGATTCATAATGTACCTTTGCATCATCTTTTTCATGAGCCTTTTTTTTGATGTAATTTTTATTTTTTTGCTCTTTTTTCAGATTTTCATTTTCTCTGACTCTGACCCCGTTACTTAACCAGGTTTTTCGTTGTACTTCTGTCGAGCTGGCAAAAGTCAGTAGAAAACCAATTAACACATCATGATTAATATCCAGCCCTAAATACTTTGCAACCTCACCACCAAGCACAATTTTACGGTGTGTTTTTTCTTTTCGGCTCAGCGTTTTTTCTTTTGTACTTAATCTGTTAAGTTCCTGTTGGACTGACGCGATTAACTGACGTAAATCTTTTCTTTCCATTGAATATCTCCTGTAATATTTTCTCCGATCACTAGGAACCACATAATTGTATTGATACCCAGCAATATCATTGTAATTTCATTCAACGTTTCCGAAACGATGAATGGTTTGATCTTTATATAGCTTTCCTTTTCCAATAATCTATTTATTAGTAAAGCAAAGGTATATATCTTTTTTTTTGTATTATCGTTTAGTGGCTGCAACAAGATCGTTCAGGCGGCTTTTTATGGTTTCATATTGTTGACCGGAATTAATCACACCATTAAAACAGTCGAACAACATTGATTTTTCATGTTTTTGCATACTGAACCACCCACTTTTACTGTCTGCCTGCCTTCCACCTGATGCAAAGGATGATAAAATTACCTCTCGCTTAACCGATAGGCCAAACAACCGCCTGATGACTTCTCTGGCGTTAGCATATGTACTGTCGATACTGAAATAATTCAGGAAAAGCCCCGTTACGATGATAACCAACTCCTGCATGATGCTTCTTTTGAGCGAAGAGATAGCATTACCATACCGCCCTGACAGGGTTCTGAAACGGGTTTGCTCGCTGGCTTCCAGCAGTTGAGGTTCAAACTGGCTGCGGATAGCAGTAAAAGCTTCGTTAACAGCGTTATCTTTTAATCTGATACACATACTTTCGTTGTTGTCGCTGTAATCAATAAGAAACCATTTTGTTCCCAGATCACCATCCTCATTGTTAATGACTTTTATTATTTTATTCATCTTTACCTCTACTGTTGTCTTAACCTGAATAAAACAATTATCACATATTTTTTATTTAGCAAATTTTACAAATATTTAATACCGAGTTATATTATTAATATAAGCAACAAGGAAATATCCCTTCTTCGATTTGTATCCCTTTACCCCCAAGCTTATGCGCCTCTTCTTTCGGCGCTTAGATCCAGAGAAAAACTTGACCATTGTTTTATTTTGATTCGGCGCGAGCTGAATAAAAAATAAATACAATGCCCACTTATACATTGCTTCGCAACGTGTGGGCCTGGCTGGGGCCTTAAAGTCAACACATAAGTTTTTCTTGCGAAAAACTAAAAGCAGCAAAGGTCAACACCTTTAAAACAAATTAAAATCAGCAAGGAGTATTTTTTTAATATGGCAATATTTCATTTATCGTTTAGTATGCTAAAAAGATCCGCAGGAAAATCGTCCTGTTATCTTGCCGCATATAACGCAAGAGAAAGAATAGAAGACGTGAGAACAGGAGACGTGTACGATTATTCATATCGTTCCGACCTGTTCCACCACTTCATTCTTGCACCAGAACACACACCTTTTAATATTATTGAAAACTCTGCTGTGTTGTGGAATGAAATTGAGAAAGTTGAGAAAAGAAAAGACGCCCAGCTCTCACGTTATTTTGATATCGCTATTCCTGTTGAACTGGATAACGATGCCAAAATCGCGTTAGTGAAAAACTACTGTAAACGCAATTTTGTCAGTAAAGGCATGATTGCCGATATCTCATTCCATGACCTTGACGGTCATAATCCCCATGCTCACGTTATGCTGACGCTACGCGAGATAACACCAAAAGGTTTCGGTAACAAGAACAGAAGCTGGAACGAGCATGATTTGATGGATGAATGGCGTGCGTCATGGGCCAGAATGTCTAACCGTGCACTTGAACGTACTGGTTCTGCGAATCGCATGGATCACCGTTCCCTTTCAGCGCAGCGTGAAGAAGCGATTGTTCTGGCGAAGGAAGCACAGGAAGCGGGAAGAGAGGATATCGCAAACGAACACCTGGCTAAGGCCATTGAACTTGATCGCCCTGCGCTTACCAGGATAGACCGTAAATCATGGCATACCAATAGAGCCAAAACCCTACGTGCCGCAGAACAGGTGCAGGCAGCTCAGGCAATGCAAGCCGCTAACGATTTCAGGCAGTTGTTTAACAGTGATTTAGGCCATCTCATGACAGTCAACCTCAGCACTTTTCGTATTGAACGTCTGAAAGCAAAACCAGCACCACAGCATCCAATACAACGTTCGCCAGAACCTGTTCGTCAGCCTGTGCTGGTTGTACCAGAGAAGAAACGCCGCTTTAAGCCTGCCGAGGTTAAGCAAAAGGATATGTCCCTTTACTATGGTGTTGCGCCAAAAACAGAAAAACCACCCCTGTTAAGGCGTAAGCGTAAGATCAATTTGCAAAAGCTGTATGATTTTATTAAAAGTTTTATGAGTGTGTTGGTTAAGCACCCAGTTCAGAAAGCCATACCAATACCCACTATCACTACCGTAGTCGCGCCAGACGTTATCGATCCGCTTGATGAGGTTATGATAGACCCAGTTACTAAATTGAAGATAACCCGCAGGCAGTGGGAGTCGATTGGGACTACCAGTAAATCAGCAGACGTTTCAGTACCTCCGGATGCTAACTACAACCACGAGCCTGAGAAAAAACAAAAACCAGACAAAACAAGCGAAGCAATTTCATTTCCACACTTACCAAAGGAAAAGAAAGTTTCTAAAAAATCAAAGGGGTTCACGCTGACAAAACTTCGCTTTGGTTCTGGCAAGCGCAAAGATGAATAATTTTTAATCAAAACAATCAATTCAGAGTGATTAGTAATCCTTAGATAAGCTCGTAACAAAAGGAACTTTAAGGCAAAATAGATCAACTGTCCGTATCTGGAAAATGACCGTAATGGCTAGAAAATCCAAAGAAATCAAAACAGACCCGTTAGAGGTTATCCTGTGGAAAGCGGCTGACAAGCTGCGCAAGAACATTGATGCCGCCGAGTACAAGCATGTCGTACTGGGACTGATTTTCCTTAAATACATTTCCGATTCTTTTGAGTCGCATTATGAACTGCTAAAAGATGGTAAAGGCGAATATGCGGGAGCCGACCCAGAAGATAAAGACGAATACACTGCCTACAACGTGTTCTTTGTTCCTGAACTGGCGCGATGGAGTTACCTGATATCTAAGGCCAAGCTACCCGAAATCGGTAAGTTGGTAGACGATGCGATGGAACTTATCGAAGCGGGTAACCCACAGCTAAAAGGTGTGTTGCCGAAAGTCTATGCCCGTCAAAATCTTGATGCCACTGTTCTTGGTGAACTGATAGATCTGATTGGCAACATTGCATTAGGTGATGCCAAAGCGCGTTCTGCTGACGTTTTAGGCCACGTATTCGAATATTTCCTTGGTGAATTTGCACTGGCAGAAGGCAAACAAGGTGGTCAGTTCTATACGCCTAAATCCATTGTCAGCCTGCTGGTCAACATGCTGGAACCCTATAAAGGACGCGTATTTGACCCCTGTTGCGGTTCCGGTGGTATGTTCGTTCAGTCAGAGAAATTCGTTGAAGCCCATCAGGGGAATATTGACGATATTTCAATCTATGGACAGGAGTCCAACCAGACTACATGGCGTCTGGCAAAGATGAACCTTGCTATTCGTGGTATCAACTCTGAACACGTTCGTTGGAACAGCGAAGGTTCTTTCCTTAACGATGCCCATAAAGATTTAAAATCTGATTTTATCATTGCGAACCCGCCGTTTAACGTTTCCGACTGGTCCGGTGATCAGCTTCGTGGTGATGCCCGCTGGCAACATGGTATCCCACCTGCTGGAAATGCTAACTTTGCCTGGATGCAACATTTCCTTTATCACCTCTCGCCAAAAGGTCAGGCTGGCGTTGTTCTGGCGAAAGGAGCTTTAACCTCCAAAAGTTCAGGTGAAAGTGATATCCGTGCAGCGCTGGTCAAAGATGCCAATGTGATTGACTGTATCGTTAACTTACCAGCAAAACTGTTCCTGAACACTCAGATCCCTGCCGCGTTATGGTTTATGCGTCGTGACCGTGAAAATAGCAGCCAATATCGTGATCGCAGTAAAGAAATTCTGTTTATTGATGCCCGTAATCTTGGCCATTTAATCAACCGCCGTAGCAAAGTTCTTTCTGACGAAGATATCAAAACCATTGCCGATACTTACCATAACTGGCGTAACAAAGGTGGCGACTATGAGGACGTCGCTGGTTTCTGTGCGTCTGTCGATACCAATGAAGTCGCTAAACTTGATTATGTGCTGACTCCCGGCCGTTATGTTGGTCTTGCTGACGAAGAAGACGATTTCGACTTTAAAGAACGCTTTACGGCTCTTAAAGCTGAGTTTGAAGCGCAACTGGAAGAAGAAGTACTCCTCAATAAGGCTATCGCTGATAATCTGGCGAAGGTGGTTTTATGAGTCAGTGGGATACTGTTCAATTCGAACAATTACTTGTCGATAATAAAATTTCTTATGGTGTAGTGCAACCAGGTGCATTTCAGACAAATGCAGGCACTCCTTTGATACGTGTTAATAATATAAAAAACGGTAAAATAGATGTATCTGGGATAGTGAGAATTCATGATGATATTGCCAAAAAACACTCAAAGACACGGCTTAATGGAGGGGAGTTATTAATTACCGTCGTAGGAGCCGTGGGAGAATGTGCAATTGTCCCGAAGGATCTTTCGGGATATAATGTGGCAAGGGCTGTCAGCGTAGCGAAAATCAAAGATATTTTTGATAAACGATTCATAGCCTATCAATTTAAAACTGAAGATATAAAGTTTCAGATATATGGAAATACAAACGATACTGTCCAGCCGACCTTAAATTTGAGTGAGCTCAAAAAGCTAATTTTCAGACTCCCAAAATTAAGTGAACAAAAAGCCATAGCGTCGGTGCTGTCCGCTCTGGATGATAAAATAGACCTGCTTCATCGCCAGAATAGAACTCTTGAATCTATGGCTGAAACGCTGTTTAGGCAATGGTTTATTGAGGAAGCCCAAGATGAGTGGATATATGAAGATCTAGGCTCTGTCATAGATACATCAAGTGGAGGGACACCTTCACGTAAAGAGATGTCATTTTACCAAAATGGTATCTATAACTGGGTTAAATCTAAAGAGTTAAATGGTTCATTGCTTACAAAAACTGAAGAAATGATAACAGATGAAGCCATAAAAAAATCGTCAGCAAAATTATTACCTGCATACTCAACCCTAATTGCCATGTATGGAGCAACCGTTGGTGAATATGCATTAACAACAAAAGAAATGGCATGTAATCAAGCTGTATGTGCTCTTAAAAACAACAAAAAATATCCATACACTTTCATTTTCATGTATATAAAAAGCAAAAAAAACGAACTAATAAACCAAGCAATTGGCTCAGCTCAACAAAACATTAGTCAAATAATTATTAAAAAAATGCCTATTCCAACATGTCATGACCTCATTGCAGAATATCATACTCAAGTTGAGGCATACTTTGATAGTATAAAGTTGAACATTGAAAAGATACAAACACTAGAAAACCTCCGCGATATCCTATTACCGAAGCTCATGAGCGGTGAAGTACAGGTTCGGTATGCAGAAGAAGCAATCTCATCAGTAGCATAAAATAATTAAGCAGGTGCACAGCCTGTTCTCTGGTTAAGTAGCAATAAGGACAGTACGCATGGCAAAGATGACCGAATCCGATATTGAAGTAATGACGATTGAGCACCTGCAAGAGCTGGGCTATGAGTATGTTTACGGCCCGGACATTGAACCCAGTGGAATCAATCCGTTACGTAGCTATCAGCAGGTTATCCTTGAAGATAAAGTGCGTACTGCCCTGCAACGACTAAATCCACACCTCAGTGAGCAGAAATGCGAGGAAGCGCTAAAACAGGTCATGCAGATCAGCTCACCTGAACTAATGGCAAACAATCTGGCCTTTCAACGCCTGTTGACCGAAGGAATCAATATCGAAGTCAGTAAGGATGGTAATACACAAGGGGAGCTGGCCTGCCTGATCGACTTTAACGATCCCACGAATAATGAATTTCTGGTCATTAATCAGCTCACCATCAAAGAAGGCAACCATACTCGCCGACCGGATCTTATTTTGTTCATCAACGGTATCCCCTTAGTCGTTATCGAACTTAAAAATGCCGCTGACGAAAATGCTACGGTAACAGGTGCCTATAACCAGATTAAAACCTATCAGAACCAAATCCCCGGCTTGTTTACCTACAATACCTTTAATGTGATATCTGACGGACTGGAAGCCAAAGCGGGAACAGTTTCTGCTGATTTCAGTCGTTATATGACGTGGAAAACCGCTAACGGTAAAACGCAAGCCACCAGTACCCAGCCACAACTCGAAGTTTTATTACAGGGGTTGCTTAATCCTGTAACGCTACTGGATATGATCCGCCACTTTATCGTGTTTGAAGCCAGCAAACATGAAGACAGCAAAGGGATTATCAGTATCCGTACTGTTAAAAAAATGGCGGCTTATCACCAGTACTACGCGGTCAATGCAGCAGTACTTTCAACTATTCGTGCATCAGCGGTGAATGCGGACTCCCCCTCTGCCGAAGTCGCAGTGCGCCAACAGGGACGTAACAGTAAAGAGCTTGTTAACGCGCAAAAAACCGGGGACCGCAAAGCGGGCGTAGTCTGGCATACCCAGGGTTCAGGGAAATCGCTGTCGATGGTGTTTTATACAGGGAAGATTGTGCTGGCGCTAGATAACCCAACCGTTGTGGTGATTACTGACCGTAATGACCTAGATGATCAGCTATTCGGTACGTTCTCTTCCGCGACCCAGCTACTGCGTCAGACACCGAAACAGGCCGACAACCGAGAAGAACTTAAAGAATATTTGCGCGTCGCGTCTGGTGGTGTGGTGTTTGCCACTATTCAAAAATTCCAGCCTGATGATGGTAGCAATATCTATGAGTTGCTATCAGACAGAACCAATATTGTCGTTATCGCTGATGAAGCCCACCGATCTCAGTACGGTTTCAGCGCCAAAGAAGTTGACGTAAAAGACAGCGAAGGCAACGTAACAGGTAAACGCACTGTTTATGGCTTTGCCAAATATATGCGTGATGCCTTGCCCAATGCTACCTATCTGGGCTTTACCGGAACCCCCATAGAAAAAACGGACGTAAATACCCCTGCTGTTTTCGGTAACTACGTTGATATCTACGATATTTCGCAGGCCGTTGAAGACGGTGCCACCGTGCGTATTTTCTATGAAAGCCGTCTTGCCAAAATTGCCATCAGTAACGAAGGTCGCCAGCTAATTGAAGACTTCGACGATGAGTTTAACGAAGACGAGCTGACGCTTACCCAGAAAGAACGGTCTAAATGGGCCAGAATCGAAGGTTTGATTGGCAGTTCAAAACGTATTAAAGCTATTGCGGCGGATATGGTTCAGCACTTTGAACAGCGCTTAAAATCTAATGCCGATCATGGCAAGGGCATGATTGTTACAATGTCCCGCCGTATTGCTGCTGAATTGTATAAAGAAATCGTCACGCTTAAACCTGAATGGCACAGCGATGATCTAAATGATGGCGTAATTAAAGTCGTGATGACCTCTTCTGCTGCTGACGGACCAGAAATCGCTAAACACCATACCACTAAAAAAGAACGTCAGGTTCTGGCTAACCGTATGAAGGATGACGACGACAAGCTGAAACTGGTGATAGTGCGAGATATGTGGTTAACCGGCTTCGACGCTCCCAGCATGCATACGCTGTATATCGATAAACCGATGAAAGGCCACAACCTGATGCAGGCTATTGCACGTGTCAACCGTGTGTATAAGGACAAAATCGGTGGTCTGGTGGTTGACTATCTGGGCATTGCCTCAGATTTAAAAGAAGCTCTGTCGTTCTACTCTGATGCAGGTGGACGTGGTGATCCAGCCGAAATTCAGGAAGAAGCCGTTACGCTCATGCAGGAAAAACTTGAAATCCTCGAAGGCATGATGCACGGCTACGATTACAAAGCCTACTTCACTGCAACGACTTCACAGCGCCTGACGTTTATCCTTGAATCAGAAAACCATATTTTAGGCTTGGATAACGGCAAAGGGAAAATGCGCTTCCTTGCCGCCGTTGCAGCCATGTCCCAGGCATTTGCTCTGGCGACGCCACATGATAAAGCTATGGAAGCAGCCTCCGAAGTCGCATTCTTCCAGGCAGTGAAGGCTCGCCTGAATAAATTTACTGAAAACCCGGACGGCTCAGAAGAAGAACACAATGATAGTCTCGAAGTGCGGGTAAAACAGACTATCGATCAGGCTCTGGTTACCGATAAAGTCGTCGATATCTTTGATGCAGCGGGAATACAAAAACCGGATATCTCTGTACTCTCAGATGAATTCCTTCAGGAAATGAAGGATTATCAGCACAGAAATATTGCTCTGGAAACGCTTAAAAAGCTGCTTTCTGATGAGATACGGGTTCGATCGAACCAAAGTATTACTCAGGGTAAAAAGCTGATCGATATGCTGACCTCTGCAATCAATAGCTACCAGAACAAGGTACTGACCGCTGCGGAAGTGATCGATGAACTCATCAAGCTTGCCAAGACTATCCAGGAATCTGACAGCTTTGCCAGCCAGTTAAACCTCAGCACCTATGAATATGCTTTCTATTCTGCCGTTGCAGATAACGACAGCGCTCGTGAGCTGATGCAAAAGGAAAAACTACGAGAACTGGCAGTCGTTCTGACGGAGGCTATCCGCAACAATGTTAGTCTGGACTGGACAGTGAAAGAAGCGGCAAGAGCGAAAATTCGCGTGGTGGTAAAACGTCTGCTAAAAAAATATGGTTATCCGCCTGATATGTCATTGCTGGCTACGGAAACTGTTTTGAAGCAGGCCGAGTTGTTAGCAGGAGAGTTTACTTCTTAAACTTTTTGCGCATAAATATACAAATTTTACCTTTGACATTAGATGTTAAGTAATATTTCGTGATTTAGGCTGAGGCTCACTTATGACATCAAAATATTCAATCAAGATAGACTTCGACAAAACACTCATGGAGAATCCAGAAAGGGTGTTCGAAGCCATGAGCTTCTATGTCAGAGGATTTAACGGATTATATGAAGCATTCATTAAAGGATTCGATGGGGAATTAATCATTGAATCGGGTTTAGAGGAAACAAGAGAAGGTTCTCTTATTGCTGATATTACCCTCAAGATAACAGACAAAACAAAGCTTCTTAATATATTCCGCATCTGGGATGGTATTTTTAAAGGGTTGGAAAAATCCATATCAACTATTGGACAAATAAACACTCAAGAAGATATAAAAAATTTTTCAGCGAATGTTTATCAAAATATCCCTGCTAACGATGATACTATCTGTGGATGTGATGCCAGTAATTATAAAATTGCAAAAAGTTTAAAACTGATTTATGAAGGGACACAGAAACTCTCAACAACTGATAGTACTGAGTTTGGGATAAACGATAAATTTTGTTCAGTAAGTAAATCCTTTCGATTTCCAAAGAGTGTAGACGAATTATTTGATGATAAGATCATTGAGTTTCCTTCAAAGGATTTATTAATAATAAGACGCCCGGACTATGTTGGAAATGCTCAGTGGGATTTCCTTAGTGTTAAGAGAAAATCAAAACCTGTAAGTGCTAAAATTTTAGATGAAGCATGGCTTAGTAAGTGGAGGAACCACCATGTACAATTTTGGCCGGGTGATGCATTACTCGTCGATATTGTGACAAAAAGAATTGTTAAAAGTACTAACGGTATGGTCATCTTCAAGGATGAAATTATTAAAGTGTTAAATGTAATTCATCAGGGAAATGTTGAGCAAGCTGTGATGGATTTATCAAATGAATAAGTCTATTTATTCAAGTGCCATTGCAGATGCATTATTTGTACTATTGCCTTTTTTAGTGCTTTTTGTCATAAAATTCATGCAAAATAATATTAGTGATATGTTAAAATTACCTGACTATTCTCTTGCAACATCAATTATGTATTGCCAATTACTTGGAAAAACATTTTTAATTAGTGAATCAAAAAAGAAAGATGGCAACTTCCAATTATTTCAGGTGATTGTTTTTGTTTTATCAATCCTTTCAATTGTGTTTTATGCAAGTTTTCAGCTAGTGCTGAAAATACCATTAAGTGCATATGTTATCCAACTGGCGTTTTTTATTATTTCCATACTATTTTATATACCACTACTAACGCTTATCAATAAAATGTCAGAACGATAGTTCATACCTCATATAAAAGCCTTCCCAATGAAGGCATTTATATAGAATGATCATAGGTTAACGCACAACACCATCACGCATCTTGATTACTTTCCCTGCCATGTTGCCGTTATTATGCGTGTTAAATGTCCTATCGCCAATATCGTATACAATGCCAGTAATCGTGATCTTCTGTCCTTTCCTGATTTTCAGGATATCGTCATCCTGACCCGCATAGTAAGACAACAGCACAGCCCCACCGCAGTAGTTTGTATCAGGCGTCTGGAAGATGATGGCGTAAGTTTTATGGTCTCTCTGCGCACCCAGGTACTTCATTGTGTCGTAGGCTTCCTGCGCTTCTAATACAGTGGCATTGCTGATGCGGACTTTCTTGCCAATCCAGTTCTTTTTGCCAGCCATTGCATTCGCTTCGTAATCACGACAAATAACGCCTAAACCACTGACGGTTTTCACAGGAAGATTATCAGAGGTAAGAGTTGTGCTCTTACTGTTTGATGGGCTTAAAGCTCCGCCCAGAGAAGATAAGGAAGAGTTGATTGACTCCCCTACTTTCCCGGTTGCGTCAGACAACTGTTGACAACCTGCGAGCGTAAAAGCGGCAGATGCTAATAAAGCCGTGATCGTTTTATTCATTTTAAATAACCTGCAAAGGATTATAAAAAACTCACTGCCCTGAGTTTGTCATTCAGAACAGTGAGTGGTGGTGTTTTTCCCTGATGTGGCAAAGCCATTAACGTGCGGTCGGACGAACCCAACTGACTTTATCTTTGGTTTTAAATTTCAGAATCAGTAAGGGGCCAAGCATTAACGCGAGCAAAGTTATCACCATTACTGGGGTGGATTTGGTGAGATAGGCCATGACAAATCCCGCAGGAATGCCAATAATCGTTCCACCAACTACCAGCCCCTTCATAGTCTGCTGGCTGACATAACCTTTTACTCTTTCCGCACCACATCCCCTGCACACTGACACATGCTCCTGGACTTCTGTACCGCAAAATGGACATTCTGACATGCTCTTTTCCTCGCCAGATTAACTCTAAGTAATTGATATAATTGATCTGAACAAAGGGCCTGTCATATCGTTTTTATCGATCAAATCCACAACACATGATAGCTATAAACTATCAAAATAAATATATCGATCGATTTAGACAATTAATTGCCGATCGATAAGAGCCTATTGATTGTCAATACCTATTAAATAGGTAATTATCGATCGATAATGCAGATCAATAAGTTAATGAAATGTGTGCTTAATTGACTGATTTTGCACTCCGAAAGCGGGCATCGGCTGAACCAGCCTGTTGCTGAACCGATACTTATCTCAGAACATTTACCTTCGGTAAGTAAATGAAACCTCTGTATAGCAAGCTGCCTGGCCCTGTGGCACACTTAAACCGTTCTGATGCATATGGAAGCTGCTCAATGTCTGATAATCTCCCTCTCTGCGTTTTTACCGAAGGCCACATCACCCTTCCTGACCACTATCAGGATCGCACCGTTAATGTCTTTACCCTGCCCGGTGAGAACACGCCTGCCTTTAACATATCCCGCGATTCAATGAATGATGACGAAACGCTGTCAGGTTATATTGACCGGCAGTTAACGCTGATGCAGAAGCATCTGAAAGACTGGAAGCAAACTAAACGGGTGCCTGCTGTGCTCGGCAATAACCTCTTGCATGGTGAATGTGTGCATGCCAGCTATCTGCGTGACGGTAAACGGGTCTTCCAGCAACAGGCGGTATTTAACACGTCTGCAAACCATATTCTGGTGTTCACTGTGTCCTGCACCACGATACTGACAGACGGAGACAGTCAACAGTTCCATGCGCTGCTTGCCAGCTTTTCTTTTAACACCTGACAATTAAGGAACGTTGTTATGTTTGAAGCGGCACGCGTGGGTGATGATATTGGCCATTCTCATGCGCTGGCAGGGATGATTGCCGGAACGATTGTCGGTGGACTGATTGCCGCAGCGGGAGGTATCGCCGCCGGGGCATTGATGATTGCCGGTATCGGTGCGTCATGTCTGGGTATTGGTGTGCTTCTGGTCGGGGCCAGTCTGGCGGTTGGGTATTTTACGGGCGAACTGGCAACGAAGGCCAGGGACAGCATTGCGGATGCCGGGGCCGCCAGCATGGAGAAGGAAGGCGTTATCGCCACCGGCTCTCATAATGTGTTCATTAATGGCAGACCTGCCGCCCTTGCCACCGACAGCATGGTGGAATGCGCCAAAGATGCTGGCTCACAGCAGATGGCCGAAGGCTCCTCACGCGTGTACATCAATGGCCTGCCTGCTGCCCGTCTCGGCGATCAGACCACCTGTGGTGGAAAGGTTATGACCGGTTCAGGCAACGTGCGCATTGGCGGTGAGCCGGAACAGACACTGCCAATACAGTCAGAAGTCCCGGAATGGCTCTATAAAGCCTCTGACCTGACGCTGTTATTTGCCGGACTGCTCGGTGGAGCGGGCGGAGCGGCAGGTAAAGTCGGTGCGCTGGGAAGGCTGTTCAGTAAAATTCCGGGTATCAACAAACTGGCCCGCGTCGCCTGCCGCGCTGGCGTGCTGATGACCAGCGCCGCCGCCGTGGGCATTATCGCCCGCCCGGTTGATATCGTCAGTGGGCAGAAATTCCTCTCCGGTGATGACGAGCTGGACTTTGTATTACCCTCCCGTCTGCCGGTTGTCTGGCAGCGTTACTGGCGCAGCGGCAATCCCGGCGACAGCGTACTGGGCCGTGGCTGGTCACTTTTCTGGGAAACGCGACTGGAAAAATATCAGGACGGGCTGGTGTGGCGTGCACCGTCCGGCGATTACGTGTCATTTCCTCTCGTGCCGAAAGGGAAGCGTACCTTCTGCGAAACCGAAAAACGCTGGCTGGAACACCATCAGGATGATACCTGGTCAGTGTATGACATCGGCGGCGAACGCTGGTGTTACGCATCTCTGCAGGGTGATTCCCCTTCCCTGCCGCTGCGACTCACCGAACCTTGTGGTAACGATATTCTTTTTGACTGGAACGACGACCATACGCTGCATGCGCTCACCGACAGCGCCGGACAGCGCGTGGTCTGCCGTTATCAGACCGTCAGCGGACAGGTTCGCCTGGCCGGAGCCTGGCTGGATGATGAGATTTGTCTGGTCAGCTACGATTACGATGCTAAGGCCCGGCTGATTAGCGTCACCGGACGCGGCGGTCAGGTACGCCGCCGCTTTGGCTGGTATGATGACGGAGACGGCACGGATTTACTGCGCAGCCATGAGGACAGCAACGGTCTGCTGAACGAGTATCTCTGGCAGAGCCTTGACGGACTGCCCCGCGTGCTGGCTTACCGCAACAGCGCGGGTGAGCAGCTTACTTTTGATTACGATTTTGAAAACGGCACCCGTCGCGCCACCCGCGAGGATGGCGCACAGGCACACTGGCTGGTTGACGACGATGATAATGTTGCACGTTTCACCGATTATGACGGTCGCCAGACCGGCTTCGTCTGTCGTGATGGGGAGTTGTGCGATATTATCCTGCCTGACGGAGCCATGCGGCGCAGCAAGTGGGACCGTTACGGTCGCCTGACGTCAGAGACCGACCCGGCAGGCCGCACCACAGCGTATTACTGGTTCCGTAATACTGACCGAATCGCCCGCACGGTTTTCCCGGATTCAACAGCCACTCAGTCTGTGTATGACCTGAACGGTCGCCTGCTGTCGGAAACCGATGCACTGAATCACACCACCACGTATCACTACCCTGATGAAGAAGAAACGCTGCCTGACCGCATCACCGATGCCAGTGGTGGTGACGTGCTGCTGGTATGGAACCACCAGGGACTGCTGACTCAACGCACCGACTGCTCCGGCAGCGTGACCCGCTTTACGTATGACCGGTTCGGTCAGCTTATCACCAGTGAGGACGCAGAAGGCAACCTCACACGCCGCGAATGGAACGATGCAGGCCAGCTTACCGCCTTAATTCGGGCCGATGGCAGTCATGAAACGTTACGATGGAACGAGCACGGGCAACTTGCGGCCTGGCGAGACCCGCTGGAAAGTGAGGTTCGCTGGGAGTATTCCGCGCTTGGACTGCCAGAAAGCGTTACCGACCGCACGGGACGAACCCGCCGCTGGCACTATGACCCGAGGGGCAATCTGCTGCGTCTGGAAAACGGCAACGGTGGCGAGTACCGTTTTACTTATGACCCGACAGGCCATCTACTGAGCGAAACCCGCCCGGACGATACATCCCGGCAGATGGAATGGAATGAACGTGGACTGCTCACCACGCTTATGGAAAGCGGCAGGCCGGACGACGATGGCGGCATTCCGCGACGCGCTCAGCAGTTCAGCTATGACAGCAGCGGCCTGCTGACCACACGCACTACCCGCGATGCTCAGTACCATTACCAGCGTAAAAACAGCGGGCAGCTTACCGGCCTGACCCGCAAGCCAACCGCCGATGGCATGGCGCTGGGAATTGAAGAAGATGAAGTTCAGTTTACCTTTGACGCGGCAGGAAACCTGCTCGCTGAAAAGGGAGTCAACGGTGAACTGCATTCTGCGTATGACGTTCTGGGTAATCTCACTGCGCTGACCCTGCCCGGCGGCCAGCAGATAAGCTGGCTGCATTACGGTTCCGGCCACGTCAACGCCATCCGCTTCGGTCAGCAAATCATCTCTGAATTTACACGCGACCGCCTTCACAGGGAGGTGGCCCGCACTCAGGGAACCCGTGAACAGACCCGCCAGTATGACAGTCTGGGCAGACGTACCCGGCAGAGCAGCTTCACACCCGACCTGCCGGAACAGACAATCTTCGAACGCGCCTTCAACTACACCGGGCGGGGAGAACTGTCAGACGTCAGTGACACCCTCCGTGGCAACACAATTTATGGCTATGATGAGGAAGGTCGTTTTCTCAGGCACTACGAAGCCCGCCCGGACCACAGCAACAGGACGTTCCGCTACGACGCTGCGGATAATCTGCTGCCGGATAATGACCTCCCTGCCCTGCCGCTGAAGGATAACCGCCTCACGCACTGGCAGAACCTGTTTATGGAATACGACTGGTGGGGCAACCTGGTCAGTCGCTGCAGCGGCCTGTATCAACAGCACTACCAGTACGACGCGGAAAACCGGCTGATACAGGCCGGGGGCAATGGACCAGAAGGCAATTTTACCGCGCACTACCATTATGATGCGCTGGGCCGCCGCACACGCAAAACGGTCACCACGCCACACGGCACCAGGGAGACGCGCTTCCTCTGGCAGGGCCTGCGACTGTTGCAGGAGCAGCAGCAGAACGGGCAGTGCCAGACATATGTTTACGACCCGAACGAAGCATACAGCCCGCTGGCGCGCGTTGACCATTTGCGTGATGAAAATAGCGGAGAAGTTCTCTGGTTCAGCACCGATCTGAACGGTGCACCGCTGGATATCACTGATGAACAGGGACAACTCCGGTGGAGCGGACATTACGCGAGTTTTGGTGAGGTTGCACGACAGACGGAAGGTTTTCACAGACTCGCACAACAAACTGCCCTCGCTCATCAGCCGCTGCGCTATGCCGGGCAGTACGCTGACAGTGAGACAGGACTGCACTATAATCTGTTCCGGTATTACGATCCGCAGGTCGGGCGGTTTACGGTACAGGACCCCATAGGATTACTGGGAGGCTGGAATCTTTATCAGTATGCACCTAATCCTCTGGGTTGGATTGATCCGTTAGGGTTAGCTAATAGGCCAAATAATGGTGAATATCATATTTTTCATGATTATTCACTTGATCCTCAATATCGATATTCCAGTGATGCAGTCCAGTTCAACAGGGCTAATGTAGATTTCGTTCAAAAAATGGAGGCGAATCCGGAATTTCGACAAGATATGCTTAACAGATATCCAAAACTGAATGACTGGCTCAAAGATGGGGATATGAGCAGAAGCCCTTCGGGATTAACATGGCATCACCATGAAGATATAAACAGACTAACTCTGGTCGACAGAGCAGATCATAGATCTAATCATGCTTTATATCATCCAACTGGTAAAGGTGGACGTGATATTTGGGGTGGTGGAAAACCTGGACGACAAGGAAAACTTGATGGTCCTACGGGTAGAAAAATTTGTAGCTAAGACCTAAATATAAAGAGGATACTATGTCGATTAAAGGTAATCATATTAAATTGAACGATATAATTGACATCATGGTCAAAACTCGTTGTGAGGATGATAACTTTTGCATTTATGGTGCAGATGGAGAGTTATTCGGAGACAAAGAATATTTGGCTTCCGGTTATCCACAGGTAGATGAAAATGATAATGAAGTCTATCCGCAAGATGCATCTAGCAGAGGTTTATCATATATTTATTCTGGTGAGCAATTTGCTGATGTAATCTTATCAGTAATTGAACAAAAACCTTCTGCCAGTAACCAGGATTTTATTGATGCTCTAAACTATTATCTTGAAAATGATGATTTTTTAGACTTCTGAAATTTATCCAGACAGCCTGCGCGTAATCATGTATTGTAGCAGGCTGTATTAAAATTTTCACTGCTCTTTGTTCAGCCTCATCAGTACTAGAAACTAAATGAGGATTTAGACAGACGTTAGTCTCGCGAAGCCAATCACTTGCAATCCAAATAGCAAATATTTCGTTATCTTAGTGAAGCCATCATTCTACTTTAATTCTTTTATCGAGGGTGATTTTTTTAAAATATATGATTTAACGAATGACAGACGATCACCATTAAATATGAAATCAGGATTAATAAAGTAAGAGTTCTGAACAGTTGTTTCAGCAATAAAACTTTTGTTAACAAGCTCTTTCATTCCTCGGTAATACGTTGACTCCGAAATCTTCACTATGTCTTGATCTACAAGTTCATAAGCAAGGAAAACTCTGTCCGTATCTTTGAACTCCTGAACCGTTCTATACAAAATTTCAAACACCTTGGTTCCGGCTCCGGTAAGTTCAGTTAACGCTTTTACTCCGTTTATGTATAGTTTTAAAAATTGTGTTTTATCCACTTCCTGCCATTGAAAGAAGCCAGCACCTGCTAACTGTTCTCCGGTATTTTCATTAATAACTAACAATCGATCTTTACCCGTTGTGATCCTTCGTGATCCACTCTTCGTATTATTACTGGTGTTTTGCAAGAATGGATTTCTTTTGTATCTTGGCAATCCTCTTCTTGATTTTCTTAACTTTGAATCTTCTTTTACTTTTATTACTGAAATATTAAAATCATTCATTTTTTCTACCTTTTTTATTTTTATTTGGATGGTTAGTTATGTATTGCAAACATAATAAAATATGTCAAGTGTCAAAATCAAATTTATTTCTGACAATTCAAGTTCTTTTTATCGATACTTTAAATGCTAACAATAGCAATGTTTTTGACAGTTCATTTTCGATCTGTCAGGAAACAATAAATAATGACAGATTACATTACTGATCCTGACAGTTTAATCTGCAAGACCTGACAGTAACGATCCTTATTTAAAGCGGCCTGAGAGCAGTTTTCTTCTTCATTATTAATATAGAGTGAAGCGAGAGATGTTCTTTATTGATTTTATAAAGTGAAAAACAAGATGGTTTTCTTTTATTTTAAGTAACCCAACACGGCTGTTGCGCCGTTTCATTGGGGTTCATATTCATTACTTCTCTTTTATTTTATAATCAGGACACAAAACCCTGGACTCTGCTTATTTGCCTTTTAGGGGCAACCAGCAGACCAGGGACTGATGGTTTGTTATTTAATTAGTTTTTCTATGCAGCACATTCTCTTGCTCATATACTGCTTTAAAATCAAAACCCTTTGATAAAGAAAGCTGTCTTGTTTTTGCTTCCTGCTGTCAGCAAAACCGCTATGCGCTCACGCGCACTGACGACTTAAATAGCATGGATTTTTTGTTGAAACCATTTTCTTCATCGCGTGAAGACTTTTCTTCATTTCTGACTATAAAAATGAACTAAATCACTTTATTAGGTGAAGAAAAACGTTCTCACAATTTAAATAAAAAGGGCGAGAGCCAGGTTTTAGCGATTGAGCGCATTAGCTCAATCAAGACCAGCCATTTATCCAAGGTTTTAATTTTTGCGTAGTGCGAGCAAGCGAGCATGTAGCTCAGCAAAACTATTATTTTACTCATACAACCCATACAGGCATTGCTGGTTGCCCCTAAAAGGCAAAGAAGCAAATGCTCTGTTGTTGTCTTCTGTTACTGGATAAAAGAAGATCTTCAACTACCATGCCCCCCACAGGCACGACCTCATGTTGTGCAGGGGTTTAATAACAAAATTAAGGAAACCGTTTTCCTGATAAATAAAAACTGGCGGGATGTCCAGTTTAAGTAAACTTATTCCAGTCGGAACCTCATTGTGGCGATATTAAGATCACACAGGATTCCTGTTGTCCTCTTAGATCTTATATTTCTTATACTTCTTAAGATAAAAATATTCATATAAAACAACGCATTAAAAATTAATCTTCTTCATGTTTGTTGATTTTTCTTCGGGTTTGTAGATCTTTCTTCGGGTCTGTTCTTTTTCTCTTCGGGTTTGTTGTATTTCTCTTCATTCCTGATCATTAAAATGAAGAAAACACTTCAAAATATATTTGACATTTCAAAAAACATAGTTATATATGTATATTATAATAATAAAAAAGGAACCATGATGAATAACAACACCTATGATAAGAACCCATTTATATTGCAAAACGGCATTGAGATCCAGACGAAAGATAAAAGAAGAACAGTAGCTCGTGGAGAAAAATTTGAATCACCAGAGGGAGAACGATACGAAAGTGTCATTCACTCTATACAGGAAGTTGATAAAGAGAAATTCGTTAAGCTTTTCATTTCCAAAATCCGTGTTCTCTTTGATCTGTCTCTGACAGGTAATAAGCTATTTTACATATTTCTCTTTTCCATTTCAGACGCGATTGGTAAAGATCAGATTTATATGAATTTTGAAACAGCAAAAGATATAGCAAATCAGTGTGATTTCAACTTATCCAATCCTGTTTTTTATCGTGGAATAAAAGAACTTATAGAGAAGCAGATCATAGCGCCAAGCAAATCAAAGTACATTTACTATATCAATCCTGCGGTGGTGTTTAATGGAGACAGAGCCAGATTTATCGAAGAAATAAAAATAAAAAATGGAGATAAAAATGCTAAAAAATGAAATAAACGAAATACTAAACATTCATACCGACGAAGACGGTATAGCCAACGTCATAACAAAATCACTTATTCGTTATCACTCGGTTAATGGCATCAGCCATGACCAGTTCCAGAATAATTATCTAAACTACTTGAGAATGATTTTCTCCGGTCGTCAGTTTCACTTTTTAGACAAAGAAAAACTACTGTCATGTAAAGACCAGATCCTTAGCACTGTCATGGTAGCAGTTCGAGAAGACCTTACAGGCAAAACCGGAACGGAGGAGCTTTACCTGTCCAGTATGTGGCAACCAGAAGTACTGGAAGCTGTTATGGCTGGGCTTTTTGATAACAAACAGCTTCTCGCCATTATCAATTACTGACGCGCTACGGAGCAGCAATACACCTTCTCCCCCAGGACTTGCTGTTGGGTCCGGTATGAGCGAAGAGCGGACACTGCTAACAGCATTCTGTGCGAATCAGCAGGGAGCAGGTCAAAACGCCAAGCTGTAACGAGCTCACTAACTGCATACACTTGGTTGGAAGTTCCCTAAAAATGTTAGATAATAACTTATAGGTTTATCCACCACTTACGGTGGTTACTATTAACATTATCAGGTGACTAGCAGCATGCCAAATAGTTTATTTTATAATCATATAGAAAAGAGTGAGTTGAATACAAATGTTATTCAAAATATCGAGGAGTATGCTGAACAAAACCCAACTGAACAGTTATACTTAATAACAGCTCCATTAGGTGAAAACAAATATAGCTACTCTTATTCAGAAAACACTATAGTAATACTTTCACCAAAGCACAAAATAATATTCATTGATTTAAAAAATGATGAAGATGAGTTTGATGAATATTACGAAGATTTTATGGAGGATGTTAACTCTATATCTGATAAATATAGATATCAAAAACATATAGGAAGAGCTCGAAAATTAAAAGAAGGTTTCACGAGCCGGGTTACGCTAGATAACGACTTTGATTGCTCAGAAATTTTGAAAGAGAATCAACTTAACGAGGCTGACTATAGAAAGTGTGAGCTTTTGATATCATTAATTACGGGTAGTATAAATAATATAGACAAGGTCGGAGTTGAAACTCCAACAACGCTTCTTGAAAAAGTGAAACATAATATAATTTTATTTGATGGTGAGCAAACTCGATTTATATACAAGCAACTACCAAATAAAAGAATATCAATCCAAGGTTTGTCTGGCACTGGTAAAACCGAGCTTTTAATGCATAAACTAAAAGAAATATATGCATCGGAAGATAAGATTAAAATTTTCTTTACGTGTCATAATAAAGCATTATCTCATACACTGAAAGATAGGATTCCAACGTTTTTTGACTTTATGAAAGTCGAAAAACAAATCAAATGGAATAATGAGTTGTGGGTTGATAGGGCATGGGGTTCTAAGCAAGATAAAGACTCTGGGTTATATAGTTATATCTGTGATTTTTATGGCATTTCTTTTTCAAGGTGGAGCAAAAACACTAGTTACCATGAGATATTTTCTAAGGCATTAATTGAAATTAATAAAATTGAAGATTTAGAATATGCATTTGATTATATTTTAATTGATGAAAAACAAGACTTCCCTGAAGTATTTTTTGAGTTGTGTGAAAAGATTACTAGACACAAGGTATACGTAGCTGGTGATATTTTCCAGGATATTTTTGAAAATAACATCAAGAAAGAAGTTGAAAATGTCGACTATGTACTTAACAAATGTTACCGAACGGCACCTCGGATTTTAATGTTTGCACATGCTATTGGAATGGGGCTTTTTGAAAAAAACAAACTCAATTGGTTAGAAGATAGTGAGTGGGAAAGTAGTGGTTATACTATCAATAAAGCAAACAAAGAAGTGACACTCTCTCGTGATTCTATTCGGAGGTTTGAGGATTTGGAAGAGACAAAAATATCGAATATGAATATCATGAAACATATAAATGAGTCACAAATTATTGATATTTTAAAGCGTATTAAAAATGATAATCCGACAGTAGAATCAAATGATATTGCTATAATCATGTTAGATAAAGATAATTACATCTATGATTATATAGATCGTTTAGAGTTTAAAATTAGAACTGAGCTTAAATGGGATGTTAATAAGGCAGTAGAGACTAAGAAAAAAATACCAAATCAATTATTTATTTCAAACGTTAATAATGTCAAAGGATTGGAATTCCCTTTTGTTATTTGTGTAACAAAAGAAATTAAAGATAATTATACATATAGGAATAGTCTTTACACAATGTTAACCCGTTCATTTCTTCAGTCTTACTTGTTGATTGAAAAGTATGAAAAAATCCAATGCCAACTTGATGGTTTAGATATAATTAATACACAAGATGTAATTAAAACTAAAGAGCCAAGCAGGGAAGAAAAAGAAAGAATACAGAAGCGTATTGTTAAGGTTAAAAGTCAATCTAACGTCTCCTTCTATGATTTTATTAATGATATTTTAACAAAAGAAGGGATTGAAAAGAAATATTGGAAGAAATTCATCCAGTCTTTACCTGAAAGTTATAAAGACGATTTTGATGAGGATGGGATTGTTGAATTTATTAACGATAACAAAAAGTACTACTGCAGATGATTGAGTACACATTTGATATAGATGAATCTTACATGGATAGATTTTTTAAGCCGATTAAAAATAAAATCCAGATAATAGAACTATTGATGAATAGTATTAAATATATGCTTATCAATCCGACAATTAAAGAAAGCAACGCTAAGGGTAAGATTATTGTTAGAATTGATAAAATGAGTAGAATATTTTTTGTGAAATCTGATAAATATTTTTCAATAATGTTCCCATTTTACATTAAGAAAAATGAAGGCTACTCATTCAATTTTAGAAACGAGATGGAAGTTGATAATCGAATTACATCTGAGGTTATATCATTAATAAATGAGCCGAGTTTTTATAGTGATTGTAGCTTGGAGTTTGTTGAGAAAATATCCTCATATCAAGAGGATAGTTGTAACGAGAATTATTGGAGTTTTTTGAGAGAGTTACTCATGATGGAAGATGGATATTTAAGGTATGACTATGATAGGGTTAACTATGAAAAACATGGTAAAAAAGACATACATCCCTTGCATCACTACGACTTATTTTATGGTAGCAATTCTACTTTTAAAATTGGATTGAAACGAAAAATATCAGAGGAAGATTTTTTAGACTTGCTGAACATAAAAACCGATTGTAAGTTTATTAATTGTTAGGAAATACAGAGGGAGGGCATTATCCTGTCACCGATTGAATTAGCTATATTTGTTAATTTTCTGGTGCAGGGGGTAATCCCCCCGAAAAAACAATGCAGGCATAAGTTGAGTTTTCTTCCCCCCTGAATGCAGCGGGATTTCTATGAAATGATCACGGTCACCGGCAGCCAGATAATTTCCATTTTCATTCAATCCGATGAGGTACTTAAACTTGGTCATCAATTTCCGCTATTGGCACACAACACCCTTGATACTACCCAGTTTCTTGAGGCTGACGCAACAGATCCTTCATACAAATCCCATCCTTCCTCATCTGCTCAAGGATCTTCTTCATTCTTATCTGCCGTACAGCCTCTTCCCCAATCTCTGCGTAGTGCTCAGCCCGCCGTTCAGCGACTACTTTTCTAAACTAAACCAAAATTTTTTCAAGTGTTTTGATATCCGTTGTAGCTGCGGCTTGCTGGATGTCTCTGTACTGATATAGTATGTGAAATCCTTTAATCATTTTAAAAACTCTTATATTAGACTTTGATAACAATGTTAATTTTCAAAGGCTGATTCCAGCCCTTGAATTATTAGTCGTAAAATATAAAATCAACATATATTTTATGAGCACTTGTTAGAGTGTCAAAAATTATTTTACCCTACCGTCCATTCCCTTGAGTTTTATATATTCTTGGTACATACACTCCAACATATATTTTGTCTTTTCTATATCAACTTCTTCAAAAGAATAATGCATCCCTCTTAACATATCTTTGCCAATTTCAAGTTCTTCTCTGGTTCGATAGATGATTTCATTGACGAGATGCATCCTGAATTCATTTGACATAACAATAGTAGCTGCTCCCTGCACCAAACTTTCCTTTTCCTCAATAAAACTCAAAAATCGATTCACTGCATACAAAGAGAAAAAACTGGTTGACGCTTCTTCATTACTTTCAATATTTTTAGCATTCATATTATTTTCCTTATATTTAATTTTATACAATAAAAACCTCTTTTTCTGGCATGTAATATGCCAGTATGTTAGTCTTCTTTTGATTTTTTATATCATGTTTATCAAAGGCTATTTCCAGCCTAATAATTCTTTATTAAATTTATTCTTCATCTTCAAATTTATAAGTCACAAGCATTTTATCTCCTCTCGATATCATTTCATGAAAATAATCCATTCCTTTTTCTTTACCATAATGCTTCATTACTTCCTCATAATACTGGTTACGTATTAGCGATTTTACATCGTCTCTGTTGGCATTTAAATCTGCAATCGTATATCCACGTTCTTTCTTTAGCTTTTTTAAATAATTTGAAAGTAAACCAAAAGACTCTTTCAATATTTTATTATATTCTTTTCTTCTCATACTACTCCTTTCTATTATTATGAATTTTTTATAAATTAATCTTATTTCTTTATCTTGTGAATTAAATATTCATATTGTTAAACTTTTCTGTCTTCTCTTTCCCATATACTAATGTCAGGATCAGTTCTGCTCCATCACGCAATGCGTCATAGGCTCCACCCACATTGTTTGCTACATCATCATTTGTATAACCCAATTCCTCATGCACTTTTTTCAAAAACTCTGCGGTAAACTCTTCAACAATCTTAGTCATTTCTACAACCAGTTTCTTATTCATTTTATTATCCTTTTGTTTTATTTAAATCTAACCAGAGCATCACCTTTGGAAATCATAGTTCCAATATGATTAGAAATACTTTCTGAAGTTTCCTTAGCGAATTCATTAAAAAAACAAGCTGCTTCCTCTTGACCATATTCCTTTATTACTTGCTCCATTGCTAATGAAGTTATTAATTGGTTAAACTGTTCCATAACTTCATTTTGATCTTCATTTTGTAATGATAATTCCTCCACAATTACCTTATGTGCTTCCTGGATTGCAGCCCCCATAAAAGTCAGCATTTCATAGTATATATTTTTATTCATATTTTATTCCTCTGTTATTTTTTAAATTTAAGATCTTGTACTGTTAACTAAATTATCTATCCAACTATCAATTTCACTTTCTATAAAGGCAATCGCTCTTTCACCGATCTTTATTGGTTCAGGAAACCGTTTCTGTTTAATGAGCCGATAAATCCATGCCCTACAAAATCCTGTCCTGTAAAGGACTTCGTGCATTCGTATTAATTTTTTATTCATGTTGTTTTCTCCTGTTTATTTCGACGAGGAGAATTATCTAAGATTGGAGGATTAGAAAAAATTGATGGAATTTACGGAATGTTTCTGGGGATCTGTGAGGTAGTAGTTTACAGGGATAAGATTATTTCTCTTATCCCTTGACTTTCATATTATATTTCTTTTTTTCTCATTCAGGTTGTACACTTCTCTTACTTTAACATCCATTAAGTGTCTGTTTTTATACAAAAACATCGTGAAGAGATTATCAAATTCCTCGGTAAGTGCTTTCTTAGCAAGTGGTCTGTCAGTTTCTTTGATTTGCACCTGATCACGGCACTCCTCCATTCCCCAATGGTAGAGAAGCTGTTCCAGATCCTTATCACTGAGTTTGTAGTTATTTAATTTTGCGTGATAAAGAAGGTCTAAAATAGGAATAACTCGAAAATCAACTATTTTTTGAACCATCGCCTCCCCGAAACCATAGGTATGCTGACTTTTTTTTGGCTTGATGCCTGTTTGCTTACGCCATCGGTTTAACAGATAGTGCAGTGATTCAATGATTTGATCGTCTGTTGATAGACTTAAATTTATTTCCAGATTAAATGCACTCCCTGCCTTTAAGTTAAGGTTCTTCTTCTGCACGTCAGTCATCTTCATGGATTCAATTAGTTGCTGAGCATATATCTGTTTGTATCGCAGGATAGGTTGTTGCAACCAGTACCTGTTTTTTTCTGTGTGGAATGCTACCGTTTTTTCTCCGTAGTTTAGCAATCCAGTTTTTTTGATATCCCTTTCCAATTGATAAAGCTTACCAGCGGTCATAAGCCTGACATGTTGATCACTCTCATAAGACTCTACATCGTCATCTGTTGGCTTAGAGGCTAACAAGGGCTTCCCTGAGAAGATTAACTCCCTTTCTTCAAGGTTAGCCTGACTCACACACCATTCAGGTTCATCGCTTTCCAGCGCTTCTTCCATTTCGTCAAACATTGCCTTTCTTTTGCGGATCTCCAGGCAAAGTTGCATTACTGTTATATCTTTTAAAACATTATAATTTTCAGGCTTAAACCATTTTGTTAACTTAACTTTTTTAGCTGCGCTTGTCATCGATAATCCCCCTTATAAACAGGCTGTTACTATACGATAGCGTTTTCCGAAAGTTGACAGGTTTGATTTTCTGAGGTAACAATTCTTGTGATGTCTACTGACGTAAACTGATATAAACAATTGAATATAATTGACTTTTTACACTTACACATTAAATAATGTTGGTAAAAATGCTGGTAAAAAATCAGTTAACTTTTACAAACCCAATAACAGAAGGAGTTATAGATGAAGTTCGAGTCCAGTCAGAGGAGCCAGAATTAGAGAAAGCAGATATCTTCGGATATCTGCTTTTTTGCTTTATACCCGTTGGATATCCCTTCCTTCATATTTATCCCCTTTCAATTAAAAACACGTCATCCCACACCCTTTTTCAGATATGCATTTTGGCAATGGTTGTTCCATTTCATTATTGGCCAATAAGCGGTAGATGCCGTTATGGCACAAACTTGTCTCAAAGAAAAAACGCCGGGCTTTTTAGATCTGAGATTGATACTCGTGGCGTAAGAGACGTTCAGGAGACGTCATTATTGTTTTGCCTGAGTGCATTTTTGCCAAATTGAACCTCTACTCATCAACGGACTCAGCCTCTCAATCCCCTTGCGTAAAAAAGCCCGCTCAGATTACGGGCCTTCAAACACACAAAACACAACAACCACTATTTTTCATGATAGCGATGCACAGCCGGATAATATTCCAGCCCATACAGCTGGCTCAGCGGCAGCAGCAGCTCGACATTGATATCATGCCCATGCTGACTCACTCCGGGGCCACTCAGCAGCTGTTCAAACCAGGCTATCAGTTTCTGTTTCATCTCAGGTTCTCCGCATCGGTTGATAACCTGAGTAAACCTGTTTGTGCGCGCAATCTGAAGCAAAAATTTCTGCGCTGCTTATGCCGGAGATGGCATAAGCAGCCTGCCCGGCTGATTAGTCAGCGCCAGAAACAGGTCTGTTACTGCGTAATCAGCGTCACCCAGTTCGCGCCTTTACCAGCAGGTGCTTCAGCGACCCGTTTCAGTTCGCCGCTGGCAGGATCGATAGCGTAACTGCCAATCACGGCACTCTTCTCGCCGCTGACGATCAGCCATTTGCCCTTTGCATCGATAGCTATACTGCGCGGCTGTTTTTCAACCGGCCAGCTGCCGATTAGCGTTAACTCACCGGATTGTTTATCCACCCGGTAGCCGCTGACGGTGCTGGAGGTGCGCTCGGTCACGTAGATAAATTGCCCATCCGGCGTAATTTTGATGTCTGCCGCCCAGATGCGCGGTGTCGGATCGCTGTAACCCGCCGGGCGCTGCTCGCCATGCTGCAGGTTATATTTCTTCGCCACCGCATTTGGCCAGCGTTTCAGCTCTGTCAGTGAGCCATCCGCCGCGCGCCGGAATTGGGTGATGGTGCCGCTCATTTCCGTGAGGTTATAGAGAAAACGATTATCCGGCGAGATCACCGAATGCCGCGCACCGCTGTTCTTCTCTCCCTGAACAAAGCCGGTGCCCAGTGGCGTGATGGCCCCGTCACTGGCAAAGGTATATTGCAGCACCCGATCCGCGCCAAGATTGCCAACGTAGAGTGAATGGTTAGTGACGTCGGTAATTACGGAATGGGCATGGGGCCCGGTTTTCACTTCGCCCGTGACCTGCGCGGTCACAATCCCTTTGTCATCAATCCGGTTGCTGGTGACGATATCGCTGTCATAGGAGGCGGCCAGCAGATAGCGTCCGCTCTTATCAGTGGTAATCCACGGGAAGCTAGCTGCAACCGGCGTTACCGCCAGTTTCTGCAAATCACCCTGCGGCCCGGTAACGCGCCAGCTGATGATCGAATAAGGCGGACTGCGCAGCGCACCATAGAGATGTTTACCATCCGGGCTGGCCGCCAGCGGCATGATTTTTTTTCCGGCCGGCGTATCGCCCCACCATTTCAGGCTGCCGTTCGCCTCACTGAGCTGATAGCGGGAAACGGTGCCGGATTCAGCATTCGACACATAGACAAAGGTTGTCGCCCACAGCGGGCAGCTACACAGCAGCGGCAGAAGTGCCAGCGCCGTTTTGAGACGGATCATAGGGTCACCTTGATAAGTAGTCTCTGCGTCAGTGCGCAGCAGGCATTACGCTAACCCCGTCTGATGAGGCTGGCTTTGTGCAACTGTCTGAATTTAGGACCAGAAGTCTGGAGATGTGACGGAGATGTTATTTTTTGGGGCGGGAATGAGATTTAACGCCTCCCCCAGAATCAGGGAAGGCGTAAGCAGAACGCTAACCGGTTTTGGCGATCATCTTCCGGTAGCGATCGAGCCACTTACCGCTATTGAGCCGCCACCAGAAGAAGATGCCGCGCACCGTCCAGTCGAGGAACATCCCCAGCCAGACACCGGTAACCCCCATCCCAAGCACAATGCCGAGCAGATAACCGGCCACCACACGGGCGCACCACATGCTGAACATTGAGACATACATGGTGTAACGCGCATCACGCGCGCCCTTAAGTCCGGCGGGCAGCACCCAGGACGCGGCCCATAGCGGCATAAAGAGCGCGTTAAGCCAGAGCAGGTGCTTCGTTACGTTTATCACCTCCGGGTCGCTGGTATAGAAGCGGGCCAGTAACCCGGCCAGCGGTACGGTCAACAGCGCTATCGCACTCAGACATGCCGTCGCCAGCCAGAAAACATGCCGCACCTGGCGTTCCGCCTGGAACACCTGATTCCGGCCTAATCGTGTGCCGGTAATAATGGTGGATGCAGAGCCCAGCGCATTGCCCGGCAGGTTGATCAGGGATGCAACAGAGAACGCGATGAAGTTACCGGCAATTTCACTGGTGCCCATCCCTGCCACAAAGACCTGGGTCAGGAGTTTGCCGCCGTTGAACAACACAGACTCGATACTGGCAGGCACACCTATGCCTAAAACTTCCATCAGGATGCTGCTGTTCCAGCGCCGGAAATAGCTCGATAGCGTGATTTTCAGCGAGGCGTTAAAGCCGATCATCAGCACGTAAATCACCGCGATCGCCCCGATATAGCGGGTGATGGTAAGTCCGAGTCCGGCCCCGATAAAGCCTAAACCGTCCCACGAGAAGCAGCCATAAATCAGCACGCTACTGATGATGATGTTCAGGATGTTCATGCCGCCGTTAATCAGCATCGGAATTTTGGTGTTGCCTGCACCGCGCAGCGCCCCGCTGCCGATCAGTGTGATGGCCGCAGCCGGATAGCTCCAGGCGGACGTCTGCAGATAGCTCAGCGCCAGTTCTTTCACTTTGGGATCGGCTGCACCGGCGATCGCATCGACAATCAAATGGCCCCAGAACTCAATGGCGATCACCAGCACAAAGGCAAGTATCGTCATCATAGCCAGCGACTGTCGCGTGGCGGCGCGGGCGCGCTTCCCGTTGCGTTTTGCCAGGCTGAACGCCACCACCACCGTGGTGCCGAGATCGATGGCGGCAAAGAATGAGATGATCACCATGTTGAAGCTGTCAGCCAGGCCCACGCCTGCCATCGCCTCTTTACCCAGCCAGCTGACCAGGAAGGTGCTCAGAACGCCCATCAACAACACACAGGCGTTCTCGAAGAAGATAGGCACTGCCAGTGGCGATATTTCACGCCAGTAGAGCGTGCGATAAGAGCGGCGTTTTGGATACCACGCCGTGCGCCTGATCGCCTGCATCACTGCTACGCCGGGATTTTGCAAAGGATTACCAAATCAGAAGTGACTGGATAGGAGATCTAATGATGATAGGGGGCTGAGAAATATGCAAAGTCTTTCCGGCGCAAATTAATCATGGTTACAAACTTTTTAATCCCGTTACGGCAGATTCTGCCTCACCGCCCTGTCCGCTGTAGCAATTCTGATTATTTACCTGACGTTATGATCGATTACCGCCGGCTTGCATAAGGCTGCTTTACGGCGCATTCGTCACCCGTAACGCGGTTAATGACGGCTAATCATCCTGTCTGATAGTAAAGATTTACTTAACGGACCTCAGTGCGACTGACTCATCCTTAAAACCGTACTGCTCAGATTTCCCGCTTCGTTAGCGCGAAAAATCAGCAATCACAGATTCTTCACCAATCTCTGCAGCAAACCCGCTAAGCTTGGGGCAAATTGCGGAAAAAAATGGAAGGAGAAACCATGCCGACACTACGGAAAAACCTGACCAGCCAGCAGGCGCTGGATGAACTTGAACGCCTCTACGACAGTGCCGTTGATGCGCTGCGTGCGGCGATTAAAGTCTTCACCGAAAACGGCACGCTGCCGGATGAGGCCGATCGGGCAGCGGGACTGTTTGTCTACCCCGAGCTGCGCATCACCTGGCACGGCGAAGGCCCGCAGCAGAACCGCACACGTGCCTGGGGACGTTTTACCCACACCGGCAGTTACAGCACTACCGTCACCCGTCCGGCGTTGCTGCGTCACTATATTGCGGAACAGCTGGCAATGCTGGAGAAGGAGTATCAGCTGGAGATTGACGTGGTGCCGTCCAGCCAGGAGATCCCCTATCCTTACGTGATCGACGGCTCCGATCTGTCACTGGATCGTACCATGAGTGCCGGTATTGCACGCCACTTCCCGACCACCGAGCTGTCACAGATTGGCGATGAGACCACCGACGGTCTGTTCCACGCTGACGCCAAATTCCCGCTGTCGCATTTTGACGCACTGCGCACCGACTTCTCGCTGGCCCGCCTGCGTCATTACACCGGCACCAGCGTGGAGCACTTCCAGCCGTTTGTGCTGTTCACTAACTACACCCGTTATGTTGACGAGTTTGTGCGCTGGGCGATTGAGCAGGTACGCGATCCCAATACCCCTTACGACAGCCTGGCCTGTGCCGGCGATGTAGTGCTGACCTCGGACACCGCCGACAGTGAGTCGATGCTTTCTGATCTGGCGTGGAAGAAGCACCAGATGCCAGCCTGGCATCTGACTTCGCCGAATCGCCGTGGTATTACGTTGATCAATATCGGCGTCGGCCCGTCGAATGCTAAAACCATCTGCGATCATCTCGCGGTAATGCGCCCTCACGCCTGGCTGATGATTGGTCACTGTGGCGGTCTGCGTGAGAGCCAGCGAATTGGCGATTACGTGCTGGCCCACGCCTATCTGCGTGACGATCACGTGCTCGACAGCGTGCTTCCGCCAGACATCCCGGTGCCTAGCATTGCCGAAGTGCAGCGCGCGCTCTACGACGCCACAAAAGCCGTGAGTAATATGCCTGGCGAAGAGGTGAAGCAGCGTCTGCGTACCGGCACCGTGGTGACCACTGACGATCGCAACTGGGAGTTACGCTACTCCGCGTCGGCTCTGCGCTTTAACCTGAGCCGCGCCGTCGCAGTCGATATGGAGAGCGCCACTATTGCCGCGCAGGGTTATCGCTTCCGTGTGCCGTATGGCACGCTGCTGTGCGTTTCGGATAAGCCGCTGCACGGCGAGATTAAGCTGCCTGGTCAGGCGAACCGCTTCTACGAAGGGGCGATTTCGGAGCATCTGCAGATTGGCATTCATGCGGTTGAGTTGCTGCGCGCCGAGGGTGATAAGTTGCATTCGCGTAAGTTGCGGACGTTCAATGAGCCGCCTTTCAGGTAAGTTTTTCGCCGCTGGCGAGGGGGAGTGTTCGCTGCGCGAACGGGGCTTGAGTGCGGAGCTGAAGCTGGTGTTTGTTCGCTGCGCGAACGGGCTATGAGAGGGTTTCGTTCGCCTGGTGAGCTGGCCAGTTTCAGTTACGCCTCTGCAGGCGACCCACAAGGGGGCGCCAGTCGCCGCGCCCCCTTGACCCCGGGCTCCGGCCTGCTTCACCGCCGCTTCGCGGTCCCTTCGCTTCTTCCGGATTTCTTACGGACCGGCGGGACGCGCCATCCTTGGCGCGAACCCGCCTCTTCGCGGCATCCCTGCCGCTCGTCCTGAAATCCCTCATCCGCTCAGCGGTTCTGACGGCCTCCCTTCCCCGCTTTTATCTCTTCTTTTTGTGTTGGGTACGTCGTCGCTGTAAGTCCGGAGGATTATCTGTGTCTCTCTGCCGGGCAGGAAGAATGGCCTTCTACCCACGCTGATATCGCTTATTTTTGTGTTGGGTAAGTAATTGCAGCAAGTCTGAAGGATTGCCTGCGGTTTTAAGCCTGACAGGAAGAATGGCCTTTCACCCTATCAACTGTTGTCTCTTATTTTTAATGCTGGTGCATTGCCGCTGATAGTTTTCAAAATTAGCTCTGGTTTTCAAACCACCAGACAACGCTATGTCCGATAAAAACCAGGATATTAAAGGCGGGGGTTTACCTGAGGCATCCGAAGCGCTGAGGAGCAACCGGAGGCAAGGATGAGCCGACAGGACGTCGGCGAAAGGACGGCTCGCGCCACGGATGGCGCGTCCGGACGGTCCGCAGTCCGCAGGGCGTGACGAAGGCACCCCGCAAAGCGGGGCGCGAAGGCTGCCGGACGCCGGGATTGTTAAGGGGCGGGCGTACGCCCCTTAACGCGTCCGCCTGCACGGGTAAACTGAAACTCCCCACCGCCTGGCGGGCGTAACCTTCTCAGCGTAACCCGCTCAGCGCCAGCCCGCCGCAAGGCGTAACATCCCTGCCGCCAGGCAACAGCTAAGCACTCAGCCATCCCAGCTTAATCACAAACAGAATCGACAGAATCACCAGCGCCGCATTTATCTCTTTCACACGACCGCTCAGCAACTTCACCAGCGTCCAGGTAATGAAACCAAACGCGATGCCGTTAGCAATAGAATAGGTCAGCGGCATGGTCAACGCAGTCACGGTGACTGGCGCAGCGGTAGTAATATCTTTCCAGTCAATATCAGCCAGACCGGATGTCATCAGCACAGCCACAAACAGCAGCGCAGGTGCGGTGGCATAGACCGGCACGCTGGAGGCCAGCGGCGAGAAGAACAGCGCCAGCAGGAACAGCACACCTACCACGATCGCCGTCAGGCCGGTACGGCCTCCGGCACTCACACCCGCCGCAGATTCCACATAACTGGTGGTGGTCGAGGTGCCGAGCAGCGAACCAAACAGTGCAGCGGCACTGTCGGCAATCAGCGCACGGCCCATCTTCGGCACGTTACCCTGCTCATCAGCCAGACCGGCACGTTTGGTCACGCCCAGCAGTGTGCCGGTGTTATCAAACACATCGACAAACAGGAAGGCAAAAATCACGCTGACCAGGCCAACGTTAAATGCCCCGGCAATATCAAGCTGCAAAAAGGTCGGTGCAATCGATGGCGGAGCTGAGAAAACGCCCGCGAACGGCGACAGGCCAATGCCCATGGAGATAAAGGTCACCAGCAGAATGCCGATCAGCACCGCACCGGTTACGCGGCGTGCTTCCAGCACCACGATCACCACAAAGCCCAGCATCGCCAGCAGCGGGCCGGGTTTAGTCAGATCGCCAATACCCACCAGCGTCGCCGGGTTATCAACCACGATGCCTGCCCCTTCCAGCGCAATAATTGCCAGAAACAGCCCGATACCAGCGCCAATCCCGGCACGCAGCGGCAGCGGGATACTGGCAATAATCCACTCACGAATCTTAAACAGTGACATCGCGAAGAAAATTACCGCCGAAAGAAACACCGCACCCAGCGCAATCTGCCACGTGTAGCCCATATGCAGCACCACGGTATAGGTGAAGAAAGCGTTCAGTCCCATACCCGGCGCCAGCGCAATCGGATAGTTGGCAATCAGCCCCATCAGCACACAACCAATCGCCGCCGCCAGACAGGTCGCGACAAATACCGCGCCCTTGTCCATGCCGGTTGCGCCCAGAATGCTCGGGTTCACAAACAGAATATAAGCCATCGCCAGGAAAGTGGTGATCCCGGCGATAATCTCGGTACGAACCGTCGTGTTATGCGCTTTGAGTTTGAATAGTTTTTCTAACATCATCATCTCTCGATACAGGAGACAGGAGTCTCACTTGCCAAAGGGGTTTTGCATGCTGATTTATTCTGTTTCCGGGCCATTGCCCTGGCCGCTGCATACTTGCTTGCCAGAACCGCCTGAAATCCCTGTGTTACCTGTTGGCCTAAGCAATTGCCATGCCACCTGCCGACGCAATCGATTACCTGGCAGAGCCGGCCACGCCTAAGAAGATTCCGAATCAAAACAGGGCGCGATTATGGTGCAATGCACCGATTCCGCGCAATCGTTTTCCTGCGGCAAATGCGTCACCCTGAAAAACTCTGCGCCAGCGCACGCTTCCGCACTCTCACAGGCGAAGCTGGTCACGTTTCAGCACGCTGCCTCAGCAACCATTTCTGGCCTGTGTAGACTCCAGAATTAACTCCTTCGTAACATTGAGGCCGCGCCATGAAGCCAGCGATTTTGGTGGTGGATGATGATCCTGCTGTCTGCGACGTCCTGCAGGATGCGTTAAGTGAACATCTGTTAACTGTCTACAGCTGTCATCAGGGACGCGAGGCGCTCTCCATGCTCAGCGAACACCCGGAAATTTCACTAGTGATGCTGGATATGATGTTGCCCGATACCAACGGATTGCTGGTGTTGCAGCAGCTCCAGCGTCAGCGGCCGGACGTGCTGGTGATTATGCTGACGGGTATGGGTTCGGAAGCGGAGATGGTCGTGGGTCTGGAGATGGGTGCAGATGACTATATTGCCAAACCTTTTAATCCACGCGTGGTCGTGGCGCGCGCCCGTGCGGCTCTGCGTCGCAGCGGACGCATTGCGCAGGCTCACCCCGAACAGGCGGGCTGGCGTTTTGGCGGCTGGCAACTGGACGATGGCCGCTGCCAGCTGTTTAATCCGCAGCATGAACTGGTGCCGCTGACCCAGGGAGAATACAGCCTGCTGCACGCGCTGGTGCGTCATGCCCGCAAAGTACTGACCCGTGATCAGTTGCTGGAGCTGACCCACAGCGAAAGCCTGGACGTATTTGACCGTACCATCGATGTGCTGATCATGCGACTGCGCCGCAAAATCGAAACTAACCCGCATCAGCCCGACCTGATTCGCACCATTCGCGGGCTGGGCTATGTCTTTTCCGCTGACGTGATGAAACCCGAAGCCGCGCTACGCGCCAGCCAGATCGCCTGAATCACTTTACCCGGCCTGCGTTCCGCTGGCCGGTACTCATCCCTCATAACTTCCGCCATAGGCGCGCGGCACCAGATCGACCTGCGCCTCTCCGCTCTGAATGACGGTGAGAATCGTTTCAGCCACGCGCTGTGGCGTATGCGCAATTGCGGCGCTCTGCTGTGCCTGCGCAATCGCAACGTCCTGCCCCGATTTCACCGACTGGTAAAATTCCGAGACGGTCATGAATGGATAAACAGCAGATACCGTTATCCCGGCGTCTGCCAGCTCCAGCCGTGCCACGCCGGAGAGCATATTCAGTCCCGCTTTGGAACTGGTATAGGCCGCCGATCCCGGCCAGGTTGCCAGAGTCGCACCGGAACTGACGTTGATAATGCACCCCGCGCCCTGCGCCCGCATCTGCGGGATCACCGCCTGCATCATCATCAGCGGCGCGATCAGATTCAGGTCGAGCAGCGCTCTGAACTCGCTTGCAGCAATCTCCTCAACCGCCGCGAACAACCCCTGCCCGGCATTGTTGATTAACACATCAATCCGGCCAAAGCGTGCTATCCCCTGCCTGACAGCATCTGCAATCTGCTCTGGCTGCGTCACATCGCAGGCCACAGCCAGTGCTTTGCCTGATTCTCCCACGAGGGCAACCAGGCGGTCTTTGCGTCGTGCCAGTAAAATAACCTGCGCACCCGCCTCCAGCGCCGCACGCGCGGTGGCTTCTCCGATGCCCGACGATGCACCGGTAATCATAATCACGGCGTTCTCAATTCTCATGTCATCCCCTTCAGTAAAATGGTCAGAGAGCGAGAATAATCCTCAGCCGATTGTGCGGCGGCTGTAATCCTGCCTAAAATTTGCCTGTTACTGCTTTTCTCACTCTGCACACGGCAACCGCCGGAGAGGTGTCCCATAAACAGGCTTGATGCGATAAGAGATGAAATGCTGGCATGCACGGCTGATGAACTCACGGCGACGGCGATTCCGCGCGTGGATCTTTACCGCGTCAGTCAGCCGATGCCCCTGCCGCCGGAAATCTATTCGCCTTTCGTCAGCCTGATACTGCAGGGAGAAAAAAGGCTGCAGATGGGCGAACGCTCTCTCCGCTATTCCGCCGGAGAGATGTTCACGGCGTCGTTCGACCTGCCCGCCACAGGCGAAATTACAGAGGCCAGTGAAACCTCACCTTATCTGGCGGTGCGCCTGACACTGGATTTCACTGCTATCAGCGAACTGTTGCATCAGATGCCCATGACCGATGCGCCCAAAACAAAGAATGGCATGTCAGTCAATCGGGTGGATGAGGCGCTGGTGGATGCCTGGCTGCGGATGGTGCGCCTGATAGCAAAGCCTGGCGAGATTAGGGTGATGGCGCCGTTAGTAGAGCGCGAGATTCTTTATCGGCTGTTGCTGAGCCCACAGGGCGGTTTACTGCGTCAGGCAGCAGAGGTGAACGGGTATTTCGCGAAGATCAGAAAGGCGCTGGTCTGGTTGCGTACACACTATGCCGCCGCGCTTCGTATTGAGGATATGGCGGCGATTGCGGGCATGAGTCTTTCAGCCTTTCATCGTGGTTTCCGGGCCAGCACCGGACTTTCCCCGCTGCAGTATCAAAAACATCTCCGGCTTTACGAGGCGCGCAAGGCGCTTATGTTACGCCCCGGTAATGTCGCCGCTGTTGCGGCAGATGTGGGCTACGAAAGTCTGACGCAGTTTACCCGTGAATATGCACGCCTGTTCGGTGAGCCGCCCGCCCGCAGTATCAGAAAACTCAGGCTGAATAGCGCTGAGCACCTCGCGAAATCATTGAGGTAAACACAGCACACGCTCAGCCCGGCCTGCCGCCGTGAGGCCGGTAATGTTGCACTGAGATTTTGCACTGGGATTGATTGAAAAGAGTCAGGCAATGAACGCAATAAATGCAGCTCAGAGAAAGGCATGCGCATAGTCATTACACAGCAGCCAGCGTGGCGCTTCATCCTCATCCAGCGGGTTGAAACGGGCCAGCGGTGTCAGGAACACATTGTCGTTTTCGTCATCATTGGGCATCGACACTTCGCCCACCAGCACGTCACCGAAGCCGCTTTCGCCCCAGAAGCTGTGCCAGATACCCGCCTCCAAAGTCACACTTTCACCCGGTGAAAGCCGCAGCTGTGTTCCGGCTGCATGGGTCTGTCGCACGCCATCCAGCGACACCACCACCGGCGAGTCGGCCAGCCCGTCTCCGTCGCGGTTATGCAGTTCAACAATCAGGTTGCCACCACCGCGATTGATGATGTCCTCCATCTTGCGCGGATGGTAGTGCATGGGTGTCAGTTGCCCTTCACGTACGTGCATAATTTTTTCGGCGTAGGGTTTATGCCAGGGCTGTCCGCCAGGGGAGCCATTACGCAGAGTAAACAGCGTCAGCCCGGTCTGAAAAAAATCAGCCGCGCCAAAACTGGTGAGATCCCAGCCCAGTCGCAGTGCCAGAATCTCCTCTATCACTTCACGATCCTGCGCGCGCCACTGACGGATGCTGTAATCGGCCCAGGGCGGAAGATGCACATCCTGCTGCCGGAAAAATTCGCGGGTATGTTGCAGGTAGTCGTTAACCTCTGAACGTTGCATAGTGGCCTCCTGAAAGCGGCACCCGAAGGTGCCGCTCTAACGCTTATTTCACCGTCCAGCCCTGATAGCTGCCGATATTATTACGATCGATCAGCTTCACCGGGATCAGCACAGGTTTATCCGGAGCCGGTTTGCCCTGCAGAATGTCATAGCCAATCTCAACCGCTTTGGCAGCCATCACCTGCGGGTCCTGAGCTGGCGTGGCGACAAACAGTGAGTTTTTACGCTTCAATGCCTCTTCCCCGTCCGGCGATCCATCGACGCCCACGATAAAGAACTCGCTGCGCTGCGCCTGTTTCGCCGCTAAATCCGCACCGATAGCCGTCGGATCATTGATGGCAAATACCGCATCAATTTTTGGATTAGCCGAGAGCAGACCGGTCATCACTTCCAGTCCGCCTTCACGACTGCCTTTGGCGTTCTGGTTGGAGGAGAGCAGCTTGATGTCCGGATGGGTTTTCAGCTCGTTCATGCAGCCTTCCACACGGTTCTGCACGGCAGAGACAGGCGGTCCGTTGATGATCACCACATTGCCTTTGTTCTTCAGACGGTCAGAGATATATTTACAGGCCATTGCGCCTGCCTGGGTGTTATCGGAGGTGATGGTCGCATTCGCGCCATCGGCTGCCACGTCAACCGCGACCACTACGATACCGGCGTCACGCGCCCGTTTAACGGCTGGGGCGATCCCTTTTGAGTCGGCGGCGTTGAGGATAATCATGTCGACTTTTGCTGCAATAAAGTTATCAATCTGGCCGACCTGCTGACCAAGATCGTAACCGCTGGAGACCAGCGTGACGTTAACTTTATCGCCCGCCAGCTGACGCGCCTTCATCTCTGCGCCTTTGGTGATCTGCACGAAGAAAGGGTTAGCCAGATCGCCGACCGTTACGCCGATAGATTTGAGTTCTTTTGCCTGAGCCAGGCCGGTGCTGAACAGCGTTGCCGCCAGTAGCCCGGTTACAATCGGATTAAAACGCATAGACCTTCTCCTGCTGTTTTCAAGGTGCCAACCACTTAATGGCGTTTTTTAGGTGGCGGAGGCCAGATAACGCATCCGCCCTTTTAAGCCTCAACTCACATGATGACGGGTACGGTATTTGTCGATCAGGACGGCGATGATGATCACTGCGCCTTTGATCACCAGCTGCCAGAAATAGGAGACGCCCATCAGCGTCATGCCGTTATTCAGCGTGGCGATAATCAGTGCGCCAATCAGCGTGCCGGTGATGGTGCCGATACCACCGACAAAGCTGGTGCCGCCGAGGATCACCGCCGCAATCGCATCCAGCTCATAACCTACGCCCAGGTTGCCGTTGGCGCTGTAGAGCCGCGAGGCACTCATCAGCCCGGCCAGCCCTGACAGCAGGCCACTCATGCCGTAGACAAACAGCAGCACCACGCCAACCTTGATGCCCGTCAGGCGTGCAGCCTGGATATTGCCACCGACGGCGTAGATATGGACGCCCAGTGTGGTGCGACGCAGGATGAACCAGCAGATGGCAATCACCGCAAAGGCAATCACAATCAGCCACGGCACCGGCCCGAGATAGCCGTTGCCAATCCATTCAAAGTTAATATCGGAGTTGATCACCGTGGTGCCGTTCGCCAGCAGATACGCCGCTCCGCGCAATGCGGTGTAGGTACCCAGCGTGACAATAAAGGGGGGCAATCCGGCCCAGGCGACCAGGATGCCGTTGAACAGCCCCATCACCAGACCCGCGCCCAGCGCCATCGGAATGGTCAGGGAGGCGAGCATCGGGTCCAGCGACGCCACCAGCGCCACCACCGCCGTGGTGCCCAGCATCGACCCCACCGACAGATCGATACCGCCGGTGAGGATGACGAAAGTCATGCCCGCCGCCAGCACAATGTTGATCGACGCCTGACGGGTAATGTTGAGCAGGTTAGCTTCAGTAAAAAAGTTTGGCGTGACGAAACCAAATACCGCCACGATCAGGATCAGAATCGGCAGGATACCCACCGTTTGCAGCAGATCGCCCATCAGGGCGCGTTTCAGCGTCGGCGCTTTGGTGCGGGCCAGTTGTGTCATGGTGGTCTCCTTAGATTTCGCCTGTTGACGCGCTGTGCGCACCGGTTGCCAGCGTCATAATATTTTCCTGACTGATGTGGCTGCCCTCCAGCTCACCGACGATGGTGCCTTCGTGCATCACGTAAACGCGGTCACTCATCCCGACCACTTCCGGCAGTTCGCTGGAGATCATTAAAATCGCCACGCCCTGCCGCGCCATCTCCTGCATCATGCGGTAGATCTCGCTTTTAGCGCCGACATCGACGCCGCGCGTCGGCTCATCCAGAATCAGGATGCGCGGGCCAATCGCCACCCAGCGCGAGATCAGCAGCTTTTGCTGGTTCCCGCCGGACAGACCGCCCGCCCGGACCTGAGCATGCGGAACACGAATATTGAGTGAGGCGATCGCCTCATTGGCGATGGTCTGCCCTTTGCGTCGGTTGAGCATCCCGTAACTGGCGTCACGTTCCAGCGTCGCCATCACAATATTTTCCTGCGCGGCCATCTCCAGAAACAGTCCCTGCTCTTTGCGGTTCTCGGTGAGGAAGCCGATGCCACGGGCAATCGCATCACGCGGCGAATGAATGGTGACCTTCTCACCGTCGATCCAGATCTCGCCCTCTTTCGGCTTATGTACGCCGAAGATCAGCTGCGCCAGTTCGCTGCGACCGGCGCCTACCAGCCCGGCCAGCCCGACAATTTCTCCGGCCCGCACTGCCAGACTGCTGGGATGCACTTTGCCGCCATCAGTAAGGTGATTCACCGCCAGCCGGATGTCGCCTAAAGGGATCGCACGGTCTTTGTTAAACAGGTCGCTGAGCGGGCGTCCGACCATCATCCGCACCAGTTCACTGGCGTTAAGCTGGTCACGGGTCAGGCTGCCCACATATTGCCCATCACGCAGCACGCTGACGCGGTCAGACAGCTCATACACTTCCGCCATACGATGGCTGATGTAGATAATCGCCATGCCTTCGCTGCGCAGCCGTTTGATTAATGCAAACAGCTGTTCGGTTTCGCGGTTAGAGAGCGCGGCGGTCGGCTCATCCATTACCAGAATGCGGCTGTTGCGCTGCAGCGCACGGGCGATCTCCACCTGCTGCTGCTCGGCGATGCTCAGACGACTGACTAAATCCCAGGCGCTGAACTGTGCGCCGAGCCGATCAATGACCCGCTGCGCCTCTTCAGCCATCTGTCGCCGCTTCACCAGCCCGCCGGGTGCAATTTCGCTACCCAGAAAAATGTTTTCCGCCACCGTCAGGTTGGGTGCCAGATTGATCTCCTGATAAATCAGGGTAATCCCGGCAGCCAGCGCCTCTTTCGGCCCTTTCAGTGCCCAGGGCTTTCCTTCAATTAAAATTTCCCCGCTGCTGGCGGTATAGGCACCGGCCAGAATCTTCATCAGTGTGCTTTTACCCGCGCCGTTTTCGCCCATGAGTGCATGAACCTCACCGGGCCAGACCGTGAGATCGACACCCTTCAGGGCATAAAAATTGCCGAAGCGTCGGGTAATGCCCCGCATTTCCAGTATTGGTGTGGCTGTCATCGCCTCGCTCCTGCGGACTGTGGATAGCCGCCAGTAAAACAACGCCAGATAAACGGAAAATGTCAGCGGCCGTTCATATTTGTCATAAACGCCTGACATCACGCTCCTATACTCGGCGCATCGTTGCAGTGATTAAGAGGTCGTGGGATGCAGCGCAGTTATCCGTGGCAGGCCGGGGCGCGTGGACGCCTGTTGATGTTCAATCTGCTGGTGGTGTCGGTTACGCTGATGGTGAGCGTGGTGGCGATCATCGGCTTTCGTCATGCCGGCGCGATTCAGGAACAGGCACAGGCGCAGACGCTGGCAGATATGAACGGCAGCCTGGCGCTGGCGCGCGATACTGCCAATGTGGCGACGGCGGCCGTGCGGCTGTCGCAGGTGGTCGGGGCACTGGAGTATCAAAGCGAATCCCAGCGGCTGCAACAGAATCAGCAGGCGTTGCAGCAGTCGCTGAGCCTGCTGGCCAGCGCACCGCTGGCGGCCCGTCAGCCGGAGCGCATCGCCCGGATCCGCGCCCGCAGCCTGATGCTGGAGCAGACGATTAATAGCCTGCTGCTGAATGGCCATCAGCGGCATCTGCAGCGCAACAACATGCTGAGTGATCTGTGGCAGGCGCAGATTCTGCTCAGTCACATCGACCAGCTGGTGCAACGGGAACAGCGGACACTGCCGGATGCCGCATTGCGCGAACAGACCGAACGGCTAATCACCATCGCCATCCGCACGCCCTCGCCCATCGCCATCATTGAGCAGCTCCAGCAGGTGATGACGCAGTGGCGCACTGTGCCGCTGACGGGCGTCACGGGCGAGAACGTGCAGCGACTGCTGGCCACTCAGCAGCGCCTGCTGCCGCTGGCGGAGGCGCTGGAACAGAGCGACCTGGCGATCGCCTATGCCACCTACCGGATTAAAGCACTGGTGGCGATGCTGAATGACGATATCAATGCGTCAGTGCAGCAGGTTGCGCTGCAAAGTGAGGCGCGTACCCAGGCCACTCACCACGAACTTGATTCGATCATCGGCTTTATCGCGCTGTTTGTGCTGCTGGCGCTGGCGATTACCGGCTATGCCGGAATCTACATCTACCGCAATCTCGGATCGAGCCTGACAGCGATTGCCGGCGCGATGACGCGTCTGGCGCAGGGCGAACAGAACGTCAGCGTGCCGGGGCTGCAACGGCGTGACGAACTGGGTGAACTGGCGCGGGCCTTTAACGTCTTTGCCCGAAATACCGCCTCGCTGGCCCACACCTCACGGCTGCTGAAAGAGAAGAGTAACCAGCTGGAGTCCACCTTCCTGGCGATGCGCGACGGCTTTGCTCTGTTTGATCACAATGGTCAGCTGGTGGTGTGGAATGCGCAGTATGCGGAACTGCTCGGCCTTGCGCCGCGTGAGGTCCATCGCGGCGTCCACTATCAGCAGCTGCTGGCCCCGCTGGCGGTGGATTTGCACGATCCCGGTGAGCAGCAGGAGATCCGGCTGGCCGATGGCCGTACGCTGGAGCTGCGTTTCAGTCCGATTCCGCGGCGCGGCATGGTCAATACTGTGCTGGACCGCACCTCACGTAAAACCCTGGAAGAAGCGCTCCAGCACAGCCAGAAGATGAAGGCGGTCGGTCAGCTGACCGGCGGGCTGGCGCACGACTTTAACAATCTGCTGGCGGTGATTATCGGCAGTCTGGCGCTGACCGAAGGCCAGCTGATGCCCGGCCCCCTCGCCACCCGCATTGAGCGGGCGCGACAGGCGGCCGATCGCGCCGCCCAGCTGACGCAGCGCCTGCTGGCCTTCTCGCGCAAACAGGCGCTCTATCCGCGCGCAGTGTCGGTGGTGACGCTGGTGGATAACCTGCAGGGCTTGCTTCAGCACTCGCTGCTGCCGGGACAGCAGCTGATTATTGATGCCCAGCGCCCCGGCTGGCCCGCCTGGATCGATGCCAGCCAGCTGGAAAATGCGCTGATGAATCTGGTAGTGAATGCGCGCGATGCCATGCACCAGCAAAACGGCGAAATCCGGCTGCGCATCTGGAATCAGCGTCGTCTGGAGGGGGGAGAAAAACGTGACCGCGTCACAATTGAGGTGATCGACCACGGCTGCGGCATGTCCGCCGACGTGCGCGAACAGGTTTTCGAGCCTTTCTTCACCACCAAAGCGACCGGCAGTGGCAGCGGGCTTGGGCTGTCCATGGTTTACGGCTTCGTGCGGCAGTCAGGCGGACAGATAGAACTGGAAACTGCGCCGGGCCAGGGCACCACGGTGCGTCTCTTGTTGCCGCGCGCAGCGGAAGCCGCCGTCATCGCCCCGCCACCGCCTGTGCCCGGTGAGGCTGACCTTGCAGCAGATGTTGAAGCGGCCAGTAACCGGCTGGTGCTGGTGCTGGATGATGAACCGGCGGTGCGGCAGACACTGTGCGAGCATCTGCATCAGCTGGGTTATCTGACGCTGGAGTGCGGCGACGGTGAAGAGGCGCTGGCGCTGTTGCGCCAGACTCCGGATATCGACCTGCTGATCAGCGACCTGATGCTGCCCGGCGAGATTAACGGCGCAGAGGTGATCCGGCAGGCCCATCAGAACTGGCCGCAGCTGGCGACATTGCTTATCAGCGGTCAGGATCTGCGCCACCAGCCGGTGACGCTGCCGCTGTGTGAACGGCTGGCGAAACCCTGGCAGCAGGCACAGCTGGTGCAGGCGCTGCAGCGCGCCTGGCAGCGCAGCGAACGGCTTAATCGCGCGCAGCAGGCTGCCACAACGGCACCGGTTTCCCACTAATGTAGCGCTTGCGCAGGCGGCTGGAGATCACATCCATGACCATCACCACCACCACAAGAATCAGCGTCAGGAACATCACCACATCCCAGTTCCACAGGCGCATGTTCTCGGCGTAGACCAGACCGACACCACCCGCGCCGACAAAGCCCAGCACCGCTGCCGAGCGGGTATTGGACTCAATCTGGTAAAGGCTCAGCGCCAGAAACTGCGGGAATGACTGGGTGAAGATGCCGAAGCGGTGTTTCTGCAGACTGTTGGCGCCCACGGCACTCAGCCCGCGACCTGGCGATCGCTCCACCGCTTCGTGCCCTTCGGCGTAGAGTTTGCCGAGCAGACCGACATCCTGCAGGATAATCGCCAGCACCCCGGCCAGCGGCCCCATGCCGACCGCACGCACGAATATCAGACCCCAGATCGCCATGTCGATGCCGCGTAACACATCGAATAAACGGCGCATCAGAAACGCCAGCGGTTTTGCCGCGCGATCGTGCATGACGTTGCGTGCCGCCAGAAACGAGAGCGGCAGCGCCAGCAGCGAGGCGGTCAGCGTCCCGGCGAACACAATCCCCAGGGTAATCCCGACCTGCGAAAAATAGTAGCCAAACGGCCAGTTCATGAAGTCATGCCAGACAAACATTCGCAGGAAATAGCGTCCAAGTTGCTGGCAGCCCATCAGCAGGCGCGACCATTCCAGGCCAAATACGGAAAAGAAAAAAAGATAGTAGAGCAGCACCGCCAGCGCCATCAGCCCTATGCGGCGCAGATAGCGCGGCTGCGCGGCAAAGAGTTCACGATGCTGCTGCTTCATTAGCGTGACATTAGGTACGTGGCTCATCATGTCCGATCTCCTGTCACACGGCGACGAAGCTGGCCAGATAGCGTATCCAGCAGCGATACCACAATCAGAATCAGCAGCAGCGTGATACTGACCTGATCGTAGCGGTCCAGTTTGATATTGGTCATCAGCTCCTGGCCGATGCCGCCCGCGCCAACCAGCCCGAGGATGGTTGAAGAGCGGAAGTTAATTTCCAGTCGCATAAAGCTGTAAGAGAGAAAGACCGGTTTAACCTGTGGCCAGAAGGCGAAGCGCATCCGCTGCAGCTTGCTGGCGCCACAGGCGGCCAGGCCGCGCACCGGCTTGTCGGATGCCGACTCAATCGCCTCATAAAACAGCTTGGTCAGGCTGCCCACGGTGTGCAGCGCCAGCGCCAGAAAGCCGGGGATCGCCCCAATGCCAAAGGCCATCACAAACATCACTGCCCACGCCAGTTCCGGCATGGTGCGCAGAAAGGCGACAAAGGCACGAATGGTCATCCGCACGCTGACCGGCGTCTGGGTGTTGTCGGCGGCGAAAAAGGCCAGCACCGCCGCCATGGCCACCGCGATCAGCGTCGAAGCCAGCGCCAGCTGCAGCGTTTCCCAGATCAGTGGCAGCTGAATCGGCAGACGGTAGCCCCAGTACGCCAGCGAACCTTCGGTTTTGCCGTCGGCAAACAGCAGCGGCAGATGCAGCACCGGCAGGATTTCATGCAGATAGTCAAAAAAATGCGGCAGCGACTGCCAGACGGTGAGCAGATTAAATTCTGCCACCCTGCCCGCCGCCAGATAGAGTGCCACCAGCAGCAGTGACCAGAGCAGCGTGTCACGTTTCTGCTGGCGTCGGATGCGTTGGTAGTAGTGTTCGAATTCGGTCAAAGGAGGATCTCCGGCGCTAAAGCAGCGGGACGCAGGCGGGGTTGCCGCGTCCCGCTCTCCCCGCCTCGACGGGGAAAGTCAGGGCACCGTCGGCCTTAGCCGCGGCTGCCTTTCATCAGGTCACGCTTCATATCGATGATGTTTTTATAGTCAGCGACCGTCGCCTCACCGATATGCTGTTCACCACCCACGGCTTTTACGAAGCAGGCGTGATCGTCCTTATCCAGTTTTTTAATCGCCGACACCACTTTCGCTTTGAAGTCAGCGGGCAGCTTGTTGCTGACCAGCACCGGGCCGTTAGGGATCAGCGGCGACTGCCAGATGATGCGGATCTGCTTCATCAGGTCCGGATGGTCCATGCGGATCAATCGGCCAAAGGCGCCAGAGGTGTAACCGCTGTTGTAGTCACCGACCAGGGACGTCCAGGTGACTGCGCCATCAAACTGGTTATTCAGCACGCCCAGGATGTCCTGCTCATGACCGCCAGAGAAAGTGACGCTGGAGAAGAAGTTGTTATATTTGTCATCCACCGTGCCGCCGAACATCTTCTTAAACGCCTGGTTTGGCATCAGGAAGCCGGACGTCGAATCGGGATCGGCCATACCGAATGATTTGCCTTTCAGGTCTTCCAGCTTTTTATACGGGCTGTCCGCTTTAACGATGACGACAGAGTGGTAGCCACGTGACTGATCTTTGTCATCGACGACAATACCCACCACATCCACTGCTTTCGGGTCCTGAATGTAGACCGACGCAAACGAAGCCGGTGACATGCTCAGCACCATATCGATCTTGCCGCCCAGCAGGCCCTGAATCACGCCGGAATAGTCAGAGGCGTTGCGCATCTGGGTATCCACACCCAGCTCTTTATCCAAGAAGGTTTTTACACACTGATTATCGCCAATCTGCTGGGTGGCGTTCTGCCCGCCCAGAATCCCCAGATTAAGCTGTTTCGGCGCATCCGCTGCGCTGACACCAAACGCCATGACACTGGTCAGAAGTGCTAAAGAAGTCAGTTTCATTCGGAATTATTCTCTTGCTGTGGACGTTAATGGATTTGGTTAAGTTCATCGCCGTACAGCTGGTGCAACAGGCTGTCGGTGAGTCGGGAAGGATGGCCGTCGAACAGCACGACACCGCGCTGAATGCCAATGACCCGGGTGCAGTAGCTTTTGACCAGCTCAATCGAGTGCAGGTTGACCATCACGCTGATGCCCTGCTCGCTGACCTGGCGCAGCACATCCATGATGCGTTTGGTATTTTTAGGGTCGAGTGAGGCCACCGGCTCATCAGCCAGCAGGATTTTGGGGTTCTGCATCAGGGCGCGGCAGATTGCCACGCGCTGCATCTGTCCGCCTGAGAGATTTTCGGCCCGCTGCAGCGCCTGCGGCAGCATGTTCATCCACTGCAGCAGTTCGATGGCGTGCGCCCGGTCCTGGTCAGAAAAGATTTTGAAGAAGGATTTCAGCGTGCTGGTCTGGCTCAGGCGGCCCAGCAGCACGTTGGTCAGCACGTCGAGGCGCGGCACCAGACAGAAATCCTGAAAGATCATGCCGCACTGACTGCGCCATTCGCGCAGCTGGCGGCTGTTAAGCGTGACCACGTTACGATCTGCTTCGCCCTGATGAAGACTGATAATCGCACCGGACGTCGCGTTAATTGTGCCGTTGAGCATGTGCAGCAGTGTCGATTTACCCGCGCCAGAGCGGCCAATCACCGCCACCAGCTCACCGGCGTGCAGGTCGAAACTGACCTGATCCAGCACCTGCGTGTCGCCATAGGCTTTACTCAGTTTCTGCACCGACAACACTTTTTGTCCGCTGAGGCTGGCCGGTGGCAGATCGTTGTCGACCACCGTTTTCAGAAGTGCCTGTGCCATGGTGTTCTCCGTCATCGCTGATTGCGTTCTGCCGGTTATTAAGGCGTGACGCGATGAACACGAGATGACAGCCAGATGATCAAACCGTGACAGGCCAGTGCGCGCCGCACAGCAAAGTCTGGCCGTCACGGGCTGGCAGCACGCCTTCTGGCAACGGGTTTTCGGCTAACCAGTTATCCATCTCATGACTGAGGTGAGTGAGCCAGGTCTGACGCGGCTTGAGCCTCTCTGCTATCGCCAGCGCCTGGGTCAGATCATTGTGATTTCGAGGCTCTGCACGGGGTGGATCGTTGCAGTCAATCACCAGTTGATCCAGCGGCTGGCCGCGCAGGAAGTCGGCGGTGTCGGGCGGCAGTCCGCAGGTATCACACAGCCAGGCGAGCCGGGTGTCATGCCAGTCAAACAGATAACCGTGCGTCAGCTTTGAATGCTGCAGCGGCAGCGGCGTAACCTGCAGCTCGCCAAAGGCATGCGCCACAAAAGGGGTTAAAGCGGGACGGAAATCCAGCAGGCCAGGGTGTTTGTAGAGATCGTCACAGCCACGCGGATCGGGCGGTCCCCAGACCGGAATCGGCGCGCCCACGCCCCAGCGCAGCGCAAACAGGCCCTGAACATGATCCATGTGATAATGCGTCAACAGAATGCGGGTCAGCGAGCCAGGCGGAAAGCGTGATGCCAGCAGCGGCAGACCGGCATCCAGCAGGATGCGTTCGTGGCCAAACTCAATCAGCGCACTGCAGGGCGCCCGTGCATGAGTGCTGTTACGCTGCGCCCGCTGACAGGCGTGACAGTCGCAGCCCGGCAGCGGCGCGGCAGTCACACCGCCAGTGCCAAGAAAAGTGAGTTTCATGGATGCGCTCCTGGTCGCGTATATCGCTGCCGGGCGCTTACTGCCCGTGCCGGAAAAGTCGATGTCATTGATGCGCCTCCAGTATCTGGCGAAGCTGGCAGACGGTTTCCGCCAGCGCGCCGTCGTTGTTGAGGATCAGACAGCCGTCGGGCTGCGGCTGGGCAGCACGCGCCAGCCGCCGGGCAATCTCCGCCTCATCTTCCCGTCCACGCTGACGCAGCCGCGCCGCCAGCACAGCGGGCGACACCTGCAGACAGACCGGCAGCAGCTGTGAGCCAAAGCGGGCCTGTGCCTGAGCCAGATGCAGCCGCGACCCGTTCACCACCACATTCTGTCCACGCAGCAGCCACTGTTCTGTCTCACAGCCAATGCCGTAGCGGAAACCGTGCGCTTCCCAGCTCACGGCAAACAGACCGAGCGCGGCGCGGCGGGCAAACTCCGCCTCGGTGAGTGCCACATGGTTTTCACCGCCCGCATCGGCGGCGCGGGTGATGTAGCGATGGGCGATCAACAGTTTGGGCGGCGGTGCCTCCCGCAGCGCATCCAGCAGGCTATCCTTGCCGGAGCCGGAGGGACCGGTGAGCCAGATCAGCCGCGCCATCAGTACACCTGCCGGCCTTTGCTCCAGACGTGCCGCACGTGCGGGTAGCCGTGTGCGGTGTGCGCCAGCACCAGGTCGGCGCGGCAACCTTCCGCGATGACACCGCGATCCTCCAATCCTAATGCGCGGGCCGGATTACAGGTCACCAGCGCGATGGCCTGCGCCATGCCCAGGCTGTTGCGCTCGTCATCCGCCAGCCGGAACGCGGCATCCAGCAGGCTGGCCGGGTAGTAATCGGACGACAGAATGTTCAGCAGGCCGTGTGACGCCAGTTCCCAGGCGGCGACGTTGCCGGAGTGCGAGCCGCCGCGCACGATGTTGGGCGCACCCATCAGCACCTGCATGTTGCGATAGCGTGAGGCACGTGCCGCTTCCAGCGTGGTCGGAAACTCCGCAATGCGGCTGCCTGCCGCATGGGACTCTTCCACATGCGCGGCGGTGGCGTCATCATGGCTGGCAATGGCGATGCCATGTTCCCGGCACAGTCCCGCAATCGCCTGACGATTGGGCTGCGACCACGCTGCCGCAAGGGTGAGCTGGTCATGCTCGAACTGATCCATCTCGGCGTCATTAAGCTGATATTTACCCTGATAATATTCGCGATATTTGGTCAGCGACGCGTACTGACGCTGGCCCGGCGAATGGTCCATCAGCGATACCAGCGCCAGCTCAGGCGTGCCCATCAGCGCTTCAAACAGCGGCGCAGTGGTAGGATGCGGCAGTTCACAGCGCAGATGCAGCAGATGCTCAGCCCGGTTCAGTCCCTTGCGGTTGCTGTCGCGGATGGCGTCGATCATCTTGCTGAGGTTATCCAGCCGGTGCCCGCCGTCGCGCACATCCCCGACGCCTATCGCGTCCAGCACCGTGGTAATGCCGCTGGAAACCATCAGCGCATCGTGGCTGCTCATCGCCGAGTGTGCGGGCCAGTCCACTTTCGGGCGCGGGGTGAAAAACTTGTCGAGGTTATCGGTGTGCAGTTCCACCAGACCTGGCAGCAGCCAGGCACCTTCACCATCCAGCGCACCGGGCTGCTGGCTGGTGGTTTCGCTGAAGCTGCTGATGCGCTCATCGCGGAACTCCAGTGACCCGCTGACCACTTCGTTTTCCAGCACCAGTCTGACGTTATTGATGATCATGCCTGCACTCCTGTGTCGATCGGGTGCATCAGGTGCAGCCGGTCGGCGACCCGCTCGCGCACCGCCCGATCGTGAAAAATACCGACGATGGCGGCACCACGTGCGCGCGCCTGTTCAATTAAGCTCACCACCGCCTCACTGTTGACGTTGTCGAGCGAGGCAGTGGGTTCATCCAGCAGCAGCACCGGATAATCGGCGATAAAGCCGCGTGCGATATTCACGCGCTGCTGCTCACCGCCAGAAAAGGTAGACGGGGCGAGCGACCAGAGACGCTGCGGCACATTCAGCCGGCTGAGCAGTTCGGCGGCCCGCGCTTCGCAGAATTCGCGATCAACGCCGCGCTCCAGCAGCGGCTGCATCACAATCTCCAGCGTCGGCACGCGTGGGATCACCCGCAGAAACTGGCTGACCCAGCCCAGCGTGTCGCGACGCAGGGCGATAATCTGGCGCGCTGATGCCTGCGCCATGTCGATCCATTCACCCTGATGTGCAACCCGTATATGACCGCTGTCGGGCTGATAGTTGCCGTAAAGCGCGCGCAGCAGCGTGGATTTGCCACTGCCGGAATGACCGTGCAGTACCACGCATTCGCCCTCGCCCACCGTCAGGCTGGCGTTGTGCAGCACCGGCAGCGCCGCGCCGTTCTGGTTGTGCAGCACAAAGGTTTTACACAGATTTTCTACCCGCAGGCGCGGAGTGAGTGTTGTCATTTAATTGAGCACCGAAGAGACCAGCAGTTGAGTGTAAGGATGATGAGGATCGTCCAGAACACGGTCTGTCAGACCGCTCTCCACCACCCGCCCCTGTTTCATCACCAGCAGGCGATGCGCCAGCAGTCGCGCCACCCCGAGATCGTGGGTGACAATCACCACCGCCAGATTCAGCTCGCGCACCAGGGTGCGCAGCAGATCCAGTAGTCGCGCCTGCACCGAGACATCCAGCCCGCCGGTCGGCTCATCCATAAACATCAGCTGGGGCTGCGTCACCAGGTTGCGGGCAATCTGCAGACGCTGCTGCATCCCGCCGGAAAAAGTGGTCGGCAGATCGTCGATGCGACTGGCATCAATCTCCACCGCCTGCAGCCAGCGGCTCGCCTCGGCGCGGATGTCACCATAGTGGCGCTCTCCGGTCGCCATCAGCCGTTCGCCGATGTTGCCGCCCGCGCTGACCTGCGCACGCAGCCCGTCCATCGGATGCTGATGCACCACACCCCACTCGGTGCGCAGCAGGCGACGGCGGTCGCTTTCACTCATCTGATAGAGATCGCGATTCTGATAGAGAATGCTGCCCTGCTGCGGTGTGAGGCGCGCCGACAGGCTCTGCAGCAGCGTGGTTTTACCGGAACCGGACTCGCCGACAATCCCCAGCACTTCGCCGGGCCAGAGATCAAAACTGACCTGCTCAAACCCTTTGCCCGGCGCATAAAGATGGGTGAGCTGGTTCACCGCAAGCAGCGGCTGTTCACTGTGCATGTTGCTGTTCCTGCTGCTGATGGCAAAAGTCGGTGTCGGAGCAGACAAACATCCGCGTTCCCTGATCGTCCATCACCACCTCATCGAGGTAGCTGTGGCGCGATCCGCACAGCGCGCAGGGTTCATCCCACTGCTGCACGGTGAAGGGGTGATCGTCGAAGTCCAGGCTCTCCACGCGGGTGTAAGGCGGTAAGGCGTAGATGCGCTTTTCACGCCCGGCCCCAAACAGCTGCAGCGCAGGCATCATGTGCATCTTCGGGTTGTCGAATTTGGGAATGGGCGACGGATCCATCACGTAGCGATCGTTAACCCGGACCGGATAGGCGTAGGTCGTGGCGATATGGCCGTAGCGGGCGATATCTTCATACAGCTTCACCTGCATGATGCCGTACTCCTCCAGCGCATGCATGGTGCGGGTCTCGGTTTCGCGCGGTTCGATAAAACGCAGCGGCTCAGGAATCGGCACCTGGAATATCAGGATCTGGTCTTCCTCCAGCGGCGTTTCCGGGATGCGGTGCCGGGTCTGGATCAGGGTGGCATCGGCGGTGCGTTCGGTGGTTGCGGCCCCGCTGACCCGCTTAAAGAACTGACGTATTGACACCGCATTGGTGGTGTCATCAGCGCCCTGATCGATCACCTTCAGCACATCCTGATCGCCAATCACGCTGGCGGTAATCTGGATGCCGCCTGTCCCCCAGCCGTAAGGCATTGGCATCTCGCGTCCGGCGAACGGCACCTGATAGCCGGGGATCGCCACCGCTTTCAGGATGGCGCGACGGATGGTGCGTTTGGTCTGCTCATCGAGATAGCCATTGTTATAGCCGGTGAGTTCAGCCATGGTTGCGCTCCTGATAATCGTGCTGCAGCTGTTTCAGCAGTTCCAGTTCTGCCTGGAAATCGACGTAGTGCGGCAGCTTGAGATGCGAGACAAAGCCCGCGGCTTCGACGTTGTCGGCGTGCGACAGCACAAACTCTTCGTCCTGCGCCGGGCTGGTCACGCGCTCATTCTGCTCGCGGCTTTGCAGCGCCCGATCCACCAGCGCCATCGCCATCGCCTTGCGTTCGGCACGGCCAAACACCAGCCCGTAGCCACGGGTAAACTGCGGCGCGGCGTCATCACTGTGGGCGACGCCGTTGACCATTTCACATTCGGTCAGCAGCACTTCCCCAATCTCCAGCTCAAAGCCCAACTCTTCGGGACAGATGCTGACGCTGAGATAGCCGGTGCGGATCTCGCCAGCAAACGGATGGGTACGGCCATAGCCGCGCTGGGTCGAATAGCCCAGCGCCAGCAGAAAACCTTCATCGCCACGCACCAGTTGTTGCAGCCGTGCAGCGCGCGAAGCAGGAAAGCGCATTGGCTCGCGGGTGATATCAACCGGCTCGCTGCCGTCATCCCTCTCGGCGGTGGCCAGCCCTTCCTCACTCATCATGCTGAACATGTGCGGACACTGATCCGGCACCGAACGGTCGTCACGCGGCGCGGCAGGCGTTTCACCGTTTGCCAGCAGGGTGAAGTCGAGCAGACGGTGGCTGTAGTCATAGGTTGGCCCCAGCACCTGGCCGCCCGGCAGGTCTTTATAGACCGCCGAGATGCGGCGTTCGATGCGCATCGAACCGGTCGCCAGTGGCGTGCTCTCTGCCAGACGTGGCAGCGTGGTGCGATAGGCACGCAGCAGAAAAATCGCCTCGACCAGATCGCCACTGGCCTGCTTAATCGCCAGCGCCGCCAGTTCAGGATCGTATATTCCGCCTTCGGTCATTACCCGATCCACCGCCAGCCCCAGCTGCTGCGCCACCTGATCGCAGCCGAGTTCCGCTACTGCCCGATCGCCCCGTCGCAGATCGGCCTGTAACTGATGGGCATTAGAGATGGCTTTTTCGCCCCCTTTCACCGCGACATACATCAGCACACCTCCACAACGGTGGTGCGCGGCACGGCCATGATCGCTTCGCCACAGGTGAAGATCAGATCCACGCCCTGCGGGAACGGATGCGGACGGGTGCGCAGATATTCCAGCACGCTTTCCGGCAGCTGTGGTGCAATAGCACGGGTTTCCCGCAGGCCAGGGCCGGAGAGACGCAGCGTTAGTCCGCCATTCAGCGACGGCACTTCGATAATCAGCGTGGTGCTTTTCTCCGGCGACATATTGTCACCCGCCGCGAACTGCGTCGGATCGGGCTGTGCTGTTGCATGGCTCAGGGCGAACGGTGCGTCCTGCTGCGAAGTAATGGGTGCACCGGTATGGAAGCGCAGATTGTTACGCAGCTGTTCATTGTCAATTTGCGCATCCAGCCAGACCGGACTTTCCTGATCGACCAGCGTCAGCAGCAATGCTGTGGCCGCCGGTGACAGTGCGCCCCAGCCCTGCTGCAGCGGCAGCGAGACCATCACGCCCGGCTCGCTCATCGCTTTCAGAATACGGCGAAACGCACGCTGCGCATCCGCGACCGGATGGTTAAAACTTGCCAGTAAAGTCATCAGTTATCTCCGCGAACCAGCGTAAAGAAATCCACTTTGCTGCTGGCGATTTCACGGGCGCGCAGCTGTCGCTGCTCCTCGCGCCACGCCGCCAGCGGGGTAATAATCTTCTCTTCCAGCAACGGCCGTGTTTCCGGCTGCTGCAACAGCGCATCCAGCAGGGCGCAGCGTTCAGCGTGGGCTTTGTCGCGCCCCAGCAGATAGCTGTAACCCAGGGTACCGTCGCTCAGTTGCACCACCGCACGTGTCACCGTGGCATCGCCCATGACAAAGCGTTTGCCGGTAGCGCCCATCCGCGCCTGGAGTCGCGCCAGCCCAATCTCTGCCGGACGGACCAGGGTGAATTCGGGCTGGAGGCTAAGCCCCTGCCAGTGCGCTTCAAGCAAGGCGGCGCTGCTGTGCGCCAGTACCGACAGCCAGCGCTGGCGATCTGTTTGCTGTTCCATTAGTGCTCCAGAGTCAGTTCGATCATGTCGCCGCGCGTCAGGCTGACGGAGTATTCCGCCACCGCGCCATCACTGGTTTTGTTGAGCGTCCGCACGCAGAGCAGCGGCGCATGCAGGGCGATGTCGAGCTGCCGGCACTCTTTGGCCTGCGCCCGGCGGGTGCTGATACGCGTCTGAGTGCGCACCAGCTGTTTGCCGGTGTGTTCCACTAAGAAGTCGTGCAACGAGCCGCTGTTAAATTGCTGAAGCTGCGGCCACCAGCTGAGGTCGGCGAGGAAATGATTAATCAGGCAGAGCGGCACGCCATTGGCGCGGCGCAGGGTGCGCAGATGAATGACGTTGTCGCCCTCTTTCACGCCCAGCGCATTGGCGACGTCGTTGCTGGCCGGACGCAGTACCGCCAGCAGCCGTTCGCTGGTCGGGTGACTCCCCTGCTCCATCAGGTTCTGACTGAAGCGCGCCTGGGCATGCAGCGGATAGTCATAAGGACGCATCAATACCAGGATGCCAACACCGTGACGGCGCTGCAGCAGCCCTTTGTGCACCAGCTCATCGACAGCCCGGCGCAGCGTGTGGCGGTTGACCTCGTAGTGATCGGCCAGCTGCTGCTCGGAAGGAAGATAGTCGCCGCAGCGGTAGCGCTCTTTCAGCGCCTGCTCCAGTTGTGCGGCAACAGCCTGATAAACAGTGGTCGGATGTCTGGATAACTCCATCACGATGAAATCCTCACGGGTTACAGAGTGGGAACGCAGTGATAAGACGCTGCGGGATGGTGTTAGCCTGAAGGGATCAGATGACAGAACGGTGACGGGGGAGTGAAGGAGTGGTGAATGTAGGGGCGTCTACCCTATTAGCGGGACGGTTTCACGCCGGATGCCGTGATTCAAACCAGGGCGTAATGAGCATATGCGGGATTGCCAGTGCGGCCAGTACAGCAAACAATGGCTGAATTCCCGCGTTGTCCACAGGATGCATCACCACAATGGTTCCCGCAGCCAGCAGAAGAGCCGCCGTCAGTACCGGCCAGGTGGCTTGCAGGTAGCGGAGATAGCTGGTGCACTTCAGCTGATCGCGCCGCTGTCGGGTTTGCGGCAGCGCATGTAAAATTAAGAATCCCATTGAAAAACCGACGAAAGGTGGAAGCAGTAATAACGCCAGTGTACCCGTCAGAAGACGCCTGTCCTGACGAACGAAACCCGCAAAAATAAGCCCTGACGCACAGAGTCCCCCTGTAATGGCAATGCCCACAGCAAGAGCGTCCGGCATTGAAAATCCTGGTGCCGCCTCATGCAGAATTGCGCTAAATGCCTGCAGATGCAGTGTCGCTGGGGCCGCTATCATACTTATCCCCCGCGCCAGACGTTCGGGGCTGCGTCCATCAGGGGCGTCTTCAAGCGCAAAATGCAGGGCAGATGCCAGAAGAAAAACGGGCAACGCCAGCGCCGGAGCACCGTGCCACCAGAACAGACAGATCAAGATGACCAGTCCATAGGCGGCAAGAAACGGGAACTGACGCTCGCGTTTAACGACGTCAAGATCGCTGGCACCGTGTGCCATGCCGATAACGCCAATGGCCAGGGTCGCAAACAGCACTTGCCCCGCAGGGGGGCTGAAAGAGGCAGCGAGCGCTGCCCCCCAGAGTCCTGCCCAGCCGAACCGCACCTGGGCTGTCATCTCCTCACAGCACCAACAGGCGTAGTATGAGAGAGCGCTTTTTTCATATTAGCCGCAGCGTAGAAGGCGTAGAAAACTTTAGCGATAATATCCAGAATCAGGAATGCCTGAACAGATGTCGCATCAGTGATGACACTGAGACCTTCCGGACCGACCAGAAAAACGATCGGATAGATAAACCACACGAGGGTCAGCAAGGCTACATTCTTGTTGTAGGCACCTGCCAGCGCGTTGCCTCGCGTCGCGGCCAGTGCGCGCAGTGGCCCCCAGAGCAGATAAACAACGCCCAGAAATGCCGCACACGACCATGAATACCACACCCATTTCGCGACAGGATTTTCCGCCAGGGAAGAGACCAGGCCGGTGATAATCATCATCACATCCAGCACAATGATGGCAGTCAGAAAGCCGCCCATTTCTCCTGGTTTACCCTGTTCATGGAAAGCCAGCATGACCAACCCGGCCAGTAAGAGAGGCGTGGTGATGGACCAGTCAGCGTAACGCGCCAGGTACACTATCGTGCCACTGTCCAGCGTGAGATTGCCAAACCCAAACGCCATGGCCAGATAGGCTGTGGCGGCAATAAACGGCACTGACGCGTGCACGAGTGTATGGTGACCAAAGGGATATTTCTTATCACCGGTCACGTAAATAATCAGTGATGCAATGGCCATGACCGAAAACCCAATCATAAATGCGGTTTGATCCATTTTACTCTCTCCTGTGCTAAAACGCCGGTATGGTGCCAGCCCTGCCGCTATGAATTAGCGTTAATAAAAGACGGTTATATTCGTTCAACGAATATGCTGTCAGTATATGGCGATATAGATAATTTGCCCGGCGAGCGAAATTTACACTGTTAATTTTAAGCAATCTGATTAAATTAACGTCTTTTACTGGCCTTCTGAGCGTCACATAAAAAAACCAATGTAAAGTTATGTTTCTCAGCGTTTCGCTTTCCTACCAAACCTTCCATATAGCCAGGATTCTTACAAGCATAACTCTTTGATTTAATTGAAATATAGTATTCTGAAAATCAGAACTCTTTGCCCCTGCATAAACTGACAAAAATGCAAAAATTTTATTTTTGAGTGGTAAATCTGAAACCAGCCGTTATGAAAACGGCGTCGTGTGACGCTTCACACTGGCGAAACGGCATTAATAAAATCGTTTCTGATTCTCTATGATTGATAATAAAGGGATGAACAGAGAATGAAAATTTTGCGTATTATTTATCCAGACTCTAATAAGCAGCACATCAGGAAACGGAAGTTTTTCACAGACAGAATCTATCCCTCATCATGGTTACATTGTGTCTGTGAAAAGGACAACGGGCATTAGGGTGTACACTGGAACGACCTAAAGCCGCACGTAAAGGAGAGAATATGTACGGACCGGATCCGGCCAATCCCCATCCAATGGAAGGCTTCCCACAGGTTTGTTTTATTAAAAACAGGGTGAAAAACCCCAACATCATCATCGGTGATTTTACGTATTATGATGACCCTGAAGGCGCAGAAAACTTCGAGCGCAATGTCCTTTATCACTTCCCGTTTATTGGCGACAAACTCATTATTGGAAAATTTTGCGCTATAGCGAAAGGCGTTCAGTTCATTATGAATGGGGCTAACCAAAGCATGGCGGGGTTCTCCACTTATCCGTTCTACATCTTCGGAAACGGATGGGAAGCAAGCCAGCCTCAGGCCGGTGACCTGCCCGATAAAGGCGATACAGTGATTGGCAATGACGTATGGATTGGTTACCAGGCGCTGATTATGCCAGGCATTAAAATCGGTAACGGCGCGATCATTTCGTCACGTTCTGTCGTCACGTCGGATGTCCCGGCATATTCGATTGTGGGGGGTAATCCAGCCAGGGTTATCAGGCAGCGTTTTAACGATGAGACCCTATCGATACTCGAGAAGCTGGCCTGGTGGGACTGGCCTGTGGAAAAGATTACCCAAAACCTCCCGGCAATCCGCTCTGCTAATGTTGAAGCCTTGCCAGATAAATAGCTATGCAGAATCACCCACGTTCGCTGCGGGCAAAGGGTGATGCGCATTCGTAATGTGTATGGATAATCGCGCGCAGCATGCTCTGCAAACATGTCAGAATTTAACGCTGGAGCGCGGATTTAAACAGGAGTCGTTATGCTGTACATATTCAGTGGCCTTCCCGGTTGTGGAAAAAGCACGGTCGCTAAAATGTTATCTGAAAAATTAAAAGCGGTGTATTTACGCGTCGATACGATCGAACAGGTACTGCGTAATGAATCAGCAGCGTTCAGAGAGATTGGCCCTGAAGGCTATTTCATCCTCTATGCGCTTGCGCGGGAGAATCTCAGACTGGGACTACCCGTTGTCACTGACTCAGTAAATGATCTTAATCTGGTGCGAGATAGTTTTCGTGATATCGCACTATCATCAGGTGTTCCCTTTCTGGAAATCGAAATCCTTTGTTCGGATCCGGAACAGCATCGGGCTCGTGTAGAGAACAGAATCTCAGAAATTCCTGGCTTAAAAGTGCCTGACTGGCAGGCCGTCATGGATCGTGATTATGAACCCTGGAGAAGGGATCATCTGCAGCTGGATACCGCAAAATTATCGCCCGCTGCGTGCGTCGATATAATTCTCAAAGCGAGCCTTCCGTTCTGAGCGCATTTAGCGCGCATCCTTGACGGCAATAAATTTTTTTGACCCTCAGGCTGCACCCTGCCCTACACGGGATTGAAACCGGTAAAACAGGGCCAGTCACGCTATGTTCTCAGCCTGTGCGGTAATAAACGTTGGCTGAATCCGGATTGGCTCAGAGCTTAAATGAGCTGACCTCTGTCAGCAGCCTGCCCGCCTGCTGACTCAGTGAGCCCGCAGCGGCAGACATCTGCTCTACCATTGCGGCATTCTGCTGCAGATTGCTTTCCATCTGCGTGACCGCAATGTTCACCTGGTCGATCCCATAACTCTGTTCTTTAGAGGAAGTATTGACCTGATTAATCAATTGCGTCGTTTCATCAACAACACTCAGAGCTTCATTCATTCGCGACGTCACATTCGCTGCGTATACCACGCCTTTATCCACATTCTGGATTGCTTCTTCAATCAGACCCCGGATATCCTGGGCTGCTACAGAAGAACGCTGTGACAATGAGCGGACCTCGCCGGCGACCACGGCAAACCCCTTGCCCTGCTCCCCGGCACGGGCGGCTTCCACTGCAGCGTTAAGCGCCAGAATGTTGGTCTGAAACGCAATGCCATCAATAATGGAGATAATTTCTGAAACCTTATTTGAAGAGACAGAGATATCGTTGATGGCACTTGTTAAATCATTCAGCTCACGGTTGCTATGGTTGACGATGGATTGCACTTTACCGATGAAGTTATTCGCCTCTGTCGCGTTATCCATATTGTGTTTCACGGTGGCCGACAGCTCGTTCATACTGGCTGCGGTTTGCTCAAGTGAAGAAGCCTGAGACTCTGAGCGTGATGACAGATCATCATTGCTGTGAGCGATTTCCTCTGACGCCGTATCCACCTCTTTGCTGGCATCCCGGACGCCTGACAGAACCTCCCGAAACTTAGTCACAAGGGCATTAAAACTGCCAGCCGTTGCGCCCAGTTCATCTTTTTTATTGAGATTTACCCGAAGAGTCAGGTCCAGGGTTTCCTCGATGGTTTTCATGGTGCTCTGTAAATTCTGCAGGCCTTTTCTGATATAGCTCAGGACAGAGTATGAAGAAAGGGCTGTCAGTATCACCGCGGCTACTATAATGCTGCTCAGAAGCCAGAGCGTATGTAGATACTGCGCATGGTTTTCCGCCGCAAAGTTATTGGCTATCATATAGTTATAGGCTAGAAGATCCTTCAGATTCTGGCTCACCACAACCGAGGCCGCCGCGGTCTCTCCCTGATCGGAAACCATGACCCTGGCCGCATCAATGCCGCCGGTCTGATAGACGCCCGCCATCTTATTTACTTTCTCGAGATAGACCCCGAAATTCTGAATAGCCTGATTTATTGACTCCCCATCCTTCTTATCTGAAATAAAATGGGCTTTATAGTCATCCATTGCCTCGCGCGTTTTGGTCAGATATTCCTTTGCAGTGACCATATGCTTTTCAAAAATCGCTTTATCGGTACCCAAAAGGCCCATCAGTATCTGCCGTCTTGCTTCTTCACGAAGCTGAGAGATTTCACTGATTTTGTTGATGCTGGGCAGGGAGTTGGTGGCCACATAATCGAACCGATCCTGTGCGCCGCCCAGAGAGCGGATACTGATAATGCCCAAAAAAAGCAGCGCCAGAAGTGTAAAGATAAAGACCAGCGTAAGTTTCTTTAAAATTGTCATGAGAGGTTACCCGAGGGAGAAGTCAAGATACCTTTCTTTTATCGGCTATCCTAAAACACACTTTATGGTCAGATGGTAAAACTAATCAGTTTCTTTTATGTTTTTGAAAGGTATCGAAACCCCTACTCATTACAGAAAGTGACCTTTTTCGGTTAAATCGGTGATGCAGCACGACTGGCGACGCCCGAACATAACGCGGTATTATGAGAGGAATAAGCGAGAAAACCTGGCAGATCATTGCCAGACACCACCGAGTGGAAAAAAGCTAAAAATCACGTGCAGGTCAATAACCTGTCCCTTAAGCGCCTGCATGAATTAATAAAATTACTGTTAAAAATGAACTGGATCAGCCACGGACTCGCTGAACACATCAGAATACTTACTGATATCTGTCAGCGATTTCATACGCTTGCTTATCCGGACTGATACAGCTTCCAGCCGGTAATGCGTTCAGCCACTGGGTCAGCTGTCCCCTTTCCCTATGCTCGTCTGAACGAGCCTCGTTGCCAGGAAGATTGAGGATCACAGGAATAAATCTGAATGTTTGTTGCTACAGTAAATCGGGTATGCCCGATCATGAATGCAGTGCGGAGGTTAACCACGTCCTCTTCAGATCAACCTCTCATCGCACGCAAAATTCTGTCGCCAGGGATTGTAGCAACCCGTTCACTCTCATTTTGTGTCGAACGGGTAAGTGAGCAGGCTGACTGCGCCTGCTATTTCGTTTTGCAGGATGCAGTCAGGTTCTTCATCTAACAACAGACATAGTTGGGCAATGACTTTTGCACGGGTGATTGGCTCGCCATCATAAAAAAGAGCCTCCACCGCTTTACCAATGTGAACATGCAGTGCATTAACGGCGTTATCGTCACACATTTATCACCTCCGATGACATAAACCCAGAAAGGGGACCACCGAATGCCAGAAACGACGTCGGTCGGCCCCTTAGGATGCAGGACAACGATGGTCAGAAGGTTTCCCAGTTTGCTTTCGACGCCATCAGAGATACTGACGGTTGTGCGTTGCGCCTGGTAGTCTGCGCTCTGGGTGTAAACGTCCCGGAAGACGGCACACGGAAAACGGCAACGGTTTTTTCAAGCTCAAGCGCCTGTTCTTCCAGACTGCTGGCCGCAGCAGAAGACTCCTCAACCAGCGCAGCGTTCTGCTGGGTTGTGCTATCCATTTCCGTCATGGCCTGTGCAATCTGGGTAATGCCGCGATTCTGTTCGTCTGATGCAGCGGCAATTTCACCCATGATGTCCCTTACCTGCGTCACGGACCTGACGATACCCTCCATTGTCACGCCGGCGCGGTTTACCAGCTCAGTACCGTTACTCACTCTGTCCAGTGATTCCCGAATCAGCACTTCTATCTCTTTTGCGGCTAGTGAACTGCGCTGTGCAAGATTGCGCACTTCGCCTGCCACAACGGCAAAGCCCCGGCCCTGCTCACCTGCGCGCGCGGCCTCTACTGCCGCATTCAACGCCAGAATATTCGTCTGGAAAGCGATACCGTTAATAACGGTGATGATTTCGCCGATTTTGCCTGAGCTCTGACTTATTCCGCCCATTGTGGTTATCACCTCACTGATGATTTCCCCGCCGCAGCTGGCATTATGCGACGCATCCGTGGCCAGCTGACTGGCGTGATGGGCGTTCTCCGCATTCAGCTTAACGGTGGAGGTTAATTCCTCCATGCTGGCAGCCGTCTCAACCACGGCAGCCGACTGCTGTTCTGTGCGTGATGAGAGGTCGGTATTTCCTGCTGCAATCTCAGACGAGGCGCGGGCGACGTTATTCACCCCATCCCGGACCCGGGAGATGATGTTACGCAGGCTCTGGTTCATGGCACCCATGGCAGTCATCAGTTCGCCAAGCTCATCAGTACGGGAACTGGTTATTTCGGCGGTCAGGTCACCTTCAGCGATACGCTGTGCCGAAGTAAGCGTCTCTCTCAGCGGAACGGTGATGCTGCGGGTCATTCTCCAGGCGATCAAGAGACTGAGAGTGATACAGACAAGGGTGGCAAAACCAATCTGCCACAGTGCGGTATGCATGTATTTCTGAGCCTGTTCAGACTGAAAGAACGCGAGGTCAGTGATTGACTGATTCAGTTTTCCCGCCGCTGCGGTCATTTCATCTGAGGCGCGTTTTTCGACCTGCACTGACTGGAGATAATTATTTAACAGCGTGGTGCCTGAGGTGGTTTTTTGCGCCACATCGGCCAGAAGCGCACCGAGTGAGGTGTCAGCGAGACCACTAAGCTGACTGACGAGTGGTGAAAAACCGTCTTTGATTTCGTTAAACTTATTCAGTGTGGAAGCATCTGGCCCATGCATGAACGCCTGAACATAAAATGCAGCCTGTTCAGTTTTGAGGCTGAGAGCCAGCAGGGGTGCAGTAAGGTCTGCCGGGACATAAGCCTGTCGGGCAGCCAGTTTTTCCGCCACTGACGTCAGTCCGAGAGCCTGAATATCATTCAGAGAAAGGGCTGCACTGTGGTTGCTTGCGAGAAAGTGCTGACGCTTTTCCTGATACTGAGCCAGAGCAGTATTGAGCGCAGAAAGCTTTTCACGACCGCCTGTTGACCAGGAATATTTCTCAAGATTTTTGTACAAAGCAGACAACTGATTCATCGCCTCACCGTTGAGTTCGATGAATTTAGTGTCACGGGTGTACTGAAATAGCGTGCGGTTCAGCCTCGCTTTCGCCAGTGCATCAACCATTTGTACCGTGACGTCGCGCTTTTCCGAGTTATCCTGGATTTTTAAAAAACAGAGGGCAGCAAGGACTGATATAGCCAGTGACGCCAGTATAACCAGCAAAAACCCCAGAGTAAGTTTCCTGCCTATATTGAATTTTGACACTTTTTTTATAATATTCATTTTAATAATCCTGGTGTTGAAAAGTACCTGAGACTGACATTTCCTCAGGGTTACGTTACATATCGGCATAGCGACGATATTTATTAGAGCCACTTTCATCACCCGCCCTTAAATAATGATATTTATTGATGCAGATCACCTCCCTTAATATTTGTATCTGGCCGTGTAAATTAAGACCCTGATAATTCACCAGGTTATCATTCAGACTCTAACCTGAAAGGCTCTGGTGAAAAAAAAGCGATAACCTATTCCGCAGTCTTCTGATTTTATTGTACAAATTAAAAGACATGAGACGGAATAGCATGTTAACTGAATAAATAGAGAGAAATAGCCTTCAGATCTTAAGGCTTTATTAAGCTTTGTGTTTTTACCTGGAAAGGTATTACCGGAAGGACAGGGGAAAAAGGGCATTTCAGCCTTCTTGTTTTCCAGAATAAGAATACGAGGTCAACGCGTTACTTAATTTTGTAAGCAGCCGATTATGCAAATGAAAAATCATTAACAAGCCTGCTTTTTCATTCAGTCCGGAACCTGCGGGAGGATCTTTTTTCCAGCACGTGCATCAGGGCTAGCGGCACATCCGGTTTAGCGGCTGCCCATCAGCTTTTCAACTTCTTCGGGTTTGTCATGCACACCAAAGCGGTCAACGAGAGTGCGGATCGCCCCGTTCATGCCTCTGACGTCCACGTCGGCACCTTTGCGGCGGAACTTAATCACGATGCGGTTCAGCACGCTGACCGACGTGATGTCCCAGAAATGGGCGAGCGACACGTCGATGACCACGCGATCCAGCGCCTCGTGGAAATCGAAGTGATGGATAAACCGGTCAGCCGAGGCAAAGAAGACCTGCCCGGTTACGGTATAGGTGCGTGTCTCGCCCTTCAGCACCGAGGAGACCGCCATAAAGCAGGCCACTTTGGTGGCAAAGTTCAGCGACGCAATCAGCACGCCGGTCAGTACCCAAACGCCAGATTGTGGGTGGCCACCACCACGGCAACGGTCGCTACGCTGCGCTGGATGACTTTTTTCGGCAACAGCGCAATCTGGCTGATTGTGCAGCAGGGTGCCACTGACCTGCCGCAGACGATCGTGAGCGATCAGACGCTGGCACTGTTCAACTTCCCTGAGCACTTCCCCTTCAGCTCGCTGCTCTCCTTTATTGCCATGGCGATGGTGGCCGTGCTCTTTGTCACCTCTGCGGACTCAGGCGCCAGGGTGGTCGATACGCTGGCATCGGGCGGCACCGACAAGCCCCCCTGTCGGTATGGCCTGTTTAAGGCTTTACGCGTTGACGCCTGTTTGCAACAGTAAACGCCGTTCCGCACCTCAAAACCCGCTATTCAGCTATTTCCCTTGCTGACTTTTCACCCCCGCTATCCGTCAGTGACGCCCTCACCTGTGGCAGGCTTTCCGGGTAATTCTGCTGAATAAACTCAATCATCTTTTCCCTGACGTAACAGCGCAGATCAAAAGCGATTGGCGAGTTCTGGGCAGTCATCAGCATCCTGATGGTCATGGTTTTTTCGGTGGTATCCGTCACCTGAAGTACAGACGTTTCCCCATCCCAGAGTTTGGTTTCACTCAGGACTTTTTCAAACTGCCTGCGCAGCGGCTCCAGCGGCATGGAGTAATCCACATAGAGAAATACCGATCCTAAAATCTGGGCATTATTACGCGTCCAGTTCTGAAACGGATTCTCAGTGAAGTAAGTAATTGGCAGCACCAGACGGCGCAAATCCCAGATGCGCACCACCACATAGGTCAGGTTGATCTCCTCAATCCAGCCCCACTCTTTTTCCACCACCACCGCGTCATCAATTTTGATAGGCTGGGTAAAGGCGATCTGAATACCGGCAAACAGATTAACCAGCGACTTCTGTAAGGCGAAACCAATAATGATACCGGCAACACCTGCACCGGCCAGAATAGTGGTGCCGAATTTACGGACGCCAGGAAAGCTCAGCAGTATCAGTGAAATGCAGAACAGTACCAGGATGACAATAACCACTTTTTTGACATAGATAATCTGCGTACGAATTTTTCGTGCACGAAGATTATTCGAAATATTAATGTCATAGCGGATATAGAGCATATCCTGCGCCACATTGGTCAGCCGTATCAGGACCGAGCAGAATGACATAATAATAAAGACGTTGATGATGTTAGTGATTAACTCAAGCGACTCAGGGTGAAAGTTAATGTAGTTAATCCCGACATTGATCATTAATAGCGGTACGAAAAAGAACATGGACCCGCTAAGGTGCTTCTCAAGGGATTTGAACAGCTTTCTGTCGCGACTCTGCCAGTAGCGGATAAAGGCCAGCAGGATAAGCCGGGCCAGGAAGCCCACGATAAACGAAAGCGAGACGAGTAATACAACAGGCACCCATGACGGGAAACCAGATAACTCACCGAATAACAATGGCATTATTTTCCCTTATAGTCAGCTGGCAACCTCAGGCTGTCAGCGAAGTGACAAACTCAGTAACCGTTGTCTTCACGGCTATCCGTTCGTAACACATTTAGCGCCCATGAGTATGAACCATCGCAGCGAAGTTGGCAGGAAATGCGCGATGATACGGCAGATTTACCTCAATGGCCCAAGCGAGCGGTCGGACTATCCCGCCCGGCGTAGCGGAAAATTCAGTAGCAAGTATTGAATCGGTGATGAAGCTGGTTCAGCCTTTGGGCCTGATGGTCATAGCAGAAGGCGTGAAAACACAGGGGGCAGATGTCTGCACTGGCGGATGCAGGCTGTAATCAGCTTCAGAGCGATCTGTTCAGTCAGGCGGTGCCCGACCTGAAACGCTGATGAAGAGAGCGGCGCCAGACAGTCAGGCAGGTATCATCGCCTGACGGGATAGCCTGAGCAATTTGTACGCTCAGGTTATCCGCCAGAAAGACTAACTGCCCAGGCTGTCCAGCAGTGCGGCAGAGGTGGCAACCGCGCCAAAGATGCCGCCCTGCATATGGATCATACTCAGCGCCGCCTCATGATGACGCCGCTCCGTTGCGGCACAGCAATCAGATAACACCAGACACTCGAAACCGCGATCGTTGGCTTCACGTAGCGTGGTATGAACGCAGACATCGGTGGTTATACCGGTGAGAATCAGATTACGTATGCCACGACTGCGCAGTATCAGCTCCAGATCGGTGGCGTAAAATGACCCCTTACCTGGCTTATCAATCACGACCTCATCCGGCAACGGGGCCAGCTCCGGAATAATCTCCCAGCCTGGCTCGCCGCGCACCAGAATGCGGCCGCACGGTCCGACATCGCCAATGCCGGCATTCATCCGTCTCGAACGCCACCGTTTATTGGCGGGCAAATCGCTGAGGTCGGGCCGATGCCCTTCACGGGTATGAATAATCGGAAACTGCCGGGCGCGCATCGCGGCCAGCACCTGCTGCAACGGGGCGATGGGTGCGCGGGTCAGGCTGACGTCATAGCCCATGCTATCGACATAGCCGCCGACGCCACAGAAGTCGGTCTGCATATCAATCACAATTAACGCCGTGTCAGCCGGGGTGAAACTGCCGTCAAAAGGCCAGGCGTAAGGGGTTGAATTAACGCTGTAATCGGGCATTGCTGTTCTCCATTACCGGGCGCGGCATGCGCATTTTGCTGATCACGCTGTAGCTGATGGCGGCGGTCACCAGACCAATCACTGCTTCACCGAACTGCGGGAAAGCCACATGAGCGATCACCGCACACAGGCTACCTATTGCCCAGGCGGCAAACGCTGTACCACGGAATCGCTGCGCCGGACGCTGCTCACTGATGCGTGCCATAAAGATCAAATCCACAATCATCACAGCACCAAATGGTGGCACCACGATCCCGAGCAGGCTGAGCCACTCCAGGAAGTAAGACCAGACGCCCGCCAGTGCCAGCGCGCCACCAATGGCGCCGAGGATCAGCGTCCACAGACGCATTTTGCTGCTGAACAGATGACTGAAACCCACTGCGCCGTTGTAGAGGCAGTGTGTGCAGACCGATCCCAGATTGATAAAGACAAACAGGCAGGCCACCACCGACAGGATGGCACTGTGCCCCATCAGCATCGGCAGGAAGTTACCGCCATTGGTCAGCGGATCCACCGCCGCGCCCACGGCTACAATTACCACGCCGAACAGATACGAGATGACGTTCGCAACCGGAAAAGCGGAGAAGGCAGCGATGACCGCTGAGCGTCCATTCTTCGACCAGCGGGTAAAGTCAGCGGTCATGGTGCCGGAGTCGGCAAAACCGGCCACCACCATGGTGACGGCGGTGCCCATGCTCATTGCGCCGGCGGCGCTGGCGCTGCCTTTCCACTGCGTCACCACGGAGAAGTCGTGCTGTTTGCTGATCAGCCACAGTGCCACCATCCCGAGCACCACAAACAGCGGCGCGGCGATCATCCCCAGCACGGACAGCGCCCGCACGCCCAGGAACGTGATGCCGGTGTAGAGGATCATGGCAAAGGCCGTCACCGCCAGCGCATTCCAGCCGAAGGTCTGATTAATCACCGTGCCGGTAAGGCCGGTCTGGAAGGCATACCAGCCGATCACCACCGTCGAGAGAAAACCCGAGACCAGGATGTAGCCTTTGCTGCCAAAGGTGCGTCTGGCCTGTAAAGCAAAGTTCATCCCGCTGTTACCGGCGTACCAGCTCAGCGCGCCGACATAGGCGAACAGCACCAGGTTGCCCAGCAGAATGGCGATCAGCGCGGGCCAGAAGCCCAGATGCCAGGTAATGATGCCGCCAAACAGCGCATTGGTGAGGATCATCGGGAATCCAAACCAGACCGCTGAAACAGAGCGGGTTGAATGACGATGCGTCAGCGGCACCGGCTCATGTTCAAATTCCTGCTCCAGCGCAGGTGTGTCAGACGTTTTCATTGGGCGATTCCGGGTTGAAGGTGATTCCACGGCTGAATGCGCTCGAAAGCGGCACTGGCAGCCAGCACTAAAGCATCATCAAGATGACGACCAACAATCTGCATACCGACCGGCAGGCCGCTGGCGGTGAAACCTGCAGGCACTGACGCGGCGGGCTGGCCGGTGAAATTGAACGGGAAGCAGAATGAGAGCCAGTGATCGTTGCGAACCATGCGACTATCAATGATCTCTGGTCCCTGCATTCCCAGCGGAAACGGCGGTACGGCCAGTGTCGGCGTGATCAACAGATCAAAGCGCTGCATGAAGCGCCACAGGCTGTTGCTGACCGCTTTGCGGGTGGCGATGGCATCGGTAAAGTTCTCTGCCCGCCAGTCGCGCTGTAACATAGCGACCAGATGCGGTGACATTGTGCTGCCCTGCTCCGCCATCATCTGGCGCATGCCGGTGAGATCACTTTCCATCGCCACCAGTGCGCCAAAAGCGGCAGCCGGATCCGGGAAGCCAGGATCGGCCAGCTCCAGTTCCGCACCGATTTCAGCAGCAAATCGATGCACCGCCGCGCTGACCACTGCGCGAACTTCCGGGTCAACGGCCACATAGCCAAAATCTGCGCTGAATGCGATGCGCAATTTGCCCGGAAGATGTTCCGGTGCACCCAGCCAGTCAACGTCGCTGCAGGGGATGGAGTGGCGGTCACGCATATCCGGTCCTGCCATCAGTGACATCATCAGAGCGGCATCGCGCACGCTGCGCGTCATCGGCCCGATATGCTCCAGCGACTCCCAGCTTGAGACGCCGGGATAGCGTTCATCACGACAGCCAGGCCATAACGGCACCCGCCCCATCGACGCCTTGAAGCCAAAAATGCCGCAGTGCGCCGCCGGAATACGCACTGACCCGCCGCCATCGCTGCCCAGTGCAATCGGGCAAAGGCGTGCCGCCACCGCCGCCCCGGAACCCGCGCTGGAACCGCCCGGCGTCATCGCCAGATTCCAGGGATTACGTGGCGACGGAAAAAGCGGATTGTGCCCGACGCCGCTGTAGCCGAACTCCGGCGCGGTGGTTTTACCCAGCAGAATGGCGTCGGCGGCCAGTAGCCGTTCCACCGTGATGTCGTCATCTTCGGGTATGAACTCTTTGTAAGCTGCTGAACCGGAGGTAGTGCGGACGTTTGCGGTGCAGATGAGATCTTTTACCGCCAGCGGCACGCCTGCCAGCGCGCCCAGTGTTTCTCCCCGCGCACGTCGGTCATCTATGGCTTTAGCCTGTGCCATCGCAAGCTCGGGTGTCGGGGTGCAAAAGGCCTGCACCGTCGGTTCACGCTGTTCCATCCTCGCCAGCGCCGCAGCGGTCAGTTCGCAGGCTGATACTTCCCCGTTGCGGATCAGAGCGGCCATCGTGGTGGCATCGTCGTCTAATAAGGAGTCAAACATGGGTTACCTCGCCAAAAGTGTACCCATGAGCTAGTGCATGAAGCGTGCCAGATAGCCGCGAACTCAAGGGGCTGGGTCAGGGATGCGAGGTGGAATACGGGCTGGGATACAAGATCGAATTCTTATGGTGTCAGAAGCGGGTCGCTGTTTATTTTTTCAGCACAGTGATGGCGCAGGGCTGCGCAATAAGGGTGCGTGCCAGGTGAATGGTTTGTGGGCTGGCTTACAGAACGGTGTTGTTAATGCGCAACAGCGGCTGAAATGCTGGAATGAATAACCTCACTTTTACCATGGATGTTTGACGGTACTGAGCAGGAACTGAAAAATCGAGTTTCAGGGATTCATATGTTACGGCAGGGATGAGAAGTGCGTATTGAAGAAGATATTTATCTCGAAAACTACGAAATCAGACGAAAAAGATTTATTTATGACCGCCAGATTTATCACAGCTACGTTTTTGTTGGCGGCAGCGAAACTTACACTGTCATCGTTGGCGACCGGATAGATGAACAGACCTTTACCCGCATCGGATATCGGATGCCACCCGGTATCTCCTTTCCTGTTAACGGGCTGGCTGAGGTCTGTTTTGACGTGTTCGATGGTCTGGAGTGCATGAGCGATTTTCGCCACATCAGCATTCCCGGATTAGGTAGTGCAGTCGTTTTAAAAAGTGTAGTACTTGCGTTAATGGCACACCATGAAAGCTTCTCTATCGGCGGTTTTGTTTTCCAGCCTGCGTCTGGCGAGATCGTTGAACGCAATCGTCCGACTCCTCTGGAAGAGATCTACGACGCCATGCTTGGGTTAAAAAATGAACTACGCTACAATCGCCGAACAGGGTTGCCGAAGAAAGCGCCGCAACCTTTAATCCCGGACTGTTTCCAGGCTTATAAAGTAGTGACTACAGGGAGAGCTTGCTATGTCGTTTTATGATACACACGATGAAACAACCCCTTTGGCTCCGGTTGAAACCCGATATAAAGAGTTAAGGGCACTTTTGATTGCAGAGTGGCTGGCCCGGCCCGATCTGCCCGCCATTAAAGCTCAGTTAGCTCAGGCGAGAAAACGTTCCTCATCTGCCCTGTTGCGCCGCAAGCTGAAAGAACTGAATGCGCGCGACATGCAGGAAGCAAAGATCCCCGATTAGCACTCAAAGGCCCGATAAACGGGCCTTTCGTATTTTAATAGCTTCTGGTTCACCCACAGGCGGCTTCCCGCCACCCACAATTCACCTCTATTCCGGAAAATCCGTCTCCACCGACGTCTGTTTCCACGCGTCTATCTCAGCCAGCCGCTCTTTGAGCTTACCTGTCACGGCGTCATGGCCCCAGGCACCCATCACCAGATGACGTGGCGGGTTTTCATGCTCGGTAATAGCAATCATCGCCGCGGCGGCCCGCGCCGGATCGCCCTTCTGAGTGCCGCTGTATTCGGAGGTCGCTTTCATCCGCGCGGCGGCGGTCTCCGCATAGTCTGGCAGCGTGCTTGGCGTCTGATGCAGTGAGCGTCCGGCCCAGTCGGTGCGGAACGGACCTGGCTCAACACAGGTCACGTGAATGCCCAGCGGACCGGCTTCCAGCGCCAGCGAATCGGACCAGCCTTCCACCGCATGTTTGCTGGCAGAGTAGTAGCCTGAGCTGGCAAAACCGATTAAGCCTGCCACTGAGGTAATGTTGATCACGTGGCCGCTACGCGCCTTTCTCATTGCGGGCAGCACGGCGCGGGTCAGGGCAAACAGACCGAAAACGTTGGCATCAAACTGCGCGCGGATTTCGCTTTCCACACCCTCTTCCACTGAGCTCTGATAACCGTAACCGGCGTTGTTTACCAGCACATCAATGGTGCCGAACGTGTCCAGGGCCGCACTGACGGCCTGGTCGATGCTCGACTGCTGCGTCACATCCAGCGCCACCGCCAGTGCGTTGTCGTGTCCCTCAACCAGATCGGCAATGGACGCGGTGTCACGTGCCGTCACAACCACCTTAAAGCCACGCGCGATGGTCTGCTGCGCCAGTTCACGGCCAAAACCGGTCGAACATCCCGAGATTAACCAGACAGGGCTGGAATGAGCAGTCATAACAAGACTCCCGTTGAGAATGATGAAGGGGTTTAAGACCCGGACGCGAGGGCATCCGGGAATAAAGGTTAGTGAGACGCGACCGCCCCACTTAGCCCTTAATGCTTTTTATGAAACAGCTGGCTGGCGGTGTCGCTGATGATTTGCGCTGCGCCGCGATCGCCCTTCACCATCGACGCCATAAAGGCTTTCGCCTGCTTGAAGGTGATGTGTGGCGGTAATGGCGCGACTTCCGGATCGGTTTTCACCTCCAGTAATACCGGGCGATCGGCGCTGAGCGCACGCTGCCAGGCACCTGCCAGATCGTCAGGGTTGTCGACAAAAATACCGACCATTCCCAGCGACTGCGCAAACTCAGCGTACTTCACATCCGGCAGCTGCTGTGACGCGTCGAAGCGTGGGTTACCCTCCATCACGCGCTGCTCCCAGGTGACCTGATTCAGATCCTGATTATTGAACACGCAGACAATCAGGCGCGGATCGGCCCACTGCTGCCAGTATTTCTGAATAGTGATCAGCTCGGCCATGTTGTTCATCTGCATCGCACCGTCTCCCACCAGCGCCACCACCGGTTTTTCCGGGTGAGCAAATTTCGCGGCAATCGCGTAAGGCACCGCCGCACCCATACAGGCCAGACCGCCGGAGAGTGACGCGCGCTGTCCCTGTTTTACCCGATAGTCGCGGGCAAACCAGTTGGCGCAGGAGCCGGAATCCGAGGTGACAATGGCGTTGTCCGGTAACTGAGGTGACATCTCCCACACTACCCGCTGCGGATTGACCGGATTAGCCGGTGCCATGGCGCGCTCTTCCATCAGCGTCCACCAGTCACGTACCTGAACCGCAATATCCTCCTGCCAGCTGCGATCCGCTTTATGCTCCAGCAGCGGCAGCAGCGCGCGCAGCGTTTCTGCCGCATCGCCATGCAGGTTCACTTCGCTGGGATAGCGCAGGCCCAGCATGGCGGGATCGATGTCTATCTGCACCGCACGCGCCTTGCCCTCTTCCGGCAGAAATTCCGTCCACGGGAAGCCGCTGCCAATCATCAGCAGGGTGTCGCAGTTTTGCATTAAATCGGATGAAGGTTTCGTGCCGAGCAGGCCAATCGAGCCGGTAACAAACGGCGCGTCGTCCGGCAGCACATCTTTGCCCAGCAGCGCTTTTGCTACTCCGGCACCCAGCACATTGGCAACCTGCACCACCTCAACGGCGGCGTTGCGTGCGCCCGCACCGATGAGAATCGCCACTTTTTTACCGGCGTTAAGCACGTCGGCAGCGCGTTGCAGGTCCGCTTCGTAGGGGATAACTTTGGGACGCTGATAGCCGCTGCCGGAATGGGTGAAGCCATGCAGATGCTGCGGCGGCTGCCACTCTTCATCCTGAATATCTTTAGGGATGATGATCACCGCCACGCCGTTTTGCGCTTTGGCAATGCGCACGCCACGATCCAGCAGATGGCGCACCTGTGTCGGGGTCGAAGCTTCCTGAACGAAGTTAGCGACGTCCGAGAAGATGCGGTCCAGGTTCATCTCCTGCTGATAGCTGGCTCCCCGCGCAGTCGCTTCTGCCTGTCCGGCAATTGCCAGCACCGGCGCATGGTCCATTTTGGCGTCATAAAGCCCGGTCAGCAGATGGGTTGCGCCCGGCCCGCCAGTTGAGAGACAGACGCCCAGCTCCCCAGTAAACTTCGCGTGCCCGGCCGCCATAAAGGCCGCCATCTCCTCGTGCCGCACCTGAATAAATTCGATGCCGTCACCTTTAGCGTTAGCGCGCTGGATAGCTCCCAGCACGCCGTTAATCCCGTCACCTGGATAGCCGTAGATGCGTGTGACGCCCCACTCTTTCAGGCGCTGGACAAAAAAATCACTGGTTTTCATGCTCATCGTCGCGTTGCCTTCATAGTCCATGCAGACTTAAAGCGTAGTCGACGATGCGCACTCTCCGTTAATTGTTCGCCATGGCCGGGTATCGCTGATGCAAATCACTGAATATTTGATTCATATCCGCCGTTTCGCCTATCTCCGCTACCGCCCGGAATACCTGGGTTTTCAGGAAATGACGCCAGCTGACCGGTGCGCCTGCCAGAAAAGCGGTCAGCAACTGGTAACGCTGAGGTGTCCAGAGCGTTTCAAAGCGATTCCGTGCCTCGCCGTGCTCAAAATGCTGCGCAGCGCGTTGCGGCATCGCGGCGCGCAGGCGTGCTGTGGCTGACTCATCCACACCGTCATCAACGATCACTACGCCATACTGCGCCCGGGCTGCTGCGACGCTGAGATAACCACAGCGCACATCCTGCATGACCGCCTCAGTCTCGCGCTGTGACGGCAGGCCATAACCGCCCGCGCCAGGGCCGCGCACTTCGACCACGTCACCCGGCTGGCAGTGGATTACGTCTGTGTTGCAGTGATTGATAACCTCGCCATCGCGCCGGGTGCGGAAGTAAGAGAGCGCCCCGTTCTGCCCGCCCACCACACCCGCCGAGGCAAACACTGACCGGTTACGGTTGCGCGCGGTAATCGTGGTGTTGGGCGAGAAAATCTCAAATGCCATTTCGGTCGCTAAGCCGCCGCGATAGCGACCTGGGCCGGCGCTGTCCTGAGCCAGCCCGTAACGATGAAAACGGATCGGGACTTCCGCTTCGTTGATCTCAATGGGCGTGTTTTTCAGGAAGGCAGACAGCCCGCCAGAGCCGTCAGGCCCGTCATGACGCGGCGTACCGCCCGCGCCACCACCCACTGGACCCAGAGAAGCAACCACGCTGCGGTTATGCGTCTGCGTGCGGATGTTCATGATTGAATTACCGCCCGGTGAATTGGCGGGAAGACGGTCCGGCATCGCCAGCGAGAAGACGCCGATTGTCGCAATCTGCGACAGTGCACAGGTCAGCGAGCGCATCCCCACCGCCGCCGGTGCTTCACAATTCATCACCGTACCCGGCGGCAGGATCGCCCGGGTCGGTCGCAGTGTTCCCGCGTTCAGCAGCAGCGAACGATCCAGTGTGGAGAGCACATAAGTGACGCCCACCAGCGCCAGCGGATGCCGTTCACGGCCGCCGGTCGGCATGTTCAGTGACGAGGCCAGCTGCGGGTCGCTGCCGGTGTAGTCCAGCTCCAGCTGATCGCCCTGCACCCGCAGTGTAATGGCGATACGGCAGGGATAACCGCCCTCGCCATCTTCATCGGCGTAGTCGGCATAAAAATACTCCCCATCGGGAATGGTGCTGATAATGCTGCGGGCCTGTGCTTCGGCGTAATCGAGAATCCCTTCTATGCCCTGTAAAAAATCGTCGATACCAAAACGGGCGATAATGTCGTGGATTTTACGCTCACCGACGTTAACTGAAGCCAGCTGTGCTTTGAAATCACCCCAGTTCTGGTCCGGCACCCGCACGTTAAGCCGCATGATGCTGGCGACCTCTTCATTGAGCTGCCCCTGCCGCATGATTTTCAGTGGCGGGATGCGGATCCCCTCCTGCACGATATCGGTCAACGAGCGCGACAGTGAGGCGGGCACCGCGCCGCCGACGTCGGTGTTATGAATGTGCCCCACCACGAAGCAGACAATTTCGCCCTGGTAAAACACCGGCTTCCAGATGTGGATATCGGGCGAGTGCGTTGCCACATTGCCGGCGTAGGCGTCATTAGTAATGCAGATATCGCCGTCGGCGTAATCGTCAATCAGTGCCAGCACCGGCGCATAGTCGATGCCGCTGTACCAGGGTGCGCCAAAACTGCGCGGCGAGGCAAACGCCAGTCCGGTGCGGCTGACAATCTGGCAGGAGAAATCTTCCGTCTCTTTAACAAAGGTGGAGTGCGCGGTACGCATCAGGGTAAAGGCCATCGCATCGGCAGCAGCGGCGCAGTAGTTCGCCAGGATTTGTAAGTTACGTCCATCAATCGCCATATTATGCCTCGTTCGCCGTGATCAGCAGGTTACCAAAGGAATCGACCGTCACGCCCATACCGGGCGGCACGCAGGTGGTGCAATCGTTCTGCGCAATGATGACCGGACCCCGTAACTGATGGCCGGCAAGCAATACGGTTCGCAGCACCACATCCACCTGATGCCATGCGCCGTCGATCCATGCATCGGTCTGTTTCAGCACTGGCACCGGTTCTGTCGCCGTTGCGAGCCGGTTAATCACCGGTTTTGGCGTGGGTGAGGCGATCACCAGCCGCAGGTTAATCAACTGCACCGGTGCCTGCGGGTCACTGTGACCAAACAGCTGCTGATGCTGGCGATCAAAGGCGTCATGCAGCGCAGTGAAATCTGCCTGCGTCAGCCAGCTCGCCTCCAGCGGCACGTCGATTTCAAACGACTGTCCGTGATAGCGCATATCCGCGCTGAACTGCAGGCTATAGGGCATGTCGCTGCCGTGCTCCTGTGTCAGCCAGCCGCAGGCGCGCTGCTGCAAGGCTTCGGCTTCACTGGCTAATGTGTCAGCGAGCGCAGGCGTCAGGTCGCCGTAGAGTGTGCGGATAAAATCGTTGCGGATGTCCGCTACCAGTCCGCCCAACGCGGAGAGCACGCCTGGCGTGGGCGGAACAATTACCCCTTTCATGTTCAGTTCGCGGGCAAGAAAACAGCCCATCATCGGGCCCGCTCCGCCAAAGGCGAGGAACCAGAATTCACGTGGGTCCAGGCCAAAGCGGGACAGCAGGCCACTGGTGTCGCTGTACATGCTGGAGATCGCCAGTTGAATCGCGGTTTCCGCGGTTTCCTCGACCGAAATAGTGAGCGCATCGGCCAGAGGCTGCCAGGCCGCCCGGGCGGCGGCAACATCCACCGCCACGGCGTTATAACCCAACGCACCGTGGCCCATCATGCCGCAGGCGGCAAAGGCATCGGTGGCCGTCGGCTGTGTGCCGCCGCGCTGGAAGCAGACCGGACCCGGCAGCGATCCGGCACTGTCTGGTCCCATCTGCAATACGCCCTGCCCGTCAATCCACGCCAGCGAGCCGCCGCCTTGCCCCACTGAGGTGACGGCGACAGAAGGAATAAAGATCGGGAAGTCGCCGATGATTTCGCCGTTGCCCTGCGCCACTTTGCCGTCAATGATCACCGCTACGTCGGCGCTGGTGCCGCCAATATCCAGGCTGAGGATTTTGTCAAAACCGCAGGCGCTGGCCAGATAGCTGGCTCCGATTACCCCGGAGGCGGTGCCGGAGAGCACCATCTGTACGCATTCGCGTTTCGCCTGCCCGACGCCCATTACCCCACCGTTGGATTTGGTGATGCGCGGCGGCGGCTTTACGCCAAGCCGTTTCAGTGCCTGCTCAAAGGATTCCAGGTAGTGAATGACCATCGGCTGCACGTAGGCATTAATAGTGGCGGTGATGGTGCGTTCATATTCACGAATAATCGGCCAGATGTCAGCGGAACAGGAGGTCAGCAGCTCAGGCGCGGCTTCCTCAATAATCGCTTTTACTGCTGCTTCATTATGCCGGTTGCGATAGCTGTGCAGCAGCGAGACCACAATGCCCTGACAGCCTGCGGCGCGTGCCTGCTCAATGGCGTCCAGCACGCTCTGACGATCAGGCGCGTGCAGCACATTGCCGTGGGCGTCAATGCGTTCGCGGATGGCAAATACCCGGTCGCGGGTAATCAGCGGTGCGGCACGCCGGGAGAAAAGATCATGGATATGCGGAATTTTCAGCCGCGCCAGCTCCAGAACATCGCAGAAGCCCTCGGTAGCAAACAGTGCCAGCCGCACACCGCGCCGCTGGATCACCGCGTTAATCCCTACCGTCGTGCCGTGGGTAAAGTAGCCAATCTCAGCGGGATCCATGCCCTGATGCTGCTGAAATTGCGTCAGCCCGGTCTCGATTTCGCTGCCAGGTTTGTCCGGGCGTGACAGGACTTTGAGGGTATGGATCTGGTTCGTTTGCTGGTCCAGCACGGCGAAATCAGTAAAGGATCCACCAATATCCACGCCAACGCGGTATCGCATATCGGGTTAACTCCAGAGTTATGAGAGCGGAAATTCCATCAGCGTCTCGGGATGCTGCACAACACGCCAGCCGAGTCGCTGGTAGACCTGATGGGCATCCTGGGTTGAAAGCATCCAGCGGTGCACCGTGTGCAGCTCCGGATGTTCACGGACGCAGGTCGCCAGCCAGCTGCCCAGCCCGTGACCGCGCCAGTTTTCATCAATGATCACGTCGCACAGCCAGCCAAAACGGGTGTAGTCAGTGATCAGTCGGGCAAAACCTATCTGAGTCTGCTGGTGATAAAGACCAAACGGCAGCGAACCGGCAATCGCCCGCGTGGTTTTGGCCTGCGGCTGACCTTTGGCCCAGTAGGACTTCTCCGCCAGCTGAATATGGATCCAGGCAAGGTCCAGCCGCTGGCGATCGGTAGAAATGGTGAACATATCGCGCTGCCACTGCTGATCAGCAATCTGTAATGAGTCCATGGCAACTCCTTGTATCGGTTGAAATCATTTTAAAAGGGTTCGGACGATGGTTGAGGCTGTAGCGCGCCCTGAAACCGGGTGCAGCCACTGAATTTTGTAACGGAAAAAAATTTTATGCTGAGGGAAGATTGGGCAGTTCAAAGCGGTATAGAGGTAACGGGATAACGGGTCAGGCAGGCAGCGAAAAAGCGGGATGAGTGTGACGGCCCTCTCTCCGGTGGACGCAGGAGAGAGGCGACGCCGGACCGACATTTATACGCCGAACTCCACAGTGTGCTTGCCGATGAGCGATCGTAACGGCACGCTGCTTTTCATGATCGGGGATTTAATCACGATATAGCTGAAGTACTTATCAATGCCGATCTGCGCATCCAGCATCTTCTCAATCACTTCCTGATAATGTTCAATGCTGCGGGTAATAAAGCGCAGCAAATAGTCATAGCCGCCGGTGATCAGATGGCACTCCATCAGCTCATCGACGTCGCGCATCGCACTTTCGAACTTCATAAAATCTTCGCGGCGATGGCCTGACAGGGTGACTTCGGTAAAGACGGTCACCGAATCGGTAATGCGGGTGAGATTAATGTGCGCTTCATAACCGGTGATAAAACCAGCCTGTTCCAGACGTTTGACCCGTTGCAGACAGGGACTGGGCGAGAGACCGACGGCGTCGGCGAGGTTAACGTTGCTGATACGGCCATCTTTCTGGAGTTGCACCAGGATGTTGATGTCGATGCGGTCAAGTTTCATTAAGCCGTTCATAGCACCCCCCTCATTGTCAGAGCCTGTTGGGCCAGGCGCTTAATCAAATGTTCAGAACCTCCCGAAGATATAACACGCTTTACCGTAAACGCGCCAGCGCTTCGCAGTGGTTATACCAGCGGGAGGCTTTCAAATTATTCTAATAAAATCAATGAGGAATGCAGATTTAACCCAACCGGCCCGTGGCGCGGGCCAGCGCAATATCAAAGATATGCAATGCCTCTTCCAATTGTGAGTCGGTCGTGACCAGCGGCGCCAGGAAACGGATGGTGTTGCGATGCAGGCCGCATTTGATCAGCAGCAATCCTTCCTGGCAGGCGCTGTCGAGGATCTTCTGGGTAAGCGCCGCATCGGGACGCCCCGTTTCGAAGTCGAGAATTTCCACCGCCTGCATAAAGCCCACGCCGCGCACATCACCAATGCAGGCATATTTGTCCGCCAGCTGTCGCAGACGGGCGTTGAGCTGTTCGCCGAGCTGACAGGACCGCTGCAACAGGTTCTCATGTTCAAACAGATCCAGTACCGCCAGCGCCGCCGCACAGCCCAGTGCGTTGCCGCCGTAGGTGCCGCCTAACCCGCCTGGCGTTGGCGCATCCATGATCTCTGCACGGCCAACCACACCGGAAATCGGCAGACCGCCGCCGAGGCTTTTCGCCAGGGTAATTAAATCTGGTTTGATCCCCAACTGCTGGAAGGCAAACATGGTGCCAGTACGCCCAAAGCCGGATTGCACTTCATCGCAAATCAGCAGAATGCCGTGCTGGCTGGTGATACGACGCAGCGCCTGCATAAAGGCCGGTCCGGCTGGCAGGAAGCCGCCATCGCCCTGTACCGGCTCGATGATAATCGCAGCCACACGCTCAGGCAGGATCTGCACGGCGAAGAGCTGATCCATCGCCTTCAGGCAGTCCGCTTCGGTGATGCCGTGCAGCGGGTTCGGGAATGGCAGACGATAGATGTCGCCAGGGAACGGACCAAAGTTCTGTTTGTAAGGCGCGGACATACCGGTCAGGGTGACACCCAGCAGGGTACGCCCATGAAACGCACCATCAAACGCGATGATGCCAGGCCGCTGGGTGTGCGAGCGGGCAATCTTCACCGCATTTTCCACGGCTTCGGCGCCGCTGGTGAAGAAGACGCTTTTGTATGCCTCATCGCCGCCGACCAGTTTGTTCAGCCGCTGTGCCAGTTCAATGTAGCCCGGATAGGCCACCACCTGAAAACAGGCGTGAGAAACCAGACCCAACTGCCTGGTGACCGCATTGACCACCGCAGGGTGATTGTGGCCGACGTTCAGCACGCCGATGCCGCCAACAAAGTCGAGATAGCGATTGCCCTCCACATCCCATACTTCACTGCCTCTGGCGCGTTCGATCACCAGCGGATGGGCGGTCACTACACCGCGCGGCACATTCTGCTCACGTGCATCCAGTAACAGGCTGTTATCGGAATATGCTTGCTGCTCTGCCATGACATTCTGCATTTTAAACCCTCATCCACGTAACGTTCGGTTGGCTCAAGTATCGCAACCTGCTGGTTTCTTACGCTGCCGTAATTCCCCAGGCAGCGGCATTTCCTGTCAAAATCCCGCTGCATTCAGCAGGGAAATTTCTCTGCCAGCGCCTGACGAATCAGGGCGACAAAAACGTTAATGCCATGCGGGATCAGCGCATCATTGAAGTCGTAAGCGGCATGGTGCAGCGGCTTGCAGGGTGCCGATCCCAGCCACAGATAGGCACCGGGGCGCGCCTGCAGCATAAAAGCAAAATCTTCTGAGGTCAGCGCGGGCTGTGGTGCGAGGTCAGCCGGGATGCCCGCCTGCTTTAGCGCCTCAAGGGAAAGCTGCGCTTCCGTTGCGCTGTTGATCGTCGCCGGGTAGTAGCGCCGATAGCTGACCTCTGCCTGCAGGCCGTGGGCGGCGGTGATGTGCGCCGCCATCTGGCGCAAACGCGCTTCAATCGTATCCTGTGCAGTCGGGCTGAAGGTGCGCACCGTGCCGGTGATGTTCGCCTCTGCCGGGATCATGTTGTGTGAAAAGCCACCCTGCATTCGGGTAACGGTGAGCAGCGCGGTTTCGCATGGGTCGAGTGCGCGTGAAACCAGGGTATTCAGCTGCACCACCAGCTCACTGGTCGCAAGAAGCGTATCGCATGTGAGATGAGGCTGCGCAGCGTGACCGCCGCCACCCAGCACCCGAATATCAAAGCGGTCGGCTGCCGCCATGATGGCGCCGGGCCGGGTCTGCACCTGACCGAGGGGCAGTTCAGGCCAGTTATGAATGGCGTAGACCGCCTCACAGGGAAAGCGGCTGAAAAGGCCATCCTCGATCATCGCCTTTGCGCCCGCCTGCCCCTCTTCGGCAGGCTGAAAGATAAAGCAGACGCTGCCGTCAAAGCTGACGTCGCGCGCCAGTTTTTCGGCGGCCCCCAGCAGCATCACAGTATGACCGTCATGGCCGCAGGCGTGACTCACCTGCTCTGCCTGGCTTTGCCACTCTGTGCCGCTCTGATCCTGCATCGGCAACGCATCCATATCGGCGCGCAGGCCGATCATGCGGTCACTGCTGCCCTTTTTCAGTATCCCGACCACGCCGGTTTTACCGATGCCGCGATGCACCTCCATGCCCAGCTGTTGCAGGAAATTCGCCACCATCTCGCTGGTGCGTTGCTCCTGAAAGCCCAGCTCCGGGTGCGCATGCAGATCGCGGCGCAGTGCCAGTAAATGTTCCATCTTAATATCCTCGCGAACGGTCAATTTCACCGTGCAGCGGTTCGCCACGCTGGTAGCGCCGCAGGTTTTCCAGCAGTGCCGCAATGGCGCTCTCATTCTGCGTCTGGCTGGCGATGTGTGGGGTGAGCCAGATGGCGGGATGGTGCCAGAACGGATGGCCCTGAGGTAACGGCTCCGGATCGGTGACATCAATCACGGCAGCACGGAGCTGACCGCTCTCCAGCGCTTTGAGCAGATCGTCATGGTTCAGTTGCGGGCCGCGACCGGCCTGCACCAGCGCCGCGCCCTGGGGTAACTGATTAAACAGGCTGTGGTTCAGCAAACCCCGCGTCGTGTCGGTCAGCGGCAGCAGGCAGATCAGAATTTCGCTGTGGGCCAGGAAGTCAGCGAGCTGATCAGCGCCGTGCCAGCAGCGTACGCCAGGAAAGTGGCGTGGTGTGCGGCTCCAGCCTGCGCAGTCAAAACCCAGCGCCACCAGTTGCACTAACGCGGCCTGACCCAGTTCGCCCAGCCCCATCACGCCGACCCGCCGCTGCGAGGCGGGTAATGCCACGTGCGCCAGCCACTGCTGCTGGCGCTGCTGATGAAAATAGCGCGGCATATCACGATGCAGCCCGAGCACCGCAAAGGTGACATATTCCACCATGCCCTGCGTCAGACCCGGTTCGATCATCCTGATTACTGGCAGGTCGGGCGGCAGCGCACTGAAGTCAAACTGATCGGCGCCGGCACCCACCGAGAAGAGCAGTTTCAGGTGTGGAAACCGCGCCGGAATGTCTGCCGGAGGCTGCCAGGCAACCAGCGCCTCAACCTGGTCTGGTTCACCGGTCTCTGGCCAGATATGCAGGTGAATGTCAGGTGCATGTTCTGCCAGCCAGCGCTGCCAGATCCGCCCACGTTCAGGCTCCGATTTATAGACGATATGCATCAGGCCATCGCCTGCGTCATCAATCCAAACGCCTGCATACCCTGCGGTGTCCAGGGCATGCCGCGCACCATTGTGGTGGGCGCATCGACCTGAGGAATACCGAGAGAGGTTAGCCAGGCAGCCATCGGCAGCGCGGCGTCGGTGTCGATTCGCAGGAATTCACCCTGTAACGACTGCATCAGCGAGGCGACCAGCGCCTGCGCGATCGCAAAGTCAGCGGCGATTACCGGGCCAATTGCCCAGCCGTGCCCAAAGCGGCGCAGGCTGGCGAAGCCCTGAATCTGCTGTGATGCGTCCTCTAAAATCACCGTCTGACAGTCGCGCAGTAAATGCGCAATAAGCGCCGGGCGATGCATACCGTGTGCCTGCTGATCCAGCGTCACCAGCGTGCTGTGATCGGCCAGTGTCGCCGGGCGCAGCTGGCATCCCGCCGGGATCACAACGTCTGGCAGCGTGGTGACTTCACCGGTCTGGTGCTGACGAATCTCACCACAGCTGACAAACCCGAGCTTTTCATACAAGCCTTTGCCCATTTCAGTGGCGTGCAGACGCACGTTGTAATCCGGTACTTTTTCCAGTTGCGCCAGCATCAGCTGTTTGCCGAGGCCACGCCCCTGCTGCTGGTTATCGACAATCACCAGACCCAGCGTGGCGGCACTGTCGCCCCAGCGCCAGAGCAAGGCACTGCCGATCAGCCTGCCCTGCTCTTCAATCACTGTGCCCTCGCCCAGCTGCAGCGCCAGCGCCCAGTCTTCGCGTCGGTGGGGCCATTTCAGTGCCTGCGTCATGCTGAAGCACGGGTTAAGATCGTCTGGCGTCATTGCGCGTATTGTCAGGCTCATTAAAACTCTCCTTACATCATGCCTGGTGTTTCAAGTCCGCTGCCGTCCACCAGACGGCTGTAGCGGTACGGCGTTGGATCAACGATGGGGGTGGCTTCGGTGGCAAGATCCGCCGCCAGTCGACCGGCTCCCGGTCCGATACCGAAGCCGTGGGCGCTGTACCCTGCAGACAGCACCAGCCCCGGCAGTTTCGCCACGGTAGAGATCACCGGAATTGCGTCCGGGGTACTGTCGATCATGCCGCCCCACGACTGCGCCAGCCGGAGGTTCGCCAGCGCCGGGTATTCACGCCGCATCGCCGCCAGCCCCTCTTCCACGATTTTTGCATCGGCGGCCGGATCGAGAATGCGCATGCGCTCAAACGGTGACTCGCGGTCAAATGCCCAGCCACCCATCGCCTCCGGGCCGTTGAAGAACGGCGACAGCCCAAGGTTGAGGGTGAGATTCTTGCGGCGACTTTTGAATGTGGGATAGAACTGACGAGCGTAACGCAGCCCCTGTGCGCCTGGCTCCAGACGCCCGCGACCCGAGACGGAGACGGTGTAACTGCCATCCATCTGCGGCCGGCAGGCAAAGCCCGGCGTGTAGAGCGGCATGGCGATCGCCTGCTCGATAGGCTGGGTACGGAAAGCGGTGCCAATAACGTTGCCCAGCGGCAGATCGATGCCATGACGACGGCAGAACATCGAGGTCCACGCTCCGCCGGCACAGATAACCCGGCTGGTTTTGATCAGACCGCGTTCGGTCCAGACGCCGCTGACACGGCCGCCAGCGATATCCAGCCCGCGCACCGCACACTGCTGAAACAGCATTGCGCCTTTTTTCAGCGCGCCCGCCACCAGCCCAGGCGCAGCGAGGCGCGGTTCGGCGTGACCGTCGGTCGGCGCTGAGAGACCGCCCCGCCACGGAGTGGTGCTGCCCGGCGTCATTGCTTTGGCCTGCTCCGCCGTGAGAATCGAACTGTTTACGCCATAGCCCTTTGCCATCTGGATCCACTTATCCCAGGCCGCAATGTCCGACTCTTCCTGCGTGGCGTAAACCAGCCCGCTGCGCCGGAACCCAAGCTCTTCGCCGGTTTCATCATTTAGCTCACCCCAGCGTTGCAGCGCATAAATAATCAGCGGCAGTTCGCGCTCATCGCGGTTCTGCTGTCGACACCAGCCCCAGTTGCGGCTTGACTGCTCTGCCCCTACCAGGCCTTTCTCAATCAGCACAACCTTCACTCCCTGCTTTGCCAGCTCCCAGGTGGCTGCGGCACCGGCAATACCGGCGCCAATCACCACCACATCGGCGGAATCAGGGAAATTCGCACTGTCCTGTACATAACGAATGGGTGCAGGCATAACACAATAACCTCTGTTGTCAGTATCGGGTCTGGCGCAGGGCAACATCGCCGCTGTGCGTAAGTACGTCGCCTGCGCAATGCATCACTGCTCTGCAGGCGGGTAAATCAGAGCACGCTAACTCACTCTGCTTTTAAAATCTCTTCATGCTCATCCAGCCAGCCCTGACGCAGCTCCGGCACCGCGCGCTTCAGCCGCTCGAAATAGAGTTCACTGGTCGGCTTGTCGTAGTCGTTGCGCGCCAGCTGGGTGACGATGCGACCGCTCTTCATTACCACAATTTCGTCGCACACCGCGCGAACGGCATGCATGTCGTGGCTGATAAAGATTACTGAGAGGCCCAGCTCACGGCGCAGCTCGCTGATTAAGTCGAGTACGGCGGCGGCAACCACGGTATCCAGCGCCGAGGTCACTTCATCACACAGAATCAGGTCCGGTTCAGCCGCCAGCGCACGCGCAAGGTTGACGCGCTGCTTTTGCCCGCCAGAAAGTGCCCAGGGACGCCGCCACAACACGCTGCGTGGCAGCTGTACCAGATCCAGTAGCTGATAAAGTCGCTGCTGGCGGGCCGAACCACTCAGGCCGTGAAACAGCGTCAGCGGTCGCGACAGGATACGTTCAACGCTGTGGGCCGGATTCAATGCGGTATCCGCCATCTGGAACACATACTGAATGCGCCGCAGCTCGTTGTCAGGGCGTTTTTGCATATCGCCCGCAATGTAGTGGCCGTTAAACAGGATGTGGCCGTGACTGGGGGCATTAAGACCGGCAATGGCGTGCGCCAGGGTGGTTTTGCCCGAGCCTGACTCACCGATAATGCCAATCGCCTGTCCTTTCCACAGTTTGAGGTTAATCTCCTCAAGAATGCGCACTTTCGAATGGCCGTCGCTGCCACGCGGGCCATAACCTGCGTTGAGGTCGCGCACCTCCAGCAGCGGCTGAATATCGGCAGCGGCCGGGCACCAGTTGCTGGGCCGCTCTTTCTGCCGCGCGGCGTCCATCAGTAAGCGGGTGTACTCTGCCTTAGGCGCGCCAATCAGATGCGCCGTGCTGCCATACTCCGCCATTTTGCCGCGCAGCAGCACCAGAATCCGGTCAGCCATCTGTGCCACCACGGCCAGATCGTGACTGACGTAAATCGCGGTGACGCCACGCTGCACCACCACGCGGCGAAACGCTTTCAGCACTTCCACCTGGGTGGTCACATCCAGTGCGGTGGTCGGTTCATCGAGGATCACCACATCCGGATCGCCAATCAGCGCCATCGCCGTCATCAGACGCTGTAGCTGTCCGCCCGATACCTGGTGCGGGAAACGGTCGCCAATCGTCTCAGGATTTGGCAGCGCCAGTTCGCGAAACAGGCCTATGGCCTTCTCTTTCGCCGCCTTGCGCGTCAGGGTGCCGTGAATAACCACCGGCTCAATGACCTGATCGAGAATCTTCATGCCCGGATTAAACGATGCCGCCGCGCTCTGGGCGATATAGGCGACTTTGTTACCGCGAAAGGCGCGTAACTGGCCTGGCGTCAGGCTGTTAACATCGGTGCCAGCAACGTGAATGTTACCGTCGGCAATGCGGCAACCGCTGCGGGCATAGCCCATCAGCGCCATGGCGATGGTGGTTTTACCTGAGCCGGATTCGCCTATCAGCGCCAGCACCTCACCCTTCTGCACGGTAAAATGAATGTCGGAAACCAGGTCAATCTCTTCGCCGCGATCGGTCTGCGCGGTGACGCGCAGTTTATCCACCGATATCACTGGCATGGCGGTATGTGGTGTCACGTTCATGCTCCCTCCTTCGCCAGCGTCATCGGACGCATCGCCTGAAGGCTGTCAATAAACAGGTTGGCGCCAATGGTCAGGCTGGCAATCGCCAGCGCGGGCATCAGGACGGCAGGCGAACCGTCAAATAGCCCCTGCATATTTTCACGCACCAGTGTGCCCCAGTCGGCATACGGCGGCTGAACGCCCAGACCGAGGAAACTCAGGCCGCTCAGCAGCAGCACGATGTAGACAAAGCGCAGGCCAAAGTCCGTCAGCATTGGGTGCACCATGTTAGGCAGGATGTCGTGAATCGCGATATACCAGCGGCTTTCGCCCCGCAGCCGTGAAGCCCGGACGTAATCCATGCTACGCAGCGAGCTGGCCATGGCAAAAGCGATACGAAATGCACCCGGCCAGTAGGTGAAAACCGCTGTGAGGATCAGCATCGGCAGCGAGGAGCCAAATACCGCGACGATCATCAGCGACAGCACTTTGCCTGGCAGCACCAGCAGCGCGTCATTAACACGGCCCAGTAACTCCTCCAGCCAGCGCCCCGTGACCGCGGCCAGCAGTGCCAGCAGCGTGCCGATCAGACTGGCCAGCAGCGCCGCACTCAGTGCCAGGCCGATAGAGAATTTCGCGCCGTAGAGAATACGGCTCAGCATGTCGCGTCCCAGATAGTCGGTGCCCAGCAGGTTATCCGCCGTCAGGCCACCCATCAGCGGGCCGCCGCCGATGTCATCAATGCTGTGTGGCGCCAGCGATGTGCCGAATACCGCCATCAGAAGCCAGAACAGCGACATCATCAGACCCAGCCGACCTGACCAGGAAAGAGACTGTAAGAAACGCCAGGGCAACAAGAGAGTATTCATGCGCTTCTCCATTTCGGGTTAAAGGCGATAGTCAGAATGTCGGCCGCCAGCAGCAGCACCAGATAGCAGGCGGCGAACAGCATCACGCAGAGCTGCACCACCGGCAGGTCGCGGTTACTGACCGCATCCACCAGCTGGCTGGCCAGACCGGGATAGCTGAAGATGGTTTCGATGATGATCACCCCGCCAAACAGATAGGAGAGACTGAGTGAAATCGCGTTGGCGATAGGGCCGACCGCATTGGGCAGCGCGTGGCGCAGCACGGCGCGGAGCGGCGACACCCCTTTCAGCAGCGCCATCTCCAGATAGGGGCTGTCGAGCTGATTGATAATGGCGGCCCGCGTCATGCGTGCCATCTGCGCCACCAGCACGCAGCAGAGTGTCAGCACCGGCAGCGCGTATGCTTTGAGGTAGCTCAGCAGGTCGCTGTCCGGGCTGCCGAACGACATCGCCGACACCCAGTGGAGTTTGACGGCGAAAATCAGCACCGCCACGGTGGCCACCAGAAATTCCGGTACCGCAACCGTCGCCATCGTGCCGATAACCAGTGCCCGATCGAGCCGGGAACCGCGATTCATCGCCGCGATGATGCCGATGATCAGCGCCATCGGCACGCAGATCAGCGTGGTGATACCCGCCAGTTCAAAGGTGGCGGGGATACGCTGCGCCACCAGCTGTGAGACCGGCAGATGGCTGGCAAACGAGGTGCCGAAATCGCCCTGCACCATGCCGGTCAGCCAGTGGATATAGCGCATCAGCAAAGGCTGATCGAGACCCAGCTGCTGCCGTAACGCCGCCACCGTTTCCGGCGTGGCGTTCTGGCCGAGGATCATCTGTGCCGCGTCACCCGGCAGCAGGCTGGTGATGAAAAACACCACCGCCGAGACGATAAGCAAAGTCAGGATGCCGGCGCCAATCCGCCGGGCAATCAGGAACATCATGTATCGGTTCATCGGCGTACTCCTTAAAAGAGCCTGTTGGGCCAGGCGGGGATCAGGCTGACAGCCACGCAAACTCATGGAAGCGATAACCCATCATCATGCCCGACGGCCAGGCCTCTACCCCTTTAACCTTCCTGTTATAACCATCGGTGGAGCTGATAAAGGTGGGGATAATCGTGCCGCAGTGGTCATAGATCAGGGCCTGCATGTCGCCATACATCTGCTTGCGTTTTGCCTGATCGCGCTCACCGCGTGCGGCGACCACCAGCTGATCAAACTGGGGATTTTTCCAGCCCGATTCGTTGTTCGGGGCCGTAGAGAGGTAGAACTGAGAAAAGAGCATATCGAGCGTTGGACGCGGGTTTATCGAGCCATATCCGATCGGATCTTTCATCCAGTGCGAAGACCAGTAACCGTCATAGGGCACGCGGCGTACTTTCACGTTGAGACCCGCCCCACGCGCCATCTGCTGAATCAGCTGTCCGCCTTCGTTCGCGCCTTCGATATTCGGCGTGGTGATGATCTCTACCGTGGAGCCTGTCATGCCTGCCTTTTTGATATGAAATTTCGCTTTTTCAACGTCGAGCGGGCGCGGCTTGAGGTCGGCGTTGTAAAGCGGATGCCACGGCGGAACCGGGGTGTCATTACTGACGTCGCCGTATCCCTGCAGTACCGTTTTCACCAGCATTTCGCGCGGCTGCAGGTATTTCATTGCCAGCACGAAATCTTCGTTGTTACCTGGCTTAACATCGGTGCGGATGATCAGGTTGGTATACATGCCCGATTTACTCTCCAGCACGCCAAATTCATTGCTGCCTTTAAGGCGCTTGCAGTCAGCGGCGGTCAGTGTCGACACTATCTGCAGATCGCCCGACATCAGGGCATTGACGCGTGCCGCACCGTCGGTGACACCAATCAATTCCACCTCATCCAGATGGGGCAGTCCGGGCTTGTAGTAGTTGGGATTTTTCGTGCCGATGGTGCGCGTCCCCGGCATAAACGTTTTGCAGACAAAGGGACCGGTGCCGATGCCTTTGCTGAAATCGGTGGTGCCATCCTTCACAATTAAAAACGGTGGCGTTGCCAGCATGTAAGGGACATCGAAGTTGGCACTGTTGAGCTCCAGCTGCACCTCATTGTCATTCACCGCACTGAACGATTTAAACTGATCGGCCAGCTTAAAAGCGATAGAGGCGATGGCAGGATCTTTGTGGCGGCTGAGCGAGAAGATCACATCTTTCGCGGTCAGCGGTTTGCCATCGTGAAAGGTCACCCCTTTACGCAGTTTGATATGCCAGGTGATGCCGTCGCTGGATTCAATCGATTCGGCCAGCGCCGGTTTCGCCATCAGATTTTTATCCAGTTCGGTCAGGCCGCTGTAGAACATAAACTGACGGGTGTAGTCCGCACTGTTGTTACTTTTGGCGGGATCGAGCGTGTCGGTGGCTGACGCATTCGACATCGCTGCCCGCAGTTTTCCGCCTTTAACCGGCTTGTCATCCGCCAGTGCTTTCCCTGAAAAACCGATCAGGCCGCTGCTCATCGCCGCGCCCGCGGAGAGGATTTTCATCAGGCTGCGACGTGACAGTGAGCCTTCAGTGATCATGCGCGTCAGGGCCGGATTTACCGCATCAGCATCGTTATTATCAAATTTACTCATCTCTCTACCCTCAATAGTCAGGCGAACCGGGAATGATGTTCTGGCGGTGCTGGTGACCTGGCGGCCAGCACCCGACGGGACGTTATGAAAGGCGATCCTTTGCTTTGTAATAGAGTCCTGCGAGCGGTAAAAACCATGGCTTGCCGTGATAACCGGGTAGCGCGGGCCATGTGTCGCGCTGCCAGGGATTTTCAGTGCGCTTTTCGGTCAGCAGATCGGCCATCACCCGCCCCATCCACACCGACATCTGCGTGCCGTGACCGCTGTAGCCCAGCGAATAGAACAGGCCATCCTGTTCGCCCGCGTGCGGCAGACGGTCGGCGGTCATGTCAACCATGCCGCCCCAGCAGTACTCCACCGCTGCCTGGCCTAACTGCGGCAGCATCTGCGTCATGGCGCGGCGCAGGATCTCGCCGCTGCGCGAATCGGATGTCGGGTTGCTGACGGCAAACCGGGCACGGCCGCCAAACACCAGACGGCTGTCAGCAGTCGTGCGAAAGTAGTTGCCGATATTCAGCGAGGTGACGTAAGTCCGATTGTTGGGCAGCACCTGGCGCAGCAGCGTCGGGTCCAGCGCTTCGGTCACCACAATAAAGCTGCCGACCGGCACAATGCGGCGCTGAAACCAGGGGAAAGGACCGACGTTGGAGCAGCCGGTCGCCATCAGGACTTTATCCGCCACAATGGTGCCCTGCGCCGTGTGTATCCGGTGCTGATAGCCTTTAAGTCGCTCTAACTTCGTTACCGCGTGATGCGGAAAAATCTTCGCTCCGCTTCGTGCAGCGGCTTCAGCCAGCCCGACGCCAAACTTACCCATGTGCATTTGACCGCCCCGTTTCTGCAGCAGGCCGCCGTGGAAATCGTCGCTGGCGATCTCGTCGCGCACCGCCGTTTTGTCGAGCAGTTCGATCTCCGGGTCCACAGTGCGACGCATCAGTTCATACGCCTCCCGCAGTCCGGCCACGTGCGACGCTTTGCTGGCGAGCTTAAGCTTGCCGCACAGCCGGAAGTCACAGTCGATGGCTTCATCCTGGATCAGTTGCTGGACATAGCTCACCGCATCGTCGAACGCCCGATAGAAGCGGCTGGCCTGTTCCAGACCCTGACTTGCCACCAGCGAGGCGAAGTTCTGCGCTACACCGGTGTTGCAGTGGCCGCCGTTGCGCGCCGAGGCCTGGCTCATCACGTCACCACTCTCCAGCAGCACCACACTGATGCCGCTGCGCGCCAGGTTAAGCGCCGCCGAGACGCCGGTGAAACCGCCACCAATCACTACCACGTCCGCCTGTGCGGGCAGCGGTTCGCGGGCGGCGCCGGTAAAGGTGGGAGCGGTGGCCTGCCAGAACGATTCCAGTTTCATGGGGTGTTCCTCAGAGTCCGACGACGCCAGGCAGGCCGCCGATATCTTTGATTTCGGTGTACTGGTAGTACGGATTCGCCGGTTCATGGCCGCGATTGACCCAGACCTTGTTTTTGATGCCGAGATCGTAGGCGGTCATCAGGTCATAGCGGAAGCTGGAGGAGACATGGAGAATCTCCTCCGGGCCGCAGCCGAGCTTATCCAGCATGTATTCGAAACCTTTCATCTGGGGTTTATATGCGCCCGCTTCTTCAGCCGTGATGGTCAGGTAGATGGGTGCACCCAGACGCGGTTCATGCTGTGGGATCAGGTCTTTCATCGAATTGGTCAGCAGCACCAGCGGAAACTCCTTAGCCACTTTTGCCAGCCCGGCGGGCACATCAGGATGCGGTCCCCAGCTGGCGCAGTCAGTGTAGATAAAGTCGCTGTCGGCTTTACTCCACGTCACGCCCCACTTTTTGCAGGTGCGCTGAATCGCATTACTGACCACGTCGTAATAGGGTTTCCATGCGCCGAGCACCTCATCCAGCCGGTAACTGGAAAAGTCGGTAGTAAAGGCATGCATTGCATCCGGGTCGACGCGGTCGCTGAAACAACGCTCCGCCGCGCCAGCCATATCGAAGCGAATCAGTGTGCCGTAACAGTCAAACGTGATGAATTTCGGTTTAAACAGTGCCATGTAACACCCTCGTCATTGTCAGTTGCGCTTAGAAATCGATGAGTACACTTTTCTGGCGCTGGCAGGCCTGAAACGCCTGACGCCCTAAATCTTTACCAATGCCAGAACCCAGGAAGCCACCGGTTGGAATAATGAAGTCGCCGGAGCGTCCATAGCGGTTAATCCAGACGGTGCCCGCCTCTATGGCACGCATCGCCCGCATGGCACGAGGCAGGCTCAGCGTGTGCACGCCGGCACAAAGGCCATAGGTGTCATGGGCGGCCATCGCCAGCCCCTGCTCTTCGTCGTCAAACGTCTGTACTGTCAGCACCGGACCAAAAATCTCCTGCTGCACCGCCGGGTTATCCTGCGCCACGTGGCTCAGCAGTGTGGGCTGCCAGAACCAGCCGTTGTCGGTGTCGGCAAAACGCTCTCCGCCCACCAGCACTTCTGCGCCCTGTGCTTTTGCTGCCTCAATGACCGAGCAGACTTTGTTGCCCTGGCGTTCGTCGATCAGGGGCGCATAACGGCTCTCTTCCTGCCACGTGACGCCCGGTTTAAGTTCGCGGCAGAGCTGGGCCAGCCGCTCAACCAGCGGATCGGCGATATTGCGTTGTACGATAAGACGGGTGCCCGCCACGCAAGCCTGCCCGCCGTTGGCGGTAAAGCCGCGCAGAATGCGCTGAGCCAGCACCTCAAGGTCACCCGCGTCATCGAATACCAGTTGCGGACTCTTGCCGCCCAGCTCCAGTGTCACGGGTTTCATACCGTGCTGCGCGGCATCGCTCATGATGCGTTTTCCGGTCACGGTCGAGCCGGTAAAGGAGACTTTGCGCACCAGCGGATGGGTCACCAGCGCGCTGCCGGTCACCGCGCCACTGCCCTGAACAATATTCAGCACGCCCGCCGGTAAGCCCGCCTGGATCGCCAGTTCAGCCATACGCACGGTTGAAAACGGGGTCAGTTCAGAGGGTTTGAGCACCACGGCGTTACCCGCCGCCAGCGCCGGTCCGCATTTCCACGACGCCATCGACAGCGGAAAATTCCACGGGGTAATCGCGGCGATGACACCATAAGGTTCAGCAATCAGCATGCCGAGACTGCTGTCACGGGTTGGAAAGAGGTCACCGCTGTATTTGTCGGCGCATTCGGCATAGAAGCGAATCGCTTCGGCGGTGAACGGAATTTCATGCAGCACAACGTCGCTGATTGGACGTGTCGAACCCAGTGCTTCCAGCTGAGCCAGCAGCGTGTCCTGCTCAATCAGATCGGCCCAGCGGCGTAACACGCGACCGCGTTCGCGCGGCGGACAGCCGGACCAGCCGCTGGTTTTCAGCGCCTGATGCGCAACAGTGACAGCGCGATCAACATCCTGCGGCGTCGCATCCTGCAGCGTGGCATAGACTCTGCCATCCGAGGGACGTTTTACCTCAAATGATGCGCCCTGGCTCTGGCAGTGCTGGCCGCCAATATAATGGCCAGCCGGAAGAGAAACTTTTTCAGGGTCGAAACTTAACATGGAAAAATCCTTATTTGTTACACCCATCAGTTGCTGGTTTATTAGCGTTTTCACTGGCCGATTTCTGTGGCGTTAATAAGCTAATGCAGAAAGTATGCCAGCCGGGCAAAAAATAAAAATGCGTTTAAAACAGCGCAAAAAAATTTTCTGCCGTATTGCCGGGGGATTTTTTGCGGAATTGCCGAACAATTAAACAGATGATTTACTTCACAAAATTTATGCGCCCTGCTGGTGCAACCTGCACGGAAATTGCACCAAAGCGGATATTAGTGACCAGGCCGCTCATTCTTCGATTCCTGACTCACCGTTTACCGACGTGCCTCACATCCCGGATAAATTCTTTAAATTTTTAAAGACTATTATTTGACGCCGAAGAATTCAGGTTGCGCATCAGGCAAAAAAAAACGCCAGCCGGATGATCCGGCTGGCGTTCTCTTAATATTTAATTACAAACTGCCAATGTGAAATGTTTTCTGTTCCAGATATTCATCAATTCCGTAGCGGGACCCTTCACGCCCTATACCGGAGAGTTTGACGCCGCCAAATGGCGCGACCTCCAGGGAAATAGCGCCGGTATTAAAGCCGACCATGCCAAACTCCAGCGCTTCCGCCACCCGCCAGGCTCGCCGGATATTCTCGGTAAAGAAATAGGCGCCCAGGCCGTAAGGCGTGTCATTCGCCATCGCAATCGCCTCCTCTTCATCATCAAAGATAAACAACGGCGCGACCGGACCGAACGTCTCTTCATGGGCGATACGCATACTGGACGTGACCTCACCGAGCACCGTGGGCTGCACAAACGTGCCGTTGCCCTGGCTGATGCCGCCGGTCAGCAACGTTGCCCCGTGACTGAGCGCATCGTCGATATGGCCGTTCACTTTCTCGACGGCGCGGCTGTTGATTAGCGGCCCTATGGTGCTGTCTGGCGCAAAGCCATCGCCCACTTTCAGGGTGGCAACAGCCTCCAGCAGTCGTGCGGTAAAGCGCGGATAGATACTTCGCTGCACCAGAATACGGTTAGCACAAACGCAGGTCTGCCCGGCGTTGCGGAACTTGCTGAGCATGACGCCGGCGACCGCGATTTCAATATCTGCATCATCAAACACGATGAGCGGCGCGTTGCCGCCCAGCTCCAGACTCAGGCGTTTTATGCTGTTGGCGCTCTGCTGCATCAGCAACTGGCCGATTCGGGTGGAGCCGGTAAACGAAATTTTGCGCACCGTGCGACTTTCAGTCAGCGCCGCACCAATCTCCGTGGGCAGCCCGGTCAGTACCTGCAACACGCCAGACGGGAATCCGGCGCGCTCTGCCAGCACGGCCAGGGCCAGCGCCGAGAGCGGTGTCAGCTCCGAAGGTTTAACGATAATCGGGCATCCGGCGGCTAACGCCGGAGCAACCTTGCGGGTGATCATTGCAATCGGGAAGTTCCACGGCGTAATAGCCGCTGCCACCCCAACAGGCTGTTTCAGCACCAGGATGCGGCGGTCCTCGCTGGGTGCAGGAATGGTGTCGCCGTAGATTCGACGCGCCTCTTCTGCGAACCATTTCACAAAGCTGGCGCCGTAGAGCACCTCGCCCCGGGCTTCCGCCAGCGGCTTGCCCTGCTCGGCGGTCATGATGATGGCCAGGTCATCAGCATGTTCGACAATCAGCTGATGCCATTTTTCCAGCAGCGCGGCCCGGCTGGCATTGGTGGTTTTGCCCCAGCTGATGCGCACCGTTTCTGCATAGGCTATCGCCTGCTCCGTCTCCGTGCGGCCCAGCGCCGGAATGGTGGCCAGCGTTTCGCCCGTAGCGGGATCGATAACCGGCAGCGTGGCGCCCTGATGCGCATCCTGCCAGCGTCCGGCAAACAGCGCCTGCTGGCGCAGCAGATTGCTATCGGTAAGTTTTAATCGCGACATAACATCCCCTCGTGGTCAGTTAATTCCACTTTATCGTGCCGGGTCAGCGCAGGATGTTGTTGTGCGGGGTGAGAAAGATGAGTGAAATAGTTTTTCGCGCTGTTTTGAAATTTTATGCCGTGCATAAACAGCCGCGCATCCGGCTGGATGCGCGCACTTTAAATCTGGAAGTCGATAACCGGTTCATCGTCGTTGCTGTAGGAGAGCGCCTGACGTTTGATCTCTTCCAGTGACAGGTTGGCGTTGCAGAGTTCCAGGAACTGCCAGACGTAGTTACGCTGCAGCTGACCGCGTTTGAGGCCGAGCCATACGGTGCTGGCATCGAACAGATGCGTGGCATCCAGGCGTTCCAGCTCTTCATTCTCTTCGGTTTCACACGCCTGGTCGGCCAGGATCCCGACACCCAGACCGAGTTTTACGTAGGTTTTGACTACGTCTGAGTCCTGGGCGCTGAGCACGATATCCGGTTTCAGGCCCGCCGCCTGGAAAGCGCGGTCAACCCGTGAACGTCCGGTAATGCCCTGTCGATACGTGATGAGAGGATAGCGGCTGAGCGTACTCAGTGAGACCGGCTGGTTCTGTACCAGCTCATGTCCTTTCGGCACCAGCAAAGCGTGATGCCAGCTGAACCAGGGGAATGCCGCCAGACTGCTGTTATTCACCAGCATTTCACTGGCGATACCGATATCTGCTTCACCCGCCAGCAGCATGGTGACGATTTCCTGTGGCGATCCCTGATTCAACTCAAGACGGACGTTGGGATAAAGCTGACGGAACGCTTTAATCACTTTCGGCAGGCTGTAGCGCGCCTGAGTATGGGTGGTGGCGATAGTCAGGATGCCGCTGGTTTCATTGGTAAAGACATCAGCCAGTCTTCTTACCTTTCCTGCTTCATCCAGAATGCGTTCGGCAATTGTCAGCAGTGCTTTGCCCGGTTCGGTCATGCCCAGCAGGCGCTTACCGCGACGGATAAAGATCTCCACGCCCAGCTCGTCTTCCAGATCGCGAATATGGCGGCTCACACCCGACTGGGAGGTAAACAGCGTATTAGCGACTTCCGTCAAATTAAACTCACAGCGGGCCGCCTCGCGGATGATTTTAAGCTGCTGGAAATTCACGATATTTACCTCCCTTTACATAATCTGATTCGTTGATGGTAAGAACAATTATTGATAACTGGAAATACTTAAAAATTTGGCTTTATGACTTTAGGGAATAAAGGGTGGGGGTGTTCGCTGCGCGAATGGGCTGAGGTGCACGCAGGTGCTGGGGGGTGTTCGCTGCGCGAACGGGCTGGGGTGCACCTGGGTGCCTGGGGGTGTTCGCTGCGCGAACGGGCTGGGGTGCACCTGGGTGCTGGGGGGGTTCGCTGCGCGAACGGGCTGGGGTGCACCTGGGTGCTGGGGGGTGTTCGCTGCGCGAACCGGCGCTGAGAAGGTTTCGTTCGCCTGGCGGGTTGGGGAGTTTCAGTTACGCCTCTGCAGGCGACCAACAAGGGGGCGCCAGTCGCCGCGCCCCCTTGACCCCGGGCTCCGGCCTGCTTCACCGCCGCTTCGCGGTCCCTTCGCTTCTTCCGGATTTCTTACGGACCGGCGGGACGCGCCCTCCCTGGCGCGAACCCGCCTCTTCGCGGCATCCCTGCCGCTCGTCCTGAAATCCCTCATCCGCTCAGCGGCTCTGACGGCCTCCTTCCCCGCTTTATCTCTTCTTTTTGTGTTGGTTACGTCATCGCTGTAAGTCTGAAGGATTATCTGCGGCTCTCCGCCTGGCAGGAAGGATGGCCTTCTACCCTCGCTTTTATCTCTTCTTTTTGTACTGGGTACGTCATCGCTGTAAGTCTGAAGGATTATCTGCGGCTCTCTGCCTGGCAGGAAGAATGGCTCTTCACCCTATCAAATGTTGCCTCTTCTTTTTAATGCTGATGCATTGCCGCTGATAGTTTCCAAAATTAGCTTTGGCTTTCAAACCACCAGACAACGCCATGTCCGATAAAAACCAGGATATTAAAGGCAGGGGTTTACCAGAGGCATCCGAAGCGCTGAGGAACAACCGGAGGCCAGGAGGAGCCGACAGGACGCCGGCGAAAGGACGGCTCGCGCCAGGGATGGCGCGTCCGGACGGTCCGCGAGCCGCAGGGCGTGACGAAGGCACCCCGCACAGCGGGGCGCGCAGGCTGCCGGACGCCGGGATTGTTAAGGGGCGGGCGTACGCCCCTTAATGCGTCCGCCTGCACGGGAGACCTGAAATTCGCCACCGCCTGGCGGGCGTTACCCGCTCAGTGGGCAGGCACCGCGCAACGTAATCTTCTCAGTGTGAAGGTGCAGCAAAGCGAGACCCGCCCCCGCTGCTAAGCGTAATCAGCTCAATACCTGGCCCGCTGCTAAGCGAGATCGATTCCGAATCCGCCCGCTGCAAGCGCCCCTACCCCACTAACATCAACTCCCGCTCCTCAGTCAGCGGCTTGTTCAGCAGCGACAGCAGGATATTCTTCACCGCCTGTGCGGAAGGCGACAGCGGCAAACGGGCGGAAATGTTCAGCGACAGCGGCAGGCTCAACGATGGACTGTTAATGCGCGACATCCAGGCATCCGTTGATCCCACCAGCGCACGGGCAGCGGATTCAGGTAATACCGTCACACCCATCCCACTGGAAATCGCTGCGGTCAGAGTAGAAATTGATTCGATCTCTCCGATGATGCGCGCGCTCAGGCGACGCAGTGAAAATGCCTCATCAACCCGCTTGCGCACGGCGCTGTAGTCGCGTGGTAAAAACAGGCTCATCTGTGCCACATCGGCCAGATCGACGCTGACACCGGGATAATCAGTGGCGCCTACCAGGAAGAGATCCTCTTTCATCAGCGGCATACTGTTAATTCCGGCAGTGGGTGCGCGATCATACAGCACCGCCATATCCAGCTGACCGCTCATCACCTTCTCGTTCAGCACGCTGCCACTGTTTTCATGCAGGTAGACCAGCACTTCCGGAAACTGATCGCGTACGGTTTGCAGCAGCGGCATGGTCAGCGAGGATGCCGCCGTGCCTGGTGCCAGTCCAATCGACACCTGACCGCTCAGCACCTGACCGGCGTTGATGACCGCGGTCTGGGCCTGCTCGCACTGGCGCAGAATAGTACGCGCATGGCCATAGAGAATCTTACCGGCTTCCGTAGGCGTAACGCCGCGCTTGGTGCGAATCAGTAATTGCTGATCCAGTTCATTCTCCAGTGTCGCGACCTGCTGACTGAGTGCAGGCTGTGCGATGTGCAGCACTTCTGCTGCCTGCGTCAGACTGCCGATATCGACGATTTTAACAAAGTACTTTAGTCGTCTTAAATTCATCTTGCCTCCGTCACTCACCCCGAATAGCGAAATGGGTCTGATCCAATCGCCCTGATAACAGAGATTTTGCAAGATGCAGGCCAGGTTTAAAGAGCAGCAGTCAGTGTCCAGCCAGATATTTCCTAACGGCCCGGAAAATAAGCGTTTCTGATTACCTCTTAAGGGTTAATAAGGATCAGGAATGCGTAATCAGTGTGAGTAAGGATCCCGGGCGCACTGTGACAGTGCAGACGCTGCGAGTCAGACGTGCATAAAAGTGATGACAGACTGTACAGTTTTAGTGCAGTGGAAACGTATTGCACCTGATGAAGGCTTGCAGGGCCTGAAGCGTAGCGGTAAAGCGCAGGATAAAAATGTAAACGCTATCAGCAGGATTTCTTATCGCTGACGAAGGGAGGGAGGAAAGTAAACAGTGCCCTCTCCCGCATGCAGAAGAGGGCAACGCCTGCTGATTAACGTTTTTTGCGGTTACGGTGCATATCGATTGAGACCGCCGCCACGATGATGATCCCTTTGATGATGTCCTGAATGTAGGCATCGACACCAACGAAAGTGAATCCACTTTTAATCAGGCCGAGAATGACCGCGCCGATTAACGTGCCGGTGATACGGCCCACGCCGCCCATCAGGCTGCTGCCGCCGATCACAGCTGCGGCAATCGCATCCAGCTCGTATGACATCCCCATGCTTGACTGACCGCTGCTGACACGCGCCGCCAGGACCACACCCGCCAGGCCAGAGAGTGCACCAGCAATGGTGTAGACGATGATCAGATACTTATTAACGTTAATACCGGAGACTTTCGCCGAGGTCATGTTGCCGCCGATGGCGTAAACATATTTACCGTAGCGGGTATGTTTCAGGGCGATGTGGAACAGCAGCGCCACCACCAGGAAAATCACCACCGGCATTGCACCCTGCCCGATTGAGGTAAAACCGTCAGACAGGAAGCTGATTGGGTTACCCTGGGTGTAATACTGCGCCAGACCGCGTGCCGATACCATCATGCCCAGTGTGGCAATGAACGGTGGAATCCCGGTGCGGGTAATCAGTACGCCGTTGACGACGCCCGCCAGTAAACCGACGCCAATACCGGCCGCGATAGGGATCACCGCAGGCATATTCACCAGCGAGGGATACATCGGTGACAGACTGTCAGACGTCTGCGCCAGGCTCGCGGCAACCACCGCCGCCAGGGCAATCACCGACCCGGAGGAGAGATCGATACCGGTGGTAATGATGACCTGGGTCACGCCAACGGCGATAATCCCGATAATCGCCACCTGCAGGACAATCAGGATCAGACGGTTGGTGTTGAGCAGGAAAGACTGGTCACGCACGTACCAGCCAAACATTTCAAAAATTAACGCAATCCCCACCATCACCACGAAAATGCCGGTATCTTTCGGCAATTTATGACGCAGGCTGGCGAAAAAAGAGGGTTGCTGCGGGGCTGCCGGGGTAGCAGTAGCTTTCATATTGCTCATAGTGGTCTCGCGCCTCACTCGGATGCCAACGACAGAATGGTTTCCTGATCGGCTTCTTCTTTATCGAGGATGCCGGTTATACGCCCGCCGTGCATCACCATCACCCGGTCGCTCATGCCAAGGATTTCCGGCAGTTCAGAGGAGACCATGATGATAGCCACGCCACGGTTGGCAAGTTCACTGATTAAGCGGTAAATCTCCGCTTTAGCGCCGACATCAATGCCGCGCGTCGGTTCGTCCAGAATCAGAATCTTCGGTTGCGCCAGCAGCCAGCGGGCAATCAGGACTTTCTGCTGATTACCGCCGCTGAGGTTGTTGATGATCTGATCCATGGTCGGTGTTTTGATATTCAGGCGACGGATCTGGTCCATGCAGTCCTGCGCCATCTTCACATGGCTGACAAACCCGCTTTTACCGCTGTACTCCGGCATGTTGACGATGCTCATGTTCTCCATCACCGACAGCACCAGAAACAGCCCGGACTTTTTGCGATCTTCGGTCAGAAACGCCATGCCCTTTTCAATCGCCGTGGAAGGTGAGTCGATCGTCACCGGCACGCCATCAATTAAGATCTCGCCGCTGTCGAAGCTCTCCATGCCGAACAGGCTCTCCATCACTTCGCTGCGACCGGCACCCACCAGTCCGGCGACGCCGAGAATTTCACCCCTGCGGACGTTGAAACTGACATCAGTAAAACGATCTTTGCAGGTGAGATTGCGAACCGTCAGGACATCTTCTCCGATGGCGCTGTTGAATTTCGGGAACAGCTGGGTCAGTTCACGTCCCACCATCTGCGTAATCAGCGACTGACGGGTATATTTCGCCGTATCATCACTGGCAATCCAGGCGCCGTCGCGGAAAATACTGACTTCATCAGTGATGTTAAAAATTTCATCCATCTTGTGACTGATGTAGATGATTGCTTTGCCTTGCTCCCGCAGATCACGAATGATGGTAAACAGGTGCGCCACTTCAGTTTCGGTGAGCGCGGAGGTGGGCTCATCCATGATGACGATATCTGAATCCCAGGAGACCGCTTTGGCAATCTCGACCATCTGCTGTGACGCAATGCTCAGCTCGCCCACCATGCTCTCCGCTTTCAGGCGGATATTCAGCCGGTTGAGCAGCTCCTGCGTCTTCTGATTCAGCCGGGCGTGATCAACAAAACCAAACTTCATTGGCTCACGACCCAGCCAGATATTCTCAGCGACGGTCATATAGGGCACCAGATTGAGTTCCTGGTGAATCATCGAAATGCCGGAACGCAACGCGTCCATGGTGTCCTGAAACTGCACCGGCTCCCCTTTAATTTTGATGGTGCCCTTATCGGGACGGTACATCCCGATAAGGCACTTCATTAAAGTGGATTTGCCCGCGCCATTTTCGCCCATCAAGGCATGTACCGTTCCCGGACGCACCCGCAACGAGACGTTGTCGAGGGCTTTAACGCCGGGGAAGAACTTGCTGATGCCTTCGGCTTCAAGCGCAAACGCGTTCATACATCACCTCCGTACAGCTGAGTCGGGAACGATTATTTCAGGTTACGGTTGGTAAACTGTTCCATGTTTTCTTTGGTAATCAGCTGGTAAGGAATGTTGATGATTTTCTGGACTTTCTCACCTTTCACCAGCTTGATTGCCGTCTGCACCGCACCTTCACCCTGGCCCTGCGCATCCTGGAATACTGTGGCGACCATCTTGCCCTGCTTCAGCATCTGCAGCGCATCCGGTGTGCCATCGACACCCGCGATCAGGATTTTGTCCGGGTTTTTACCCAGCGCCTGCAGCGCACCAATCGCCATTTCATCGTTGTTCGAGGCGATGGCATTGATCTGATCACCGGCAGTCATCCAGTTACTGACCACATCCACCGCATCGTTACGGGTAAATTTGGCGGTCTGTTTCTGAACGATTTTGATGCCAGGGAATTTAGCTGCGACTTCTTCCACGCCTTTAGTACGGTCGCGGGTCGCTTCGTTTGCCAGGTCACCCATCAGGATGGCAACGTTGCCTTTGCCGTTCATCGCCTTCGCCAGCGCTTCCATCTGTAAGCGTCCGGCCAGTTCTGAGTCGGATCCGACATAAGCCATTTTTCCGGTCAGTTCAGCCCCAGGGCGGCGGTTTACGAAGATCAGCGGAATACCCGCTTTGCTCGCCTGATCCATAATCGGTTTCACCGCATTGGTATCGACCGGGTTAACGATCAGCGCATCAACACCCTGTCCGATAAAGTTTTGTACCTGCTGCAGCTGCTGTGAAACGTCGCCTTTTGCATCCTCAACCTGCCCTTTGACGCCATCTTTCTGCATCTCTTTCTGCATTGAGGTACGCAGAATGGTGAGGAAGTTGTCATCAAACAGCGCCATTGAGACGCCAACCGAAATATCTTTTGCCATAGCGGCGGCAGGTAACATGCAGGCTAACAGTGAGGCGACAATCGTTTTTTTAATGTTCATAGGGACCCTTCTTATTTGTTAACTTGCTCAGTGGCTGCGGACCACGAATGAAAAATATCTTTTACATTCACCCAGCCTGTCTGGCGTCTGTTTCGGAAAATTTGAGGTAAGACTTCAGGTTCTGGCTATTTTTGTGATCGACCACTCCTTTTCACAATCACTTGATCTGCAAACAGTTAGTTTCAAAATGCCGTTTCACTTCTGGCCGATGATGACGACCGTGATGATAAGCAGTTCATTTGTTCCATATGATCTCGTTTTGAAATTTTTATCATAAAAGCACTGAAACGCTTGTTTTAACATCGGCAAATAACAAAACTTTGACATGCATCTAACATCTACTGAGAAATGCCAGCAAAGTGAGATCCTGTTGGCAGTTTGAAAATCCATCACAAGTGACTAAAAACCGCCAATCCGCTGCTTTTACGAGCATCTGAACGCAAATCAGTAAACAGGGCTTTGACAAGCAGGATCTACGCCGCTAATATTCGCCCCGTTCAAGCGATTCCTCTGTAGTTCAGTCGGTAGAACGGCGGACTGTTAATCCGTATGTCACTGGTTCGAGTCCAGTCAGAGGAGCCAGAATTAGAAAAGCCCGCTCAGGGAAACCTGAGCGGGCTTTTTGCTTTTGTGTTACAGGTCGGTGAATCACTGACAGGTTCAGATGTGAACCATCAAATAACGATGTGCTGTGGGCGCTACTCAGGCGGCCCTGTAGATAGCGTGTCTATCGACCCCCACTGATGTTAGCCAGGAAGCGGTTTAGCATTTGTGCTGTGCCTTTCCGCCATCCTTTTCCTTTGCTGCCTGCCAGAGAAAATAGCGCCAGTGCCTGGTTCTTTCTTTAGTGCAAAGGTTCTGCGAGCTTTCATGCAATCAGTTAAAAAGCCACGCAGGTAAAGACAAACGAAAGTGGGCTTCCCATCATAAAAGTATGATGTCCGACATTAATCACATCAAGTTGTAAGGTTTCCGGGTCGCCGGTAAATTCAGCTAACAGCTTCTCAAAGGTTGGATTATCTGTATTGTCAGTGGGAGAGATAATGATGCGGCTTATAGAGTAATGCGCTGTATTACTGCCCCTTACTTCCCCCCTATTCAGTATGAGGGTTCTTCCTAAATTTTTTTCCTCATTATTGATTAACACCCGTCCATTCAGTAAAAAATATCCGGTTCCGTCCTTGTATAGTCTGAGATCCTGGGCGACATTAAATTTAAGCGTCTGTCCCTCACCACCCAGATCGTATTGGGTAAAAGAGTAACATCTCAGTGGCAATATTAAATTATTTTCAGACCCAAAAAATATAAAACCCAGAAGAATTGCCGTACAGACAGTTGAAATAGCTATCAGAACTCTCACGTTTGGAAACATCATATTAATTCTCGTTAATATGGAAGAAATTATTGCAACTGGTTACATTCCTCTCTTTTCCAAGCTTGCAATACGAAATTAATGTTCGGCCATCATCTTTTGGCGAAAAAGACGTATAGTTATCAAAATAGATTTTTTTATTTTTATCACAGACTAAATTATTTTCTGCTAAAAGAGCAGTTATTTTACTTTTTACTTCTTTCATCTTATTTTCATTGAGATCCTTAACAAAAACCACCTCGCACCCCTCTGCAAGAAAATCTGATTTCAGATAAATATTGATATTATCCAATGAAGACGTATTGTTTTTAAAGACTAACACCGCAGTTGCAATAAAAACGGGTGACATGATATACAGGCAAAGAACAATGACTTTCCATGAAAGAAAAGATCCAGGTTTATTTAATAATGCCTTAGGTAAATGAGCCGGTGGGGATGACTCTATTCCGTCAAAGGAGGGGGATTTAACGACAGAATGATTAGTATTTAACTTAATACCAATTTTAGGAATGGTAATGACAATTTCATCACATCCAAATGCGGATAATGCACGTCTCATTATACTCAGGTATTGCGTTAAATTTGCATTTGACCCTCTGAGGTTATGTTTATCCCAGACTTCAACAATCAAATATTCTCTTGTCAGAATATCGCCATTGGAATCAAGAATGAGTGCCAGTAATCGCGCCGAAGGCAGGTTAATCTGAACGGTATCTTTCGTCGGTATATGTCGGAGAGTACTGTCATCCGTATTAAACACTATTGAACCATTAATGGTATACAACACCTTCACATCCCCCCCCGATTAAATAAATTCAATCTCAGATTTATCTCACAACATAATACAGTTAAACCCTTTTTGCACGTAGCATTTTTAAACCAAGCGAATAAAAAGCACGGGAACGCGTTGATACCCACTGACTCTGTTTCAGGGAAATCATTGTCCTGATGTCGGAACGCCGTTGCTAACGAAAGTATGAGTATATTCGCACAGCTGAACCTTCCGCTGTCAGAAGGGAATTACGACGATTCAACCAGATTCACGGCAGGAGATGCTCTTTTAAACTCTCCTCCGGATGTCAGGTAGTGGGCAGCCTGCAACAATCGGCGACTGTTTAAGCTAAAAAAATAACAAAAATAGATCATTAAACTAAAAATACAGATAAATTCGAATTACATTCCGTTATTGGTTTTCCTGTATAACACTGTTTCCATCCTGAGGTGGCAAGCCCCGGCCAGTGTGGGGGTTAAGGTGGGTACGCATCTTGCTTCAGCTCGGTGATTATAGATGTACCTGAATCCGCGCCATCTATATGAATGTGAAAAGCAATGACCTGGTAATTTCTTCAACATGCTTTATGGGCATTATAAATAACCCGAAAACACACCAGAGGATTACTGAATATGAAACTTAAATTTAAACATTATTGCACGACTGCCCTTTCCACCTGTGGCTCATCGGGCTCGCTAACTACCTGTGCCGCTTTTTATCTGAAGCTTTTCTCTTCTTAAAAATCTGGCCGTGTATTTTTAAAATGAATTTCTTTGTTAATTTTACGTTTACCTAAAAATTAACAAGGGTATTTTACGATTACGTTTAGTCAGGAATAATTATTCTCTGATAGGGATGTGTTATGTATTTACTTTGTAATAAAAAAACTTACAGGGCAGCCGGGGCTGTACTGGCCGCCGCGATATTAATCAGTAATGGCGCTACTCCGGCTTTTGCGCAGGAGCTGAAGACGGTCACCAATACCAAAGTATTCGAGGTCAAACTGGGTGCCTCACGAGTGATATATAACCCGGACTCCAGCGGAGCGTCTTTATCCATCACCAATGCGCAGGCTTACCCCATACTGGTGCAGGGAAAGGTGCTTGCGGAAGATAAAAAAACACCTGCGCCTTTTATTGTCACCCCGCCAGTTTTCCGTCTGGATGCACTGCAGCAGAACCGCCTGCGAATTATTCGTACCGGCGGTCAAATGGCCGGTGACCGTGAAACGCTGCACTGGCTTTGCGTGACCGGTATTCCGCCTAAAGATAGTGATGTCTGGGCTCAGGATGCGAAAGGGACACCGTTAAAGCCCACAGCAGTCACGCTGAACCTGGAAGTCAGCGCAAACAGCTGTATTAAGCTGCTGGTGCGCCCGTCCGGCGTGAAAGGAACGATGATGGATGCCGTATCCGCGCTTAAGTGGCAACGCCAGGGCGATAAGCTGACGGTAACTAACCCTTCCGCATTTTATATGAATTTGTCCTCACTCAGCGTGGGGAAGATGAATATTCCGGATAGGGAATATGTCGCTCCGCACTCTTCCCGCAGCTTTATCCTGCCAAAAGGCGCTGCCGGTCAGGTGAAGTGGACGGTTATCACTGATGAAGGTGGAGAGAGCCGCACGTTTCAGTCACCGTTGCACTAATAAGGCGCCTGGATAATGCAATATTTTCGGTTTTCTGTGGTGGCCATCGTGGTATCTGCCGGGCTGTTTTCAATGCCGGTGATGGCCCGGACCTGGGAATTTGATGCTTCACAGTTGGGTGGTGGTGTCAGTGATGCGGATATCGCTCTATTTAACCAGGGCGGGCAGCTTCCAGGAACCTATCTGGTTGACGTGTTGCTCAATGGTGAGCAGGTGGATTCCCGTGAAGTGGTTTTTGTTCAGCAGGAAGATTCCCGGGGCATGCCTGTTTTGCAGCCCTGCCTGAGCAGGAAGCAGCTTTTACGTTACGGCATAAAGACGGAAGACTATCCGGCATTGTCCGGCAAAGGCCTGGACGCAAACAAAGATTGTGCTGACATCCGCGTTATTCCGCATGCCAGAGCTGATTTTAATTTCGGGGCACAGCAGCTGGTGCTGAGCGTTCCGCAGATAGCATTGCGCCCTGAAGTAAAGGGCATTTCTCCCCGAGAGCTGTGGGATGAGGGAGTCCCGGCGATCCTGATGAATTACCGGACCGGTACCAGCCATGTGGAATCCCGGGTCGGGAGTAGAAATGTCAATGAATCGCAGTACCTGCAGCTGGAGCCCGGCGCTAACTGGGGACCATGGCGATTACGTAATTCGACGACGTGGCAGAAGAGCCGCGGACAGACCGGCCGCTGGCAGACTCCTTATACCTATCTTGATCGGGGCCTGTATGACATGCAAAGCAGGCTGACGCTGGGAGAGCGTTTCACGCCGTCTGAAATTTTTGACAGCGTACCTTTTCGCGGCGTGATGCTGGGTTCGGATGAAAATATGCTGCCCTCTTCGCAGCGGACTTTTTCACCCGTGGTGCGCGGTATTGCCCGCACTCAGGCCAGGGTAGAAGTGAAGCAGAATGGCTACACGGTTTACAACGCCACGGTAGCGCCCGGCCCGTTTGCCCTGAGTGACTTTGCCGCTGGCGGCTCGGGTGGGGATTTGCAGGTTACCGTATGGGAAGCCGACGGCACTACTCAGGAATTCAGCGTCCCTTATCAGACGCCGGCGATTGCGCTGCAGGAAGGCCACAGCGTGTACAACCTGATGGCCGGGCAGTATCGGGCATCAGATAACACGGTTGATTCGCCTCTGGTTGCACAGGCCACTGTTATGTATGGCCTGCCGTGGAGCCTGACCCTATACGGCGGTTTGCAGGGCGCGGAGCGCTATCAGGCGACGACTGCGGGGCTGGGTATGTTGCTCGGGTCGTGGGGCGCGGTATCTCTGGATGGGACCCACGGCCGTGGGCAGAAGAAAGAGCGTGAAAGTGAAACGGGGGGATACGGACGGCTGCGCTACAGCAAGCGCGTTGAGGTAACCAACACCTCGCTTGATCTGTCCCATACCCGCTATGACGCATCCGGTTTCAGCACGCTGTCTGAGGTAATGGACAGCTATCGGCAGGAAAACCCAGCCGGCAGTGACGCACAACGCCGGTCTGAGACAACCCTGACGCTCAGTCAGTCATTGGGCGGATTGGGGAGTCTCAGCCTGAGCGGTTCTCGCAACAGTTACGGCAACGGGCAAGGGAGTACAGAGTCGTTCAGTGCCGGCTATGGCGTCAGTATACGCGGCGTTTCCCTGTCGCTGAATGCGACGCAGAACCGTAACCGGAACAGCGGCAGTAAATGGCAGGATAACCGGCTGATTAACATGATGGTCAGTATTCCACTGGACCGCTGGCCTGGTGGGGCAACCCGGGCGACCTATCAGATGACGTCGCCTTCATCCGGCGGCAATACACAGCAGGTGGGGCTCAGTGGTCAGGCGTATGACCGCCAGTTGCAGTGGAATGTGAACCAGCGTCAACGTTCGGGGGCGGTGAGCGGAGACCGCAACGACAGCGACCTGAACCTTGGCTGGAGCGGGGGCTACGGCCAGCTGAATGGCCGTTACGGCTACAGTCCGTCTTACCGGCAGACAGGACTGGATGCGTCAGGCGGCATCGTGATTACCCGCAGTAGTGTCACCGCAGGGCAGACGCTGAACGATACCGTGGCACTGGTGGAAGCGCCGGGTGCCTCCGGAGTGGCTGTTGGCGGCTGGCCGGGAGTGAAAACCGATTTTCGTGGCTACACCACACAGTCAGGCCTGCAGCCTTACCGGAAGAATATTGTCAGCCTGGACCCTGCTCGTCTTTCGGCTGATGCAGAAATAAAACAGACGGACGTGACGGTAGTGCCGACGCAGGGCGCGGTTATCCCGGCCACCTTTATCACGCATATTGGCCGGCGGGCGCTGGTGACACTGATACGTCCGGACGGTAAACCGGTTCCTTTTGGGGCACTGGTTACCCCGGAAAACCAGGCGTCATCAGGCAGTGGCATTACCGGTGAAGCCGGGCAGGTGTATCTGTCCGGACTGAACGGAAAAGGTGCCCTGATGGCGAGATGGGGAGAGAAGCAACAGTGCCGGGCTGATTACCGTCTGCCGGAAAAACCAGGGCCAGCAGGGCTGTATCTGTCAGAGGCAGTTTGTCGCTGAAAGCAGTTACCGGCTCCCGAAAAAACTGAACAGAAACATCACCCGGAGAAGGGGAATGATGAACAGAAAAAGATTGTATCTGATAGCGGCAGCGCTTTTGACAGTCATGGCCAGCAGCGCTCCGGCTGTCGCGACGGGTAGCCCGCAACTGGTGTTGCAGATGAACCATGGCCTGCAGGCGGGTGCTGTCAGAGACGGCACAAAGCTCGGCAGGGGCACGCTGGTCAGCTACGACATCCATACGGGCTTTCAGCTCCGGAGCGAGCAGGCTGTATCCGGCCAGCAGGGAGGACGTTATGTGCTGACAGGCCAGCAGAATCCGGCGCATCAGTTGCGGGTGCGTCTGGTGCCACAGCAACAGGTGGTAACGGAAATGGCGGACATGCAGGTGATAACCGTGCATACCGGCGAAGACAGAATGGTTTTTGACATTCTGGCGGATGGTGACCAGAGGGTGAAAGCGGATACCTACTCTTTAAACATCGCTGGTCAGGTGGTCACTCAGTAACGTGCAACAGCCGGGCGCTATATAGAGATTTCACGAATACCACGTCACTGACATTTTTGGTGACGGGGAGCCATCGGTGGCACATATGCCTCGATGGTCGGGTAGACGCACTGTCTACGACTTTTAGGGACGACTGCAGTCGTTAATTCAACACAACAAAGGATAGAGATATGAAATTTTTAAACATCAAAACCTCAGCGGCAGCAGCGATAATCATCGCGGGTATTTCATCCCACGCAGCAATCGCAACGGTGTCCGAAGCCAGTACTACGTCGGCCGACATTACTTTTACTTCTCCGCTCACTGTTTCTAACGTTTTGACACCGGTGTCGGGTCTGTCGGACGGGACTCATAATAGTGGAAAAGTGCTGGCAAATGGTACCATCACTTCGACAGGCGGCGCCTCTCGTCATTACATAGCTTTGGGTATGCCCGGGTCATTAACAGGGTCTGGTAACGGCACACCCCAGTTCCCATTAAATATTAAAGGCAAAAACGACAGCAATAACGCCATTCTTGTAACAATACTCAGGCCTTCTGATACTCCTGGCTCTACTGGCTTTACTCGTTGCACAGAGTTAGGTTTGACATGTAACACCGACACCGATTACATTTTATACAGCACTGCCACCAACGGCGTATCAACTTACAATGTTACATTAAGCGGGACGCAGAAAGTGAAACCTGATACCTATACCGTCCAGACCACCGCTTACGCGTATGGAGACTGACAGAAATAAAAACATCAGGCGAACACCCTGTAATGTTCAGGGATTTGACTGACTCTGTCGCATTGACGTTAATCAGAAGCATAGGCGGGGAATCCCGCCTATGCTTACAGCTTCAAATTTTCAATCTCAGGTAAGCCAGTTCAGAGAATAGCTTCATATTTCAACATTCATTAACAGTAATCGACACAAATCCTTCTGGTTACATTGTTCTGCCTGTTCGGCAGTAACAGAGATTTACGCAACAAAGAATGTTGTTATCATGTTCAAATCAAATAATGAGATCGCATTAAATTCCTTCTATGCGAGGGTTGTATTTTTTATGCCCGTAAGTACATGAAGGCGAAGGCTATATTAGCGAGTTACTGACAAAGGCGATCTCAGCCAGAAAAGCCAGAATTAAAAAAGCCCGCTCAGTTTTCCCTGAGCGGGCTTTTTGCTTTTCAGCTCTCTTTATCTTTCTGGCAAATTATCCTTTCGCAAAGTTCGCCTGAATGCGCTGTTGCAGATAATCTTCGGCGGTGATGGCCGGATATTTCGCCTGCGGCCCCAGAATCTCCACATCTTTATTAGCCTGACAGAAAAAGGCCAGGCTGTAGCGCGCACCCTGGTATTCGCCGGGCAGTGGGCTTCTCACACGGTGGAAATTTGACGGCAGCTGATCGTCGCTCCAGCGCATCAGCATGTCGCCGATGTTGCAGGTGATCACCTCTTCGCGCGGCTCGATGCTGGTCCACTGCTGACTTTCGCGGTCTTTGCCAGGACATACCTGCAACCCGCCCTGACCGGGACGCTGGAACAGCAGCGTCAGACAGTCAAAATCTGTATGCGCACCCGCGCGCCACATCCCCTGCTCTGACTGCTCAGTGGCATAGTAGTGCAGCATGCGCAGCGTACTCTGGTAAGTTTGCAGGTCCGGATTATGTGCCTGCTCGAAAAAGTGCTCAGGAAAGCCCAGTTTGAGGGCAAAACAGGAAAGCAGTTTCATGCCCAGTTGCCAGCATTGCGATTCAAAATTCAGCATGGTCTCTTTGAAGGCCGGCAGTTCCTGTTCGGTCGGCCATAGCGGTGCCATCAGCGGACGGGTAATCTGGTAAGACTCTTTCTGGTCTGGCGTTCGGGTTGATGGACGCACCTGAGACTTATTCTCCCAGCCTGCGTTACGCGCCAGCGGATATTGCGCTTTTATCTCTTCGGGCAGTGAGAAGAAATCCTCTGTCATGCTGAACGCCTGACGGATATCGCCGAGTGCAATGCCGTGATTGCTGACCTGGAAGAAGCCAATTTCTACGGCTGCGCTCCAGAGTTCGTCGGCGATCTCACTTTTACGGTTTTCGAAATCTGATAAATCGATACAACGCACTTCACGGGCAAAAGTTTCTTCACCCATCGCGCCCATTCCTGCTTCTTTTTCCAGTTCCTGTAATGCATATGCTGTTTGATTTGATTGCGTCATTGTTCTTATCCTTCTTAATCAATAGGGTTAGCGCGCAGCGCGCTGTTGTAAAGTACGGACGGCAGACATTGCCTCATGGCGCATGGCCTCCAAATCGAGTCCGGGGATGACATCGTTTTCGACGATCACCCGGCCATTTATCATCAGTGCCTTAAGCGAAGCGCGTCCGGCACAGGCCACCGGACCAATGGCCATTTCGTGCAGGCCGAAGTAGCGCGGGTCATCCAGCCGATAAATGGCGATATCCGCCAGCCTGCCCACCTGCACGGTGCCGCTTTGTTGCAGGCCAAGGATCTGCGCCCCGCCTGCGCTGCCCCACCGCACCACGTCTTCAACAGATGCTGCGTCGCCGCCGCCTTCAAACGTGCCGCCGTCATAACGCGGTGTCGCCAGCATGCCTTTTCGGGCGCGCTGCAAAAGCCAGGCCGCATGCGCTTCACTTTGCATATCGGCAGCTTCGTTCGATGCCGCACCGTCTACGCCTAATGAAACAGGCACACCGGCCTGTTCCAGCGCCAGCAAATCAGCGATGCCGCTGCCCAGACGCCCGTTGCTTTGCGGGCAGTGTGCAATGCCAGAGCGGGTCTGACCCAGCATCGTGATTTCCTGCGGCAGCAGTTTTACCAGGTGCGCAAACCAGACGTCCTCACCCAGCCAGTCGTGTTCCGCACAAAACTGCACCGGCGTCATGTCGAATCTGGCACGCGCCGCATCAAGATAATCCACGGTTTCCGACAAGTGGCTGTGCAGCCGAATCCCCAGACTGCGGGCCAGTTTCGCCATTTCGCGCAACTCCGCACCGGGTGCAGAATGCAGCAAGGTTGTAGGTGCCATCACCACACGGCGCAGTGACGTTGGTTTCGGATCGTGATAACGACCCACCAGCCGTTCAATATCCGCCATGTAATCCCCGAAGTTTTCCGGGCGCAGCGCCTGCGGCAAATCTTTCTCGATCGCGCGCCCCTGCGTTGCGCCACCCCGACATAGCACAATGCGCATTCCCAGCGCCTCACCTTCACTGAACAGGATTTCCGAGGTATCGAACGGCATATCTGGCCAGTAAAGGTAGTTATGGTCCGCCACCGTCGCGCAGCCGGAACGCAGCAGTTCAGTCAGGCCGATACGCACCGCAAGACGAAAGGTGGATTCATCGAAGGTGGCACGAAAACGATAAGGCGTGGCACTCAGCCATGCGGTCAGGCTTTGGTTCAGCCCCTGCGGTTCCCCTTTTAACAATGACTGAAACAGGTGATGGTGCGTATTCACCCAGGCGGGATAAACCACGCAATCGCGGGCGTCGATCAGCTGCTCGTCGGGCATTGCCGTCAGGGAACCTATCGCCTCGATCACCCCATGACGCACGCGAATATCCGGCCCGGCGTGACGCGCTGCCTCTCCCGGCAAGCCGGTGAGGATTGCGTGCGCATTTTTAATCAGTAAAACGTCAGATGACATTGCAACACTCCTCAGGGCTTAACCTGCATCTGGTCGACAATTTCAGTGGTATACGCCTGCTTCCAGTCGGTATTCGCATTCAGCAGTCTGGCGTTCACCATGAAATCACGGGTTTTCTGCCAGCGGGCTTCCGTCATGGTGCCCCACCCCTTTGTTGCCGCATCACCGCCGTCAATCAGATGGTGCGCTTTGATTTGCTGAACGCCCCAGGCCAGCAGGTCGTCCGTCATCTTCGGGTTATCCTTTTTGATCAGCGCGTTGCCCGCCGCCGGATTTTGCAGATAGCTTACCCATCCTTCCATCGACGCCTTTACAAACTTAGCCATCGCCTCTTTACGGCCGCTGATCAGTTCAGGACGGGTGATCAGAATGCCGCCGTAAGGGGGATAGCCGTGCTCTGAGAAGAGGAAGAAATTCGATTTCACACCCGCCTTTTGTGCCTGAAAAACTTCAGAACTGACATAGGCTTGCTGCGCGACATTTTCGTCAGCCACAAAGGGCTGGATATTGAAGGTGTAAGGACGAACCTGTGAATCGCTAAGCTGATAGCGTGCTTTCAGCCATGGCCACCAGGTCGATTGCCCGGAGCTGGAGACTAAAATGGTTTTGTCTTTCAGACCGTCCAGGGAAGTGACTGAAGCATGTGTCAGCAGCCCCTGAGGATCAAACTGGAAAGGGGCGGCGATGGCTTTGGCCTGAAAACCGCGCTGTACGGATTCGAGTAGCTGGAGATCATAACCGATGATCACGTCCGCGCGCTTTGCCAGCAGCAACTGCATGCCGTTGACCTGCGGGCCGCCGGACTGAATGCTGACATCCAGCCCGTAACGCTTGTAAATGCCTGTGGCCTGCGCCTGATAATAGCCGCCCTGCTCCGCCTGCGCGTACCAGGATGTCAGTAGCGCTATTTTCTCATCGGCGTGTGCCGACAGTGAAAATGCGGCAGGGATCAGCGCGCTCAGCACGCAGCAAGACAGGGGAATGCGGGAAACTGACTTCATTGCTCCTCTCCTAATCATCACCGGAGGGGCGTTGAGCGAATGCGGCTCAGCTCCCCTGACCGGCTCAAAATGAACCGCGAAATGGTTGCTGAGCAATGTCCCGCGCAGTTGCCCGCACTGACCGCTTCTACTCACTGTGGGTTATACAAGAAAGGTGCCAACTTCACGAATGCGCTTTCTCTGCGCTTTAACAGGGGATTGATCGGCGCTGGCTCTGCAACCTTTGATTCATTACAAAGCAACCAGCACCAGAACAGTGCAAATCAATCCCGATCACCTCGCGGCATCTGGATCTCGCTGAACAACATCTCCAGCTGTTTGAGCATCATCGAGGCGGCCAGCGAAAGCTGTCTTGTCGGGGCGACGCACAACGAAAGGGTGAACGTTTTTAATTGCGGATCGGTCAGCGGAATAAATTGCAGTTCATCGCTTTCCACCTCATCAATGATGTCGAGCCAGCAGAGAATACCGATGCCCATTTTCTCTTTAATCAGCGTGCGGATCATGTGGATGTTATTGGATACCGCGACTTCGTTAATCATGTCGCCGTTGATATTCATCAGCGCCTGGACGGGTTCGGCCAGCATCAGCGGCGCAGCCGGCAGGATAAACGGATATTCCATGCACTGGCTAAAACGCACGTGGCTTCTGTCGCCGAGCGGGTGCCCTTTCGGCACCACAATCCCCAGCTCGATTTCTGCAAAAGCGCGTACCTGCAACTCTCGTGAACTTTGCGGATTAAGCATCAGACCAAAGTCAGCATCGCCAGATATCAGCGCCTGCTGAATGTCCACATTGTTCATGGTGGTCAGCGTGAAAGAGATATTCGGATAATCAGCATGCACCTTCCTGAGCATCGCCGAGAAAAACTGCCGGTTGATGGCGTCAATGGTGGCAATTCGCACGTGTCCGCGCCGCAGACCGCGCAGGTCATCGAGTTGCTCGCAGACGCGGGTGAAATCCTTTTTCCAGTTGTTGGCGGCGTGCAATAGCAGCTCGCCGGCTGCCGTTAGCCGCAATCCGGTCGGGTGCCGTTCAAACAGCGGCATTGCCAGTTCTTTTTCCACCCGCAGGATCTGCCGGTCAATCGACGATGCGGCGACATGTAAGGTTTCTGACGCCTTACGAAACGAGCCCTGGCGGGCAACCTCAGTGAAGTACAGCAGAAACCGTGAGAATGCGAACATGATTGAGTGCTCTCTTTTTTGCAACGGGATGTGCGAATCAAAGCGCTGGACGCAACAGCTTTACAACAATAACGTAGCTTTCATTGCAATGGGAACAATCGTTTCATCGACATTACATCCCGCCGCGGGCTATTCCAGGCCGGATGGCAGCAGGTTATGCGGTGAACAGGTTACCCTGGTTTATGAATGACTCATCAAAATGAATACGGTAAATGACGATGAATGATGCCGGATTAATTCCTGTCACGATCAAGGCGATCGGCGAAAATGGTAAAGGAAATATTTCACTGCAACTTATTGCGCAGGACGGTGGATTATTACCGCCCTGGTTACCCGGTGCGCACATTGACCTTTTCATTCCTGAAATTGGCCCGCGCCAGTATTCTCTCTGCAACGAAAATCACAGCGGGGAATATTATGAAATCTGCGTAAAACTGGCAGACAACGCGACCGGCGGGTCGCACTTTATTCATCATCATTTCAGTGCTAACGACACACTCAATATCTCGATGCCACGTAACCATTTCCCTCTGCCAGCCGCCGGGCGCTATCTGTTATTTGCCGGAGGAATTGGCATTACGCCACTGCTGGCGATGGCGGAACAGATTTCTCGGCAAGGCATTGAATTTGAACTGCACTACTACATTTCGGGCCTGGATAAAGCGGCGTATATACCGCGTCTCACAGCACCTTCACTGGCAAAAAATCTCTTTTTACATGACAGCAGCGCAAACGATTCCCTGCGGCACACGACGCCGCTGAGCCTGTGTCAGCCGGATGCCAATACGCAGGTGATGGCCTGTGGCCCGGATGGGTTTATTAAGCGCCTTGAAGAGATTATGTACACGCACCACTGGCATAAGAATCAATTATCTTTTGAGCGATTCAGCAATAACACTATAAACAAAAATAACGCCAACTCTGAATTTCACATTGAGCTGAAATCCAGCGGAAAACGTTATTTAGTTGGTTCAGACCAAAGCATTGCAGAAGTCTTATTGAGTGCCAGAGTCGATATTATGCTGTCGTGCGAACAGGGTATTTGCGGCTCATGCATTACGGATGTCATCGACGGTATTCCCGATCACCGCGACTGCGTGCTGACAGAAGAAGAGAAAGCGGAGAACACGCAGATTACGCTGTGCTGTTCGCGCGCTAAGAGTCCTGTTCTGGTCCTGGACCTGTAATGCCAACGCGGAGCCTCAATATGAACTTTCCTTCTTTTGCCTCACCGTTAAACGGCATTGCCAACGTTCGCCTTCCCGCCTGGCTGCTTCCTGCCGGGTGGCCTGAGGAGGCAGGTGAACCGGTGACGGCAGATCTGCGCGTTGAGGCAGGCAAAATAACTTCCATGACGCCTTTTCAGCCCGACCAGAATGATTTGTGGGACGCACAGGGCATGCTGGCGCTGCCAGGTCTGCTCGAACCTCATGCGCATCTTGATAAAACCTTCACCATTGGTCGCAGCCGTCCCCTAAAACCCGGTCTGCTGGCCGCGATTGAAACCCTGCATGAGGATCGCCGGCACTGGACCACGGCAGATCTTCATCAGCGTGCCCGACAGGGAATGGCATGGGCCGCCGCCAACGGCGTAACCCGCCTGCGCACCCATATTGACTGGTTCGATGCCACGCCGCCGCTGGCCTGGACGGCACTGGCCACTATCACACAACCCGGCGTCATGCTGGAACGGGTGGCGCTGGTCCCGCTGACTCTTTTTGCCGACAGCGAGGCCGCTGACCGCATCGCCGCTGCGGTGGCGCAAAGCGGGAACCACTGCCTGCTGGGTGGATTTATCCACTCATCCAACTGGGATCCGGCCGCCATGACCAACCTGATGCGCAGTGCCTCGCGCTGGCAACTGAATCTGGATTTGCATATCGATGAAGAGCTCTCGCCGGTGGCACACGGCCTGAGCTGGCTGGCGCATTACCTGTCAGAAAATAGATTCAGCGGCCATATCTGTTGCAGCCACGGCTGCGCGCTGGCCTCCGGCAGTGAACATCAGGCAGTGGAGGTCCTGCGTTTGCTGGCGGAGCAGCGCGTCACGCTGATTGCACTGCCGATGACCAACCTGCTGTTGCAGGATGCCGTCACCGGCCGCACGCCACGACAGCGCGGCATAACGCTGCTGAAAGAGGCGCAGGCGGCAGGCGTTCCGGTGCTGCTCGGTTGCGATAACGTGCAGGACGCTTTTTGTCCGGCCGGCAGCTACGACCCGCTGGATACGCTGGCCTGTGCCCTGTTCGCACTGCAGCTGGATAACGTTTTTGACTGGCAGTCGCGACTGATCTGCGATGTCGCCGCGCTGAGCGGTGATGCACCGCCCGGCCTGCCACTCGCACCTGGCAGCGATGCCACGCTGATTCTCTTTCCAGGCAGCGACAGCCTGACCTGGCCTTTAAACAGCGCAGCCCGGCTGGTTTTCCACCATGGCAGGCTTGCCCACCAACGTACCTGGAATCCGGAGTTATCCCATGAGTCTTGAAGCGGGTGCGGGTAAACCGCTCGCCAACTATGCCGCGTGGCGCCGCGCGGGCGATTTTGTTTTTCTCTCGGGCGTGATTCCGGTTAATCCGCAGAGCGGGACCTTCGTGCGCGGCTTTCAGGATATCCCCGCCGAAGCACGCCTGCTGTTGGGTGAAACCGGCGAATTCTCGACTGATATCAAACAGGGGCCGATCCTCGCCCAGAGCTGGTATGTGCTCGAAAGTATCCGCCACATCATTGAAGACGCCGGCGGGCAGATGAGTGATGTGATCAAGCTGGTGCAGTACTTTCGCAATCTTGATCATTTCCCCTATTACAGCCGGGTCAGAAAGCTTTTTTATCCCGGTCAACCGCCGGTTTCTACCGTGGTTCAGGTCAGCGAAATGCTGCCCTGCGCCGACGTGCTGATTGAAGTGGAAGCCACCGCCTGGTTACTCCAGTCCCGCTAACCCTGACAAGTCCGAATACGAGGCAGAGCATGATTAACGGCTATATTCCCGCAGAACGTTTTCTCCCTTTTCTGAGCTGGACAGCTATCGCTGCTCTGCCCGACAAGGCTAACACCGTGATTGTCTTACCGACCGGCGCCATCGAACAGCATGGCCCGCATCTGCCGTGTTCGGTGGACAGCGTGATTTCCTCCGGCGTCGCGGGTCACGCACTGGCGCGGCTTCCGGAAGAGATTCCGGCCTTCGCGATTCCGCCCATTACTTACGGCAAGTCGGACGAGCATCTGAACTTCCCCGGCACGCTGACCCTGACCGGCGACACGCTGTTGCAGACGGTGCTGGAAATTGCCGAATCGCTCTACCGCGCCGGGTTCCGCAAACTGCTGATGATCAATGGGCACGGCGGACAGCCGCAGGTGCTGCAAATGGCCTCGCGGGAAATGCGCCTGCGTCACGGGGACATGATCATGATCCCGCACGACGTGTTCCGCGTGCCTAACGTGGAAAATCAGTTCCTGAGTGCGCAGGAGCAGAAAATGGCGATGCATGCCGGTCACAGCGAAACGGCAGTGATGCTGGCTCTGGCACCGGAATGCGTTCACATGGAGCACGCGGTCGCCAATTATCCGCCGGCGTTTCCCTGTCCGACGCTGTCATCTGGCCGCCCTGTCGCCGCCTGGGCTTCTTATGATTTTGGTCCGAGCGGCGTAATCGGCGATCCGATTGGCGCAACCGCCGAACAGGGGCACGCGATCCTCGATTCGCTGGCGGCAAGCTGGGCGCAGGCGATCACGGAGATCCACCTGATGGAATGGACAGTCCGCAGCGAACCCACCTGGGGTAAACACCACTGGAACGGCTTTGTGCAAACCCGCTTCACTCCTCCTTCGTCTTCTCTGGCCTCTGAATAAAGGAATTCTCAAGATGAAACTACGGCGTTCACCCGCTTACACCCTGCTGGCTCTGCTGCTGAGCGGCGTTTCGGCCAGTTCAATGGCGGAAGAGAAATTCACGTTCCTGACCAACTGGTACGCGCAGGCGGAGCATGGCGGATTTTACGAGGCGCAGGCTAAAGGGTTGTACAAAACCGCCGGTCTGGATGTCAGCATTAAAATGGGCGGCCCGCAGGTTAACGTGATGCAACTGATGGCCGCTGGTCAGGCGGACTGTACGCTCGGCGACAATGGCCAGGCGCTGGAAACCTGGCAGGCTGGCGTGCATGCGGTGACCGTGGCGACGGTGTTCCAGCATTCGCCGACGGTGTTTATCAGCCACGATAAAGTCGGGGCCGGCGAGCAACTGAAAGACAAAACCTTTTTGCTGGCGACCGAGGCGTATACCTCATTCTGGCCCTGGGCGAAAAGTGAACTGGGGCTGGGTAACGCCAAAGTCCGGCCCTACACCTTCAGCGTGCAGCCGTTTCTTGCGGACAATAATCTGGTACAGCAGGGTTATGTAACTTCCGAGCCGTTCTCAATCGAGAAAGGTGGCAAACCGTTCTATGTCTACATGCTTAGCGACTGGGGATATCCGCCTTACGGCAACTCCATTATCTGCATGGCCGACACTGTCAAAAAACGCCCGGCAGCCGTGGCGGCGTTCGTGAAAGCCTCCATGCAGGGCTGGAAGGAATATCTGCAGGACCCCGCCGCGGGCAACGCGCTCATTACCCAGGCTAACCCGCGTATGGGCGCCGACCAGATTGCCTTTGGCATTGCGCAGATGAAGAAGTATGCGCTGGTGACGGGTGGCGACGCGCAAACCGGCGGTATCGGCATCATCACTGAACCTCGTCTGAAAAAGACCTGGGAGATGTTGGTCAAAAATAAACTCATCGACGCGGATAAAGTGCCGTTTGCGCAGACCTATACCCTCGACATGATTAAAGACGCGAAGGTTATGCCATGAATTCAGCCCCGAAACTCACCGTGATGAGCGATGTCCGCTCAGTTATTTCTCCAACCGTTCCGGCTATCGAGGTGTTGTCGGCGGAGAAAATTTACAGCAACGGCACCCGCGCGCTTCTGCCGGTCAATCTGACCATTAATCAGGGTGAATTTGTCACGCTGCTCGGCCCGTCGGGCTGCGGCAAAAGTACGCTGTTAAAAATGGTTGCCGGTCTGGTGGAACCCAGCGACGGCAAGCTGATGCTGTGGCGCCGCGAAAGTCGTGAAAAAGCGCAGGTTCCGCTCTCTTTCGTGTTTCAGGAAGCCACGCTGATGCCGTGGAGTAATGTGCAGAATAACGTGCGTTTGCCGCTGGATCTGGCAGGCGTACCCCGCGCTGAAGCCAATACCCGCGTCAGTGAAGCGCTGGAACTGGTGGGGCTTGGCAAATTTGCCAACGTCCTGCCTCGCGAACTGTCAGGCGGCATGCAGATGCGCGTGTCGATTGCCCGCGGCCTGGTCACGCGCCCGAAGCTGCTGCTGATGGATGAACCGTTCGGCGCGCTCGACGAAATCACCCGCAACAAACTCGACAGCGACCTGCTGCGCCTGTGGCGGGAACAGGGACTGACGGTCGTGTTCGTCACTCACTCGATCCACGAAGCGGTGTTCCTGTCGCAGCGGGTGATCATGATGGCCGCGCGTCCGGGGCGCGTGGTGGAAGATATCGCCATCAACGAACCTTTTCCGCGCAGCGAAGATTTCCGCGTCAGTCCGGCATTTTCACGCTATGCGAAGCAGTTGCAGGACAGCCTGCTGCAAGCCAGCCAATCGGGTATGGAGTAACGGTATGAAAACGCAAAATGCTTCTCCGTGGATCAACAACCCCACGTCTCGCAAAGTGCTCTATCCGGCGGTAGTCGCCGTGGTGGTCATTTTGCTATGGCAAGGCTGGGTGAGCTATTTCAACATCCCTCAGTTTCTTGTGCCGTCACCGGTGGTGATGCTGCAAAGCCTGTGGACACATTGCGGTTCGCTGATGACGTCGCTGCTGTTCACCCTGAAAATCACCCTGATTTCATTTTTACTGTCGATTGTCATCGGTGCAGTCGTGGCGTTCGTACTGGTACAGAACCGCTTTATTGAAACCGCGCTGTTTCCCTACATCGTGTTCCTGCAGGTGACGCCGATCGTCGCCATCGCGCCGTTGATCATCATCTGGGTCAAAGACACGACATTGTCGCTGGTGGTGTGTTCAACGCTGATGGCGGTGTTCCCGATTATTTCCAATACCACACAGGGGCTTCGCAGCGTATCGCCGGGGCTGCTGAGCTATTTTCAGCTGAATCACGCCAGCCGTCTGCAAATCCTCATTCGCCTGCGCATTCCCTCCGCTCTGCCCTATTTCTTCGGCGCACTGCGCATTTCCAGCGGTCTGTCCCTGATTGGTGCGGTGGTGGCTGAGTTTGTGGCCGGCACCGGCGGCAATAATACCGGCCTGGCCTACCAGATATTGCAGGCGGGCTATCAGCTGGACATCCCGCTGATGTTTGCCGCTCTGCTGCTTATTTCACTCACCGGCATTGCACTCTTTGGCGCGATGTCCTGGATTTCCCGACGCGTGCTGAGTGCCTGGCATGAAAGCGAAGCCGTGCAATCTCATTAACCTCATTCATCTTTAGGCAGGAAGATTATGGACAGTGAACAACGTCAACAGGCGCTCGCCCTGATTCTGCAGGCGCTGCCTGATCTGGACTGGACTTTACAGGCGCCGAAGGTCAAACGCCTTTCCCGTGATTTTCACTGGTTCAGCCCGGTGCTTAAGCGGCAACTGGAAGACAAACAGGCCGATGCCGTGGTCAGGCCGCGCAGCGAAGAAGAGCTGAGATTACTGGTGAAAGCCTGTGTTCAGCATCAGTTGCCGCTGATCCTGCGCGGCGGCGCGACCGGCAACTACGGCCAGCTGGTGCCACTGGAGGGCGGCATTCTGGTCGATATGACCGGATTCAATCAGGTATGTGAACTGGGCAACGGCGTGGTACGGGCGCAGGCTGGGATCCGGCTGGCGGAGATTGAAACCCTGACCCGGCCAACAGGATGGGAACTGCGCTGCATGCCTTCCACCTACCGGCTCGCCAGTCTGGGCGGCCTTTACGGCGGCGGATTTGGCGGTATCGGCTCCATTAACTACGGCCCACTCGGCGCGCCCGGCAATGTGCTCAGCGTAAAAGTCATGACGATGGAAGCCGAACCACGCATTCTGCAGGTGCCCGCGCCACAGGCATTGCTGCTGCATCATGCCTATGGCAGCAACGGTATTGTGCTTGAGGTGGCGCTGGCACTGGCACCGGTCCATCAGTGGATTGAGAGGCTGGACGTGTTTGATGATTTCACCGACGCGCTGGATTATGCCAATGCCTTTGCCCGTTCGCCGGGGCTGGCAAAACGCCAGCTCGCGCTGTTCGCCGCGCCAATCCCCTCTTATTTCAGTCACCTGAACGGACGCTATCAGGCCAGCCAGCATGCGGTAATCAGTGTGATCGCGCAGGAAAGCGAAGGATTTTGCGCGCATCTGCTGGAAAAATACCGCGGTCAGAGCGCCCTGCGCCAGCCGGCCGACGAAGCGCGTGAGGCTAACGCGTCGCTGATGGAGTATTGCTGGAACCACACCACGCTGCACGCACTTAAAGTTGACAGCTCTCTGACATATTTACAGACAGCGTTTAATCACACCTGTTATCGTCAGCAGATTATCGATATGGCAGCGTTGTTCGGTGATGAGGTTATTTCGCATATTGAATTCCTGCGTGACAATGATGGCAACATTACCGCAAGCGGTTTGCAACTTGTGCATTATTCAACTGAAGAAAGACTGAATGAAATAATGACAACCTTCCGTGACAATGACGTAAAAATAAATAACCCACATGTTTATCATATTGAGGATGGTAAACAGGGAGAAATTAAACCTGACGTCGTTTCTGTTAAGAAGTGTCTTGATCCTGAAGGATTACTTAACCCCGGCAAGCTCAGAGGCTGGGCGGAACGCGACAATCTGATATTAGATAAAGACCCTCTGTTATTAATTATTAAATAATAATAATCCTCCCCACTTCTGGTGACAGAAACAGAGGCGGGGCGGCGATTGCCTGTGTGTGCCCTTAAATAAAAGTTACCGGCAGTTGTTCTGCCAGGCAACTCTATTACTTTTTGACAGGATGGCACTAATGAGAAATAACCTATTCAGCGTTACGCTGAAGTTGAGCGCTATTGGTGTCGGATTTTCAATTCGCTTTTTATTCCATGGAATAACTAACGTATTAAATACTGAAAATTTTATTTCTGCATGCCTGAGCCGATTAGGGATGGAACTAAAGAATGGAGGGGGAATGTAGGATAACGTTCAGACCATACTGAATTTTTAGTGAGATCACTAATTTTATTAGTCGATAACTGAATACGGTCTGAGATAAAAATCAGCGTAATTTTTCGGTGACACCTGACTAACCTTAATGTGATTTAAATTTTAAACAAACTAATCACTGTCACATCAATCTGAAGGCATGAATAATATCTGTAAGAATGTTTAGCAGAGTGGTTGGAAAGGGGAATCTGCGTAAATACGGAATCATTCAGGATGAAGATGATAGCCTGACAGATAATAAAGATTCTTGCCGGACGTGGGTGTACATTCTTTGCGCCAGTGAGACAACCCCATCATATTAAGAGACGCTGGCGGGTTAACATCGGGCACCGCTTTCTGTGATGATGCGGTGCCCGATAGCGTCAGGGAATCGGTCGACTGTTTTTTGAAGAACTGCGGGAAATCAGGATTATTTTTTACGCCAGAAAAGAAAGGCAGCCAACGCTGTGAGCACGCCAATCAACGGCATTGTTCCCGCGCCGGCCAGAAAGTTATGCCGATCAATGGCATTCTCTTTTCTGATATCTGCAAAGCGCGCAGCGGCCTGCTTTTCATCAGGAGCACGCACTTCTTCAGCCTCTTTTATAAACCCCTGAGCAAGCAACTCGCTGGCGCGGTTCATGTCTGACCTTGCCAGGGCAATGGTCTGTTTTCCCTGCGTGTAGAAACAGTAATCTGGCATCAGTTGTGCTCACTATTGAGAGTGGGATTTCTACTTTATAGGATAGTGCGCGTGGTAAATAGCATTGCTCATGAATAAAGCTGTTTATATCTGACTGCTTAATCAAAACATTAGAAAAATCCTGCAGTTTCCCTTTGTAAACCGTTATCGCTTTTGATCCATACTTTCATAAAATAATTTTGATCAGGATCAAATAAATACAATTCAACTCCATATAATTATAAATTTTTATTTTATTAATCAGAAAGTTGCAATCATGCCTGAAATTATTAGAAGGCAAATAATTTCAACATTAACAATAAAAAGCCAACTCATTAGCCCCTCATGCAATTATAAATAAAATTAAAGGTTATTTTCACCCTGACGATATAAAGATCATCTTTGGCATTATTTAACTTTTTTTCCTTTTCTTCTGCTTCTGAACCTCATTAAAGGTGAACCTCATGGGTCTTTCTCAACGTATCTCTGATATTAAAATCGGAAAAAAACTGGGTGCCGGCTTTATCGTCCTTATCGCTGCCTCCCTTGCCATTACCTTTATGGCTTTTGACTGTTTTCGCAGTATCAAAGACAACTCTGCCCGGCGCTCAATTACCGTGGAAATGGTTAACACCTTAGGCAAAGCACGTCTTAACCGTACCCTCTACCAGTACACCAAAGATCCCAAATTTGCGTCACAGAACGTTCAGGCCCTGAAGGATCTAGAAGCGCTTTATAGACGGCTGGATGGATTCAAATGGGATGAGATTGGTCAGCAGAAAGTCACCCTGATGGGACAGCTGCTCAACGACTATAAGAACCAGCGTGAGAAATTTGTGGCATCCGCGGAAACGACCTCCGCCGCTCTCAATGCGATTAAACCCGGTGCCCTGATCGGTTTTGCACATCAGTTTGAATCGCTCGATATGGCTCAGTCACCGGATGCGGCCCTTCCCGTCATGCATCTGGCTGCCGCACTGTTTGATGCCGCCAATGTTGAAAAAGCGTTTCTGGATAAACCCACAGAGACCAGCAGAGATGCGGTCCTGGAAGAATACACTGCGATTAATACGCTGAGTGAGCAGCTGGACATTTTTGCTCAGCCCACCATTAGTGATGGCACGCGAAACTTACTTAACACGCTTGCGCAGCAGCGCCAGGCTTTAACGCGCTATATCGATGCTTCAGAGAAAGAAAAAGGCGAATCTGCGAGCCTGACTGCTGCTGCTGAACGGCTCAATGCGGCAGTCTCTGACACCTTTGCGTTCCAGTCTCAGCTTTCTGCAGAGTTCATTAAACAGGCGGAGTGGCGTATTGCGTTTGCCGCGCTGATTTGTGCCATTCTGAGCCTGCTGATTGCCTGGCGGATCACCCGCAGCATTACGCAGCCCCTGAAAGAGACACTGAATGCCGCGCAGCGTATCGCCAGCGGTGATTTAACAACCTCGCTGAAAACCACGCGTGGCGATGAGTTGGGTCAGTTGATGCAGGCGGTAGATGCAATGAACATCAGCCTGCAGAACATCATCACCAACGTGCGCGATGGCGTCAGCAGCGTGGCGCGCGCTTCGGCAGAAATTGCCGCAGGCAACACCGACCTGTCATCGCGCACTGAACAGCAGTCTGCCGCCGTGGTTCAGACGGCTGCCAGTATGGAAGAGCTCTCCTCGACGGTGAAACAGAATGCGGAGAACGCCCACCATGCAAGTCAGCTGGCGACCGATGCGTCGGTGAATGCCGGACGCGGTGGTGAGATTATTCGTGATGTTATCGTCACCATGGACAGCATCAGCCAGAGTTCAGGGAAAATTGGCGAAATCATTCACGTCATCAACAGCATCTCTTTCCAGACTAACATCCTGGCACTCAACGCTGCCGTGGAAGCGGCACGCGCCGGTGAACAGGGGCGCGGGTTTGCGGTGGTTGCAGGTGAAGTGAGAAATCTGGCCCAGCGCAGCTCGCTGGCCGCTAAAGAGATTGAAACGCTGATTCGCGAGTCACTTGACCGGGTGCAGGATGGCTCTGCGTTTGTTGAACGCGCCGGCACCACGATGAATGACATCGTTCGCTCAGTCAGTCAGGTTAAAGACATTATGGGTGAGATTGCTGCCGCATCTGACGAGCAAAACCGCGGCATTTCTCAGATTGCCACGGCCATGGCCGAAATGGATACCACCACGCAACAGAACGCCGCGCTGGTTGAAGAGTCTTCCGCTGCAGCCAGCTCTCTGGAGTCGCAGGCAGATGAACTGGAAAAAACAGTGGCTGTGTTCCGTCTCTCTGCCGTGCAAACCCGGACTCCGGTTCTGACGCCACGTTTAGTACCTGCTGTGCCTGTGGCGGCATCCGCAGACGCCAGCTGGGAGAGTTTTTAACCCGTAGCAACGCGTCAATCTGTTCTGCACGTTAATTCAGCCAGCCTTGTCACAACGAGGCTGGCTGAAATAGTCATTATCTTCAGACAACAAGACTGTCGATAAACAGAAAGCCTACAGCAACGGCCGCCGCAGGCACGACGTGAAGATGTTGAATATGATGGCAGCGATACAATCTGGCTGGACGGCGGGTGCGATGTGTCTCTCGCCTGATTTGTATCAGGCTGGCGGTTTGCAGGCAGAAAGGGATCTGGGAGGTTGTAGTAGAAAGGGATAATGTCGCGATCACAGGTGCAGTTTTTGAGTGCAGGAGAAGTGTCGTCCCTGACATTATCTCCGGCCGGTATACGCTCTCGCGCAACCGTTGAGGTCGTCCGCTTCGTCGTTTTCCGGCCGGAGCCGGACTACGTCCACTGGCGTCAGTTCTATCGGGGCTAGTTCAGCTCTTCGTTCAGGCCTGCAAGCGTTCGCAGGTACGGCACCTGCTGCTGGGCAACCGCTGGTGAAGTAAAACTACTCAGCCAGTTTCTGGCTTTGTCGATTTTCTCCAGTCGATCAGCGTTGCTTTCAGATTTCGCCATCAAACCCAGCTGAGTAAAGAGTGATGCGATACTGATTTCTTTCTCACCCAGGGCAAGGCTTAGTGCCGCTTCGCCAATAATGACGTGGCCTTTCTCGTCGTTTTGAATTAACACAGAAAATCCTCCATTTGGTACGAATTGATGACAACCTCACCAGAGACTGTAGTCGTTAAAGCGAGACTTGCCCGAATAAATCACTAAAAATCGTGCAAGTTGCTGTTCAAATGTACTAAAAGTTTTTTTCCGGATTGTTCTGTTTGTCTCTGTCACCGTTCCTGCCAGACTGACTGCCCTTATCAGCACTGGATGCAGCCATGAAACTTTCTGTTCTTCTCACGTTGTTAGCCGCGACGGTATGCTCAGTATTTGTTGCTCAGGCGGGGTTCGGAACGCATCAGGCCAGCCAGTCGCTCGCCACACAAAGCGGTGAAACCATTACGGGAGAATAAAGACCCGGTGAAGTCTGCCGTCGTCGTCAGTGACCGGGCAATAGGTTATGATCTCCGGCCCTTTGTCTGCCGGTTGCACCATGTCTGCCATTATCGATACGTTTATCGCCCCACCCTGCTTTGATGAGATCACATTTCTCTTTCAGGATGCACATCTGCTGGTGATCAACAAACCCGGCGGATTGCTGAGCCTGTCAGGTAAAAATCCTCAAAATCTTGATTCGGTGCATCACCGGCTGGTCAGCCTTTTCCCTGGCTGCACGCTGGTGCATCGGCTCGACTTCGGCACATCCGGCCTGATGGTTGTTGCACGAAACAAGGCGATTAACGCCGCCCTCTGCCAGCAGTTCAGCCAGCGTAGCGTGAGCAAAACCTACCAGGCCCTGCTGTGCGGCCATCTGTCCGATGATGAGGGAGTCATTGATGCTGCCATCGCGAAAGATCCGGCGTTGTTTCCCCGGATGACGATATGCGCCATCAGGGGCAAACCCGCGCGGTCACGCTACCGGGTCACTGAACGCGGTTATTATCAGGGAAGTGAGGGAGACGCGTTGCCGGTCACGCGGGTTGAGCTGACGCCCGAAACCGGACGCACCCACCAGCTTCGTATTCACTGTCAGCAGCGGGGGCACCCGATTCTGGGCTGTGATCTTTACGGTGGGCTGTTGATGCCGGGCGCCCAACAGGCAGAAAGGCTGATGCTGCACGCCAGTGGGCTGACGTTTGTTCATCCTGTCAGCGGCGAGGTAATGCAACTCTCTGCCGCCAGCCCGTTCTGAATGGGTCAGAATACAATTACCACATCAAATCATCAGGGACTTTGAAATCAGCATAAGGATCATCTTCGTCCTGTGCTTCTTCGCTTAATGCGCTGTTTAACACGATGGCGCTGGCATCACGCTGCGCAATTTTATCCGCTACGCTGGCCGGGATGATAGCGTACTGGCTCTCACCACTGGCGTCGGCAGCCAGGCGGGCAATGGCGAGACGACCATTAATCAGCTGCGTCTGCGTAGGCTTATCCACCATGATCTTTTTAATCAGGTTATTGTCGGTAAAGTTGAAGGTGATGTTGCCTTTTGCCACATCAATTTTGTTCATCTCAATCAACTGCTTGACCTGGGCTTTGTACTCTTTCGACAGCACAGCCAGCTTCTGCTGTTCGTTCAGCTGCTTATCCCGCTCAAGCTGCGCCTTTTTGTTGTCTTCCACCGCGGCTCTGGCTTCGCGCGCCTGAACCCGGGATTTTTTGGCTGTGCGCTGAACCTTGTCCATTTTTTTGCTGGATACCAATCCCGCTTTCAGCATCTGCTCTTGCAAGGTGAGTTTTGTCATTGTGGTCTCTGAGTCGTCTCTGAAGCTGTGAAATTCTATCCGGGATTATACCTGCAATCGTCCGGCGTGTGCCAGGTTGCCGCATCTGCTGCGCCTGCGGTTGCAGGCAGCCACTCAACACTGTGCTAACATTCCCCGGTCAGAATCACTTTATTGAGCACCATGTCAGAACTAACAAAACGTAAAAATGACCCTGAAGGGCTGAAAAAACGCATCATTGCCGGCGCACTTAAGACGTTTGCAGAATTTGGTATGCAGGGTGCGCGGCTGGAGCAGATTGCTGAGCATGCGCAGACCACGAAACGCATGGTGGTCTATCACTTTGGCAGTAAAGAACAGCTTTATATCGACGTGCTGGAACAGGTTTATCAGCAGATACGTCAGCATGAAACGGGCCTTAACCTTGCGGCGATGGAGCCAGAGCTGGCTATGACACGGCTGGTGGAAGCCAGTTTTGATTACCATGTCGAGCATCCCGATTTTATCCGGCTGGTCTGCAGTGAGAACCTGCTGCGCGGTCGCTATATTTCCCAGTCGGCGCAGATAAAAGCACTCAACCGCAGTGCGCTGGATCTGCTGGATGATATCCTGGCACGGGGTCAGCAACAGGGCGTGTTTACATCCGGCGTGCAGACCATTGATGTTCATCGCCTGATCAGTAGCATCTGCGTTCACCACGTTTCGAACCGTTATACTTTCAACGCCCTGTTTAGCCCTGATAATAGCGAAGCGGAGAGTATTCGCCGTAATCGTCAGCTGGCTGTCACCGCAACGTTACGTTACATCCGTAAATAATTACCGGCATTCCTGACTGCATTTGGCAATAGTCTACGCTTAGTGATACTTGTCTTTTAAATGCAATAATAAGGAATGCTGTTGTGACCAGAGACGCACGCCTCTATCCGCTTCGTCAGACCCATATTAAACCCGATGATGATGCACTGTGGAACTGGGCGCAGAACGCGCAGATCGGCCGTCGTCAGCAGGTTCATCGTCCCGCCAGTGAAGCGGAATTACAGAAACTTCTTCGGGAGTCACGCGGTCAGATTCGGGTGATTGGCAGCAAGCTGTCGCCAGGCCGCATGCTGCACGTCGCTGATGATGATGTGCTGCTTGATCTCAGCGCACTGAGTGGCCAGCTCGCCAGCGATGAAGAGAGCGTGACCTTTGGTGGCGCGACCCCGCTTGAGCAGGTTTATCGCAGCCTGACCGAAATGAACCGCATGCTGGCATCTTCACCAGGTGTGATAGCGATTCAGACGCTGGCCGGTGCGATGGCGACCGGCACGCACGGCCAGGGTTTGCAGCAGAGTTCGATTGCCGATGAGGCGCTGGCAATCCGGATGGTGCTGGCCGATGGCAGCGTGCGCGAATTTGTTCGTGGTGAAGCTGACTTCCCGGCCGCGCAGGTTTCTCTCGGGGCGCTGGGCATTGTTACTGCGGTAAAACTTCGTACGCAGCCGTTTCGCATTTTCACCTGCCACAAGAATGCCGTGTCCGCTGATACGCTTGAAGAGGATCTGTTGCGCTGGAACAACGACTATCCGCTGAGTAAAGCGTGGTGGTTTGTTGACGACAACCTGATGCACGTCTGGAACGCCCATGAAGCGAGTGCCGAAGAGCGTGAGCACTATGAAGCACAGGGTCGTCAGGTGGTGGAACATGAGGGTGAGGTTGATGAGAGTCTTAACGACACTATCGACCAGACGCTGGCGCATATGCATCGCGATACTCAGATTGAGGGCAAAGGGGGAAAACAGTTCCGCACCGTTACCCGTTTTCGTGATTTCACCGATGTTACCGGTGACATCTACCAGCTCTTCTGCCGTGGCATTGCAGTCCCCCAGATCAATGTGGAAATCGGCGTACCGCTGGCAAAAACGCCGGCCATTATTCGCCGGATCAAGCAATGGTATGCCGAAAACCGTCCGCATATGCACTACCCGATTATCCTGCGCTGCACCGGCGCATCGTCAGCCTGGCTCAGCCCGGCAACTGACCAACCCACCTGCTTTTTCGGCTTTGTCGTCTATTACGCCGATGATGGCTCGCTATCTCAGGAAGGGCTGCACTTCCTGACTGAAGTGGAAAAATTGCTCGCCGAGGAGGGTGGACGCCCGCACTGGGGCAAGTATTACGACGAAGAACGCTACAACTGGCGTGAGATCTATCCGAAGTGGGACGCCTTCCGCGCCCTGCGCAGCCAGCTCGACCCGCAGGGCCGACTGGGTAACGACTACATCACGCCACTTTTTGACTGATTGAGGAAAGCTATGTTTGCCTGGGTAACGCTGTTAACACAACCCGATTATCTGGTGGGCGTGAAAGCGCTGCACCGTTCGCTGAAAGAGAGCCAGAGCCAGTGGCCGCTGGTGGTGATGACGACATCGGCGATTTCAGACGCTGACTGTCAGATTCTGCAAAATGAAGGCTGTGTGATTAAACCGGTCGATCCGCTCTATCCGCGTGACGATCTTGACCAGCATTACGCCTCGGCGCAGTTTGGTGAGGTCTGGACCAAGCTGCGCGCATGGCAGCTCACTGATTATCAGCGGGTGGTGTTCCTGGATGCGGATATGCTGGTGCTTAAAAACATGGATGAGCTGTTTACGCTGGATCTGGGTGAAAACCCGCTGGCTGCCTGTCACGCCTGCCGCTGTAATCCCAACCAGATTGCCTCTTATCCGCCAGAATGGCAGCCAGAGCAGTGTCATTACACCTGGCAGGCACGCGGTGAGCAGGCGCCGGAGAGCGTCGACTATTATCTCAACGGCGGTTTTCTGGTGCTGAAGCCTGACAACGCAATGTTCGACGCACTGGAAAAACGTATTGCCGCCATTGATGATCTCAGCGCTTATCCGTTCTCCGAGCAGGATCTGCTGAATGAAGTGTTCGCGGAACGCTGGAAACCGCTCTCTTATATCTACAATGCGTTAAAAACGCTGCCCTTCCAGCACCGTGGCCTCTGGCAGGATGATGAGGTGAAGAACCTGCACTATATTCTGGCGAAGCCGTGGAAACGCGATCTCAATCAGCCGGAGAGCCAGCGTGATCGGTTCTATGCGCTGGACAAGCTGTGGTGGGAAAAAAGCGGCTTGATCTGATTACTTAAGGGCGGGAACTTTAGGTTCCCGCCCTGCCCGACGGCATTCATTACCGCAGCGGCAATTTCCTCTCATCTGTGACGCTGCATTACACCGCGATCCAGCGGCGCTGCTCTGCGGAGTGCGCAATCGCTTCCAGGACTTTCTGCACCTGCAATCCCTCTGCGAAATCGGGCCACATGCGATCACCCGCCGCGATACCGTTGATCAGATCGCGGATCTCCACCGTTTTTTGATCGTTAAATCCGATGCCGTGCCCGGCTGAAACACAGAAGTTCGCGTAATCAGGATGGGCTGGCCCGGTGAGGATGGTTTTAAATCCCTGACGCCCGGCGGGATCGTCATGCAGATAAAGTTCAAGCTCGGCCATACGCTCCTGGGTATACCGCAGTGTGCCTTTGGTGCCGGTGACGACGTAGGTCAGCCCCATTTTTGCGCCACAGGCGATGCGTGAGGTTTCAATCACGCCATGTGCGCCATTCGAGAAGCGCAGCAGCGCGCTGGCCTGATCCTCGTTTTCAACCGGTAACTGCCGTTCAGGTGCTTTCGGGTCGGGCCGTGAGGTAATTACCGTCATCATGTCGCCGCTGACCTCTGCAATGTCACCGACCAGGTAGTGCGCCATATTGACGATGTGCGCCGCCAGATCGCCCAGCGCACCCAGACCGGCCAGCGCTTTCTGACAGTGCCAGTCGAGCGGGGTTTCCGGTCTGGCGAGGTAATCTTCGTTGTGGGTGCCGTAGAAATGCACCACATCACCAATTTCGCCATTGGCAATGATCTCTTTTGCCAGCTGGCTGGTGGGGTTTTTCATATAGTTGAAGCCGACCAGCGTTTTTACCCCTGCGGCTTCAGCCGCCGCGACCATCTCCTGCGCGTCCGAAACGCTCAGCGACAGCGGCTTTTCTGAATAGACATGTTTGCCGTGGCGAATCGCCTCCAGCGCCATCTCTTTGTGCAGGAAGTTAGGCGCGCAGATATCCACCACATCAATCGCCGGATCGCTGACCAGCGCGCGCCAGTCACCGGTTGAACGCGCAAAACCAAAGGTTGCTGCCTGTCGGGCCGCCAGTTCAGGATTCACTTCGGCCAGCATCTCCCGCACGATTTCGCCTTTCAGCGCGAAGACGGTGGGTGCCTGGGCGTAGGCAATTGCGTGGCAGCGCCCGATATAGCCGCTGCCGATCATGCCGATTCTGACTTTGTTCATGTCAACTCCGTATATTCTGTTCAGGATTGAAATGAAATCTACGTTTCGTTTCTGTTGCTGACAAAGCGAGAATAGAGACTTTGTGACGGCCGTAAAAAACTATCCGCTTAAATCATGCGCACAGCAGTCTGACAAGCGCTTTGCACCATCGGAACACCTCATAAACACCTCAGTTTTGCGTGCCTCTTTTTCCGCATGAATGCTCCTTGCAGCGCGTTCTGTCACGGCATAACACGCGATAGTGGCGACTATTTCAGCAGTCGCGCGAATTTATGAAAAAGAGCTTTGACATGCTCCGGCGTGGCCGTTACTATGCGCCCCGTTCAAACGATTCCTCTGTAGTTCAGTCGGTAGAACGGCGGACTGTTAATCCGTATGTCACTGGTTCGAGTCCAGTCAGAGGAGCCAAATTAGAAAAGCCTGCTTAGGAAACTAAGCGGGCTTTTTGCTTTTTGGCGTTTGAGTCTGAATAACCCTTCTCTTCAGGCAACCCTGGCTCTGAAAGGATTTTCACCCTAATAAATATTTGAGAGCGGCAGTTGCTGTTATGTGACGGGCTGATAGCAGCAAAGTCATGACATTGAAGAAAGACGGGTTACAACCGTGGACAGTTTTGCGTCAGTGAAGAGGTTCAGAATATCATGACGCCGTTAACGTCGACGATCCGTCCGGCTTGCTTTGAAGTATGTTAATGATTAAGTCGCGTGGAAAAATTGTCTCATTGGTGTGTATCAGCTCTTCTATTGTCCACCAATGATAATCGCGAATGACTTCCTTTTCATTGCTACTCCATCCTGAGCGATCGAGATCGACGGTATTTGCATTAACCATAAAGAACCGCTCATCAGCAAGTACTGTCTCTCCACTGGGTAACATCATTGTGAAAGTTCGGGACGCTATTTCTGGTCCAGTTAATGTTCCTGTCAAACCCGTCTCTTCAAATAATTCGCGTAGAGCGGCCTGCTCGAAAGATTCATTATTTTCAAGCCCTCCTCCCGGCGTTGCCCAGTATGTTTTTCCCCTCAGAGCATCGTCTTCATGACAGAACCTGAAGAGCAGGACATGATTTTCAGGCGAAAGAATGATCAGCCGTGATGATGGTCGAATACGCACATTCCCCCTCTTAAAAATTCTTAGCTACTGATTCTCAAAATTTATATAAACATAAATTGCAGCCTGAATCGCCCTGAATGTCTGAATTATCTTACCGCTTCAGTCTCACTCACTGTCCGCTGCTCGCGCTCAACAGATCTCTCATTCCTGGAGTTTTTCTGCTGCGCTCCATAAGCAGATGTTGCTTAAGGCAGCTTGAATTGATCCACATGGAGCCGATAAGCGGACTCTGCGGTAAGTGCGTCGTTTCCTGGCATTACTGGCAATTGCCTCATCAGCGACCATATTTAAAGTAAGCAACTTGTTTTTGCCCTCTTTTCACACAACCTGAAAGCGAGCCGCACCCGAACAGGGCAGAACCGCCCCTTTTTCCCTGATTTTCAGCCCATTTTGCACCCTGGCACACTTTATGCCTGATCGTCAGTGTTATTGAACGATTCAATTGCAGCCTGTCCTGTTTGTGAGGTGATGATGATCAAGATTGACCTTTCCGATTCACCCTTTTTTGATGAAATGTTGATGGCTGAAGGTAAACACCGCAGCCATTATCAGGACTACTGGCAGTGGTTGCAGAAAGCCGATCAGCAGGCCGTCCAGCGCAAAAAAGAGGAAGCTGCGCTGTTGTTTCACCGGGTGGGGATTACCTTTAATGTTTATGGTGAAGACGATGGCGCGGAACGGCTGATCCCGTTCGACAGCGTGCCACGTATTATTCCGGCCAGCGAATGGCAGATGCTTGATCGCGGGATTCGTCAGCGGGTTCAGGCACTCAATGCGTTTCTGCATGATATTTATCATGACCAGAAGATCCTCAAGGCAGGGATCGTGCCCGCTGAACAGGTGCTGGCCAACGAGCAGTATCAGCCCTGCATGCAGGGTATCGACCTTCACCGTGATACTTACGCCCACATTGCCGGAACCGACATGGTGCGGGGAGGCGATGGCGAATATTACGTGCTGGAAGATAACCTTCGCACGCCCTCTGGTGTCTCTTACATGCTGGAAAACCGCAAAATGATGATGCGGTTATATCCCGAACTGTTTGCCGGGCAGCGTATCGCGCCGGTTTCCCGCTACCCTTCTCACTTACTGCAAACCCTGCGCGAAAGCACGACCGTCAACGATCCCACCGTTGTGGTACTGACACCTGGCCGCTTTAACAGCGCCTATTTCGAGCACAGCTTCCTCGCTCAACAAATGGGCGTTGAACTGGTTGAAAGTGTCGATCTGTTCGTGAAAGACGGCGCGGTGTTTATGCGCACTACCGCAGGCCCCTGCAGGATTGATGTGATCTATCGACGTATCGACGACGCCTTCCTCGACCCGCTGGCGTTTCGCGCCGATTCCATGCTCGGCGTTCCCGGCCTGCTGTCAGTCTACCGATCCGGTGGTGTGGTGCTGGCGAATGCGATAGGCACCGGCGTGGCAGATGATAAATCGATCTATCCGTATGTTCCGGAGATGATCCGCTACTACCTTGCTGAAGATCCCATTCTCAACAACGTGCCGACGTGGCAATGCCGCAAAGAGAGCGATCTCTCTTTCGTACTGGCAAACCTGGAAAAAATGGTGGTGAAAGAGGTTCATGGTGCTGGCGGTTACGGCATGCTGATTGGCCCCAAGGCCAGCAAGGCGGAAATCGAACGCTTTCGCGAATTGTTGCGCGCCCGCCCGGAAAATTACATCGCGCAGGAAACACTGGCGCTTTCCACCTGCCCGACCTTTGTCGATAACGGGCTCGCACCGCGTCACATCGACCTGCGGCCCTTTGCGCTGACTGGCGCCGAAATTCGTCTGGTACCAGGTGGATTAACCCGCGTAGCACTGGAAGAAGGCTCACTGGTGGTGAATTCCTCTCAGGGCGGCGGAACCAAAGATACCTGGGTACTGGAAGAAAATGCGACGGAGGATGATGCATGCTAAGCAGAACAGCCAGCGAACTGTACTGGATGGCACGTTATCTGGAACGCGCCGAGACAATTGCACGCCTGCTGGACGTGACCAATAAGCTGTCGATGATGTCGATCCGTGATGTCCACGCACGCGATGAAAACAATGATTTACTGGTCCCGCTGACCATGACCGGCACGCGGGATCTGTTCGACGAGCACTATCCGCAGGCGTCGATGGGAAATCTGCTTAATTTCTTCGCGCTGGACAGTTTCAACCACAGCAGCATTTTCAGTTGTCTGCAAATGGCCTGGAACAATGCGCATGCGGTGCGTGGCAGCCTTTCCTCTGAAGTCTGGGAAAGCATCAATGCCACGTGGATAGAGATGAAGCTGATCCGCCGTCAGGGCGTCGGTTCTGCCGGTGCAGATGCGTTCTTTGACTGGGTCAAAGAGCGTTCACATCTGTTCCGTGGGGCGATGTTTGGCACCTTGCTGCGCAGTGATGCACAAAACTTCATCCGCCTCGGTACCCTGCTGGAACGCGCAGACAGCACCGCGCGCCTGCTGGATGCTAAAAATCAGCTGTTGAACGCCGATGAGGATCCGGTGCGTGAATACTACCGGATGGACACGCTATTGCGTGCAGTCAGCGCCCGCGAAGCGTTCCATACGCTTTATAAGCAACAAATCAGCCAGAGAGGTATTGCCGAGCTGTTGATACTGCGCCGCGAGCTACCGCGTTCTCTGCTTTCCTGCATCGAACTTATGGCCCAGGAGCTGGATGAGATCGGTGGCAGCGCGGGTAATCAGCCCCGTCGTCGCGTTCATACCCTTTATGCTCAGCTGCGCTTCACCGAAATGGACGAAATTGTTGAGATGGGTCTCAGTCCCTGGCTGATGCAGTTTCTGGATCAGACCAATGCCATCGCTGAGTGCATTCATCAAACCTATCTGGAGGCTCAATAATGAAACTGAATGTCACGCATCAGACGCATTACAGCTATGCGCAACAGGTTAAACACAGCACGCAATATCTTCGCCTTACGCCGCAGGATTCCAGTCATCAGAAGATATTGTCGTGGGATCTGACCTTGCCGGAATATGCCACCCGCACGCTGGATGCATACGGCAATATCCTGCATGTTCTGACACTCGACCAGCCCCATCAGGCCATTACCATTGTCGCCAACGGCGTGGTGGAGATCGAAGATAATACGGAAGACGATAATTGCGGGCATCTCTCACCACTGGTGTTTCTGCGCACCAGCCCGCTGACGCTGGCCGATGGCGCGATCCGCGATTTCGCCAGTCGTTACTACCGGCCGCAGGCACAGCATGAGAGTCTGTGCAATCTGATGGGCGAACTGCTGCTGAAAATGCCCTATAACCCCGGCAGCACCACGGTAAAAGACAGCGCTTCCCAGGCCTTTTCCGCACAAACCGGCGTATGTCAGGACCACACGCATGTTTTCCTGGCCTGCTGCCGCAGCCTGGGTATCCCGGCGCGTTACGTCAGCGGCTATCTATACTCGGAAGACTCCGCACATGTGGCCATGCATGCGTGGGCGGAAGCCTGGCTGGATGACCGGTGGCAGAGCTTTGATGTCACCAATAACACCTGCCAACCGAATCAGCATTTGAAACTGGCTATCGGCATAGATTATCTTGATGCATGCCCGGTCCGCGGTATCCGGTTAGGTGGAGGAAGCGAAGACATGCGCACTGTTGCCGCCGTTGCCATGCTCGACGTTCCGCAATGATCCTGAATACCTGAGGAAGCCATTTTATGACTTACTGTGTGGCCATGCGCTTGTCCTCTGGCCTGGTGTTTGTTTCAGATTCACGCACCAATGCCGGAGTGGACCATATTTCCACCTTCCGTAAACTGCATGTTTTTCATCAAAGCGATGAGCGCGTGCTGGTGATTCAGAGTGCCGGAAATCTGGCGACCACACAGAGCATTATCAGTCTGCTGCATCGTCGCTGCGCAGACGATGAGCGGGAAAACCTGCTGAACGTAACGTCCCTGTATGATGCCGCCAGTTTGCTGGGTGAAACGGTGCGTGAAGTCATTGCCCGGGACAGCGGCGCAAATCAGGGCGGTAATACAGATTTCAGCTGCAACCTGTTGCTCGGCGGACAGATTAAAGGGGAAGGTCTGCGGCTGTTCCACATCTATCCGCAGGGGAACTTCATTGAAGCCACGCACGACACGCCCTATTTCCAGGTAGGTGAGAGTAAGTATGGTAAGCCGATTATTGATCGCGTGCTGAACTACGACACCGCTCTGGATCAGGCGATGCAATGTGCACTGATTTCGATGGACTCCACACTGCGCAGTAATCTTTCCGTGGGCCTGCCGCTGGATGTGATGACCTACCCCAAAGACAGCTTTAGTGCCGCGCAGCAGCATCGAATTACCGAAACGCACCCCTATTTCGACATGATCCGCAAGGGCTGGGGCGAAGGGCTGCTGAGCATTTTTGCGCAGTTGCCGCCGCTGAAACTGGACGAGTAATTATCTGCCACACCAGGTCTGAGTAAAAAGGATCGCCTCAGACCTGCCATCAGAAGCATAGCGCGCAAAAAAAACTGCACCCTACTCAGTTGGATTACCAACTTTTGGGGTGCAGTCACTTGTCAGCGTTTTATCGTGTTACTACCAATCAGATATCAAACCGATCCAGATTCATCACTTTGGTCCAGGCGGCCACAAAGTCTTTGACGAATTTTTCACGGGCATCACTGCTGGCATAGACTTCCGCCGAGGCACGTAACACCGCGTTAGAACCGAATACCAGGTCGGCGCGGGTGGCGGTGAAACGGGTTTCCCCATTAACACGATCACGTCCGGTAAAATGCTCGTTGCTGCTATCAGTCGCTTTCCATTCGGTACGCATATCCAGCAGGTTTACGAAGAAATCTGTGTTCAGCGATCCCACCTGGTGCGTGAAGATACCGTGCTGGCTGCCATCAAAGTTAGCACCCAGTGCACGCATCCCGCCCACCAGCACCGTTAACTCCGGCACAGTCAGCGTCAGCTGTTGCGCTTTATCGATCAGCAGACTTTCAGTAGTGGTTTTGCCAAAGCCAGTGCCGTAGTTGCGGAAACCATCAGCACGCGGTTTCAGCAGATCGAACGACTCGATGTCGGTCTGATCCTGACGCGCATCAACGCGGCCCGGCGTGAACGGAACCTCAATCGCGACGCCAGCCGCTTTCGCCGCCTGCTCAACGCCCACAACACCCGCCAGCACGATCACATCCGCCAGTGAAGCCTTGTGTGCTTCGCGCTGGATCGCTTCCAGCGTCGGCAACACGCGTGCCGCGATGGCATTGACCTGCCATTCACGTTGCGGCAGCAGCGCCAGTCGGGCACCGTTGGCACCACCACGCTTGTCGCCACCACGGAAGGTGGATGCCGAGGCCCACGCAACTGACACCAGCTCGCTGACGCTGAGACCGGATGCTGCAATCTTCTCTTTCAGCTGGGCGATATCTGCCACGGTTGGATGATAAACCGGTGCAGGCAGCGGATCCTGCCAGATCAGATCTTCCTGTGGCACTTCCGGACCGATGTAACGCGCTTTTGGCCCCATATCACGGTGCGTCAGCTTAAACCAGGCACGGGCAAAGGCTTCGTTAAACGCCTGCGGATCGTTGTGGAATCGACGCGAAATTTTTTCAAATTCCGGGTCAAAGCGCAGCGTCAGGTCAGTGACCAGCATGGTCGGTTTGTGTTTCTTCGTGGAATCAAAGGCGTCCGGGATGATTTCCGGTGCATCAGCCGCTTCAAACTGAATAGCGCCCGCCGGACTGCGCGTCTGGACCCACTCATATTTGAACAGGTTCTCGAAGAAGTAGTTGCTCCACTGGGTAGGCGTCTGAGACCAGATGACTTCCAGGCCAGAGGTAATCGCATCTGCACCGACACCCGTGCCGTGGCTGTTAACCCAGCCCAGGCCCTGCGCCTCAATTGGCGCGGTTTCGGGATCGACACCGACATGGCTGGCGGGTGCGGCACCGTGGGTTTTACCCAGCGTATGACCACCTGCAATCAGCGCGACGATCTCTTCGTCATTCATCCCCATATTGCCGAAGGTGGCACGAATAGCCGGGGCCGCAGAAGCAGGATCGCCGCTGTGTTCCGGACCTTCCGGGTTCACGTAGATCAGACCCATTTCAGTGGCACCCAGTGGTGACTGCGCCAGAGATTCCGGATGACGGTGTTCCAGCCAGGCCGCTTCTTCGCCCCAGTTCACATCCATATCCGGTTCCCAGACATCGTCACGGCCGGCACCAAAACCAAAGGTGCGGAACCCGGAGTTTTCCAGCGCAACGTTACCCGCCAGAATATAGAGGTCGGCCCAGGAGATTTTCTGACCATATTTCTGTTTGATTGGCCACAGTAAACGGCGCGCTTTATCCAGGCTGACGTTATCAGGCCAGGAGTTTAACGGGGCGAAACGTTGCTGACCACGGCCCGAACCACCGCGTCCGTCCACGGAGCGATAGGTTCCGGCGCTGTGCCAGGCCATGCGAATAAACAGACCGATATAGCTGCCCCAGTCAGCGGGCCACCAGGATTGTGATTCGGTGAGCAACCCTTTGATGTCAGCTTTCAGCGCAGAGTAATCTAATTTGGCAAATTCTTTACGGTAATCGAAGGATTCATCAAGCGGGTTCGAACGGGATGAGTGCTGGTTCAGCAGGTCAACCCGGAGTTGATTCGGCCACCAGTCACGGTTAGTTGTTCCGCCACCCGGCGCCTGATTTGACTGAGGTGGTTTGCCCGCGTGAAAAGGACATTTGCCCTCAGGCGCTTCGCGATCGGCTTCGACAATAGGCTTTGCATCTTTTGCATCTTCATCAACGGAATTGCTCATGGTCACACCTCTTTTTTGTATTTTCATCGCTACTCTATAGAGGATTTTCAGGATCGCACACCTGTCTCATCCTATATGTTTGATAGCTTTTACCTTTTTATGCACCTTCTTCAAAAGCTTAAGGCAATGAACCGACGGCCGCCGCTGTGCTTAAAAAAAGCAGCGAAGCGGCAACCGCCACCCTGAGACTATTCCGACAGCGCCGGTTTCACAACTGCCGTTTTACTCTGTGGCAGACGAATACGGAACCAGATCGCATACATCGCGGGCAGGAAAACCAGCGTGATTAGGGTACCGCCCAGCGTGCCGCCAATCAGCGTGTAGGCCAGCGTTCCCCAGAACACCGAGTGGGTGAGTGGAATAAACGCCAGCACTGCTGCCATCGCCGTCAGTAACACAGGACGCGCACGCTGTACGGTCGCTTCTACCACCGCAGCAAAAGGTGCCAGCCCCTGCTGTTCGTTATGGTGGATCTGACCTATCAGGATCAGCGTGTTACGCATCAGGATACCCGACAGGGCAATCAGCCCGACCAGCGCATTGATACCAAACGGCTGACCGAACAGCAGCAGCGTCGGCACAACACCTATCAGCCCGAGAGGTGCGGTGAGAAATACCATCACCATCGCCGACAGAGAACGCACCTGCAAAATGATGATTAAAAGTGTGATCGCAATCATGATTGGGAACAGCGGCGCCATCGCCTGTGTCGCTTTACCGGACTCCTCTATTGCACCGGCCAGTTCAATGCGATAGCCCGCAGGCAGCGTTGCGATGATCGGTTGCAGAGTTTTATTCAGCGCCGTGGAGACATCCGGCGGCTGCAGGGAGTCAGCAATATCTCCGCGAACAGTAATGGTCGGTGTACGGTCGCGCCGCCTCAGCAGGGGATCTTCCATTTTCACCTGCACCTCACCAATCTGCGACAGTGGGATACGTTGCCCCGCCGCACCTGCCAGCGTGAAGTCAGCAATCTTAGCCGGATCGAGCCGGATATCTCCGGCGGCACGGCCCACGACCTGGACCGCGCGGATATTTTCCCGCACGGTGGTGACCGGCACGCCCGTCAACAGAAACTGCAACTGCCGGGCGACTTCACTGGAGGTCAGGCCCACAGCCTGCAGTCGGTTTTGATCCAGCGAGAAATGCAGTGTCGGCACGGGTGCGCCCCAGTCGGTGTTCACCGTCCTCATCATCGGGCTGGCACGCAGTACGGCTTCCACCTGATTAGCGATAACATGCAGGCGTACCGGGTCCGGCCCCATCACGCGCCACGCCACCGGATAAGGTGAATAAGGGCCAAATACCAGTTGTGTCACGCGAACCTGCGCTTCAGGCACCAGGCCGCGAGCGATCGCAGTGCGCAACTGCACTTTTAACGCCTCGCGTGCATCCTGACTGTCGGTCAGTATGACCAGCTTGGCAAAGGCGGGATCGGGCAGTTCGGGCGCCATCGCCAGGTAAAAACGCGGCGGTCCCTGACCAATGTAGGTGGTGACGATTTTTGCCTCACGCTGCTGTTTAAGCCAGGTCTCAATCTTTTCAGCCGCAGCCGCTGTCTGTTCAATGGCGCTGCCGTAGGGAAGCTGAACTTCAACCAGCACTTCAGGCCGATCTGAGGTCGGGAAAAACTGTTTTTTCACCAGCGTCATTCCGAGCACAGCGGTGATAAACAGGACAATGACCACGCCTGCTACCCAGCCTTTACGCGCAATCACGCCGGTCAGTAGCTGGCGAAAGCGATTGTAGTTACGGGTGTTGTAGATGGCTGCGTGACCGCCTTCCACCGTTTTGATGTCAGGCAGCAGCTTTACCCCGAGGTAAGGGGTAAATACCACGGCCACAATCCAGGAGGCGATCAGGGCGATGCCCACTATCCAGAACATATTGCTTGTGTATTCACCCGCCGTGGACTGCGCAAAACCATTGGGCATAAAGCCCACGGCGGTGACCAGGGTTCCGGCCAGCATCGGTGCCGCCGTATGACTCCAGGCATAGGCAGACGCCTTGATGCGGTCGTAGCCCTCCTCCATCTTCACGACCATCATCTCAATGGCGATAATGGCATCATCCACCAGCAGGCCCAGCGCCAGAATCAACGATCCCAGCGTGATGCGGTCAAAGTTTTTGCCGGAGGCTTCCATCACCACAAATACTACCGCCAGGGTGAGCGGAACGGCCGCCGCCACCACTACTCCGACACGCCAGCCCATGCTGACGAAGCAGACCACCATCACCACCAGTAATGCCACGACGAACTTAATCATAAATTCATCGACCGCTGAGCGGATATTCACGGACTGATCCGTGACCTGAGTCAGTGACATCCCTAACGGCATCGCCTGATTTATGCTGACGGTTTCAGCAGCCAGAGCCTTGCCCAACGCCAGACCGTTCCAGCCATCACGCATCACAATACCGAGCAGCAATGCGGGTTCACCCTGATGACGAACCTTAAACGTGGCGGGATCTTCATATCCCCGCGTCACGGTAGCCACGTCTGCCAGCTTGAGGCTTCTCCCCTGCGCCACAATCGGTGTCTCTCGAATTTTTTCCAGCTTATCAAAAGCGCCCTCCAGCCGGATAAACACCTGCGGTCCCTGAGTATCGATCGAGCCCGCAGGCGTCAGGACATTCTGGTCGTTCAGTGCCGCAAAAATTTCCTGTGGGGTAATACCGAGCGTCGCCAGCCGATCGTGTGAAAACGAAACATAGATGCGCTCACTCTGCTCGCCGATGATATTGACCTTTTTCACACCCGGCAGATGCAGCAATTGCTGACGCAGTGATTCCGCCTCACGCACCAGCAGGCGCTGCGGCTCTCCTTTTGCCTTCAGCGCCAGCAGCGCAAAGGTCACGTCAGAGAACTCGTCGTTGATCATCGGCCCGATGACCCCGGCGGGCAGATTTCTGCTCTCATCGCCCAGCTTCTTACGAGCCTGGTAAAACTCCTCCTGAACCTGGGAGGGCGGCGTTTTGTCCTGCAGGGAGAGCATGGTGAACGCCAGGCCAGGCCGCGTATAAGTTTCGCTGCGGTCATACCACCGCAGCTCCTGAAGCCGCTTCTCCAGCGGTTCGGCCACCTGATCCTGCATCTCCTGCGCCGTCGCACCTGGCCACGCGGAGATAATCGTCATCTGTTTTACGGTGAACGGCGGATCTTCTGCCCGGCCCAGTTCGAAAAAGGACAGGATGCCCGCCACCGTAATCAGGATGATCAGAAACAGCGTGATGGCGCGTTCGCGCACGGCCAGTGCTGACAGATTAAAGCGTCCGTGGCTCATGGCTGGCTCCCTGCAACCGCAGCGTCATCGGGTCGCACGCGCTCGCCCTGCTGCAACAGATGTGCCCCGAGAGCCACGATCCGATCGCCTGCATTCAGCTGCCCCGTCACGGTCGCCGCCTCGTCACCGATCGCGATCACTGTTACCGGCCGCCAGGCAACAGTGGCAGGCAGCCCCGTAATATCCCAGACGCCTGGCCCTTTACCGGCATCATAGATCGCAGCCAGCGGCACCTTCAGCTGCGGTTGCACGGGTTTATTGATTAACGAAATTGTGACGGTAGCACCCAGTGGCGCGCTGGCCAGTGCGCCCTCCAGCACATATCTCGCCTCATAGGTGCGCGTCATCGGATCGGCTGCATCCGCCAGTTGCCGAAGCCGGGCTGACACGGGCGCACTACCCGCACCATAGAGCGTTGCCTGCGCCTCGCTGCCCACTGCGGGACGAAGCGTCTCCGGCAACTGAACGCTCGCCTCACGCTGCCCGGCTCTGGCCAGTCTGACAACCGCCTCACCGGCGCTCACCACCTGGCCCGGCTCCGCCAGTGTTGCCATCACCACACCGTCGTCATCCGCCAGTAACAGCGCATATCCACTGGCATTAGTCGCCACGCTGGCCTGCGCCTGCGCGGCTTTCAGATCGGCCAGCGCGGTAGCCGCAGCGGCCCGAATCTGGTCATAGGCCGACACGGAAACCGCGCCGGTTGCCATCAGTGTGCGGTAACGCGCTTCATCGGCACGGGTCTGTCTGACGCGTGCCTGCGCAGCGGCAACACTCTGCTGTGCGGCCTGGGCCTGCAGTCGCAGATCGACCGGGTCAAGCCGCATCAGCGGCTGACCACGCTTCACACGCTGGCCGCTGTCCACCAGCCTTTCGAGGATTTTGCCCGATATCCGAAAACCGAGGTCGCTCTGAACCCGGGCAACCACGATGCCGCTGAATGCGCGACTGTCATCCGCAGCGCTGAGAACTTTCGTGACCCTGACCAGCGGCGGCTGGGTGCGCGGATCCGCTTTGGACGCGTTATCCCGGCAGCCCACCAGCGCCAGTGGCAGCAGACAAACAACCAGGGTGGCGGGAATAAACCTGAGCATAGATGACCTTCAACAGTAAGCAGGAGAGTGCCGCCATTTTGTTATCGTGTGACCAATATTGTCAATGGTCACTAATTACGGAAAGGCATTATCCGTTGAATCAATCTTCAAAGAACAACGAGAAGAACGGGCTTAAGCAGAGAATTTACTGAAATGCTGACTAAGTGGATGTGACTCCCTTCCGGGCGCAGGCGTGACTAAAATAGAGGAAAGTCACCACTCCAGAAATCGCAGGTTTTAACTAAGAAAGAGTGAGTGAGTGAGTGAGTGAGCGAGAAATACCCTGTCAGGTCGGGAATAACCTGCCAGCGATAAACGCAGAGGGGAAAAGCTAAAGAATCAGAAGGTGATGATACGCACAGGCTGCAGAGACATTACAACGAACGCGCATCATTTGCGGACAAGGTAAACCAGATAGCGCCCTGCTTATCCAGGGCGCTGGGTCACTTAACGCCAGCCGAGTTCCGGGGCGACATACTTCAGGATCGCCTCAATAACATGGGCGTTATAGGCGACACCGAGCTGGTTAGGCACGGTGAGCAGCAGCGTATCCGCTTCGGCAATGGCTTCATCCTGTGCCAGCTGCTTAATGAGCACTTCAGGCTCTGCGGCGTAGCTGCGGCCAAAGATGGCTCGGGTTTTCTCATCCAGAAAACCGACCGAATCCTGGTCGTTACCGCTGCGGCCAAAATAGGCGCGGTCCATATCATTCACCAGCGCAAAGATACTGCGGCTGACAGAGACGCGTGGCGCATGCTGATGCCCGGCTGCTTTCCAGGCCTCACGATAGGCGCGAATCTGTTTCGCCTGCTGAATGTGGAACGGCTCACCCGTTTCATCATCTTTCAGGGTTGAGCTTTGCAGGTTCATGCCCATTTTTGCTGCCCACTCTGCGGTGGCATTGGATCCGGAGCCCCACCAGATGCGGTCGCGCAGCCCTTCAGAAAGCGGCTCAGGGCGCAGCAGGCCAGGCGGATTCGGGAACATCGGCTGCGGATTCGGCTTCGCAAACCCTTCGCCGCGCAGCACCTCCAGGAACTCTTCGGTGTGACGACGTCCCATATCCGCATCGCTTTCACCCGCTTTGGGTTCAAAGCCAAAGTAGCGCCAGCCATCAATCACCTGCTCCGGTGAACCGCGGCTCAGACCCAGTTGCAGACGACCATTGGAGATCAGGTCTGCTGAACTGGCGTCTTCCACCATGTAGAGTGGGTTTTCATAGCGCATGTCGATGACGCCGGTGCCAATCTCAATCTTTTTGGTGCGCGCGGCCACGGCAGCCAGCAGCGGAAACGGCGAGCTCAGCTGGCGGGCAAAATGGTGGACCCGGAAGTAAGCGCCATCTGCGCCCAGTTCTTCGGCGGCGACCGCCAGGTCGATCGACTGCAATAAGACATCCTGCGCGGTACGGGTGGCAGACTGAGACGAAGGCGTCCAGTGACCAAAAGATAAGAAGCCAATATTTTTCATCTGTAGTTCTCCTGACAGGCGTTAAACGCCTGTGAGCATAAGGCGATATTCGATAGGGAAAGGTTACGCCCTCCGCGCCGCCACTGATAGTCAATATCTTTCAGCGCTATATTCAGGATTTTCGACATAGCCTGCAGCGTATCCACGTTACTTTTGACCAACCTGGCTTTCACTCTTCGGGTTTCTGCGGGTTTCTGCTGTCAGGCACTGGCGCACCCAATAGATTGCCGGGGCGCCGGTTGCTGCTGAATCTGAACTACCCTTGAGTGCATTACGCGCCACCGGAAAACACAGCGGAGAACACACATGAATACCCTGCTCGCTTTGCCGATGTATGCGATTCATCCGCCTGCTACGCAGGCGCTGATGCAGGCGATGGTTACCCTGCTGGCGCAGCAGGGTATGGCCGCGCAACCGGTCTGGCCTGAGGATTTGCTGACACACTGGCAGAATGATCGGTTGCTGCTGAGCCAGACCTGCGGCTATCCGCTGGTCAGTCAGTTGCCTGCAGTACAACTGGTCGGTGCATTTCACTATCGGGCACCGGGCTGCAACGGTTACGCATATCGCAGCTGGCTGGTGGCGCGGGATAAAAAGGCAACGCTCGCCGATTTCAACGGTCAGCGGGCCGTGGCAAACAGCCTGGACTCGCACTCCGGCTATAACACGCTGCGGCGGTTAGCAGCGCTTCAGGGCATAACGTTTTCGCAGCTGTTGCTGAGCGGCGGGCACCGTCAGTCGCTGGCAGCACTGCGTGATTCACAGGCGGATATCGCGGCGATCGACTGCGTCAGCTGGGCGCTGCTGGCGCGCCATGCGCCTGAGGAACTGCGCGGCCTGCATATCATCGGAGAGTCACCAGCCGCACCCGGATTACCGCTGATCACGGCAGCCTCAACGTCAGCGGCCCGGCTGGAGACGTTACGCACAATACTGCTTCAGCTGGTGAGCGACCCTGCGTTTCGCGCCATCTGCGACGATAATCTGATCGGCGGATTCAGCCCGGTGCATCGGGACAATTATCAGGTCGTGCTGGCATGGGAGCAGCAGGCCGCCGCGCTGGGCGTCACCCGGCTGTAACGCACCATGCTGGCTTAATCGTTTAACCGGAACAGAGGGAGACTCTGCGTTGCCGCCTCCCTGCCGACGCTTTCCCGACCTGGCATTTTATGCTCCTCAATGCGCTCTGACCTTGCTAAGACTGGTAAGCCCGGCTGCGGCGTTCTAAGGTAGAGGTTTTCAGAAAGGGAGAGTGGGATGCGTATTCTGATGGCAGGTGCCGGGGCGACCGGTGGGTATTTTGGCGCACGACTGATTCAGGCAGGTCAGGATGTCACGTTTCTGGTACGTGAACGGCGTTATCAGCAGCTTCAGACCCACGGTCTGGTATTACAGACGCCGCAGGGCACTGAAAAGTTTCAGCCGCAGCTGACCCAGGCCAGCACGCTGAAAAGCCACTATGACCTGATTATCGTGACGGTGAAGAGCTTTGCCCTTGATCAGGTCATGGATGACATTGCGCCTGCGGTCGGCCCGGCAACCCTGATCATGCCGATTCTCAACGGAATGCGGCACATCGCAACACTACAACAGCGTTTCGGCGAAGATAAGGTGATTGGCGGCCTGTGTAAAATCAATGCCACGCTGGGTGACCAGGGTGAAGTGATCCAGATGACGCCGCTGCATCAGCTCTTATACGGTGCGCTGAACGGTAACAACGACGCGCGGCTGCAGCGGGTTGATGCCGCACTGCGCGACTGTCAGGTTGATACCCTGTTCAGTGACAACATCATGGATGAACTGTGGGAAAAGTGGCTGCTGCTGAGCACGCTGGGCGCGGTCTGCTGCCTGGCACGCGGCAATACTCAGCAAATTCTCACCTCGCGCGGCGGTGAAGCGCTGTTACAGGGGGTTTTCACTGAGATTCTGTCCGTCATCACTGCCGAAGGCTATCAGCCGCGCCCGGCGGTCACCGCCCGCATTTTTGAGCTGCTGAACAATCCGGCGACGCCCATGACCTCCTCTATGTATCGCGATCTCACCCAGGGCTCTGATATCGAAGCGGATCAGGTGATAGGCGATCTGCTGCTGCGGGCGAAACGAAATGGCCTCGCGACGCCGCTGTTGAACGCAGTGGATGTGAATCTGCAGGTCTATCTGCAACAGCGTTAACCAGGGCCGACTGCGCTGACCGGGTGCGGGAATGGCCCCGGCAGTGTGGCGGTGAAAGTGTGGTCGGCAGCAGCAGCGCAGCAGGAAAATTTGCTACACTCATCGCTTCATCTTTTGGAGAGTTCAATGACTTCCCGCTCCGTGACCCTCGATGATGTCGCTCAACTGGCTGGCGTCTCATATCAAACCGTTTCACGTGTTTTAAATCGTTCTGAACAGGTGTCAGCCCGCACACGGCAAAGGGTTGAGGCGGCAATGCAGCAGCTCAATTATGTGCCTAATCGCGTGGCGCAGCAACTGGCGGGCAAAGCGACGCGCACGCTCGGTCTGGCTACCAGCGATCTGGCGCTGATGGCACCGGCGCAGATCGCCTCGGCGATTCAGCAGCGTGCTGCGAGGGCGGGATATCATCTGGTGATCGCGATGGACAGCGGTAACGATGCGGCCGCCACCGTGAATGAACTGCTGGCACAGCGGGTCGATGGGCTGCTGATCAATCTGCCGCTGGAGGCGGACGAGGCGCAGCAGATCCAGTTGCTGTGTGGCAGTAAACCGGTGCTGTTTCTGGATGTTGAACCCAGGGCCGCGGTGGCGCAGTGTCAGTACCCGAATGAGTCTGGCGCGCGCGCTGCCGTTGAACATCTCGTGGCGCTGGGTCACCGTCAGATTGGCCTGCTAAATGGACCGCTGCGCTCGGTGTCCGCCCGTCAGCGTGAAAACGCATGGCGTCAGGCGCTGGCCGATCATCAGTTAACGCCGCACTGTTCCCTGCGGGGCGACTGGAGCGCACAGTCCGGCTACCAGGCGCTGCTGGCGCAGTTGCCCGACGATCTGCCACAGGCGCTGCTGGTCGCAAACGATCAGATGGCGCTGGGTGCGATGCGGGCGCTGCATCAGTATGGCGTGGCGATTCCCGGTGAGATATCAGTGATTGGTTATGATGATACCGCCGAGAGCGCATGGTATCAGCCGCCGCTGACCACGGTGCGGCAGGATTTACACTTTCTTGGCGCACAGAGCGTCGAGCGGATGCTGGCGCGGCTTCAGGGTGAAGAAGCTTCACACATCGCGCTGGAAACTACACTGGTGATCCGCGAGACCACCGCCCCGCCCGCAGATAAGCAGGTCGATTTAGTGGCGCTGTCACAGCAGCTACAGGGGATTGCGCGAAGGCTGGCGGGTAAATAAATCTGCGGTTATGCGGGCAATAAAAAACCCGCTCCACCAGAGTGGAAGCGGGTTCGCATGGGAGCTCAGTCGCATTAGCGCTCAGCTATAGGCCCTTACGCTTTTGGGTGTTCGCCCACGCCCATCGCTTTGATCTTTTTAGACAGCTCGCGACGCTCTTTCGACAGGTCGGCGTTTTTGATGATGTACTCATCGACGCGATCTTCATAATCCACACGCATGCTGGCGATGATTTCCTGAATAGCCTCAACGCTCATGCCCGGTTTGATATATTCGCTCAGGTTGTCGAGCAGCAGAACGCGCTTCTGGTTGTCGCGAATTTTCTTCTCGTTGTCGACGATTTCACGCTGCAGTTTGTTTTTGCGGCGGAACATACGCACGAACTCCAGTACGTCCTGAAATGACTGCTTGGCATTTTCCATGATGGCACCTTTCTTTGAGCCTGCTGACGCAGGGAGAGAGTCAAAACGATCAGCTTAGCGGCTAGCCCGCCAGGTAAGCAATTTTCACAGCTAAATTCAGACTGGCTCTTATCTTAGCGCAAAGAAACCCGGTTTCACATTAAGTCATTGTCTGAGGTGATTATTTGCGCAGCGCCATTCGCATCAGATCGGTCATCCGCTCCAGCTGTTTCGCCAGTTCCAGCGTCAGCCAGACGTAGCCGTAGATGGGCGTCTCTTCCAGACCATCGCTGCCCGCGTCGGCGATCAGCCGTCGCAGTTCGCCGCTGATTTCAGTCAGCTCATGGCTGTTGGCAATCACCTCTTCCGTTTCCCCCTCAATCGCCATCACCGACAGCGCCCGCAGCGTGTTCTCGGTCATCTGCTGGGTGCGGCGAAGTGCGGGTGCGTTAAGCATAATCAGATGGCTTTCACGCGATGCCCACCAGGCATTAATCTGCATCTCAATGGTGTTAACCATATTACGGTTAATGGTCTGAATGGCTTCAAGCACCGACTTCGGGATGCGCGTCTCTTTGCTCGACGGCTCCAGCAGCGCTCGCATCTTAATGACGCTGCTCAGCAATTTGCTCAGCGGCTTGTTGAGACGCGGCTTTTCAACCAGGTTGGGCGAAAAACCGGCGTGATAGATCTTCGCCATTTCCGCCAGCGCGTCAGAGAGCTGAATACGCCAGTGGATGTAGGCCCGCTGCGCCCAGATCGCGGTAAACAGCAGCGCCATCAGCGATCCCAGAATCACATCACCGCCCCGCCACAATGCCATGGTGAAATCGCCGGTTGGCGCACCCACCACCACACTCAGCGTAATTCCGATCAACAGCGCCATGTAGGGATGTTTGCCCAGCGTCAGATAGCCGCTGATCACCATGATGACACCGCACCAGGCCAGCATCACCGGCATCGAGATCAGTTCCAGCTTCAGAGCAATCAGACCGGAGATGGAGCCCGCCACCGTGCCGCTGATACGCTGCAGCGCGCGCGGAAAGACATTTCCCCAGGTGGAGATCGGTCCCATCACCACCACCAGCGTAATCAGCGGCCAGGTGCCTTCAGGTATCCCGGTTGCCCGGACAAAGATGAAGCAGAGCAAAAAGGCGATGGCAATGCGCACGCCGTGAACGGAGCGGTAATGGCGATAAAACCAGAACTCCAGTTTTGATATGGGCTTATCAGGACGCAAGGTGGCTTTCCGGTTGCGGGAACATAATGTGGCTATCTTAACCCTGAACGCGGCTCAGGCTTAGCGCAGGCGGGATATTTCAAACAGTTTTGACGTTCGCTTACAATTATCAACATCCGTCTCACATACCTGCCCGGAAGTTAAAAACAACTGGCTACGGCTCTGTAACTTTTATCGACACACAGTCACAGGGCATCAATGTGAAAACGGGCAGCCCGCAGGCTACCCGTTTGAGTGCTGACAATCGGCTAATCAGAACTTCTGCTTCAGATAATCCGTCACGCGGGTAATGACACCGGCCGGTTCAACCGCACTGAGCGCCACCAGCGGATAGTGAGCAATCTGCTGATCTTTATCGATCACCTGAATTTCACCCACCACTTCATTGGCTTTCAGCGGGGCTTCCAGATCTTTGCGATTAATGACGTACTTCGCCTTCACGTTCTGCACTTCACTGCGCGGCAGCGACAGATACACATCATCTGCGGTTCCGACATCGACCTGATGAGGATTACCGTACCAGACATTTTCAGTGCCAATCTTCTTACCGGCGTGGAACAGCTGAACAGTATCAAAGGTGTTCTGGCCCCAGACCAGCAATTTACGCGCCTGCTCTTCACGGCCTTTTGAACTTTTACCCCCCATCACAACGGCGATGAGGCGATGCTTGCCCACCACATTCGAGGCAATAATGTTAAAGCCTGCCGTCTCAGTGTGACCGGTTTTCAGTCCATCAACGTGAAGATTATTGTCCCACAGCAGGCCATTACGGTTGTTCTGAGTGATGCCGTTCCAGGTCAGGGTTTTCTCACTGTACATGGCATAAAAGTCCGGCTCACCATCAATAATAGCGCGTGACAGTTTTGCCATATCAAGCGCACTGGAGAACTGACCGGGTGCATCCAGTCCATGCACTGTTTCAAAATGGGTATTCTGCAGACCCAGTTTTTCGACATAGTGGTTCATCATGCCGACAAAGTTTGCTTCGCTGCCCGCCACGTAATCCGCCAGCGCAACGCAGGCGTCGTTACCGGAATCGATGATGACGCCACGGCTTAAGTCCCGGACGCTCAGTTTATCGCCTGGCTTCAGGAACATCAGCGATGAGCCTTTAAACACCGGATTACCCGCTCCCCAGGCATCTTTACCCACCGTGACCATATCGTCGCGGCTGATTTTTTTCTGGTCGATGGCGCGATCCACCACGTAACCGGTCATCAGCTTGGTCAGGCTGGCGGGATTGCGGCGTTCATCGGGATTACCCGCCGTCAGGACCTGCCCGGTGGTGGCATCCATCAGCACCCAGGAAGCGGCATCAATTGCCGGAGGCGTCACAGGAAAGGGGATCGCATCAGCCTGTGCCAGCGAGGCCCAAAATAGAGTAGCGGTAACGGTGAACAGCAGACGCCTTTTCAACACTTCATCCTTAATTACACGGGAGAGAAAATTTCTAAAACGAAACGGAAACAGCCGCACGTTTTACGTTAAAAGCGTTGTGAAGGTTTGAATAAATTGAAAAAAAGTATGAACTGATGACGGGGTTTGACCTGCCAGGTGCCGGATTACCGCCAGTGATCCGCGTCATCCCACAGGTAAAGAGCAGATTTCATAGGGCGACCTGCACCGCGAGCGCCGGGCATGACGCAGTAAGAACAGGCGAAACAGCGTCCGGTCTGGGAGCGTGACCAACGACACCAACAGGGTCTTATTCGTCTGACGCTGCGGTTCTTGCTGCGGTGCCGCTAAAAATCAATGTAGCGGGTTAAACCCTTAACTTCTGGCGTGCCGGATTATGGTTTACCATACAGGTAAAGCCCCATCGGCTGTATTGGCCCACTATAATGGCACGACACGGCTGGACCACAATCAGCGCACATCAGACACAACGAACATCATTCAGCCTGCTGTGCGCAGACAAATTCAGAGCGAACAGAGAGCCGTTTTCTCGCTTTCTGTTTATAAAGTCAGTGAACGCAATGAACGGATATGAAATTTGAATAACGACCGCGTACAGCCTACTTTCCTCTTCCACGATTATGAAACCTTTGGCACCAGCCCCTCTCGCGACCGGCCCGCCCAGTTTGCCGGCCTGCGCACCGACAGCGAGTTTAATCCGGTTGGTGAGCCCGACGTGTTCTACTGCCGTCCGCCTGATGATTACCTGCCACAGCCCGAAGCCGTGATGATTACCGGCATTACCCCACAGATTGCGATGAGTCGCGGCGTGATCGAAGCAGAGTTTGCCGAACGCATTCATACGCTGTTCACTACCGAACAAACCTGTGTGGTGGGCTACAACAACGTGCGTTTCGATGATGAAGTGACACGCAATATCTTCTATCGCAACTTCTATGACCCTTATGGCTGGGCCTGGCAAAATGGCAACTCACGCTGGGACCTCCTGGACGTGATGCGTGCCTGTTACGCATTGCGCCCTGACGGGATCATCTGGCCGGAGAATGAAGAAGGCTTCCCCAGCTTCCGGCTGGAGCATCTGACCAAAGCCAATGGCGTAGCCCATGAAAATGCCCATGATGCGATGTCTGATGTGTACGCCACGCTGGCGATGGCGAAGCTGGTAAAAGAGAAGCAGCCAAAACTGTTTGAGTTTTTGTTTACTCATCGAAACAAAAACAAGCTGATGAACCTGATCGACATCCCGCAGATGAAGCCGCTGGTCCATGTCTCCGGCATGTTTGGCGCCGCGCGCGGTAACACCAGCTGGATCGTGCCGCTGGCCTGGCATCCCGATAACCGCAATGCGCTGATCGTCGTGGATCTGGCGGGTGACATGTCGCCGTTGTTGCAACTGGATGTTGACACGCTTCGTGAGCGTCTTTTTACGCCGAAAAACGACCTTGGCGATCTGCCGCCGGTGCCGGTAAAACTGGTGCATATTAACAAATGTCCGGTGCTCGCCCCTGCCAGTACGCTGCGTCCGGAAGATGCGGCCCGTCTGGGCATTGACCGTCAGCACTGTCTGGCGAATCTGGCACTGCTGCGTCAGCAGCCCGACGTGCGGGAAAAGCTGGTCACGCTGTTTGCGGAAGCGGAGCCGTTTACGCCGTCAGACGATGTAGACACGCAACTTTATGATGGCTTCTTCAGTGATGCCGACCGCGCCGGGATGAATATCATTCGTCAGACCGCGCCCGCGAATCTGCCCGCGCTCGACCTGAGCTTTGAAAGTGCACGGGTGGCAAAACTGCTGTTCCGCTACCGGGCGCGTAACTTCCCCGGCACGCTGGATGATGCCGAGCAGCAACGCTGGTTGCAGCATCGCCGTGAAGTGCTGAATGCTGAGCGCGTGTCGGCGTTTATGCAGGAGCTGGAGGGACTGGCCAATCTGCATGAAGCGGATGCAGAAAAGGTTGGGCAGCTGAAAGCGCTCTATCTCTATGCGCAGGAGCTGGTTTCCTGACGTACTGAGACACTCAGACCCGGCATCACCTGCCGGGTCTGAGTGTCTGATATTGCTGAATCAGAGTACGGTCCACGCCAGCCAGGTCAGTGCAAAACCGCTTAATCCCATTATTGTCGTCAGCACGGTCCAGGTGCGTAAACCATCGGCGACGGATAATCCAAGATAACGTGTCACCACCCAGAATCCCGCATCGTTGACATGCGACAGTCCCAGGCCGCCAAAACAGGCTGCGAGGGTGACCATTACCCGCTGCATATCCGTCACGCCAGTTACCGCCTGCGTCAGCAAACCGCTGGTGGTCAGGATGGCCACCGTGGCTGAACCCTGTGATGCACGCAGTGCCAGCGACAGGATAAACGCAGCCGGGACCAGCGGCAGATGCAGCGTTTCAAGCGTGACCGCAAGCGCTTTACCCACGCCCGACTCCACCAGCACTTTACCGAATGCCCCACCCGCACCGGCCACCAGAATCACGCTGGCTGAGGTGGGAATGGCCCGACCGGTCAGATCTTCCAGCTTGTCTTTGCTCCAGCCCCGTCGCACGCCCAGCAGCCACGCCGCCAGACCTAAAGCAATCAGCAGGGCAATCGGCGGCGTGCCAATCACGGTCATCACATTTCGCAGCAGGCTCCCTTCTGTCAGGAGTGTGTGGGACAGCGTTCCCAGCACAATTAACACAATCGGAACCACAATCAGACCGCTGATGGTCAGCGCGCCGGGTGGAGCTGGCTCATTTTTCTTTTCCTGTCCCTCCGGCTTCGCCATCTGCAACTGTTCCAGCACCTCCACCGACAGATGGTAATGGCGACGGTTCATGACCTTCGCCACGTAGTAGCCGATGATGCCGACCGGCACTGAAATCGCAATACCCAGCATCATCAGCCAACCCATATCGGTGTGCAGGATGCCCGCCGCAGCGGCTGCTCCCGGATGGGTCGGCAGCGCCACGTGCACTGTCAGCATCACACCCGCCATCGGCAGACCAAATTTCAAAGGTGAGACGCGTGCCACCTTAGTGAAGCCATAAATCAGCGGGATGACGATAATAAAGCCCACTTCGAAAAACACCGGAATGCCCAGGATAAAGGCCGCCATGGTCAGGGCCGCGACGGTTCGCTTTAGCCCCAGCGTTTTACTGAAGCGTTGCGCCAGCGATTCAGCACCGCCCGAGGCTTCAATAATCGCCCCAAGCATGGCACCCAAAACGATAATGATGGTGATATGACCGAGCAGTCCACCCATCCCGGTGATAATCGTCTCCATGATTTTTTCAGCCGGAATGCCGGTCGCGATAGCCACCAGCAGACTGACAATTAACAGGGCGACAAACGGATGAACTTTGGCTTTGATGACCAGCAGCAGCAGGATCACGATGCTGGCGGTCGCTATGGCTAACAGCAGTGCGGTGGACATAGTAAACCTCAGAAATTGTTATATTTTTTGGGTTATCGGCGTACAGAAATAGCAGGTGCAGGGCCAGAAAAAAGGCAAGCCTCTCCCTACCGGTGCCGAAACACCGGTTTTAAAGCACGTTAAATCAGGTTCTTATCTTCCAGGTTTTAAACCAGCCAAGCCCCTCAGTCGTTTTTCCGCGCGGGATATACTCGCAGCCGATCCAGCCGGTATAGCCAACCTCATCCAGCAGCGCGAAGAGGTACGGATAATTAATTTCACCCTCATCCGGCTCATGGCGATCCGGTGCCGACGCAATCTGTACGTGACGATAGCGTCCGGCATAGTGGCGAATCAGATGGCTGAGGTTGCCGTCAACGCGCTGCGCATGGAACAGGTCAAGCTGAGTAAACACATTAGGCCGGTCGATCTGTTCAGCCATCTCCAGCGTCTGATACTGGCTGGCGTAGAGATAGTTGGGTTTGGTTGTCGGGTTAAGTGCTTCTATCAGCAGGGTGATGCCGTGCGGCGCAAAGCACTCAGCCGCATAACGCATGTTGCTGATAAAAGTCTCGACGTAGCGCTGGCGGTCGGCACCAGGCGGCACCGTCGCGGCCATGATATGAACCTGCGGGCAGTTCAGCGCAATCGCATAACTCAGGGCGCGATCGATATCCGCCTTAGCTTCCGCTTCCCGTCCGGGAATGGCAGAGACGCCCCACTCACCCGCCGCAATGTTGCCGGGAGCCGTGTTGAACAGCACCAGCTCCAGATGATTATCATCAAGCCACTGTTTTATCTGCGCGGCGGGATAGTCATAAGGAAACAGAAATTCCACCGCAGTAAAACCGGCTTCAGCTGCTGCCGCGAAGCGTTCAGCAAAGGGGTATTCTGTAAACTGCGTCGAGAGGTTAGCAGCAAACTTCGGCATTATCGTCTCCTTAATTCCGCCACTTCGCCATCATTGAGATAACGAATCGGGCGGTCGCCCAGGGTAAAGATCAGCCGGGCAGTCTCTTCCAGCTCTTCGGTGTTATCTGCCGCTTCCTGTAATGATTTACCTACCACCACCGGACCGTGATTCGCCAGCAGAAAGGCACGGTAGCGCGGTGCCAGCGTTGCCAGATCCTCGGCCAGTCGTTCATCGCCCGGCTTGTAGTAAGGCACGACCGGCACATCACCTACGCGCATCACGACATAAGGCGTAAACGGGCGAATGCAGTTTTTCTTGTCCAGACCCTGTAAACACGACAGCGCTGTGAGGTAGTGGCTATGCAGATGCACCACTGCCCTGCAGTCGGGATTATTCAGGTAGAGCGCGCGATGAAACGCGATTTCCTTGGAGGGTTTATCACCGGAGAGCCATTCCCCCTCAGGCGTGACTTTTGACAGCCGATCGCCCTGTAATTCCCCGAGGCAGGAACCGGTGGGTGTCGCCAGCAGATTGCCATCGGCCAGCAACATAGAGAGGTTACCTGCGGAGCCGGTGGCATAGCCACGCTGAAAGAACGACGCGCCAAGACGCACCATCTCGTCACGCGCCTGCTGCTCCGCGAAAGAGAAAGATTCAGACATAAGTAAACTCCGTTTGCGCGCGGCGGAAAAAGTCTTCATCGCCAAAATTGCCTGATTTCAGGGCCAGTGAGAGCGGCTGATGGATATCGCGAACCCAGGGTACGCCAGGTGAAATGGTCGGGCCGATGTGAAAGGCCGTTACGCCCAGGCTCTGCGCAACCACACCGGAGGTTTCACCGCCCGCCACGATAAAGCGCTGCCAGCCGCGCTGTTTCAGCTCACGGGTGACGGCGGCGAACAGCTGCTCAACGGCTTCACTGCTGCGCTGCGCACCATAGCGCTGCTGAATGACCTGCAACTGTTGCGCGTCCGCAGTGGCAAACAGCAGCGGTGCCAGCGCCTGATGGCGATGTGCTTCTACCCAGTCGCACAGCTGTCGGGCATACCCTTCGGCATCTTCCAGGCAGTGTTCAATCTCAACTTCGCAGGCCGGTGCCAGCTGGCGATACGCGGCAACCTGCCGGTTGGTCATCTGCGAGCAGGAGCCGGAAAGCACCACGGCGCGATCGCCCTGCGGACGTCCTGCCTGCTCCGCCTCAGCGTCGGTCCCAGCCGTCGCCCACTGCCGTGCCAGACCGATAGCCAGACCCGAACCGCCGGTGACCAGCCGCATATCGCTTAGCGCTGCGCCCAGCGTCACCAGATGATCCTGATGCAGAGCATCGGTCACGACATAGTTGATCCCCTGCGCCGCCAGCTGGCCCAGCGCCTGACGCACTGACTCTGCGCCCTGCCCGACCTGCGCCGCTGCGATCAGCCCGGCTTTTCCCGACGCCTGCGACGTCATCAGACGCAGCAGGTTGCTGTCGTGCATCGGTGTGACCGGATGATGACGCATCCCGGAATCTGACAGCAGCTGATCACCGACAAACAGATAGCCCTGGTAGACAGTGCGGCCATTTACCGGCAGCGCCGGACAGATGACCGTCTGCGTTTCACCCAGTGCGTTCAGCAGCGCATCGGTCACCGGACCGATATTGCCCTGCGCTGTGCTGTCGAAAGTAGAGCAATATTTGAAGTAGAAGCGCTCGCAGCCCTGTTGCTGCAGCCAGGCCAGCGCCGCCAGCGACTGGGCAACCGCCTGCTCTGCCGGACAAGAGCGGCTTTTCAGGCTGACCACTATCGCCTGCGCCCCGGTGATTTCTTCGCTGGCGGGAATGCCGTTGAACTGAATAGTGCTCAGGCCGTTCTGCACCAGAAAACTGGCGATGTCCGTTGCACCGGTGAAATCGTCCGCTATGACCCCAAGACGCATCAGTTTTTCTCCACGGCCTGTGGCAGCGTGATGCCGCTGAAGATTTTAATTACCGCGCTGTCATCTTCGCGGCCATATCCCGCGTTGCTGGCTTCGGTGAACATGTTGAGGGCGGTTGAGGCCAGCGGCAGCGGGAAGTGCAGCGATTTGGCAGTATCGGCGACCAGGTTAAGATCTTTCACAAAGATATCGACGGCTGATTTCGGGCTGTAATCCCCGTCTACTACATGCTTCATACGGTTCTCGAACATCCACGAATTGCCCGCCGCATTGGTGACGACTTCATACATGGTGTCCAGCGGGATACCGGCCCGCGCCGCCAGCGCCATCGCTTCTGCACCCACTGCGATATGAACACCCGCTAGCAGCTGATGGATAATTTTGACGGTAGACCCAAGGCCGATTTCACTGCCCACGCGGTACACTTTGGCCGCGACAGCATCCAGCACCGGCTGCAGGTACGCAAAGGCTGCGTCGCTGCCTGAGGCCATTACGGTCATTTCACCGCTGGCCGCTTTGGCGGCACCGCCGGAAACCGGGGCATCCAGCATCAGCAACTGGTGTTCGGCCAGCCGCTGTTCAATCTGCTGCGCATCGTGCGCGGAGAGCGTGGATGAAACCATGACTGCGGTGCCGGGACGCAGTTTTGCAGCCAGGCCCGCTTCACCGAACAGAATGGCGTTTACCTGCTGCGCGTTCACCACCAGCAGCAATACGGCATCAAGTTGGTCTGCAAAGGCAGAGGCGGATGGCTGCGCATCACGTGCGCCGGCCTGACGTAAACTCTCCAGCGCAGCGGGGTTTAAATCGACACCCCAGGTGTTTAAACCGGCACGCAGACAGGATTTCGCGGCACCCATGCCCATAGAACCTAACCCGATAACACAGATATTTTCAGCTGGCACGTTACGCCTCCACTGTTAAATTAAGTGATTATTTGTTTGTTACTGTTAATCCTGCCAGCTTACTCCCGGTAAAAATGTGTCGCCCCTCACAAAAAAACATCACACTTGTGAACAGGAACAATTTTTAACATGGCATACTTGTCCGCAATCAGGCCATTAAACGGCGTTTAAGCACGGTATCATGGGGTGCATGCTGTTATTTTTTGTTCTGGATAAGCGGCAGATACTTTATAGTGTGAAAAAATGATAATTATCAGGGAGCAGATATGATTCCGGTTGAACGTCATCAACAGATTCTGGCGCTGGTCGCCGATCGTGGCGTGGTCAGTATTGCAGAACTTACTGAGCGGCTGGGTGTGTCACACATGACCATACGTCGTGATGTGCAGAAACTGGAGGAACAAGGTGCGGTGCTGTCCGTTTCTGGCGGCGTGCGATCGGCCGATCGGCTGGCGGCTGAACCCTCACATCTGACGAAAAGCGCCCTCTACAACGATGAAAAGTGCGCTATCGGCCGCACCGCGGCCCGGCACATTCCGCGTAACAGCTGCATCTATCTGGATGCCGGCACCACGACACTAGCGCTGGCACGAGAGCTGGTGGATCGGGATGATGTGCTGGTGGTGACCAATGATTTTATGGTGGCGAATCTGCTGATGGAAGCGAGTCAGTGCCGGGTTATTCATACTGGCGGCACCGTATGCCGGGAGAACCGCTCCTGTATCGGCGAGTCGGCGGCACGAAGCCTGCGTCATCTGGCTATCGATATTGCCTTTATTTCCGCCTCCTGCTGGGGGCCGCGCGGCTTGTTTACGCCGGATGAAGATAAAGTGATGGTGAAACAGGCGGTGAGTGAGGTGAGCAGTAAGCGGGTGCTGCTGAGTGACAGTTCAAAGTACAACAGGATTGCGACGTTTCTGGCGTTACCGCTGGAGAGGTTTGATGTGGTTATAACCGATAAAAAACTGAGTGATGCAGGGCGGGAGTTGTTAAGTACGGGTAACTGGGAGCTGGTGCTGGCCAGTTAAACCGTTGCCGCCTTCCCACAAGATCGGAAAGGCGGCAACGTTAGCGCGATTAGACTTCTTCGCTGAACTGCGGCACCGGATTACGGAAGCTGCGGGTCACAAAGGCCAGGTAGATAATCCCGATGGCGGCCCAGATCAGGCCCAGCTCCATAGAACTCTCTTCCAGGTTTACCCACAGCGCACCCACCGTCAGTGCACCCAGCAGCGGCAGCAGCAGATACTGAACGTGATCTTTCAGCGTGCGGTTACGCTTCTCACGGACCCAGAACTGCGCGATCACCGACAGGTTAACGAAGGTAAACGCCACCAGCGCACCAAAGTTAATCAGCGCGGTAGCCGTAACCAGATCAAAGTTAATCGCCATCAGCGCAATCGCACCGACCAGCAGCACGTTGAGCGATGGGGTACGCCATTTTGGATGGATGTAACCGAAGAAACGCTCCGGGAACACGCCATCGCGGCCCATCACATACATCAGACGCGATACGCCAGCGTGCGCTGCCATACCGGATGCCAGCACCGTGACCACCGAGAAGATCAGGATGCCAACCTGCAACGCTTTACCGGCGACAAACAGCATGATTTCAGGCTGTGAGGAGTCCGGGTGCTGGAAGCGGGTGATGTCCGGGAAGTAAAGCTGCAGGAAGTAAGACGCAGCGATAAAGATCACACCACCAATCAGCGCAGTCAGGAAAATAGCGCGAGGAATCGTGCGTTCTGCATCTTTGGTCTCTTCCGACAGCGAACTGATGCCATCAAAGCCGAGGAACGAGAAGCAGAGTATGGTCGCACCGGTAATCATCGGCACCACATGGGCATTCTCAGACCAGAACGGACGGCTGCTTACCAGCGTACCGGAACCGACGCCGCTGGCCACACCGTAGATCACCATCGCAGTGATCCCGACCATGACAACCACCTGCAGCACCACAATCACGCTGTTGAAGTTCGCAACAGTTTTGATGCCCTTGAGGTTAGAGAGCGTCATAAACCCAACCAGCAGCACAACAAAAATCCACGACGGAATGCCCGGCACCAGCGATTCGAAATAGTTTTTAGCCAGCAGGATGTTGATCATCGGCATGAACAGGTAGTCCAGCAGAGATGACCAGCCGACCATAAAGCCGACGTGCGGACTGATTGCCTTCTGAGCATAGGTATAAGCGGAGCCCGCAGAGGGGAAGCGGCGTACCAGCTTACCGTAACTCACAGCAGTAAACAGAATCGCAACCAGCGCGAAAGCATAAGCGGTGGCGACGTGACCGTCGGTCAGCCCGGAAACGATGCCAAAGGTATCGAACAGGGTCATAGGCTGCATGTAGGCTAAGCCCATCATGACGACCGGAAGTAACGTGAGTGTTTTTTTGAGTTGCGCACGCTGCGGTGCGGCGGAGGTATTAAGCGACATGCTTCAGTCCCCCATGTGCAACAACCTGGCTGGGCTGGGTCACAGGGCAACTGCGCATTAAGCGACAGGGAGAAAGGTTAGCGGTTGACGCGGCGCCGTAGTCATCACGAAAACGCGTACCAGCGTTAGCTGGCAGAGTGTAAAACATCCCCATCTTTGTAATCCTCAATCTCACGCTTACGCGTGTTTTCAGTGTTTATCTATCCGGGTGCGTGCCCGGCCTCGGTTAAGTCAGCAAAAACGCTCTATTAAAACCTGATGCAAAAAAAATAACCGGCGCGTGAAGCGTCGGTTATCATCTGATTTTGCAGGCCGCGTATTCTGCCCCAACCCGTGGCAGAAATACAAGCCATCGGGGCATCATATGCAAAAATAACGCACGGAATTGCTGGTAAACCGGCGTTTCAGGCGTTTTTCAGCATCCAGTCAATTTCCGTAGAGGTAATCAGCCGTTCAAACTGCATCAGTTCATAATTTTTGCAGCTGTGCCAGACACTGGCAAAACGTTCGCCCAGTAACTTCTGCAACGGATAACTGTTGTCAAATTCATACAGTGCATCGCTCTGACGAATCGGCAGTGCCAGCCCCTCGGCATGATGACCGTTGCCAGTGACCGGATGCGGCAACGGCAACTGAGTATCGAGTCCATGGAGCATCCCGGCCAGGATAGCCGACACCACCAGATAAGGGTTAGCATCGGCACCGGCCACGCGATACTCGATACGATGGTTATCAATATCGCCACAGGGAACGCGCAGCGCAACCGTCCGGTTGTTATGGCCCCATGAGGCCTGTAACGGCACATAGGCATCCGGAACAAAGCGGCGATAGGCATTCACGTTAGGTGCCAGCAGCGCCATTGACGCGGGCATCAGATCGATCATGCCGGCCAGCGCGCGTTTCATCAGTGGCGAATCACTGCCGTCATCGCAGGCGAAAGCATTGTGATCGGCCGCATCCAGCATGCTGATATGCACATGCATGCCGCTGCCCGCATATTCCTCATACGGCTTGGCCATAAATGTTGCGGTCATACCGTGATTTTCCGCCACCTGACGAATCAGACGCTTGAGCTGCACCGCATGGTCGCAGGCGCGCAGCACGTCGCGCGTGTGGTGAAGGTTAATTTCAAACTGTCCGGGCGAGGCCTCCGCCAGCGCGCCATCGGCCGGTATGCCCTGCTGACGCGCCAGATCGTCAATGTCTCGAAGCACATCGGCGAAGTGATCGAGGTTATCTACCGAGTAGACCTGGCTCTGCATATTGCGTTCATCACTACCAGGCGAACACGGCGGCTGGATAAAGCCTTCTGCATCACGCTTTTTGTCCACCAGATAGAACTCCAGCTCTACCGCTACCACCGGAAACAGCCCTCGGTTACGCAGCTGTTGCCACAGCCGGTTAAGGACATTTCGGGGTTCAACGTCAAAGGGAGTGCCATCTTGGTTGCACATGGTTAACAACAGCTGCGCAATGTGTTGAGGGTCAGACGCGGAGGGAACTAACGTACCGGTGACGGGCAGACAGAGGTTATCAGGTTCGCCCAGTGACTGGCCGAGTCCCGCTTCTTCCACCGTGTTGCCGAGGATATCCATGGCAAACACCGAGGCGGGGAAATAACACCCTTTTTCCAGTTTAGACAGCGCAGAGACCGGAATGCGCTTGCCGCGGAACACACCATTTAGATCATTTAACAGGATGTCGACATACTGCGTTTCAGGATGGCGCTCCAGCCAGGTTTTCACCTCAAGCTGGAACGCGCTGGTTCGTTTCTCTTCACTGTGAAGCATGAAGTCTTCCACTTCTACCAGGTTAGTCATGATCTCACCCGCCCCTATTAGGTTTGCGTAATGCTCAAAATAACAGCCACACCACTAACATAGCGCCAACATAAAAAGTGTGCAAATGTAACAATTCTGTTTGAAGAACAAACAGCAGGTTGTTAGATTGAAAAAATATTGCACACTTAGTCACCAGACGTGCCTTTTCGGTAGATATTTCGAACAGCGATGCGAGGACGGGAGATGGGCATTATTTTTGACAAGCCGTTGATTGGCGTAGTGATGTGTCAGAAAGATTTGGGCGGCCATCTGACCCAGACGGTTCAAAACAAATATATCGACGCGATTGTTCTTGCAGGCGGTGTGCCGCTGGCACTTCCCCACAGTCTGATGAATGCCCCTCATCTATTAGAAAACGCTATGGCTGTTCTGGATGGCCTGCTGCTAACCGGCAGCCCAAGTAATATCGAACCCTGGCATTATGGCGAGCCGGGCGAAGAGCCCCATGCCGATCCGGGTAGGGACCATCTTGCCTTTCAGCTGATTACCTGGGCCACCAGCCATAAAATGCCGATATTCGGCATCTGCCGTGGCATGCAGGAGCTGGTGGTGGCGAATGGCGGCGCGCTGTGGAGAGAAGTGAGCGGGCAGCCGCCGTTTCAGCGTCATCATGAAGATGAGACGCTGCCACTGGATCAACAGTATGCACCGGCGCATCAGGTCACTATCGAACCGGATGGCGTGCTGGCAACATTACTCGACAGTGATAGCTCACTGAGGGTCAATTCACTGCATCATCAGGGCGTACGCGAACCGGGCCCGCAACTGCGCGTTGAAGCGCGCGCGCCGGATGGCCTGATTGAGGCCGTCAGTCTGCGTCATCATCCCTTCGCCCTGGCGGTACAGTGGCATCCCGAGTGGCAGCCAGAAAGCACGGCGGGATCGCAGGCGCTGTTCAGCGGCTTTATTCAGGCCGCCATTCGCTATCACAGGGGAAAAGCAGATGAGTGATGCCACGCTGGCACCGGGACGACGGCTGGCGCAGATTCGCCAGACGCTGGGGCTGTCGCAACGTCGGGTTGCCGAACAGGCCGGACTGACTCACAGCGCCATCAGTACCATTGAGCAGGATAAAGTCAGCCCGGCAGTCAGCACGCTGCAGAAGCTGCTGAAGGTTTATGGGCTATCGCTGTCAGAATTCTTTTCGGAACCCAAACCGGACGCAGAACCCAAAGTGATTGTCCGTCCCGGCGACCTGGTGGAGATTGGCAGCCAGGGTGTTTCGCTGAAGCTCATCGACAACGGTGGTGCGCAGCGCTCGCTGGGCATGCTGCTGGAAACGTATCAACCCGGCGCCAGTACCGGCGAGAAACTGCGTCATCCGGGCGAGGAAACCGGTACGCTGCTGGAAGGCGAAATTACGCTGGTGATTAACGGACAAGCGTTTCATCTCTCCGCCGGAGAGAGCTACGTGATTGATACCGGCTTACCGCACAGCTTTACCAACAGTGCAGACTTCCCGTGCCGCATTGTCAGTGCCCACACACCAGCAAATTTCTAGGCGCATTCCGGAGGTTGTTATGAATTATGTGGAGAGTTATTACGCTGCGACCGCCAATACGCATGCGCCCTGGCCGACGCTGCAGGAGAGTATTCAGTGTGACGTCTGCATTATTGGCGGTGGTTTCACCGGTCTTTCGGCGGCACTGCATCTGACCGAGGTGGGTTACGACGTGGTCGTGCTGGAAGCAGCACGCGTCGGCTTTGGTGCCAGCGGCCGTAACGGCGGTCAGGTGGTGAACTCCTACAGCCGCGACGTGGATGTGATTGAACAGCGTTACGGCAAAGAGAGCGCCCGCATGCTGGGCGGCATGATGTTTGAAGGCGCTGAGATTATCCGCGACCGCATCAAGCGGTATGCAATTGAGTGTGACTACCGTCCTGGCGGCATCTTTGCGGCCCTGAATACGCGCCAGATGGCGCATCTGCAGAAACAGAAAGCGTTATGGCAGCAGTATGGCAATCACGATCTGGAGCTGCTGGACGAACGCGCCATTCGCCGCGAAGTCGCCACCGAACGCTACGTCGGTGGACTGCTGGATCGGCGTGGCGGTCATCTGCATCCGCTGAACCTGGCACTGGGTGAAGCAGAAGCCATCCGGCGACATGGCGGTCGCATCTATGAACAGTCTGCGGCAACCAATGTGGTTTATGGCACACCTAATCGGGTGAAAACGGCTCAGGGCGAGGTGAGCGCAACGTTTGTGATCTTCGCCGGTAACGCCTATCTGTCACCGCAACTGGAGCCGCGCCTGAGCAGGAAAAGCATGCCGTGTGGATCGCAGATTGTCGCGACCGAGCCGCTGACACCCGACCAGGCGTTATCGCTGATGCCGAACAACTACTGTGTGGAAGATTGTAACTATCTGCTGGATTACTTCCGACTGACCGCAGATAACCGGCTACTTTATGGCGGCGGTGTGGTCTATGGCGCACGTGAACCGGCGGATATCGAAGCGTTAATACGACCCAAACTGGCGCGCACGTTCCCGCAGTTGCAGAGTGTGAAGCTGGACTTCAGCTGGAGCGGCAATTTCCTGCTGACGCTGTCGCGCATGCCGCAGTTTGGCCGGCTGGAGAACAATGTCTATTTCATGCAGGGCGACAGCGGCCATGGTGTGACCAGCACGCATCTCTCCGGCAAGCTAATCAGCGAAGTGTTACGCGGCGACGCCGAACGGTTCGATGCTTTTGCGCGTCTGCCTCACCTGCCCTTTCCTGGCGGACGGCGGTTTAAAGTGCCGCTGACGGCGATGGGCGCGGTGTGGTACGCGCTGAGGGACCGATTGGGAGTATGACAATTTTGCCTCACCTTTGAACGAATTTACTACACTGTCTTGCCATTGCTACAGTTGACGTTGTCAACCACCTGAAACGAGAGGGTGTTGACGACTCAGAGTAAGTTGCCTCCCAAAATCACAGCCGCTTACCACGATGTGTTAGATGCTACTAACGCCTGTCGTTAAGACTTTGTGGAATTTTCTGCTCCTCGGGTGCTACCTGTGTAACCTTGAAGTCGCAAATAGAGGTTTTTACGGGCGGTAAGTATTTTTATCTATCTGTTTTATCGCGTGGTTGGAAAGGCTCGGTTCAGGATATGAGAAAATTTTGTCGCAGACGAACATAGCTGCTTTGCTGGTAAACCAACTCAACAGCTTAACAATTTCTTGATCCTATCGCTGGCAGGTGTCAGGATTTGCACCTCACTTTTTACAGAACGTTACCATGCTGAAACTTTTTGCAAGATACATGTCAGTTGGTGTGATCAACACGCTAATCCATTGGGTCACCTTCGCCATCTGCGTAGAGAAGGGGGCGCAGCAATCACTTTCTAACTTTATTGCATTCTGTGTTGCGGTCACCTTCTCTTTCTTTGCAAACGCAAAATGGACGTTCGGTTCTGAAGCCACAACTATCCGATATATCATGTACGTATTTTTCATGGGCATGGTGGCGGTCATGGTTGGCTCATATGCTGATCGAATGAAGATAAATCCGGTAGTTACCCTCATCGTCTTCTCAGCAATAAGTCTGGTGTGCGGTTTTATCTATTCAAATTACATTATTTTCAGAGATAAGAAATGAAGATATCGCTTGTTGTTCCCGTTTTGAACGAACAGGAAGCACTTCCTGTTTTCTATCAGACCGTAAGAAATTACATGCCGCTTGCAAATGATGAGATTGAGATTGTTTTCGTCAATGATGGTAGCAGTGACAACACAGAATCTCTGATTCAGGCGATCATGCAAAATGATGCTTTAGTAAAATATGTCTGCTTCACACGAAACTTTGGCAAAGAACCTGCTCTTTTTGCAGGTCTTGAGGCATCGACTGGAGATGTTGTTATTCCTATCGATGTTGACCTGCAGGACCCAATCGACGTTATTCCTCTTCTGCTCTCGAAATGGAAAGAAGGTGCAGATGTTGTGCTGGCGAAGCGCGTTGACCGCTCATCCGATAGCCACCTCAAGCGCAAAAGCGCTGAATGGTTCTATAAGTTGCATAACATGATTAGCAAACCGCAAATTGAAGAAAATGTGGGCGATTTCAGGCTAATGTCCCGCCATGTTGTCGATAACATTAAGCTTTTGCCTGAGCGAAATCTGTTCATGAAAGGCATTCTTTCATGGGTGGGTGGAAGAACAGAGGTGGTTGAATACACTCGAGCTGAGCGCGTTGCTGGTTCGACAAAATTTAATGGGTGGAAACTATGGAACCTGGCACTGGAGGGTATAACGTCATTCTCTACGTTTCCTTTACGCATGTGGACTTATATCGGTTTTTTTGTAGCCGGTCTATCTTTCTTATACGGCGTATGGATGATTGCAGACAAACTAATTTGGGGAAATCCAGTCGCTGGTTATCCGTCAATTCTAGTTTCGATTTTATTCCTTGGAGGAATTCAGCTAATTGGCATTGGTGTGCTGGGAGAGTACATTGGCAGGATTTATATCGAGACCAAACAAAGACCCAGGTACATCATCAAGAATGATAAATAATCTCAATAAACTTACCTTATAGTTTTTTTAAATACTTAGGCGGAATTCATGGAATTAGAAAATATAAAAAACAAGAAGTATAGCCTTGGCATTATACTTTTCTTAATTATGGCTTTCCTTATAATAATGATAAGACCAGACGTTATCACAAACGCGCAACCTTGGGCTGAAGATGGCAGATTGTGGTTACACAATGCATATAATAACGATATAATTATAACGTTTATCATGTCTGAAAATGGTTTTTTTCAGACCATATATCGCCTGACATACAGTATTTTCCTGCTTTTTGGATTAAGCAAAGCGGCTCTTGTCGCTAACATAATAGGCATTTTAATTAGAGATTATTCTATTACACTAATTCTTTCAAGTTGCATTAGACTTGCTCCTTTAGTTTACAGGGCAACGGTTGCAATCTACGTTCTTTTAATACCAAACATTGCAGAAGGTTTTCCTGATATAACTAATAGAAAATGCCAATGGAAGAAGTACGGGTTACTTCTTGGTATATCAAGCTAAGGTAAAGAATTGCCGCAATCGTTGCTGATTTAATAGCTAAGATGGAGAGGGATTGCAGCAATTTTTTCCCCATACCTGCCCCATTGGGCGTGAGAACAAAGAAAGAAGGTGATTGGCGATGCAATTAGCCCGTGATTATGATGTTATTTTCCATAAAATCATTGAATACAAATACTGTTTTTTGGCGGCCCTTTGCAGTTATTGTATTGTTTATGGCTTTGAGCTTACTCATTTTACTCTGTCAATTGATGAGGAGTTCAAAAACAATTTCCTACAAACTCTAATGCTTGGCCGGTGGGGTCACGCGCTCTTGAGAGAGTACATCCTGCCGGAGCCTTACGTTCCGTTTTTCACCACAATGCTATCGATCGTATTCTTATCTTTAGCTGCTCTTTTTTCTGCTATTTTTCTTAAACTAGAAAGGATGCAATCAATTGCTTTCGTTGTGATGCTGGCAGCCTTGCCCCAGTTGGCATATCAAATGGAATTCTCAAATCAGTCCGATACAGTTGCTATATCTTTGATGCTTTCATCTGCATCACTTATAGCCATGAGGAATGGCGGAATCAAGGGCTGGTCGGCCTTCGTAATATTGACGGTAATGTCCCTTTCTATCTATCAGTCAATATTTCTTTATGCAGCATCACTTCTTTGTGTGCGGATGACCCTTGACTCTGTTAGAGGTGTAACTTCCATTAGTGGCATATTAAAAAAAATCTCTTTTTATAGTCTGGCAACACTTCTGGCTTTGATGATCAACTCTGCCATCTCAAACGGGCTTGCATCAGTATTCCATGCGCCGTCGTCAAGCTACCTTGAGGGCATGATTGGGTGGGGAAACAAAGAAACAATTGATGTAATTACTACTCTTTATCTTTTTATTAAGCAATATAACACTTTTACCAACTACACAGGCTTGAACTCTTTTCCTTTCACTGTTATTTGGATTGCATTTATCATTGCTTCATCGATTATCTTTAGGTTAAAATTATCAACTATAGTTTTCTGCTGCATTATTACCTTCCTTTCTGCATTTTCCTTGAACTTAGTGCTTGGTGCATGGCTTCCCCCAAGAGCTATGGCCCAGATTCCAGTTGTGTTTGCTGGGCTTTTTATAGTGGCAATGGTTGTTAGCAGGACTAAGCATGCCCCTTTATTGATATCTTTAGTCTTCCTTGGTGTGGGCTCTGCATCATCAAACAGTCTTTTCTATAGCGACTACATGGCGAGAAAGGCTGACGAGCAAATGGGAAAAGAAATAGTTTCAACAATTTATAGAAAATACCCCGAATTTGATATTTCGCGCACACCCGTTTTTTTCTATGGTTCTCACATTCCATTTAACTCATGGAGAATTCCAACTGCTGATGTCTTTGGATCTTCTTTCTTCGAGTGGGATGGTGGAAACAACAGGAGAATATACGCCTATCTGTCAAATGCAAGCATCGCAAATTTTGTCCACCCAAATGCTCAGCAGGCTAGCGACTCGATTAAGAAGGCAAACGATATGCCAGCATGGCCAGATAGGGGGGCTGTTTCTATGTATAACGGCGTCATTATAGTCAAAATAGGCCCCACTCTAAGCGTTTTGAATAAGTGACTAAAAGCCCCATCTGGGGCTTTTTTTCATTACATTCTAAATTGTCAGCCAACTTTGCTCATGTACGGACACTACCTCAGCCGTTGCTTTCCCCAGCACGATAATACCGTCCATGCTCTCTCCGTCGAGCGTCTTGCTAAACAAAGTAATAGTCCCTCTTCTGAAAAATTTTCCCACTTGTGGATACTCGCCGAGGCTGCGATTAGTGATTATTCTCAAATCAGACCCGCAGCCTACTTAGAGAGGCACGGTTGAATCATTGCCACGCCGCCGGGCGTTTTTCGTTTAATGGCTCTCATGATTAGTGCATAATAAACGACATTAGTCACTGCTGATCAGGTTCTTTTTATGGCAATCTAGGGAAGAAACAATGCTGTCGATTTGGTAAAGATTTTGATGGCCATCTTTGTTATATCAATTCATACAATTTCTCCTGACGGTACTATTAACTATCTTCTTACCCAGAGCATGGCAAGGATTGCAGTGCCATTTTTCTTTATTGCTGCCGGTTATTATTCTCCTTCAAACCCCATGTCAAGTGATATTAAGAAGAATTTTTTTCGACTCACCTGTTTATATATCGCATGGTGTATATTTTATTTGCCTTTTGAAATATCAGACATAGCCATGAAGCCCCTATCAGCTAGCGGGTATGCCTTGGAATCTTTATATATTCTGGTGAAAGGATGGCGACACCTCTGGTTTATGCCTGCGCTAATTATCGGTATGGTTATTTACTATTTCCTGCATGCACATAAACGACTTTATCTTATTGCACTTTCACTATATTTGATTGGATTCATCTTGCAGTTAAGGATTGAACATGGTGAATATTCCATCCTGTTTTATAGAAACTTTTTAACATTTGGATTCCCTCAAATTGTGCTGGGTGCGGCTTTAAAGCAATACAGACTTCCATCTATGACCGTTTACCCAAGGGTGTCACTCCTCTTATTTTTCACTGGTATGCTTTGTGCTGAAGGATGCATCAGGCTAAAGCTGGGGATTTATGATAATGATTTGTTATTATTTGCACCGTTAGTAGCTGCTTTTATCTTCATGACAGCGCTAGGTTCTGATTTTAAAATTAACTTTAACATAGCTAGTACTGCATCAGGCATTTACTTTTTTCACTATTTCTTTTATTTAGCCTTGAAACCCCACATCGCCAACCAGCTAGCACTGTTTTTATCGGTTGCATTTATTTCAGTTTTTTTTAGCCTGTCACTTGGTAAAGTCAAATTTTACAGAAAATTTTTTACTTAACTCTTACACAACTACAAATTGGGTTAAATCAATTTTCAGGCGGAAGTAAAAGGCTCTTACTTCTGTCCTCAGAGGCAGTTTAACGCGACGGTGGCATCGGGAAGCTGTTTTGCCGGTACTGGTGAAACGGGGTTAAAGCAGTGTAAAAAAATTCTGACATCATGTACGAGAAGGCATGGAGGTGATCTTATTAAATTGGTGCAACAATCAGGAGATCACATAACTCTACGCCTGTCTTTTTTTACCCACCGATTATTGGAGATTCCTCAGCCCTAACGCAGCTTTCTATTTACAGATTTATACCTTTTTTAACTCTGTGGCTAATACACAAAACGATGTATCCAAAACCGTTCTTACTCGTAAAAAAGCCCCTTTCAACTGGAAAAAACCACATTACTGCCATCGGCTTTCGCGTGAATGATTACTAAACTTCCATATCCAGGCACTGCAAGTGCAGAAAGGATATTCATCAAATATTAAAATTATCGCTGAGACGTCTGGATATACAATTTCATTATATTTTGCGGCGGGATTTTTATCATCCCGACTAACGCAATAATTAAGGTAATACCCCATGGGCTTAAGGTATCCACCTCTCCACCTTCATGAGGCACCCATCACTCCAGCGGCATCTTCACCGGATCGTCATAGCGATACTCAAAACCGAGTTCGCTACAGATTCGCGAACCATCAATCAGCTTGCCACTGTCTTTGACGGCTTCTGGCGCGAACTGCGGCGGCTGCAGACCCAGCTGACGCGTAACCGCTGGATAGAATGTGTCACGCGACGGATGTTTTGATGCACTCAGATTATACACCCGGCCGCCTTTCGGCGACTGCAGCAGCAGCGCAATCGCCTCGACCACATCATCCAGATGCACCAGATTCACGCCCTGCGAGCCATTTGCCACATCCTGCTTACCCGCCAGGAAGCGTCCGGGATGGCGTTTTGGCCCGACCAGACCGGACAGCCGCAGAATATCCACGCTGGTCCCAGGCAGATCGTGCAGCCAGCTTTCCAGTTTCACCAGCGTCTTTCCGGCTACCGTTTCTGCAGCCAGCGGACTGTTTTCCCGCTTAACACCGGAGCTGCCGCCATAAACTGACGTTGAGCTGGTAAAGATGATGCGCGGCACTTTGTAAACCAGCGCGGTGTCGACCACATTCTGCACCGCCTGCAGATAGGCCTCGCCACCTTCTGCGGTGCGGCTGGCGGGCAGCGTAACGATCAGCGCATCAACGTTGAACAGCGGCTCAATATCGGCGGCATCACAGAGCAGTTCCGGCGTCAGTTCCAGCTGGAACGCCTCAATCCCGCAGCGACGTGCGGCTTCAACACCGTCTGGCGTGGTTTTGCTGCCGGTAACCTGCCAGCCTCGCGCGGTTAACGCCGTGGCCAGCGGCATGCCCAACCAGCCCAGTCCCACAATCGCGACCTTCTTCATTTTGACTCCTGACGTGAAACATCAACCCCGACTTCACCGTAGTTTGCCCCCGGATTGCAAACCAGAACAACCTGTTTCAGTGCTTTCCGAATCACCTGTTTAAAAAAGTGTTGCCAAGCGCAGCCATCTTCGTTAGGTTAAACCCCACAAATGAATACTCATTCATCGACGAGATTATTATGACACGCGTTCAGTTCAACCATCATCATCACCATCATCCTGACTAGTCTTTCAGGCAATTGGTGCTGGAAGACTTTCAAGATCTTCCAGTGGTGTGAACGCAAGAGAACCCCCGGAAGATCGTCTTCCGGGGGTTTTTTTATGGGCTGACGTAACCACACATTCAGGACAGGAAAAGGACAGGAACCATGTTAGATAACACCCGTTTACGCATAGCTATGCAGAAATCTGGCCGTTTAAGTGATGATTCACGCGAACTGCTGGCGCGCTGCGGCGTTAAAATCAACCTTCAGCAACAGCGCCTGATTGCGTTTGCGGAAAACATGCCGATCGACATCCTGCGTGTGCGCGATGACGATATCCCTGGCCTGGTGATGGATGGCGTGGTCGATTTAGGCATCATCGGTGAGAACGTGCTGGAAGAAGAACTCCTCTCACGTCGTGCTCAGGGTGAAGATCCGCGCTATTTCACGCTGCGCCGCCTGGATTTCGGCGGCTGCCGCCTGTCACTGGCGATGGCGACTGACGCCGAGTACACCGGTCCGGAATGCCTTGATAAGTCCCGTATCGCCACCTCTTATCCTCACCTGCTCAAACAATACCTCGACAAAAAAGGTGTCAGCTTCAAAACCTGTTTACTGAACGGTTCCGTGGAAGTGGCGACCCGTGCGGGTCTGGCGGATGCCATCTGCGATCTGGTCTCCACCGGTGCAACCCTGGAAGCCAACGGCCTGCGCGAAGTTGAAGTCATCTATCGTTCCAAAGCCGTATTAATTCAGCGTGACGGCGAGATGCCTGCCGCCAAGCAGGAGTTGATCGACAAAATGATGACCCGTATTCAGGGCGTGATTAAAGCGCGTGAATCGAAGTACATCATGCTGCACGCGCCGAGTGAGCGTCTGGAAGAAGTCATTAGCCTGCTGCCTGGCGCAGAGCGCCCGACCGTTCTGCCACTGGCAGGTGATGTCAGCCGCGTAGCGATGCACATGGTCAGCAGCGAAACCCTGTTCTGGGAAACGATGGAAAAACTGAAAGCACTGGGTGCCAGTTCCATTCTGGTGCTGCCTATTGAGAAGATGATGGAGTAAGCCATGGCCTTTTCTACCCCGATTGAGTGGCAGCAGTGCACCCCCGAACAGCAGCAGGCGCTGCTGTTACGTCCCGCTATCGCCGCCTCTGAAAACGTCACGCTGACGGTGCGCAACGTGCTGGAACAGGTAAAGCTGAACGGCGATGACGCTCTGCGCGAGTTCAGTGCCCGCTTCGACAAAGCGCAGGTGGAAAACCTGCGCGTGACGCCGCAGCAGATAGCAGAAGCCAGCGCCCGTTTAAGTGACGAACTGAAGCAGGCGATGGCCGTCGCGGTGGGGAATATCGAAACCTTCCACAACGCGCAGATTCTGCCGCCGGTGGATGTTGAAACACAGCCTGGCGTGCGCTGCCAGCAGATCACTCGCCCGGTGAAATCGGTCGGACTCTATATTCCTGGTGGTTCCGCCCCGCTCTTCTCTACCGTGCTGATGCTGGCGACACCTGCCCGTATCGCTGGTTGTGGCCGCGTAGTGCTCTGTTCGCCGCCGCCGATTGCCGATGAGATTCTTTATGCCGCGCAGTTGTGTGGCGTAGAAGAGGTGTTCCAGGTGGGTGGCGCGCAGGCTATCGCCGCGCTGGCCTTCGGTACGGAAACCGTGCCGCGCGTCGACAAGATTTTTGGTCCGGGCAATGCCTGGGTCACAGAAGCAAAACGTCAGGTGAGTCAGCGTCTTGATGGCGCCGCGATTGATATGCCAGCCGGGCCTTCAGAAGTGCTGGTGATTGCTGATGAAGGTGCCACCCCCGCGTTTGTTGCGTCTGATCTGCTCTCACAGGCCGAACATGGTCCTGACTCGCAGGTGATTCTGCTGACGCCGTCACTTAAGCTGGCCGAAGCGGTCGCGGTCGCCGTTGAGCAGCAGCTGGCGCAGTTGCCGCGTGCGGCCACGGCGCGTCAGGCGCTGGAAAGCAGCCGCCTGATCGTGGCGCGCGACCTTGAGCAATGCGTTGAGATTTCCAATCTTTACGGCCCGGAGCACCTGATTCTGCAGACCCGCCAGCCACGCGATCTGGTGGAGTCCATCACCAGCGCCGGTTCGGTATTTTTAGGCGACTGGTCACCGGAGTCCGCAGGCGATTACGCCTCAGGCACCAATCACGTGTTACCGACCTACGGTTATACTTCGACCTGTTCCAGCCTGGGTCTGGCTGATTTTCAGAAACGCATGACGGTGCAGGAGCTGACGCCACAGGGCTTCCTGAATCTGGCCGCGACCATTGAAACCCTGGCCGCCGCCGAGCAGCTGGATGCCCACAAAAATGCCGTCACCCTGCGCGTTGCCGCACTAAAGGAGCAAGCATGAGTCAGGATATTGAGCAGCTGGCGCGCGCCAATGTACGCGCTCTCACGCCTTATATGTCGGCGCGTCGTCTGGGTGGCAATGGCGATGTCTGGCTTAACGCCAACGAGTTTCCGTTGCCGGTGCCGTTTGAACTGTCACAGCAGACACTGAACCGCTATCCGGAGTGTCAGCCGAAAATCGTGATTGAGCGCTATGCGGCCTACGCAGGTTTAACGCCGGAGCAGGTGCTGGTGAGCCGTGGGGCGGATGAAGCGATTGAACTGATCATGCGCGCTTTTTGTGAGCCGGGGCAGGATGCGATTCTGTTCTGTCCACCGACTTATGGCATGTACAGCGTCAGCGCCGAAACCATCGGCATTGAATACCGTACCGCGCCGGCGCTCAGCGACTGGCAGCTGAATCTGCCTGCTATCGCGGAACAGCTGGACGGCGTGAAAGTCGTTTATCTTTGCAGCCCGAACAACCCGACCGGCAACCTGATTAATCAGGAGGATATCCGTCAATTGCTGACGATGACTGCCGGTAAAGCGCTGGTGGTGGCCGATGAAGCCTATATTGAATTTTGTCCTCAGGCGACGCTGACTGGCTGGCTGAAGGATTATCCGCACCTGGTGGTCCTGCGTACCCTCTCGAAAGCCTTTGCGCTGGCGGGCCTGCGTTGCGGCTTTGCGCTGGCCAATAAGCCCGTTATCGACCTGCTGATGAAAGTGATTGCGCCCTACCCGCTGGCGACCCCGGTGGCCGATGTGGCCGGTCAGGCATTAAGTGAACAGGGTATTGCGCTGATGCGTGAACATGTTGCGGAGCTGAATGCAAACCGCAGCTGGCTTCTGGCCGAACTGCCTCAGCTGGCCTGCGTTGAGCAGGTTTTCCCCAGCGAGACTAACTATGTTCTGGCGCGCTTTACCGATTCACCAAAAGTCTTCAAAACCTTATGGGATCAGGGCATTATCCTGCGTGATCAGAACAAAAATCCGGGCCTGTCGGGATGTCTGCGCATCTCCATCGGCACGCGTGAAGAGTGCGCACGAGTGATCGCCGCGCTGCAAGCCTTTTCTGTGGAGCAAGCATGAGCCAGAAGACCCTTTTTATTGACCGCGACGGTACATTAATCTCTGAGCCGCCTGAAGATTATCAGGTGGACCGACTGGATAAGCTGGCGTTTGAGCCAGACGTTATCCCGGCGCTGCTGGCGCTGCAGGCCGCCGGTTATCGCCTGGTGATGATCACCAATCAGGATGGTCTGGGCACCGCCCGTTTTCCGCAAGCCGATTTCGATGGTCCGCACAATCTGATGATGCAGGTTCTGACCTCGCAGGGCATTGCGTTTGACGATGTACTGATCTGTCCGCACATGCCGGACGACCACTGCGACTGCCGCAAGCCCAAAACCAAAATGGTTGAAGCCTGGCTGGCAGAGGGCGCACTGGATACCGCCAACAGTTACGTGATTGGCGATCGCCTGACCGACGTTCAACTGGCGGAGAACATGGGCATTCAGCCTATCCGCTACGGCGCTGACGGCGAGAACTGGCAGACCATCCAGCAGCGTCTGACCCAGCGAGATCGCCATGCGCTGGTGCAGCGCAACACCAAAGAGACGCAGGTGCGTGTTGAACTGTGGCTGGACCGCGAAGGCGGCAGCAAAATCAATACTGGCGTGGGTTTCTTCGACCATATGCTGGACCAGATTGCGGTGCACGGCGGGTTCCGCATGCACATCGAAGTAAAAGGCGATCTCTACATTGACGATCACCACACGGTGGAAGATACCGGTCTGGCACTCGGCGAAGCGCTGCTGAAAGCGCTGGGAGATAAACGCGGCATTGGCCGGTTTGGCTTTGTGCTGCCGATGGATGAATGTCTGGCGCGCTGTGCGCTGGATATCTCCGGCCGACCGCACATCGAGTTCAAAGCAGAGTTCAACTATCAACGCGTGGGCGATCTCAGCACCGAGATGGTCGAGCATTTCTTCAGCTCGCTCTCCTACGCCATGATGAGCACGCTGCATCTGAAAACCAAAGGCAAGAACGACCATCACCGGGTCGAGAGCCTGTTTAAAGCCTTTGGTCGTACGTTGCGCCAGGCGATCCGCGTTGAGGGCAATACGCTGCCAAGCTCGAAGGGAGTGCTGTGATGAACGTGGTGATCATGGATACCGGTTGCGCCAACCTCTCATCGGTAAAATGGGCGATTGAACGTCTGGGTTACACCCCGGACGTGAGCCGCGATCCCGATGTGGTGCTGCGCGCCGACAAACTCTTTCTGCCCGGCGTCGGCACCGCACAGGCAGCAATGAATCAGCTGCAGGAGCGTGACCTGATCGATCTGGTGAAAGCCTGTACCCAGCCGGTGCTGGGGATCTGCCTGGGTATGCAGCTGCTGGGACGCGGCAGCGATGAAAATGGCGGCGTGCCGACCCTGGGCATTATCGATGAGCCAGTGTCTTTGATGGACACCCACGGCCTGCCGTTACCGCACATGGGCTGGAACCAGATTACCGCGCAGGCGGGAAATCATCTGTTCCGTGGCATCGACGAAGGATGCTACTTCTACTTCGTCCACAGCTACGCCATGCCCGTTAACGCCAGCACCATCGCCCAGTGTCACTACGGTGAAGCCTTCACTGCCGCGGTGCAGAAAGATAACTTCTTCGGCGTCCAGTTCCATCCGGAACGCTCGGGCAAAGCGGGCGCGCAGCTGCTGAAAAACTTCCTGGAGATGTAATGATTATCCCCGCGTTAGATTTAATTGACGGAAAAGTGGTTCGTCTGCATCAGGGCGATTATGGTCAACAGCGCGATTACGGCAGCGATCCGCTGCCCCGTCTGCAGGATTACGTAAGCCAGGGCGCGACCGTGCTGCATCTGGTGGACTTAACCGGCGCGAAAGATCCGGCGAAACGCCAGATTGCGCTGCTGAAAACTCTGCTTAACGGCGTTGATGTCACGGTGCAGGTCGGTGGCGGCATTCGCAGCCGGGACGATGTTCACGCGCTGCTGGAAGCCGGAGCCAGTCGTGTGGTGGTTGGTTCCACCGCGGTGAAACAGCCTGAAGAGGTAAAGCGCTGGTTTGCGGAGTTTGGCGCAGAGGCGATTGTGCTCGCGTTAGACGTGCGCATTGATGCCAGTAACCGCAAAGAAGTCGCAATCAGTGGCTGGCAGGAAGCGGCAGGCGTGACGCTGGAGGAGGTCATTACCGATTTTCAGCAGGTGGGTCTGAAGCACGTGCTGTGCACCGATATCTCCCGCGACGGTACCCTGAGCGGCTCCAACGTTGCGCTCTATCAGGAAGTCACGGCGCGCTTCCCGACGATTGCTTTCCAGTCTTCGGGTGGCATTGGTGGCCTCAATGATATCGCCGCCCTGCGCGGTAGCGGTGTTCAGGGCGTAATTGTCGGACGTGCGCTGCTGGAAGATAAATTCACTGTTTCGGAGGCGATTGCATGCTGGCAAAACGGATAATTCCCTGCCTGGACGTACGTGACGGCCAGGTGGTCAAAGGCGTACAGTTTCGCAATCACGAGATCATCGGCGACATCGTGCCGCTGGCGCAGCGCTATGCCGCTGAAGGTGCCGATGAACTGGTGTTCTATGACATAACCGCCTCATCTGATGGCCGCGTCGTCGACAAAAGCTGGGTGTCGCGCGTGGCTGAGGTGATTGATATTCCGTTCTGCGTAGCAGGCGGGATTAAAACCCCGGAAGACGCGGCGCGCATTCTGGAGTTTGGTGCGGATAAGATTTCGATTAACTCACCAGCGCTGGCCGATCCTTCGCTGATCACCCGCCTCGCTGACCGTTTCGGTGTTCAGTGTATTGTGGTCGGCATTGATACCTGGTTTGATGAAGCCAGCGGTAAGTATCAGGTGAATCAGTACACCGGTGACGAGGCGCGTACCCGCGTGACACAGTGGGAAACACTGGAGTGGGTGCAGGAAGTCCAGAAACTGGGTGCAGGCGAAATCGTGCTGAACATGATGAACCAGGATGGCGTGCGTAACGGCTATGACCTGGTGCAGCTGAAGAAAATGCGTGAAGTCTGCAACGTGCCCCTGATTGCCTCTGGCGGTGCCGGCACGATGCAGCACTTCCTCGACGCGTTTACTGAGGCGAATGTGGATGGTGCTTTAGCGGCCTCGGTATTCCATAAGCAGATTATTAATATTGGTGAGCTGAAAAGCTTCCTGATCGACAACGGAGTGGAGATTCGCGCGTGCTAACCGAACAACAACTGTCCCAGCTCGACTGGGACAAAACACAGGGCATGATGCCGGTCATCGTTCAGCATAACGTCTCAGGCGAAGTGCTGATGCACGGCTATATGAACCCAGAGGCGCTGGAAAAAACGCTGGCAGAAGGTAATGTCACCTTTTTCTCCCGCACCAAAAACCGGTTGTGGACCAAAGGCGAGACCTCCGGCCATTTTCTGCAGGTCGTAAGCATTACGCCTGACTGCGATAACGACACGCTGCTGGTGCTGGCAAACCCGATTGGCCCGACCTGCCATCTGGGCACCACCAGCTGCTTCTCGCCGGCTGTGCCTGAGTGGACTTTCCTCTATCAGCTGGAAGAACTGCTGGCGTCTCGCAAAACGGCCGATCCTGAAAGCTCCTACACTGCCCGGCTTTACGCCAGCGGCACCAAGCGCATTGCGCAGAAAGTGGGCGAAGAAGGGGTTGAGACCGCGCTGGCGGCCACCGTCAACGATCGGGATGAACTCACTAATGAAGCGTCCGACCTGGTCTATCACCTGATGGTGTTGTTACAGGATCAGGATCTGGACTTCAGTGCTGTGATCAACAACCTGCGCGCCCGCCATAAATAATTGTGCAATATGCTGCTCAGAATTTCACTTTTATGGGGATTCTGAGCAGAATCCTTCTCAATCCTCACCCCCATCCCGCACAATAATGGCGACTCAAACCTCGGGGAGAGAACCGTGACGACCCATGAAAAATTAATCGCCCTGCTCGACAAGCACCAGGCACGCTATCGCCTGATGGAGCATGAGGCGACCGGTAAATGTGAAGCGGTTGCGGCGATACGCGGCACCGAAATTGGCCAGGGCGCGAAAGCGCTGGTCTGTCATGTGAAAGGCAATGGCGTGAAACAGCACGTGCTGGCGGTGTTACCGGCTGATCAGCAGGCCGACCTGAGTAAAGTCGCAGCGGCGGTCGGTGGACGGCGCGCCTCACTCGCCAGCCCGACAGAGACCGAACTGCTGACCGGTTGTGTATTCGGGGCTATCCCGCCGTTCAGCTTTCATCCTGACCTCAGACTGGTCGTTGACCCCACGCTGTTTGAACGTTATCCGGAGATCGCGTTTAACGCCGGTCTGCTGGAGCGCTCAGTGATCCTGAACACCGAAGATTACCGGTCGCTGTGCGCGGCTGACGTGGTGAAGATAACGCAGTAATTGCCATCCCGGCAGCCCGGCGATACTCTGCATAAACATTCATCACGACAGAATAAGAGCAAAATCATGAACATTTTCACTCAACGCCTGCGTCAGACGCTGGCAGTGGCGGTTATGGCTGGTTGTGCGTTTGGCGCGCAGGCGAAAATCGAACAGGTGCGTTTCGCGGTCGACCCGACCTATCCACCGTTTGAATCGAAAACACCACAGGGCAAGCTGGTCGGCTTTGATATCGATCTGGGCAATGCGCTCTGTACCCAGATGCAGGCGAAATGCGTCTGGGTTGAAAGCCAGTTTGACGGCATGATCCCGGCGCTGAAAGCGCGTAAATTCGATGCCATTCTCTCTGACATGGGCATTACCGAAGAGCGCCTTAAACAGATCGATTTCACCGTGCCGCTCTATGACACCCACACCCAGCTAATCGCCCGTAAGGGTTCTGGCATACTGCCAACGGTTGAATCCCTGAAAGGGAAAACAGTCGGCGTGGAACAGGGAACGGTACAGGAGCGCTATGCGCTGGCGAAATGGCAGCCGCATGGTGTGACCGTAGTGCCTTATGGCGATCAGGCCCAGGTTGAAAGCGATCTGGTATCAGGCCGGCTGGATGCGGTCTTCACTGATGCGGCACAGGCGGCCATTGGCTTCCTGAAGCATCCGCAGGGTAAAGACTTTGAGCTGGCTGGCCCGATTATTCAGGATCCGATTATCGGCCCCGGCACGGCAATCGGCCTGCGCAAAGGCGATGCGGAGCTGAAAACGGCGCTGGATAATGCCTTTGCCGAAATCAAAAAGAACGGCACGTTTGACCAGATCCAGAAGCGCTATTTCGCTACGGATATCTCTATCCAGCAGTAACCTCGCGGTCGCCCTTTTTCGTCCTCACCGCGATCCGGCACTATACTTTAACTTTTTCAGGACGGCGCGCTGTCGTCCTTTGCCGATTAAAGGACATTAACACGGTATGCATCAACAACATCATCCACTGTTAAGCGCCTCTTTAGGCACCCAGCGTGAAATCATCAGTTTTCATTTTGCTCCGGACCATGAGCGTCAGGTCTATATCCAGGCTGCACTGCATGGTGACGAACTGCCCGGTATGGCGGTGGCATGGTTTCTGAAACAAAGACTGCAGTCGCTGGAGTCCGCCGGACAGCTTAAAGCCGCGTTTACCCTGGTGCCGGTTGCTAATCCCTTGGCGCTGGGACAGCACTGGCACGGCACCCATCTGGGTCGTTTCCATACGCTCTCTGGTCAGGACTTTAATCGCCGTTTCCCGTCACTGGGTACCACGCTGGCGGCCGGGCTGGCGGATAGTCTGACGCAGAGTGAATCGCAGAACCGAAGCCTGATTCGCGACGCGATCGATCGTCACTATCGCGATACCGTGCCAAAAACGGAGCTGGATGCGCAGCGTTATACGCTGATGCGAATGGCCAGCCAGGCGGATCTAATGATTGACCTGCACTGTGACTGGGAAGCCGTGCCGCATCTCTACACCACGCCGCATGCCTGGCCGGACATTGAGCCGCTGGCGCGATGGTTAGGCAGTGAAGTGCAGCTGCTGGCGCAGATCTCTGGCGGTGAACCGTTTGATGAAGCCTGCTGCGAACCCTGGCTGACGCTGGCAGAACGCTTTGGCAAAGATTACCCCATGCCACGTGGATTGCTGCCGGTGACGCTGGAGTTGCGTGGCGTGCGTGATGTGTCGCCTGAACAGGCGGAGAAAGATGCAGATGCGATTATTTCGGCACTGCAGGAAGGCGGTTATATCGGCTACAGCGAGCCCTCAATTTCCGTGGAAGTGGCTGCACCTGTAATCGGTGGCGATGAACTGGTTCCGGCAAGCGCGGGCGGTGACGATATCGTGGCAATCAATGACGGACCGATTGGTTTAAACGTGCCTGACGTTGCTGAAGCGCCGGGAGAGACAGGTGTGATTAAAGAGCGTCACAGCGAGGGATCAGCGGCGGCCTCACCTGCCCTGAAAAATCCCCCTACGCCGTTAGCAGGTTGCGAATATATTCATTCGCCGGTGTCAGGTCTGATTCTGCATCGTAAACCGCTGGGCGCACAGATTCGGCCAGGAGAAGTGGTCGCTGAGATTGTCGATCCGATTACTGACCATATCACACCACTGGTGGCAGAACATGGCGGTATCCTCTATGCGAGACACTGGGTAAGATTTGCGACGGCAGGCATGCTAGTGGTACGGCTGGCGGGTGAGAAGGAGATTCGGAGCGGGGATTTGCTGGTAGGATAAAAAAAGGGCTTCCCGAGGGAAGCCCTTTTTAGTGATTAATCTAACCACTCGGTGTGGAACACACCATCTTTGTCAATGCGCTTATAGGTATGCGCACCAAAGTAGTCACGCTGCGCCTGAATCAGGTTGGCAGGCAGCACTTCTGAACGGTAGCTGTCGTAGTAAGCAATCGCCGCAGAGAAGGTTGGCGTCGGGATGCCGTTCTGAATCGCGTAAGAAACCACATCACGCAGCGCCTGCTGATACTGATCCGCGATATCTTTGAAGTATGGCGCCAGCAACAGGTTAGCGATGCCTGCATCTGCTTCATAAGCATCAGTGATTTTCTGCAGGAACTGAGCACGGATGATGCAACCCGCGCGGAAGATCTTAGCGATTTCACCGTAATGCAGATCCCAGTTGTTCTCTTCTGACGCAGCACGCAGCTGTGAGAAGCCCTGCGCATAAGAGACAATTTTACCCAGGTACAATGCACGACGAACTTTCTCGATGAACTCTGCTTTGTCGCCGGTGAAAGCTTTAGCCTGTGGACCGCTCAGTACTTTAGAGGCCGCAACGCGCTGCGTTTTCAGTGACGAGAGGTAACGGGCAAAAACAGACTCGGTGATCAGTGACAGAGGCTCGCCAAGATCCAGTGAGCTCTGGCTGGTCCATTTACCGGTACCTTTGTTTGCTGCTTCATCCAGAATCACATCAACCAGATATTTACCTTCTTCGTCTTTCTTGGTGAAGATATCTTTGGTGATGTCGATCAGGTAGCTGCTCAGCTCGCCGTTATTCCACTCGGTGAAGGTTTCAGCCAGCTCTTCGTTGTTCAGGCCCAGAGCGCCTTTCAGCAGAGCATAAGCTTCAGCGATCAGCTGCATGTCGCCATACTCGATGCCGTTGTGAACCATCTTCACATAGTGACCCGCGCCGTCCGGACCGATGTAAGCCACACAGGCTTCGCCATCTTCCGCACGTGCCGCGATCTTATCCAGAATCGGCGCAACCAGCTCGTACGCTTCTTTCTGACCGCCAGGCATGATTGATGGGCCTTTCAGTGCGCCCTCTTCACCGCCGGAAACGCCGGTACCGATGAAGTTGAAGCCCTGATCAGAAAGCTCTTTGTTGCGACGGATGGTGTCTTTATAGAAGGTGTTACCGCCATCGATCAGGATGTCACCTTTATCCAAGTGTGGAGTCAGTGAGGCGATAGTCTTATCAGTCGCTTCACCTGCCTGAACCATCAGCAGGATACGACGAGGTTTTTCCAGCGATTCGACAAACTCTTCAACGGTGTAAAAAGGAGCAAGCTTCTTGCCCTGGTTCTCAGCGATGACTTCATCAGTCTTTTCGCGTGAACGGTTGAAGATAGAAACAGTGTAACCGCGGCTCTCAATGTTAAGAGCCAGGTTGCGGCCCATCACTGCCATACCTACAACGCCGATCTGTTGCTTGGACATTATTTACTCCTGATCTATATATACAGAGCCGTTCAGCTCTATCCCAATAGCGAATGACAAACTCAGTCAATATAAACGTAACATCTATTATACATCATTTCATAAACAATGTTATCAGTAACATGACTGCGTTTAGATCAATAGAATTAGTTATAAGAAGAGTTACACTAATACGTAAATTCTGAAAAGTCTTTAATCACGAATTCTTACAGTTCAACTGGGAAAGGCACAAAGCGTTTAATCTGTCTCTCTCCGGATCAATAAGCCAGCCCCATTTATTAAAATAGCGAACCGCTGAGACGATGTGAAAAATAAGAAACTTAAAATCCTGATATGAACGTCTTTGCGATTCATGAACAACCATTGAATCAGGACAGTACTGGACATTCAGGCCTAAACCTGAAACCCGTCTGGATAAATCTACATCTTCAAGATAAAGAAAGAAGCGTTCATCAAAGCCACCGGTCTGGATGAGAGCCTGCTGACTAATCAGCATAAAACACCCTGAAAAAGATGGGGCATAAAATGGGCGTTGATAATCAGCATCGTGAAGTTCATATTCACGATTTGAATCGATAACATGTGGTGAGAAAAAACGCCGCATAAATAACTGATAGGGCGTAGGCAGAAGTTTACAACTATATTGAAGACTTCCGTCAGGATAAATGACTTTAGGTATAGTTAATGCAAGATGATTTTTTGTAGCAAAATTAAAAAGAGCATCAACCTCGCCAGAATTAAATGTGATATCGGGATTGCAAATAAGAAAATATTCCGATTCGGCTCGGTATTTTTCAAAAGCTTTATTATGGCCCGCACCAAAACCCTTATTATCCTGAAGCAACAAAACGGAAACCTTAGAATGTTTGTAATCGTTTAGCCAGTCGCAATGCCCACCGTTATCAACGATACAGACTTTATCAATACTTTCTTCAGATAACAATGAATCCAATGTGCGTGAAATATCCTTATAAGCATGACGATAGAGTACAAGCGATGCGATTATTTTCACGAGATTACCAAATTTAAAACTTGTTAAATAGAACGTATGAAAAGTTCGTTATCTGACCCACTCGGTTCTGATGATAAACTTTCGAGGCTTTGTATAATTTCAAGCGACTGAAAATATTACTGTTTCGTATCTGCCGAAAAGCATTATACCTGGCACGATTTTCGAACGTCATGTGGAGGTAAATAAAGTCTAAAATTTGGAAATGAAGATCATTCCAGCGCCTGTTACGACCACGATAGGCATCAAAGAGATTGCCAAATCGTGTACTCAATTTCATTCCATTTCCGATTAAATTAGCTGTATGTTGCCTGTATAGTACCGTGGGCAATGGGTCATAGAAAACAGAACCACCACATGCAGTAACTATCAGATATAGAGTCCAATCATGTGCAATCATCGGAAATGAGAGCGTTTTATGAAAAAGTTGACGTGCGGCATGATTGAAAACCATAGTATTGCCGCTTGCGATATTTTGTATTAGTGCATTAGAAAACCCAGGTTTTTTATGGTTGAGAGATGAGTAACCAATAACATTATCATCCTTATCAATTAACTGAGTTCGTGAACAATATATTACCGGCGTCTCTTTAGAAAATGAACTAAGGTAACTCACTGCAAGTGACAGTTTATCAGGAAGCCATATATCATCCTGGTCAGCAAACGCATAATAATCCGAAATAATGTTTTCGTTGCCGATCATAGATTTAAAATTTTCGCAAAAACCTTGTTCTGGCCCTTGCAATAAAGTGCAATCATTCTGATTTTTTGAAAAAGAACTTTCTATAATTGAACGCGTATCATCACTGGAGCCATCGTCTGAAACCCATAAAGACCAGTTTTTCCATTTCTGGTGTTTAATTGAATTAAGTTGCTTTTCTATGTATGGGGCACCATTGTAGGTGCCCATCAGAATAGCAACATGTCCCTTTAGCGGCTTATTCAGCATTGAGAGGTGTTCTGAAAATAATCCTGAAACTTGATAACTTTGTTACGTGTACTGCCCCATGAATCAAAGTTTTCTATCTGCATAAATAATTTATTTTTGCGCCAGTCATCATTAGTCGTCAACGAAATTAAGGGCTGAGCAAGCTGCATAGGGGTCAGTTTGACCTGCAATCTCCCTATCATATGCAGGAAATCCTCACTAAACCTATCGACACCTTCAGTTAGTTGCGCATTGATTAAATTATGGTCCTTAGACTTTATACGTCCGGGATCCGTTACAGGAAGTACTGTATTTTTAATAGGCTTATAACCTATAACCGTATTATGTGGTGCAGAGAAAAACAACTCAATTGCTACCCGGTTTTCATAAATCTTATCCACTAAAGCTGGACTGGTAGAGTCATTGTTAATGAAAGCTTTCATGATCTGATGCGGCGAACGTCGTTTTCTTTCATACGTATTGGCAATGCAGAAATAGTAGCCAATAACATTTATGTTCATAAATTTTTTTACAGTATGAATGAATGCTTCTTGCGTGGTTCCACTCCAGCCAACATCAACCATAGCTACCGTATCCCCCTCATTAATACCTAAAGAATGAAGATACATAAATAGTCCACGTCGATTACGCTGGCATACTTTGAGAATCTCTGCACGTAATGCAATAAGGAACTTATGCACTAAGTCATAGTTATCTGGCGCTATGATCATGTCAGGAGCAATACCTACAGACAACATTACTTCATCTGCTGGAGGCTCTACACCAATACGCTCCAGTAATTCACCAGGTGATAAACCATCAGATCCTGACATCAGAAAACTGAGATTCTCATTAAAATTAGCTTCATCCATTAAAGCCAGGTTAAAGGCAATACGGGATCCCATAAAATAGGAAAACTCTGGCAACTTACCCTGAAAATGATGCGATGCTATCCTTTCGAGTGAATAACCATCACGCGAAACAAATAATAATTTGTCAATGCTATCGGCAATGCTTTGCTTACGAATCCACTCCAGAAATCCCCATGTTGCAGGCGCCTGATACTTGTAGCCTAATTTCTGAAAAGAGTCTGCATTAATATTTTCAGACTGCAAGGTCCGGAGCATTCCGTTAATCAAGGAGGAAGCCAGGGACTGTTTCTTTCCTTTATTCGCCAGATGAATTGGCTCGTAGTGCCACGCACGGATATTTTTTTCACGTGGCTTAATATAATCAGCTAACTCATTGTCACCGATATGTAAAACCTCATGAGGTTCAACTTCGCATTCAGCAATTAAAAAGTCGAATATTTCTCCGGTATCGCGCTTGGTTGCATTACGATCGGCCGAAATGAACAGAGGGACTTCAGCCATATTGTATTTACTCAATGCTTCCCGAAAGAAACCTTCATCAAGATACATGTCAGAAGTAATAACCACTGTTTTACCAGCAGCAATCAGTTCATTGAAGAAATCCTTAAAAAATGGATTAGGTTCAACAAGTGCTAATTCAAGCTGATATTCAGCTTCCATGATGCTTTCACTATCTGCCCGGCTATCATGGAAATTGTTATAAATATTTCTTAATGTTATTTCTTTCCGGCCTTCTTTGACCATCTGCACAAAAGCATCCTTTTGTGCTTTACGGCGTAATTGTCTGAAGTCAGGAATTAGAAACTTATTTGCCAGAAGATCAAAGGCGTCTTCCGGATCATCCAGAGGTCGAACAAAGAGGGTATCGAAAAAATCAAAGGAGATAACTCTGGCGTCTTTAGCTAAATGACGAAGTGAAATCAGATCCATCTCTTCTTTCGTATAAGCAGGATTAACAGTGTTATCGTAAATAATCATTTCATAATCTCGAAATTATGTCCATTGAAAGCAAAATTCACATTATAGAATGGGTCATGCTGATAGTATTGAGGATGCTTGCTATTAAGGCGACCTAATTCATTTTGTAGACGCTTAACTTTTACCTCATCCATGTGGTCAAGTCCTCGAGACACTGATTCATGATGAATCAATGTTACAGCCTGACACATAACATTGTAATAGCCTTTTTCAACAAGACGCATACAAATATCGACATCATTATAAGCAATCGGGAAAGACTCATCAAAACCGTTGATTGATTCATATTTTTGACGATCTATCATCAAACATGCACCGGTGACAGCAAGCCAGTTATACTCAATCTGATTGCGTAAAAAGTACCCAGGATTGTTTTTATCGTGGCCAATGTAAGCATGAACTGGCCCGGTCTGCAAATTAAGAACGCCTGTATGCTGGATAGTATGTCCATCAGCATAAACAAGTTTAGCACCAACTGCACCAACATGTTTCTGCTGAGCATAACCGCCTAATCGTTGAAGCCAATCTTCCTGCAGCACTTCAGTGTCATCATTGAGGAAAAGTAACAGACTCCCCTTCGCATGCCCAACCCCAACATTATTAAGTTCTGAAAAGTTGAATGGTTTGTCGTGCCTGATGACTGAGATATTGTCATTAAGAGCGACTTTATCAAGATAATCAAGCGTTTCTCTCTTTTGAGAGCCGTTATCGACAATCACAATTTCATAATGTTTCCATGCAGTCTTATCTGTGATTGAGCTGATACAGCGAGAAAGTACATCATGGTTATCACGTGTCGGAATAATAATTGATACCAGGGTTTCAGCGCGAAGATTATAGTTAACGCGGAAATACCCGTGATAGCCAGGTAACTCTTCAACGATTCCATCAATACCACGACGTTTAAGGGCATCTTCACGTACAGCCTTTGAGGCAGCCAGGACATAGGGCTTAGCAGTAATATCAGAAGCAACAGAAGCTGGGATAATACGCCAGTGATAAAGAACTTTAGGAATATGGGAAATTTTCTGAGTCAGTTCACAGAGTCTTAAAATGAAATCCCAATCCTGACAACCATTGAATTCCGTACGTAATCCACCTAATTTCTGGGCAACGCTCAATCGAACACACGCAGCATGACAGGTGTACATTGTTCCCATCATCGTGTCCGGAGACCAGTCTGGTTTAAAGTGGGGTTGAGAATAGTTGCCTTCAGGTGTGAACTTGTCCTCATCACTATAAATAAAGTCCGGGTCTTCTTCATTTATACATTTAGCAAATTCAAATAAACAATCTTCAGTTAACTCGTCATCATGATCCAGGAAGACTATATAATCACCACTTGCATTATCAATAGCAATATTGGTTGCTCCTGCGATCCCCTGATTTTTATCCATATGGATTACTTTAATCCGGGGATCTTTGAAGGCGTTCAGTGCTGGTACGATCTCCTTATCCGGACTGCAATCATTAGCGAGAACCAGTTCCCAATTAGAATACCACTGATTCTCAACCGATTTAACCATCAATTCTAACAAATCTAATGGCGTGTTATAGATAGGAACAATAATCGAAAAAAGAGGCTGTACTTCAAGTTCATTGAGCTTGTCTTCGAAGAAATTTGGTTTTTTAGCCGGGATATAGACATACTCATCAGGGCGTTCAGCAAATGAATAAGTGCCATCATTGCGGCGAGAAAGAAAGGTCGGATGAACATCTTTGTTGTTGTTAATAATTCCCTGCTCATATTGAGCCTGGTTAAAGGCTGGATGATGCCTGAACCAACTCGGCCGGACCTTCATAGCTAATTTAAGAGCTTTATCTTTGTATCGTTCAGGCAACTGAAGATAAAGATTCCGTAAAAAATCGCGTAAGCTTCGTTTCAGATTGCTGTCAGGTGCATTAACTCTCACTAATAAACTTCCTGTTTTTACTTTTACTTTCTGACCAAGATAAAACATTTTGAAAATTGTTCTTTTTGCCGGCGCCCTAAATCTTTCAGGTAGACGACGGCCTGCAACACGAAATGGAGCAGAGATTTTCCAGCTTGCAGAGTTTAAAATTTTCTCGATGTCATGCCGGTACTGATCCAGAAGATGGCCTTGTTGAGCATATATTGCATGTAGTTGATTTAGCTCATGCTGAAGTCTGACACTATTCTCATGTTCACCCTGAAGAGATTTTTCAAGATCTTCAATACGGCTTAGATAGTGACGCTGACGATTTTCTGCATGCCCTTTTAGTGAATTGTAGTCATTAGAGTCAAGCCAGTATTCAGCTCGCATACTTAAAGAAAATTCTTTAAGCATACTATAAATTTCTTCAGCATTTTTATGCTGAACTTGTGCCAGGAAATTAGCTTCCTGTCTTAAATAATTTCTTGAGTCCGCAGCAGAACAAGAGAAACCAATGACATTTAATGTGGCAACAGTCAAATCGGCTATGTTGTTACTATTACAAAACTTACTGTTACCTGCAGAAGTTACTCGCAATAAGGAGTGATATATACCGCGATAAGCAACGTACCCCAAAGTTATACTTTCTGATGCGTGCCATTCCTGATCGAAGAAAACAAACTCGCCAGTATCCTTTTTAATCACGTTAAATGGTAACGCATCCAGATAAGAATCAGGCAATAAAATATCTTTGTCGATATCCAGTGAAACGCAAGCTTTCAGCTGAAGCTGATCAAGCCAGCCTTTCGCCCATGCGGCTAATTCTTCTACCAACCAATCAGGGCGGTTAACAATCCTTAAAAGATCTGACCATAATGATTGTCCGTAGATAAACCTTTCCAGTTCTTCACATAACACTTCACCATCCTGGCTTGAACCGGAAGAAACAGACAAACCTTCATTTGTTTTAATAAATTCAACGTTCTTTTTATTCTCGGTATTTCTATCATCAGAATAATAGATAGCAGCAACATTCTTATGAACAGACTCTTGTTTATTCATACTTGATACCATCAAAAAGGAACTTGATAGATCAGCCGCAATTTCATTATTCCAGATATTTTTAATGCCCTGTTCAAGAGAAAACAAATATTGAGGTACAACCTGTTTTTCTTTATGGGCGCTTTCAACAGCTAATTGACTTAACTCTTTAGAGTAATTTTGCCATCCCAGTGGAGTAACTACAGCACAGGGTAATTTATAGTCAGGTAAAGGAAGATACTCCAGCGTATCAGTGAAACCAGCTTCATTAAGCTCACTTATTAATTCTTTTCTTCCGAAGGTAACTACGCTTTGTTTGTCATAACTGTTGTTAATACCAAACATCGGTATGTTGACATGGTCTTCACGCGCGCCTGCAAAATATTTGATGCCAATTTTATTTTCAATGGCTACAAAGATTTTACCATCATCTTTCAAACGCTCTTTACAGGCTTTTAAAAGATGCTGCTCTCCTTTCTCGCCAATAAAAACACGGGCATATTCAAGAACACCAATGAGTAAAACTGCGTCAAACTTGCCCAAGTCTGGTAGTGTATCTGAGGGTGCGCAAATAACAGTGACATTATCCAGATCCCGGCAACGAGAACGTGCAATATTTGCACGACGATAACTCCCCTCTACAGAGACAACTTCTGCTGCATTTTCTCCAAGATACCGACTAATGGCCCCGCATCCACAGCCAATTTCCAAAATGCGTTTATCTTTCATCCAACTCTGGAATGGACGTAATAAATTAGCCCGGACAGAGCTAAGATGATAGGTTGAGGGCCAGTCAACAATAAACTTTCCTAACTCTTTAGAATCAACAGTCACATCCGAGGCATTACGTATAGTGTCAAAAATGTAATTTTCAGAATCGTCTCCATCACTGTAAGCGAAGTCTCTCATGGTAGCAGGAGACCAGAGCGCAGTTTCTTCATTTTTACGAAAGCCAGCCTTTAACAAAATATTTTCTAAATTAGCCATTTTCAAGTTTTATTCTCGCGTTTAAATCGGCCAAACCCGTAAAAGTACCAACTGGGCCTACAGGTAAATGAATTGAATCATAGCGACGGTCATGAGGAATTATTTCACCCTGGGCATTACTACTTGCAATACCTACAGAGATAAAATAGTCACCTTCAAAAAGAAGATTAGGCACTTCAACTGATAAAAAAAAGGTCTCACCAGGCTTTGCTTCTTCAACAATAGAAACTGATTGCCATTCACTATTGGTATTATAAATGGTAACTCCATCTTTAGTTTTAATAGCGAAACCAAAAATAGGCCTGAAAATTAGCTCATGGCTAATTATCTTAAATAGAAACTTTATTTTCTTTTTAGGTTCGAATATACCAGGAAAACCTTTACCATCCTGCTCAAAATAATAGTCATAAATTTCAGCAGCTTTATCACCCCATCTATATTCAGAAGGATTATAATGCGCGCGTTCGTGATAAGTGCTGTCTAACTTACGTTGCGTATCAGTTTTACTCTTAGCAGCTTCTTCTGCATCCGTTTCACGCCCCAGGCGCTCTCTCTCACCTTCAGCAGCGATAGAAATCTGCTTATCGACTTCATCACGTGTATTGTCTGAAGTGTTTTTCTTACCAAACAATATATCCAGGTAGCGGTTAATGACATCACGTGGTGCACCAGACAGCTGAGTAGTTCCACCATCCAGTAACAATGCTCGATCGCAATGAGTGACTATCTGTTCAGTTGCATGTGAAACAAAGAGAATTGAAGTGCCATTTTGTTTTAGCTTTTTTAATCGGGCAAAACATTTCGCCTGAAACTTTGCATCCCCCACAGCAAGCGCTTCATCAACGATTAGAATTTCCGGTTCGATCTGAGCCTGCACTGCAAATGCAAGGCGAACCAGCATTCCACTTGAGTAAGACCGTACAGGAGAATTTATAAAGTGCCCGATATCCGCGAACGAAAGAATATCATCCAGCCTTGACTCCGTTTCCTCTCGCGTTAAACCCATGAGCGATGCGTTGAGGTAAACATTTTCAAGTCCACTAAAATCGCTGTTGAAACCAGCACCCAGTTCCAACAGAGCCGCAACTCGTCCATTGACAGTTACACTGCCGGATGTTGGCGTTAATGTACCGGCAATAATCTGAAGTAAAGTAGATTTGCCCGAACCATTTCGTCCCACTATTCCCATTGTCTCACCTTTTGGTAAAACAAAAGAAACATCTCTCAAAGCCCAAAAATCTTCATGATAAGCCCGGCTTTCACGTCCTACTACCCGGTCAACTTTTGGAACAATAAACTGCTTTAGTCTTCGTACTGGATTGTCATAAACTTGAAAACATTTACTTACGCCATCTATTACAATCGCATTTTCTTTAAAGGACATCAGCAAAACCTTTTCGCGTTTTTTGGAACCAGACGTAACACAGCCACATTACCAATAATGAGATAACTGTATAGATTCCAACACCAGTAAAATCAGGTAACTTGCCCCAGATAAGAACCGCTCTGGCCTGCTCAATAATAAATGTTAACGGATTAAGCATTATCAACGGACGCAAGTTTTCAGGAAGAGAGGATATCGGATAGAACACAGGAGACAAGAACATCATCACAGTCATTATTATAGTTATTGTCTGCCCCACATCTCGCAGATAGACGCCCAACGATGATAGAAACCAGGTCAAGCCTAAAGTTAATAATGCCAATGGAAAAACAACAACCGGTATGAAGATTATTGTCCAGTGAATGTAACCATTAAATATGAAAAAAGCGGTTATCAAAACGATCATGCTAATAAAACTATGGAAGAGCACACTTAGAAAACTCACAACCGGCAATATCTCTAAAGGAAAAACCACTTTTTTGACATAGTTTACATTGCCAAGTATCAGAGAAGGAGCACGGCTAAGTGTTTCGGCAAAAAGACTATGGATAATCAAGCCGACAAATAGAATAACGGCAAAATCAGTCTTAGATTCGTTAAGCGCTCCAGCTGTTCCCCATCGAGCTTTAAAAACGACTGAAAATACGAAGGTGTAAACCATGAGCATAAAAATGGGGTTAATAAATGACCACAGGATACCCATTGTTGAACCGCGATAACGACCAACAATCTCTCGTTTAGTCATTTGAAAAATAAGATTTCGATTTGCCCATGTCTGACGAATCAGAGAAAAGAGCGAGGTAGATCTCGAACTATGCGGATTCATTAGTAATCTCTTAAAAGCTGGGGCTGGAGTATTTACTGCTGTGACGAAATATTTTTTAATCTTAAGCTAACACAGTCCCAAAGGTGATGATGATCGAACCAATGTTGATTGATTTTTGAAATCTATTTAGTTACACCCGTTGATATTCATAAAACCTGACGTAAACTTAATTTTTCCTGATTAATATTTATATATTGCTTAGTAAGATTTAATAAGTTACACGTTTCAAACAATTTAAGGATGGGCTTTTCTTTGGCTCACCCTTATTATCAATTTCTGATGTAATTATTTTAACTCAGAAAGCAGCAATCCGGATTTATCTTTTTCAGATAGAATAGGGTCTGAAACAGGCCAGTCAATCCCTAATTCTGGGTCATTCCATGAAAGACAACCTTCGCTTGACGGATCATAATAATTGGTACATTTATACTCAAAGTCTGCATAATCTGAAATGACCACAAAGCCATGAGCCAAGCCCGGCGGAACCCAGAATTGGGTTTTATTTTCTTCTGAGAGATAGACCCCTACCCATTGTTTAAACGTTGGTGATTCGGGTCTGATGTCGACTGCGACATCAAATACTTCGCCTCTTACAACACGAACCAACTTCCCTTGAGGATTATTGCGCTGGAAGTGTAAACCTCTTAATACATTTTTTGCTGAACGTGAGTGATTATCCTGTACGAATTCACCTTCGATATTGAGCGCGTGTTTATATTTTTCACTCTGGAATGTTTCCAGAAAGAAACCACGTTCGTCACCAAACACTTTAGGCTCAATGATTTTTACATCAGGAATTTTAGTATCAATAATATTCATTATAAACGTCCTTCAACCAGCGCCATCAGGTATTTGCCATATTCATTTTTAAGATATGGTTTAGCCAGTTCCTGTAATTGCTCTTTATTAATGAAATCCATTCTGAATGCGATTTCTTCCGGGCAGGCAACTTTTAGACCCTGACGTGATTCTATAGTCTGGATAAAATTGTTCGCTTCCATCAGACTTTGATGTGTGCCTGTATCTAACCAGGCGTGTCCGCGGCCCATAATTGATACAGAAAGCTTCCCCTGCTCCATGTAGATACGGTTGATATCCGTAATCTCCAGTTCACCGCGGGGTGATGGCGCAAGGTTTTTCGCCATCTCCACAACACTGTTGTCATAGAAATAGAGACCGGTCACTGCATAGTTGCTGCGAGGATGTTCAGGTTTTTCGACCAGAGAAATGGCTTTGCCATCTTTATCAAATTCAACAACGCCATAACGCTCAGGGTCAGTGACGTGATAGGCAAAGACAGTTGCCCCATCATCTTTCATCGATGCAGCTTCAAGTTGCTTGTAAAGATCGTGACCATAGAAAATATTGTCGCCAAGGATCAATGCGACGGAGTCGTCACCAATAAACTCTTCACCAATGATAAATGCCTGAGCAAGACCATCAGGGCTAGGCTGAACTTTATACTGAATCGAAATTCCCCACTGTGAGCCATCTCCCAGCAGACTTTCAAAGCGCGGCGTGTCCTGCGGGGTACTGATGATCAGAATGTCATTAATTCCTGCCAGCATCAGCGTACTGAGCGGATAGTAAATCATTGGTTTGTCGTAAACCGGCAGCAATTGCTTGCTGACTGCCATCGTTACCGGATAGAGGCGCGTTCCTGAGCCACCAGCGAGAATAATGCCTTTATTCTTTTTCACAATTTCACCTTAATTGGCCAGGCCGCTATTGCGGCCTGCTTCTATTAAATAAGAGTTTCAAGCAACATACGTTCAACGCCAACTGTCCAGTCGGGCAGGTTCAGACCAAAGGCCTGTTGAAACTTTTCTGTATTGAGTCTTGAGTTTGCCGGTCGTTTAGCCGGTGTAGGGAACGCACTCGTTGGCACAGCTTTAATTGCCTGTACCTGCAGTTCGATGCCTTGCGCTTTTGCAAACTCTATCACTTTAGTGGCATAGGCATGCCAGGTTGTCTCTCCCCCTGCAATCAGGTGATACAGACCAGTAACGGTCCTGTCATTCAGAGCTACTCTGATTGCATGAGCAGTGCAGTCAGCAATCAACTCAGCGCCGGTTGGTGCACCAAACTGGTCATTGATTACTGATAATGAATCGCGATCTTTTGCCAGTTTCAGCATCGTTTTGGCAAAGTTATTACCTTTAGCTGCGTAGACCCAGCTTGTACGGAAAATAAGATAGCGGCTCATGTGGCGGACAATGGCTTGCTCACCTTCCAGCTTACTCTGTCCATAAACATTCAGCGGAGCGGTTGCATCATCTTCGCGCCAGGGTCTATCACCTGAACCGTCAAAAACATAATCCGTTGAGTAGTGAACCAGCCACGCGCCGATTTCCTCGGCTGCCTGTGCCAATGCTTCAATAGACGTTGCATTGACCACGTGCGCTTTATCTTGCTCAGTTTCGGCTTTATCAACAGCAGTGTAAGCAGTGGCATTCACGATCACGTTCGGATTGAGCTTTCGAACTGTCTCGGCGATGCCAGCAGGATTTTCAAAATCACCACAGTAATCAGTTGATTGACGGTCAACAACCGTCAATTTCCCAAGCGGAGCCAGCGCCCGTTGTAACTCCCAACCCACCTGACCGTTTTTACCAAAAAGCAAAATATTCATTAGCTACGCTTCTCGTAATTTTCTTCGATCCAGTTCTGATAAGCACCACTCTTGACATGCTCAACCCACTGCGAATTGTTGAGATACCATTCAACGGTTTTTTTCAGGCCCGTTTCAAAGGTCTCTTCCGGTTTCCAGCCAAGATCTTTTTCGATCTTAGCGGCGTCGATCGCGTAGCGGCGATCGTGACCCGGACGATCCTGAACGTAGGTAATCTGATCGCTGTACGGGGTTGCCTTTGGTCGCAGCTCATCCAGCAGTTCGCAGACTTTCAGCACAACATCGATGTTTTTCTTTTCGTTATGACCACCGATGTTATAGGTAGTGCCGGTCTCTGCATTTTTCACCACGGTATAGAGCGCGCGCGCGTGGTCTTCAACATAGAGCCAGTCACGAATCTGGTCGCCTTTGCCATAGATAGGTAACGGTTTGCCTTCCAGCGCATTACTGATAATCAACGGGATCAGTTTTTCCGGGAAATGGTAAGGACCGTAGTTGTTTGAACAGTTTGTCACAATCACCGGCAACTTGTAGGTTCGGCCCCAGGCGCGTACCAGATGATCGCTGGCTGCCTTCGTTGACGAGTAAGGGCTGCTTGGCGCATAAGGGGTTTCTTCGGTAAACAGCGGTAGTTCACCGTCCATCTCGTCCGGATGAGGTAAGTCACCATAGACTTCATCCGTTGAAATATGGTGAAAACGGAAAGCTGATTTACGCTCTTCAGGCAGAGCGCTCCAGTACTGACGGCTTGCCTCTAGCAGTGCATAGGTGCCAACCACGTTGGTCTGTACGAATTCCGCCGGACCGGTGATTGAACGGTCTACATGGCTTTCTGCGGCAAGGTGCATGATGGCATCTGGCTGAAATTCATTTAACGCTTCAGTGATAGCCTGACCGTCGCAGATATCGATCTGCTTAAAGGTGTAGCGTGGATTACTGCTAATCTCTTTCAACGATTCAAGATTGCCTGCGTAAGTAAGTTTATCAACGTTTATGACTTCATCGTTCGTATTGTTGATAACATGACGCACAACCGCTGAACCGATAAAACCTGCACCACCAGTGATAAGAATCTTCATAACGTATTTATTCCTGACAAGCTATCTGAGGCATGGGCGCCTGAATAAGAAGCAGACAATCATAGGTGTTTTCAGAGCACGCTACCGCCCCTGGGTTACAGCTCCCACGATGCTGATTATCTTTGACCGAATAAGTATGCTGAAACATGAACTCGCCAGGTGTTCAGCATTCAATTGATTGATATCACTTTATTAATGAAATTAGTTAAGTGGGTTTATCATTCAACCATCGTAAATTCTATCACTCAGGTATAGCTATTACGAATAAAATGCGATTATGCCGAGGGTGTTAGTTCAACTTATGAGCGCTTTGCAGGCACAGATGATGGTTGCTGATGCGCCAGGACGATGCAATCAGAATATTGAGAAAGGTCTTATAAGATAATTCAAACCAAATATAAGAAAGGCGAACCTATGTTCGCCTTCTGTTTTCAGCTACTTAAACCCATCCGGGTTCTTACTCTGCCAGTTCCACGTATCGCGCATCATCTCATCGATGCCGCGCGTCACGCGCCAGTCGAGCGTACTGTTCGCCAGTGACGCATCGGCCCAGAATGCAGGCAAATCGCCATCACGGCGTGGCTTAATTTCAAACGGAATCGCTTTACCAGACGCCTTCTCAAACGCCTTGATCATCTCCAGTACAGAGAAGCCTTTGCCGCCGCCCAGGTTAAAGGCCGTGTAGCCCTCAACTTTATTGAGGTGGTCCAGTGCTTTCAGGTGCCCTTCCGCCAGGTCTACCACGTGGATATAGTCACGCAGGCAGGTACCGTCTGGCGTATCGTAATCACCGCCAAACACGCCCAGCTTCTCCAGACGCCCAATCGCAACCTGCGCAATGTATGGCAGCAGGTTGTTCGGGATACCCGTCGGGTCTTCACCAATTTCGCCAGACTCATGCGCGCCAACCGGGTTGAAGTAACGCAGGGCAATGGCCTTGAACTTCGGCTCTGCTTTAGCGAAGTCGCGCATCACGAACTCGGTCATCAGTTTAGAGGTGCCGTAAGGACTGGTGGTACCGCCAATCGGGGTGGTCTCAACGTATGGAACCGGTGCATCTGCGCCGTAAACGGTCGCTGATGAGCTGAAGATGAAGTTCCAGACGCCGGCGTTGCGCATCTCTTCCAGCAGTACCACGGTGCCTGCTACGTTGTTCTCGTAGTATTCCAGCGGCATGCGGGTTGATTCACCCACTGCTTTCAGGGCTGCGAAGTGGATGACGGCTGAAATGCTATTTGACGCGAATAAATCACGCAGGCAGGCACGGTCACGGATATCGCCTTCAACGAAGGTCGCTTTTTTACCCGCCAGTTTCTCAACGCGATTAATCGCTTCGCGTGAGGCATTGCAGAGGTTATCCAGAACCACAACATCATCACCGCGCTGCAACAGCGCCAGTACGGTATGGGAGCCGATATACCCTGCTCCGCCCGTTACTAAAATTGCCATGTGAGCTCCTTTCAATCTGCCGCGCAGAACGCGGCGAATTTATTACTTTTGTTTTGCGAGGATGGTCTGGATAGCTTCGCGGAACTCACGACCCTGCGTGTTACTGCGCAGTCCGTAAGAGACAAACGCCTGCATGTATCCAAGTTTACGACCGCAGTCGAAACTGTGACCGGTCAGCAGCGAAACATCAACGGTTTTGTTTTTGCTCAGGCTGGCAATCGCATCGGTCAGCTGAATACGACCCCATGCGCCTGGCTCAGTGCGCTCCAGTTCCGCCCAGATATCAGCAGAAAGAACATAGCGACCTACCGCTGCCAGGTCAGAGCTCAGTCCTGCAGTATCTTCTGGCTTCTCAACGAAATCGGTGATGGTGCTGATGTCACCTGGGTGTTCAATCGGCTCTGCAGTGGTGATCACTGAGTACTCAGTCAGATCGGACGCTGGCATATGCTGTGCCAGAACCTGGCTGTGGCCGGTCTCTTCGAAACGGGCAACCATTGCAGCCAGGTTATAACGCATGTGGTCCGCGGTAGAATCATCCAGCAGGACGTCTGGCAGCACCACCACGAACGGGTTATCACCGATCATTGGACGGGCACAGAGAATGGAGTGACCCAGGCCCAGTGGCTGTGCCTGACGCACGTTCATGATCGTTACGCCTGGCGGGCAGATAGACTGCACTTCGCTCAGTAGCTGACGCTTCACGCGTGCTTCGAGCAGTGCTTCCAGCTCGTAAGTGGTGTCGAAGTGGTTTTCTACTGCATTTTTAGATGCATGCGTGACCAGCACAATCTCTTTAATACCCGCGGCAACGCACTCGTCAATGATGTACTGGATCATCGGTTTGTCGACGACAGGCAGCATCTCTTTCGGAATGGCTTTAGTCGCAGGGAGCATATGCATACCGAGGCCCGCAACGGGGATTACTGCTTTAAGCTTGGTCATATTTATTCCGTTTAATAAAATGAAGATGTGGGTCGATTATGCAGGATCGGCCGGAAGTCCAAGTATAATCTTTATCTGAAAAGCGGACAGTAACTCTCTGTCATATCTTGGAAATTCGGCATTTTGCCCATTGCCAGATACGGCATAAACTGAATAAAGACAATCAGTAATCAAATATGACGACTGTGATCTGCAGCACTATCCGTTGGATGCCTGAGACCAGCCATAAATGAAAACGGGCGACCCTAAGGTCGCCCGTTGATATATCTGTGCAGTAATCAGAGCCAGCCTTCAAACCACTCTGGCATCACAAACAGATTAAAGTGATTTACCAGCAACATCACACCGACAAATACCACCGACACCGCCACCCACTGACGGGCATAAGGAATAAACCGAATGCCAATCACCGGCTTGATAAAGAACGGATGCGCCAGTGCGGAGATCAGGATCTGCGAGATAGAGAGCGTCAGCGCCACGTAGAGCACGTTAGGCCAGATAAAGGTGGTCGCCAGTACGGCCAGCACCACAATACTCGCCACGATGTTCCAGTAAAACTCTACGTTGGTCCGCCCGTTGGCCTGTGAAATCGCCCCGGTCAGGCCGCCCATCGGTCGCAGCATGCCAAACAGCAGCATTAGCGGGATCAGATGATAAACCTGCTCATGCGACGCACCATAAAGTACACGGACGATGACCGGCGAGAAGATACCAATCACCAGGTACATCGCGCTGCTGAACAACATGATCCCCAGCGTGCCCTTCAGGAACAGCTTTTTCAGCTGCTCGGCATCGTGCTGCTTTTCAGCAAAACGTGGCAGTGCCAGACGGTTGATCACCGGCGTGACCAGCTTCAGCGGTTGCAGTACCAGCTCTTTCGCCAGCGAGTAGACACCCAGCATCTCGGCACCCATCACTTTACCCACCACCAGCGCATCCGCCTGGGTACGCAGCTGATTAATAGTCTGCGAGCCGAGCTGATAGCTGCCGTAGCGAATGGCGCCGATAAAGGTCGCTTTGTCGAACTCCCACGTCGGACGCCATGACTTTTCGCCCAGCGCAATCATGCAAAGGATGCGGGTAAAGGCGTTGATAAACAGACCCAGAATCGCGGCTGCCACCGTGAGCGAGGTGAACTCCAGCATCGCCACGACACAGAGGAAGGCAAACAGCTTGGTGCCCATCTCAATCTTCGCCAGCGAGACCATCCGCTTGGTTTTGATGTAGTGCGCCTGATATTGGGACAGATGCCCCAGCACCAGGAAGTTCAGGCTGGTCAGCATGATCAGCCCGGTCAGCTCTGGCAGATGATAGAACCAGGAAACCGGGAAGGCGATCAGTAACATGATCAGACCGGTGCACAAGCTGAGTGAGACGTTCACCCAGTAGATAGTGCTCTGCTCACGACGAGTAATATTCTGGCGATGCACCAGATAACTGCTCATCCCCATATCCTGCAGCACACCCGCCACCGCCAGGATGGCGTTGATGATGGCTAACAGGCCCAGCTCGTGGGTTTCCAGTTTGCGGGCGAGAAAGCTCAGCTGTGCAACCTGCAACACTGCGGAAAAGCAGGTGCTGCCGAACAGCCAAATCGCCTGTGACTTAAATCCACTCACACCAGTCGCTCCAGAATCTGTGCCAGTTCGCCATAGGCGATATGCTGATTAAATTCAGTCTCAACTTTGTGACGTGCAGCTGCGACGACGGGCGCCACATCCACTTCGCCCTGAGAGAGCTTCAGCAGCGTTTCCGCCAGCGCCTCAGGATCGTCCTCTTCCACCAGCCAGCCAGACACGTTGTTCTCAATCAGTTCCGGAATACCACTGTGGAAGGTTGAGACCACCGGCAGGCCCACCGCCATCGCCTCCATCAGTGCAACCGGAATACCTTCCATGTCACCATCTGCGGCGGTTTTAGACGGCAGCAGGAAGATATCGGCTTCGCTCAGCGCACGACGAATCTCCTCCTGCGGTTTGAAGCCCGGCATGCTGACGCAATCCTCCATCCCCTCGCGGGCGATGAAATCACGCATCATCTCATCCTGATCGCCATTGCCGATGATGGTGTACTGAAACTGACCGCCACGCTGCTTCAGGATGGCGCTGGCTTTGACCGCCACATCCAGCCCTTTCTTCTCGGTCAGACGCGCCACCGAAACGATACGCAGCGGCGTCTGGAACGCCTGCCGCGGCTGGAAGTTAAACTTCTCTGGTTCAATGCCCATACGCGTCACGTGAATTTTTTCCGGCGGACAGCCCATCTCGATCAGCTTGTTCTCCCACAGATGGCTGATAGGCAGCATCAGCTCACTCTGGCGGAACAGATTGACGTAATCGAGTTTGTGCTCTTCCAGAATGTGACGACGGGAAATATCGGCGCCATGAAACACGGTCGCCTGTTTACCCTTGAGCACGCCCAGTTCACGCAGCTTGTTCGCCAGCGCACCGGCATAGCCGAAATGCACCAGGAACACATCTGCAGTGAAGGTCTGCTTTGCATTCGCCACAATCGACGGCAGCAGCAGTTTGCTGGACTGCGCGCCATAACGGCGCACATTCAGCGAACGCAGTAGCGACGGTTTGGTCACTTTTGGCAGCACCAGTTTGATACGCTGGTTCAGCTTATCGACAATTGAGATTTTCTCTTCCGGCAGCAGATAGTGCGTCTTCGCCGCCAGACCATACTCATCAAACGCGGCATGCCGGTTCACTAAATCGCCGGGAAAGACTGAAATGATCTCCACCTCGTAACCGGCATCAATAAAATGGGTTACCTGATTTAGTACGAATGTCTCAGAGGCAACCGGGAAACGCATGGTGAAAAAAGTCAGTTTCATCACATTACCCTAATACTTTGAGAATCTCTTCAGTGATCCGGTTGCCAATTTCCCTTTCATTCGCAACGGCCGTGTTGACCTTCAGCTTGATGTTGTCGTAATCGGCAAGGACCGTTTTTACCTTATCGATCAGCGAGCCATCCATCAGGCTTTTTACGTCGGTTGCCATCTGCGGCAGACCAAGCTGGTTCATCACACCCATCGACTTGTGCTCGTAGTTGATTGCCACAGCCGGGGTGCCAAAGTTCATGGAGATAATCGCCGAGTGCAGGCGGGTACCAATGGTCAGATGACAATGACTCAGCAGGATGCCCAGCTCCAGGTCATTAAACTCATCCATGATGACATGGTAATGTTCAGGCTGCGTCACGTGGTCACGCAGTGTCAGTGCGACCATGCGATCATCTTTGGCATAGCTGTCGATGCCGGTACAGGTTGAGAACGCCACAACCTGATAGCCTTCCGCAATCATGGCGTTGATGACCCGGCCAAATGCTGCTTCATACTCTTTCTGTGTGACACCCAGACGTTTATCAAACGGCGCCAGTTCACGCACGGTGATCGCGATGGTTTTACGACCATCGATAATGCCCTGCCAGTAGAGCAGGTTATGGCTTGGGTTTTCGACTTCACGCGCACGTACCAGGAAAGCGGTATCCACACCAGACGCCACTTTAGAGCTGGTCACACCATCGCGCTTCATCAGATCAAGGCTGACCGATTCGCGCAGCACCAGGCTGTCGACCCGATCAAAGACAAAATTCGCCAGCGCATTAACGCGCGGGTTCTGGAAAGGCCCCACCGAGTGACCAATCAGGTAGATCGGCTTTTTGGCCATCAGTGCACAGAGCGCATGGTCGAACTGGGTTACGCCATAGAGGTCAACGAAGAACGATCCGCCCACCTGAATAATCGCATCATATTTTTCCAGACTTTCCGTAAACGCTTTCAGGTGCGGTGGTACTGAGAAGGACTTAAAGATACCGCCCTTGCCCAGATGCGCCATCATGATATCGGGCATCAGGCGGTTCGCGACTTTACGTTTAAACGAACCGACCAGACCTTTACCAGACTTGCTGTTGTGCAGATACAGCGCATCCTGCTGTATATCCTGCTGGAGCAGATAACCGGAGCTGGTTGGATAACGGCTTATAACGTCAATCTCTAAATCACTCCGTGCAGACCGCATTGAATCAATCAGTCCACGAAGAATCGCGCCATCCCCGCGGTTCCCACACGTGTGGTTACCCACCAATAAAATTTTCATAAAAACTCCGAATGAATTTTTTTTAATTCTGAAAGCCGCCCAGATCCGCAATGGGCAAAATGAACTCTGATTAAAAGTAATGCTTTACGGGATAACGCACCCAAAGGTAGTGCTCCTGTTGAAACCGGCCGCCTCCATTCTGGCGGCCGTTATAGACGCTGTTACGACTTAATCGCGAAGTAAGGCAGTGCAACCTGTTTCCCGTTGATTACCACGGAAACAAACCCTTCTGGCTTACTGGTATCAACCTGATCGGCAGCGATCGGACGGGAAGCCATTAACAGATCGCCCTGCTCGTTGGCACCGATACCCGCTTTGCCGTTGTGCAGGCTGAAGCGCTGTGGCGCGCGTTTCGTCGCGTCACCTGACGGTGGATTACCCTTCTCCATTACCGCATTGACCCGCGCACAGCGCCCGGTCACAAAGCGATCTTTACCGGTGGTTTTCACCAGCACGGCAGCCGACGGCGTCCAGCCCGCCAGTTTGACGTAGAGATGCACATCGGTGTCATGCTCAGCCACATAGCGCACATCCACAATCGGGCAGCTGCCTTCGGCTGACCAGCTCGCTTCCGAGCGGTCTTTCTTACGCTGCACGTGGATTACCGCGCGGCCGCCGGTGGTCTTGTCGCCGATCAGGTTCATCAGCGGCTTATCACCACTGCCGTTACTGAATTGCGACTGACCGAAAATCTCGATCTCCCATGAATCCCCCACCGTCGGTGAGTAGAGGCTGCCGAGATCAAACCAGGTTTCCTGATTCGTGTTGTTCTCTAAGCGCCAGCGCGAGGTGATGTAGTTGTACTTCAGGCTGCCATCCAGTGCGACGCCATAGGACTCAACGCGGGTAGAGCCCATTTCCCAGATGCTAAGCAGACGATCGCCCTGCATGGAGTTATCAATCCAGCTGCCCGACTGGAGACTGGTCTGACGCATATTCAGGCGAGTGTTATGGGCGATAAGCGGATTCTTACAATCCTCAATGCTCAGCGCATCAACGATCCACTGGCCGTTGGAGAGATCGCCTGGGTTATCGCAGTGCTCAATCCAGCCGTTATGGATAATTGACTGACCGCAGCGCGGCAGGTTAAGGACTTTACCGCCACGACAGTGCTGCGCATTGAAGTTTGACAGCTCAATTGCGGTGCTGTGGTCCCATTTGCCCTGCTTCTGCCCTGACCAGCCCGATTTAATTACGTCGCCGCTGCAACGAGAGGCGTACCACTGGTCAATTTTACAATCGAGGGTATCCTGCAGGCTGATGGCCGTGCCGCCAACGGCGTTAAAGCGCAGGCAGGCACCCCGGAAATATTGTCCGCCAGGACAGTTGTTATGGAAAAAGCCCTGCTGATTTGCACTCTTATCGCTGTTGCCATTAAAAATCAGGTTGGAAAGTTCAACGCGACGGGCGTTCATCTCAAAGACGAACGCTGACTTACCATCCGAGACAATTGTGGTCGCTGGAAAATAGCCGAAGTTCACCATCGCACCGGACATGCGGAAGAAGTTGAGATACTTATCGCCAAGGTTACAGGCTGAGACCATAAAGGTACCGGCCGGGAACTGGACGCAGATCTGCTGGTTAGCCTGCTGCGACCACTGGAACATCGCCATAATGGCGGGTGCCGTATCGGTTTTGCCATCGGCAATCGCACCGAAATCAAACAGCGTCAGGCGGTTAAAATCGTCTACCACACGACGCCAGGAGAACCCCTCACCGGCAAAATTCACACCGCCATCATTCTGGGCAGGCTGGAAGCTCCCGACAAACTCGCCGCCGCCAACTTCCCGTCCTTCATGCCAGCTTTTCAGCTTAACCTTGGCCCCTTCAAACAGTGGACGGGTTTTACGTAACTCCGCCACAGACGCAATCTCACCAATCAGCTGATAACCCGCTGGCTGCGCCAGACGCTGACTGAAATCTGCAGCGCCCGGACGACTGACATCCGCAATGTTGAACAGCGTCTGACCGTTGCTGTCTTCCACCGTCATCGAATGCGAAGGATCGGCAATCAATGCGGCATTGTCCTGAATAAACTGGGTAAAATTGCCTTTATTCAGCGCGATGGGCTGCGCAATCTCAGACACCTTACCGCTGGCGTCACGCAGGAAGACCGGAATCTGGTTGCCAGGCTTACTGGCATCCGCACCCGCTTTACCGATCCAGAGTTTTCCTTCAAAGCTCTGCCAGAATTGCGGTGGCATCGCGTAGACATTTTCTGGCGTCAGGATCGGCACGTCGCCTTTCGGGATATTAGTGGCATCAACCGGCTTCAGGGCAATACCGTTACTTTTTGCAGCGTAGCTGGAAAAGGTGCTCACGGAGAGAGCCCCCACCAGAGCGGAGGCGGCGGTCTGTAAAACTTCTCTTCTTTTCATGCATCAATTCCCGTAGTCAATAAGGCCATTGGCCATGGCGGTGTCCCTGAGGCACGTCGCAAGTGAGCGTTTCCAGCTCCGGTTAAACCAATGACAGCCAGCTTTGCTTAATCTGGTTACCGTCGAATTTCAGCGCGGTTTGTTTGGTTTTTTCGCTCATGGCATAGAACAGGGCGTCATCGGTAGCGAGCTGCTCCATTCGTGCCAGAAACGTGGCTTTATCATTCATCGGAACCAGGAAACCGTCTTCACCGTGATTGATGATCTCCTGCGGTCCGGTCGGACAGTCATACGCTACAACGGGCAGTGACCAGGATTTTGCTTCCAGCAGCACCAGTGGCAATCCTTCATAACGCGAGGTCATCAGCGCCATATCGCTGTCACGGTAGTAGTCATTGATATTGCTGACCTTACCGACAAACTTCACGCTGTCAGTGATGCCCAGTACGGCGGCCTGATCGTGCAGCTGCTGACGCAGTTCACCATCACCGGCAATCACCAGCGTCCAGTCCGGATGGCTGCGTGCGAAGTCGCGCCAGATATCCAGCATCAGATCAAACCCTTTCTGGTTATCCAGACGGCCCACCGCCAGCGCCTGACGATGACGAGTCTGACGCTGAAAACCTTTGTAGACGACGGGGTTAGGAATTTGCTTGCTGGGAATGTGCCAGCGGCTGAACACCTGATGATCTTTGTCGGTCAGAACAATCACGCGGTCGTAGTAGCGCAGCAACAGAAACTTGAGGAACTTGATCGGCTTGCTGAAGGAGTTAATGGCAATGTGCTCGCAGGCGTAGGCTTTGCCCCGTTTCTTCTTCATTGCCAGCAGATTCCAGAAGGCAAACATGACGCTCAGACGCCCCATGCTGATCAGGAAGACGGTATCGAAACCCTCTTCGTGGATCCGGGCTACCGCGCTTTTAATGGGGTTGCTCTGCCCTTCGAAGCTGACAATCTGTCTGACATGTTCAAACGGATAAAAAGTCTTACCACTGCCTTCCAGCGAGTAGATGGTGACGTCATGTGTTTCGCCAAGACACTCTGACATGAAGTTACAGATGTTCTCGGTGCCCGCATACGAATAAGCATCTTTGATCACCAGGACAATTTTTTTCATGAAACGCTATCCACCTCAAATAATAAAGACAATCCTGCCGACAGGCTCAACGATGCTTAAGGGTAAACAGCACACCATTCACCATATACCAGGCGTAATAGTAATAGATTTTTAACGGATTGTTTTTATAGATAATTCTTAATAATTCAAGGTGCCACTGGGCTGCTTTGTTCTTATTGCGAGAAAGGGAATCGCCTAATTCGTAATAGTTGACAAGAATCGTCTGAATTACCCGTGCCTGCTTATAGCGGGTGAATAATTCATACAAAAACAGGAAATCTTCATGACCTTTGCGCTGGAAGAAAAGTCCCTGTGGCGGACGACGGAAACAGACAGAGGAGAAGCAGACGCGATACTGCTTTTTCACAAAGTTGTCCTGCTGCAGGTAAGGCTTTCCGTAGGTAATGTCGTGCTCAGCCTTGCGGGTTTTATAGTGATATTCGGTAATCACAAAATCATCACCGGCGGCGATAGCAGCTACCTGCTGGGTCAGCTTATCCGCATGCCACTCATCATCGCTGTCAAGAAAGGCAATAATCTCTTCAGTGGCCGCGCGCAGTCCGACGTTGCGGGTCTCTGCTGCGCCCATGTTGACCGCGTTATCCAGAATGGTAATGCGCGGATCCTGACAATGCTCCCGCACAAATGCCAGCGAGTCATCAGTGGATTTATCGTTGACCAGATAGAGGTGCCAGTCGGTATAGTGCTGATTGATAACCGATTGCACAGCGCGTAACACGGTCTGACGGGCATTGTACATAGGCATAACAATGCCAACGGTTCCAACAGAAGTATTCATCTTCAACCCTGAATGTAAACGAAAAGAGAGGTGCTCCTGGTATCAGGAGCAGAGCGAGGCGCAGTGCGCGTCAGGAGATCGCTTTCTCACCGCCAAAACGTGCTTTGACCTTGTCTTTAACCCGGTTCATAAAATAAGCACGGTTGTCTTTATTGGTGAGGAAGAAGTAGCGAGCAAAGCTCAGGCTCGCCATCAGCGACTTACCGTCCATCTTGTAGCGCAGCGGCAGCTTAAAAGCTTTGTAGGTGTGGATATCACGCGGGGTAAGATGCGGCTTCATGCTATCAAGCCAGAACATCGAATAGTTCACCGATTCGCCTTTATGTTTTGAGCCAAATTTTGTGACCAGGTGGTAGTTCGCCAGCGGTGCGGCGATCATCACAAAGTCATAGCCCATGCGGTCGGCACGAATGCAGAAATCATAATCCTGATGACGGATGTAGCGGGTATCGAACTGAATTTTCGCCGCATCTTCCCGTTTCAGCACAATCGTGCTGGTCTGGATAAAGCCATAACAGCCGAACAGATACTCAGCGACGGTTTCATTTTTGCCTGGTGGCTGCATTGGCATCACTTTCAGGAATGTGCCGTCCTGATAGATATTTACCTGGCTGAAAATAACGACATTCTTTTTGCCCTGTGCGTCCAGTTGAGCAATTTTTTCAGTTACCTGCTGCAGTTTGTCCGCCGCCCACTCATCATCGGCGTCAAGAAAACTGACATAATCACCGGTCGCCAGCTCAATGCCTTTGTTACGTGCACCGGCCCCGTTGAGTTTGACCTCAGAAAGCACCAGATTGATGTCGAGATCCTGATAGCGTTCGCTGCGAACGACCTCCGCCAGCGCGGCGGCATCTGCAGACTTATCATCCACGATGATGACTTCGAAATTACGATACGTTTGTGCTTTAACGCAATCCAGCGTCGTGACAATCGATTCTGACGCGTTATAAGCCGGAATTACGATGGAGAAACGAATGTCCTTCATTGCCAGCACCTCATTAAAAAGTTCAAAAAAATAAACAGTTCAGTCGACAACGGTCGATTAAAAATCTGAATTCTCACACGCGAGCGCCCCCGCGTGACACTTATCACGAAGGGGCGCCCGTCGGGTCAATCAGTGGACCAGCCAAAACTCCCGCGCCACTTCATAGCCAGTAACGGCCTGCTTGGTTGAAATGGTGTTGTAGTAGAGGTAATAGAGCAGGAAGAACACCAGCATCGCGTACAGCGCTGGCTTCCACGATCGCCTGGCCTGATAAATCAGTGAGGTCAGGATGATCGGCTCGACCTGTTGCAAATAGTTGGACAGGCGCGAACCTGAAGGGAAGTTGTACAGGAAGATCCTGACAGCACCGCCAATAGCAAAACTCATGATCAGCAGATAGTTAAGACGATACTGAGCATAATTTTCGCGCTTCAACTGGTCAGTAAGCATGAAATAGAAGAAGACAAACACCAGCATGATGTTTTTCAGGTTCGATACGGCCAGGATGCTGCCACCCATTGCGTAGGACGGGTCATTGTTATAGCCCGATGCCCTTTCCCCCAGCGATCCAAGATGACCCGCAATCAGGGCAACAAAGCTGGATCCGCCCACTACGGACAGCGGCAGACTGGCAACGATAATGACCACAGGCCACCAGCGCCAGTCGCGAATAAACAGGAACGGCACAAGTGTTACCACCATTACGGCAGTGTTATGGCTTGTAAACGACAGAATAAAGAAGGCAAAAGCCCACCAGTAACGCTTGAGATAGATTGACCACAGGACACCAAGGAACAGCGCAGAACTCAGGCCAAAGCGAATCTGGTTTATATCTTTGTTAATAAAGATGTGCGCTGAATAGAGCACCAGCGCCAGCACCGGATACGGTGACATCTTTTTGAAAAAGTAAGCATTGATGGATACGGCAAGGGCGCAGAAAACAAACAGAAAGATGCTGGCATTATGCGAAAACAGACTGGTGATCCAGGCCGTGGCAAAAATCAGCGGTTCGTAACGGAAAAAAGCAACGGTTTTAAAGAAGCCGTTAATCTCTATACGTCGAACAAAGTCTTCAAAGAAGCTCCGGTACTGGAAGTCATCCATGCCGGTGCCAAGGCCGCGTATTCCCCCAAAAACAATCAATAGAATGGCAGCAAAACAGAGCAGCCAGGTCAGAATATGATTTGTGCGTTCGTCTTTTTTCAGGGCTAATTCAAACAGCGAAATCAGCAGTAAAAATCCTGATACATACCAATATGGAGCCATGGTGTGATTCCTTAATTCCACAAGTTCTCATGCCAGCAATAATCACGCTTCGCCTTCCCGACGGGCTTTTCAGTAAACCTGACAGTACGGTCACACATTGCGTGCAGGCAATGCCATGCTGGTGATGAATTCTGTTGATTGACGCTCGCCATGCGATTTATAGAGGTATCGCTTTTGTGGGTTTGGACAGAATAACCTGTGTAAATTGATGCGTGTCGTCATTCAAAAGGACGATAAAAAGGGGCGGTCAGACCGCCCCCTGGTTATTACTCAATGATCAGCTTTTGCTGGGCTTGCTGTAGTCATAGGCGTAGTAGTCATAGCCATGTCCGTAAGCATTGGCGGCTTTACGCACCACGGCATTGAGGATCACACCTTTAATCTCAATACCGTTCTGGGCAAAGCGTTTGAAGCTGACGTCCACTTCTTTGGTGGTATTGGCTTCGAAACGCGCCACCATCAGTGAAGTACCGGCCATTTTACCGATAATTGACGCATCGGTGACGGCCAGGATTGGCGGCGTATCGATTAACACCAGGTCGTAGTTCTTGCTCGCCCAATCCAGCAGCTCACCCATACGACGATGCATCAGCAGCTCAGACGGGTTCGGTGGAACCTGACCACGTGGCAGGAAGTCGAAACCGTAGACGCCCTGCTGAATCAGCGCCGGGCTGAATTCCGTTTTACCGGAGAGCACGTTTGACAGGCCTGATTTGTTATCCGCGCCCAGCAGCTCGTGGGTGTAACCACGACGCATGTCGCCATCGATAAACAGAACACGCTGACCCGCTTTCGCGACCAGTGTCGCCAGGTTGGCACAGATAAAGGTTTTACCAATACCCGGGCTGGCGCCGGTGATCATCAGGATGTTGTTTTTCGCTTCCATCATGGCGAAGTGCAGGCTGGTGCGCAGGCTACGAATCGCTTCGATGGAGAGGTCAGTCGGATTACCCAGCGCCAGCAGTGTTTCGTGCGGGTCGGTTTTCACCTTGCTGCCACGACGCGCCAGCGCTTCGGTATCTTTCTTACGCTGCCACTCAGAGAGTGGAACGCTGGCGTAGACATTCATGCCCAGCTCTTCCAGCTGTTCAGGGTTCTCGATACCGTGATGCAGCAGGGCTTTCAGCAGAACCAGACCCACTGACACGAACAGGCCCAGAATCAGGCTTGCAGCGATAATCAGCAGCTTCTTCGGTGCAACCGGCGCGTTAGCGGTCTGCGCATTGTCGATGATGCGGACATCACCCACGGTGCTGGCTTTGCTGATGCTCAGCTCCTGCTGACGGTTCAGCAACTGCATGTAGATCTCCTGACCTGACTGAACGTCACGGGTCAGACGCAGGATTTCCTGCTGAGTCTGTGGCATGCCAGAAATTTTCTTGTTCAGCTGAGCCTGTTCACCTTCCAGCGTTTTGCGTTTTTCAAGCAGCGCGCGATACGTTGGGTGATCTTTGGTAAACAGCTGAGACACTTCAGCTTCACGGAAGGTCAGTTCGTTCAACTGGCTCTGCACGCTGACAGAAGAGTCCAGGGCGGATTTCGCTTCCAGTGACAGGTCAACCGATTCGTTCTGACGACGGAACGTATTCAGTTTGTTTTCTGCTTCATCCAGCTTGGCGCGAACGGCAGGCAACTGAGTGCGTAAGAACTCCAGGCTTTTCTCTGCCTGCTCTGACTTGCGCTCAACGTTCTGTAACAGATAGTTGTTCACAATCTGGTTCAGGACTTTGCTGATCTGCTCGGGATCTTCACCCAGATACTCCAGACCCAGTACGCCGGTATCTTTACCTTTGTCTGCAACGGTCAGGTTAGCCAGTACGGAACGGATCGCCTGCAGGTCATTCAGCTTAGTCACGGTGAAGCTGGTGCCTTCATCGGCATGAATCTCGCTCACTAGCATGCTGATGTCGCCGTGCGACTCCAGCTGGCCGACTTTACCTTTAAACAACTCATCGCCATCTTTAGAGACGGTGTAGCTATCCGGACCGGTAACTTCCAGCTCGACATTACGTTTTTCGACAGTGCGTGGGATTTCCAGACGCGAAATCGCGATATCAGCAGGTTTGTTGCCCATCAGGCGCGACAGGCCCTTGCCGATAACCGGGAAGTAGTTCTGCTCAACCACAGTATCCAGACCCAGATCGTCAACGGTTTTGCCGATGACCATACGGGATTCCAGAATCTCGATCTCCGTATCGGAGGCTGGCGTTTGTGGCAGAATGCTGTCAATTTCGTTCAGGACGGTACTGGCATTCTTCTGCTCAACCTGAACTAACGCATCTGCGCTGTAAATCGGTGTTGCAAACAGTGTGTAGAGTGTTCCCGCCAGCATGAAAAATGCGGTAACGGCAACAATGATCCAGCGATGATCAATTAGCTGTCCCACAAGATGCGCCAGATCCCATCCATTCGAATCCTCTCCCGGCGCAGTTCTGACCTTATTTTTTATATTCATGGATAATCCCAACTATCGGCTTAATACGTTGACCCATTTCTGGGTAGCGTTTTCCAGTAACCCGTAAATCTCTTCAAAGGCCTCACGGCTTTTTCTGTACGGATCCGCAATTTCTTTCTGATTGAGCCAGTGCCCAAGCAACATGGTTTTGCCACGTGCAGCCGGGTCGATGCGATTGACCTGTTCAATATGTCGCTTTTCCATGACCAGAATCAGGTCAGCCTGACGGCACATTTCGGCCGTCAGTTGCTGTGCCTGATGTCCTTCCAGCGACAGACCCTGTGCTGCCGCGACCTCGGATGCCATTCTGTCGGCCGCATGGCCTACCAGCGCTCCCAGGCCAGCAGAGCGAACATCCAAATCGGGCAATGCACGTTTAAACAGGCGCTCTCCGGTAGGAGAGCGGCAGATGTTGCCAATGCAAACGACTAACACGGACGTAATCATGGTCAGACCTTAGTTCGACCAGTTGCGGATACGCTGTGCGGCCTGAGTCGCATCGTTGATACCAGCAATGGTTGGTATCAGTTGCGAAATCACACGGTTCCAGCGCGTCAGCGGTGTAGAGGTGACATAGACGATGTCATAAGGCTGGAGCTGGAAATCGGTTCCCATCACCATGGATGCCGCATCTTTGGTGTTCAACTGATAGATGTTGGCAATCTTGCTGCGATCGGTGCCGTGCAGTGGACGGATAACGAAGACACCAGTAGCGTCAGAGGTGGTTTGATCCATCCCCGCCGCATTGCCCAGCGCTTCCGCCAGCGTCATGCCGCTACGGTCCATTTTCAGCGTGGTTTGCTGCTTCACTTCACCCATCACGAAGATTTTCAGATCATCGTTACGCGGAACGTAAAGAATATCGCCTGGATAGAGCAGGTGGTTCTGGCTCAGGTCGCCGTTCTGCATCAGTGCCTGCAGAGAGACGCGCTGTTCACGACCGTTGTGCGTCAGCACGACGTTACGCCAGTCAGCATCAGGTGCCAGGCCGCCAGCGGCGTTGATCGCATCCAGAACCGTCAACGGTACGTTGGTGATCGCCTGCTGACCTGAGGTGGTCACAGAACCCGTAACATAGGTTTTCTGCGATTTGAACGAGGCGATGCTGACATCAACCTGTGGACTTTCAATATACTGAGCCAGACGACGCGAAACTTCGTCACGCACTTCGCCGACGGTACGGCCCGCGACACGGACGCGACCAATGTAAGGATAGAAGATGGTGCCGTCAGAATGCACCCAGTTACCGGTGTCGCTAGCGCTACGGTATTGACCCGCTGGCGTGGTCAGTTCCGGGTGATCCCAGACTGTCACGGTCAGGACATCGCCCACGCCGATACGGTATTCATAGTTCTGAATTTCGTTCTGCAGTGCCGGGTTCGTCTGAGCCACCAGAGGCTTAGGACGCATCTTTTCAACCAGTGAAGGCGTTAACGGAAAGACGTTGACGTATTTATCGATGTCAAAGTTGCTATCCTGCTGCTCGATAACATCTTTTCCTGATGTAGTAAGACGAGAACCGGGTTCGATTGTACACCCGACAAGGAATGTGGCGGATACCAGCAAGGGTATCAATTTCATTTTGATTGTAATCATTTAGATCTTCGCTATCAGTTATTTATTGATAGAGGCGAAACCGCCGCTGTGTAAGCGTCCAACAAAAAGTAAATCCTGGCTGACTAAAGCCTTAAGCACTGAACCTGTCGTTCATTATCCTTGCTCCACTTGTTATAAGTAGTGGCCATCAACCAGGGTGTACCTGAAACGCCTTGCATCATAGCGGACTATGGATGCACTGCGATATCCCTGGTGATGGCCGCTATTAACGACACGCCTGACAACGGCACAACACCTCTGAGCGCGCGTTAGCACGCTCATTTCGACTCACGGTTAATAGGCACCGTCGCGTTTTAACACCACACCCACTGTTTTGAACAGAATGGCAATGTCATTCCACAGTGACCAGTTTTTTACGTACCACGAATCGAAATAGACGCGGGTTTCATAGTCAACGTCATTACGACCGCTGACCTGCCACAATCCCGTCATGCCCGGCTTAGCCATCAGGTAATAATCAACATCACCAGCATAACGACAGAGTTCATCTTCAATGACCGGACGAGGTCCAACCAGACTCATATCACCGCGCACCACGTTCCAGAGCTGAGGCAGCTCATCGAGGCTTGTTTTACGGATGAAGTGGCCCACTTTAGTAATACGTGGATCATTTTTGAGTTTGAAATCTTTATCCCATTCCGCACGCGCAATCGGATCGGTGCGTAATACCTCTTCCAGCACTTCTTTGGAATTGATGACCATTGAACGGAATTTCAGGCATTTGAATTTACGGCCATTCATTCCCACACGTTCGTGACCATAAATCGGCGGTCCACCATCACGGCCCACCAGGAAGCCCAGCACCAGCAGCGCTGGCATCAGCATCAGGATAATTGAGAGTGCACCCACGATATCGAATGCCCGCTTCAGGAAACGCGAGGTGCGTTTAGCCAGGTTATTCTGAACACGCAGAATCATCACCTCATGGCTAAAGATATAAGCCATGTCTGTACCGTAAAGCGGAACACCACGCAGGGTCGGAATCACTGAAACTGAACGGCAGTTATGCATCGCCAGCGATTTTAGCCAGATATCACGATACTGACTCTGCTCATACTCGACTGCCACGATAAACTGGGTTTCGCTGTTAGTCAGGCTCCAGAGCTCCTGCTCATCACGCAGCACTGGCACGCCATTCATGATCTCCTGCGGACAGGTTCCATCAACGTCGTAGAAAGCGATAACGTCAAAACCCATGACCTCTTCGCTTTGCAGTGCCTGCCAGGCTTCGTGCGCATTTTTGCTGCTGCCGATAATAATGGTTTGTTTCTTCCACAAGCCTTTTTTATTCAGCAGACGTTTTGAGAGCGCACGACAGGTTGGAATTAAAATCAGCGCCAGAACCCAGGTCAGTAACCAGACGAAACGCGACATCTGCCACTGCGACAGTGCGGTGATCGACAGATCGATGACAGAAAATATAAGAATGGTACGAAAAACTTCTTTTAATTCGAACCAGAAAGGTTTCCGGTAGGTATAGTGCCGAAGCCTTACCCAGAACCAGCCAATACAAATTACCGACAGACAAATGTGTGTGGCAATTTTTAAATTCATTTCTTTTTCAGAAATATCTGCCAGCGGCGAACCTGAGTGAAGATTAATTAGCATCATCGCCACAAATAATGCTGCGTTGAAACAAATTAAGTCTGAACATGCCAGCATTAATTTGGTAATAAGACTTTTAAACGTAAATTCTGTATCGCGCATATTTAACTCTTTATTTTATTTCCTTAAACCCGCAACGGCTATCGCCTGTTAAATCATTAAGCGACGAAACCTCTCCAGACTGAGCCGTTTCTAAGGGGAGCTCCTGCGGCGTTTACGCCAATGATCTTAACCATAAACCAGTAATATTGTGATGAATACCAACAGATTACTCTGACTTAACCACCGCCAGCGCTGCTCACTTTATCAACAAAAACACGATTCGGGCACGCTACCGCCCTTGGCTGTCGCTGCCAATATCGCTGTCGTCATTCATATTGATCCCCGTAATGCAGTAACGTTACCGCATTGCATCGTGCAGACGTTCACCGGCGAATGACTCATTCGTCACATTGCGATTAATGTCGAATAGGCTCGCGAATTACGACTCTGGGGCAGAGTTTGCAAACTTGTTGCTATACTAGTTATTACTGGCTTGTTTACAAGCAGGTCCCGCTATCCCTGGACTATTTTAGGAAAAAGACTACCAGCGATTAGTATTGAGGCCTGACAGGCAGTGCAATGCTTTCTTCAAAATTAGGATTAATGCCATACTCGTGATGAGATAAATCGCATAAGCCCGACAGGTGAATATCTCATCCAGGGTTAAAAAGGAGTCAGAATACTCTCTGCTGCATACTATGAATTTAATCAAAACGTCACACTCATATGTTCATATTTTGCACGATATATCGCCTTGATTGGGTCATCGCCCCCCTGCCCTGCCATTTGTACGTGGCTTCGCACTCCTCTATCATCAGAGAAAACTCAATTTAAAATATTCAGGTGAACATGACATGCTGGAGGTAATTGCAGATCCCTCGATATGGGCGGGATTAGTAACGCTAATCGTTCTGGAACTGGTTTTAGGCATCGACAATCTTATCTTTATTGCCATCCTGGTTGAGAAGCTGCCTGGACCGCTTCGCGACCGCGCACGTGTGATAGGACTGCTGCTGGCGTTATTCTGCCGATTATTGTTACTGGCATCGCTTTCCTGGCTGGTTACCCTGAAAGAACCCTGGATCACGCTGGGCGGACACCCCTTTAGTGCGCGCGATCTGTTGCTGCTGTCAGGTGGGATTTTCCTGCTATTTAAAGCCACTACAGAGTTGAATGCGCGTCTGGAAGGACACGATGAGGCGTCCGGTCAACAAAAAGGCGGCGCTAAATTCTGGCCGGTGGTGGCGCAAATCGTGGTGCTGGATGCCATATTCTCACTGGATGCGGTCATTACCGCCGTGGGCATGGTGAATGATCTGCCCGTCATGATGGTTGCTGTCACCATTGCCATTTTGCTGATGCTGCTCGCCAGCAAGCCGTTAACCCGCTTTGTGAACAACCATCCGACAATTGTCATCCTCTGCTTAAGCTTTTTGCTGATGATCGGTTTCAGCCTGGTGGCGGAAGGCTTTGGCTTTGTCATTCCTAAAGGGTATCTCTACGCGGCCATCGGCTTCTCAGTTGTCATCGAAGCGCTTAACCAGCTGGCACACTTTAATCGCCGCCGCGTGCTGTCGGCTGGTCGCCCACTGCGCCAGCGCACGGCGGAAGCGGTATTAAGGCTGTTGCGCGGTGCGGCAGAACCGGCGGAGCTGGATGCCAAAACCTCATCGCTGATTGCTGACAGCGATGAGAGTATGCTCTTTAACCGCCAGGAACGCGCAATGATTGCCCGCGTGCTGGGCATGGGTCAGCGTCACGTTAACAGCATTATGACCTCGCGCCACGACGTCGACCATATTGATCTCAGTGATGATCCGGCTGAGATCATGTCGCGCCTTGACCGCAATCAGCACACGCGCATTCTGATAACCGAGCACTCCAGTGAACCACTGGGTGTGGTGCATGTTATCGATCTGCTGCACCAGTCGCTGCACAACAATTCACTCGATTTACGCGCCCTTATCCGACAACCGCTGGTGTTTCCTGAGCGACTGACCCTGCTGCAGGCGCTGGAACAGTTTCGTCAGGCTCATACACATTTTGCCTTTGTGGTAGATGAGTTCGGTTCAATGGAAGGCGTGGTGACGCTGAGTGATGTGATGGAGACCATCGCCGGCAATCTGCCGAATGAAGCGGGTGAAATTGATGCCCGTTACGATATTCAGATTCAGGGTGAAGGTCACTGGATTGCCAACGGCCATATGCCACTGGACGATCTGGCGCTCTATGTGAAATTGCCGCTGGATGAACAGCGTGACTACCATACGCTGGCTGGCTTACTGATGGATAAGCTGCAACACATTCCTCAGGAAGGCGAAGTGTTGCAACTGGGTGACTATCTGCTGCGAACGCTGCAGGTTGAAAATCATCGGATTCAGAAGGTAGAAATCCTGCGGCAGCCTGACGCTGATTACGAGGTATAGCCACTGCCAGGGGCGCAGGGAATGCGCCCGCTAGGGACGCATGATTTTCTTCAGATTCTGTTTGTTCTCGCCCTCTTTCTGGCGATCAATCCACTGATTCAGACGTGACCTTGCCTCACTCTGCAGACGGTTACGAAGAACGTCATCCACTGGCAGGGAATATTGCAGGCTGTTCCAGCCGCCATACATACGCAGTGGGATAGGCTGACTGGAAAGTGCCTTCACCAGCGCATCATCGCCACGCCAGCCGCTGATTTTCAGGCCCAGCGTCACATCCAGCTGTTGCTGCACCATGTCGACTTTGCCCGCGCCCTGTAATCCCAGATTCTGACCGTTGCCATTGAGATCACTGAAGCTGAGTACACCTTTATTCAGCGCCACCTGCCCGCTGATCGACTCAATACCCTCTTCTACGGCATCCTGGCTGCTGACCTTATCGCTGACCCGAGCCACAGCACGCTGCACCATTTGCTGGAGATTAAGCTGTGCCAGCTTCAGGTTGCTGGCACTGATCGTCGCCCTGCCCTGCCAGCTGCGCTTTGCCGCCTCGACTGTCAGCGTATCGCCGGACAGCTCCCCGTCAAGACTCAGGTTGCCCTGCAGACTTTCCGGTAGTGCAAACGCTTTCAGCAACGGCTGGATTTGAATAAACCGGAGTTGCGGTTTCAGGCTGACCCGTGTCTCTGGATGACGAATGTCGATGCTGCCGGGAATCGAGAAGCTGCCATTACCCAGCTTGCCGCTGAGGGTGTTCAGCGTCATGAGTCCCTGCTGATTGCGGGCATTTAACGTAAAATCAGTCAGCGAGAGGCCGCGCCATACCGCATTATTCGCCTGAAGTTTTAGCGCCAGATCCATGTCGTTGAGAGGAGAGTCCGCATTGGTGCGTTCACGCGGCGCAGCAATCACCGGCGAACGGGCCACGGTGGCGTGCTGCGCGCCAGGCGCTTCAGAAACGGGCGCACTGGTGAGTAAATTATCGAGATTCAGGTTGCTGGCTTTCAGATCCAGCGCCAGCTGCTGTGGCGGCACCACATGACCACTGCCCTGCCCGGTCAGGGTACTGTCATTTGCGGTGAGCTGCAGACCACTAAAGGAGAACTGCTGCCGGTCACCATTCCATTCGCCCTGCAGGCTTAACGACCCTTTAATCCCCTGAGACGGAATGTCGGCGCCCGATAAGGTGTAATCGAGCTGCTGCAGCTGGCCGGTAAGACGGTGCGGATATTGCGCAGCATCCAGCTGGCCTTTGAGATTCAGCGCGGCGTTGCGCTGGTTGCGCATCAGCGTCGTGCTCAGAGAGAGTGTCGCCAGCTTGTTCGCGTCCTGATCCATCGTAATGTTGAGGTCGCGGAAATTATATTCGTCGCCGCCTGGCTGTTGCCAGATCAGCAGACTGTCGGCTACCCGCAGTTTAGCGATATCAAATGACCAGCCGGTGGATGTCGAGGCAGGCTCCGCATCACGGGGACCCTGAGGGGCATTTCTGGCAGGCTGCGCGCTACTGTCGGGCGTTACCCGCACTATCGCATTTTTCAGCAACACCTGACTGACGCTGAGCTGATGGGATAAAAGAGGCCAGAGATCAACATCGAGACGCATGTTCTCCGCTGAGACCAGCGGCTGAGTCGCCCCCGGCGCGGTGAGGCTCATCCGCCCAGCCAGGATGCTGAGCTGAGGCCAGACGTGCCAGCGCAAATCGTTACTGACCTCAAGGCGATAACCACTGCGTTGTTCAACCTGTTGCACCATATAGGTACGGAAGTCGTTGGGATTGACCAGCAGCACCAGTGCGCTCAATCCCGTTACGACCACCACTAACAGGATGGCCAGCGTGGTTATCACTCTTTTCATTACATCCTCAGATCAGTCTTTATCGATACGGCTGGCATCAGCGCCCTGCTGACCCCGATATTTAGCATCTTCACGTCGGTTATAAGGACGCGCAGCCGGGCCTGAAAGCGGTTCAAAACTCAGCGCGCCGATTAACATACCCGGACGCAGAGCCAGCGGCAGTTTACCTGAATTGTAGAATTCCAGCACGATACGACCCTGCCAGCCTGGATCAATGCGGTGCGCTGTCACATGCACCATCAGCCCGAGGCGCGCCAGCGATGAACGGCCATCCAGCCAGCCGACCAGGTCGTCAGGCAGCGTCACGGACTCCAGCGTTACCGCCAGCGCCAGCTCACCCGGATGGAGGAAAAAGGCTTCACCATCAGGCAACACGATCTCATCGCTCATGACCCGATCCAGTGCCGCGCTTACTTCCTGTTTCGGGCCACTCAGATCGATAAAGGCCGCGGTATGGCCGCTGAAGGTGCGGAACTGATTCCCCAGGCGCACATCGACGGTTGCCCCATTAATGCGCTCGACAGGCGGGCGTGGCTCAATGGCCAGTTTGCCATTGTCCAGCCAGGCTTCAATATCGCGATCGCATAATCTCATTGCGGTAACTCCATGGCATAAGTGTAGCGAACCGGTGACAGCGTGCCTGCCACCGGTCTGCACCCCGTCCGGATGGACGTGGGTTATTCAAAAAACTGGTTAATTTTCGCCTTCAGGATATCAATGGCGATACGGTTTTTTCCGCCGCGCGGCACAATGATATCGGCGTACTGTTTTGATGGCTCGATAAACTGCAGAAACATCGGACGCACGGTCTTCTGATACTGACTCATTACCGAATCCATTGAGCGGCCGCGCTCATTGACGTCACGTTTCATACGGCGCATCAGACAGATATCAAGCGGCGTGTCGACGAAGATAGAAAAGTTAAGTTCCTGGCGCAGACGGGCATCGGTTAACAGCAGAATGCCTTCAAGAATAATGACCTTTTTCGCTTTCAGGTGCTGCGTTTGCTGAGTGCGGGTGTGCTCAACGTAGCTGTAGACCGGCAGCTCAATGTCCTGCCCGGCTTTTACCGCCTGCAGATGCTGCAACAGCAAATCATGATCCATCGCACTCGGATGGTCATAATTGGTTTTAACCCTCTCTTCCATGGTGAGGTGACTTTGATCTTTGTAATAAGCATCTTCCGGGATAACCCCGATATGCTCGTCACCTACCTGATCACGGATTTCACGATAGAGCGTGCTGGCAATTAAACTTTTACCGGATGCGGAAGCGCCGGCAATGCCTACAATCACGCACTGATGAGACTTGTCAGTCATACTTTTTTAAGACCTGATAACTGGAGCCTGCCACTGGTCACACATTACGCGGGCAGCGGACGGGCCGAAATGGAGAGGGTGTGTTCGCGCTAAGTATAGGGATTTCGGCCTTTTGATGCCAGAAAAATGGCACCGGCGTCTTTTCAGACTTTCTCCTTTGGACGCCACTCATTTCACCGATAAACTAGCAGCACACCATATTATAAAAAAATGGCCTGTGCGGCGCGCGGTTGTCTGAACGCGTGTCGCTGACATGATGACCGAATGATGCATCAGGAGTGGTATGCACTGGAAGACTTTGACCTATTTTGGCGACAGCATGCTGTTGATTCCGACAGCGGTAATTATTGCGCTGATTTTGCCGTGGAAAAGTGATAACCGCCTTACGGTCTTTTACTGGATTGTGGCCTTTGGCCTGGCTGGCCTGACAGTCAGCATCTCAAAGATTCTGTTTCTCGGGTTTGGCATCGGCAGTGCCCGTTTTAATTTTACCGGCTTCAGCGGTCACAGCGCGATGTCCGCTACCCTGTGGCCAGTGATGCTGTGGCTGATTTCCGGACGCTGGTCAGCAAAATGGCGCATTGCCGCGATTGGCGTGGGTTACCTGATTCCTCTGATGGTTGGGTTCTCGCGTCTGGTCATCCACGCTCACTCGAAAAGTGAGGTTGCCACCGGTTTGCTGCTGGGCTTCACGTTGAGTACCGCGTTTCTGATCTCTCAGCGCCGCACCGCGCTCAAAGGCTTTAGCTGGCCACAGATCGGTGCTGCACTGTTAGTGCCGTTTCTATTAATGGGTCATGGCCGTGTCGCCACGACGCAACAGTTTCTGGAACGCTTCTCTGCCAGCCTCGCGGGGCTGGAGAAGCCCTATACCCGCGCCGATCTTTTCCGCCAGTAATCAATACGCTGGTCATCAATTTCTCTGTGCCCGTCAATTCACCGAATAACGGGCAATATTGATTTCACCCCTTTTTTCTTTGCCGAATGTGCTAGCATGCAGTCAGAGAATGACTGGTGCCTGATTCGCCGTAGCGGAGTGTTGCACCCTGACGGAAGTCCGCATGACGATAGAGATCCTGTCCCCGCAAAAGAGCACGCCAAACTGCTGGCTTTCGGCGCTGTTCCTTGGCTGTATAGTGTTTGTCCTGACACTGTTCTGTCTTGAACTGATCGTGGTCAGCGGGAAAATCTCCCCGCTCTGGTTCCCGACGACATTAATGACTGTGGTGGTTTTCCGCTGTCCGTCACGACAGCTACCCCTGCTGCTGACTGCCTGTGTGCTGGGCACCGCCGCGGCCAACGCCATCATCATCGGGCCCGCCTTTTCAAACATTAAATTCGCGCTGTTAAACCTTATTCAGGCCAGTGTGGGTGGCATGCTGCTGCGCGCGCTGCTGGATCGGCGCGCGCCACTGAACTCTCTGCATGACTGGGCCCGGATGGTGTTATCGGTGGGTATCGTGACACCGGTTCTGGGCGGCCTGCTGGCGCTCTGGACGCTGCAGGTCAGCGGCCACGCTTCGTTTCCCTTCTTTTATACATGGGTGATCTCAGAAATCATCGGCATGCTGGTGTTAGGCCCGATGCTGCTGCTGCTGCCCTGGCCGCTGCGACGGGCCCAGTTCAGCGAGCTGGGCAGGCAGTTGCCTGAAACGTTGATGACGCTGCTCCTGACCCTGGGTGCCAGTTATCTGTCGCTGCGTTTTCTGCCCTGGCCCTTTACCTTTATTGTCGTAATCCTGTTCTGGTGCGCGGTGCGCCTGCCCAAGCTGCAGGCGTTTGTGCTGTTCTTCATCAACGCCAGTTTTATCTCGATGCTGCTGGCTTTGGATGCGGTCAGCGTAGTAAACAACAACAGCGCGCTGGGCCCGGTCTCCAGCTGGTTACCTTTCCTTCTGGTGTTGATCCCCAGCCACATTATGTCGCTGGTGATGGATGCGTTCCGGCGTGAAAAACTCCACATCACCGACAGCGAAACCCGCTTCCGTCACGCCATGGAATACTCTGCAATCGGTATGGCGCTGGTGGCGCCTCAGGGTAAATGGCTGCAGGTTAACCGCTCGCTGTGCGATATCCTTGGCTATCCGGCCGAAGAGCTCAAACGCCTGACATTCCAGCAAATTACGCATCCTGATGATCTGAGCCTTGATCTGCAACATGCCAGCCGATTGCTGGAAGGTGAGATTGATACGTACACGTTTGAGAAGCGCTATTTTCGTAAAGATGGTGAGATTGTCTGGGCACGCCTCACGGTATCGCTGGTGCGCGATGGCAGCCAGGAACCGCTCTATTTTATCGCGCAAATTATTGATATCTCTGAGCTGAAGCAGAGTGAGCAGGTGAATCGCCGGCTGATGGAGCGCATCACGCTGGCCAACGAAGCCGGTGGCATTGGCGTGTGGGAGTGGAACCTGCTGACCGGTGAAATGTTATGGGACAAGCGCATGTATGCCCTGTTTGGTCTCGCCTCTCATGAGTCGCCCAGCTATGACCTCTGGATCCATCTGCTGCATACCGCAGATCGGGAGTATGCTGCGCTGACGGTGCAACAGGCGATTGAGCTGCGCAGTGCTTTTCACATGGAGTATCGCGTGGTTAATGCCGAGGGCCAGCGCTGGGTGCGCACCCAGGCAAACCGTTTACTGAGTAAAGAGGGCCGCATTGAGCGCATGCTGGGGATCTGCCAGGACATCACCCCGCTTCGTAATCTGAACGAAGCGCTGTTTCAGGAGAAAGAGCGCATGGCGATAACCCTGGACTCAATCGGTGAAGCGGTTATCAGCACGGACAAAGAGATGCGTGTCGCCTTTATGAATCCGGTGGCGGAGAAGATGAGTGGCTTGTCACAGGAGCAGGCTGCCGGGCAGCCGCTCAGTGAGCTGCTGCACATAACTCAGGGACGTAACGGCCCGAAAGTGGAGAATCTGCTGTTGTGCCAGTTGCCACCGGAAAAAATCACCCCCAGTCTGGCTGAAGATCTGGTGCTCCACACCCCGGATGGCGGCCACATCGATATTCATTACAGCATCACGCCACTGCGTTCAGAAGCGGGCGTGGAACAGGGTGCCGTCATGGTTATTCAGGATGTGAGTGAATCACGTAAACTGATGAAGCGCCTGAGTTACAGCGCCCTCCACGACACCCTGACCCGCCTGCCTAACCGCGCCAGCTTTGAGCTTCAGCTTAAACGTCTGCTGTTTGATGCCGCTGAACATCAGCATCAGCATGTGCTGGTGTTTATCGACCTGGATAAGTTTAAAGCGGTCAATGACACCGCAGGGCATGCCGCAGGCGATGCATTGCTGCGCGAGCTCTCCGATCTGATGCAGCACCATCTGCGCAGCAGCGACTTCCTGGCCCGACTGGGCGGCGATGAGTTTGCGCTTCTGATGCCTGATTGCGATGTGGGTCAGGCACATGACGTGGTGCAGCGCATCGTCGCTGCGGTCAACGATTACCGCTTCCAGTGGCTGGGTCGCCTCTATCATGTGGGCGCCAGTGCGGGAGTGACACAAATTTCAGCAGAAAACTGTCAGAGCAGCGACGTCCTTTCTCAGGCGGATATCGCCTGTTACAACGCCAAACGCAGTGGGCGTGGACGACTGATGATTTATGAGCAGCATAGCTTACCGCTGCCGGGTAACCATCAGGGAATGGATGCCGCGATGATTGATGCGCTGCAGATTGAACTGCCCGCCTGGCCTGTTGCGCCACCCAAAACCCCGCAGGCCGCCTTTATCTGGCTGCTTGATGTACAGCTGTTAACCGCAGATGGATTACTGCTGGATGAGACGTTGCTGCGCAATAACCTGCACGATGAGACGCTGCGACGTCGTCTCGATAACAATATTCTTGCGGTTTTTTTCCGCCACGACGTGGAAAAGCTCAATCAGAAAGGCATTCCGGTGATTTTGCCGCTTGATGCCGGGATACTCAGTGATGCCGCCTTTGTGGAGCAACTCTGTCAGCGCTTTGTCGCGGCCGGTCTCTCTGAAAGCCACTGTGGTTTCGCTTTCCCTGCGGCCAGCGTGTTGAGCAAAGGCGATCAGCTCTATTCCGCACTGCTGCAACTGCGGCAGTGTGGCTGCCGTATCGTATTGCAACATTTTGGCCGAAATCTGGACGCGTTTACTCTGCTGAGTAACGAGGTAGTTGATTACCTGGTACTGGCACCTGAACTGGTTGCTAACGTTCACAATAATCTGATGGATGAGATGCTGCTGACCATTATTCAGGGCCAGGCAACGCAGCGTAACATCGCGGTGCTGGCCGGTCCGGTTTCGGTCCCTGCTGTGCTCAGCACGCTGGCTACCCTTGATGTGGATGGCGTCTGGGGCAGTGCCGTGGCCGAGCGGCAGCCATTACGCGCACTGGCCGAAGATCGAATCTTCGCTATCCGTTAATTCCAGCGCGACCTGCTTGCTACACTGATGAAGCTGCGCTAAAGTCGCCCCCTTTTTTCCGGCATGGGGGCGAAAATGTTCATAGGATTCGATTACGGTACGGCTAACTGCTCAATTGCAGTCAGCGAAAATGGCACGCCACGTCTGTTAACGCTGGAAAATGATCAGCGCCTGCTGCCGTCGATGATCTGTGCGCCTACCCGCGAGTCGATCAGCGAATGGCTCTATCGCCATCATCAGGTGGCAACACCTGATAGCGAAACCACCGCGTTGTTGCAGCGCGCCCTGCGTTATAACCGCGAAGAAGATATTGAGGTTCAGCCCAACAGTGTGCAGTTTGGCCTTACCGCGCTGCAGCACTATATGGTCGATCCCGAAGATGTCTGGTTCGTTAAATCCCCCAAATCCTTTCTCGGTGCCACTGGCCTGAAGCCGCAGCAGATTGCTCTGTTTGAAGATCTGGTCTGCGCTATGATGCTGCACATCCGCCAAAAGGGCGAAAGCCAGCTTGATCACGCTATCGATCAGGCTGTGATCGGGCGTCCGGTCAACTTCCAGGGCTTAGGCAGTGAAGAGTCTAACCAGCAGGCTGAAGGCATTCTGCTTCGCGCAGCACACCGTGCCGGTTTCCGCGACGTGGAATTTCAGTTTGAACCGGTGGCAGCCGGACTCGATTTCGAAGCCACACTCAAACAGGAAACAACCGTGCTGGTTGTGGATATCGGCGGCGGAACCACCGACTGCTCGATGTTGCTGATGGGGCCAAAGTGGCGTGATAAGGCCGACCGCCGCGAAAGCCTGTTGGGCCATAGCGGTTGCCGCGTTGGCGGTAACGACCTGGATATCATGCTGACGTTTAAGACCCTGATGCCGCTACTTGGCCTGGGTGGTAATACCCAGAAAGGCACCGCCTTGCCAGCCCTGCCGTGGTGGAACGCCATCGCGATAAATGATGTGCCGGCACAGAGCGACTTCTACAGTCCGGCCTGCGGAAAGTGGCTGCGGGATTTAGTGCGGGATGCTGAACAGGGTGATGTGGTGGCTCGACTGCTGAAAGTCTGGCAGCAGAAGCTGAGTTATCGCCTGGTGCGGGCAGCGGAAGAGAGCAAGATTGCGCTGTCAGCTAATCCGGCACATACCGCCTCTCTCGACTTTATTGCCGCGGCATTAGAGACAGAAATTGGTGTGGAGCAGCTGCAGGACGCCATCAGTCAGCCGCTGGAGAAAATTCTGGAGCAGGTGCAGCTGGCATTAGCCACCAGCCAGATTAAACCGGATGTCATCTACCTGACCGGCGGCAGTGCGCGTTCACCGTTACTGCGCGCGGCACTGCAGCAGACGCTGCCGGATACGCCGATTGCGGGCGGCGATGATTTCGCCTCCGTCACCGCCGGGCTGGCCCGCTGGGCAGAAGTGATGTTCCGTTAATCTTTGGCAGCCCTGCTATGTAAAAAAATGGCACCTTTAAGTGCCCTTTCAGACTGCTGAAAAATTCAAATCAGGGTGCAACTGGCAGCGACGGAATAACTCAACAAGCAGGGAACACGGTCAGAGGAGGAAAGCGTCCCGCGCCATGGACGGCGCGGGCCGAGCGTGCCAGGGATTGGTGTAAGCGACTTTCCGATCTGACCGTGTTTACTGCACTGGCTCGATCTCACAGCTAACCGAGCCAAACTTCGTCATCAATCTCAAACGGCAACTGCTTATCGTTTTTGTTTGCAGACAACGACGAGCACGCTCCCATCGCTTTACGTTTGGGAGCAGTCTGCCTGATACATCTGAGCCCTTTTGGGCTGTAAATCAGAAGGCAATATTGGCGCTGATACCGCCGATAAACGCATCTTTCACTTCGCTTACCGCGCCTGGCGCCACCACATACTGCAGGTTTGGTCGCAGTGACATCCAGTTCGTCACTTTGGCGTTGTAATAAACCTCATAGTTGTACTCTGAACCTTCCTGAATCGGCAGATAGGTCGGGCTGTCAAAGCGGCTCTCGCCATTCGCCTGATTCTGCTGACGCAGAGCGCGGGTGTAGTCGCTGTTCACATGAATACGCGACGCACCTACGCCAATCTCATCCTGAGGACGGGCATCAAACGGTCCTGTCCAGGTAAACGCGATAGACTGGTAGTTATCGGTCTTCGAGGTCTTGTGATCATTCATCACCGCCTGAACCCGCACGCCCAGACCACGATTCACATCGCCATCCTGCGCGGTCAGCTGTTGCTGTAACAGCAGATAGCCGCCATAGGCATGCGCCTGATCCTGATAGCCGCCATTGCGCCAGCTGCCATAAACATCGCCATCCACCGACGAATAGTAATAACCGATGCGGTAGTTACCCGGTAATTTCTCCGGTCCGAACGTCGGTTTCCAGCCCAGTTCCACCGGCACCAGATTGCCCTCGGAATTGCTGGTATCCAGACGGAAGCCATCTCCGCGATCATAGTTAGCTCGGTTCTGATTGTAGAAACCAACCTGGAAGAAGACCTCCGGGGTGATATTGAACTTAATCCGACCGCCCCACTGCGATACCGGCCAGTTGAACCAGCGGTCGCCGCGCCAGTTACCTGCCTGTCCGCTGCCCAGTGCCAGGTTCTGGAACAGGTTGCCATCGAAATTATCGAAGTCTTCACCCACCGTCACGCGTCCGGCTTTCAGATCGACCACATCGTTAAACAATCCTTTGCGTAACCAGAACTGTGTCAGACGCCAGGTCTGGCCGCGACCATACACCTCCTGCACGGAGGAGAGCATCCCGGTGCGTTGATCCGCGACCTGCTCAGAAACATTCTGACCGTTACGATTCGTCACGGTCATCTGAAATTCGGCATCCTGCCAGTCCAGCAGCTTTTGCAGGTCGAAATTGGTGCCGAACGTCCACTGGTCGCTGTAGCGCATGGTGGTGTTGGTATTTGCGCCACCCCCTAAATTTGCGGCGCTCTCCATGGTGTAGTTGACGTCAAACTTGATGCCGTCATCCTGCAATTGCGTTCGGTAGCCGCCCCAGTCACCAAACATCCATTCGGAGTCCGGACTCAGCGCGTCAGCAGCCATGGCTTGTGAAGAAAAAATGGCCAGGATCAGGGTGCCCGTTGCCATACTGGCAGCGGAAAAGGTGGGTGCTTTTCTGTTTTTCATCTTGTTTATTCTTATGTGAGTTACGGGAAGTGACGCGCAGAGGATAGTGCTGGGTAAACGTTGTTTTTTATAAATACGTGCGCATAATTTTCCGTAACATCCGTTTATTAATGCAAGTGTGATCGGGATCTCTGATTGATTATTCTTTGGGCGGGCTTACTTCCTGCACAGGCATACCGTAAAAAAGGGGCGCTGGCGCCCCTGAAGTTAACGGCTCGCCTGGTTCAGTTGCGCGATCTGCGCGGGGGTCAGCGTCAGTTGCATCGCACCAGCCAGATCGTCGAGTTGTTTAATCGACGTCGCACTGACGATCGGGGCGGTGATGCCAGGACGGGCAATCAGCCATGCCAGTGCCACCTGAGCTGGCGTCGCCTGATGGGCTTCACTGATGGCATCCAGCGCATCCAGGATCCGCAGACCGCGCGGGTTAAGGTATTTCTCCACCACGCCCTGCCCGCGTGCGCTTTTACCGGCATCTGCTGCATCACGATATTTGCCACTGAGAAAACCGCTGGCCAGCGAGTAGTAGTTGATCACGCCTAAACCCTGCGCCATGACAACGGGCTCCAGTTCCGACTCATAAGGCTGGCGGTCAAACAGGTTATATTGCGGTTGCAGCGTTTCATAACGCGCCAGCCCCTGCGATTCACTCACCTTCAACGCCTCCTGCAGACGCGCTGCGCTGTAATTGGAGGCACCAATGGCGCGCACTTTACCTTCACGGATCAGGCTGTCAAAGGTGCTCAGCGTTTCCGTCAGCGGCGTATCCTGATCGTCGCGGTGTGCCTGATAGAGATCGATATAGTCAGTCTGTAAGCGGCGAAGTGAATCTTCGACTGCCTGACGGATATATTGCGGCTTCAGCCCGGTCTTCTCAGGCGACATTTCCATGCCAACTTTGGTTGCCAGCACGATCTGGTCACGTTTTCCGCTTTTCTTCAGCCACTCTCCAATAATGGTTTCGGATTCACCGCCTTTATTGCCTGGCGCCCAGCGGGAGTAGACATCGGCGGTATCGATGAACCACAGCCCTCGTTCAACCAGCCCATCCAGCAGAGAAAACGAGGTGGGTTGATCCACCGTCCAGCCAAACACATTGCCGCCAAACGTCAGTAACGGCACCGTAATCCCACTGTCACCCAACTGCCGGGTTTGATTCTGACTCATTATCTGCTCCTTAATTTGCCTGACAAACTGCCTGTTTCTCAGCATAGCAAAGTGTTTTCACGCCTTTATGACGATTGTGCTGCGATTAATGTAATAACAGGCATAATTACCCGGCCCTGACAGATATCCTTATTTCCTTCAAATTTTGCCTGTCAGAGGCGACTACACTCTGTCGTTTGCAGGCTACCCATTTGATGCCTGCGCCTGGGACTACGTCACTGCTGGAGAGCATCAACAATCATGAGCACCCGACACCCTGTTATGAAGAAAACACTGATCGCACTGGCCCTGATTGCTGTGGCCGCTGGCGGCTACTATGCCTGGCAGCGCACTGCCCAGCCACAGAGCAGCAGCCAGACGGACTCGCCCGGGCCTCGAGGTGGCAAGGGCAGCGGTGACGGCGCTCGTCGGCCACTCGCCCCTGTTCAGGCAGCGACGGCTACCAGCCAGAGCGTGCCGCAATACCTTAGCGGATTGGGTACCGTCACGGCGGCTAACACGGCCATGGTGCGCAGCCGGGTCAATGGCGATCTGCTGGCGATTCACTTTACCGAAGGCCAGCAGGTCAACGCGGGCGATCTGCTGGCAGAAGTCGACCCACGTCCTTACCAGGTGGCGTTAACCCAGGCTCAGGGCCAGCTGGCGAAAGATCAGGCGACGCTGGCCAATGCCCGTCGCGACCTGGCGCGCTTCGAGAAGCTGGCAAAAACGTCGCTGGTATCGCAGCAGGAGCTGGATACCCAGCGCTCACTGGTGAATGAAACGCTGGGCACCCTGAAAGCGGATGAGGGTGGCGTCGCCAGTGCGCAGCTCAATCTGACCTACAGCAAAATCACTGCACCGATTGCCGGCCGTGTCGGCCTGAAACAGGTGGATGTCGGCAACTACGTCACCAGTGGCGACACCACCGGTATCGTCGTGATCACCCAGACGCACCCGATTGATGTGGTCTTTACCCTGGCGGAGAACAGCATCAGTTCCATTCTCAAGGCACAGAAAAGCGGCCAGCCGCTGCTGGTGGAGGCCTGGGATCGCAGTAATGAGAATTTAATCGCCAGCGGCAAACTGCTGAGCCTCGATAACCAGATTGATGTGACGACCGGCACCATAAAAATCAAAGCGCGGTTTGATAATCAGGACGACGCCCTCTTCCCTAATCAGTTCGTCAATGTTCGGCTCAAGGTCAACACCTTGCAGAATGCCGTTGTGATTCCGCCTGCCGCATTACAGATGGGCAACGAAGGCCACTTTGTCTGGGTGGTCAACAGTGACAACAAGGTGAGCAAGAAAAGCGTGATTGCCGGCCTGCAGGATAGCCAGAAAGTGGTGGTCAGCGCCGGTCTGGAAGCCGGTGAACGGGTCGTGACCGATGGTCTGGATCGTCTGACCGAAGGCGCGAAAGTCGAGGTGGTCGCGCCGCAGAGCAACGCACCGCGCGCCACCCGCGCCGCCCTGCCGTCAAAAGGAGAGCGTGAGTAATGCAGGTCATGCCTCCCGATCACAGTGGCGGGCCGTCACGCCAGTTTATTCTGCGTCCGGTCGCCACCACGCTGTTGATGATTGCGATTTTGCTGGCCGGAGTGCTGGGCTACCGGTTCCTGCCGGTCTCGGCACTGCCGGAAGTCGATTATCCGACCATCCAGGTGGTTACGCTTTATCCTGGTGCCAGCCCGGATGTGGTCACCTCCTCCATTACCGCCCCACTAGAGCGTCAGTTTGGTCAGATGTCGGGGCTGAAACAGATGGCATCGCAAAGCTCCGGCGGTGCCTCGGTGGTAACACTGCAGTTTCAGCTGACGCTGCCGCTGGATGTGGCAGAGCAGGAGGTGCAGGCGGCCATTAACTCCGCCACTAATCTGTTGCCCAACGACCTGCCCAATCCACCGGTCTACAGCAAAGTAAACCCTGCCGATCCGCCCATCATGACGCTGGCCGTCACGACGCGCAGCATGCCACTGACGCAGGTGCAGGACATGGTGGAAACGCGGGTCGCGCAGAAAATTTCGCAGGTCAGCGGTGTCGGCCTGGTGACGTTGTCAGGCGGTCAGCGCCCGGCAGTGCGGGTAAAAATGAATGCGCAGGCGCTGGCGGCGCTGGGTCTGACCAGTGAAACGGTGCGAACCGCCATCAGCAATGCCAACGTTAACTCCGCCAAAGGCAGCCTGGATGGTCCGACGCGTTCTATTACCCTGTCAGCCAATGACCAGATGAAATCCGCGGAAGATTATCGCCAGCTGATTATCAGCTACAAAAATGGCGCGCCGGTGCGTCTTGGTGACGTGGCGACCATTGAACAGGGAGCAGAAAACAGCTGGCTTGGCGCCTGGGCCAATCGCGATGCGGCGATTGTGCTTAATGTCCAGCGTCAGCCTGGCGCTAATATTATCGCCACTGCAGATAATATCCGTGCCATGTTGCCCGCCCTGACGGAAACGCTGCCAAAATCGGTAGAGGTGAAACTGCTCGCCGACCGCACCACCAATATTCGCGCGTCGGTAAACGACACGCAGTTTGAGCTGATACTGGCGATGGCGCTGGTGGTGATGATTATCTATCTGTTCCTGCGTAACGTGCCCGCCACGCTGATTCCGGCGGTGGCGGTGCCGCTGTCGCTGATCGGCACCTTTGCGGCGATGTACTTCCTCGGTTTTTCCATTAATAACCTGACGCTGATGGCGCTGACCATTGCCACGGGTTTTGTGGTCGATGATGCCATTGTGGTGATTGAGAACATCTCGCGCTATATCGAAAAAGGGGAAAAGCCGCTTACCGCCGCGCTGAAAGGTGCCGGTGAGATCGGCTTTACCATTATCTCCCTGACCTTCTCGCTGATTGCGGTACTGATTCCACTGCTGTTTATGGGCGACGTAATTGGCCGTCTGTTCCGCGAATTTGCCGTAACACTGGCCGTAGCGATTCTGATTTCCGCAGTAGTGTCACTCACCCTGACGCCGATGATGTGCGCCCGGATGCTGAGCGCAGAGTCGCTGCGTAAACAGAACCGCTTTTCACGGGCCAGCGAGGCGATGTTTGATCGTATCGTGGCCGCCTATGGCCGTGGCCTGAAACGGGTGCTGAATCACCCCTGGCTGACATTGTCGGTCGCGCTTGGCACCCTTGTGCTGACGCTGCTGCTGTGGATGGTGATCCCGAAAGGCTTTTTCCCGCAGCAGGACAACAGCATTATTCAGGGTACGCTGCAGGCACCGCAGTCGGTCTCCTACGCCAGCATGGCAGAGCGCACCCGCGACGTTGCGTCCATCATCATGAAAGATCCGGCGGTTGAGAGCATGACCTCGTTTGTCGGCGTCGATGGCACCAATGCCTCGCTGAACAGCGCGCGACTGCAGATTAACCTTAAACCTCTGGATCAACGCGACGACCGCATTCCGGCTATTCAGCAACGCCTGCAACAACAGGTCAGTCAGTTGCCGGGCGTGCAGCTCTGGCTGCAGGCGGTGCAGGATCTCACCATCGATACCCAGGCGAGCCGCACGCCGTACCAGTTCACGCTGCAGTCTGGCTCCCTGTCGTCGCTCAGCACCTGGGTGCCGGCTCTGCTGACCCGGCTCAGTACCCTGCCACAGCTGCGTGACGTCAGCAGTGACTGGCAGGACCAGGGGCTGGAAGCTTATGTCAACGTTGACCGCGACAGCGCCAGCCGCCTCGGTATCAGCATGGCCGATGTCGATAACGCGCTGTACAACGCGTTTGGGCAGCGACTCATCTCCACCATCTATACCCAGGCAAATCAGTATCGTGTGGTGCTGGAGCAGGATAATAACGCCACACCGGGGCTGGAGAGCCTGGAGGCAATTCGCCTTAACAGCAGTGATGGCGGCAGCGTTCCGCTGAGCGCCATCGCCCGTATTGAACAGCGTCACACGCCGCTCAGCATTAACCATCTGGACCAGTTCCCGTCGGCGACCTTCTCCTTCAACGTGGCTGATGGCTATTCGCTGGAAGATGCGGTGAAGGCGGTGTCGCAGGCGGAAGCGCAGCTGGGCATGCCCGCGGAGCTGATGACCCAGTTCCAGGGCAGTACGCTGGCGTTTGAGGCGGCGCTGAGCAGCACCGTCTGGCTGATTGTGGCAGCCATCGTGGCGATGTACATCGTGCTGGGCGTGCTCTATGAAAGCTTTATTCACCCGATTACGATTCTCTCAACACTGCCCACTGCCGGTGTCGGCGCGCTGCTGGCGCTGATGCTCAGCGGCAATGAGCTGGATATCGTGGCAATTATCGGCATCATCCTGTTGATCGGCATCGTGAAAAAGAACGCCATCATGATGATCGACTTTGCGCTGGCAGCCGAACGTGAACAGGGCATGAAGCCGGTAGATGCCATCTATCAGGCCTGTCTGTTGCGCTTCCGTCCGATTCTGATGACCACACTGGCAGCCCTTCTCGGTGCGCTGCCGCTGATGCTCAGCACCGGCGTCGGTGCCGAATTGCGTCATCCGCTGGGAATCGCCATGGTCGGTGGCCTGATTCTGAGTCAGGTACTGACGCTGTTCACCACACCGGTGATCTATCTGCTGTTTGACCGCCTGGCGCATGCTACCCGCCGACGCTTTGGCCGTACGGAGGCCGCAGAGTGAAGTTTTTTGCCCTCTTCATCCATCGGCCCGTCGCCACGACCCTGCTGACACTGGCCATCGCCCTGGCCGGGATGCTGGGCTTCCGTCTGCTGCCGGTGGCACCGCTGCCGCAGGTCGATTTTCCGGTCATCGTCATCTCGGCCTCGCTGCCGGGCGCCTCACCGGAAATCATGGCATCGTCGGTGGCGACACCGCTGGAACGCTCGCTGGGACGCATCGCGGGGGTCAGTGAAATGACCTCCACCAGTTCGCTGGGCAGCACCCGCATCATTCTGGTGTTTGATTTTGATCGCGACATTAACGGCGCGGCGCGCGACGTGCAGGCCGCCATTAACGCCGCGCAAAGCCTGCTGCCCACCGGCATGCCGTCGCGTCCCACCTACCGGAAAGTTAACCCTTCTGATGCGCCGATCATGATCATGACGCTGACCTCAGATACCTACAATCCGGGTCAGCTTTATGACTACGCCTCCACCCAGCTGGCGCAGAAGCTGTCACAGATTGAAGGCGTGGGCGATGTCACCGTGGGCGGCAGTTCGCTGCCTGCGGTGCGCGTGGCGCTGAATCCCCAGGCACTGTTTAACCAGGGCGTATCGCTGGATGCGGTGCGCACCGCTATCTCCAATGCCAATCAGCGACGACCGCAGGGCGCACTGGATGACGGTCAGCAGCGCTGGCAACTGCGAACCAATGACGCGCTACAGACTGCCCGGGAATATCAGCCGCTGGTGGTGCATTATAACAACGGCGCGGCGGTCAGGCTGTCGGATGTGGCGACGGTAGAGGATTCGGTTCAGGACGTGCGCAACGCCGGGATGTCACGCGGTAAACCTGCGGTTCTGCTGCTGATCCGCAAAACGCCTGAAGCGAACGTCATTGATACGGTCGATCGGATTCGCGCTGAAATGCCGCTGCTGCATGAAGTGATCCCTGCTGCCATCGATCTTGAGATTGCTCAGGATCGCTCGCCCACTATTCGCGCCTCGCTGCATGAAGTGGAGCAGTCGCTGATTATCGCCGTGGCGCTGGTGATTCTGGTGGTGTTTGTTTTCCTGCGCTCGGGCCGCGCCACGCTGATCCCGGCCGTTGCCGTGCCGGTTTCGCTAATCGGCACGTTTGCCGCGATGTACCTGTGCGGCTTCAGCCTGAATAATCTGTCACTGATGGCGCTGACCATTGCTACCGGTTTTGTGGTGGACGATGCGATTGTGGTGCTGGAGAACATTGCCCGTCACGTGGAAGCCGGCATGAAGCCGCTGGCTGCCGCGCTAAAAGGGGTGCGGGAAGTCGGCTTTACCGTGCTGTCGATGAGCCTGTCGCTGATTGCGGTGTTCCTGCCGCTCCTGATGATTGGCGGGCTGATTGGCCGCTTCTTCTCTGAGTTTTCCATTACGCTGTCGGTGTCGATTCTTATCTCGCTGTTTATCTCGGTCACGCTGACGCCGGTGATGTGCGCTTATCTGCTGAAGCCGCACGCGCCGCGCAGCCAGCCACGTCAGCGCGGGGTGGGCCGGCTACTGATGGCGATTCAGCAAGGCTACGGTCGGTCGCTTAACGTGGTGCTGAACCATGCACGCTGGGTGCTGCTGCTGTTTTTCGCCACCATCGCCCTGACAGGCTGGCTATTCGTTCATATCCCGAAAACCTTTATGCCGGAACAGGATACCGGGCGACTCTCCGGCTTTATCTCTGCCGACCAGAGCATTTCCTTTCAGGCGATGCGCAGCAAGCTGCAGGATTTTATGGAGATTGTCGGGGCCGATCCGGCGGTGGACAGCGTGGTGGGCTTTACCGGTGGGATGCGGACCAACAGCGGCTCGATGTTTATCTCGCTGAAGCCGCTGTCGGAGCGTAAAGAGAGTGCCCTTCAAATAATCGCCCGGCTGCGCACTAAGCTGGCGAAAGAGCCGGGGGCCAATCTCTATCTGAATGCGGTGCAGGATCTGCGCGCAGGGGGGCGGGAATCGAATGCTGCTTATCAATATTCATTGCTGTCGGACGATCTCGGCGCACTGCGGACGTGGGAGCCGAAAATCCGCGAGGCGTTCTCCGCGCTGCCGCAGCTGGCGGACGTGAACTCCGATCAGCAGGATAAAGGCAGCGAAATGGCGCTGACCTACGATCGTGAAAGCATGGCCCGGCTTGGCATTGATGTCTCTCAGGCCAATGCCCTGCTGAATAACGCTTTTGGTCAGCGTCAGATTTCCACTATCTATCAGCCGCTTAATCAGTACAAAGTGGTGATGGAGGTCGATCCGCGCTACACCCAGGATATCAGCGCCCTTTCACAGATGTTTGTGATAAATAGCGACGGTAAAGCCATCCCGCTGTCGTGGTTCGCCCACTGGCAGCCGGCGAATGCGCCGCTGTCGGTGAACCATGAAGGGTTGTCAGCCGCCTCGACGATCTCTTTTAACCTGCCAGAGGGTGTGTCGCTGTCACAGGCATCGGAAGCAATTGAACGGACCATGACCGCGATTGGTGTGCCCTCCAGCGTGCGCGGCAGTTTTGCCGGTACGGCGCAGGTGTTTCAGCAGTCGCAAAGCAGCCAGCTCTGGCTGATGCTGGCAGCCATTGCGGCGGTCTATATCGTGCTGGGCATCCTCTACGAAAGCTATGTGCATCCGCTGACGATTCTCTCTACCCTGCCCTCGGCGGGTGTCGGGGCGTTGCTGGCGCTGGAACTGTTCGATACGCCCTTTAGCCTGATTGCGCTGATCGGTATTCTGCTGCTGATTGGCATCGTGAAAAAGAACGCCATCATGATGGTCGATTTTGCGCTGGAGGCCGAGCGTAACGGCCAGCTGAGTGCGCGAGAGGCGATTTTCCAGGCGTGCCTGCTGCGCTTCCGGCCAATTATGATGACCACGCTGGCGGCATTGTTTGGCGCGCTGCCACTGGTGCTGAGCAGCGGCGACGGTGCCGAACTACGTCAACCGCTGGGAATTACCATTGCAGGCGGGCTGGTGATGAGCCAGCTGCTGACACTCTACACCACGCCGGTGGTCTATCTGATGATGGATAAATTGCGGCGCAAAAAGCGTCCGCTGACCGCCGCCGCGCAATAGCCGTAATGAGTGTGTCGGCAGGCACGGCGCGTGATGCTTTTATCGGGGGGATCGATGACTACGCAAAGCACTAACGTCCGCTGGCAACTGTGGATCGTTGCCATCGGCTTCTTTATGCAGACGCTGGATACCACCATCGTCAATACCGCGATCCCATCGATGGCGCACGATCTGGGAGTCAGTCCGCTGCACATGCACTCGGTGATCGTCTATTACGTGCTGACGGTGGCGGTGATGCTGCCGGTCAGTGGCTGGCTGGCGGATCGTTTTGGCGTGCGCAACGTTTTCTTCTGCGCGATTCTGCTGTTCAGTATCGGCTCGCTGCTGTGCGCCATGTCCGGCACGCTGGATCAGCTGGTGCTGTCGCGCGTGGTTCAGGGGATTGGCGGCGCCATGATGGTCCCCGTGGGTCGCCTGACGGTGATGAAAATCGTGCCGCGCGAGCAATATATGTCCGCCATGACCTTTGTCACTCTGCCCGGCCAGATTGGCCCGCTGCTGGGTCCGGCTCTGGGCGGTGTGCTGGTAGAGTACGCCAGCTGGCACTGGATCTTTCTCATCAATATTCCGGTCGGCATCGCCGGCGCTATCGCCACTCTGATGCTGATGCCCAACTACAGCATGCAGACGCGGCGCTTTGATTTCGCCGGGTTTATCCTGCTGGCCGCTGGCATGGCAACCCTGACACTGGCGCTGGATGGCCAGCGCAGCAGTGGTGGCTCACCGCTGTTACTGGGTGCCATGATTCTCGTTGGCCTGTTCTCTCTGCTCTTCTACCTGATACATGCACGCGGCAATGATAATGCGCTGTTCAGCCTGAAACTGTTTGATAACCGCGTTTATGCCATTGGTCTGCTGGGCAGTTTTACCGGCCGCATCGGCAGCGGCATGCTGCCCTTTATGACCCCTATTTTTCTGCAGATTGGCATGGGCTACAGCCCGTTTCACGCCGGTCTGATGATGATTTCAATGGTGCTGGGGAATATGGGGATGAAGCGCATAGTGGTGCGCATCGTCAATCTTTACGGCTACCGCAACGTGCTGGTGATGTCGACGGTGGCGCTGGCGCTGGTGGTCCTGCTGTTCCCCCTGGTGGCGCTCATGGGTTGGCTCTGGCTACTGCCGCTGGTGCTGTTTCTGCAGGGCATGGTCAATGCCATTCGCTTCTCTTCAATGAATACCCTGACGCTGAAGGAGCTGCCCGATGAGCTGGCATCCAGCGGCAACAGCCTGTTGTCGATGATTATGCAGCTGTCGATGAGTATTGGCGTCACCGTCGCCGGGCTGTTGCTGGGCGCATTTGCTCATGAAAACATGGCGAACAGCACCGCGAATCACTCAATGTTTATTTATACCTACCTTTGCATGTCGCTGATTATTCTTCTGCCCGCGCTGGTGTTCTGGCGCGTTCCGCCACAGACGAATGCCAACGTTGATTTGCGACGCCGGAGAGAAAAATGAGAGTTAACCTGCGACTGGGCATCGGTGCCAAACTGTTTATGGCGATTTTCGCTACCTGCATGCTGGTCCTGATCACCATGCACTGGGGCGTTCGGATGAGTTTCGAGCACGGCTTTGTCGACTACATTAAACGCGGCAACGAGCAGCGGTTAAACCTGCTCAGCGATGCCCTCGCCGATCAGTATGAGCAGCACGGCAACTGGGATTTCTTGCGCCATAACGATCGGCTGGTCTTTACCATGCTGCGCTCGCTGGAGCAGAATCCCGACAGCAACAGCCAGCTACCGCCGCACGGCTGGCGGACCCAGTTCTGGATTCTTGACCAGCAGTATAAAGTGCTGGCCGGACCAAAATCGCCGGTGCCACCCGAAGGCACACGACGCAACATCACCACCAGCAACAATAAAGTGGTCGGCTGGGTGATCGGCTCGCCGCCGGAGCGGCTGACGCGCAGCACGGACATTAACTTTGATCAACAGCAGCGGCGCACCAGCTGGATTATCGTGGGGCTTTCAACGCTGCTGGCGGCACTGGCGACCTGGCTGATGGCGCGCGGTCTGCTGGCGCCGGTCAAGCGACTGGTCGACGGCACCCATCATCTGGCGGCCGGTAATTTTGCTACCCGCGTGGAGGTCAGCAGCCGGGATGAGCTGGGCCAGCTGGCCGGTGACTTTAACCTGCTTGCCAGCTCGCTGGAGAAAAACGAGAGCATGCGGCGCGCTTTTATGGCCGACATCTCCCATGAGCTGCGCACGCCGCTGGCGATCCTGCGTGGTGAACTGGAAGCGATGCAGGATGGGGTGCGCAAACTGACGCCGGAAGCGATCGCCTCGCTGCAGAGCGAGGTGGTGGTGCTGACCAAGCTGGTGGACGATCTGCACCAGCTGTCGCTGTCGGATGAGGGTGCCCTTGCCTACCGCAAACAGGCCACCGATCTGGTTCAGTTGCTGGAGGTGACGGCGGGCAGCTTTGCCGAGCGCTATCGCGCACACGGCCTGACGCTGAAACTGAATCTGCCCGAAAACGCCCCGTTCTTTGGCGATCCCGACCGGCTGATGCAGTTATTCACCAACCTTCTTGAGAACAGCCTGCGCTACACCGACAGCGGTGGCCGCGTAGAAGTGACGCTGAAGTATGAAGCGCCCCACTGGTGCATCGATTTTGATGACAGCGCACCTGGCGTGGATAAAGAACATCAGGTGCAGATTTTTGAGCGTTTCTTCCGCACCGAAGGCTCGCGCAACCGCGCCAGCGGCGGCTCGGGTCTGGGACTGGCCATCTGTAAAAATATCGCTGATGCACATGGTGGCGATATTCATGCGTCGCACTCTGATTTAGGTGGACTGAAAATCGCGCTACACTTGCGCTATGTTCCCCTTGTGTAAACGCTTATGAGCCAGGAAAACCACGACCCGCTGATTCTGGTGGTCGAAGATGAGCCGAAACTGGCGCAGCTGATGATCGATTATCTGCACGCCTCAAATTACCGTACCCATCACATCGCCGACGGCAACGCGGTGCTGGAGTATGTGCGTCAGACGCCACCCGATCTGATGCTGCTGGATTTAATGCTGCCTGGCACCGATGGCTTAACGCTTTGCCGTGAAATCCGCCGTCATTCCGAGCTGCCGATTATTATGGTTACCGCGCGTACCGAGGAGATCGATCGGCTGCTGGGATTAGAGCTGGGCGCGGATGACTACATCTGCAAACCCTTCAGTCCGCGTGAAGTGGTGGCACGGGTCAAAACGATTCTGCGCCGGGTCAGGCGTTCAGCGGAAGAGCCGCAAAGCGCCTCGTTGCTGCGGGTGGACGAAAGCCGCTTCTTCGCCAGCTGGCGCGAAAAGCCACTGGATCTTACTCCGGCGGAATTCCGCCTGCTGAAAACGTTGTCGCTGGAACCGGGCAAGGTCTTTTCACGTGAACAGCTGCTCAACCATCTTTATGATGATTACCGCGTGGTCACGGATCGCACCATCGACAGCCATATCAAGAATCTGCGGCGGAAGCTGGAGAACCTCGACAGTGAGCAACCTTTTATCCGCGCCGTTTACGGGATGGGCTATCGCTGGGAAGCCGATGCCTGTCATTTGATCTAGTTTGATCCCGATCAATTTACTTCCCTTTTCTCACTGCCTACAATTCCGCACCCTTTGCAGGGCTTAATGGTCCTGCACCTGTCGCCTGAAGCGACATACTGACCTGACATCAGTGAGAAGATCATGAAACCCGAACTGCTTTCCCCTGCTGGCACGCTAAAAAACATGCGTTACGCCTTTGCTTATGGGGCCGATGCCGTCTATGCCGGCCAGCCGCGCTATAGCCTGCGGGTGCGCAATAATGAATTTACCCACGAAAATCTTGCGCTGGGCATCAATGAAGCGCACGCGCTGGGCAAAAAATTCTATGTGGTGGTGAACATTGCGCCGCATAACGCCAAGCTAAAAACCTTTATTCGCGACCTGACGCCGGTGGTGGAGATGCAGCCTGACGCGCTGATCATGTCCGATCCCGGTCTTATCATGCTGGTGCGCGAGGCTTTTCCGACGATGCCGATTCACCTGTCGGTGCAGGCCAATGCGGTCAACTGGGCCACGGTAAAATTCTGGCAGCAGATGGGGCTGAGCCGGGTAATCCTGTCACGCGAGTTATCGCTGGAGGAGATTGGCGAGATCCGCCAGCAGGTGCCGGAGATGGAGCTGGAAGTCTTCGTTCATGGCGCGCTCTGTATGGCCTATTCCGGTCGCTGCCTGCTGTCAGGCTATATGAACAAGCGCGACCCGAATCAGGGCACCTGCACCAATGCCTGCCGCTGGGAATATAAAGTGCAGGAAGGTCAGCAGGATGAGGTGGGGAATATCGTCGGTATTCACACGCCTGTCGCAGTGCAGGATGTCACGCCGGTGCTGGGCATCGGTCAGCCTACCGACAAGGTGTTTCTGCTGGAAGAGAAGATGAAACCTGGCGACGTGATGAGCGCATTCGAAGATGAGCATGGCACCTATATCATGAACTCGCGGGATCTGCGCGCGGTCGCGCATGTTGAGCGGCTCAGCGAGATGGGCGTTCATTCGCTGAAAATCGAGGGGCGCACCAAGTCTTACTACTACTGCGCCCGCACCGCCCAGGTGTATCGCCGGGCGATTGATGATGCCGCTGCCGGGAAGCCGTTTGATCCGTCACTGCTGTTAACGCTGGAAGGTCTGGCCCATCGCGGCTATACCGAAGGCTTCCTGCGCCGCCACACGCATGACAGTTATCAGAATTATCAGCAGGGTTTTTCCGTGTCCGATCGCCAGCAATTCGTCGGCGAATTTACCGGCGAGCGTCGGGGTGAGTGGGCTGAAGTGGCGGTGAAGAACAAGTTTATGCTGCACGACAGCGTGGAGATCATGACGCCTGAAGGAAACCTGAATTGTCAGCTTGATGCGCTGCAGAACGCGCGCGGCGAACCCACAGAGGTTGCGCCGGGCGATGGCCATCGCATCTGGTTGCGGGTGCCGCAGGAAGTCGATCTGCGTTTTGCACTGCTGCTGCGCAACTTCGATCATGGTGAAGATACCCGGGATCCACATAATCGTTTACCAACGGAAACATTTTGAGGAAATCAGAACAGGATCACAGACCCCTGTTCAGCGCTGCTTTATAGTCCTGCCTGCTGATAATGAGTAACAACAAACGGCAGATTTACCTGGAACCACCTCATTTACCCGCCCGGCTCCCCCGTGCGGGTTTTCTTTTTTCTCTCTTTCGCCAATTATTTACTGCTGGCAGCTATGTTATAAATTCCCCTTCTTACTCTGTAGATCTCCAAGGAACGCAAAATGGATAATAAACCGCTAACGCTACTCATTCTGAATGGGAAAGGCGCGGGCAATGATGATCTGCGCGAAGCCATTACTGCCCTTCGTGAAGAAGGCTTCGATATTGCGGTGCGTGTCACTTTTGAAAAAGGTGATGGCGACAGGTACGTCAAAGAGGCGATTGCGCTGCAGGCGGAGACGGTGGTCGCAGGTGGTGGCGATGGCACCATCAACGAAATCGCGACGGCGCTGGCGGCATCGAATGCCGATCATCGCCCGGTGCTGGGCATCCTGCCGCTGGGAACGGCCAACGATTTTGCCACCAGCGTGGGCATCCCGGAAGAGATGGAACCGGCATTGCGCCTGGCGATCCAGGGCAAAGCCAGCACCATCGACCTGGCCAGAGTGAACCAGGATCACTACTTCATTAACATGGCGACGGGTGGATTTGGCACCCGTATCACCACGGAAACCCCGGAAAAGCTAAAGTCGGCACTGGGCGGTGTTTCCTATTTTATTCACGGCCTGATGCGCATGGATACGCTGAAACCTGATACCTGCGAGATCAGCGGTCCCGATTTCAACTGGCAGGGTGATGCGCTGGTCATTGGCATTGGTAATGGACGTCAGGCGGGCGGTGGTCAGCGACTCTGCCCTTCGGCCCTGATTAACGATGGCCGGCTGGACGTCAGCATTGTCACCGCACAGGAGCTGCTGCCGACCCTGTTGCACTCACTGACGGGCGACGATGACAATCCGGGCATCGTCACCGCACAGCTTGAGTCACTGACCATCCGTTCTCCGCATGAAATGACCTTTAACCTTGATGGCGAGCCGCTTTCAGGACGGGAATTCGTGATTGAGGTGATGGCGGGCGCATTAAGCTGTCGCCTGCCACCACAGTGTGAACTCCTTTCCTGAGCCTGATTCAGGGGGCGAAAGCCCCCTTTTAATGCCGGTCTGAATCTCTGTTTGTAAAAAGCGCCTCTTTCATTCCCCTGTTTGCCGCGCCTGGGTACCCCTGAAACACTCTGTGACTGGGTTCACAACTCTGCCAGACCAACTTGTATGGTAGTATTAAAGTGCGTACTTTTTCATCATTGAACGCTGACTGAAAGGCAACCAGGATGAAAATTGTTAAGGCGGAAGTATTTGTAACCTGCGCAGGCAGAAACTTTGTCACCCTAAAAATCACCACCGATCAGGGACTGACCGGCATTGGCGACGCCACGCTGAATGGCCGTGAATTACCGGTCGCCTCCTACCTGAAAGATCACATCTGTCCGCAGCTGATTGGCCGCGATGCCCATCAGATCGAAGATATCTGGCAATACTTCTACAAAGGCGCTTACTGGCGTCGCGGTCCGGTGACCATGTCCGCTATCTCTGCGGTCGATATGGCACTGTGGGATATCAAAGGTAAAGCTGCCAATATGCCGCTTTACCAGTTGCTGGGTGGTGCCTCACGCACTGGCGTTATGGTCTATTGCCACACCACCGGCCATTCCATTGATGAAGTGATGGATGACTACGCGAAACATAAAGAGCTGGGCTTCAAAGCGATTCGCGCCCAGTGCGGCGTGCCGGGCATGAAAACCACTTACGGGATGGCAAAAGGCAAAGGCCTGGCTTACGAGCCAGCAACCAAAGGTCACTGGCCGGAAGAGCAGTTCTGGTCAACCGAGAAATACCTCGATTTCACACCGAAACTCTTTGCGGCTATCCGCGACAAATTTGGTTTCGATGAGCATCTGCTGCATGACATGCACCATCGCCTGACGCCAATTGAAGCAGCGCGTTTTGGTAAAAGTGTGGAAGATTATCGCCTGTTCTGGATGGAAGATCCGACACCCGCCGAAAACCAGGAATGCTTCCGTCTGATCCGCCAGCACACCGTCACGCCGATTGCGGTGGGCGAAGTGTTTAACAGCATCTGGGATTGTAAGCAGCTGATTGAAGAGCAGCTGATCGACTACATCCGCACCACCATCACACATGCGGGCGGCATTACCGGTATGCGACGTATCGCTGATTTTGCCTCGCTCTATCAGGTGCGCACCGGCTCTCACGGTCCTTCAGATCTCTCCCCGATTTGCATGGCGGCGGCACTGCACTTTGACCTCTGGGTGCCGAACTTCGGCGTGCAGGAGTACATGGGCTTCTCTGAACAGATGATGGAGCTATTTGACGCAAACTGGACCTTTGATCAGGGCTATATGCATCCCGGCGACAAACCGGGCCTTGGCATAGAGTTCAACGAGAAACTGGCTGCGAAATATCCCTATGAACCTGCCTATCTGCCGGTCGCCCGTCTTGAAGATGGCACCCTGTGGAACTGGTAAGGAGAAGCTCATGAAAAGTGTTGTTATTGAACAGCCAGGCGAACTGGTGATAGCTGAACGTCCACTGCCACAACCGGCGGCAGGCGAAGTCCGGGTCAAAGTGGCCTATGCCAGTATCTGCGGTTCGGATGTGCATATCTGGCACGGCCATAACCCGTTCGCAAAATATCCGCGCGTGATTGGCCATGAATTTTTTGGTGTGATTGATGCGGTAGGTGCGGGAGTCGATGCGGCCCGACTGGGTCAGCGCGTGGCGGTCGATCCGGTGGTGAGCTGCGGCAGCTGCTATCCCTGCTCAGTAGGCCGCCCCAATGTCTGTACCACACTGCAGGTGATTGGCGTGCATCGCGACGGCGGCTTCAGCGACTATGCGCTGGCCCCGGCAAAAAACGCCTGGGAGTTGCCGGACGCCATCCCCGACAAGCTTGCCAGCCTGGTTGAGCCCTTTACCATCGCAGCCAACATCACGGCGTTTCTTAAGCCGCAGCCAGACGATGTCGCCCTGATTTATGGCGCCGGACCAATGGGGCTTACCGCGATTCAGGTGCTGAAAAACGTCTATAAAGTGAAAAAAGTGATGGTGGTGGATCGTCTGCCGGAACGCCTGGCGCTGGCTGAAGAGAGTGGTGCCGATCAGCTGTTCGATAACAGCGAAATCCCACTGGCAGCACAGCTTGAGGGCGTCCAGCCCACGCTGATTATCGACGCTGCCTGCCATCCCGCTATTCTGGCAGAAGCCGCCGCGCTCGCCTCACCGGCCGCGCGTATCGGTCTGCTGGGCTTCTCCGGCGAACCGTGCAGCATTACTCAGCAGAGCCTGACCAGCAAAGAGCTGTCGCTGTTTACCTCGCGTCTCAACAGCAACCGCTTTCCACAGGTGATCGCGTGGATGGAACAAGGCTTGATCCAGCCAGAGAAACTCGTGACGCACTACTTCCCGCTGCAGGAGATTGAACGCGCGATGACCCTGTTCGAAAAAGATCCGCGCACCTGCTGCAAAGTGATCCTGCAAATGGGTTAATTCCCGCTGAACACCAGGTCTCCTTCGCCGGTGCGTACCCGCCGGCCTGATTAAAAAAGAAAACAGATCACGGAGTTTGTATGTTCAAGAATCTGCGCTGGACCCTCGTTTTGCTGCTCTTCCTGGTTTACATGATCAACTACCTCGATCGTGTTGCCCTGTCACTGACGGTGCCGCTGGTGGAGAAAGATCTGGCGATCAATGCTGAGCAGTTCGGCATGATTTTCGGCAGCTTCTTTTTCGGCTATGCCCTGTTTAACTTTGTCGGCGGCCTCGCCACTGACCGCTTTGGCCCGAAAATCGTGCTGGCCGTGGCGGTGGGTGCCTGGTCCATTTTCTGCGGCATGACCGCACTGGCGACCGGCTTCTGGTCGCTGCTGATTCTGCGTGTGCTATTCGGCATGGCGGAAGGCCCAATCTGCTCCTCAGCCAACAAAGCCATTAACGGCTGGTTCCCGAAAAAACAGGCCGCAACAGCGATGGGCTTACTGAGTGCCGGCTCACCTTTGGGTGGCGCCGTCGCCGGCCCGATCATTGGCTATCTTGCTCTGGCCTATGGCTGGCGTCCGGCGTTTGTGATCGTCTGCTGTATCGGTCTGGTCTGGATGGCGTTCTGGCTCTTCTTTGCCGCTGATAACCCGGCAAAAAGCAAAATTGTCACCGAAAAAGAGCGTCTGCTGATTGATCGCCTGAAAGCCACCAATCCGAATGATGAGGTTGACCTGGCTGAAACGCCGCATCCGTTTGGCTACTACCTGCGCCAGCCGATTATCCTGGTCACGGCGTTTGCCTTCTTCTGCTACAACTACATCCTGTTCTTCTTCCTGAGCTGGTTCCCGGCCTATCTGGTGCAGGCGCACGGCCTGGATATCAAATCCATGAGCATCACCACCATGATCCCGTGGATAGTCGGATTCGTTGGTCTGGCGCTGGGTGGCTGGATCTCCGATAAAATCTTCAATATCACCGGCAAACTGTTGTTGTCCCGTAAAATTGTGCTGGTGGTCTCACTGCTGGCAGCCGCAATTTGTGTGGCACTGGCGGGTACGATAAAAGAAGTGGTTCCCGCCGTTATGATGATGTCGGTGTCGATTTTCTTTCTCTATATCACCGGCGCGATCTACTGGGCGATTATTCAGGATGTGGTACACAAGAGTCGTATCGGCAGCATCAGCGGCTTTATCCATCTGGTGGGTAGCCTCTCCGGCATCATCGGGCCGATCGTCACCGGCTTTATTGTCCAGCACACCGGTAAATTCGATAGCGCCTTTGTACTGGCGGGTTGTGTCGCCGCGCTGGGGGCTTTCCTGGTGCTGTTCGTGATTCGCAGTCCGAAATCCCAGGATAAACCGGTTTCGGTCTGAGTGTTGTTCCGCTAACAGAACGATGATTTCGGGGCGCCATGCGCCCCGTTTGCCATAAGGACGGACTATGTTACAGATTGATCGCCTGCCCGCTGAGGTCCAGCGCCCCACTTACGACCGCAGCAATTTAAAGACTCGCATGGTACATATTGGTTTTGGTGCGTTTCACCGCGCGCATCAGGCACTCTGCAGCGATAAGCTGGCTGAACAGGGCAGTGACTGGGGCTACTGCGAAGTTAACCTCAACAGCGGCGATCTGATTCAGGCTCTGCGTGAGCAAAATCTGCTCTATACCCTGACAGAGATGGCCGATGACTCACTGCAAACCCGGGTCATTGGCGTGATTACTCAGGCGCTGCACGGCAAAAGTGATGGGATTGAGGCGGTGATCAACGCAATGAGTCAGCCAGAGGTGGCCATTGTCTCTATGACTGTCACCGAGAAAGGCTATTGCCATCAGCCCGCCAGTGGAAATTTAAACCCCGATCATCCTGACATCGTGCACGATCTGCAGAATCCAGACTCGCCTCGCTCGCTGCCGGGTCTGATTCTGGCCGCGATTCGCCGCCGGCAGAAGCAGGATCTGCCTGCGTTCAGCGTAATGTCCTGCGACAACATGCCGGAAAATGGTCACGTCATCCGTAATGTGATTGTGCAGCTGGCACAGTATCAGGATCCGGCGCTGGCAGACTACATTCAGCAGCACATCACCTTCCCCTCCACCATGGTGGATCGCATTGTTCCGGCCATGACCGATGCGGCATTTGCCGCGCTGAACGCGCGCCTGGGTTGCAGCGATCCCGTTGCGGTTGAAGCGGAACCCTTCTTCCAGTGGGTGATCGAAGATAACTTCGTTAATGGTCGTCCGGCGTGGGAAAAAGCAGGCGCAGAGCTGGTCAGCGATGTCCTGCCCTATGAAGAGATGAAACTGCGGATGTTGAATGGCAGCCACTCTTTCCTGGCCTATCTTGGCTTCCTGGCCGGTTATGAGTACATCAGCGACTGCATGGCCGATCCTCATTTCCGCGCCGCCGCCCGTTCACTGATGGTGGATGAGCAAGCCCCGACGCTGCGCACTCAGGGCGTGGATCTCAATGCATACGCCGATTCGCTGATTGCCCGTTATGAAAACCGTGCGATTAAACATCGCACCGGACAGATTGCCACTGACGGCACCCAGAAGCTGCCACAACGTATGCTTGATAGCCTGCGCTGGCACCTGCAGCGCGGCAGCGACTGCGACCTGCTGCTGCTGGGCGTGGCGGGCTGGATGCGCTATGTCGGCGGCATTGATGAGAAGGGTCAGCCGATTGAGATTCGTGATCCGATGAAAGCGCAACTGGCAGAATGCGTCGCCAGCAGCGAAGAGGGTGAAGCGCGTGTTCGGGCGTTACTCTCCATGCGCGAAGTGTTTGGCGACGATCTGGCGCAGAATGCCGATGTGGTCGGCCGACTGACCGCCTGGTATAACAAACTGACCGCTCAGGGCGCGCGCACGACGGTGCATCAGTCTCTCAACCGCAGCTAAAAGGGCTGGCGCAGACGCAGCGCGCTGATTAGACTGGCACTTTCCCATCGCGCTGGCTTTTGCCAGCCGTAATATGGATATTGCTGCATGTCGATCGCCTATACCATTACGACCAGCGAACCGGTAAATCAGCAGATTTACCGGTATCTGCGCAAAGATATTGTCACCTGCGCAATTCAGCCAGGCTCGCTGCTTTCTGAAAAGGAAGTGTCCGCGCGCTTCAACGTCTCACGCCAGCCGGTGCGCGAAGCGTTCATCAAGCTGGCTGAAGCCGGACTGGTACAGGTATTGCCGCAGCGCGGCACCTTTGTGCGCAAAATCTCCGCTAAGCGGGTAGCGGATGGCCGCTTTATCCGTGAAGCGGTGGAAGTGTCGGTGGTTCGTCGTGCGGCGCTGGAGATAGACGATTCGTCGCTGATGGCGCTGGAACATAACCTGCAGCTGCAGCGCATGGCTGCTGAGCGCCATGACAGCCAGGCTTTTCTTACGCTGGACGATGAGTTTCATCGCCTGATCGCTGAAAGTATCGACTGCAAGCTGGCCTGGGAGACGGTGGAGAACATCAAAGCGGCAATGGACCGCGTGCGCTTTCTGACGCTGAGTGAAGTCTCGCCGCCAGAAAAGCTGATTGAGCAGCATGAAGAGATTTTTGCCGCGCTCAAGGGCCATGACGACAATGCCGCCGAAGCGGCGATGCGTCGCCACCTGCAGGAGATGATCTTCTCAATCACTCCCATTGCCGAGCGTAACAGCGCCTGGTTTGAAGCACCCTAATCGCTCATCACCCGCACCGCCTGAATGTCAGGCCGGTGCGGGTCTTCGCCGTCACCACCATTGATGAAAATGGTGAACCGGCCCGATGCCCTTCCCGACCTCCAGCGTATCTGCCATTAACAACGCCTGTTGTAACCAGTTTTTGGCTTCCCCAATCGTCTCTGCCCAGTCAGCATGACGCGGACGCAACGCGGCTAAGGCGGCCGACAGCGTGCAGCCGGTGCCATGGGTGTGACGGGTGTTGACGCGAGACGTGCTGAATCGCTGCTCAGTGGAATGCGTGATCAGCCAGTCCGGGCTCTCTGCCGCCGTAAGATGTCCGCCTTTCATCAGCACAGCCTGACAGCCCAGCGCCAGCAATGCCCGTCCCTGCTCGCGCATCTCCGCCTCATCGCTGGCGACAGCACAGTTGAGCAACGCCGCCGCTTCCGGCAGATTCGGTGTGATCAACGAGACCTGCGGCAATAACAGCTCACGTACGCTGGCCACGGCGTCTGGCGAGAGCAGCGCATCGCCACTTTTTGCGACCATCACGGTATCCAGTACCACAAACGGGATAGCTGCCTTTCTCAGCCGGGCAGCAACCTGCTCTACGATAGCCGTTTCTGACAGCATGCCAATTTTTGCGCTGTCGATGCGCACATCACTCAGCACCGAATCGAGCTGGGCGGCAACAAACTCAGGTGCAATCCGGTAAACAGACTGCACGCCTTGCGTGTTTTGTGCCACCAGCGCGGTTATGACGCTGGTGCCATAGGCGCCCAGAGCCGAGAAGGTTTTCAGATCGGCCTGAATGCCTGCCCCGCCGCTGGGATCGGTACCGGCAATCGTCAGGGCATTAATGCGCTTCATTGCCCACCTCCAGCGTCCAGAGGGCATCAATAAACGCGGTGACAAAACTGCCCGGCCCGGCAGCCTGCGCCGCTGCCTTTTCCCCCGCCAGGGCCATGAACTGACAGGCGGCCGCGACATTCATTAGACGATCACCAGGCAGACTGCTGAAGCCCGCTACCACGGCGGAGAGTGCACAGCCGGTGCCCACCACCCGTGTCATTAACGGGCTTCCACCGCTTATGGCGAGGATCCGCTGACCATCCGTGGCGTAGTCCACTTCACCGGTGACGATCACCAGCGTTTTCCAGGTCTCAGCGAGTTGCTGTGCTGCATCAATTGCCGCATCCGCCTGATGCAGTGTATCAACGCCCCGCCCGCCACTGGCCTGCTGTGCCAGCGCCAGAATCTCTGATGCATTGCCGCGGATCACCGCCGGTTGCTGACTCAATAACTGCTGACAGAAGTCACTGCGCAGCGTCAGCGCGCCGACCGCAACCGGATCGAGTGTCCAGGGTGTGCCCGCCAGATTAGCGGCAGTGATGGCAGCCTGCATCGCCTGCTGCCGTTCGCGGGTTAACGTGCCCACATTAATCAGCAGCGCATCGGCCAATTCACTGAACTCTGCGGCTTCTTCCGGATCGATCACCATCGCCGGTGAGGCATTAAGTGCCAGCAGTACATTGGCGGTGAAGTTCTGAACCACGTCATTGGTCATGCAGTGCACCAGCGGTGACTGACGGCGGAAAGTGTGCAGGATGGGCGCGAAGTGCGCGGCAGAAAGGTGTTGAGATTGATGTGTCATCGTAGCTCCCAACCGGCGAACAAGAAGGCGAATGCGGTCAGGCATCAGACTTCCCTACGCTGGCATTATCCAGTTCAGGTCAGCGGGTTTTTCTCAGCCCTTTCCGTGTGGAAAGCGGCACCCCGAGTCGTGTTACGGCTTGCAGCATAGGAGAGCTATACGGTGAAAGCAAGCGACACCTGTCGGGGAAATAATCCGTGCTGAAACAATTCATATGATCCCGATCAACGCCTGAGGTCACAAAAAAAGGCTTAATGCTGCGGGCTAAAAGGATACCTCTTTATGGTTATCCCTGTTAATCACTCTGGTGGGCAATATTTCCTGCAGTGTCTCTGACTGCATAATAATAATTAACCTGCTTGCAGCATCATCGTAAAAAATATTTTATTTCATGAGGTTAGTTACCTCCTGAAGCGGAACTTCATACTATGCAGGATGTATGATGCGATTTTTAGCGCTTATTCCACACCGTCATCGATGGCAGGATATTATTATTGAACGTCAGGGTGCCGTCGCACCCAGTGGCAGATATTATTTTTCAACCTATATTTCCGCACGCTGCTCAGGCTGTAACGAAATAATCCATCGCGTCTATTATCGTGATATCACCGATGAACAGGCGCGTCGCTGGTTAGATTAGTCGCCCTCACGGCGGAGGGTTCAGACACCGTTCCAGTTAACAGTTAGTTAGCAATTTGTTAGTCTGGTAACTAATCATCGCCTGATCAGACGCCCTCTATGCCACTGCTGTTTGAAAGCTTAAGCCATCAAATTTATCTTTCTGCCCCGCTATTTATCCTGATCTTACTGGGATACTGCCTGACACGCCTCGGAAAATGGCCTGCCAGCATCAGCGAAGGGATGAACCGCTTTGTGTTTAACGTTGCACTGCCCTGCATGCTGTTTCGGGTAATGAGTACCTTCTCACAAAGCCCGCCGGTGGATGCGCGCCTGTTACTGGCCTTCTTCGGCAGTTGCCTGCTGGTGTTTATCGTGGGGCGACTGCTGGCAACAAGGCTGTTCGATCTGGATGGCGTGGCGGCTTCAGTCTTTGCCCTGGGCGGTATCTTCTCTAATAACGTGATGCTGGGGATCCCGGTGGCCACCGTGTTACTCGGGCCGGAAGCGCTGCCACCGGTGGCACTGGTATTGGTGTTTAACAGCCTGATCCTGTGGACTTTACTGACCGTTTCAGTCGAGTGGGCGAAACAGGGCAGCTTCTCGCTGAATGGCCTTTGGCGCACATTGATCGGTGTGCTGAAGAATCCGCTCATCATTGGCATTCTCAGCGGTACAGCCTGGAGTTTTCTGCAACGCCCGTTGCCACTGCTGGCCGCTGAACCATTAAAGATGCTGGCCTCGCTGGCCGCGCCGCTGTCGCTGGTCACGCTGGGCATGAGCCTGGCGCACTATCGGGTGCGGGACGGCTTAAAAGAGAGCTACACCATTTGCCTGCTGAAGCTGGTGCTGCAACCGATGACGGTATGGGCTATCGCGTGGCTGACCGGTCTGCCGCCGCTGGAGAGTAAAGTGGTAGTCCTGCTGGGATCAATGGCGGTGGGAGTAAACGTTTATCTGATGTCGCAGAAGTTTAATGTCATTACGGGTCCGGCGGCGGCCAGTATGCTCTTTTCTACGGTGTTTGCCGCGGTAACGACGCCGATATGGATGATGCTGATGACGCTGGCGGGCTATTAACAGACTAAAAAAAAGCCCTTCAGCACGAATGCTGAAGGGCTATTGTCTGCCTGACTAAACGTTATTAAGCCGATTTAGTGCGAATCAGATAGTCAAAAGCGCTCAGTGAAGCTTTTGCGCCTTCGCCGCTGGCAATAATAATCTGCTTGTACGGCACGGTGGTGCAGTCGCCCGCCGCGAACACGCCTTTCAGGCTGGTTTCGCATTTACCATCGATGATGATCTCACCCATTTTATTGCGCTCAACCGCGCCTTCCAGCCACGGGGTATTTGGCAGCAGACCGATCTGAACGAAGATACCAGAGAGCGGCAGCTCATGGGTGGTCTGCGTCGTACGGTCAAGATAGTGCAGGCCGGTCACTTTAGTGCCGTCGCCTTTCACTTCGGTGGTCTGCGCGTTCAGGATGACATCAACGTTCTTCAGGCTACGCAGCTTATCCTGCAATACCTGGTCGGCACGCATCTCACCGGCAAACTCCAGCAGCGTAACATGTTCAACGATACCCGCCAGGTCAATGGCTGCTTCAACGCCGGAGTTACCGCCGCCGATCACTGCCGTACGCTTGCCTTTAAACAGCGGGCCATCGCAGTGTGGGCAGTAGGTGACGCCTTTGGTGCGATACTCTTCCTCACCCGGCACACCCATGTTGCGCCAGCGTGCGCCGGTCGCCAGAATGATACTGCGAGACTTCAATACTGCGCCGGAGGCGGTTTCGATTGCATGCAGTCCGCCCTGTTTCGCCGCCGGGATCAATTTGATGGCGCTCTGGCTTTCAATGACATCCACATTGTAATCATCAACGTGTGCGCGCAGTGAACCTGCCAGTTTCGCGCCTTCGGTTTTCGGTACGGAAATATAGTTTTCGATATCCACCGTATCCAGTACCTGGCCGCCAAAACGTTCGCCCATCAGGCCAGTACGGATACCCTTACGCGCTGAGTAGATGGCTGCCGCTGCACCCGCCGGGCCACTGCCGATAATCAGGACTTCATAGGCGTCACGCTTGTTCAGCTCTTCCGCTGCACGTTTATCCGCGTTGGTATCTACTTTGCTGACGATTTCCGCCAGGCTCATGCGGCCCTGACCAAACTCCTTACCATTCAGGTAAACCGCTGGCACGCCCATCACGTTGCGTTCCTGAATCTCGTTCTGGAACAGGCCACCGTCGATAGCAGTGTGGCTGATGCGCGGGTTAATCACCGCCATCAGGTTTAGCGCCTGGACGACGTCCGGGCAGTTATGGCATGAGAGTGAATAATAGGTTTCGAAATGGAAGTCACTGTCCAGCGCGGCGATCTGGTCCAGCAGGCTCTGTGCTTCTTTAGACGGATGCCCACCGGTCTGTAACAGTGCCAGCACCAGTGAGGTAAATTCGTGACCCAGAGGTGAACCGGCAAAACGCGGGCCGCTGTTCGAACCTGGGTTGGTGATCAGAAATGAGGGCTTACGCACCTGACGATCATTCTCTTCGCGGAAGCTGACTTTGTCAGACAAGCCGGCGATATCAACCAACAGTTCACGGATCTCGGTTGATTTTGCACCCTCATCCAGGGTGGCAATCAACTCAACAGGTCTGGTTAATTTCTCAAGGTAGGCCTTGAGCTGGGTTTTCAAATTTGTGTCGAGCATAGTGATATCCTGGTCAAAAAATCGGGTGCCGCAGCACCCGATTGGAGAATGATCGAAAGAGCAAAGCGGGATTAGATTTTGCCAACCAGGTCCAGAGACGGAGCCAGTGTTGCATCACCTTCTTTCCATTTAGCCGGGCACACTTCACCTGGGTGAGAAGCCACGTACTGAGCCGCTTTCACTTTACGCAGCAGGTCAGAGGCGTCACGGCCAATGCCTTCAGCGGTGATTTCGATTGCCTGGATTACGCCTTGCGGGTCAACGATGAACGTCCCACGGTCAGCCAGACCTTCGTCTTCACGCATGATTTCGAAGTTACGGGTCAGCGCGCCAGTCGGGTCACCGATCATTGTGTATTTGATCTTCGCGATGGTGTCTGAAGAACCGTGCCAGGCTTTGTGGGTAAAGTGGGTGTCGGTAGAAACGGAGTAGATGTCTACGCCCAGTTTCTGGAACTCTTCGTAATGGTCAGCCACGTCGCCCAGTTCGGTCGGGCAGACGAAGGTGAAGTCAGCTGGATAGAAGAAGAACACACTCCATTTACCTTCAACGTCTTTCTCGGTTACGTCGATGAATTCGCCGTTTTTGAATGCTGCGTTTTTGAACGGCTTAATTTTGGTATTGATAATAGACATCTGGTGGCCTCCGTTAAAATATGTGATGCAGGTTACATAATTTTCGGGCCAACATCTAATATGCGGACGTTATCAATCTGATAAACGAAAGCTATCAAACGCTGAGAGCCTGATGCTCTCTGGCCCGGCAGGCAGTGTACAGCGATTTACGTGACATTTAACCCGCTTTATCTTTTACGCGATCTTTTAGGCACGTCTCGGCTAATCACTGCTAGTTTTGTAATACCAGATGATAAGGAGCTGACCCGTGGAGATTCGTCCGTTTACTGAAGCCGACCGTCCTTTCCTGCGTACGCTGTTTCTGGCAGCGCGACGACATAACTGGCGCTGGCTGGAGGGCAGCGAGTGGCAACTGGAAGATTTTGATGGCGTTATTCTGGGGGAGACCGTCCTGGTTGCGGAGGCTGATGGCCATCGGGTCGGCTTTGCAGGTCTGCTGGAGAACGACAACTTCCTGCACAGTCTCTATGTCGATCCTGACTGGCAGGGGCGCGGCGTGGGCAGCGCGTTGCTGGAGGCGGTAGAGGCGCGTTTTACCTCAACCGGCGCGCTTAAGTGCCTGCAGAAGAACAAAGCGGCGCAGGCATTTTATCTGAAGCATGGCTGGAAGATGATTTCAAAGGGCGAAGGCGAGCACGGCGGTTATGTGCTGATGCACTACCCGCTGGCCTCACAATACGCCAGCGGGTCGGGTCGGGCTTAAAGCGCGCGGAATGCGATATCGCCAGGGATGACCTCGCCCTGCCAGTAAAGCTGGGCCGCGACGCGTCCGGCCAACTGGCGATACAGCGTGGTAAACTCGCTATCGGGCCGGCGAATCACTGTCGGTTCACCTTCATCAAGATCTTCGCGCAGGTCAATGTGCAGTGGCAACTGGGCCAGCAGTTGCGTCTGGTAATCCTCCACCAGTTTCTGCGCGCCGCCGGTGCCGAAAATCGGCTCGTGGAAGCCACACTGGCTGCAGACATGCAGGCTCATATTCTCTACCACGCCCAGCACCGGCACATTGACCTTTTCAAACATGACCAGTCCTTTGCGGGCATCAATCAGGGCGATATCCTGCGGCGTCGTGACCACCAGCGCACCGGTTACCGGCACGTTCTGCGCCAGCGTCAGCTGAATGTCGCCCGTGCCGGGCGGCATATCCAGCACCAGATAATCCAGCTCAGGCCACAGAGTCTCATTCAGCAACTGCATAAGCGCTTTACTGGCCATGGGTCCGCGCCACACCATCGCATTGTCATCCGTGACCAGATAACCAATGGAGTTGGTGGCCAGCCCATGTGCCATGATCGGCGCCATATGGGTCCCATCCGGCGAGGTTGGCCGCTGGTCCTGAGTCCCAAGCATGTTCGGCACAGACGGGCCGTAGATATCCGCGTCAAGAATGCCGACGCGCGCGCCCTCAGCTGCCAGCGCCAGTGCCATATTTACGGCGGTGCTGGATTTACCCACGCCGCCTTTGCCGGAGCTGACCGCAATAATGTTTTTAACCCCGTTAACGCCCGGCTGGTTTTTCACCCGCTTCAGGGTGGCGATATCGTGGCTGAGCCGCCAGTCGATGGCGCGTGCGCCGGTCTGACGCAGCAGGTCGGCGCTGACCTGCTCTTTCAGGGCATCGAACCCGCTGGCCCACGCAAACGGCATCAGCAGTTCAACATGCAGCGTTCCATCCAGCTGCGCCACGTGGTGCAGCGCTTTCAGCGAGGTGAGATTCTGTTTAAGGGTCGGATGCTCAAAGCTTCTCAATACGCCCGCTACGATGGCGCGCAGGCCCTCTGGCGTATGCGGTTCCCGGGATTGTACTGTCATCCCCTGCTCCTTATTTCTGCTGTGCTTACGCTGTGTTTCAGCGATGTATTGTCAATGATATCAGATGCTCGTGGATCTGCGGCGACTGGCGGGGTGAATCCCTTATGTTTACGCAGGAGAAGCCATCAGTTACCATCTAAGCCCGTTTTTTCAATCAACAGAAAGCTACGCAAACTATGACTCAAGTCGCTAAAAAAATTCTGGTAACGTGCGCACTGCCTTACGCGAACGGATCAATCCATCTCGGCCACATGCTCGAGCATATCCAGGCAGATATTTGGGTGCGTTACCAACGAATGCGTGGCAATCAGGTTTATTTCATTTGCGCCGATGATGCGCACGGCACGCCTATCATGCTGAAAGCTCAGCAGCTGGGCATTGCGCCGGAGCAGATGATTGCAGAAATGAAAAGCGAGCATGAAGCCGACTTTGCCGGTTTCAACGTCAGCTATGACAATTATCACTCCACTCACGGCGATGAAAACCGCGAGCTGTCTGCGCTGATTTACGGCCGCCTGAAAGAGAACGGTTTTATTAAAAACCGCACCATTTCCCAGCTTTACGATCCGGAAAAAGGGATGTTCCTGCCGGACCGTTTTGTGAAAGGCACCTGCCCGAAATGTAAGTCACCTGATCAATACGGCGACAACTGTGAAGTCTGCAGCGCGACCTACAGCCCGACCGAGCTGATCGATCCGAAGTCTGTGGTTTCTGGTGCGACGCCAGTTCTGCGCGACTCTGAGCACTTCTTCTTTGATCTGCCGTCCTTCAGCGCCATGCTGCAGGCGTGGACCCGCTCCGGTGCGCTGCAGGATCAGGTGGCGAACAAAATGCAGGAGTGGTTTGAGTCAGGCCTGCAGCAGTGGGATATCTCACGCGATGCGCCTTACTTCGGCTTCGAAATTCCGGATGCGCCAGGCAAATACTTCTACGTCTGGCTGGATGCGCCTATCGGCTACATGGGCTCGTTCAAGAACCTGTGCGACAAGCGCGGCGACATCGACTTCGACGAATTCTGGCGTAAAGACTCCACCACCGAGCTGTATCATTTCATCGGTAAAGATATCGTCTATTTCCATAGCCTGTTCTGGCCAGCGATGCTGGAAGGCAGCAACTTCCGCAAGCCGAACAATCTGTTTGTACACGGCTATGTCACCGTTAACGGTGCCAAGATGTCGAAGTCGCGCGGCACCTTTATCAAAGCCAGCACCTGGCTGCAACATCTGGATGCCGACAGCCTGCGTTACTACTACGCGGCGAAACTCTCTTCACGTATCGACGACATCGACCTGAATCTGGAAGATTTCGTCCAGCGCGTAAATGCCGACATCGTCAACAAAGTGGTTAACCTGGCGTCACGTAACGCAGGCTTCATTACCAAACGCTTTGACGGCAAACTGGCGGCAGAACTGGCCGATCCGGCGCTCTATCAGACCTTCGTTGATGCGTCAGAGAAGATTGGTGATGCCTGGGCTGCGCGCGAATACAGCCGTGCTATCCGTGAAATTATGGCGCTGGCCGACCTGGCGAACCGTTATGTCGATGAGCAGGCTCCGTGGGTGGTCGCGAAGCAGGAAGGCCGTGATGCCGATCTGCAGGCCATCTGCTCAATGGGCATTAACCTGTTCCGCATTCTGATGACCTGGCTGAAGCCGGTGCTGCCGTCACTGAGCGCCCGTGCAGAGGGCTTCCTGAACTGTGAATTGAGCTGGGATGCCATTGCGCAGCCGCTGCTGGATCATCAGGTTGCGCCATTCAAAGCACTCTACAGCCGCATTGAAATGGCGAAGGTTGAGGGACTGATTGACGCCTCAAAAGAGGATGCTGCCGCAGCAAGTGCACCAGCCGCAACCGGTCCGCTGGCAGATGCGCCGATTGGTGACACCATCACCATCGACGATTTCGCCAAAGTGGATATGCGCGTTGCGCTAATCGAGCAGGCGGAACGGGTTGAAGGTTCAGACAAGCTGCTGCGTCTGCAACTCGACCTGGGCGGTGAAAAGCGTCAGATTTTCTCGGGCATCCGCGCCGCTTATCCTGATCCCTCTGTGCTGGTCGGTAAAATGACCATCATCGTGGCCAACCTGGCGCCGCGTAAAATGCGCTTCGGCATCTCCGAAGGTATGGTGCTGTCAGCGGGTCCGGGCGGGAAAGATCTGTTCGTGTTGTCCGTTGATAGCGGTGCTGTACCGGGCATGCCGGTTAAGTAAAGGTCTGCCCTCTGCGGTTTAAGCTGCAAAGCACACTGCCGTTCTGAAACCCTTCGTGCCTTAGCTCTGGCGCGAAGGGTTTTCTCTTCTCTGTTCCCACGACTACCCAACCTCTCCTTTTCTTTCCCGGCACGCTTCACCCGGCACTGCCCTGTACCCATAAGTGTGATCGCTAGCACGCTAAGCGGTTAATGCGTATGATGAAGATCAGTGAAAACAGGAGCCTGCCATGCTCACCGTGCTGTCTGTCTGCGGACGTTATCTTCGCGCTTTTATCATCATTTATCTCTGCTTATACGCCGGTATCGGTATCGCCTCGCTGCTGCCTATCAAAATGCCCGGCAGCATTCTGGGGATGTTAATTCTGTTTGCCCTGCTTGCGTCACAGATTTTGCCAGTGAGCTGGGTGAAGCCGGGATGCCATCTGCTGATTCGCTATATGGCGCTGCTGTTTGTGCCGATTAGCGTCGGGGTAATGAGCTACACCGATATTCTTACCGCGCAGTTCGGCCCTATCGTTGTCTCCTGCGTCGTCAGCACCCTGCTGGTCCTCTCCATTGTTGGCGTAAGTGCCCACAAGCTTCACAGCCGCCGTCCGGCCGGGGAGTCTGCTGATGAGTGAGATATGGTGGTCGCTGCCATTGACGCTGGCCGCCTTTTTTCTGGCACGCAAGCTGGCGATAAAACTGAAGATTTCGCTGCTAAATCCGCTGCTGGTGGCGATGGCGATCATTATCCCGATACTGCTGCTGTTACAGCTGCCCTACTCGCGCTATTTCGCAGGCAGTGAGATTCTCAATCAGCTGTTGCAACCGGCCGTGGTTGCGCTGGCATTGCCGCTGTATGAGCAGATGCACCAGATTCGTGCCCGCTGGAAGTCCATTATCGGCGTCTGCTTTATTGGCAGTGTGACCGCCATGAGTTCAGGTACTGCTATTGCTCTGTGGATGGGTGCCACGCCCGAAATTGCCGCCACGATCATGCCCAAATCCGTGACCACACCCATCGCGATGGCTGTCTCCGGCTCGCTGCATGGTATCCCCGCTATCAGCGCTATTTGTGTACTTATTGCCGGGGTGCTGGGTGCGGTGTTCGGGCACACGGTACTGAATCTGCTGGGCGTGAAGTCTAAAGCCGCGCGCGGACTGGCAATTGGCAATGCGTCACATGCCCTGGGCACAGCACGCGCGGCCGAGCTCGACTATCAGGAGGGCGCCTTCAGTTCACTGGCGCTGGTGATCTGCGGCATCATCACCTCACTGCTGGCGCCCTTTATTTTTCCGCTCCTGCTGCACTGGTTTGGCTGAAACTTTGCGATAGATCTCGCAAAGTTGAAACATGCAACACAGGTTACATTGTCAGAGCGATGTGGATCACATATAAACCGGTGACTGGCACATCGCCCTGCTGAATTTAATGAGGCTCACATGCAATCCCGTTTCCTCTCCGCTTTTGAGGCATTGCCGTCAACGCTGCAAACTGCACTGGCTCCCCTGCTGAACGAGGCTGACTTCAACGCCGTGCTCAGCGCCGACCAGGTCGCCTCGCTGCAACAACAGACCCAGATGGATGCCGATGCACTGGCGCTGGCGCTGCTGCCTCTGGCGGCGTCCTGCGCCGTGGCTACCGTGTCGCATTTTAACGTCGGGGCGATTGCCCGTGGCGTCAGCGGCAACTGGTACTTCGGGGCCAACATGGAATTTGTCGGCACGGCGATGCAGCAGACGGTTCACGCCGAGCAGAGCGCCATTACCCATGCGTGGCTGCGTGGCGAGCGCCAGCTTGAGACGATAACCGTTAACTACACGCCGTGCGGGCACTGCCGTCAGTTTATGAACGAGCTGAACAGCGGCACCAGCATTCGTATCAGCCTGCCAAAGCGCGCGATCAGCACCCTGGCCGACTATTTGCCCGATGCCTTTGGCCCACGCGATCTCGACATCACAACCTTCCTGATGGACGAGGTTGATCATGGTTACGTGGCCGTGGGCGATGAACTGGTACAGGCCGCCGTGGCCGCCGCCAATGCCAGCCATGCGCCTTACAGTCAGTCACACGCTGGTGTTGCCCTGCTGACCCAGGATGGCGCGATTGTCGCGGGTCGCTATGCGGAAAATGCCGCGTTCAACCCAAGCTTCCCGCCACTTCAGGCGGCGCTGGTCTTGCTGAACATGCAGGGCGGCGATGTTCATCAGATAAAAAAAGCGGTTTTAGCTGAAGTAGAAAATGCCACGTTAAGCCAGTTCGCCGCCACACAGGCAACACTTGAGACATTTGGTTGCGGTGAGCTGCTGCAGGTGACGCTGTACAAAGCATAACCCGCTGTCAGAGAGGCCACAGTTTTGTGAGCTTTTATGAACAAACGCTGTACTTCTGCGGGAAATTTCATAGGATCTGGCGCCAGAATTCACGTGATCACAAATTACTCTGAATAATTCAGGTTGCAGGATGGCACCGCGGTCGTGAATCTTTCTGGAGCGGTTACCCTGCCGCTGCCGGGCCTGCAGTCTGAGCTATAACGGGTAAGAAAACTGGCGCTACCTTTCCGGCGTGACGCCAGACAACACTGCAACCGGAGCATCACTGCATGGAACTCGACTACGAAAGTAAACGCCCGCTGTATATCCCTTATGCTGGCCCGATTTTGCTGGAATTTCCCCTGTTAAACAAAGGCAGCGCCTTCAGTATCGAAGAACGTAACGAATTCAACCTCAATGGTCTGCTGCCAGAAGCCGTAGAATCGATTGAAGAACAGGCGCAGCGTGCCTGGCGTCAGTTCCAGGACTTCAAAAACAATAACGATAAGCATGTCTACCTGCGCAACATCCAGGACACCAACGAAACGCTGTTTTACCGCCTGCTGGATAACCATCTCGAAGAGATGATGCCGATTATCTACACCCCGACCGTTGGCGCAGCGTGTGAACACTTCTCTGAAATCTACCGCCGTGCGCGTGGCGTGTTCATCTCCTACCCAAACCGCGATCGCATCGAAGATATGCTGCAAAACGCCACCAAGCAGAATGTGAAGGTCATTGTGGTGACTGATGGCGAACGTATTCTGGGCCTCGGCGATCAGGGCATCGGTGGCATGGGTATCCCGATTGGTAAGCTTTCGCTGTATACCGCCTGTGGCGGCATCAGCCCGGCGTACACGCTGCCGGTTGTGCTGGATGTCGGCACCAACAATCAGCAGTTGCTGAACGATCCGCTCTACATGGGCTGGCGTCATCCGCGTATCACTGGCGAAGAGTATGATACGTTCGTGAATGAGTTTATTCAGGCCGTTAAGCGCCGCTGGCCGAAAGTGCTGTTGCAGTTTGAAGATTTCGCCCAGAAGAATGCCATGCCACTGCTGAACCGCTATCGCGATGAAGTCTGCTGCTTTAACGACGATATTCAGGGCACCGCCGCCGTGACCGTTGGCACGCTGATTGCGGCCAGCCGCGCAGCCGGTAGCCGCCTGTGCGAGCAGAAAGTGGTGTTCCTGGGTGCCGGTTCTGCGGGTTGCGGAATCGCTGAACAGATCATTGCGCAGATGAAATCAGAAGGTCTGAGTGATGATGAAGCGCGTGGCCGGGTAATGATGGTGGATCGCTTTGGTCTGTTGACTGATAAGCTCCCTAACCTGCTCGACTTCCAGAGCAAGCTGGTGCAGAAAAGCGAAAACCTGCAGACCTGGGATATCACCAATGATTCCATTTCGCTGCTGGATGTCGTACGCAATGCGAAACCCGATATTCTGATTGGTGTCTCCGGCCAGCCGGGTCTGTTCACCGAAGAGATCATTCGCGAGATGCACAAGCACTGTAAGCGCCCTATCGTGATGCCGTTGTCGAACCCGACATCACGCGTGGAAGCCACACCTGCGGATATCATTGCCTGGACTGACGGTGCCGCGCTGGTCGCCACGGGCAGCCCGTTCTCACCGGTGAGCTGGAATGGTAAAACCTATCCGATTGCGCAGTGCAACAACTCCTATATCTTCCCGGGTATTGGGCTGGGTGTGATTGCGTCAGGCGCCAGCCGCGTTACCGATACCATGCTGATGACCGCCAGCCGTGCGCTCGCCGACTGTTCACCGCTGGTGAATGAAGGCGAAGGCCCGGTGCTGCCTGAGATTAAAGATATTCAGGGTGTGTCGAAAATCATTGCGATGGAAGTGGGTAAAGCGGCTCAGCTGGCGGGTGTCGCCGTAGTGACCTCAGAGGATGTGTTGTCACAGGCTATCGCCAGCAACTTCTGGCTGCCGCAGTATCGTCATTATCGTCGTACCTCGATTTAACCTTCAGACTGCCGGATCGCAAGCGATCCGGCAGTGTTCAAAAATAGCACAGCCAGCCGGCAGTAACTTGCTTCACTGCGACAGCTCAAGTAGCCTTGTCCCATCTCAACATTCTGACATCGAGTCTCCAGGCGCATGCTGAAACGCGTTTCCATTGGTCTGCTTTTCATCATCTTACTGATGATGGCAACGGCGCTCGGCCTTGATCGTTGGATCAGCTGGAAAACTGCGCCTTTTATCTACGAAAATGTCGCCTCTTTACCCCATCGTCAGGTTGGCGTGGTGCTGGGTACGGCTAAATATTATCGTACCGGCGTCATCAATCAGTATTACCTCTATCGCATTCAGGGCGCGCTGAACGCCTACAACAGCGGCAAGGTCAATTACCTGCTGCTGAGTGGTGATAACGCGCTGCAAAGTTATAATGAGCCGATGACCATGCGACGCGACCTCATCAAAGCTGGTGTCGATCCGGCTGATATCGTGCTCGATTATGCCGGGTTCCGTACGCTGGACTCCATCGTTCGCACACGTAAAGTGTTTGATACCAACGATTTCATTATTATCACGCAGCGTTTTCACTGTGAGCGTGCGCTGTTTATCGCCTTACAGCTGGGTATTCAGGCGCAGTGCTATGCGGTGCCCTCACCTAAAAACATGCTCAGCGTGCGCTTCCGTGAAGTCGGTGCCCGACTGGGCGCGCTGGCGGACCTCTTTCTGCTCAAGCGTGAACCTCGCTTCTTAGGTCCGCTGGTACCTATTCCCGCCGTACGCGATGTCCCTGAAGATGCGCAGAGTTACCCTGCGGTGACGCCGGAGCAGCTGCTGGAGCTGGAACAAAAACTGCGGAAATAGCTGGCGCTCAGCGGCTTCTTTTAGCTTTGCTGAAATCGCATTGTTAGCAGTTTGCTGCGGTCTGGCAGCAAGGTACAAGGTTCAGGGAATTCTGACAGCAACGACTAAGCTCAACGCGCAGGGAACAGGGTCAGAAGAGGAAAGCGTCCCGCGCCATGGATGGCGCGGGCCGAGCGTGTCATGGATGACGGCCTTTGCGACTTTCCGATCTGACCCTGTTCCCTTCGCAGACTCGATCTCACAGCAATGCCTCCAACACTCTCCCTCATAAAAAGCGTTCTGCAGAGGAATAACACGAGCCGAGCGTGTCATGGATGACAGGTTTTGCGTCTTTCCGATCTGACCCTGTTCCCTTCGCTGACTCGATCTCACAGCAATTCCTCACAACATCTGCCCATAAAAAAAGCGACCCAAAGGTCGCTTTCTTAGCGTTGAATCAGACTTACTTCTTACGAGAGTATTTCAGTGAATCCAGCGCAACGGCGAAGATAATGATGCCGCCTTTAATGATGTACTGCCAGTAAGGGTTGACGCCGATATAGGTCAGACCGTAGTTGATAACGGTGAAGATCAGTACACCGGTCACGACGCCCGCTACGCTACCCACACCACCGGCGAAGGAGACGCCGCCGACCACACAGGCCGCAATCGCATCCAGCTCATACATAAAGCCGAGGTTGTTGGTGGCAGAACCGATACGACCCGCTTCCAGCATCCCGCCGAAGGCGTAAAACACACCTGACAGGGCATAGATCATGATCAGGTTCATCGGGACGTTCACGCCAGAGACTTTCGCCGCTTCCGGGTTACCGCCGATAGCAAAAATGTTTTTGCCGAAGCGGGTTTTGTTCCACAGCACCCAGACGAAAATAATGGCAATCACAGCGTAGAACGTGATGAACGACAGTTTGAAATCACCAAAGCGCAAGAAGCCCTGGGTGAATTTCGAGAAGCCTGCGTCAAAACCGGCAATCGGTGATGCGCCAACAAAGTCATAATAGAGTGAGTTGATACCGTAAACGATAATCATGGTGCCCAGCGTGGTGATAAATGGCGTTACCTTCAGGTAAGCAATAATCACACCGTTGACCAGACCAATCACACCGCCGATGATGCACACGGTCAGAATAACCAGTGGAATCGGCACGGTATCCAGCGTCGGGAAGACTTTGTTCGCGTTATCCATCGCCTGCAGCAACGTCGCGGCGACAACCGCAGCCAGACCAACCTGACGTCCGGCTGACAGGTCAGTACCCTGGGTCACAATCAGACCCGCCACACCCAGTGCAATAATAATGCGCACTGAAGATTGGGTCAGAATATTACTCAGGTTCATTAAACTTAAGAACGATGGATCCTGGAAGATAATAATAGCCAGCAATACCAGCAGAACGACGTAAATGCCGCCCTCTTTTAACCAGGTTAGCGCATTCTTTTTTGTGGTCGCTTTCATGTTAACAGCCCTTGCTTCATTAAAGGTGTAATGACGCTAAACGCAATATTTCGTTCTGCGTGGTCGTTTTGGTATCAACTATGCCTGCTACCAGTCCATTACTCATTACCAGAATACGATCGGTAATGCCTAACAGCTCCGGCATTTCAGAAGAGATAATAATGATGCCCTTTTCTTTCTTCGCCAGCTCAGCAATCAACTGGTAAATTTCGAATTTTGCACCAACATCAATACCGCGAGTTGGTTCATCAAGCATCAGGATTTCAGGCTGGGTCAATAACCAGCGGCCAATAATCACTTTTTGCTGGTTACCGCCCGAAAGCGAACCAATTTGAGTATGGTGGCCTGGTGTCTTAACGCGCATAGAATCGATCACCCACTGGGTATCACTCTTCATGCGTTTATTATCCAGCAGCCCCATACTGTTTTTATATTTTTTAATATTGGAAATAAGCGAGTTAAAACCAATATCCAGATAAGCATAAATACCGGTTGAGCGACGCTCTTCCGTCACCAGCGCGAAACCGTGGTTAATGGCTTCGTTGGCACTGTGATTATTAATCGGTTTACCATGCAGTTTAATGGTGCCACCCGATTTTTCGCGAATGCCAAACAGCGTTTCGACGATATCGGTACGTTTGGCGCCAACCAGCCCGGCAATGCCGAGTATCTCCCCTTTACGCAGATCAAATGAGATGTCACGAATCGATGGCTGACGCAGCGACGTCAGATTGCGCACCTCAAGAATGGTCTCGCCTGGCACGTTGGTACGGTCAGGGAAACGCTGGTTCAGTGAACGGCCGACCATCATAGCGATGATCTTATCCATATCCAGCCCTTCCAGCGGCTGAGAGGTAATCCACTGACCATCACGCAGAATGGTGATCTCATCGCACAGCTGGAAAATCTCTTCCATCTTGTGCGAAATATAAACAATGCCGCAGCCGCGATCTTTCAGTTTGCGAATAATCGTGAACAGGTGATTAACCTCTTTCTCAGTCAGCGAGGAAGTCGGTTCATCCATAATCACAATTTTCGCGTCGTAAGAGAACGCTTTGGCAATTTCAATCATCTGCATCTGAGATACAGAAAGATTGGCAACTTTGTCGCGCGGATCGATATCGATATCCAGCTCGTCAAAAATCGCTTTTGTATCCTGATACATTTTATCCTGATCGACAAAAAAGCCTTTGCGCGGATAGCGCCCAAGCCACATGTTGTCCATCACGGTACGTTGCAGTACCAGGTTTAATTCCTGATGCACCATCGACACGCCATTTTCCAGCGCCTCTTTGGAGCTTTTATAATCGATCTCGTTACCCTGAAACAGGATACTGCCGGTATCTTTTTTATAGATACCAAACAGGCATTTTAATAATGTGGATTTCCCGGCACCGTTCTCGCCCATTAATGCATGAACAGAGTGAGGCCGCACTTTCAAATTAACATTATCTAACGCTTTAACGCCGGGAAATGATTTTGAAACATTCGTCATTTCCAGCAAATATTCTCGCTGCGCGGTCGTGTTATCACTGGCCATATTTTACCTGGCTAAAAAACGGTGGTGACATAAAAAAGGCGCGACCGCGGTCGCGCCCGTAATCGATCTTATTTCACGAACTGAGACAGATTTTCTTTATCAACCGGCACGTAAGGAACGCGGACGATCTTATCAACCATCTTGAAGTTAGTGCCGTCAGTTGCCGCTTTGCCGTTCGCCAGGTTATTGGCAATATCCAGCGTCGCTTTCGCCTGGTTTTCCGCATCGTTCAGCACGGTACCGGCCAGCGCACCGGATTTAACCAGCGCCAGCGCTTCTGGCAGGGCATCGACGCCGAACACAGGGATTGACGTCATGTTGTGCGCTTTCAGCGCTTCAACCGCACCCATTGCCATCGCATCGTTGTTGGCAATCACCACTTCGATTTTTTTGGCGTTCGGGCCTGACAACCATGCATCCATCTTATCTTTAGCCTGAGCGGTATCCCACATGGCCGTATCCATTGCTAACTGCTGGGTTTTCAGACCATCTTTGTTCAGGGTGTCGATCACATATTTGGTACGGGCTTCTGCATCAGGATGACCCGGCTCGCCTTTCAGCAGCACGAACTGAATGGTGCCATCTTTGTTCAAATCCCAGGCTGGTGTCGCTTTCCAGTGTTTCTCGATCAGCTGACCCTGAATGATGCCGGACTCTTTAGAGTCGGTACCGACGTAGTAGGCTTTGTCATAACCCGCCAGCACTTTGGCGTTCGGTTCTTTGTTGAAGAAGACAACCGGCACATCGTTAGCACGCGCTTTGTCTACGATCACCGCAGCGGCAGCCGGGTCAACCAGGTTAATCGCCAGCGCTTTCACGCCTTTTGCCATCAGCACGTCAACCTGATCGTTCTGTTTGGACTGGTCGTTCTGTGAGTCATTCATCAGCAACTGTACGCCACCGATCGCTTTCGCTTCTTTCTCGATGTCTTTACGCACCATTGACATGAAGTTGTCATCGTATTTGTAAATGGTCACGCCGATACGGGTGTCAGCTGCGTGAGCGGTTGCACCAAACATCATGCTGGCAACCAGTGCTGTAAGCGTGAAAACCTTCTTATTCATGGTATCTCCGGTTTTATTATGCAGGGTCTTTTTAGCGCTACCGCGCAACATGCGGGAGAGCAATCGGTAAAACAGATCGGCACGTCGGCTAACGTAATGGGGATGGTGAGCCGTTGAATACCGTCTAAAACCTGACATCCTTGTGCCTGAATGCTTCCATGAAGAGGGGGTGAACCCTATAACCGGCTACTGAGACCACAACTGATGCCGTTACACTGGCGTTACATAATGTTTCAGTCCGGTAAGACGCTGCCATCATAGTGAGAGCAATGTTAATTAACTGTGAATGTAATCACAGATTGAAAACGGTTACATGCCTGAATCGCCTGAATTAGTGACGGACTCCACATTTTGCCGCTGCGCCACCGAATGACGCCGCACCAGCGTCGGCATAAAGATATGTGTTGCGGTGTCATCAAGCAGGCCTGCTGCGCCCTGCAATGCCAGTTCTGTGGCGATTTTCGCCATAGATACAATGGGATAGCGAACAGTCGTTAACTGTGGGTCGGTGTAACGGGAAATGGGAATATCATCGAAGCCAATGACAGAAAAATGCTGTGGAACCTGAATGCCGTTGTCTTTCAACGCAGTGAGCGCGCCAGCAGCCATGCCGTCGTTATAGGCAAACACCGCCGTAAGGTTGAGATTGCGCCCCAGCAACTCCACCATCGCTGCTTCACCGCCCTGCATGTCGGGCTCTGCACTGGCTATCCAGCTCTCCTGGGGCCGAATGCCCTGCTCTGCCATTGCCTGCATCCATCCTTCACGACGCTGGGCCACATCTTCGATCGGATGACTGGAGCAGAGATAGCCGATGCGGCTATGTCCCTGTTGTAACAGGGTTCTTGAAGCCATCAATGCGCCAGTTACGTTATCCAGACTGACGCTGCGGTGTTCAAAACCGGGAACGATACGGTTAATGACTACCATGCCGGGTACGTGCTGCATAAAGTCCGCCAGTTCCGCATCCGGCAGTGTTTTTGCATGCACCACCAGCGCGCTGCAGCGCTGACGGATCAGCACTTCAATGGCATGACGCTCTTTCTCTTCCTGATGCCAGGAGTTGCTGATTAACACATGTTTGTGCACGCGCTGCGCTACGGTATCGACTGCTTTAACCAGCGCCCCGAAGAAGGGATCGGAGACATCCATCACCACCACCCCAATCGTGTCGCTGACCTGCGTCGCCAGCGCCTGGGCGTTGGCGTTAGGGCGATAGCCCAGCGCTTCAACCGCCTGTAACACGGTGTCACGGGTATCTGAGGTCACGGCGTTGCTCTGATTAAGGACGCGCGACACGGTCGCCACTGACACGCCAGCCTGACGGGCAACATCACGAATAGTTATCATGCAGCAGTTCCAGAAAGGAAAATTAGGCATCACGCCGGGTTGAACACCGGCGCTATTTTGTCAGGGGCAGGAGGCGTACAGCGTGAATTGCGTCACATCAATGAAAACGGTTACATACAATTCTGTAACCTTTGTGATGGCGGTCATTATCCTGCGTTGTCAGTGATACGGGATCTGCCGGCTGAGAGCAGCGTAAACCGCCGCCAAAGCCATTCCAGCGGACCCTGTGCAAAGAAATGTAACCAGATGAGTGAAAACAGGATATTGAAGAGCCATACCGCAGGCACTATCAGCAGCAGTTCCAGCCGGGTAAAGTGCATATAGAAGCCAAAGCGATAGAACAACGTAGTGCAGATCACGGTCTGAAGCAGGTAGTTGGTCAGCGCCATCCGGCCCACGCACTGGATAGCATAGCTGATGCGCCAGCGCGCGATCTGCGGCCAGTAAGCCAGGCAGAGAGCGGTGTAGCCCAGACTGATCAGCGGGCTGGCAAGGTCGCGCGGCGCCTGCAGGTAAAATGCGGTCCAGCGAAACTCCCAATGTAACAGCCATTGCGCTGCCACACCGGCCACCGCAATGGCGAACCCAATGATTAACAGCAGCGCCGCCGCCTGACGATAATGCCGTGCAGGGAATTCGCCAATCAGCCAGCCGCTGCGCAGCAGTGCGCCACCGATCATCATCAGACCTGCCAGCTGCCAGCCATACTGCGCTGCAAGCGCCATCAGCCCTGACGAAAGATGGTCCAGCCGGTTCTGTATCGCGTCCCAGCCGCCAGCGAGTTTCCAGAACTGTTCATATTGCAGTTCCGCTGCGCCCGGCAGCCAGGAATGAGTCGGTTCAGGAGAGGAGATCGACCCAAACACCAGCAGCACCCCACAGCCGACCAGGTAGAGCAGAATGCCGGTATTCATCAGGCTGCGGGTGGAGGGAACATCACGCAGCACCCGCCACACCACCAGCCCGATAATGCCGTAGTCCAGCAGGATGTCCCCTTCCCAGAGAAAAACCCCGTGAACAAAACCGATCAGGACCAGAAGGGAAAGCCGGGCTGTGAGCCAGCGACTGCCGCGCGGCAGCTGCATTTGCAGACCCGCGCCAAACAGCAGCGCAAACAGCGTGAGGAATTTGAGCTGAGCAAAAACGTCAGAGAGTGCCCATGTCCAGGCATCGGAAAGCGTGACGCTACCCTGCCAGGCTGGATTAAGGTAGGCGGCTGAAGGCAGACCGAAGCCGACAATATTGAGCAGCAGAATGCCGAGAATGGCACATCCACGAATGAAATCCAGCGCGTGATAGCGTTGCATGCGGCACCTGCACATTGAGGCGGGCAACGTTATGCGCCCGCCATAAACTCAACTATGGCGCACCGCGCGCAAAAATTCCTGACGGGTGTTCTGACTTGACTTGAACAGGCCACCCAGCGACGTCGTGGTAGTGGCGCTGGTGGCATCTTTTACGCCACGCGCTTTGACACAGTAGTGCACCGCATCAATAGAAACAGCCACATTGTTAGTGCCCAGCAGCGTCTGCAATGCAACCAGAACCTGCTGCGTCAGCCGCTCCTGCACCTGCGGACGCTGAGCAAAGAACTGCACGATGCGGTTAATTTTCGACAGGCCAATCACCTTTTCTTTGGGAATATAGGCGACGGTAGCCTTGCCATCGATGATCACAAAGTGGTGTTCACAGGTGCTGGTCAGGGTGATATCACGCACGGTCACCATCTCATCGACCTTCATTTTGTTCTCAATGACGGTGATTTTCGGGAAGTTTGCGTAGTCGAGGCCGGAAAAGATTTCATCCACATACATTTTGGCGATGCGATGTGGCGTTTCCATCAGGCTGTCATCTTCAAGATCCAGATTCAGCAGCTGCATAATCTCGGTCATGTGCCCGGCAATCAGGCTCTTACGCGTTTCGTCATCAATGTCGCGCGTCGGTGCACGTAACGGCGTTTCCAGTCCACGCGCCAGCAGCGCTTCGTGAACCAGGGCAGCTTCCTGACTTAAGGTGCTCATCTACTCTTCTCCGGCTGGTGTTGCGCCCGCAAGCTTTTGCCTGCGGGCCCTGTAATCAGGCGCGTATTGTGAAACTTTCTTTGCGGGGAATCCAGCAATCAATCAGATTGGTGATGAAAGCTTTTCACTCAATTCTTCGCCAGACCAGCAGGCCTGCCCAGACCAGACTCACCCCTGCCACCCAGAGCGCAGGCTCAAGCCGATGTAACAAGGCCGTTGAGAGAAAAGAGAGCAGCGGGCCGACAAGTTGTCCAATCGCATAGCCGGTCGTCAGCAGGCCAGCCATGAATCGCAGATGGTTGGGCGCCAGTTCGCGGGCGCAGAGCATAGACAACTGCACCACACTCAGGAAGCCGCCTCCGACCAGCAACGCACCGGCCAGCAGGCCACTAAAGCCGGGCAGCAGCGCCGCAGCAAACACACCCAGCGCCTGTGCCCAGAGCACCAGCGCCAGGCGGACATGGCTGTGCCCCCAGCGCCGCGTCAGAATACCCAGCAGGATGCCGATCATTGCCGCCCCGCCAAATATCGGCCAGACAAACTGCGCGAAGATGCCGTCAGGAAAACGTGTGGCGGCCATCTGCGACAGAAAAGTCGCGGGCAGGATGTAGCCAAACCCTGCCAGACTGTAACTCAGCACCAGACGTTTAAGATTGCGGTTCAGCACCAGCGGCTCGGGTGCCTGATCCGGACGATGCAGTTCGCCGCGACGCGGTAAGTTACGGGTGATTAACGCAATCAGCAGCAGCGCCAGCGCCCCGTAAGCAGCCCAGGCAAGACCGGCGGAGACCTGGAATGTGTGCAGCGCTACCCCCAGCAAACCACTGACAAAAATGCCGCAACCCGGTCCGGCAAACACGGCCGCCGACAACCCTGCCCGCCCATGCCGATGCAGCTGTTCGTTGCTCCAGGCCGCCACCAGCACCATCGCCCAGCCGCTGGCCCAGCCAATCAGAAAACGAATAGCGCCATGCAGCCACGGGCCGGTTGCCAGTGCCGAGAGCAGCGTCAGGATTACCGCGCCCCATACACCCGCCTGCAGCCGCAGTTCGACCCTTTGATGCGCCCGCATCGCATCAAAGGAGCCACACAGGTAGCCTAAATAGTTGAGGGCTGCGACCAGGCTGGCACTGGTAAGCGTCAGCTGGTGAGCCTGAATCATCAGTGGCACCTGCGGCGTAAAGGCAAATCGCCCTATGCCCATCGCCACAAATAAAGTTAAAAATGCACTGAGCGCGACGCGTAACGCCATTGCTGAACTCCTGTTGTTCTGCCCTGAGATCTCTTCTGACTTGCTAATAGCATGCAGGATGACTAAACTCACGGAAAGTGAATAATATTAACCAACTTGTTTACAGGAAGAGAAGATATGGATTTAGTTCAGCTGCGTATGTTCTGTTCCGTCGCCGAAACGGGTTCACTGGCGCGCGCAGCAGAACATCTGCATCGCGTCCCCTCTAATCTCACCACGCGGCTGCGTCAGCTGGAAGAGGAATTAGGTGTTGATCTCTTTATTCGTGAGAAGCAGCGCATTCGCCTGTCGCCGATGGGCCATAATTTCCTGAATTATGCGCAACGCATTCTGGCGTTAAGTGAAGAAGCGATGAGCATGACCCGAACCGGCGAACCGGCGGGAAACTTTGCACTGGGCTCCATGGAGAGCACCGCAGCGACCCGCCTGCCTGGCCTGCTCGCCGCCTATCATCAGCGCTTTCCTAAAGTGGCGCTGTCGCTGATTACCGGCACCTCAGGCGAAATTATCGATCGGGTCCGTGAAGGCACCCTGGCCGCTGCGCTGGTGGATGGCCCGGTTTCTCATGATGACCTGAATGGCTGCATCGCTTTTCGCGAGGAGATGGTGCTGATCACCGGGCTGGATCATGGGCCAATCACCACGGCGCGCGACGTGCAGGACGATACTCTGTTTGCGTTCCGCAACAGCTGCTCTTACCGGGTGAAGCTGGAGAGCTGGTATCGCGACAGCCAGACCGCACCCAACAGTGTGATGGAGATTCAGTCCTATCACGCCATGCTGGCCTGCGTAGCGGGCGGTGCAGGGGTCGCGATGATTCCGGCTTCGGTGCTGAAGCAGATGGCGGATCGGTCGCGGGTGCAGGCGCATACCCTGCCCGCAGCTTATCGCGACACCGCCACCTGGCTGATGTGGCGGCGTGACGCCTTTACCCCGAATGTAGAAGCGCTGAAATACCTGATTATTGAACAGTTTGACGATCGTCCGCTCAACGATGAGCTGATCCACCCATTGCAGGCGACGGAATAAGCGTTCCACGCTATGTTTAACTCACGAAAAAAGGCGCTATTACGCGTCACAATCTGACTGGAAGAGGGATTGCATGAACATGATCAAAACCCGTGCCGCGGTTGCCTGGGCTGCTGGCGAACCACTGAAAATCGAAGAAGTGGATTTAATGCCACCGCAAAAAGGTGAAGTGCTGGTGCGTATTGTCGCGACCGGTGTCTGTCATACCGACGCCTACACCCTTTCCGGCACTGACCCGGAAGGTGTTTTCCCGGCGATCCTTGGCCATGAAGGCGGCGGCATCGTGGAAGCGGTGGGCGAAGGCGTAACCAGCGTGGAAGTGGGAGACCATGTCATCCCGCTTTACACCCCGGAGTGCGGCAAATGTAAGTACTGTCTGTCGGGCAAAACTAACCTCTGCCAGGCGATTCGCGCCACCCAGGGTAAGGGCCTGATGCCGGACGGCACCACCCGCTTCTTCAAAGATGGCAAACCGATTTTCCATTACATGGGCACCTCGACCTTCTCTGAATACACCGTCATCCCGGAGATCTCACTGGCAAAAATCAGTAAAGAAGCACCGCTGGAAGAGGTTTGTCTGCTGGGCTGTGGCGTCACGACCGGCATGGGCGCGGTAATGAACACCGCCAAAGTGAAAGAAGGCGACACCGTGGCGATCTTCGGTCTCGGCGGCATCGGTCTTTCTGCGGTGATTGGCGCGAAAATGGCGAAAGCAGGCCGTATCATTGCCATCGACCTCAACACCAGCAAATTCGATCTGGCACGTAAACTGGGTGCCACCGATCTGATTAACCCGAAAGATTACGACAAACCGATTCAGGATGTGATTGTCGAGCTGACCGACGGCGGCGTGGACTTCTCGTTTGAGTGTATCGGTAACGTCAACGTAATGCGTTCCGCACTGGAGTGCTGCCACAAAGGCTGGGGCGAGTCTGTGATTATCGGTGTTGCCGGTGCCGGTGAAGAGATCTCTACCCGTCCGTTCCAGCTGGTAACCGGTCGCGTCTGGCGCGGTTCCGCGTTTGGTGGCGTAAAAGGCCGTTCACAGCTGCCAGGCATTGTGCAGGATTACCTCGACGGTAAATTTGCCCTTAACGACTTCATCACTCACACCATGCCGCTGGAAGAGATCAACGACGCCTTTGATTTGATGCACGAAGGAAAATCGATTCGCTCGGTCGTGCACTTTAACAAGTAATCAGGAGGCGTTATGGCATCCACTCTGGAGCTACTGGAAGAACACCGTATTTTTGGCGGCTGGCAGCAGCGCTGGCGTCATCAGTCAGCCGTGCTGAACTGCCCGATGACCTTTAGCATCTATCTGCCCACCCCGCACGGTGATGCACCGCCGCCGGTGGTCTGGTTTTTAGCCGGCCTGACCTGTAACGACGAGAATTTCACCACCAAAGCGGGCGCGCAGCGCGTTGCGGCGGAACTGGGTCTGGTGCTGATTATGCCGGACACCAGCCCGCGCGGTGACGGCGTGGCGAACGATGAGGGATACGATCTGGGTCAGGGTGCGGGATTTTATCTCAATGCCACCCAGCAACCCTGGGCGAGTCATTTCCGCATGTTCGACTATCTGAGCAGCGAGTTACCTGCCCTGATTGCGGATAACTTCAAGGTCAGTGAACGCCAGTCAATCATGGGTCATTCTATGGGCGGACACGGCGCGCTGATGCTGGCGCTGCGTCTGGGTAACCGCTTTGCCTCGGCTTCAGCCTTTGCACCGATTGTGAATCCAATGCAGGTGCCTTGGGGCCAGAAAGCGTTTCAGGCCTATCTGGGCGACGATCGTGCGGCGTGGCGGGAATATGACAGCTGCCAGCTGATGGCGGAAGTCTCCCATCGGTTGCCAATGCTGATCGATCAGGGTGACAGCGATCAGTTCCTGGCCGATCAGCTGCAGCCAGAGCGGTTAGAGGAGATCGCCCGCGAGGTGGGTTTCCCGCTGACGCTGCGTATTCAGCCGGGTTATGACCATAGCTACTTCTTTATTGCCAGTTTTGTGGAAGATCATCTTCGCTTCCATGCCCAGCATCTGCTGGCGTAAATAATCAGGGCCGCTATTGCGGCCCTCTTTTTTTGCATGCTGTAGAGGCGGGAACATGGTTGCAACGTCAGCGCCCTGCCAGCCCTGCACTCTCCTTTCCGAAAGAGGCGGATACTTCAGCCGCCGCAACCTTAACCTGACGATCAGACTAAGGCCGGACCGGTCAGCCCATCGATCATCACCTGCGGAATGCCGCGTGAGCAGTGTTCGATACGCCCGTTGACGCCATACACTTTTGCCAGCGTAGCCGGCGTAATCACCTTATCCGGCTGCCCTTCTGCGACCAGCGCGCCCTGCTTAAGCATCAGGGCATGTTGCGCATGACGCAGCGCGATGTTGATGTCATGCACCACCACCACCGTCACGATGTTGCGCTGGGCCGTTTCGCGGCGCACCAGGTCCATGACGTGGAACTGGTAATTGAGATCCAGCGCGCTCAGCGGTTCATCCAGCAGCAGCAGTTTAGGGCGACGGATTAAAGATTGCGCCAGCCCGACCAGCTGCTTCTGTCCGCCCGAAAGCTGATCAAGGTAGCGCATCGCCAGATGGGCAATGCCCAGTTGTTCCAGCAGATGCATGATTTCCGCTTCACTGCTGGCACTGTGCAGGCCACCGGAGGCACGCTGTGCCACGATAATCGATTCCAGCACATGCAGATGCACGCCCGCAGGCAGCGACTGTGGCAGATAGACTACGTTTTTCGCACGGCGGGCAAACGGCTGAGTCATGAGATCTTCACCGTTAAGCCACATCTCGCCCTGACCTTTATTCAGACCAGCCAGTGCACGCAACAGCGTCGATTTACCGCAACCATTCGGTCCCAGCAGAACGGTAATCTCACCCCGTGGCAACGGAGCCACGTTGAGGTTTTCAATCACTTTATGTTTGGGATAACCGGCACTGAAGCCGCGTAATGTCAGACCCGTTTCCATTATACCGTCCCCCGATGGCGCAGAATAATACTCAGGAAGAACGGCACACCAATCAGTGACGTCACAATACCCACGGGAATAATGACACCCGGCAGCAGGTTTTTCGACGCGACTGACGCCAGGGAGAGCACCAGCGCGCCAACCAGCGCACTGGCAGGCAGATAAAAACGGTGATCTTCACCAAACATCATGCGGGCAATGTGGGGTGCAACCAGGCCGATGAAGCCAATGGGTCCCACAAACGCCACCGCCAGCGCCGAAAGGATACTGATGCGCAGCAAGGTGGTCAGGCGCAGCCGACGCACGTCGATACCAAAGCTCACGGCGCGGTCTTCACCCAGACGCAGCGCCGTCAGCTTCCAGCTGCTCATCATTGAGAACGGCACCAGGATGGCCAGCGCCACGGTCAGCACGCCCAGCTTCTCCCAGGAGGCGCGCGCCAGGCTGCCCATGGTCCAGAACACCAGACCCTGCAGCGTATCTTCGCTGGCAATGAACTGCATCATTGAGACCAGTGCGTTAAAGGTAAAGACCAGTGCGATACCGAACAAAACGACGCCCGCAGAGGAGACCTGCGTCCAGCGGGTCACGGCATCCAGCATCAGCGCGGCAAACAGTGCAAAGACAAAGGCGTTGGCTGAGATTAACCACTGATCAGGAATGCCAGGAATACCGACGCCGAGAATGATCGCCAGCGCGGCACCAAATGCCGCCGCCGATGAGACACCGAGCGTAAACGGGCTGGCCAGCGGGTTATTCAGGATAGTCTGCATTTCTGCGCCGGCCAGGCCCAGCGACAGCCCGACCACCAGCGCCATCAGTGCATAAGGCAGACGAATATCCCAGACGATAACACGGGTACCGGCATCGACACTGTCGGGGCTGAGCAGCGTATTCCACAGCGTGTCCAGTGAGAGCCCGGCCGGACCGAGCGTAAAGTCGAGGATTAATGAGGCAATAATTGCCACCAGTAATACGCCAATCCAGATCAGGCGGCGGCGCAGCACCTGATGATAGTTTTGCATGGTGTGGTGAAGCGTCTCTTCCCCCGCCAGCAGCGAAGTTTCGGTAGTCATTTTTGAACCCTGTGTGGCTATCACGTCAGAAAACGCAGTCACAATAGTGCAGGTGATAATAATTATCAATTCGTTCGCATAAGCGAGGCGAGAAAAAGCAGTAAAAAATGGTGTTGTTAGGGGAACGATAATGGCAGATATAGCGCCTTGACGTTAAAGATGGGGAAGATGCTCAGGGCGCTGTGTCAGGTACCTGACTTAACAGCGCCAGCGCACAGTTCTAATCTTTATGAACCGGGAACTCCATCTCGCTGTACTTCACGAAACGGCTGCCGCGCGTCAGCCTGTAGCCGAACCAGATAATCAGGAACAGCGGAAGGCCAATGTAGGTGGCCGCTACGCTGTACCAGTCAATGCTGTCGTTAAGGAATGCCTGATAGTTCTGACCCAGCGTAATGATCAGGCAAAGCACAAAGGCGAAGATCGGCCCCAGCGGGAAGAAGCCGGAACGGTAAGGCAGATCGTTCAGGTCATGTCCCTGAGCGACATAGCCGCGGCGGAAACGATAGTGACTGATGGCAATACCCAGCCAGGCGATAAAACCGGTCATGCCTGAGGTATTCAGCAGCCACAGATAGACTTCCTGATTACCAAACTTAGAGGTCAGGAAGCACAGCCCGGCCACAACGGTCGTCGCCCATAAGGCATTGCGCGGAACGCCGCCTTTAGAGAGTTTCGCGAAAATGCGCGGCGCTTTGCCTTCACTCGCCAGGTTGTAAAGCATACGCGTTGAGGCGTACATACCGGAGTTACCGGCTGACAGCACCGCCGTCAGGATCACCGCATTCATCACCGCTGCCGCAGAGAGCAGACCGGCGTTCTGGAACACCAGGGTGAACGGGCTGACGCTGATATCGTCTATGTCGTTATGCAGCAACTGCGGATCGGTGTACGGCAGGATCAGACTGATAATCAGGATGGCGAACACATAGAACAGCAGGATACGCCAGAAAATCTGCCGCACCGCGCGCGGGATATTTTTGGCCGGATCTTCAGATTCGCCCGCCGCGATACCGATCAGCTCGGTGCCCTGGAAGGAGAATCCCACAATCATCGCCACGCCAATCATTGCCGCAAAGCCACCCGCAAACGGCGCATCGCCAACCTGCCAGTTATGCCAGCCCGCATGCTCCGCACCGCGCATAATGCCGGTAATCATCAGCACGCCAACAATGATAAAGATAATCACGGTGGCCACTTTAATCAGCGAGAACCAGTATTCCGCCTCGCCAAAGCCTTTCACCGAGATGTAGTTAAGCAGAAATATCAGACCCAGGAACAACGCGCTCCAGATCCAGCCTGGCGTGTCAGGGAACCAGTAGGTCATCACCAGCTGGGACGCCACCAGGTCAACCGCGATGGTCACCGCCCAGTTGTACCAGTAGTTCCAGCCGAGGGCGAAGCCAAAGCCCTCTTCAACATATTTCGCGCCGTAGGTGGCGAAAGAACCCGATACGGGCATAAAGGCGGCCAGCTCACCGAGACTGGTCATCAGGAAGTAGACCATCAGGCCGATGAGCATATAGGAGAGAAGTGCTCCACCGGGGCCAGCCTGTGCGATGGTTGCGCCAGAGGCGACAAACAGGCCAGTACCGATTGAGCCGCCGATGGCGATCATCGTCAGATGACGGGCTTTTAACGCACGTCGTAATGCAGGTTGTTGTGTTGTATTTGGGTCATTATGCATGTGTTAACGCTACGCTGGGTAAAAATGAGGCGCGATTGTAGCAGCCAGACCGCCTCTGTATAGCTGATGCCATGCTGTTATAAGTTATGTTCATGATCGCGCCCGAATTATTAGCGGTCACTCACGGCAATAGGACAAAAAGCGCGTCAGCGCTTTTGAAATATGCTTCTGCCGATGATGAATGCGGTAGAGCGTTCGGGTCAGACGCGGCAACGGAATCGTGAGTTCTGTCAGCGTGCCCGCCTCCAGCAGATCGGCAATCACCCGGCGCGAAAGACAGCTGATCCCCATGCCATGCCGCACTGCATGCTTGATCGCTTCGGAGTTGCCCAGCTCCATGCCCAGCTGAAAACTTGGCAGGTGTGACAACAGCAGATAGTCGACGATTTCACGGGTGCCCGAGCCGCGCTCGCGCAGGATCCAGGGCGCTTCGGCCAGCGTTTTCAGCGTCACCGGCTGTTGCAGGATCGCGGCGTCAGGTGCGGCAAACACCACCAGTTCATCTTCCAGCCAGGGTTCACTGACCAGCTCGGTCATGTGACACGGCCCTTCAATCAACCCGACGTCTACGCGAAAATCGGAAACCGCCTGAATCACATCCTGACTGTTTCCGACGCTCAGCTCCAGCGGCAACCCCGGAAAATCACGGCGATACGCGGCCATCATGCCCGGCAGCAGATAGTTACCGATGGTGCTGCTGGCGAAGATGCGAATTGCGCCGTTATCCTCTTTGAACAATTGCTCAATTTCACCTGCCTGCTCCAGCAGTCCTACCGCACGCGGATAGAGCAGCCGCCCGTGCTCATTTAGCACCAGCCGTTTGCCGACCCGATCAAACAGCTGCACCCCAAGTTGACTCTCCAGATCGGCCAGCGCCGCGCTGACTGCGGACTGCGACAGCGCCAGCAACTGCGAAGCCTGCGTCGTTGAACCGCTTTTGAGCACTTCGGTGAACACTTCGATTTGCCGCAGCGTAATGTGCATTGTTGCCTCTTAACTCAATGAATGCCTGACAAGATAAATCATTAATGCCAGCCAGAGCAGCCCGGCGATGCCCAGCCAGCCTGCCATTTTTTTACCGCGCGCACGCTGAGACTGCGCTTTCGCGATGCTGCTGATACGCACGTCTTTCGGCAGCAACCGCATCAGCACCATGACGCCCGTCGGGATAATCACCGCGTCATCCAGCAGACCAACAAACGGGATCACATCCGGGATGAGATCGATCGGGCTGACGCCATACGCGACCAGCCCCAGCATCGCCACTTTGTTCCACCAGGGCGTGCGCGGATCGCGAAAGGCAAACCACAGCACCCGGGCATCTCTTTTGATCAGCGTCGCCCAGCGGCGCAGACGCGAAACTATCATGATTGCGGCCTTATCGTTTATTCTGGTCAATTATAAATATATTATCAATTTCACTTTTAAGCCAGTCGCCGTCATGATCATGACTCAACCATGAGGAGTGACCACCATGACCGAACTGAGCATCGCTAAACCCCATCATCCTGTTACGCTCTGGTTCCCCGGTCTGCTGCTGACTGCCGCGATTGCCGCGGCTGCCAGCTGGCTCGCACAGCAACCGGTGGTGGCAGCAGCGGGGCTGGGTTCACTGACCCTGGCAATCATGCTGGGCATCCTGGTCGGCAATAGCGTCTATACGCCTCTGGCGTCGCGCTGCGACAGCGGCGTGATACTGGCTAAGCAGAAGCTGCTGCGGCTGGGGATCATCCTGTTTGGATTTCGCATCACTTTACAACAGATTGCCGACGTTGGTTTTAGCGGCATCCTGATTGATGCGCTGACGCTGAGCAGCACCTTCTTTATTACCTGCCTGCTGGGCATCCGGCTGCTGAAGCTGGATCGCGATACCGTCTGGCTGATTGGCGCGGGCAGCAGCATCTGTGGGGCAGCGGCCGTACTGGCGACCGAGCCAGTGGTAAAAGCCGCCTCCTCGAAAGTGGCGGTGGCTATTGCAACCGTGGTGCTGTTCGGCACGCTGGCAATCTTTATCTATCCAATGCTGTGGCCGCTGGCGCACCATCTTTTTCCAGGCCTGAGTGCATCGCAGTTTGGGGTATTTACCGGTTCGACCATCCATGAAGTGGCACAGGTCGTGGCTGCCGGACACAGCATCAGCCCCGATGCCGAGAACAGCGCGGTGATTGCCAAAATGCTGCGGGTGATGATGCTGGCCCCGTTCCTGCTCTGCCTGAGTGCAGTGCTACGCGGCAAACGCAAAGCGAGCAACGCGCGTCAGCCGGTGACGTTTCCCTGGTTCGCCCTGCTGTTTATCGCAGTCGCGCTGTTTAACTCGCTGCAGCTGCTGCCTGCCACGGTAGTGGCCACGCTGAACGAGCTGGCGGGTCTGCTGCTGGCGATGGCGATGGCGGCTCTGGGATTAACCACCCGTTTTAGCGCATTACGTGAGGCGGGCGTTAAACCGCTGCTGCTGGGCGCACTGGTATTTGGCTGGTTAATCGCGGGTGGCGGCACCATCAATCTGCTGGTGCAACATTTCATGGGCTAACAGCATCGGGTATCATGCCGTTTCATCCGTGCATAGCCCCAGGAGAAAGGCATGAAATATATCGGCGCACACGTGAGTGCGGCAGGTGGTGTGGATCAGGCAGTGATTCGCGCCCATGAAATAGAAGCCACCGCCTTTGCCCTCTTTACTAAAAATCAGCGTCAGTGGAAGGCCGCCCCGCTCTCCACTGAGGTGATTGATGCTTTTCGCGCCGCCTGCGAGACGTACAAATTCAGTCCGCAGCAAATTCTGCCGCACGACAGTTTTCTGATTAACCTCGGTCATCCGGTTGAAGAGGCGCTGGAGAAATCCCGCGCGGCCTTTATTGATGAATTAAAACGTTGTGACCAGCTCGGCCTGACGCTGCTGAACTTCCATCCCGGCAGCCATCTGCATCAGATTGAAGAAGAGGCCTGCCTGAAGCGGATTGCGGAGTCGATCAACATCGCCCTCGACCAGAGCCAGAATGTGACCGCCGTCATTGAGAATACCGCCGGTCAGGGCAGTAACCTCGGATTCCGCTTCGAGCACCTCGCCACCATTATTGAACATGTCGAAGATAAGTCGCGCGTCGGCGTCTGCATTGATACCTGTCATGCGTTTGCTGGCGGGTATGACCTGCGTACCGAAGCGGACTGCGAGGCAACCTTTGCTGAGTTTGAGCGCATTGTCGGCTTTGATTATCTGCACGGTATGCACCTTAACGATGCCAAAAGCGCCTTCGACAGTCGCGTTGACCGCCATCACAGCCTGGGTGAAGGGAATATCGGCAAAACGGCGTTTAGCTGGCTGATGAAAGATCCGCGGTTTGATGGTATTCCGTTAATTCTTGAGACTATTAATCCCGACATCTGGAAAGATGAGATTGCCTGGCTGAAAGCCGAACAGCAGGGATAGAAAAAGAGAGCCAGCTGGCTCCGAGATTTTTGACAAAGTCAGGCCTGGTTGCTGTAAGACTGAGCCTGCACAGGGAACAAGGTCAGATCGGAAAGATGTAAAAGCAAACAGGGAGCCACCGGCTCCCTGTTATTATCACTTCAGCAGATTATGCATTTCTGCACATCAGGCTTTCGCCAGCTGCTCTTCCGGACGTTTCAGTATCGCATAGCCCAGACCCGCAACCGCAGTACCGATGACAATCGACATCAGATAACCGACAACCGGGGTAATGGCGCCAGGGATCAGCAGTACAAACAGTCCACCGTGCGGTGCCATCAGTTTCGCGCCAATCGCCATGGAGATCGCGCCGGTGATTGCGCCGCCCACGATACAGCAAGGCAGAACACGCATCGGGTCACGGGCTGCGAATGGAATCGCACCTTCAGAGATAAAGCAGAGACCCAGAACCAGTGCCGCTTTACCACCTTCCTGCTGACCTTTGTTGAATTTACGACGGGCAACCAGCGTAGCCAGACCCATCGCCAGAGGTGGCACCATACCGGCTGCCATGATGGCGGCCATCGGTGCATACGTCTGCGAACTCAGTAAGCCGACGCCAAATGCGTAAGCCACTTTGTTCACCGGACCGCCCATATCGGTACACATCATGCCGCCCAGGATTGCGCCCAGCAGGACCGCATTCGCCGTGCCCATGTTAGCCAGCCAGTGTGTCAGGCCACTCATGATGCCCGCAACCGGTTTGCCCACCACGTAGATCATCAGCAGGCCGGTGATCAGACTCGCGAACAGCGGGATAATCAATATCGGTTTCAGCGCTTCCATACTCTGCGGCAGTTTGACTTTGCCGCTGATCAGCTTCGCTGCATAACCGGCAATAAAGCCCGCGATAATACCGCCTAAGAAGCCTGCATTGATGCTGGTGGCGATCATACCGCCAATCAGACCTGGCGTCAGACCCGGACGGTCAGCGATGGAGAAGGCGATAAAGCCCGCCAGCACTGGTACCATCAGAGCAAAAGCGCTGCCCCCACCGATTTGCATCAGCGCAGCGGCCAGAGTGCCCTGTTCTTTAAACGCTGTGATACCAAAAGCAAACGACAGGGCGATGCTCAGACCACCCGCGACCACCATCGGCAGCATGTAAGAAACACCGGTCAGCAGGTGACGATAAGCCCCTGCCCCGCCTTTTTTCTCTTCTTCACTGCTATTGCTCTGTCCACCAGCCACCGCTTTATACGGCTTCGCTTCTGCAACCGCTTTATCCAGTTCCTGCGCGGTTTTCTTCAGCGCCAGACCGGTTGAGGTGCGGTACATCGGCTTCCCGTCAAATTTCGCCAGATCCACTTCGATGTCAGCTGCGACGATCACCAGATCGGCGGCAGCAACTTCTTCCGGGGTGATGGCGTTACCCGCACCCACTGAACCGCGAGTTTCAACTTTCACCCACCAGCCGCGACGGGTCGCTTCAGCCTGAATAGCTTCGGCAGCCATAAAGGTGTGTGCCACGCCGGTCGGACAGGCGGTAACGGCCACAACGCGTTTCTGCGCGCCAGCCTGAGCCGGTGCTGCAGCTGATGCACCTGCAGGTGTTGCCACAGCCGCAGGAGCCTGCCAGGTTTTGGCTTCAGCTTTGGCGCGGTTAAGGAAGGTTTCCGGCTCGCGGACCGCCAGCTGGATATCACCCAGCCAGACCGCTTTGCCATTCAGCGCCGCATCATCCGGCACGTTTTTACCCAGCACAATCGCCAGTTCAGCGTCGGCAGGGTTCTCAGTCAGGGTCAGGCCCGCAGCAGCTGCGGCGGCAGCCAGACGTTGTTGCGCCATATATGCGGAAGCCAGTCCCAGTGTAGGGTCTTTAATCAGCAGCGTTTTCATTATCGCTCTCCTGCTGTCAGTTAACGGGTTGTAAGTCGACACGCGCCATCATTGCGGCCAACTGCGTACGATCGGAAACGCCAACGTTGCTCTGGCTGACGGCCATCGCCGCCACGGCAGTCGCAAGACGCAGCGTGTGTTCGCTGGATTCACGCATCAGCAGGCCATAAATCAGGCCGCCCACCATCGAATCACCGGCACCCACGGTGCTGACGACTTCACACACCGGCGGTTTAGCAATCCATTCGCCTGACGCGTTGACCCACAGTGCGCCTTCCGCGCCCAATGAAATCACCACATGGGCGATGCCCTGCTCGCGCAGTTCGTGCGCAGCGCCAATCACATCCTGCAGACCAGGCAGTTTGCGACCGGCCCAGATCTCCAGCTCACGGCGGTTAGGTTTCACCAGCCATGGTGCGGCTTTCAGTCCTGCCACCAGCGCCTCGCGGCTGCTGTCGAAGATAATGCAGGGGCAGTGAGTACGCAGTTCGGTCATCCAGCGGGTAAAGGCATCGTGATCAACGCCTTCTGGCAGGCTGCCGCTGACGCAGACCATGTCGAACTGGCCCAGCCAGGTCAGAGAATCAGCCGTAAAACGATCCCAGTCCTGACCCGTGACCTGGAAACCGGAGAAGTTCAGATCGGTAACGTCGCCGGTCTGTTCAGTGAGTTTAACGTTAATACGGGTACGGCCCGGCACCACCTGGAAACGGTTGGCAATGCCCAGCTCGCTGAACAGCTGCTGGAAGCCGTCCTGATTCTCTTTACCCAGGAATCCACCCACGGTGACATCGATACCCAGGTCTTTCAGGACTTTAGCAACGTTGATGCCCTTGCCCGCCGCGTGCAGCCCGGTGGTTTTCACCAGGTTGACTTCGCCGCGTTCAATTTCAGGGGTATATCCCACCAGGTCATACGCCGGATTCAGCGTGATGGTGGCGACGCGTCTGCTCATGCTGCCCCCTCGCCCAGACCGCTGTTGATCGCCTCTTCAATGGCGGTCAGCGCCTGCTGTGCATCGTCACCGCTGGCGGTGAAGCGCAGGCGATGGCCTTTCTTCACGCCCAGCGCAACCACTTTCATCAGGCTACGGCCGTTAGCAGGTTTACCGCTGCCGTCGAGATTGGTTACAGTGATGTCGCTGTTGAACTGCTTGATTACGCTAACCAGCGCGGTGCCTGGACGGGCATGGAGACCATGCTCGTTGCGAATAGTGAATTCTGCGGTCAGCACCTCAGCCTGCTCATCAACTTCGCTGGTCAGCAGTGCGTAAACGCCTGCTGCATCCGCTTTAAGCAGGCGATCTGCTTTGTTCTGCTGCAGTAATGCGCTGAGGTAACCCAGCACTTCCAGTGGACGTTCATCGGTCGCTGAAACGCTGATTAACATCGCCGCGGATTCGCCCTGATGGTCGAATGCATGTTCAGCGCGGCTGATGGCAACACCGCTGCGCAGGTTGCCGAGGCTGCTGTCGCTGAGCCAGATGCCCTGACCCAGATTCAGCGGAGCCGTCGAGACCACGTCTGCGACGTAGCTCGCATCCACCACACCCGCGGACTGCAGCCGGCCAGCATTCATTGCCTGCAGAGTGATCAGATCGCTGGCAGCGACGTTGAGCGTAATTAATGAGGTGTCGAAGCTGAACTCGGCGGCCTGTTTTTCGCCCATCAGCAACGCACGGAGATCTTCAGCAGAGGCAGTTTTAAGCTGTTCAGCAATGGTGTCATCGCTCAGAACATGGGTCAGCTGACGCAGCAGCGCCAGATGCTCATCCGACTTAGCGGCAATCCCGATGGCGACATAAGCAGTCTGATCGTCACCCCAGGCAATGCCCTGCGGGAACTGAAACACCTGAACACCGGTTTTCAGGACCATGTCGCGGGTATCGGTGGTGCCATGGGGAATTGCGATGCCGTTGCCGAGGAACGTTGAGGTTTGCTGTTCGCGGGCCAGCATGCCATTGACGTAGCCTTCCGTCACATTACCCGCAGCGGTTAACGCGGCAGCAACCTGACGAATGGCCTCTTCTTTATTCTGGGCGCTGGCTCCGGTATGGATGGCCTGCAATTCGAGCTGGAACATAATTCTCCTCGCTTGCTGAGATTGAATCGTTTCAGCCAGTGGGGATTTTTTTACGCCATGCTGTTGAAAACAGGTGGCGCAGTCACCGCTGAAACGTTTCAGGGATTGTGGTACAGCAATTTTACGGAGGCAAGAGAATGCGCAAACGGCGTAACAGATTTTTGACGTTACGCACATTTCAGGGGGATTATGGGGAATAAAAAGTGAACAGGCTGACGCGGTTGCTGTAATGCAGAGATCTGTGGACCGAAAATGTCAGCAGCGTCAGCGCTTCAGGGGGCAGTATCGGCTTCGAGCTGAAGTAAGTATGTCATCGCCTCCTGGCGTGAGTTGCCACACATGCTGTATGCAGGCTGCAGGCCTGCGCAGACGGCAGGACGCAATGGCGAACCAAACAGTTTGCAGCGCAGTAAGTCATCGAGCTGAACGCAGGGCGTGTTCGCGGGCTTGCCGTCAGGCATGCCAGGAATGGGTGAAGAGATCGAGGGCGCTGTACAACAGGCACCGCACTGGCTACGGCATTGCATGCTGTGCTCCGGCAGAGAAAGTCGCGGCGACAATAGCAGTCCGGGGCAGAAATTGCCATGAAAGCCGCGGCCTGACATAAAATTTCGCCACCACCATATTGCCAGTTTTCACCGGCACGCGTAACGTTGCGCGCACTTCACTCTCAAGATAGCGAGAACAGCAATGCCAAAAGCCAATGAAATCAAAAAAGGGATGGCCGTCACGCACAACGGTAAACTGCTGCTGGTTAAAGACATTGATGTCCAGAGCCCCAGCGCACGCGGTGCTGCCACCCTGTATAAAATGCGCTTTACCGATGTCCGCACCGGTTTAAAAGTTGAAGAGCGGTTCAAAGGCGACGAGATTATTGATGCGATTTCGCTCAGCCGTCGCAGCGTCACCTTCTCTTATATAGATGGTGATGAATATATTTTCATGGATGACGAGGATTACACTCCTTACTCCTTTAAGCAGGAGCAGATCGAAGAAGAGCTGCTGTTTATCCCTGAAGGCGGCATCCCTGGCATTCACGTGCTGACGATGGAAGGTCAGGTACTGGCGCTGGAACTGCCACAAACTGTGGATATGGAGATCGTGGATACTTCACCAGGCATTAAAGGGGCTTCCGCCAGCGCCCGTACCAAACCAGCCGGAATGAGCACAGGCCTCTCTATTCAGGTTCCGGAATATTTGAGCAACGGTGACCGCATCCGCATCCATATCGCTGAACGCCGTTACATGGGCCGCGCTGACTAAACCGCCAGCCTGCTGCTGATCGCGATAATGTTATAGTATTACACTATTGCGTTATTTTCTGGCGGGGGCGTCCCATGACACGCGTTAATCTGATTACCGGTTTTTTGGGCAGCGGCAAAACCACGCTGCTCTGCCATCTGCTGGCAGCGCGGCCCGCAGGAGAAAAGTGGGCGGTGCTGGTCAATGAATTTGGCGAGATTGGGATCGACGGTGCCCTGCTGGCCGATCGCGGTGCCACGCTGAAGGAGATTCCCGGCGGCTGCCTGTGCTGCGTTAACGGTCTGCCGATGCAGGTTGGGCTGAATATGCTGCTGAAGAGCAAGCCCGACCGACTGCTGATTGAGCCAACGGGTCTGGGCCATCCGCGTCAGGTGTTGCAGATGTTAAGTGCGCCGGTGTATCAGGCGTGGCTGCAACTGAACGCCACTCTGACGCTGCTGGATGCTCGTCAACTGGCTGAGCCGCGTATTGTTGCCAATGAAAACTTTCGCGATCAACTCGCTGCCGCCGACATTATTATTGCTAATAAGCGCGACTGCTGGAGCGAAGAGGACCGTCAGCGCCTGGCTGACTGGCAGCAGCAGATGCAGCCTGCTCGTCCTCTGATACAGACCGAATTCGGTCAAATCCCCCTTTCCCTGCTTGATGCCCCTTATCTGCCGCGCGACCTCCCTGCGCCGCATCACCATCATTCGTCGCCCCCGACCAGCGGTCTGGCGGCATTACGACTGGATGGCGAGGCGCGATGGCGTCGGGCGCTGAACCACGGCCAGGGCTATAGCGCCTGCGGCTGGCTGTTTGATGCTGACACGCTGTTTAGCCGCGATGCGCTGCTGGAGTGGGTCCGGCTGGCAGCGGTCGATCGCATTAAAGGGGTAATGCGCACGCCAGAAGGCACAATGCGTATTAACTGCCAGGCAAAAGAGTTGCAAAGTGAGACATTCACCTCACTGCCGCCCGATAGCCGTATTGAGATCATCCATTCTCAGCAGGTCGACTGGAATCAGCTACAATCGGCATTGTTGAAGTGCCGTTTACGCTAAGACAGGTATTGTCGGCGGTTATTTTTTTAATGAGTTTTAATTATGCGCGTAACCCGCCTTATTACTATCCTGCTGCTCAATGCACTGGGCATAGTGCTGTTTCTTTCCTGGTATTTGCCGCCTGAACACGGTTTCTGGTTTGGCATCGATAAATCTGTTTTCTTTGGCTTCAATAATCAGATGGGCACTCATCCGCTCTTCGCGCTGATCGTCGCTATCACCAATTTTCGTGGTTTTGATGCGGTATCCCTGCTGGCGATGGGTCTGCTTTATCTGTCGATCTGGCGGCAGGAAACGCCAGAGGCCAGGCGTCGGATGCTGGCCATTGGTATCACCATGTTGTTAACCGCCGTGGTGCTTAATCAGCTGGGCCATTTATTGCCCGTGAAACACTCGAGTCCGACGCGATTCTTTGATCACGTTTATCGCGTCAGTGAATTAACCGGTATTCCCGCTAAAGATGCCTCAAAAGACAGTTTCCCTGGGGACCACGGTATGATGCTGATCATCTTCGCCTGCTTTATCTGGCGTTATTTTGGTTTCAGCCGTTTTATCGTTGCCGCCGCTATTGTGGTGATATTTTCACTGCCGCGCGTCATGGCGGGCGCGCACTGGTTTACCGATATTGCCGTCGGTTCACTGTCGGTCGTTTTAGTCGGACTGAGCTGGTGGCTATTAACACCAGCGAGTGACGTATTGGTTAACTGGTTTTATCGCAAATTACCGGGTAAATATAAGCCCGTGATGTAAATGTTAAGCGCGGTCGGTTTACCCGCCAGGTTCATAACCGCCCGCGCTTATAAAAAACAGCTCCTCACTATTAGGCTGCTAATTAAATTCACGAAAAGAAAAGGTTATGACCCGGCTTACGCGTTAACGGGTCTTCACACCAGGCTGTCAATTAAGAAAACACTGAAACAGCAGGCTATGCCCCGAATTGACCTCCCTTTCATCCCTTGTTCTCACCATTATTTCCCCACAATTGTCTCTAAAATAGTCAGTGTGTTACAGTTTGATTCTCATCAAAAAAACCTATATGAAATTGATTAAAAGCACTCGCCACGGCGTCTGTAATCAGTTAACCTCAGTCGCAGTGAGACTACAGCGGCAGAAAATTCAGATTTTTTACCGTTAAAGTGTGTCCATTAACACATTTTAGTAATTAAGGATTTGTCTTAGCCTGTTTCGCTTATTAATCTCCCTGTTTTGTCATCTGGCTGGCGACAATTTTGTCGTAAGGAAATCGAAGGAAAACCCGAATAATGGTCAAGTCTCAACCAATACTGAGATATATAATGCGGATCGTGCCCGCATTGGCGCTAGCCACACTCCTCTCAGCTTGTAGCAGTACCCATAGCAGTCAAAACGCGAATAACGAGAATCATGAAGTTAACAACCACAATGGTTTTTTACTTCAGGCGTCTCAGGATGAGTTTGAAGAAATGGTGCGTAACGTCGATGTTAAGTCGCGCATCATGGAACAATACGCCGTCTGGAAAGGTGTGCGCTATCGCCTCGGTGGCGATACCAAACGCGGGATCGATTGTTCCGCCTTTGTACAACGCACCTTCCGCGATCAGTTTGGCTTAGAATTACCTCGTTCTACCTCTGAGCAACAAGACACAGGCAAAGAGATCACCCGCAGTAAATTACGCCCTGGCGATCTGGTGATGTTCCGTGCCGGTTCAACGGGCCGCCACGTGGGCATTTACCTGGGTAACGATAACTTTGTTCATGCATCTACCAGCAGTGGCGTGATGATCTCCAGTCTCAATGATGACTACTGGAAAAAGCGTTACCGTGAAGGGCGTCGTGTATTAAGTCGTAACCCGACCTGATTATCACCTTCGATTTTCTCTCGCCAGAGAACAAGAAACGCTGCCTGTGCAGCGTTTTTTTTCGTGCCTGAAGATGGCAGGCAGATTTTTATCAGATAAAAGCATTGTATTTCAGATAAATAACGAGACATTTCAGACTCTCTCGTTATATTCTCGGTCGCTTAAACCGAAGCAGTCGTGCGCAATAACATAATAATAATTTATCAGGAGCACCTCATGCCATTGTCGGGGGCACTACGGCGCCGTGACACTACTCCTCGCCGTATCGCATGCAGTAGCGCGATGGCTGGCGGCTTATTCTTTCTTTTGTTCGCCGTACTCTCTTTTCACCAGACCTGGCAGAAGCGCGAACGGCAGCATCAGCAACTGCTGGAGAACAGTCGCACGGCATTGCAGCAAACGCTCTCCACGTTGATTAACAGCACTCTCACTCCCCTGCTTCCGTTTACCCACACTGCCTGCCATAACATAGATCGTGAACTGACCTCACGCGCCGCCTTTGCCGGAAACCTTCGCGCCATTCTGCTGGTTGATAACGGTACAGCCTTTTGCTCGTCAGCGACCGGCAGTTTTAGTCTGCCACTTAATGTGATTGCGCCGCACAGTGACATTTCTCGCGATACCGACCTGCAACTGATGCCAGGCACGCCGTTGCAGCCGAATAAACCGGTGCTGGCCTTGTGGATCAAAAATCCAGGCAGCCTGCAGTCAGGCGTTTTCGCGACGCTCAATATCACTCTCGCGCCTTATCAGCTGCTGGCGTCCCGGCGACCGGAAATCACCGGCATGGCACTCGTGGCACAGCGCAGCGCCTTAACCAGCTGGCAGCCCGGCCTCATTGAGAATAAAAACCTGCCGACGCCCCTGCACCAGCAGGCGCTGACAGGATATCCGCTCCAGTTTGTCGTGTACGGCTCCACTCTGTCAGTCAGCGACTATCAAACTATCCTGCTAAGTGGCCTGTTGCTGTCGCTGCTGTTTACAGGGGGATGGTGGCTACTGTTGTCGGTGTATCAGCGTCCCGGCAGAGAGCTGATTCGGGCCATGAAACGCGGCGAGTTTCACGTTGAGTATCAGCCGCTGGTGACGTCTCATGATGGCCAGCCTTATGGTATGGAAGCATTATTACGCTGGACTCACCCGACGAAAGGCCCGGTTCCGCCCGATGTCTTTATTCATTTTGCAGAATCACAGAATCTGATTATTCCGCTGACGCGGCATCTGTTTCAGCTGGTTTCCCGTGATGCACATCTGCTGTGTCATACCATTCCCCGTCATGCCAGCCTGAGTCTCAACATTTCGCCCCTGCATCTGGCTGACAGTGGTTTCCGTCAGGATGTGCTGCACTGGCTTGATACCATGCCTGCGGGACACTTTAACTATGTGTTTGAGATTACTGAGCGAGCCATGGTGCGTGATGAAAACGTCGGAGAACTGTTTGACTGGCTGCATCAGCAGCAGATTCATATTGCTATTGATGATTTTGGTACCGGGCATAGCGCGTTAATCTATCTGGAACGTTATGACTTTGATTACCTCAAAATCGATCGCGGTTTTGTTCAGAGCATCGGTACAGACACCCTGACCTCACCGGTTCTGGATTCCGTGTTGCAACTGGCGAAGAAACTCAACTTAAAGAGTGTGGCCGAAGGCGTTGAGACCGGTGAGCAGGCCACCTGGTTAATTAATCGTGGTGTAACGCATTTGCAGGGTTATATCTTTAGCCGTCCGTTACGGCCAGAAACGCTGATAGACTATTTCCGTCGTCATAAGGCCTGACATGACCTGGCCTGAAACGCCCCGGACATCTGACTGGAGGAATCATGCTGTTTCGCTTTGGACTCATACTGCTGTGTGGCCTGCTCAGCGCCCCGCTGCTGGCTGCCTCTGTCCAGCAAAGCTATGCATTCACCCAGGCTGGTGAAGCAAAATATCCGCCCGGTTTCAGCCATTACGACTATGCCAACCCCAGCGCGCCCAAAGGAGGCAGCATCACCCTGGCGGTGATCGGTACCTATGACAACTTCAATCGCTATGCCTCACGCGGCAATCCAGGCATTAACACCGGCACGCTTTATGACGGGCTTTACACCAGTTCAGACGATGAACCCGGCAGCTATTATCCGCTGATTGCCGAGTCGGCGCGCTATGCCAGCGATTTTTCGTGGATCGAGATCCAGATGAATCCCCGCGCCCGCTTCCAGGATGGCACACCGATCACCGCCCGCGACGTGGCGTTCACCTTTGAAAAATTCATGACTGAGGGCGTGCCCCAGTTCCGCGTCGCCTACCGTGGCGTTAGCGTAAAAGCGCTGAACGACCTCAAAGTGCGTATAGAAGCACAGAAGCCGGATAAAGACCTGCTGCTTGGATTACTGACGCTGCCGGTGATCGCCGAGTCATTCTGGCACGATAAAAAGTTTAATGAACCGTTAAGCGCACCGCCGTTGTCGAGCGGACCCTATCGCATCACCCGCTGGAAACTGGGTCAGTTTATTGAGTTCAGTCGGGTAAAAGATTACTGGGCCGCCGATCTGCCGGTAAACCGCGGACGTTTTAATTTTGATCGCATGCGCTATGACTACTATCTGGATGACAATGTGGCGTTTGAGGCCTTTAAGGCTGGCGCTTTCGACTGGCGTGAAGAGACTTCGGCGAAGAAATGGGCCACCCAGTATCGCGGCCGCCATTTCGACGATGGCAGCATCGTCAAAGAGACCACGCCCAATGACGCTGCTATTGATACCCGCTGGCTGGCATTTAACAATGAAAAACCGCTGTTTCATGATCGACGCGTGCGTCAGGCTATCTCACTGATGTTCGATTTCGAGTGGATGAACAAAGCGCTTTACTACGGAGCCTGGCATCGCGCCAGCAGCTATTTCCAGAACACGGAGTATGCTGCCAGTGGTGTGCCGGATGCACAGCAACGGGCGCTGCTTGAACCCTGGCGCGCACAACTGCCGCCAGAGCTGTTCAGCCAGCCCTATCAGCCACACAAAACGGATGGCAGCGGCTATGACCGCGCCAGTCTGTTAACCGCATTTGACCTGTTAAAACAGGCGGGCTGGCAGATTAAAAATCGCCGCCTGGTCAATGATAAAACCGGTCAGCCGTTCACCGCAGAGTTGCTGTTACGCAGCGGTTCTGACATCGACTGGGCACTCCCGCTGCAGCACAATCTTTCGCGGCTTGGCATTACGCTGAATCTGCGGCAGATCGACAGCTCGCAGTATCTGCGGCGCAAACGGGAAGGTGACTACGATATGATTGCCACCGCCTATTCAGCGATGCCCATCCCGACGTCCAGCCTGCAGATCCTCTGGCACTCCGACTACATCAACTCGTCGTGGAACAGTGCGCGGGTTAAAGATCCGATAGTGGATCACTTTGTGAAACAGATTGTGGCGCATCAGGACGATCCTGCTGAACTTCGCCCGCTGGCACAGGCGCTGGATCGGGTGCTGCTGTGGAATGCCTATATGATCCCAATGTGGTACAACGCTGAACAGCGGCTGGCATACTGGGATAAGTTTTCTCACCCTGCACGCAAGCCCGCCTACAGTACAGGGCTGGAAAACTGGTGGTACGACACAAACAAAGCCGGACGCCTGCCGGCCAGTAAACGCTAAGGAGATCACCGTTGGCCGCTTACTTTCTGCGCAGACTGCTGCTGATTATCCCGACCTTGTGGGCGATCATCACGCTTAATTTTTTTATCGTGCAAATCGCGCCCGGCGGCCCGGTCGATCAGGCGCTGGCAAATATTGAGTTTGGTCAGACAACCGGCCTGCCCGGCAGCGGGGCGGAGAGCGCCAGTTCACGCGCCAGCTTCAGTCACATTAATCCTGGCGATAATCAGTATCGTGGCGCACGCGGGCTGGATCCTGAAGTGATTGCTGAGATTAAAAAGCGTTACGGCTTCGATAAACCTCTCTGGCAGCGCTACGGCGAGATGCTGTGGAATTACCTGCGTCTGGATTTTGGCGACAGCCTGTTTCGCAGCGCCTCGGTGATCGGGCTGATCAAAGAGAGCCTGCCAGTCTCGATCAGCCTGGGACTCTGGAGCACCCTGATTATTTATCTGGTGTCGATTCCACTGGGGATCCGCAAAGCGGTGCGCAATGGCAGCGCCTTTGATGTCTGGAGCAGCGCCTTTATTATCATCGGCTACTCTATTCCGGCCTTTCTGTTCGGCATCATGCTGATTGTGCTGTTTGCCGGTGGCAGCTATCTCGACTGGTTTCCGCTGCGTGGGCTCACCTCTGCGCAGCACGATACACTGCCCTGGTATGGCAAAGTGCTGGACTACTTCTGGCATATCGCTCTGCCGGTGCTGGCGACAGTGATCGGCGGCTTCGCCACGCTGACCATGCTGACCAAAAACGCCTTTCTGGACGAGATCCGCAAACTCTATGTGGTGACCGCGCGCGCCAAAGGGGTGCCAGAGCGACGCATTCTCTATCATCATGTGTTTCGCAATGCGATGCTGCTGGTGATCGCCAGCTTCCCGGCCACGTTTATCAGCATGTTCTTTACCAGTTCGGTACTCATCGAAGTGATGTTCTCGCTCAACGGGCTTGGGCTGCTCGGCTATGACGCGACATTGCAACGCGACTACCCGGTGATGTTTGGCACGCTCTATATTTTCACGCTGATCGGTCTGCTGATGAATATCCTCAGCGATCTGACTTATACGCTGGTCGATCCCCGCATCGACTTCGGGAGCCGCTCATGACGCTCTCACCGCTGAATCAGCAGCGCTGGCAGCGCTTTCGTCACAACCGACGCGGCTACTGGTCGCTCTGGATCTTTCTGATCATTTTTCTGCTGTCGCTGGGTGCTGAACTGATCGCGAATGACAAGCCGTTGCTGGTGCATTACCAGCAGCGCTGGACGGTGCCGCTGCTGTTTGACTACAGCGAAACCGACTATGGCGGTGTACTGGCGACAGCGGCGGATTATCAGGATCCCTGGCTGCGGCAGCGCATCAGGCAGAATGGCTGGGCGCTGTGGGCACCGATTCGTTTCAGCGACGGAACCATTAATTTTGCTACTCAGGTGCCCTTCCCTTCTCCGCCCTCTGCGCAGAACTGGCTCGGCACGGACGCCAACGGCGGCGACGTACTGGCTCGGCTGCTCTATGGCACACGTATCTCTCTGCTGTTCGGTCTGCTGCTGACGCTTCTCTCCAGCGTCATCGGGATTGTGGTCGGCGCGGTGCAGGGCTATTTCGGCGGCAGAATTGACCTGATTGGGCAGCGGATGATTGAAGTCTGGTCTGGCATGCCCGCGCTGTTTCTGCTGATTCTTCTCTCCAGCGTGATTCAGCCTGGCTTCTGGTGGCTGTTGCTGGTCACCGTGGCGTTTGGCTGGATGAGTCTGGTAAGTGTTGTCAGGGCAGAGTTTCTCCGTACCCGAAATTTTGATTACATTCGTGCCGCGCAGGCGCTGGGCGTGAGCGATGGCCGGATTATGTTGCGCCATATGCTGCCTAACGCGATGGTGGCCACACTGACCTTTCTGCCGTTTATTTTGTGCGGATCGATTACCACGCTGACCTCACTCGACTTTCTGGGCTTCGGCCTGCCGCTGGGTTCGCCCTCGCTGGGCGAGTTACTGCTGCAGGGCAAGAACAACCTGCAGGCTCCCTGGTTAGGTCTGGCGGGCTTTTTCACGCTGGCGATCCTGCTTTCGCTGCTGATTTTTATCGGCGAAGCGGTGCGCGACGCCTTTGATCCGGGCAAAGGAGCCTGAATGACGACGCCATTGCTTGCTATCAATCATCTCTCAGTCGCCTTTCGTCAGGGCAAGCAGCTTCGACAGGTCGTGAATGACGTGTCGCTGCGCATTGACGCAGGTGAAACGCTGGCGCTGGTGGGTGAGTCTGGTTCCGGCAAGAGCGTCACCGCGCTGTCGGTAATGCGACTGCTGCATGAGGCTTCAGTGATTTATCCCAGCGGCGAGATTCTGTTTAACGGTGAAGATCTGCTGCGCGCCCGCGAGCAGCGTCTGCGGGGTATTCGCGGCAACCAGATCGCGATGATTTTTCAGGAGCCCATGGTGTCACTGAATCCGCTGCACACCGTGGAGAAGCAGCTGTATGAAGTGCTGTCACTGCATCGCGGGATGCGTCGTCCGGCCGCACGCGGTGAGATTCTCAGCGTGCTCGATCGGGTCGGTATCCGGCAGCCCGCCACCCGGCTCAATGATTTTCCCCACCAGCTTTCCGGCGGTGAACGCCAGCGGGTGATGATTGCCATGGCGCTGCTGACCGAGCCGCAGCTGCTGATTGCCGATGAGCCGACCACGGCACTGGATGTGACGGTTCAGGCCCAGATCCTGACGCTGCTGCGCGAACTGCAACGTGAGCTGAACATGGGCATGCTGTTCATCACGCATAACCTGAATATTGTGCGTCAGCTGGCAGATAATGTCAGCGTGATGCGCAACGGTCACATCGTGGAGCAGAATCGCTGCCAGACCCTGATGAACCAGCCGCAGCATCCTTACAGCCAGCAGTTGCTGGCTGCGGAACCGGAGGGAAAAGCCGTTCCGCTGCCCGCAGCGTCGCCCATTCTTCTTCGTGTCGAGCAGCTTCAGGTGAGCTTTACACAGCGGCGCGGGCTGTTCCGTCGCCAGAACAGTGAAAAGCGGGTGCTTTCCGGATTGAGTTTTAGCCTGCGGCGTGGCGAAAGTCTGGGCCTGGTGGGTGAGTCCGGCTCGGGTAAAAGCACCACCGGGCTGGCACTGCTGCGGCTGATTGCCTCACGCGGCGAGATCTGGTTTGACGGTCAGCCGCTGCATCAACTGTCGCGTCAGCAACTGTTGCCGCTGCGTCAGCGTATTCAGGTGGTGTTTCAGGACCCTAACTCCTCACTCAATCCGCGCATGACGGTGCAGCAGATTATTGCTGAGGGTCTGGCGGTACATCAGCCTGAACTCGACAGTGTGCAGCAGACGCAGCGGGTTATCGCCGTCATGGAGGAAGTGGGGCTTGAAGCAGAAAGTCGCCATCGTTATCCGGCCGAATTTTCTGGCGGTCAGCGACAGCGTATTGCTATTGCGCGGGCATTGATTCTGGAGCCGGAGTTGCTGGTGCTGGATGAACCGACTTCATCGCTGGATCGCACGGTGCAGAAGCAAATTCTGACGCTGTTACGCCGTTTGCAGCAGCAGCGGCAGCTCAGTTATCTGTTTATCAGTCACGACCTGGATGTGGTTCGCGCGCTGTGCCACCAGCTTATCGTGCTGTGCCAGGGAGAGGTCGTGGAACAGGGCGAGTGTGAAAGGCTGTTTGCTTCACCCGTGGCAGATTATACCCGCGAGCTACTGCAGTCGGCGCAGCTTAACCTCCAATAAAGGTTTCTGCTATCGCCACGCCCTGATTTTTCAAACAGCAGTTAGTGGCACTTTCGTCACGACGCTGAATGAACAGGCAGGGCTGCCCTTCGCACTCAGCAACTTTGCAATCAACCTGAATATCCGCCAGAACCTCTTTTAACTGCTGCAGAATCTCCCACGCCGGAATGCCGTCATGGCTGATCAATCGCAGCGCCACGAAATCCTGCTCATCCAGCGTTGCATCATCAGAATCAATGGCGCTGTGGTGATCGCTGGCCCAGCGAAAATGCTGTGGCAGACGATGCACAATTGAAAGTTGCAGCATAGTTTACTTTCCCCGGATGAGTTTATGTCGCAACACCGACCTGCCCGCAGCCAGCGGGTCATTCACCGCAGAGTCCGGACAGGGAGGCCCATCCGTGCGGATTGCAGAAGCGCATTTTTGCGACTTACATCGCACTTCAGCCTATATGTACCGCGTTCACTCACCGTTAACAATCATTTTAGACGCATTGTGATTACTTTTTTAACTAAAAATTTTCACAATAAAGAAACAAAACCGTCGGGATGTGCATCACTGCGGACAATCGGGGAAGAAACCACTGCGCCCGGTTAACGGGTCGCAGTGCGGGGACGTGAAGCGTAGAAGAAGAGCAGCAGAGAAATTGTCGCGCACAGGGCAATTGTGCCGACCATCGGCCAGGCGCTGTTGAAACTCACCAGCGACAGCAGTGCACCGACAAAAGCACCCACGCCAAAACGCAGCGTGCCCGCCAGAGAGGATGCCGTTCCGGCCATATGCGGAAACTCATCCAGGATCACCGCCATCGCATTCGATGAGACCATCGACACGCAGCCGATAAACATCGCGATTCCCATCACCAGCGGCAAAAAGCCGAGGCTGAAGGCGCTGACAACCAGCAACCAGATGCCCATGCAGAACTGTATCAGCAGCCCCAGCCGGAACATCGCCACCGGGCCAAAGCGGCGCACGGCACGGCTGTTAATCAGCGTCAGGACAAACAGAAACACCACGTTGAGACCAAAGTAGTAGCCAAAGTTTTGCGGTGAGACGTGATTCAGCTCAATGTAAACAAAGGGGCCGGCATTGAGAAAAGTAAAGAGCCCGGCAAAGGAGAAGCCGCTCGACAGCATGTAACTGAACGCCCGTTTGTGGCGAAACAGCGTCACGAAGTTGCCGAGCGTGGTGCGCAAATGAAAACGCTGTCGCTGCTCCGGCTTCAGGGTTTCGCGGATTTGTGTGGTTACCAGCACAGTGGTCACTAATGCCGCACCCGCGAGCGCCCAGAAAATTGCGTGCCAGCTCCAGAGCACCAGCAGCCAGCCACCGATGATCGGCGCCAGCAGCGGCGCGATGGTGGTAATCAGCATCACAAAGGACATCATGCGCGAGAAGTCCTCTTTCGAGTAACTGTCACGCATCAGCGCGTTGATCACCACACTGGCTGCGGCGGCAGAAAGTCCGTGCAGGAAGCGCATCAGAATCAGCTGATCGATGGTCTGTGACAGTGCACAGGCCGCAGCGGCGCAGGCAAAGATCAGCGTGCCGAGTGCAATTACCGGCTTACGCCCATAGCTGTCTGCCAGCGGACCATAGATAAGCTGGCCAATCGCGAAGCCAAGGATGTAGAGGTTAAGCGACATCTGCACGCTACCGGCTGACACCCCGAACTCACGCGCAATCTGCGGCATGGCAGGCAGATACATGTCAATCGACAACGGCATCAGCATGGCTAACAGACCGAGGATGACGACCAGTCCTGTTGGCGAGTTCTTTTCCTTACGCACACCTTCTCCTGCACAAATGAGTCTGGGTCGGGCCGCCTGGCCCGCCCGGTTATTTTGTCTGCAGCTCTTTCGGCAGACCAATACTGGCGATCTCGTCTTCTGTCAGCGCACGGTATTCGCCCGGTTCCAGATCCTCGTCCAGCACGATGTCACCGATGCGTTCACGATGCAGCTCAATGACCCGATTGCCGACGGCTGCAAACATCCGTTTCACCTGGTGGTAACGACCTTCGCTCAGTGTCAGCCGCACATCTGTGGGGGTAATCACCTCCAGCTGTGCCGGTTTCGTCAGGCTCTTCTCATTGTGCAGCTGCACGCCCGCTGTAAACTGTGCGGCCGTATCGTCACTGACTGGCGATTCCAGTGTCACCCGATAGGTTTTCTCGCAGTGATGACGTGGCGAGGTAATGCGGTGTGACCACTGGCCATCATCTGTCAGCAGAACCAGTCCGGTGGTGTCGATATCCAGACGCCCTGCCGCATGCAGTTTGAATGACATCGGCTCTTCGATGAAATAGATGATGGTGGGATGATCGGGATCGTCGGTTGAGCAGACATAACCCTGCGGTTTGTTCAGCATAAAGTAGCGGGGACCGGTCTGCATCTGCAGTACGTTGCCGTCATAGACGACTTCATGGTCGGGCAGCAGTTTGAACGCGGTATCGCGGACAACTTCCCCGTTAACGGTGACACGCTGGCCACGGATCTCGCGATGAGCGATGGCGCGGCTGATTTCCAGTTGCTGAGAGATGAATTTGTCGAGTCGCATGAATTCGTTTTGCCTGTTACTGCGGAGGGAATCTGAAACGGCCTGGTTAACCGTTGAAAATGTGCGGGAAGTATAACGTGATCCGCGCCAGCCTGACAGCGCGTTTACCGCACTTTCATGGCATAATTGCCGCCAGTTATACAAAAGTGAGCAACATGTCTTTTACCTTACGCCCCTATCAACAGGATGCGGTGAATGCCACCGTGGCGCATTTCCGTCGCCATCAGGAACCTGCCGTCATTGTGCTGCCAACCGGTGCCGGAAAGAGCCTGGTGATTGCCGAGCTGGCCCGGCTGGCCCGTGGCCGGGTGCTGGTGCTGGCGCACGTCAAAGAGCTGGTGGCGCAGAACCACAGTAAATATCAGGCCTACGGGCTGGAGGCGGATATCTTTGCTGCCGGACTTCAGCGCAAAGAGAGTCAGCGCAAAGTGGTGTTTGGCAGCGTGCAGTCAGTGGCGCGTAACCTCGACCAGTTCGACAGCGCCTTCTCGCTGGTGATTGTCGATGAGTGTCACCGCATTGGCGATGATAAAGAGAGTCAGTATCAGCAGATCTTTAATCATCTGCGTCAGCACAATCCGCAACTGCGTTTACTGGGACTGACCGCTACGCCGTTCCGTCTGGGTAAAGGCTGGATTTATCAGTTCCATTATCACGGCATGGTGCGTGGCGATGAAAAATCGCTGTTTCGCGACTGTATCTATGAACTGCCCCTGCGCTACATGATCAAGCATCAGTTTCTGGTGCCGCCGGAACGACTGGATATGCCGGTGGTGCAGTATGACTTCAGCCGTCTCACGGCACAGTCCAACGGCCTGTTCAGCGAAGCCGATCTGAACCGTGAACTGAAGCAGCAGCAGCGCGTGACGCCCCATATCATTCGCCAGATCGTGGAGTTCGCTGAAGATCGGCTGGGCGTGATGATTTTCGCCTCGACGGTGGAGCATGCGCGTGAAATCCTGCGACTGCTGCCAGAAAACAGCGCGCTCGTCTCGGCCGAAACGCCAGCCAGAGAGCGCGATGCCCTGATTCTGGCGTTTAAGGCGCAGCAACTGAAATTCCTGGTGAATGTGGCGGTGCTGACCACCGGGTTTGATGCGCCGCACGTTGACCTGATCGCAATCCTGCGTCCGACCGAGTCGGTCAGCCTCTATCAGCAGATCGTCGGACGCGGCCTGCGGCTCTCACCGGGTAAAACCGACTGCCTGATCCTTGATTACGCGGGTAATCCGCACGATCTCTTTACGCCCGAAGTTGGCGCCCCCAAAGGGGCCAGCGACAATCAGCCGGTTCAGGTTTTCTGTCCCGCCTGCGGTTTCGCCAACACCTTCTGGGGCAAGGCGACCGAAGATGGCATGGTGATCGAGCATTTTGGCCGACGCTGTCAGGGCGTACTGGAAGATGACGAAGGTGAGCGCGAACAGTGTGATTTCCGCTTCCGGTTTAAAAGTTGTCCCGACTGCGGCGCAGAGAATGATATTGCCGCCCGACGTTGTCACCAGTGCGACAAAATTCTGGTCGATCCGGACGATATGCTGAAAGCGGCGCTGAAACTGAAAGACGCACTGGTGCTGCGCTGTGGCGGCATGACGCTGGAACAGGGCCATGACGCCAAAGGGGAATGGCTGAAGGCGACCTATTTTGATGAGGAAGGCACCAGCGTCAGCGAACGCTTTCGTCTGCAGACGCCGGCCCAGCGTAAGGCGTTTGAACAGCTCTTTATGCGTCCGCATCAGCGCGCCCCCGGCGTGCCGCTGGGCTGGCAGACCGCCGCTGACGTGCTGGCACTCCAGCCGCTGCTGCGTCATCCCGATTTTGTCGTCGCACGGGCCAAAGGCCAGTTCTGGCAGATCCGCGAGAAAATGTTCGATTATCAGGGCCGCTATCGCCGCGCCAATGAGCTGCGTTAACAGGTGATGCCAGCGAGGGCTGACCGGATGCTGAACCCGGCGAGCGGGTATATCGTTTGCTACCACCCGGCATAACGGCTATACTGCCGCCCGCTTTTGCATGTGCATCAGCGGTATTGAATAACCTGCCTGTTACTGGGTCGCCTGTAGCAGGATTTAAATAAAGAGATATATTAATGCTCACTATCAATGCAGTAGAACGTAAAGAGCAGGGTAAGGGTGCGAGCCGCCGCCTGCGTACAGCAAACCGTTTCCCGGCCATCATCTACGGTGGTTCTGAAGCGGCTGTTGCCATCGATCTGGATCACGACTCAGTAATGAACCTGCAATCTAAGCCAGGTTTCTACGACGAAGTTCTGACCCTGTCAGTTGACGGCAAAGAAACTAAAGTGAAAGTTCAGGCTGTTCAGCGTCACCCGTTCAAGCCAAAACTGTTCCACATCGACTTCGTTCGCGCTTAATCGCGAATTACGTTGAAATGTAAAAGGGCCGGTTGAGAAACCGGCCCTTTTATTTTGTCCCTGATACACAGAGATAATCGACGTGTCAGAGAACAGAAGCCGGGCTAAGCCCGGCTTTTTTTATTTGCTGCTGGTACGGCGCTGAAGCTGGTCCCGCAGATTGGGTGGTGTGCCCTTAATCGTCAGGGTGTCCGTGGCCGGATCCCAGAAAATGCGCTCGCCCAGTAACATCGCATCAAAATTCAGGGTCAGTCCCCCGCCGCTGCCGGCAAACTTCGTCAGCTGACGCAGCGTACTGCGATCCGCCGGGAAGCTCTCTTCCAGCTCGTAGCCCTGCTCCTGGGTAAAGGCCTGGAAGGTTTTCTCGCCCAGTGGTGGCAGCTCGCTCGACAGATCTTCCAGTGCAATTTCCTCGCCCGCCTGCAACTGTTCGTTGCAGTAGCTGTAAACCTGCTGGCGATAGTTCTGCCGTTCCTGCTTATCCAGTTCGGATTCGTTGCAGTAGTCATCAACGGCCTGCAACAGACCGCGATTCTGCGCCTTCGTGTCTAATCCCACTTCGGCACCAAGGAAGTCCATAAAGAAGTCAGCCACTTTACGTCCGACGCGACCGCGCAGGAAGGTCAGGTAACGGGTCGATTCCGGGTTGGTTTCCCATTCGGTTAAATCAATTCGCGCCACGATATCCGCATGATTGATGTCGAGATAGTGGGTGCTGCTGATATCCATCTGCTCATTGACGCGCATACTGGACTGGCTGTTCAGCACCGCAATCAGCAGATATTCCACCGCCAGATAGCGATAGTGAATAAACAGCACCACGCCGCCTTCAGCGAACGGATATTTGGCCAGCTCGTCGCGCAGACGACCTGTTGCAGCGCGGCTAAAAGCGAGAAAATCATCGTTGCCCTTACGACAATTACGCAGCGCTTCTGCCAGTTCACTTTCTGCATTGAACAGGCCATAGGCTTTGCTTTTTGCGCTGTAAACCCGGTGTAACTCCTCCACCATCGCGTTAACCGTGTTGGTGGCAGGCAGCAGTGAATCGCGCAGCGCCAGTTCAAGCTGGTTTTCATCGCGTTTGATTAACTGATGCAGGGCAATCTGGTCGATATCCAGACTCATGGTAGACTCTCCTTTTAGCACAGGCGCGTATTCAAACACCGCCAGCATCGGCTTTCAACTCTATGCGTGAAGCGAACGTACTGCTTTCGATAAAATTGCGGTAAAAAGTGCGCTATTCCGGTAATATATCGCCTTTTGAAATGAGCTTAGACGACGATATGGCACAATCATCCCGTTACAGTGACGAACGCGTGGAACAACTCCTCGCGGAAATGGCCCAAATCCTGCACAAGGACAAGGCCCCCACCGATCTCTCCCTGATGGTTCTGGGAAATATGGTGACCAACTTAATTAACAGCGATGTCGCTCCGGCGCAACGTCGTTCACTGGCACGTTCTTTCGCCGATGCCCTTCAGGCATCAGTGCGTGACGATAACGCCCATTAATTGGCTGATTTGATTTCATAATATGGTAACCAACCGGCAGCGCTACCGCGAAAAAGTCTCCCAGATGATCAGTTGGGGGCACTGGTTTGCTCTGTTTAACATCTTATTCGCGCTGATTTTAGGCAGTCGCTACCTGTTGGTCGCCGACTGGCCTTCTTCGCTGGCGGGGCGCATCTACGCCTATACCAGCTGGGTTGGCCACTTTAGTTTTGTCGTTTTCGCTGCCTATCTGCTGATTATCTTCCCGCTGACCTTTGTGGTGATGTCGCAACGGCTGATGCGGGTGTTATCCGCGGTGGTCGCCACTGCCGGACTGACGCTGATAATGGTCGACAGTGCAGTGTTCAGCCGTTTCCACCTGCACCTTAATCCTGTGGTGTGGGAGCTGGTCATTAACCCTGACCAGAGCGAGATGGCGCGCGACTGGCAGCTGATGTTTATCAGCGTGCCGCTGATATTCCTGGTCGAGATGCTGTTTGCGACCTGGAGCTGGCAGAAGCTGCGCAGCCTGAATCGCCGCTCGTTTGGTAAACCTGTTGCCGCTCTGTTTATCAGCGCCTTCTTTGCCAGCCACCTGATGTATATCTGGGCCGATGCCAACTTCTATCGCCCGATTACCATGCAGCGCGCCAATCTGCCGCTCTCCTATCCGATGACGGCCCGTCGCTTCCTTGAACGTCACGGTCTGCTGGATGCGCAGGAGTATCAGCGCCGGTTGATTCAGCAGGGCGATCCGGAAGCGGTGGCGGTAGAGTATCCGCTGAGCGATATCACCTTCCGCGATGCTGGCACCCGTAACAACCTGCTGGTGCTGACTGTTGATGGTCTGAACAATGCTACGCTTGCCAAAGCGCTGCCGCAGCTTAATCAGTTCGCCAGCGAAAACGTGCGTTTTACCCAGCACTACAGCGCCGGTGATACACCTGAGAAAGGGTTGTTTGGCCTGTTCTATGGCATCTCCTCCAGTTACATGAACGGTATTCTGGCATCACGAACACCGTCGGCACTGCTGGGGGCACTGAGTACTCAGGGTTATCAGTTTGGCCTGTTCTCCTCGGAAGGCTTTAATCCGCCGCTCTACCGTCAGGCGCTGCTGACCGACTATTCACTGCCTGCGACAACCAGCCAGCCCAACGCCAGCACCGTGGCGCAATGGCAGAACTGGCTGGAGAAACAGAAAGCTTCGCAGGCGCCGTGGTTCTCATGGATTGCTCTGAACGGGCCTGATGTCACCGGCGACAACAGCAAAGCGCGTCAGCGCAGTTATCTCCGTCAGGCACCTGCTGTTGATGAACAGATTAGCGCCGTGCTAAGCAGCCTGCAGGCGCGTGATTTGCTGAAGAACACCGTCGTAGTGATTACGGCGCAGCGTGGTCTGGCACTGGATGGCGATCCTGACAGCGCCGGAAACCGTCAGACGCTGCAGGTGCCACTGGTGATTCACTGGCCTGATACACCGGCGCAAACTGTTGATCGGCTCTCTGATCATCAGGATGTAATGGCAACGCTGATGCAGCGACTGCTGCATGTGCGGACCAATCCGGTGAACTATTCACAGGGTGAAGATTTGTTTGCTGCACGTCGCCGTCATGACTGGGTGGCGAGCAGTGAAGAGAATAAGCTGGTGATTACCACGCCGCAGGTGACGCTGGTGCTCAACAACAACGGCAGCTATCGCGCTTATGATGCACAGGGCAACGCGCTGAAAGATCACAAGCCAGAGCTGGCGCTGCTGTTGCAGGTCCTGACCGAGGAGAAGCGGTTTATCGCTAACTGATTAATTTTCAGGCAAATAGTCGGCAGGTATCTTGCATTCATGACGATAACCAGTAGACTAATCCTCCAGTGTTCGGCACGTAGCGCAGCCTGGTAGCGCACGGTCATGGGGTGTCCGGGGTCGGAGGTTCAAATCCTCTCGTGCCGACCAAATTCCCTGAAAAGCAGCCCAAAAGGCTGCTTTTTTCGTTTCTGTCATCAAAACATAACTTTCATCACATCTCCTGCAAAGCGTTCTATACTTAATAGCGTGTGGGTAACAAGAGGAGAGTTCATGACATTAATCGAAAAAGATGATCCATCCGAAGCACCCGAGTCCGGCGATAAGCAACCTTCCCCGCCAGACCAGAAGTAACCCACAGGGCCGCGTATGACGCGGCCTTTCTGTTTCTGTTCTCTCTGCCCACTCTCCGGCTTAACATTCAGAATTGTCCGCTGAAGCAGTTAACATTTCTCTTACAATCAGCAGGTTAACGCGGGCGCCCGAAACTGATCTGCCTCACAAAATCGGCCATCAGTCGCGTCTTTTCATCAAACTGAAACAAAAATGTCACAGAAATTGCCTACTCTAAACTCCCCAGAAATTGACGGATAATTTTTATGGCGATCAAAGCGAAAAGCCTGAAAGATGCGGAAGCTTTACTGCATTCAGGCATTAGCAAAGTGGAACTGGCGTATGACATTGGTAGCGACGACTTCTTTCGTCTGGCGAGCCACTGGTGCGACCGGGGTGCACGCATCAGCAGGGGTCACCACCATTTTGTTGTTTCTCTGAAGAGTTTTGCCATTCCTCCCAACGACTGATTACGGCGGGCTGCTTGCCCTGATGCATCGTGCCTGATTTAATGCCTTTTTGGCTTAAATGGTTTCGCATGCACTATCCCGACCTGCCGCTGCCGCCTGTTCCAGGCGGCTTTATTCTTTCCAGCCACCTGAACCACAGCGATTATTTGCTGGCGGTGAGTCGCTTTGACCCGCAAAAGTATCATGACGTGCTGGCTGTCGAATGGGGTATTCCCTTACCCGCCCGACTGCAGCAGGCTGTCACTAAACGGCGTGCTGAATACCTCGCCAGCCGTTTACTGGTCCGGTCGGTAATGACAGAGCTGGGCATTGCCGATTTCATCCTGACCAACGCACCCGATCGCTCCCCCTGCTGGCCTGCTGGCGTTCAGGCGTCGCTGTCGCACAGTGCCGGTGTGGTCGTGGTAGCGGCAACCCGGCAACCCTGTGCGGTTGGCGTCGATGTTGAGCAGTTGATGTCAGAGACGACGGCGCAGGAAACGGCAGAGTTGTTGATGAATGCGCAGGAACAGCAACTGTTGCAGACGCTGCCCGTCTCCTTCAGCACTGCCGCGACGCTGCTCTTCTCTCTCAAAGAGAGCCTTTATAAAGCGCTGTGGCCACAACTGCATCAGCCGATGGATTTTCTGGATGCTGCACTGGCGTCGGTAGATTTCGCGCAGCAGCGCGCGACGCTGCAACTGGCTCAGGACTTCGGTGGCTGTTTTGCGATGGGGACGTTACTGGAGGCGGAGTTTATGTGGCGCGATAATCAGGTGATCACGCTGATTATGCATCGGCTTTAAAAGCGTTCTAAACAGAACGCCAGTATGTTTTTTCCTGGCCTGTCACCTTGTGATTTGCGACCACCACTAAATCAGAATTCACAATAAGCAGAGGCACAACAGGGTCGATGCGTTCCGCCAGCCACAGGTATATTTCACCACCAAAAAAGAGTAACACGCGATAATGGCTGGATTTGTGCTGTTTTGTGAGCCAGACATGAGTGGGTATTGCGACACTTCAGGTATAAGAAATATTTCCCTGGAACAAGGTACGCATGAAAAATTCTCTGTTCAGATTGTCCCCGACTTTTTTACTCTTTTTGCTTGCCTCATCAGCCACTGCACAAACGATCTCCCCTGAAATTACGACGCAGTCAGGCAAAGTCAAAGGCGCAGAGCATCAAAACACGCTGTCCTGGACCGGTATTCCTTATGCAAAAGCACCGGTCGGGGAACTGCGCTGGAAAAAACCGATTTCCCCTGACGCTTGGCAAACCGTTTTCGATGCGACCCGGCCCGCTACAGACTGTATCCAGGTTTCCCCGGACGGAGCCAAAGGTGATGAGGATTGCCTGAATCTCAATATCTATCGCCCGACAGAGAGCAGCACACTGCTTCCGGTGCTGGTCTATATTCATGGTGGCAATAATCAGCTGGGCAGTTCCACTGAGTTCGCGCCGGCGTTTATCGCTGAAAAATACAATGCCGTGATTGTCACCGTAAACTACCGTCTTGGCGCACTCGGCTTTAATCCATTGAAAGCGCTGAACGATGGCAACCCGCTGGATGACTCCGGGAATTACAGCTTACTCGACATCAAACAATCGCTGGCGTGGATCAAAGACAATATTTCGGCTTTTGGTGGTGACAGAAATAATATTACCGTTTCCGGATTTTCAGCGGGTGGCAGAGACGTGATGGCGATGCTTATATCGCCCCTTTTTAAAAATACGTTCAACAAAGCCATCGTTTTCAGTGGTGGCATGACCACCTCTGACAAACATGAAGCGGAAAGCATCTTCGCGCAAAGAATAGCGCCTCTGGTCGTTAAACAGGGCATTAAACCGGATGCCGGCGCAGCGAAAAGCTGGCTCCTGTCGGGCTCACCAGAGGTTCGTCATTTTCTCTATCAGCTTCCGGCAGCAGATCTGGCAATGCTTTTTGGCGATGCGGGAATTCGCATGAATCAATTCCCGCATCTCTACCGCGATGGTGTGGTGATCCCGAAGGATGGATTTGAGACCAAAAATTATAATGCCGTCCCCGCCATCATGGCCACAGGACAACAGGAGTTTTCTTTCTTCGCCCGTAACGACCCACTGTTTGCAACACAGGTGAAAGACGGTTCGCTTAAAAATGATACCGCGCTGCTGAATAAATACACCTTTGCAAATTATTATGGCGGGCTGCTATATAGCCTGTTTAATGTTAACCAGTCTGCTGAGCGCATGTATAAAAATTATAACGCGCCGCTGTATGGGATGGAGTTCCGTTATGGCACGGATGCGTTTGTCACAGGTGATAAACTATCGGCCATCGGTTCTTTCCACGGCGTGTTTATGCCTTTTTGGGATAAAAATAAGTATGCTGAATTTACGCAGGATGCGCTGAAGCTAAAAGGCTCTCAGGCATTAGGTGAATCTTTTAATTCCTACATTAAAAACTTCCTGGCAACAGGGTCACCCAACGATCAGACCCTTCCGGAATGGAAGAAATGGACACCGGAAAATGCCGCAGCGGGGGAATCGCTGCTGGTGATGGATGCTAACAAGCAGAAAGCCATTATCTACATGAGCAATAAGACTTATAGCTATAACGATATTCTCACCCGCATTGAACAGGACAACGCCCTGTCAGCGGCAGACAAAAAGAGTGTTATCAAAAACGTGCTGAACAATCGCTGGTTCAGCGCACCGCTTGATCAACATTTCGCCCACTAATCCGCGGCCTCCTGCGCTGGCAGGAGGCAAACTTTAACGGATCGACTTCACTGCAGATGACCTGCCGTACAGGGCTGTTATCTGTGATGTACTGCGTATGAGGCACACCTGGCAACGGATTGTTCAGTCAGCACGGCTGCCTGCTGCTGACGCTTACAGAAGTGTTAACACCGTGTTCAGCGACCTGCACGGAACTTAACGCGCTAGCTGCTGAGTGTGCCATCTGCCGTCAAAGCCCGGTATCGGTGCGTTTAACCGAGTCGAGCGTGGCGAGGTCGCGTTCATTACCGGTCAGCTCCGTCAACTGGCCTTCGCGCATCTCCAGCAGCCGGTCGGCATGAATGAAGTAGTGATCGTCATGGCTGATAGCAAACACCGTTTTACCCGCCTGCTGCAACCACGGCAGCAGCTCACGATAGAAGATGCGTCGGAAATGTGGGTCCTGATCTGCCGCCCACTCATCCAGTAGCAGCACATCGCGTTCTTCTGCCACCGCCAGCAACAGCGCCAGTCGCTTACTCTGTCCTTTTGAGAGCCGCAGATTGAGCACTTTATTGCCTTCAATCTTCAGCTTGTCCTGCATCTTCAGCCTTTCCAGCCACTGCTGCACCAGCGCCGGATTGGCGGCAACGCCTTCCCGCCCGATTAACCGGTCAAACAGATGCAGGTCGGTAAAGACCGCGGAGAACTGACTGCGCCAGACATCCAGCTCGTCTGCCGTGATCGCTTTACCATCCAGCAGCAGCGTGCCGGACTGCGGTTGATACAGCCCGGTCAGCAGCATCGCCAGCGTCGATTTTCCGCTGCCGTTGCCACCAATCAGAAACACCAGTTCGCCCCGGCGCAGCGTCAGGTTAATCGGCCCGACCTGGAAGCCGTTGTCACCATAGTGAAAAGAGACGTCGCGCAGCTCCAGAGTTTGCCAGTCTGACGACGCCGAGGGCGCGTGAAACCCTGCCTGATAAGGCGCGAGGTCAAAGGCGTTGAGCTTACGGAATGCGACCTGGGCGCTAAGCAACGTGGGTAACGCGCCCACTGCAGAAAGCAGCGGCGTGCGTAAGAACAGCAGCGTCAGGGAGAAAGTCGCGGCCACAGCAGTATTGGCCCAGCCCAGGCTGTTAGCCATGAAAAAGACCATGCCGATAGCGCCCAGGGTCATGATATTTGACCAGTTGACCGCACTCAGATGATAAGTATCGGCACGCACAATATGGTGACGCCAGGCGCGGGCATCTTCCTGATAAACCGTGTCATAGACCTGTTGCGCACGTGAGCGGTTAAGCTGTAACTCTTTACGCCCCTCAATCACCGTCTGGTAATCACGATAGAGGTTGTCTTCGATTTCGCGCAACTTTGCCATGTGCTGGTAAACCCGCGAGACCAGCATCCAGCCGCCCACCAGCGTCACACCCAGCCAGAGACTGGTCACCAGCAGCATTTTTGGTGACAGCCACGCGAGATAGATGGCTGAGCCGAGGGTAATGATTACGCCCTGAAACAGCTCCGGCAGACGCACAAAAGCCAGCGTAATTGCTCGCACGTCGCTGGTCAGTCCCGCCAGCAGTTGTGCACTGCCGAGTTGCTCGATGCGTTCAACCCGGCTATCAAGGATTCGCTTGATGAACTCGCCACGCAGTCGCCAGACAAACTGATGCCCGAGCATCGTCAGTGCCAGCTGCGAAGCCAGCGTCACCGCCATCAGCACCACCAGCTGCAACAGGAACTGCGGCAGCACCGCGAATGAGGTGTTGATGGCGACAATCATTTCGCGGTTGATAAAGGCGATCATGCCGATACCCAGCACGGCGCTTAACAACGTCAGGGCAATGACCCCGATAAAAGGCCAGCGAAACTGGCGAAAAACAACGCTTAACAACGTCATGCAGGCAATCCATCAGCTAAAAAACAGCCTGCAGTTTAATGGGATGCCAAATGATAGCAATAGTTATTCTCACCACGCCGTGACTGCCGTAGTGGGTTAAAAGGCGCGACGAAATGTCAGGTTATAACGCCAGGCGCCGGCCAGCGGATGCACGCCTGGCTTAAGCGGCAAAATGCCGTGGTAACGCAGGCGCGACGGCCCGCCCCACACCACAATATCACCATGCTCAAGCAGCACACGCTGGGTGCTGTCGCCCCGTTCGAAGCCACCGAACTGAAACACGGCCGGCAGACCCAGCGACACCGAAACGATGGGCTGGTGCAGGTCTTTCTCATCTTTATCCTGATGCAGCGTCAGCTTCGCACCCGGTTCATAGCGATTAAGCAGACAGGCATCCGGATTAAAGCCAGGAAAGCCCGCCTCCGCCGCGGCCTGCTGCGCCAGCTCGCGAAACAGCGGTGGCATGGGCGGCCATTTGCGGCCATTGAGGTTATCCTGCTGCTGATAATTGTAGCCGCGTGAATCCACCGACCAGCCAAAATCGCCGCAGTTGGTCATCGCCACCGACATGCGATGGCCGCCCGGCGTAATGCGATGGGCAAAGGGGTTCTGATCCGCAATCGCCAGTATCTGCTGATACAGCGCCTCTGCGTCATCACGTGCGCGGCGCCGCAGGATCACGGCCCCCTCCGCCAGCGGCTCCTGCCAGGGTTGCTCTTCACTAAAAAGATCTAACATCAGGGTTCTCCGGATTCAGCGGGAATCAGAAAAGCAGCAAACTGCGGCGACATCCAGCTGACAAATTTATCGCCCTGCTTGCTGATCAGATAGACCGCCAGATGCTGTTCAATTGCCAGCGCTTTGGCTTTCTCGGTGCCGAGCACCATCAGTCCGGTGTCCCAGCCATCGGCTTCCAGCGCCGTGGTGGCAATCACCGTGGCAGAAACCAGTTTATGCTCAATGGGTCGTCCGGTAACGGGATCGATCACATGAGAAATGCGCTTGCCGTCCAGTTCATAATAGTTGCGATAACTGCCGGATGTACTGATACCGTGTCCCTGCAGACTCACGCGTGCCTGAACCGCATTCTCCTGATCGGTGGGTTTCTGGATCGCCACCCGCCACGGCTGCTGTTGCGCATTAAGACCCCGGCTCAGCACGGCACCGCCGACTGACACCAGATAGTTGTTGATACCGAGCTGCTCCATCAGCCGTGCCAGATGATCGGTGGCAAAGCCCTCACCCACCGTCGAGAGATCGACATAGAGCTCTGGCAAATCTTTCTGCAACCATTGTCCATCCGCACCCTGCAGCACTCTCAGATGCTGCAATCCGGTCTGCGCACGGGCGGCGGCAATTTGGGCTACATCCGGTGTATGGATGGGCTGTTTCGTCGGGCCAAAGCCCCATAAATTAACCAGTGGACCGACGGTAATGTCCATCGCCCCGCCGGTTTTACGGCCAATCCGCAGCGAGGTCGTGACAATGTCCGCCATGTTTTCACTCACCGGCTGCGGTGACAGGTCACGGCTCTGGTTAAAGCGCGATAACGCAGAGTCCGGCTTCCAGGTGGAGAGCTCAGCATCATCCGCGTCCAGCTGCTGCTGAATCCGCTGCTGTAAGGCCGCTTTACGCTTACTCTCAACACCCGCCAGGCTCACCCGCCAGACGGTGCCCATGGTTTTTCCTTCCAGCACCATCGCTGTTGTCGGTGCTGATTGATCACAGCCCGCCGCCGTCAGAATTAAAATCGACATAAACAGCAGATTAATCTTATAACTCATCATTCCTCGCCTGTAACACTTTATGAATAGCCACTAAAAAGCATAAAGTTTGGGTAAATTCGCTTAAATAGAGTTGAATATTTCACTGAATCACGAGAGCATTCCCCGGTCATCTATCCTGATCCCGCCTCGCGACAGGGGATTAACATTAATCAAAGTAAGGAGCTACAGATGATCTATGCGATTCTGGTCGTTGCCCTGGGTCTGTTTGTTTACGGCAGTTATAAAGTTGTCGAACAGCGTCGTCATCGTCACATGACCCCTTCCCGGCCGCGCCAGTAACGGGCTTAACTGCACCTGATTGGGGCAATCGCTCCCTGACGTGCGCGGCAAGTGTATCAAAACGGGCGTAACGCCTGTGGCTGTGAGAGCGGTAAAGCTGGCATGAATTCTGCACTGTTGAAACAGTGTTTATCTCTGAGAGGTGCAGAATGAAAAATTCACAGAAGTGGCAGTCAGCATGGCATCACTGGTTGAGCTTTTCTGCTTTTACTCTGGCAGGCGTGGCATTTGAAGGCGCGCGGTTTGGCAGCGTTATGTCATCAGAAACAACGGCGCCGGAAGCAACGAAGTGGCCAAAGGCTGATGCGTTTAGCCCGGAAGATAACGCAGGAGCGCAGCCGTAACTGCGCTCCCTTATCACTTAGAACTGGTAAACCAGGCCTACACCCACCACGTCGTCGGTATTGATACCGGCCGCGTCGGTGAAGGCGTTGTCGTCCAGCAGGTTGATCTGGTAATCAACATAGGTAGACATGTTTTTGTTGAAGTAATACGTCGCGCCAACATCGATATATTTTTTCAGATTCTGTGTGCCCCAGTTCTGAACATCGGTGCCACGTGAGGTCACGTAGGCCAGAGATGGGCGCAGACCAAAGTCGAATTGATACTGCGCAACCAGTTCCCAGTTATCCGCTTTATCCGCATAACCAAACGCTGAAGAGTCGGTGCTGCCGAAGCGGGTTGCGTTGAAGGAGCGTGAGTACATCGCTGCCAGATAGACGTTGTTCGCGTCATATTTCAGACCGCCAGTATACACTGACGCTTTATCGCCATGGCCGAGGATACCTGATGTTTCGCTGTTCTGGTCGTTGGTACGGTCAGACTGGAAGGTTGCCGCACCAATGCCGAAGCCTGAACCCAGATCATAGGTCGTGCTCAGACCCCAGCCGTCGCCGTTCTGGCCCAGCACGTCACGGCCATTCGGTGACTCGCTGCTGTTGCCATTCTTACCCTGATACTGGACTGCGAAGTTCCAGCCATCCACCAGACCGAAGAAATTGTTGTTACGGTAGGTCGCCATGCCGTTACCGCGCTGATACATGAAGTTATCCGCGCCATAGGTATCGCCGCCGAACTCAGGCAGCACGTCAGTCCATGCGCCGATGTCATAGGCTACGCCGTAGTTACGACCATAGTCGAAGGATCCCGCATCACCAAATTTCACACCGGCGAACCCAACACGGGTAAAGCTGTCTGCTGTCCCCTGGTCTTCAGAGTTGTTTAGTGCTGCCTGGTATTCCCACTGGCCGTAACCGGTCAGCTGATTGCTGATTTCTGTTTCGCCTTTGAAGCCGAAGCGAACGTATGACTGGTCGCCGTCGGAACTGCTGTTGTCAGAGAAGTAGTGCAGGCCGTCAACTTTACCGAAGAGATCTAATTTGTTGCCGTCTTTATTATAGATTTCAGCTGCGTTTGCTGATCCTGCTGCAACCAGCAGTGCAGGAATCATCAGGGAGAGAACGCGACGTTTCATTTTATTACCCTCTGTTATATGCCTTTATAATTTGCCACTGCTAACTGAATGATTAAAAATTCAGCCGGCAGGTCATTGTTGTTTTATAGCGGGTAATAATCCACCAGGAAAATGCTACTAAATTTCCAAAACTGTTTCATCCATCGAAACAGTTATTTCATAATGTAAATAGCGGGGAACTAATAACCAGCACAGATCGGTAAAAAAAACCGCACAAATTGATACACCCCTTCCGATATCTTTGTTATCAACAGCTTACATCAGAGCATTCTGAAGCACTGAATGATAAAACTTATACGACATCTGGTAATAGAATAGACCCCGCTATCATCATTTATTCCATTATTACCTTCATTCTCCCCGAATGAGATGTACAACTTATTATTTCCCGCCGGACAATCTGTCCGGCATTTTTTTGCCTGTCATTTGCCGTCGTACTATATCCTCGTAAACATTTTTAATCTGGTTAAATTAACTTCACTCTGCTTCCGCACAGTTTGTTAAATTGCGCACACTTTGTGCCCGGATAGTCTGAATATCCGCCATGTTAATTTATCACCGTAATTAAGCAAATAAGCCTCTCAGCTGGACCGCATTTCAGCGCTCGCGCAGCGATTCTTTGACTTTATTCAGTGGTTTAATCAGGTAATCCATGACGGATTTCTGACCGGTTTTAATCTCCACATTGGCCACCATTCCGGGCACAATCGGGAATTTTCGGCCAGCGCGGTTGGTCAGCTCGGCTTTCTGGGTACGAACGTAGACACGATAATAATATTGATCACGTTTCACCTCATCCTGCAGCGTGTCTGGCGACACCGTTTCCACTTCGCCGTGCAGATCGCCATAAATAGAGGAGTCATAGGCGGTGACTTTCACGGTGGCGGCCAGTCCGGGCCGAATCCAGGCGATATCGCGTGGATTGATACGCGTCTCAATCAGCAGTTGATCCTCCAGCGGCACAATTTCCATCAGTTTACCGCCCGGTTCCAGTACACCACCCACCGTGGTGACCTGAATATCTTTGACGATGCCGCGCACCGGCGAGTAGAGCGTCGCGCGCGTCAGCTGATCCTCTTTGCCTGCGGCAACCTGCAACTGCGCATCCAGTTCCGCATTGTTTTTCACCTGCTCTTCGTGAGCGCGCACCAGATAGTCATTGCGCGCTTCGTCGATTTTGCCACGTAGATCGCTGACCTGACGACGCAGACGGATCACCTCAACCTGCCCTGCCGCGCCTTTCGCCACCAGCGGTTCGGTGAGCCGCAGCTCATCCTGCACCAGTTTCAGCGACTGCTGCAGGTTACTGATGGTTTCAGTGAGATTACGACGTCGCGACTCATAGAGCTGCCGCTCGCGCGTAACCAGATTCGGCTCCTTCAGCGTTTCGGCACTGAACTTCAGCGGCGTGCCCGACAGCTCCGCTTCCAGCCGCTCGGACGAGGCACGCAGCGTGCGCACTTTAGCCTGCGCTTCACCGAAATTTGACTGAAAGCGCGTTGGATCGAGGGTCGCCAGCACCTGCCCTTTCTCAACAATGTCACCTTCATGCACATTAAGCTGTTTGACGATGCCGCCATCCAGGCTGTCGATCACCTGCGCGCGGCTGGAGGGCGTCACTTTACCGGTGCCCACTGTGACCTCATCCAGAATGGCAAAGTGCGCCCAGATCAGAAATATCGCCAGCGCGGCGGTGCAGAGCCAGATAATCGCTGATGTCCGGCGCTCATGACGGGCAAGATCTTTATCAACAATCACCAGACTCATGCCACATCTCCTTTACCTGCCGTAGCAGGTGCAGTCGCGCGGCGCAGGATCTCGTCGCGCGGACCATCAGCGACAATGCGCCCGTTATCCATCACCACAATACGATCGACCATTTTCAGCAGTGCCGGACGGTGCGTCACCAGCACCAGCGTCCGGCCGCTGATCCAGCCCTGCAGCTGACGAATCACATGCTCCTCCAGCTGTTCATCCATTGCCGCAGTGGGTTCATCCAGCAGCACCACCTGCGGCTGACGCAGGATCAATCGGCTCAGCATCACCATCTGACGTTGCCCGCCAGAGAGCCCGCGACCGCCTTCATTGATAATACGATCCAGGCTGGCGGCGTCCTGCTGGATCAGCGCCAGTGCGCCGCTGATACGCAGTGCCTGCAGCATCTCCTGTTCGCTGGCATGGGGATTGCCCAGCATCAGGTTCTGCCGCAGCGTGCCAAAGAAGAGGCGGGAGTCATGCGACAGCCACCCGAGCTGACGGCGTAAATCAGTGGGATCGATACGCTCAATATCGACACCATCAACAATCACCTTGCCCTGACTGGCCTGTGCCTGACCGGCAAGAATCTTCAGCAAGGTCGACTTCCCTGCCCCGACCTTACCCAGAATGGCAATCTTCTCGCCGGGCTTGATCTGCAGCTGCTGCACGTTGAGCACATTTTTTTCATTCTCTTCGTCATAGCTGTAATGCACATTGCGCAGATCATACTGGCCGGTGAGCGTCGGACAGTGCGCCAGCGTGGCGGCTTCAGGTTGATCGAGCGGCTTTTTCAGCAACTCATCCAGCCCTTTCATCGCCATTTTGGCGTGCTGCCAGCGTGAGAAGACCATGGTCAGCTGCATCAGTGGAGCGATAGTGCGGGATGAGAGCAGGCTACAGGCGACCAGCGTACCGGTGGTGATGTGTGAATCGAGCACCAGGTAAACCCCAAACACCAGCATCCCTGCATAGGCGAGCTGCTGCACCGTCGATGCCCAGCCGGTAAGGCGCGCGCCCCACAATCGCTGCTGATTGCTGATCGCGGCGCTGACTTCATGCGTCTGCTCCCACTGACGCTGGAAATAGGGTTCGGCCTGAAGCGCCTTGATATCCTCAATGCCTTCAATGGTCTCCACCAGCACGGCATTACGCAGCGCGCCCTCACGCAGCCCCTCTTTAGCCAGTCGCGCCATGGGAATCTGAACCAGCAGACCCGGAATGACGATCAGCGGGATCGCCGCCAGCGGAATCAGCACCAGCCAGCCGCCTATAAACGACATGATGAACAGGAACAGGATAACAAACGGCAGATCGGCCGCGGCACCAACCGTGGTCGAGGTCAGCAACTCGCGCACCTGGTCGATCTCACGCAGTTGCGAGATAAATGAGCCGGTCGATTTCGGCCGCGCCTCATTACGGATGCTCATCGCCCGGGCAAACAGCATGGCGGAAACTTTCAGGTCGATGCGTTTACCCATTAAATCTGAGACCTGGGTTCGCATCAGCCGGATAAGATATTCAATAGCCGCAGCAATCAGTACCCCGACAAACAGCACCCACAGCGTGGACTGTGACTGCGCCGGAATCACCCGATCGTAGACCTGCATCGAAAAGAGAATTCCGGCCAGTGCCAGCACATTACCGATCACCGACGCCAGTGAGATCTCGGTGATACGACGCCCCATGCCGCGAAAGTTTTTCCAGAACCAGTGTGGCTCATAAGGCTGAATGAATTCGTCGATGCGCGCATCACGGCCACGCGCCGCCACCCCAATCACGCCAACATCGCCCTGAGCACGTGTCAGCAGCTCCGATAAGGCGCTTTCACGCACCACATCGCCGCCTTCACTGAGCCAGTAACGCGCGCTGCCGTCCGCATCGATATTCTCCAGCACCGCTACGCTGGCATTTTCCAGCACCAGCACCACCGGCGTGATCTCCTGACGCCAGCGCAGTTTGTTCTGCGGCACCATGGTCAGATGCAGTCCCAGCAGGCCGGAAAGCCGTTCCAGCTGCTGTGACACCGGCAGATGTTCAAACCAGCGCATCTGCTGACGCAGGGTTTTGCCATCGGCAGGCTTACCGAATCGCGCGGCGACGCGCAGCATGGCGGCAATCCAGTTATCGGTATTCAGGGTTAACGTACTCATGATTTTTGCCTTATCGCTATTGCAGCGAAGGAAGGAGATCGCCGCTGCTTTGCTGGCGATCGATACCCATGATATCGAGCAGATTGTCTACTGCGGCGGCATAGCGTACGGTGGCGTCCCAGCCATCGTAGAGCGCGGTGATACGTGAGCTGTCAGCCTGAAACACATCCTGTTCTACACTCAGCAGATCGTTCAGGCTGCGCTTGCTCAGACGATATTCATCGGCATAGACATTGCGGGTATGGTCGGCGCTGGCCAGCTGCACTTCCCCGGCAGCCTGCCGTTGCTGCGCGCCAATCATGTCGGCATAGGCGGTTGAGGCGTTCTGATTAATGGCGAGTTTGGCTTGCTGCACTGCAGCCTGCGCTGCCTCACGGTCGCCCTCCGCTGATTCAGTTTTGGCATTGACCATGCCACCCTGATAGAGCGGCGCTTCCACCTGCAGCTGCACTTCATCATCCCAGTAAGACTGGCGATCGTTTTCATAGCGGGTCCGGCCCGCCTGCACTTTGATGGTTGGCCAGTGACCGGACTGTGCCTGGCGTACCCGCTCACGGGCGGCCTCCTGTTTAGACTGTGCGCTGCGCACCGCCGCGCTGCTTTCATAGGCAATTTTGTCGAGGGTGATCTGCTGTTTCAGGAGTGCCTGGGGCAGTTCTGGCAGTGTGGCGGGCACCACGCCGGTCAGTACAGTGAGTTGGGCGGTAGCGGAGCGCAGCTGGGCGCGATACTGCTCAAGCGTGGCTTGCATTGCGGCGATGCGGGTTTCCGCCTGCAGCACGTCTGACTGTGAGTTGAGCCCCGCATCGGCGCGCAGTTTCGCGATATCCCGCACCCGCTGCAGTGAAGCGATATTAGTGTGCGCGATGTCTGCCAGCGCCTGGTAGCGTTTGACTTCGAGGTAGGCCTGCAGCGTATCTTCCGCCACGGTGGTCATGGAGTCGAACAGGCCGAAGCGATAAGCCTCTGACAGTGCATGCTGTTCATCGATGGCGCTGCCGGTACGCCCAAAGTCGTAGAGCAGCTGGCTAAGCGTGATACCGCCGGAGCCATTGTTGTTGAGGCTCCCGGCGGAGTCAGTCTGATGGGAGCGGCCCGCCGCACCCTGTAGTGAAATCTGCGGATACCAGGCGCTGCGGGCGGCATCAAGATCGCCCTCGCCAACGTGGATCTGTGCCGCCGCTTCCGAGATTTTCGGATTACGGGCGAAGGCCCGGAGAATGGCGTCGCGCAGCGTTAAGCTGGCAATCTGTTCTTCGGTCGGCGCGGCGCGCCAGTTAAATTCTGCTTTGGGTAAGGGTGCGGAAAAGACCGCATTCACTGACACGCCGCTCAGGGCGCACAATAAAAAAGTTAACTGCGCTTTGTTCATTATCCATACCAACAGGGGGTTTTATCATCATGATGTTTTTCCTGGTGAACAAAGCGAGCAAAAGGGATGACGATCAGATCCTGACAGAGTTATTGCATTATTTTATTTATGATTAACATCAGAGACACTAAATAACTATTAACATTATTAGATCATATTCTGTACTTATTCCTGTTAAATAGTGATGAAATCTTTAATATTCCGCCTGAATGAATGAAAATTAACCACCCAGCCACGCCTGAGCACTCCAGACAGGCTTAACAGACCTGCCCGGAAGTCAGTACTTTTACTAATGATTTAGCGTCACACTATCGGCTGTGCTGCCGGATGCTGCAACAGGTGATCGGCAAGCGTATAAGGCACATCTGAGAAGAGATGGCTCTCCTGAGGGAGGACAGCAACAGATGCCTGTGCCACATGCCCGGTCTCTGCCTGCTGAGTCTGACTAACGGTTTCCAGCAGCTGATCCAGCGTCTGCCCCTCTGTCAGGCTCGCCGTTTCGGTATGCGATGCCACCTGCACCGTCTGGCTGGCCGTCGCGATATTACCGGCGCTGTCTTTGGCGCTGACCGTCATCGGATATTCCCCCTCATCCAGTGGAGCCAGTTGTCCGGCCAGAATGGTCAGGGACCAGCCACCATCCGCTTTGACACTGGCGCTGTAATGCTGATCGCCCAGCGTTAATTCCACCTGGCTCCCCGGTTGCAGATTGCTGGAACTGCCCTGAATCAGATGCCAGCTGTTCACATCGGCAGCATCGATTTTGTTGTCGCCAAAGGCGATGTACAGCGTCAGGGTTGGCCGCTGATGTACGGCAACGGTAAATAGCGTGTCCCAGCTTTGGGTATCGCTGTTGCCATAGTCATCCTGGCGATGGAAAGTGGCGGTGACCGGACCATCCGGCAGCGCCATAAGCTCGCCGGAGGTCATCGTGACCATGCCTTTTGCGTCAGGCTGGTAGGTTATCCCATTGATTTCCAGTGTTCTGCAGCCCTCAATATAGAAGCTCAGATCGTGCTGCGCTTCCTGATAGTTGAGGATCATGTCACCACCGATATCCATTTCGGTGTAGACCTGCTGTAAATCCGTATGGATATTCAGTTCATGGGTGACGTCGGTGTAGTTTTTTGCCCCATCAATGGACCAGGCACGGATTTCCACGGCGCTGATAAAGGCGTTCACCTCCGCTGCCGGGATGATCACCTGCCAGTGTCCTTCCTGGCCCAGGGTGGCGTTATAATCTTTTCCGTTGGCGCCGCTGATAACCAGCTGATGGCCCGGCATGACGGTGGTCAGCATGCCGCTCAGCAGCAGATCCTGCTGGCTTTCCGCAAGGTTAATCACATCGTCCGCAGTAATCTTATCGAAGGTTATCTGTGGCAGGCTGCTCTGATGAGTGATCAGCGTCAAATCGTGAGAGTCAGTTGCCGTTTTTCCGTTGGGATCGGTCGCCGTGACGTTGAGGCTGTAAACGCCATCCGGCAGCGCGGTTAAATCACTTTCAGCAAAAGAACCGTACCATTTGCCGTCACTTTCCATGTGCGCGGTGGTGGTTTGCGTGCCCAGCGTTAGTTTCAGCACCGACCCCACCGGCAGGTGTGTTGCGCTGCCGCTAATCTCAACACCATAAATGCTCTCGGCAATACTCACCGCGTTGTCACCACTAACCGTATCCATAGTCAGTGTCGGTTTGATGGTGCGATCAGCATAGAGACCAAAATCGACGTCGGTAGTGGTACTGTGGCCCGCTTTATTGGTGAGGATCAGTTGCAGGCTGTGATTGCCATCCGGCACCCCTTTTAGCGCCTCAGCGGGCATAGAGGCGTTCCAGTAGCCCCACTTATTGACCGTACTGTGCCAGCTCTGGTCGTTAAAAGTCAGTGTCACTGTTGAACCCGCTTCACCTTCAGCACGCCCCCGCAGATGTACTGGCTTATGCGCTTCCCAGCTGGCGATAACGCCGTCCATGGCGATGGGTTCGTAAGGCCGTAGTGCCGGGGGAGATGAACTTTTCACCGTGGACAGCGTATTGTCATTAACCGGGCTGCTATGCAGCGATTCCGTGGAGAAAGTGCTGATTGGCAGGTTCAGGCTTTGCGTAGCCACCGGAAGGCTCAGGCTTTGCAGGGGAAGTGGCACGATGGCTGGCAGCGTGCTGTCGGTAACGGCAAAGTCGCTGACTGCCGTCTGGAAAATGGATTCAAGCCGGACAGAACGAAACGTATCACGTGTTGACATAGGTAACCTCAGTTCAGAACAGAAACGCAGACTAAAACGCCCGGATAAACCGGACGTTAAGGCTGTCGACAGGTGGTGGGTCAGCTGATGCTGCCCGTTTCCGCTGGTCGGAACTGGTTACCCGCAGGTAACAGGGATGGAGAAAGAGGACGCTGATAAAGCGACAAAGGGAGACAGAATAATGATTCACGGCGTGACGCCGTTTGTTGCACCTACCCTAATCTTTCATTCTGCTAATGAATATTGGCGATTATCTGGAAAATAAATTATCACGTGACTAAATAAAAAAGCGGGTGCTTTCGCACCCGCTTCTCCGATCAGCCTGACCGACGTTATTATTGCTACACCACATGAACCTGCAGATTCTGCTGCACCAGCACATCACCCAGGGTGTTCTCACTGGTCAGCGCCGAGTTGTGGTAGATCTCAAAGACTCTGCCCTCTACCGTGCGCTCGCCAGTCACTTCCCAGATACCGCCGTTGCTGTTCGCCAGGGTGACCTGACTGCCATCCGCGCCTTTGATGATCAAATCGTCACTCTGTTTGTCCGTAATATTGAGTGCCTCATTGAGATCGAGTTTCACGGAGTTGGTGCCGGTTTTACCCAAATCGAGCACTTCAATGTGTTCAACTTTCAGGCCCAGCGCGGTGAGGTCCAGACTGAGGTACTCACCGTTAAGCACAAGTGTATCCGTGCCTGCGCCGCCATCAATATGGGTAAAGTTAAGGTCACTGACCGTCACGGTATCCGCGCCGCTGCTGCCGGTAACCGACGCCCCTTCTGCCGTCGTGCCATCAGCCAGCGTAATCACTACGCCGCCGATGGTATAGCCCGCCTCCTCTGCCGGTGCCGCTGCCACCGCGGTGTCACTCGCTGTGGCGGTTTCACTGCTGACCGGCGTTACGGTATCCGCTTCGGTAATCAGCGTCGAGGTCACTGCGACATGGGCGCTGTTATCGTCGCTGCTGGTGCTCGTATTGTGCTGCGTTTCCGTGCTGGCACTGGCGACCGTGGCGCTGTCATCCGCTATTGAGAACAGCGCAAGCGACTCGGATGCCGCCAGCGTGACCGGCAGCACAGCACCCAGCAACAGCGTGTTTGTGGTGGTGTAACTGTTACCGGCTGCGTCGGTAATCGAAACTTTTGCCAGCGTACTCAGCGACAGCAGCAGGCCACCCACTGACAGCAGTGACGGTGAGAAGTTAACCGCATAACGCCCCAGCGCATCGGTTGTGGTGTTCAGCGTCGGACCGTTGTTGCCGTTGGCCAGAAGCAAAGTTACGCTGACTTTTGAGCCCTGCGCGGCATTCAGCGATCCGCCCTGCACCACCAGACCGCTGAGCAGAGAACCCACAATGCTGAGTACAGGATCAACACCCACCAGCGGCTGATTATGCGACAACGCGGTAAAGCTGCTGGTACTGGTCGCGGTGTTGCCACCAATATCCGCCACCGTCACGGTCAGCGGATGGCTGCCGTCCGGAATGCCTTTCAGCGTCGCTGATGGCACGCTGATGCTCCATGCGCCGTTCGCACCGATGGTGGTGGTGAGGATGTTGCCCGCCACGTTCACCGTTACCGTGCCACCCGCCGCGTTAGTGCTGGTTCCTCTGATGGTCTCAGGGGCATTGGCCTCTGAGATGTTGAGGTAGCCATCGCCACCAAAGAAGCTGTTCACGCTGACCGTCGGCGTGGTGTGACTCACCACACCCAGCGACGCCGAAGTGGAACCACTGGTACCTGCACCGTTGATGACGCTGGCGGTGACAGTCTGTAGTCCATCTGCAATGGCGGCGAGGTTAGCTGCCGGAACAGAGAGACTCCAGTTGCCATTGCTGCTCACGGTAGTGCTGTATGTCTGCCCACCCAGCGTCACCCGCACCACCGATCCCTCAGCATTGCTGGCGGTACCTGAGATAGTCTGTGCGGTTTTTACATCCACCGCGCTCAACGCACCGTCTCCAAACAGTGAGGTAATGGCGACCACTGGCGTCGACTGGCTGATGGCGTTCAGCGTTCCACTGCTGTTCACCACATTTCCGTAGGCATCGGTGCCAGTGACCGTCACGGTTTTAATGCCGTCAGTGATCAAGGCAAGGTCCGCTTTTGGCACGCTGATGCTCCAGTTGCCGCCACTCACTACTTTGGTGGTATAGGTCTGGCCATTCAGTGTGGCGCTGACGACAGAACCCGCTGAAAGGCTGGAGGTCCCGCTCAGGGTCTGGCTGGAAGCCAGATCCAGGGCGCTCAGCACACCGTCGCCAAACACCGTATTCACTGTCAGGGTTGGCTGGACCAGTCCCAGGGAGACGCCCGCGCTGGTGCTGCTGACGTTACCGACCGTGTCGGTGACCGACGCACTGACGGTGAAGTTACCGTTAAGCAGCGTCGAGAGCACCGCTGGCGAGATGGCAGTAGAGAACGTACCGTCGGCGTTGACCTGCGCGGTGACGTTGGTACTGCCAATCGCCAGCCTGACGCTGCTGCCCGCCGCCAGCCCGGAGACGGTGCCGCTGATAGTCTGCGTGACCAGCGATTCCGCCAGGTTAAGCACGCCGTCACCAAACAGCGGATTGAGCGTCACTTTCGGCAGATTGTGAATACCCACCAGCGCCCCGGCAGTGGTGCTGGTGGTGTTACCGGCGCTGTCGGTGACACTGAATCCGACCGTCAGGTTACCATCGGCAATCCCCTGCAGCAGCGCAGGCGTCAGCGAGACGGTAAAGTTGCCATTCGCATCCGTTGCCGTCACAAACTGCTGTGCGCCCACCGACACCACCACACGCGACCCGGTTTCCGCACCGCCCACGACGCCGCTGATGATCTGCGTCGACAGCGCATCTGCCACGTTCAGCAGACCGTCGCCGAACAGCGGATTCACCGTGATGGTCGGCAGCAGCGTATCGACGCGGACACCGGCGCTGGTGCTGGCGGTATTGCCCGCTGCATCCGTGACCGAAGCCCCTACCGTCACGTTGCCCTGTGCCAGCGTGCCCAGAATATCCGGCGTTACCGTGGTGCTGAAGGCGCCGCCCGCACCCACGGTAGCGCTGAGCTGGCTGTTGCCCACCGAGAGTGTGACCACACTGCCCTGCGCAACGTTATTTACCACGCCGCTGATCACCTGTCCGGTGGCGATATCGGCCAGATTCAGTACCCCATCACCAAACAGTGACGTCAGCGAAATGGACGGTGTCTGGGTAAAGATACCAATTGAGGCGCTGTTAGAGGCAACGTTACCCACGGCATCCCTGACACTGACGCCCAGCGTCAGATTGCCATCCAGCAGTGAAGTCAGATCGCTGCCCGGCAGGTTAACGCTCCACCTTCCGCCCGCCTGCACCGTTGTACTGTACGTCTTGCTGCCAAAGGTCACAGTCACCTGTGAACCTGCAGCTGCGTTGCTGATGACGCCACCGACCAGCTGTCCGGCTGCGGCTTCTGCAATGTTCAGCAGGTTATCGCCGCCAAACAAGCCGGTGAGCGGACCAACGACCGGCACCGCATCGACAATCGCCGTAGCGGTTTCACCCACCGTGCGGGTGTTGCCTGCGGCATCCGTCAGGGTGACGTCAATATCCAGCTGACCATCCGTGAGCAGACCCAGTACCGACGGTGGCACCACGATAGCCCATTTACCATCCTGACCCACTGAGGCAGAGAGCGTGGTCCCGCCCAGCACCACGGAAACTGTGGCACCGACGCCCGCGGAGAGTGCGGTCCCGGAGATCGTCTGCGCGACGGTGGTATCCAGCGCACTGAGCGTGCCGTCGCCGAACACCGAATCAACCACCAGCGTCAGCGCACTGTTGACCACTTTATTGACCGTTAGCGTGGCGTCGGTCTGGTTGCCTGCAAGGTCATTGACCCGCACGCCAAACACCAGCGCGCCGTCATTGAGGCTCGACAGGACGTTCGGCGCAAGATCGATGCTCCAGCGTCCGTCAGCCCCCACCGTCGCGGTGGCGATCGGCGAGGCATCACCCAGGTAGAGGCTGATGGTCTGGCCTTCGGCTCCCTGCGCGCTACCGGTCAGCACCTGACCGAGCACCAGGTCTGCGGCGTTGACCACGTTGTCGCCGAGGAATGCGTCCACCAGTACCAGTGGCGCGGCGGTATCGACCGTCACTGTCTGGGTAGCCGTCCCCACGTTGCCGGCGGCATCCGTCAGCTGCGCGGTGATTGGCGTGGTGCCATCGGTAAGTGCCTGCATTGCGCTGGCAGGAACGGTAGCAGACCAGGTGCCGTTGGTTTGCACCACCGCGTTGTAGGTCTGGCCATTGAAGGTCACAAGGACCGTGCGGCCAGCCTCAGCGATATCGGCGGTGCCGGTAATCGCCTGGCTTAAGGTGCTTTCATTGCCATTAACCTGGTTATCACCCGCAAAGGTATTGATCGACAGGGTTGGTGCAGTCAGATCGATCAGCACGTTACCGCTGGTCGTCACCGGTGTTGTGCCATCTGTGGCCGTCACGGTGATGCCGACGCTGCCGTCCGCATTGCCAAAGGCGGTGACGGGCAAGGCCCCGGTCGACCAGTTGCCCGACGCATCCAGCGTGGTGGTGTAGGGAACACCATTGATCACCACCTCCACTGACCCGTTCGCGCCGAGGTTAGCCGAAGTACCACTTACCGCTACCCCACCCGCCACATCCTGGGTGCTGATAATGTTGTCGCCCGAGACTGTGTCCAGCGTTACCAGCGGGCCTGGTGGTGGCGTCAGATCGACGGTCAGCGAGACAGGCACGGTTGCGGTATTGCCAGCCAGATCGGTCACTGCCAGCGTCAGCGTGGTCGATGGCGTAAAGGTGGCCATCTGCTCTGGCGTCAGCGTCACGCTCCAGTTGCCGTTACCGTCAACAATTGCGGTGCCAAGGATGGTGGTATTCAGCGAAACCGTGACGACAGAACCGGTTTCTGCGCCGGTCGTGGTGCCGCTGAGTATCTGCGGCTGAATGCTCTCGGCGTAGTTAACGACGTTGTCGCCAGTGAAGTCGGTAAAGCTAAGCACCGGCGGGGTTTTGTCGAGCACCAGCGAACTGGTAATGGTGGTGCTGTTGCCCGCTGCATCGGTTGCTGTCACGCTGACCGGATAGGTGGCATCCGGCAGTGCTGAAAGCTGCGCCTGAGTCAGGGGCACCGTCCAGTTGCCATTCGCATCCACTGTTGCGGTATAGGTCGTGCCGTCAAGCGTGAGCCCCACCGTCTGATTCGCGCCCACCTCACCGGTGGTGCCGCTCAGGGTAATGCCCGCGGCAACATCGCTACTGTTTACATAGCTGCCGAGGAATTCCGGATTGACTGCAGGCTGTGGCGCGGTGAGATCAGCGGTGAATGGCAGTTGCGCTGATGCGCTATTGCCCGCTGCATCCACCACGTTGACCGTCAGCGTCTGCGGCCCGCTACCCAGTGAACTCAGGGCATCCGGCGGAATATCCACGGTCCAGTTACCGTCGCCATCCACTGAGCCAGAATAGCGACTGCCGTTAATATCGACGGTGATGCTGACCGCCTGATTCGCCCCCACACTGCCGGTGGTGCCGGTCAGGGTCACGCCTGCCGCCGCTTCACTGATGTTCAGCAGATTATCTCCGCCAAATGCACCAGGGTTAAAGCCGGGTACCGGCACGGCCACTTCGGTGACCACATTCAGCGCCGTGTTATCGCTGTTACCCGCGATGTCGGTTGCGGTCACGGTAATAGTGTGAGTGCCGCTGGTGAACGTGGCCAGCTGCGCTGGCGACAGGGCCAGAGACCAGCTGCCGTCGGTCTGCACCGTTGCAGCCAGCGGCTGATCATTATTGAAGCCGGAGATCAGGACCGATACAGTCTGACCGGCACCGCTAATGCCGGTGGTACCCGTCAGGATCTGTTCCGTTCCCGCCTCGGCAGCGTTCAGCGCACCGTCACCAAACGGCAGATTCAGGCTGACATCCGGCAGCGAGTTAATCGCCACCAGCACCGTACCGCCGAAGCTTCCGGTGTTGCCGTTCACATCGGTGACGGTCACCGTCACCGGCCAGTTGCCATCCGGCAGTGACTGCAATACAGCAGGTGGCAGGTCCAGTGACCAGCGGGAACCATCCTGACTGAGCGTTGCGGAATAAACAGTCCCATTGAGCGTGACGGTGACCCCCGCTGCGTTATCAACATTCACCGCACCGGTAAGCGATCCCCCTGCGGCCGCCTCTGCGGCGTTAATCCGCCCATCAATAAAGGGTGTATCCAGCGAGGGGTCAGCAATCGGTGTAATCGCAGAGATAAATGTTTTGGTCGCCTCGGTCGTGTTTCCTGCCCGATCCGTGGTTGTGAGGGTCAGGGTATGTTCCCCGCTCCCCAGGCTGGCGATCACCTCTGGCGTCAGGCTGGCCGTCCAGTTGCCACTGGCATCGACCGTGACGGATAACGGGATAGCGTCATCACCTGCCGTGACGCTCAGCGTCTGACCCGCCACGACGGTGGAGGTGCCGGTAACCTGCTGAACCGAGGCGGCTTCACTGATATTAATGACGTTGTCGCCGAACTGCGTAACAGCAAAGTCAGCGGAAACCGGTGGGGTTTGCAGGATCTCAACGCCTGCAGTGGCCTGCGCCGGATTTCCGGCAGCATCAACAGCAGTGACCACCACCTGTGTCAGTCCATCGTCAAGGCCTGTGAGCGCACCCGATGCCAGGTTCAGCGTCCAGCTGCCGCTGGCATCCGTGGTGGTGCTGAACGTCAGCCCGCCGACAGCGATGTTTACTACACTGCCTTCCGGCAGGTTGGTACTGTCACCACTCAGCGTTATCGGGCCTTCGGTTTCTGCCAGACTGAGCAGCGAATCGCCAAACGGTCTGTTCAGGGTCAGCGCTGGCAGGGTGTTAAACGCCACATCCAGTGAGGTGGTGGTGTCCGTGGTGATATTGCCCGCCGCGTCAGTGACAGAAACGGTGACCGCATTGGGGCCATCCGCCAGTTGTTGCACGTCGGCCGTCGGAACAGTAATTGTCCAGTTTCCGTCGGCATCTGCCGTGGCGGTGTAGCTGACATTATTCAGCGTTACCGTCACAGGTATTGCGCCCGTGGTGGTGCCGCTAATGGTGAGATTCTGCAGCGACTCCGACAGGTTAAGGGTGTCGCCCGCGCTGACCGTGATATCCGTCAGCACAGGACGTGTGGTAATAAAATCAACCTCCTTCGTGGCGATTGCCGGATTACCCGCGACATCCGTTGCGCTGACGGTAAAGGTCTGGCTGCTGCCTGGCGCCACATCGGCAAAGGCCGCGGACGGCACATTCACCGTCCAGTTGCCGTTTGCATCAAGCAGAGTCGTCGTCGTGTAATCCGTGCCGCTCAGTGACACCGTTACGACAGTACCCGCTGCCAGCAGCGTGCTGCTGCCGCTGACCGCAACCTCTGCAGTGAACTCGGTGGCATTGATCACATCATCGCCGGCGACCACGTTCATGGTCAGCGTCGGCTGAACCTGCGCGCTGGCCAGCACAACCAGACTGCCACTGGCACTGGCCGGGTTACCAGAGGCATCGGTTGCCACCACCTGCACCAGTTGATCGCCATCCGGCAGATTACCCAGCGCGGCGGCCGGAACGGTTACCGCCCAGCTGCCATTCGCGGTCACCGTGCCGCTGTACTGCAGGCCGTTCAGCGTCACCGCCACCAGCTGGCCCTCAGCCAGATTGGTGCTGGTGCCGCCGATGCTCAGATCCTGCTGCGACTCGGCCTGGTTAAGGAAATTATCCTCACTGAGCGTCCCGAGGGTCAGGGTCGGCAGATTCAGACTGTCAGCATCGCGCGTCAGTGTGGTCTGAACCGCAACCGCCGGGTTGCCCGCTGCATCGGTCATTGAGACAACAACCGGGTAGGTGTTGTCCGCCAGCCCCTGCACAACGCTGGCAGGCAGCGTCACCTGCCAGGTGCCGTCAGAGAGCACCAGAGTGGTGTAATCGACATTCTGGAAACTGACCGTCACTGTCTGCCCGGCATCCGCCACCGTTGCCGACCCACTGATGGCGACCGCTTCCAGTACCTCCAGGGAATTGATGATGTTATCGCCGCCGATGGGGTTGACGCTCAATACCGGCGGTGTGAGATCAACGGTGACGGCGCTGGTCAGCAGACCGCTGTTACCGGCCGCATCGCTGGCATTGACCACCAGGGTATTGATCCCCTCGTCCAGCGTCTGCACCTGCGCAGGTGTTAAATTCAGCGTCCAGTTGCCCTGCGCATCCACCGTGGCCGGGTAATCATTCCCGCCTAGCGTCACGGTGACGGTCTGGCCGTCGCCCGGCACACCGGTGCTGCCGGTCAGTGTCTGGCCGACACCCTGTTCCGCCAGATTCAGATAACCATCACCAAACGGGGTGTTTATGCTGACCGACAATGCCCCGGTTGCCACGGTGATTTCACGCGTTTCCGTGACCGGGTTACCCGCCGCATCACTGACTGTCACAGTCAGGATGTAGGCGCCGGCCTGAATACCGGCCAGCGAACCGGCAGGCAGTGTCAGGCTCCAGTCGCCCTCCTGGGTAACGGTAGTCGTCCAGAGCTGATTGTTCAGGGTAATCGTGACCTGCTGCCCGGCTTCAGCATTGCTGCTGCCGCTGAGGACAATCGGAGCGAGGCTTTCGGCGATATTAACGCTGTTATCGCCCGCAACGGCGTTCAGGGTCAGCGTCGGTGGCGTCAGATCCACCGTTACGCTGCCCGGTGTGCTGCCGGTGTTACCCGCCGCATCCTGCACCGTGACGGTATAGCTAATAACATCTTCTGGCAGGTCAGCCAGCGCCGTAGCAGGCACGTTGATCTGCCAGTTGCCGTTGCTGTCGACCGTACCGTTATACGTGACGCCATTCAGCTGCACGCTGACGCGCTGTCCGTCACCTGTTACACCTGTGGTGCCGCTCAGGGTTTGTGCTGTGGCGATCTCGCTGCTGTTGAGCACTCCATCGCCAAAGGCAGAGAGGATTTGTGGTGCCGGCAGAGTGGTCGCCAGTACCGTAAGCGTCGCCTCACTGCTCAGGGTCGACCCGCCGCTGTCTGTCGCGGTGACGGTCACGGTGTAAGGCCCATCGGCGAGCGCCGTGAGTGCCTCAGCCGGCACGATCGCACTCCAGCGGCCAGTGGCCGAGACCTGCGCGGTATAGCTGATGTTGTTAAACAGCAGCGTCACCGTACTGCCCTCAGGCACATTCACCGAGGTGCCGGTCACGATCAGCGACTGACCCAGCTCCTGTGCATTCAGGTAGTTGTCCTGGCTGATGGCGTCCATCGCCAGGCCAGAGGCGTTGCTGTTCACGTCAAAGTTGAGATCACGGCTAGTGGTATTGCCTGCCACATCGCTGACCGCCACAGTGAAACTGGCGCTACCGTCATTAATGGCCGCCAGCGCACCGGCTGGCACGGTCAGGCTCCACGCGCCGCTCGCCTGCACGGTGGCGCTGTAAACCGTCCCCTCAATGTTCACAGTGACCAGCTGGCCCGCTTCAACATTGGTGGTGGTGCCCGAGAGACGCTGATCGGTGAGGCGTTCCGCGCCATCAACCACGTTGTTACCGGCAAACGCATCCAGCGTCAGGGTTGGCAGTGTGCCGGGTTCCACTTTCAGCGCCAGGTCACGGCTGGTGGTGGTGGCATTGCCTGCCGCATCGCTGGCGGTCACGGTCAGTGGATAGCTACCGTTGCCCAGCCCGGTGTAAACCGTGGCAGGCAATGCCAGCGACCAGCTGCCATTAACGTCAGCGGTGGTGCTCAGCGTGGTGCCGTTGAAGCTGGCCACAATCAGCGCGTTTGCTTCGCTGCTGCCGGTCAGCGTGAGCGGCTGCTGACTTTCGGCAGCATTGATAATGCCATCGGATGGCGTGATGAAGTTCAGCACCGGAGGCACGGTATCCACCACAATGTTGCCATTCGCCTGGCTGGTGTTGCCTGCTACATCACTGACAACCACGGTGTAAGGCGCATTGCCCTGTGGCAGCGCAGCCAGAATATCGGCCGGAACCGCGACCTGCCAGTTGCCCGTGGCATCCACCGTACCGCTGTAGTTACTGCCGCCCAGCGTCACAACGACCGTCTGGCCGTCACCGGTTACGCCGGTGCTGCCGATGATCACGCCACCTGCCGAGGCTTCCTCACCGTTGAGAATGCCATCATTAAATGCCACACCGGGAGTGGCCACTGGCAATGCGCTGGCGACAACCGTCAGCGTGGCGTCACTGGTCGCAAGCTCTGTTCCGTTAGCGTCGCTGGCGGTGACCGTGATGATTTGCGGGCCATCTGCAGTGCCGGTAAAGGTGCCAGCCGGTAAGGTGAGGCTCCAGCTTCCCTCTGCCGCCACGGTGACACTGACCGGCGTCCCATTAGCCACGACGGTGACAATGCTGCCGTCCGGCAGACCACTGGTGCTGCCGCTCACGACGATGGCGCCATTCACTTCCTGTGCATTGAGGTAGTTGTCGTCGCTAATCGGTGCCAGCGCAATCGACGGCAGGGTGTTGTCCACGCTGAAGTTAAGCGGGCTGCTGGCCGTATTACCCACGACGTTAATCACACTGACGTTCAGTGTCTGATTACCCTCCCCCAATTCAGCCAGTGCACCTGCAGGCAGAATGATACTCCAGTTGCCACTGGCCGCGACCACGCCACTGTATTCGGTGCCATTCAGAGAGATGATGACCTGCTGGCCCGCTTCAACATTGCTGCTGCTGCCGCGGACCGTAATCGGCTGTAGCTGCTCTGCCGCCGTCACGATGCCATCACCGGCAAAGGTGCTGCTATCTATGGTCAGCGCAGGCTGTATCTCCGGCGAGGTAGCCACATTCAGATCAATCACCTGGCTGCTCTGATTACCGTTCGCACTGGTTTCCGTCACCGTTACCAGATTACTGCCTGACGGCAGTGCTGCTAGCGCTTCAGAGGCGATCTGCAGCGTCCACTGTCCATTTACGCCAACCGTGGTGCTGTAAATCTGGTCATTAAGCTGGACCGTGACAATATCGCCATTCTGACCGCTGCCACTGACGACCAGCGGCTCCGCCAGTTCACCTGTGTTCAGCGCATTGTCGCCGCTGATCGGTGCGACCACCAGCGGAGGCGGCGTTGTGGCAACTGTCAGCGCACTGTTCTGGCTGTTGCTGTTCCCCGCCTCGTCGGTGACGGTGATCACCACGGGATAGCTGATGCCGTTAGTCAGACCGGCCAGTGCCGCTGGCGGCACAGCCAGCGTCCAGTTTCCGCCCGCCTCAACGGTGCCTGTGTAGGTGACGCCATTCAGCGTGACACTCACGCTGTCGCCTTCAGTGCCTGCACCGCTGAAACTGAAGCCGTTGGCCTGTTCTGCAATGTTCAGCACGCCATCGCCAGCAGGCGTATCAAAGCTGAAGTCGGGTGGCGTGGTATCCACGGTAACCGGGAATGGCGTGGTGGCGACGTTGCCGCTCAGAGTCGTGACAGTCACGTTAAGATCGTAACGACCCTCTGGCAGCAGTTGCAGACTGGCAGCAGGCACGGTAGCCGTCCAGCTGCCGTCGGCGGCAACTACTGCCTCATAGGTCTGGTTATTCAGTACAAGGCTGACGCTGCCGCCGGGCGCAACGGTGCCGCTCAGGTTCAAATCCGTGGTCGTTTCAGTTGCATTGATAATGCCATCGATGGCAATCGGATTAACGGTCAGCGCGGGTAAGCCGGTATCAACAATCAGCGGTTCACTGATGCTGGTGCTGTTACCTGCCACATCGCTTACCGTCACGGTAAGCGGATTACTGCCCTGCGGCAGTGCCTGTAGCGCATCTGGCGGCAGCGTGACGCGCCATTCACCATTTGCTGCGACCGTTGCCGGATAACTTATGCCGCCCAGGGTCACGCTGACGGCCTGGCCTGGCTGGACTGAGCCGGTCAGCGTCTGCGCCACGCTGGCTTCATCCGTGTTGAGAATGCCGTCAGTGAGAGGCGTATTGATTTCCGGGTCTGCCAGCGGCGTAGTCGCCACCAGCAGCGGCTGATTGATCTGCACATCACCCGAAGAGACGGTAACCGTGGTGTTACCCTGCGGCAGATTTGCCAGGTCAGCAGCGGGCACCGTCAGGGTCCAGCTGCCGTTTATATCGGTTGTGGTGGTGTAAACCGTGCCGTTGGGTTCCAGCGTCACGCTGATCGGACTGTTAGCCGGCAGGTTTGCCGAACCGCCACTTACAGTGAGATCGCTCTGTGCTTCCAGCCCATTCAGCGCATTGTCACCACTGATCGGGGTCACCGACAGCGACGGTTCGGGTAAGATAACCACGCTGAATTGCCCTTCAGCAGGCAGCGCCGGGTTACCGGCCTGATCAGTAATCGCTACGGTAAAGGTTTTTTCACCTAAACCGCCCAGCGATCCGGCGGGCAGCGTCACACTCCAGCGACCGTTCGCCAGTACCTCACCGTCGTAAGACTGCCCGTTAATGGTCAATAATACCGGCGAGCCGGCCGGTACGCCGGTGACATTGCCGGTGACCAGAATGTCGCTGAGCTGTTCCGCGCTATCGACCTGGTTGTCGCTGGTCACGGAATCAATGGTCAGTGCGGGTGACGTGGCCGCCAGCACGGTAACGCTGGTCAACTGCGTGGTGGTGTTGCCATACGCATCGCTGATGGCAACGTTGATCGGATAGATCTCATCGCCCAGCTGGCTGACAATCGCGGCGGGAACCGTTACGCTCCACGCGCCGTTGGTATCCACGGTGGCGGTGTAGGTTTCATTATTGAACGTTACCGTGACCGTATCGCCCTGCGCACCGCCACGCCCGTCGAGAGTGAGATCCTGGGTGTGCTCAGCGATATTGATATAACCATCGCTGCCCGGCGTGGAGACTTCCAGCAGCGGCGGCGTGGTGGCGAAAATCAAGGGACTGCCGGTTTGTGTGGTGTTGCCATCGGCGTCCGTCGCCACCACCGTTACGGTCTGGGTGCCATTCGGCACATTCGCCAGATCAGAGGCAGGAATATTGACGCTCCAGTTGCCACCCTGCGCCACCACGGCGCTGTAAGTCACGTTATTCAGCGTGACGCGAATGATGTCGCCTTCGTCGCCAGTGCCGCTGACGATCAATGGCTGCTGCGCATCGCTGTTGTTGATCGCGCCATCATTAGTGAGATCGTTGATCGTCAGAGCCGGTACGGACGTGGCGACCCGCAAAGACGTATCCTGCGAGCTGCTGTTACCGGCCGGATCGGTCACCGTAACCGTTACCGGATAAGTCTGATTGGTCAGCGGGCCCAGATCGGCAACCGGAACGGAAGCACTCCAGGTTCCGTTTTCATCAACAACGGCGTTATAGGTCTTGCCGTTTAACCCCACCGTTACGGTGTCGCCCGTGGTGCCGGTGCCGCTGATCAGCAGCGGCTGAGTCAGTTCGTTGTTGGTCAGAACCCCATCACCGCCCGGTGCGGTCACGGCCGCAACCGGAAGTTGTGTGTTGACTAACAGCGGTTGCGTCTGGGTGGCGATGTTCCCGCTGGCGTCGGTCAGCGTGACGGTCAGCGTATAGCTGCTGCCATCAGACAATGCCTGCAATGCTGCTGGCGGCAAATCAACCGTCCAGTTGCCCTGCTCATCGACTGTGGCGCTGTAACTCTGGTTGTTCAGCGAAACAGAAACCCGCTCGCCCGGCAGTGCACCTGAACCACTGACCGGCACACCCGCCGTCACTTCACTGCTGTTGAGAATGCCATCGCCACCTGCGACCTCAGCCACAATCAGCGTCGGTGGCAGCGTGTCGACGCTGAAATTCACCGTCTGGTCCGCGCGGTTGCCCGCCTCGTCAATGGCGGTAATGATCAGGCTGTTAGCGCCCTGCGCCAGTAAAGCGAGATCGCTGGCAGGCACTGGCAGGCTCCAGCTGCCGTCGGCATTGACAGTGGTACTGTAAGTTTTGCCGTTAAGTTCCACTTCCACCTGCTGGCCCGCGACGGCCTTGCCGGTGCTGCCGCCGATCAGCAGATCGCTACCCGCTTCCGTCCGGTTGAGAATACCATCGGTGATCGCACTCTCGTTCAGCGTGATTTGCGGCAGCGTAGAGGCGACCACATTCAGCGGAGCGGAGGCGGTCAGCAGCGTATTGCTGGCATCGACGGTCGTCACTGAAATCTGTTTAACACCGTCGGTGATATCGGTGAGTGCACTTGCCGGAACGGTGACGCTCCAGACGCCATTGCTGCTCACCACTGCGCTGTAATTACCGCCGTTAAAATTAAGCTGCACCGTCTGGCCTGGATTAACACCCACCGCCGAACCGCTGATGATCAGATCGCTGCTCAGCTCCTGCAAATTGAGGAAGCCATCCGCGCTGACCGGTTCATTGATTGAGACGATGCCAGGTTCGCCTGCTGCTGGCGCGACGTTAATGTCACGGGTGTCAGTGGCCACAGCACCGGCTACCGTCGTGACGCTAACCGCAATGGCGGTGCTGCCCGCTGCCAGTGCGCTGAGCGCTGCAGACGGGATCTGTGTACTCCAGCTGCCATCAGGATTGACCGTGGCACTGTAATTCTGACCGCCCAGGGTGATGGTGACCGTCTGGCCCGCCTCCACATTGCTGGTGGTGCCGGAGAGCGTCTGATCCAGGGCTTTTTCGCTGTTATCCACCAGATCGTCACCGGCGAACAGGGCAATAGCCACTGTCGGCGTTTCCGGTTGCGCCGGGGTATCCACCACAATCGCCCGATCTTCGCTGGCGATTATGCCCGCCTGACTGGAAACCGTGGCCGCGATAGTTGCACTCCCCGCCGCCAGTGCTGCCAGTGCGCTGGCTGGGACATTCAGGCTCCAGCTGCCATCCGCGCCGACCGTGGCGCTGTAAGTCTGGTCGCCCAGCGTGACTGTGACGATTTGACCCGGCTCGACATTGGTACTGCTGCCGCTCAGCAACTGGTCGCTGGTTTTCTCATCGTTGCTCAGGACGTCATCACCGGCGAACTGATTGATGATGAGGGTGGGCTGGCCCGGCTCAGTCACCGGTGGCTCGACGGTGATCGCCAGCGTGTCGCTAACGCTGGTGCCCGCTGCGTTGCTGACCGTCACCACCAGCGAGGCAGATCCTGCGGCCTGCGCACCGAGTGCATCGGCCGGAATCGCGATATTCCAGCTGCCGTCAGGATTGACCGTGCCGCTGTAGCGCTCTCCGCCCAGGGTTACGGTCACAATCTGGCCCGCTTCGATGTTGGTGGTGCTGCCTGAGACCGCCTGAGCCTCCAGCTTCTCATCGTTGCTCAGGATGTTGTCTTCAGCGAAGGCATTGACGGTTAACGTTGGGGCATTCGGTGAAGTGCCCGCTGACGCCACCAGGAAGTCACGGGTTTCACTGACGGCTGCGCCGAGCGTATCGGTGACTGTAGCGTTCAGGGTCGTGCTACCGGCGGCCAGCGCCGCCAGCGAACTGGCCGGGATCGAGACGCTCCAGTTGCCATCCGCGCCAACCGTGGCGGTAAAGGTCTCACCATTCAGGGTGATAGTGACCTGCTGGCCCTCAGCAATATTGGTGGTGGTGCCGCTCAGCAGCTGATCGGTGGCTTTCTCGCTGTTGCTGAGGATATCGTCACCGGCAAAGGCGTTGATGGTTACGGTGGCTTCACCCGGCTGCGTCGCCGGGGCTTCGACGGTGATCGACTCCGAAGTTGTCGCGGTGTCGCCCGCCGCATTGCTGACCGAGGCGGTCAGGGTAGTGGTGCCTGCTGCCAGTGCGTTCAGCGCGGCGGATGGCACGGTGACGCTCCAGCTGCCGTCACCCTGCACGCTGGCGCTGTAGGTCTGACCACCGAGGGTCACGGTGACGATCTGTCCGGCTTCAACGTTGGTGACCGTGCCGCTGACAGGCTGATCGGACGCTTTCTCGGCGTTGCTCAGGTCGTTATCGCCGGCAAATTCATTCAGGGTCAGCGCCGGCACGCCAGGCTCAGTCACCGGTGCCTCAACCGAGATATCGCGGGTTTCGCCTGCGCTCACACCATCGACGTTGCTGACGGTGGCGCTGATGACATTGGATCCCGCAGGCAGGTTGCCCAGCGCACCAGCCGGAACAGTCACGCTCCAGTTACCACTGCCATCCACGATGCCAGCGTAAGTCTGGCCACCAAAGGTGATCGTGACCGTCTGGCCCGCTTCGACGTTGGTGGTGGTGCCAGAAAGCGTCTGGGCGGTCCCTTTTTCGTCGTTGCTGAGGATGTCATCCCCGGCAAATTCATTGATGGTAACGGTCGGTTCGCCCGGTTGCGTCACCGGCGCTTCCACGCTGATGGGCAGGCTGCTGGTCACGGTGTTACCGGCCGTATTGCTGACCGAAACCGTCAGTGTCGTTTCACCTGCCGCCAGTGCGCTCAGGGCCGCTGAGGGTAGCGTGATGCTCCAGTTGCCCTGCGCATCTACGCTGCCGCTGTACGTCTGACCGCCCAGCGTGACCGTCACAACCTGACCCGGTTCGATATTGCTGGTGCTGCCGGTCACCGTCTGATCGGTGGTTTTCTCTGCGTTGCTCAGCTGGTTGTCACCGGTAAATTCATCCACCGTGACCGCAGGCGGACCCGTAACGACAGGCGTATCGACGCTGATCGCGCGGTTTTCACTGGCTTCAATGCCAGCCTGATTAGTGACGACCGCAGAAATCGCAAGTGAACCGGCATTGAGCGCATTCAGCGCCGCAGGTGAGAGCGTGACGTTCCAGTTGCCCTGCGCATCCACGACTGCGCTGAAGGTCTGATTGCCCAGCGTGATGGTGACAACCTGACCCGCTTCCACATTGCTGGTGGAGCCGCTCAGCAGCTGATCGGTGGCTTTCTCGCTGTTGCTGAGGACATCATCACCGGCAAACTGATTGATGGTGATAACCGGCGTTCCCGGCTCGGTCAGGGGCGGCTCGACGTTAAAGGTCAGGCTGCCACTGGCGGCGGTGCCTGCCTGGTTAGTGACGGTTGCTGTGAGGGTGGCGTTGCCGGTGGCCAGCGCGCTCAGCGCATCCACAGGCACAGTAATACTCCAGCTTCCGTCCGCGGCTACGCTACTGCTGTAGCTCTGGCCGCCCAGTGTCACGGTGACCACCTGCCCGGCTTCAACGTTACTGGTGCTGCCGGACAGCGTTTGTGGCGTTGTTTTTTCGCTGTTATCCAGCAGGTTGTCGCCGGCAAAGGGATTCAGACTGATAACCGGTGTCGCGGGTGTACCGGGATCGGCGGCAGCGACGGTAACCGGCAGGCTGCCCGTAGCGCCTGTGCCCACCGCGTTACTGACGCTGACGTCGATGGTGGTGGTGCCTGCGGGAAGTCCCGCCAGCGCGGCGGCAGGGATCGTAACGCTCCAGCTGCCATCCGTGCCGACTGTGGTGTTGTAGGTCTGTCCGCCCAGCGTAACCGTGACAATCTGACCGGCTTCGACATTGCTGGTCGTGCCGCTCAGCACCTGATCGGTCGTTTTTTCCGCATTATCCAGCACATTATCGCCAGCGAAGGCATTCAGGGTGATGGCAGGTGTCCCGGGTGTGACCGGTGTTCCCGGATCGGTGCCACCGGCGTTGCCGCCGCCGTTACCTCCACCCCCTCCGCCACCGCCGCCGATGCCCACTGCCAGTCCGGCTAAACCGAGCACACCCAGACCGCCTGCGGTGATGACGCCCATTGACGTATTGGCGTTATCCGCCAGCAGCAGCGGCTCTACGCTGTCGAGTGATTCATAGGTCGGTGTGATCGAACGGGAAGCGAGTTCAGCCCCTTCTGCGGTCTGCGGGAAAAGTGCATGTTCCGGTGGATTGACGCCATCATCGAACACCAGTTCGCTGTGCTGACCATCGGCGTCATCAAGAAAGAATTTTTGGTAGCGTACTGTGCTGCCGTCACGCATTTTCAGCACCAGATCGTTACCCTGGCGCTCAAACTGCGTCACCATGTCTCGCGTGCCGCTGATACGTACAACGCTGGGTTCGGTGAGGTTAATGGACTGTGATGAACCGCCAGTGGTCTGTGAGAGGAGTGTACCGTTTTCGCGCGAGATGATATCTACACGGCTCTGTGTGAGTTCTGCCATTTATAACCTCTGTTACACCAGATTAGCTAATATACTGAATCCTTAAACATAAATTTATTTTATGCTTAACGTCTTCACGCATCATTTCACCTTCTGAGATGAAGAAGGTGTCTTAACCTGGCGCAGGTAAAAATGGCGAAACTAAGCCGCGTCACTAACGCACATAAAATAGGCACGCAGCGGTATTATTATTAGTTTTTGAGTGTTTTAAGCTGTACAGACTTTTACACAACGTAAAGGTTGTGACTGATTAACTTTTAGCGTAACCATGTTAAAAATCAATTTCAATGTACAGATTTGGTTATGATTAAATCGTTATTACATTAGACATAATCGAAAATTTGTTGTCAGGTAATGCGCTTTGTCTTTGTTTTTTCATGTCAATTTATTGCTGACTGTTTCCATAAATGATGCGCTGAGGCTTAAAACCACTGCGTCATTAACGTGAGGGCAATGACAGGAATTTTTTTAATTGTGTGATTCAGTCAGCATTTATAGGTGGTCCTGTTCTGCGTTTTTAACAGCAAGCCCTTGAAAAAAGGCAGGGAAATTTGAGTTAAGTACTCCCGGGTGAGCGGTGGTCATACCAGGAAAGTTCTGGAAAAAATTTGCGATGCAACAAAAGTCGGTAAACTGCCGGTTTTGCCATTTATGCGATGTGACTGCACCACTTTTGACAAGAGGCGCAACGGCCACTGACTCGCGGCCAGTGCTACACTTTTCCGCTTTAACATTGATGAATCCGACCTATGACCGCACTGGACGCTTCACAACAACATAAACATCAAAGCCGCCTTAACTGGGGTACACGCACTATCTTTTTAATTAATGGCTTAGGGATGTCAGCCTGGGCTCCGCTGGTGCCGTTTGCCCGGGATCGTCTGCAGCTCAGTGGCGCGTCCCTGGGCGCCTTGCTGCTCTGTCTGGGTATTGGTTCGCTGGCGGCGATGCCGGTGACCGGCACGCTGGTGGCGCGTTTTGGCTGCCGTCGCGTGATGTGCGTCTCCACCCTGTTAGTACTGATGATGATGCCGCTGCTGGCGACAGCAGACTCTCATCTGGTGATGGCGGCTGCGCTAATGCTTTTTGGTGCCGGGCTGGGCATGCTGGATGTGGCGATGAATTATCAGGCGGTTCAGGTTGAGCAGGCTGCAGATAAACCGATGATGTCGGGCTTTCATGGTTTCTTCAGTCTTGGTGGTATTCTGGGCGCAGGAACCGTCAGCCTGTTGCTGAGCCGGGATTTCACTCCACTGACCGCTACGCTGGTGGTAATGGCAATAATGCTCTTGCTGCTGCTGTGGCGATTGCCGGTCCTGATGAATGCGCGTCTGCATCAGCCCGATCAGCCCTGGCTGGTGATCCCACGTGGCTGGGTTGCGTTCCTTGGCCTGCTCTGCTTTATCCTTTTCCTGGCGGAAGGGGCCGTACTGGACTGGGGCGCGCTGCTGCTGCTGCAGAACCCGGCGATGTCACCCGCCTATGCCGGACTCGGCTATGCCGTCTTTTCCTTCGCGATGACGCTGGGCCGTTTTAGTGGCGACAAGATCATCCAGCGTTTTGGCCGCTATCCTGTGATGCTCTCCGGCGCCCTGACCGCCGCAGCGGGTATGTGTCTGGCCGTCTGGCTGCCGTGGCCGGAGATCGCTCTGCTGGCTTTCCTGCTGGTCGGCTTTGGTTTATCCAATACGGTGCCGATGTTGTTCAATGCTGCCGGGAATCAACAGGATATGCCTGCGAACCTGGCGATTTCTGCCATGACAACGCTGGGATATGCGGGTATTCTCTCAGGTCCGGCTTTAATCGGATTCATTTCGCAATGGATCAGCCTCAGCGGCGCATTTTTACTGATCGCCCTGTTGCTGTTAGCGGTAGCCGCCAGTGCGCGAAAAGTTGCGCGATAATTCAGGTACCTGACACGCTATGTTGTATAAGTTTCCACTGACCTCCGGCAATGTCACCCGCTTTTTTGTGGTTTTCAATCTGGTGCTGCTGCTGGCGCTGGGCTTTATGGTGCATAACTCGGTCAATGCCTGGCTGACCGGGAAACGCTATGCCATGGACGATCTGGCGCGTGACGTACAGAAACGTATTGATGCCTATCGCTTTGCCACCTGGCAGATATATGAAAACCTCTCAACCAGCGCAGCCGGTGCGCCACCTGGCAGTAACCTGCAGGAGACGCGGCTGCGTCCTGATGTCTATTATCTGGAAAAAACCCGGCGTAAAACGGAAGCACTGATTTTCGGCTCACATGACAGCAGTACGCTGGATATGACCATGCGGATGTCGAACTATCTCGACACGCTGTGGGGCGCGGAAAATCCCACGTGGTCGATGTACTTTTTAAATGGTCAGGACAACAGCCTGATTATGATTTCGACCCTGCCACTGAAAGATATGGCAACGCGCTATAAAGAGAGCGCCATCAGTTCAATGGTGGATAGCCGTCGCGCTGAGATGCTGCAGCAGGCCAATGCGCTGGATGAACGCGAGAGCTTCTCGCCACTGCGCCACCTCGCCTTCCAGAACGATCACTATTTCACGCTGCGCACCACTTTTAACCAGCCGGGCCATCTGGCCACTGTTGTCGCCTTTGATCTGCCGGTTAACGATATTGTTCCGCAGAACATGCCGCTGGAAAACTTCCAGCTGCGTCAGGACACCTCAATGCCTGCCAGCAGCAGTGAACAGCAGGATGTGGAAAATACCCGTGTCTCACTGGTTAATCCCAATATTGAGATTGCGGCCACCCTGCCAAGTACGCCGTTGCAGCTGGTTTATCAGGTGCCGATTACTCGCCTGATTATCGACAGCCTGCATAATCTGCTCTGGCCGCTCCTGATCAACCTGCTGCTGTTCCTGCTCTCGCTGGCGGGGATCGTGCTGCTGCGTCAGCAGTCACTGCGTCCCAGCGAAAACCAGAGCGCTGAACTCGATTCACTGCGGGTGCTGAATGAAGAGATTGTGGCCAGCCTTCCGGTCGGTCTGCTGGTGTATGACTTTGCCAGCAACCGTACTCTGCTGAGCAATAAGATTGCTGAACATCTTTTGCCTCACCTCAATCTGCAGAAGATCATTAATATGTCCGACCAGCATCAGGGCGTGCTGCAGGCCACCATCAACAACGAAGTGTATGAGATCCGTCACGCCCGCAGCGTGCTGTCGCCGCATACGCAGCTGTTTATGATGCGTGATCAGGATCGCGAACTGCTGGTGAACAAGAAATTGCAGAAAGCGCAGCAGGTGCTGGATCGCAATCATCAGATGCGCCAGCAGCTGCTGCATAATCTGGGCCATGCGCTGAATCAGCCACTGGAAAAAATGGTGGCGCAGCTGGTGCAGCTCAGCCAGCGTGATGCCGATGAAACCGTACTGGACCTGCTCGACGAGAGCCAGGGACTGGCGCGACTGGTAGATGATATCGTGCTGCTGAACCGGCTTGAAGCACACGACTGGTCACCGGATGCGACCGTCTTCAACCTGCAGGAACTGCTGGATGAGATTTCGCTGGAAAGCCTGCCGTTGATGCGCCGCAAAGGGCTGTCGCTGGTGGTGAATAATCATCTGGCGAATGACGAGACGCGCTTTGGCGACCGTCGCGCCCTGCGCAAAGTCCTGACTACGTTGATGTACTATGCCCTGACCACGACCCGCTGGGGGAAAATTACCCTGGAAGTTAAGGCTGCGGAGAAGCAGGCCGACAGAGTGATCATCGAACTGGTGGATACCGGTGCGGGCCTGACGGTGGATGAACTGGCGAATGTCGACTTCCCGTTCCTGGGGGATACCAGCCAGGATCGTTACGGACAGGCCTCCGGCATGGCGTTCTTCCTGTGTAAGCAGCTCTGCAAGCAGATGGGTGGCAGTCTCGATATCGTGGCAAAAGCGGATATCGGCACGCGCTATAACATGCAACTGCCGCTGGTGCTGGAAGAGAAGCGTGAGGAAGAAGAGGAAAAAATTCTGGATGGCGTGACCGCGCTGGTGGAGATCACCGTGGAGGACGTACATAAAATCGTCTGCCGTCATCTGGAGAACTGGGGAGCGCGTTGTCTGACACCTGATGAGCGCATTTCCGGTCAGGATCACGATGTCATGGTGACCGACGATCCCTCGAAGCTTAGCGGCTGGGCACTGCTGCTGGCGGAAGATGAATTGGGTCATCATGCACTGAACGACCAGCAGTATCGGGTCAATTTCAATCTCAGTAATGCGATGCTGGATGCATTGCTGGCCCTGATTGAGAAACAACTGTCGCATGATGTGATGGATAACGACATGGAAGACGACGCGGCCACGCCATTAATGAGCGGCGGCTATTTCCAGCTGTTTACGGAGACAGTACCGGTTGATGTGAAGAGACTGTATACTGAGTCGGCGGAAAAGGACTACGCCTCGCTTGCTCAGACAGCGCATCGCCTAAAGGGCGTGTTTGCCATGCTCAATCTGACTCCCGGCAAACAGCTTTGTGAAGAGTTAGAACACCACATTAAAGCGTGTGACGATTCAAACATTACAAATACCACCAGTGATATTGACGCTTACGTCAATCAACTGCTGCAGCAAGGTAACCAATAAGATGAATAACTTAAACGTAATTATTGCCGATGACCATCCAATTGTCCTTTTCGGTATCCGAAAGTCTCTGGAACAAATTGAATGGGTCAACGTTGTAGGTGAGTTCGAAGACTCAACAGCACTGATCAATAATCTGTCCAAGCTTGATGCCAACGTCCTGATCACCGACCTCTCTATGCCAGGTGAGAAGTATGGCGATGGTATTACGCTGATTAAATATATTAAACGCCACTACCCGGATCTCTCGATTATTGTTCTGACCATGAACAATAACCCGGCGATTCTGAGTTCAGTCCTTGATCTCGATATCGAAGGGATTGTCCTGAAACAGGGCGCGCCTACCGATTTACCAAAAGCATTGGCTGCACTGCAGAAAGGCAAGAAATACACGCCAGAAAGCGTTGCGAAACTGCTGGAGAAGATCAGCGCGGGTGGTTATGGCGACAAGCGCCTGTCACCGAAAGAGAGTGAAGTGCTGCGTCTGTTTGCAGAAGGTTTCCTGGTAACCGAAATCGCCAAGAAACTGAACCGCAGTATCAAAACCATCAGTAGCCAGAAGAAATCAGCGATGATGAAACTGGGCGTGGATAACGATATCGCACTGCTGAACTACCTGTCCTCTGTCAGTCAGAGTCAGGTCGAAAGAGACTAAGTTCCTCCTGAAGCGGTGCAGCTGCACCGCTTCGCCTCTGCCCTTTCCTGCCCTATCCCCGCCGCGTTTTACGAACCCGTTCAGCATAGATTGCCAGCGTCACTTTCAGCACGTCTAACGTCACCGGCTTCGACAGACAGTTATCCATACCTGCATCCATACAACGCTGTTTCTCTTCTGCCAGCGCATTCGCCGTTACGCCCACAACCGGGAACAGATGGCCCAGCTGACGTAATCGCTGCGTCAGGCGATAACCATCCATGTTCGGCATATTCACGTCGGTGAGCACGATATCAATCTCATTACGACTCAGGACATTCAGGGCATCAACGCCATCCTGGGCCGTTTTCACCTGATAGCCCAGCGTGCCAAGCTGTTCAGACAGCAGCATGCGGTTAATAGGATGGTCATCGACGATCAGCACCATGATGTCATCGTTATGAACTTTCTCTTCTACCGGGGTGGCCAGCAGCAGCGCATCGGCGGCGTCATTGCCCAGTGCAATCCGGTAGATGCGTGCCAGCAGCGCCGGCACCTCGTGCAGTGTGGCGGTGGAGTGGATCCAGCGTCCCGGCTGACGTTCACGCGGCATATCGACATGGGATCCGTCAAACGTGACCAGTGCGCGAAGCGGTGCATCAGTCTCCAGTTCGTAATCCGTCATGACCACATCATCCGGGCCTGGCTTACCGTTATACTCCGCAACCTGAATACCCTGCTGCTGAATCTGACGCGTGATAAACGCCGCAAGATACTCATTGCGCATCGCCAGCCAGATTTTCTTATCCTGTAAGTCCTCCAGCAGCATCAGTGATGGCTTCTGTCCCTGGTAGATCGGAATACGCACAATAAACTGGCTGCCCATGCCTGGCTCTGAGTCGACCTCAATGTCGCCATCCATCATATTGATCAGCTTTTCACAGATCGCCAGTCCCAGCCCGGTCCCCTGGAAATTGCGCTGCACGCCATTTCCCACCTGGAAAAAAGGATCAAACAGGCGCGGAAGCTCTTTCGCCGGAATGCCGACACCGGTGTCACGAACGCGGAAAGCCAGATAGCCCTGTGCAACGTAGGCGTGAAGAATAATACAGCCGGTATGCGTAAACTTAATCGCATTGTTAAGCAGGTTCGAGATCACCTGCTGCAGGCGCAACGGATCGCCGTCCAGCACCTGCGGAACGTCATGTTCGATAAAGCAGTAAAGCGTCAGCCGCTTCTTCACCACCAGCGACAGATAGTTGCCGACAATGTGCGTGACAATTTCGCGAGGGGCAAACGGACGTGGCTCAATTTTCAACTGCTCTGACTCGATTTTCGAGAAGTCGAGAATATCACTGATGATCTTCAGCAGCAGGCTGGAGGAGTTATTCATGGCCGTCACCAGCGAGTCGATACCGCTGGGTAGCTCTTTGGTCTGCAACAGATCGAGGTTACCGATAATGCCATAGAGCGGCGTGCGCAGTTCATGACTGACGGTGGCAAGGAACATCGATTTTGACTGACTCGCCTGCTCTGCCGCGTGGGCCATCTCCTGCAGAGACTGCTCCATCCTTACGCGCGCCGAGACATCAACCAGCACACAAATCGCGACGTTCTCATTACGATAGCGCGAATGCACAAAGCTGATTTGCAGGTTGGTATTGCTGCCGGTCAGCACATCAACAAAGTTAACCTGCTGCCCGCCAATGATTTCATTCAGCCGAAGCCGGTCCTCCTGCGTCAGCAACGTCAGATAATTATGTGCCAGCTCATTACTCAGAATATTGGTACCGTCGCTGGTGCGTAAGATACAGATCCCCACCGGCGCCGAGGCGACAATCTTACGGTTAAACTGCTCATGCTCTTCCAGACGATGTGCATTCTCCTCTGCCGGCAGGAACATCCGGCGCTCGAATACCCAGGCGAGAGTAAACAGGATAACGGCACTGAAAATATTGAGCAGCAGCGCATTGATGATCATCAGCTTGAGCTGATCCACCATGACATCGGTAGGTACTGACCACACCACATTCAGATCGGAGGGCGGAAGTGGCTTTTTCAGCACCAGCTGACGATACCCATTCAGGTAACCGAACCAGGTTTTATCATCAGGCAGATTGTCGAGCGAGAAGCCCAGGCCGCCGCGCCGCGAGTTAAGCAGTGGACGATAGTTCTCATCGGTAATCGACGCAATGATCGGCAGACTGCCCGGCTGAATAAACTCATCCAGTCGGATATTTTGCTCAACACCCAGCAGTGCCTGTAACTTGTTCGCGACGTAAACCGGCACCACCATATAGAAAGTACCGACGCCGGGCTGAGCACTGCTGTTGATCCAGTACATCGGATTTCGGCGCTCTTCTTCACTGCTGTTGCGATAACGCAGCACATTCTCACGCAGCGATTTCAGGCTGCGTTCCCGATCAGCGTTGCTGCTGCCAATCGTAAAGTCGGCCAGACACTGACTTTCTCCACCGATAAAGAACACCCGATTCAGTTCATACGACGAGGCGAAGTTACTTTTCCAGTAATTGATGTAGTAGCTGAGAGAATCGAGCGAGTTGCGCCAGGTATTGCTCATTGAGGTACAGTCGCCATCCGAAAAGAGTGGCGTAAACTGCGGCTGGGTTGTTTTGCCTGGCATCATGCCGGTCAGTACATCCAGGCCACTGCTGGCATTGGTTAAGCGGTTCTCGGTGATATATTTCAGTTCACGCACCATGTCCGCCGAATGGCGCACATACCACTGAATCGTGCCGTAGTTGCTGGCAAACTCCTGCCGAACCTGCGTCTCTTTATTGTGCAGTACGCTGATAATATAAAACGCCGTCAGAACGGCGCCCAGCGTCCAGATTAGCAGCGCCAGCGCGCGGAAAAGGTAGCGCGAGATGCGAAGCGTAGTGCGGAAAGAGACAGGATATTTCAAAGGTGACTCGCAGTTGGCAAGGTTAGTCGCATCATCGATTTTTAATGCCCATACACTAGCTTTATCGGGCGAAAAAAGCCAGCCAGCCGCAGGTTTAGCGGAAAGTTTGGGAATCTTTTAAGACAGTGAAAGCGACACGTTAACTCCAGCATCCAGTGGCCGCTTCTGCGCACTCAAACAAACAGACGCTCACAACATTGAAAAGCGACGCCGCTGACTAAACAAGAAAGGCCTGCACTGCCCGAAGAGCAAAGTGTCCACGCCAGGGATGGCGTGGCCGATCCGCAGGGATGCGGGAATCCTTTGCGATCGGGCAGTGCGGGCCTTTCGACGGCTCCCCTCTCACAGCCACCAGCTCCCGCCCCTCTGCCACCTCTGTCCTGCAACCCACACAAAGCGACACCACAACCCCAACAAGAAAGGCCTGCACTGCCCGAAGAGCAAAGCGTCCACGCCAGGGATGGCGTGGCCGATCCGCAGGAATGCGGGAATCCTTTGCGATCGGGCAGTGCGGGTCTTTCGGCGGCTCCCGACTTGCAGATACCGTTGCGATCGGGCAGTGCAGGCCTTTCGACGGCTCCTGACTGACAGCCACTTGCTTCCAAATCCCATAAAAAAACGGCAGGCCGGGTTTCCCCTGACCTGCCGTTTCTGCAACGAACCTCAGCTCACATCAGACAAATTATTCTTCGTCTTCAGCCGCGTCGTCTTCGTCTTCTGCATCCGCTTCCGGTGCAATCTCTTCATCGTCGATCTCTGCTTCTGGCGCGATATCATCCTCGCCTTCCGCTACGCTACCGTCGATTGAATCCAGCTCTTCTTCTTCAACCGGCTCGGCAACACGCTGCAGACCGACCACGTTCTCATCCTCTGCGGTACGAATCAGAATCACACCCTGGGTATTACGACCCACGACGCTCACTTCTGACACGCGGGTACGCACCAGCGTACCAGCATCGGTGATCATCATAATCTGATCGCCATCGACAACCTGAACCGCGCCAATCACCGGACCATTACGTTCGGTCACTTTGATGGAAATAACACCCTGCGTCGCACGCGACTTGGTCGGGTATTCGCTGTTGGCAGTACGCTTACCGTAACCATTCTGGGTCACGGTCATAATTGCACCCTCTTCACGCGGTACAATTAGCGAGACCACACGATCGCCTTCAGCCAGCCTGATGCCGCGAACGCCAGAGGCAGTACGACCCATCGCACGGACTGCGGTTTCTGCAAAGCGCACCACTTTACCGGCCGCTGAGAACAGCATCGCTTCGTCATTACCATTGGTCAGCGCCACACCGATCAGCTCATCATCGTCACGCAGGTTCACGGCAATAATACCGGCGCTGCGCGGACGGCTGAACTCTTTCAGCGCGGTCTTCTTCACGGTTCCCAGCGCGGTCGCCATAAAGATATTGAAGCCTTCGGTATACTCACGTACCGGCAGAATCGCTGTAATACGCTCGTTGGCTTCCAGCGGCAGCAGGTTCACGATAGGACGTCCCCGCGCACCACGACTCGCTTCCGGCAACTGATAAACCTTCATCCAGTAGAGACGACCACGGCTTGAGAAGCAGAGAATCGTGTCATGGGTATTGGCCACCAGCAGACGATCAATGAAGTCCTCTTCTTTAATACGTGCGGCTGACTTGCCTTTACCACCACGACGCTGCGCTTCATAGTCGGTCAGCGGCTGATACTTCACGTAGCCCTGATGCGACAATGTCACCACAACATCTTCCTGATTGATCAGGTCTTCGATATTAATATCAGCGGTATTGGCAGTAATCTCTGTGCGGCGCTCATCGCCGAACTGATCACGCATCAGCTCCAGCTCTTCGCGAATCACTTCCATCAGACGATCGGCGTCAGACAGAATGCGCAACAGCTCTGCGATCTGCTCCAGCAGACCTTTATACTCATCCAGCAGCTTCTCGTGCTCAAGACCGGTCAGTTTCTGCAGACGCAGATCCAGAATCGCCTGAGCCTGCTGCTCGGTCAGATAGTATTGACCGTCACGGATGCCGTACTGCGGATCCAGCCACTCCGGACGAGCGGCATCGTCGCCCGCACGTTCCAGCATCGCTGACACATTACCCAGATCCCACGCCTGCGCAATCAGACCCGCTTTCGCTTCTGCCGGGTTAGGTGCACGACGAATAAGCTCAATAATCGGATCGATATTCGCCAGCGCAATCGCCAGACCTTCCAGAATATGCGCACGGTCACGGGCTTTACGCAGTTCGAAAATGGTACGACGCGTCACGACTTCACGACGATGGCGAACGAAGGCGTCCAGAATCTCCTTCAGTGCCATAATCTTTGGCTGGCCCTGATGCAGCGCCACCATATTGATACCAAAAGAGGTCTGCAGCTGGGTCAGTGAATAGAGATTATTCAGAACCACTTCGCCGACGGCATCGCGCTTGATCTCAATCACGATACGCATGCCGTCTTTATCAGACTCATCGCGCAGTGCGCTGATGCCTTCAACGCGCTTCTCTTTCACCAGCTCCGCAATCTTCTCAATCAGGCGTGCTTTGTTAACCTGATACGGAAGCTCATGAATGATGATGGTCTCGCGGCCCGTTTTCGCATCGGCTTCCACTTCGCCACGCGCACGGATATAAATTTTACCGCGACCGGTGCGGTACGCTTCTTCAATACCACGGCGACCATTGATGATGGCGGCTGTCGGGAAATCTGGCCCCGGAATGTGCTCCATCAGCTCTTCGATGCTGATGTCTTCATTTTCAATATATGCCAGGCAGCCGTTAATCACTTCACGCAGGTTATGCGGTGGAATGTTGGTTGCCATACCCACGGCGATACCGGAAGAACCGTTCACCAGCAGGTTAGGGATTTTGGTTGGCAGAACTTCAGGGATCTGCTCAGTGCCGTCATAGTTCGGGACGAAATCGACGGTCTCTTTTTCCAGGTCAGCTAACAGGTCGTGGGCAATTTTCGACATGCGAATTTCGGTATAACGCATCGCCGCGGCGGAGTCGCCGTCGATGGAACCGAAGTTGCCTTGTCCGTCCACCAGCATGTAACGCAGGGAGAAAGGCTGGGCCATACGTACAATGGTGTCGTAAACGGCGGAATCACCATGCGGGTGATATTTACCGATAACGTCACCGACGACGCGGGCAGATTTTTTATAGGGTTTGTTCCAGTCGTTACCCAGTACACTCATCGCAAAAAGAACGCGACGGTGAACCGGCTTCAGGCCATCACGCACATCGGGTAAAGCTCGGCCAACGATGACCGACATGGCGTAACCGAGGTAAGAATTTTTTAATTCTTCTTCGATATTGACCGGTGTAATTTCTCTCGCAAGGTCGCTCATGGAGCCGCTATCCCTCTACTTAATCCCGGATTTTAAAGGTGCGAAAGTATATCACACTGCAATGCTCTGGTGAACGTTAACCACCGATTTCCCCCGCTTTTCATTGTCCCTGAAAGGTGTGCCAACTGCGGTTAAGCGTTTATACTGTGGGCACATTTTGTCAGGAGTTACGATTCAATGAATGCACAACCGCAGAATCATCAGCATAACGTCGATGCGCAGGAAATTGCCAAGTTTGAGGCCGTTGCCTCGCGCTGGTGGGATCTGGAGGGTGAATTTAAACCGTTGCACCGTATCAACCCGCTACGCCTGGGCTACATCGCGCAGCACAGCAACGGTCTGTTCGGTAAAACCGTGCTCGACGTCGGATGCGGCGGCGGCATTTTATCCGAAAGCATGGCGCGTGAAGGCGCCGTCGTGACCGGTCTGGATATGGGTGCGGAACCGCTGGCCGTGGCGCGCCTGCATGCTCTGGAGAGCGGCGTGACGCTGGACTATGTGCAACAGACCGTTGAAGAGCATGCCGATCAGAACGCCGGAAAGTATGATGTGGTGACATGTATGGAGATGCTGGAGCACGTGCCGGATCCGCGCTCGGTGATTCACGCCTGTGCGAAGCTGGTCAAGCCCGGCGGCGAAGTCTTTTTCTCAACGCTGAACCGCAATCCAAAGGCCTGGCTGCTGGCGATTTTCGGCGCGGAATATGTGCTGCGCATGTTGCCGCGCGGCACCCATGATGTGAAGAAATTCATCCGCCCATCCGAACTGCTGGGCTGGGTCGATGAAACGCCCCTGCGTGAACGCCACATTATTGGCCTGCATTACAACCCGGTGACCAACCGCTTCAAACTGGCGCCCGGCACTGATGTGAATTATATGGTGCACACTCACCACGCGGGTTAAGTCATCTGCCCGCCTGAATCCGGGCGGGCACTTTTTCTTCTGCCTGCTCTTCCTGTCAGAGCGGTCAGTGCCCTCGCCTGGTGGCAGGCATTCCGATGGCTGCCAATAGGTTACGTCAGCCATGCCCGCATCCGCTCAACGTCGCGGCCCCCTGCTAGCGGCTTTTATCCATTTTTCATCCCTTTTCTGGCTGAATCCTGAGGATTGAATAAGAAACACGCGCCCGATCATAATAAGAAAAAAAAGTGTGATCCGGTTGACATGTTGCCAGGCCTTACAAGGCGTGGGCTAAGAAATTTCGCAAGAATTACAACCCCTCCAGCCATCATTTTTTGCTCTTGTTAAGCGGCCGTAAAATACTAAAATATGCCCCCATGTAGTTATGACTTTTCTCTTCACCCCCTAGATGTAGTGTTTATCCACACATTATTCACAATGAATAGGCTGTGTATAAACCGGGATTTCTTTTAATTTTTGGATACTCACGCAAAGGTAAATACGCGACATGAACCAGAGTCTGCTCGTTACTAAACGCGATGGCCGCCAGGAGCGCATTGATCTCGATAAAATTCACCGTGTGCTGGACTGGGCAGCTGAAGGGCTGAACAACGTCTCAGTGTCACAGGTGGAACTGCGCTCTCACATTCAGTTCTATGATGGAATCAGAACGTCTGACATTCATGAGACTATCATCAAGGCCGCAGCAGACCTCATCTCTCGCGATGCCCCTGACTATCAGTACCTGGCTGCCCGCCTGGCGATCTTCCACCTGCGCAAAAAAGCGTATGGTCAGTTTGAGCCGCCGAAGCTTTATGATCAGGTCGTTAAGATGGTCGACATGGGCAAATATGATCGCCACCTGCTGGAAGATTACAGCCAGGAAGAATTCGCGCAGATGGACGAGTTCCTCGACCACTGGCGAGACATGAACTTCTCCTATGCCGCCGTGAAGCAGCTGGAAGGCAAATATCTGGTGCAGAACCGCGTCTCGGGTGAAATCTACGAGAGTGCGCAGTTCCTCTACATTCTGGTCGCGGCCTGCCTCTTCTCTGGCTACCCGCGCGATACGCGTATGGATTACATCAAGCGTTTCTATGATGCGATCTCAACGTTTAAAATCTCGCTGCCGACGCCAATCATGTCAGGCGTGCGAACCCCGACGCGTCAGTTCAGCTCCTGTGTGCTGATCGAGTGCGGCGACAGCCTGGACTCCATCAACGCCACCTCAAGCGCGATTGTGAAATATGTTTCTCAGCGTGCTGGTATCGGCATCAACGCCGGTCGTATCCGTGCGCTGGGCAGCCCGATTCGCGGCGGTGAAGCGTTCCACACCGGCTGTATCCCGTTCTACAAGCATTTCCAGACTGCGGTGAAGTCCTGTTCTCAGGGCGGCGTGCGTGGCGGTGCAGCGACGCTGTTCTACCCGATGTGGCATCTGGAAATCGAAAGCCTGCTGGTGCTGAAAAACAACCGTGGTGTTGAAGGCAACCGCGTGCGTCACATGGACTACGGTGTACAGCTCAACAAGCTGATGTATCAGCGCCTGCTGAAAGGCGAAGATATCACCCTGTTCAGCCCGTCTGACGTGCCAGGCCTGTATGATGCGTTCTTCGCCGATCAGGATGAGTTCGAACGTCTCTACACCAAATATGAGCAGGATCAGAGCATCCGTAAGCAGCGTGTTAAAGCGGTCGATCTCTTCTCACTGATGATGCAGGAGCGTGCTTCAACCGGCCGTATCTACATTCAGAACGTCGACCACTGCAACACCCACAGCCCGTTTGATCCGCGCATCGCACCGGTTCGCCAGTCTAACCTCTGCCTGGAAATCGCCCTGCCGACCAAACCGCTGGAAGATGTTAACGACGAAAACGGTGAGATTGCCCTGTGTACGCTTTCTGCGTTCAACCTCGGCGCCATCGAAAGCCTCGACGATCTGGAAGAGCTGGCTACCCTGGCCGTTCGTGCGCTGGATGCGCTGCTCGATTATCAGGATTACCCGATTCCGGCTGCCCAGCGTGGCGCAATGGGTCGTCGTACCCTGGGTATTGGCGTGATCAACTACGCTTACTATCTGGCGAAGCACGGTGTGCGTTACTCCGATGGCAGCGCCAATGGCCTGACGCACAAAACCTTTGAAGCCATTCAGTATTACCTGCTGAAAGCGTCCAATGAGCTGGCGAAAGAGCAAGGGGCCTGCCCGTGGTTCAATGAAACCACCTATGCGCAGGGCATCATGCCCATCGACACCTACAAGAAAGATCTGGACGCGATCAGCAACGAACCGCTGCATCTCGACTGGGAGAGCCTGCGTGAAGAGATCAAAACGCACGGCCTGCGTAACTCGACCCTGTCTGCGCTGATGCCGTCTGAGACCTCGTCGCAGATCTCCAATGCCACCAACGGCATCGAGCCACCACGCGGTCACATCAGCATCAAAGCATCGAAAGATGGCATCCTGCGTCAGGTGGTGCCGGAGTATGAGCGTCTGAAAGATCAGTACGAACTGCTGTGGGAAATGCCGAACAACGACGGTTACCTGCAACTGGTGGGCCTGATGCAGAAATTCATCGACCAGGCGATTTCGTCTAACACCAACTACGATCCATCACGCTTTACTAACGGTAAAGTGCCGATGAAACAGCTGCTGAAAGATCTGCTGACCGCGTACAAGTTTGGCGTGAAAACGCTCTACTATCAGAACACCCGTGACGGTGCGGAAGATGCGCAGGATGACCTGGCACCTTCTATCCAGGATGATGGCTGCGAAAGCGGCGCCTGTAAAATCTAATGGTCAGGCGGGAGATTCTCCCGCCTCATTCATTTCACGAGGCCTGGCTTCGTCTACTTTTGGACAACTTTTATGGCTTACTCCACTTTCTCACAGAACAAAAATGATCAGCTGAAAGAGCCGATGTTTTTCGGTCAGTCCGTAAACGTGGCGCGCTTCGATCAGCAAAAATATGACATCTTTGAAAAGCTGATCGAAAAGCAGCTCTCCTTCTTCTGGCGTCCGGAAGAGGTTGATGTCTCACGCGACCGAATTGACTACCAGGCGCTGCCGGACCACGAGAAGCATATCTTTATCAGCAACCTGAAGTATCAGACACTGCTGGATTCCATTCAGGGTCGCAGCCCCAACGTCGCCCTGCTTCCGCTGATCTCGATTCCTGAGCTGGAAACCTGGATTGAAACCTGGGCATTCTCCGAGACGATCCACTCGCGTTCTTACACCCATATCATCCGTAATATCGTTAACGATCCGGCGGTGGTATTCGACGATATCGTCACCAATGAGCAGATTCTGGCGCGTGCCCAGGATATCTCACGCTATTACGACGATCTGATTGAGATGACCAACTACTGGCATCAGCTGGGCGAAGGCACTCATAAGGTCAACGACAAACAGGTTGTGGTCAGCCTGCGCGCTCTGAAGAAGCAGCTCTATATCTGCCTGATGAGCGTCAATGCGCTGGAAGCGATCCGTTTCTATGTCAGCTTCGCCTGTTCATTCGCTTTCGCCGAGCGTGAACTGATGGAAGGCAATGCCAAAATCATCAAACTGATCGCCCGCGATGAAGCGCTGCACCTGACCGGCACCCAGCATATGCTGAACCTGCTGCGCAGCGGCGAAGACGATCCGGAAATGAAAGAGATTGCGGCAGAGTGCCGTGAAGAGTGCTTCGAGCTGTTTAAGAAGGCAGCGCTGCAGGAGAAAGAGTGGGCGGAATATCTGTTCAGCGGCGGTTCAATGATCGGCCTGAACAAAGACATTCTCTGCCAGTACATTGAGTACATCACCAATATCCGTATGCAGGCAGTTGGCCTTGATCTGCCCTTCCAGACGCGCTCTAACCCGATCCCATGGATTAACTCCTGGCTGGTGTCTGACAACGTGCAGGTTGCGCCACAGGAAGTGGAAGTGAGCTCCTATCTGGTGGGTCAGATCGATTCTGAAGTAGGCGCTAACGACTTCGACGACTTCCAGCTTTAATCATGAGTCGCGACGTTGTTATTCTGCGCAGTTCCGGCGCCCGGCTGGAATGCGCAGAAGATCACCCCAATCTGCTCTCCCTGCTGGAAGCCAATAATCTCTGCGTGGAGTTTCAGTGCCGCGAAGGTTACTGCGGCTCCTGCCGGATGCGGCTGCTGAAAGGCGAAGTGCATTACCCACAGCGGCCGCTGGCCTTTGTGCAGCAGGATGAGATCCTGCCCTGCTGCTGCAAAGCTAAAGGCGAGATCGAGCTTGAGTTATAGCTGAGGCTGAACAAGTCTGGCTTGATTTGCTGTTAGATCGAGTCAGCTTATTTATTGCCGTGAGAATGCTACTGCAAAGGGTCATTCACAGTCACATACAAAACGGGCGCCTCTGGCGCCCGTTTTGTTTTCACTGAAATTACTGTCTGACAGTTTCAACCACATCAATCCAGCCGTGACCGGTGCTCACTTCGCTGCCGTGTAACCAGCGGCGCAGCATATTCATCGCCATCATCGCCACCACCTTCTGGCGCGTCTCCAGGTTATGACGACCGGTGCTGAACTTCACGCGCTGACCAAAGCCGCCATCCGGCGTATGTAACGCTACCGAAATCGTTTCCTGTTCCAGGCTGCCAACAGAAAGCGCCAGCGCTGCCTGCTGCTGTGCGGCAAGTTCGCGCGTGCGCGTCACCTGCTGCTCCAGCGTCTCCTGCGTTGATGGCAAAATGTCAGCGCCCCGCAACGGCACGCTGGCAGCAGCCAGTTGCCAGTAAAGCAGCCCGGCGGTGTATTGCTCGCTGACCGCCAGTTGCTCACCACGCTGCGTCAGCTCGCCTACCAGCAGCGCCGGTAAGCCTTCCGTGCCTTCAAAGATAGTGCACTCCGCCAGTAGCAGACGCACCTGCTGCCACACCTGCTCCATCGCGACACGCTGACTGGCCGGGCCGGTCAGTTTGATCTCAATGATCGGCATCGACGAGCGATAGCCCATCACCACACCTTCCGGCAGCGCCAGCGGCTCCAGCTCAGCGGCAATATCACTTTCACCGCGACCAAAGGTGGTCAGTCGCAGACAAATCGGCGGTTCGGGCGGCGAGAATTTTGCTTTAAGACGGGGAATGATCTGCTGCTCCACCATCACCTTAAATTCAGATGGCACGCCAGGCGTGAAGAATATCCAGCAGCGGTTGAGTTGCAGGGCAAAGCCACAGGCGGTTCCAACCGGATTATCAATCAGCTCCGCATTGGCCGGAATTTCAGCCTGCTTGCGATTGCTGGCGGCCATCACCCGGCCACGGCTGGCGAACCAGGCTTCCATTTGTGCCAGCCAGTCCTGCTGCATCTCCAGTTCAACCCCACAGGCGCGAGCGGCTGCCAGCGCGCTGAGATCGTCACTGGTGGGACCCAGGCCGCCATTCACAATCAACACGTCGGCCTCATGGCTTCGTGCCTGCAGGGTGTCGATGAGCGATTCCAGTGAATCCCCTACCGTGGTTCGGCTGGTCATGGGCAAACCTTGCTGGAATAAAATATCAGCCAGCCAGGCGGCATTGGTATCGACGATTTGGCCATGCAGCACCTCATCCCCGGTAGACAGCATCTCAATTCTAATCACGTCCGGTTCTCCTTTTCACGTTTATTTAACTGTATGAAGTCCACCTGCGAAACACAATCTGTGTGACCCGGGTTTGTTACTGGTTTATCTAGAGCAGCACGTTGCGCATAAAAGTGAATGAGGGCGAGGCAGGCTCAACAGAGGTGAATCAATGAGGGGTTGAGAAAACAATAAAAAAACGGCGGGATTTACCCGCCGCAGGTTTACTGCTGTCGTCTGTTACCGCGCTACATCAGCGAATAGCAATTAGCGACGCGCCAGCAGCAGGCCGAGAACCAGGCCGGCGGTTGCACCAATACCTACGCCCTGCCACGGTTTTTCGTGCACGTAATCGTCTGCACGGTATGCCGCTTGTTTAGCGCGATAGTAGTAACTGTCGGACGCCTGGCTGACACGGGATTTAACATCGTTCAGCGCCTGTTCAGCTTTGCTTTTAAGCTCAATGTATTTCTGATCGGCCGGATCGCCTGATGCCTTAAGCACTTCTTCCAGGGTTTCGGTCAGTAACGCAATATCGTCATCGAGGCCCGATTCGAATTGATTTGTCTGATTTACCATCATTTCCTCCGTGTGAATTGCAAAGCAGTTCATTAACTATAGCCATAATCTGGCGCTCTGCTGATTTCCTGCTCCAGGAATCACCTGATTTTTCATCTGTTAATCTTACTCAGTGCAGGCGGTGCGCCGCTTCGCTGCGCAAAGAAGTGTAAGACGCAGCGGCAACCGCCGAATTTCGCTTCGCTTCTTTGATTAATCTGATAAATTTTGTCGTGACTGAATTTTCCAGTAACCCTACTGTCGTACCCCTCTGTTGCCTGTGATTATCGGGCCATGAAAGTGCATGTTGCACAACAGTCACGACACCCTCGAACAGCTAAGGAATGATCTCTGGCATGAATCGAAGAATGTTTATGAAAGCGTCAATGGCCTTCTCTGCCGTCAGCGGCATGACCGGCCTGTCAACGCTGTTTGCGCAATCCGCATGGGCAGAAGATGGCATTGCTGACGGAACCGCCGTACGCTTCGATTTCGACGTATTGAAGAAAAACGCGGCTGCGCTGGCGAAGAAACCCTGGGGCGGTGCACCAGGTGCACTGCCGGAGACGCTGGCCACATTGACCCCACAGGCGTACAACGAAATTCAGTATGACGCCAACCACTCACTCTGGAATAACCTGCCCGATCGTCAGCTGGACGTGCAGTTCTTCCACGTCGGCATGGGCTTCAAGCGGCGCATCCGCATGTTCTCTGTTGACGGCGAGAGCCGTCAGGCACGCGAAATTCACTTCCGCCCTGAGCTGTTCAACTATAACGACGCGAAGGTTGATACTAAGCAGCTGGAGGGCAAAACTGACCTCGGCTTCGCCGGTTTCCGCGCATTTAAAAAACCGGAACTGGCCCGTCGCGACATCGTATCCTTCCTTGGCGCAAGTTACTTCCGTGCGGTAGACGATACTTACCAGTACGGCCTCTCGGCCCGAGGTGTCGCGATCAACACCTTCAGCAATGGCCAGGAAGAGTTCCCCGATTTCACCGCCTTCTGGTTTGAAACGCCGAAAGCGGAAGATACCACCTTTACCTGCTATGCCCTGCTGGATGGCGCGAGTGTCACCGGTGCCTATAAGTTCATCATCCACTGCGAAGAGAAACGCGTGGTGATGGAGGTGGAAAACCACCTGTTCGCCCGTAAAGAGATCCGTCAGATTGGCATCTCGCCAATGACCAGTATGTTCAGCTGCGGCACCAACGAGCGCCGCATGTGCAACACCTACCATCCGCAGATCCACGACTCCGATCGTCTGGCGATGTGGACCGGTAAAGGCGAATGGATCGCCCGCCCACTGAATAATCCGCAGCGTCTGCAGTTCAATGCCTATGAAGATGAGAATCCGCGAGGCTTTGGCCTGCTGCAGTTAAATCACGACTTCAAAGATTATCAGGATGTGATTGGCTGGTATGACAAACGTCCGAGCCTGTGGGTGGAGCCGGTCGGCAAGTGGGGCAAAGGCGCAATTAACCTGATGGAGATCCCGACCACCGGTGAAACGCTGGATAACGTAGTCTGCTTCTGGCAACCGGCTGAGCCGGTCAAAGCGGGCAGCGAGCTGAACTTCTCTTACAAGCTCTACTGGAGTGGTCTGCCGCCAGTACGTAGCGGTCTGGCACGTGTGGATGCGACCCGTACCGGTATCGGTGGTTTCCCGGAAGGCTGGGCGCCTGGCGAACACTTCCCGGAAACCTGGTGCCGCCGCTTCGCCATCGATTTTATTGGTGGGGATTTGCAGGCTGCTGCGCCGAAAGGCATTGAGCCGGTGATTACCGTTTCATCCGGCAGCGTGAAGCAGGTTGAAATTCTGTATGTCGATCCGCTCAAAGGATACCGTATCCTGTTTGACTGGTATCCGAACAGCGATTCCACCCAGCCGGTAGAGATGCGTCTGTTCCTGCGCAGCAAGGATGAGACGCTGAGTGAAACCTGGCTTTATCAGTATTTCCCGCCTGCGCCGGATCAGCGCAAATATGTCGATGACCGTCAGATGACGGTGGGTTGATAGAAAAAGGCGAGGCTCAGGCCTCGCTTTTTTTTATGGCGCATTCTTCAGCATATCGACGTGCGGAATGCCATCTTCCAGATAGTTCTCCCCCACCGCCACAAAGCCGTGCTGCCCATAGAAGTTTTCAAGATGCGCCTGCGCAGAGAGAAATATGTCACGGCCCGGCCAGTGCTGCTGACAACTGCTGATCGCCTGTTCCATCAGACGATTGCCCAGACGCGCACCGCGCACCCGATCTGAAACAATGACCCGTCCAATTTTCACCGGGCTGGTTTCATCTTCCGGGGAAAGAAGTCGCGCATAAGCCACCAGCTGATCATCCACCGTGCCCAGCAGATGCCTGTTTTCGGCCTGTAAATCTTTGCCATCCACATCAAGGTAAGCACACTGTTGCTCCACCACAAACACCGCACTGCGCAACGCCAGCAGCGCATAGAGTTCCGGGGCGGTAAGTTCGCTATGGTGTTTATCCTGCCAGTCAATGTTCATGGTCTCTCCTTACTAAACCAGACACTCTACATCAGCGCGAGGTCGTCAGCACCAGCTGGTCACCTCATCTGACAGACAAAAAAAATCAGGCCCGGAGGCCTGATTCATTATTCGCAGTTATCAGCTTACATCAGTGGCTGAGCCATCTGCACCAGTCTGATGAGCGGCTGCGGGTAAACCCCTAACAGCAGTACCAGAATGGCAGATATCAGGACCACGACACCACCGGCGGTGAATGCCCAGTTAGCCGGGGTATCACGGGTGTGCAGTTCCGGCGGGCTGAGGTAGAGACTTACCGTTACGCGCAGATAGTAGTAAAGGCCAATCGCACTGCCCGCTACCACCGCACCGGTCAGCCACCAGAGATGCGCACTGACGCCTGAAGCAATCACGTAGAATTTACCGATAAAGCCCAGCGTCATCGGGATACCGGCCAGTGACAGCATCATCACTGTCATGACCGCTGACAGGATAGGACGATGCCAGAACAGACCACGATAAGAGTAGAGTGAATCTGCATCCGGGCCACGATACGGGCTGGACATCAGGCTCACCACACCAAAGGCACCCAGGCTGCTGAACAGATAACCGGCCAGGTAAACACCGGAAGTTTCCAGCGACAGCTGATGATCTTTCACTGCAATCAGCGCGACCAGCAGATAACCGAGGTGGGCGATAGAGGAGTAACCCAGCAGACGCTTGATGTTGCTCTGCGAAATCGCCATCAGGTTACCGAACAGAATCGACACAAAGGCGATCATGGCCAGCACGGTGCGCACCGCTTCGCTGTCGGTCACCGGCGCGTACATAAACAGACGCATGATGACACCGAAGATCGCAATCTTGCTGGCCGTCGCCAGGAAGGTTGAAACCGGCGCAGGCGCACCCTGATACACATCGGGCGTCCAGAGATGGAACGGAACCAGTGAAAGTTTGAAGCCCAGGCCGATGATCATCATGCCCAGACCCACCAGCAGCAATGGCTCATGGATCATGCTGTCAGTCAGGCTCTGACCCAGCGCAACAAAGCTCAGGTTACCGGAATCGGCGTAGATCAGCGCAATACCAAACAGCAGGAACGATGAGGCCGCCGCAGACAGAATGGTGTATTTCAGTGCGGCTTCCAGCGAACGTTTCTGGCGGAAAGCGTAGCCAATCAGACCAAACAGCGGCAGCGACAACAGCTCAATGCCGATGAACAGCGAGGCCAGATGGTTAGCACTGGCCAGCACGATGCCACCGAGGGCCGCAATCAGCACCAGCAGATAGAACTCATCTTTGTTGTCCGGGTAACCCGCCAGCCATGGATAGGCAAAGGTACAGGTCGCCAGACTCGCCAGCATCACCAGCGCGGTATAGAACATCGAATAGCCATCGACGCGCAGCAGCGGCGTGACATCCATCGCCCCGACCTGACCGACAAAGTAGAGCGAGAGCAGCGCCAGGTTCAGGCCAACTACCGTTAGCGTGGCGTTAACGAAGTGGTTGCGTCGCCAGGCAATGGACAGCATCACAACCACCACCGTCAATCCGACGATTAACAGCGGTAGTAACGCAATCAATTGGTGAGGAGTTATTGTCATGGCGAATTACGGCCTTGTAGTTGAAATTGAAGCGGTAAACCACTGCTGAATATTGCTCATGGCAGCGTGCGAAGTATCCAGAATCGGCTGTGGATAGACGCCCAGCAGCACCAGCAGCACCACCAGAACACCGATGGTCATGAACTCGCGCGGCGACATGCCTGGCAGCGGATCTTTCGATTTCGCTTCGCCATAGTAAGCGCGCTGCATCATCACCAGCGAGTAAATCGAGGCGAACACCAGACCAAAGGTCGCGATGATGATAATCATCGGCACCACCTGGAAGCTGCCGGTCAGAATCATAAATTCGCCGACGAAGTTACCCGTACCCGGCATACCGAGGTTGGCGACAGCAAAGAAGAGCGACAGACCCGGAATCCATTTGATGCGCGACCACAGACCACCCATCTGACGCATATCACGGGTATGCAGACGCTCATACAGCTGACCACACAGAATGAAGAGTGCCGCTGCGGACAGACCGTGTGCAATCATCTGAATCACCGCACCCTGCAGCGCCAGCTGGCTGCCGGTGTAGATAGCAATCAGCACAAAGCCCATGTGCGAAATCGAGGTATACGCGATCAGACGTTTGATATCGGTCTGCGAGAAGGCCATCCAGGCACCGTAGAAGATCCCAATGATGCCTAACCACATAGCGATTGGCGCAAACTCTGCTGACGCGTTCGGGAACAGCGGCAGACTGAAACGCAGTAAGCCATAAGCCGCGGTTTTCAGCAGGATACCTGCCAGGTCAACAGAACCCGCAGTCGGCGCCTGACTGTGCGCATCCGGCAGCCAGCCATGTAACGGCACTACCGGCATCTTCACCGCAAAGGCGATAAAGAAGCCCAGCATCAGCAGATATTCAACACCGCTCGACATTGGCGTCTTCAGAAGCTGTTCATAGTTGAACGTCCAGACACCGGTCGCGTTGTAGTGGACAAACACCAGGCCCAGAATCGCAATCAGCATCACCAGACCGGAAGCCTGGGTGTAGATGAAGAACTTGGTCGCAGCGGAGATGCGGGTTTTGCCGTCAGACGCTTTGTGACCCCAGAGCGCGATGAGGAAGTACATCGGCACCAGCATCATTTCCCAGAAGAAGAAGAACAGGAACATGTCGATGGAGAGGAACACACCGATTACGCCGCCCAGGATCCACATCAGGTTCAGATGGAAGAAGCCCTGATACTTTGAAATCTCATTCCATGAACAGAGCACCGCCATCAGACCGAGCAGGCCTGTCAGCACTACCATCAGCAGCGACAGGCCATCAATGGCTAAATGGAAGCTGATGCCGAAACGTGGGATCCACGGAACGGAGAAACTTGACTGCCACTGCGGAATGCCCGCTGCCTGCGTCAGTGAATAGCCTCCCTGCAACCAGAGTTGCAGCGAAAGCGCCAACGTCAGCCCCATGGTGATCAGCGCGATCCAGCGTGGCACCTTCGCGCCAAGGCGCTCAGTGAGCCAGCAGATCAGACCGCCGACGAAGGGTATGATAATTAGCCAAGGTAATAACACGGCACACTTCCCTTTTCTTTGTCTTAGTTCGGGCTATCTTACTTGCCAGTTTGATTCCCGGCAGTGCTCGCAATCCTCACATACCTCGGTATGCTCCGGTTGCTGCGCGCTGGCGGTAACCAGACTGGCTGCGACGATAACGCCCTTGCTCAGGACAATTTTTGACATTCTCAATGGGCAGATTAACTAACCTGCCCCGCTCATCAATCTTTAAATCACCAGCAGCAGAGCCAGCACCAGTACGGCACCCAGGCTCATTGACGCAACGTACCAGCGCAGGTAGCCGTTCTCACTGACAACCAGGCCTTTGTTGGCAATGCGTGACAGCAGCGCAGGCAGGTTCATCAGACCATTCAGTGGGTCGCGCTTCAGCAGCCACGCAATGCCCAGGTAGGGTTTAACGAACACTTTATCGTAGAGCCAGTCGAAGCCCCAGGCCGCAAACCACCAGGTGCCGAAGAAGCGGCCTGGCGCACTGTTTGCGATACGGGTAACCAGCTCACGTTTGCCCAGCCACAGCGCAGCAGCGATCAGAATGCCGACAATCGCTACGACGCCCGAGGTGATTTCCAGTCCCACTTTGCCCGCTTCACCAAACTCACTGGCTGGCAATACACCCGCCAGCGGTGGCGTAATCAGCGCACCAATGAAGGTAGAGAGCAGCAGCAGTACAATCAGCGGCAGATGATGGGTAATGCCTTTACCGGCGTGCGCATGAATTTTCTCTTCGCCGTGGAACACGATGAAGATCATGCGGAAGGTGTAGATAGAGGTCAGGAACGCCCCTACCAGACCCGCAACCATCAGGTTGATGTGACCGTTAGCCAGTGCGCCGAACAGAATCTCATCTTTACTGTAGAAGCCCGCCGTAATCAGCGGCAGTGCCGCCAGCGCCGCGCCGCCAACCAGGAAGCAGGTGTAGACCAGCGGAATGCTCTTGCGCAGGCCACCCATTTTGAAGATGTTCTGCTCGTGATGGCAGGCCAGAATCACTGAACCCGAAGAGAGGAACAGTAACGCTTTAAAGAAGGCGTGCGTCATCAGATGGAAAATCGCCGCATCCCACGCCTGAACACCCAACGCCAGGAACATGTAACCAATCTGGCTCATGGTGGAGTAAGCGAGAACACGTTTGATGTCGGTCTGTACCAGCGCGGCAAAGCCCGCCAGCACCAGGGTAATTGCCCCGACGATGCCGACCAGATGCAGCACTTCCGGCGTCAGCAGGAAGAGACCGTGGCTGCGGGCAATCAGGTAAACACCCGCTGTCACCATGGTCGCGGCGTGGATCAGTGCTGAAACCGGTGTCGGACCGGCCATCGCATCAGCCAGCCAGGTCTGCAACGGCAACTGTGCCGATTTACCGACCGCGCCACCCAGCAGCATCAGCGTTGCCCACTGCAGCATATGGTTGTCTGCGGCAAAGTGCGCCGGCGCCAGTTCCATCATCTCGCGGAAGTTCAGCGTGCCCAGCTCGTTGTAGAGAATGAACAGGCCGAATGCCAGGAAGACGTCGCCCACGCGGGTGATGATAAAGGCTTTCATCGCCGCTTTGCCGTTTTCCGGATTGCTGTAGTAGAAGCCGATCAGCAGATAAGAGCAGAGCCCTACCCCTTCCCAGCCCAGATACATCAGCATCAGGTTATCGGCCAGCACCAGAACAACCATGCTGGCGATAAACAGGTTGGTATAGGCGAAGAAGCGGGAGTAGCCCTCTTCTCCACGCATGTACCAGGAGGCGAACATATGAATGAAGAAGCCAACACCGGTAACGACTGACAGCATGGTCAGAGACAGGCCATCCAGCGTCAGGTTCACTTTCATGTCGAAGTTGCCGACATGCATCCAGGTCCAGAGTGACTGGGTGTAGGCTTGCTGACCACTGGCGAAGAACTCGAATCCGAGCATCACTGTAGTCAATGCTGCCAGACCCACCGATCCCATACCTACCGTGGCCGACAGGTTCTCAGACCAGCGACCGCGGGAAAACGCTAACAGCAGAAAGCCGATCAGCGGAAACAAGACAGTTAAATAGAGAAGATTCATCCGCGCATCTCGCTCACAGTATCAATGTTCAGCGTCTGACGACGACGATAGAGCTGAAGCAGCAGCGCCAGACCAATACTGGCTTCCGCTGCCGCCAGGCTGATCGCCAGGATATACATCACCTGTCCATCGGCCTGACCCCAGTAGCTCCCGGCAACCACCAGAGCTAAGGCGGCGGCGTTGATCATGATTTCAAGGCCGATCAGCATAAACAGCAGATTGCGGCGTATCACCAGCGACGTCAGTCCAAGGACAAACAGCACGGCAGCAAGAATCAATCCATGTTGTAACGGGATCATGCGTTCTCCTTTTTCACCTGAGCGGCGTCAGCATTACGGTTACTCAGGACTTCGCCCTGACGCTCTTCACGACCGATATGGAACGCCACGACCAGACCTGCCAGCAGCAGCATAGAGGCCAGTTCAACCGCCAGTACATAAGGACCAAACAGGCTGATGCCGACCGCTTTGGCGTCGATGATGGTGCCATCAATGCCCTGGTCATTCGCCGTCAGGATGGCGTAAATCATCACCACCAGCAGCAGCAACGAGACGATGCCGGGACCAATCCACAATGACGGGCTGAGCCACTCACGCTCCTGCTTCTCCGTCTGCTTGCCCAGGTTCAGCATCATAACGACGAAGACGAACAGCACCATGATGGCGCCAGCGTAGACGATGATCTCCAGCGCACCGGCAAAATAGGCACCCATAGAGAAGAAAACGCCCGCGATCGATAACAGCGAAACGATCAGGTACAGCAACGCATGTACCGGATTGGTGTGGGTAATGACGCGCAACGTCGTCAGCACCGCCACCAGTCCGCAAAGATAAAACGCAAATTCCATGCCTTGCTCCTTAAGGTAATAAGCCTTTGACGTCGATAGGCTTGGCTTCGTTTTCCGCTTCGCCCTTATCTTTACCGTCAATCGCCATACCTGCCATGCGGTAGAAGTTGTACTCCGGATATTTACCCGGTCCCGAAATCAGCAGATCGTCCTTTTCATACACCAGATCCTGACGCTTAAACTCACCCAGTTCGAAATCCGGGGTAAGCTGAATCGCGGTGGTCGGACAGGCTTCTTCACACATGCCGCAGAAAATACAGCGTGAGAAGTTAATGCGGAAGAACTCCGGGTACCAGCGGCCATCTTTGGTCTCGGCTTTCTGTAGTGAAATACAGCCAACCGGACAGGCAACCGCACACAGGTTACAGGCGACGCAACGCTCCTGACCATCCGGATCGCGGGTTAACACGATACGGCCACGATAGCGTGGCGGCAGATAAACCGGCTCTTCCGGGTACATCTGCGTTTCACGTTTGGCAAAGGCGTGCAGCCCTATCAGCCAGATACTGCGAACTGTCGTGCCAAAGCCTACGACAATATCTTTCAAAGTCATTTGTTAACCCCTTACGGCGCTGTGTAGAGAATCACTGCGGCAGTCGCCAGCAGGTTCAACAGCGTCAACGGCAGACACACTTTCCAGCCGAATGACAGCACCTGGTCGTAGCGTGGACGCGGAAGCGCAGCACGAATCAGGATGAACATCATCATAAAGAACGCCGTTTTCAGGGCGAACCAGATGAACGGCGGCAGGAAAGGTCCGTGCCAGCCACCAAAGAACAGCGTTACGATCAGCGCTGAAACGGTGGTAATCGCCACATATTCGCCGACAAAGAACAGGCCAAACTTCATGCCGGCATATTCAATGTGATAACCATCTGCCAGTTCCTGCTCCGCTTCTGGCTGGTCAAAGGGATGACGGTGACACACTGCCACGCCAGCAATACAGAAGGTTACGAAACCAAAGAACTGCGGAATGATGTTCCACAGGTGCGTCTGGCTGTTGACGATATCGTTCATGTTGAACGAGCCCGCCTGCGCCACCACACCCATCAGCGACAGACCCAGGAACACTTCGTAGCTCAGCGTCTGCGCCGAGGCGCGCATCGCACCCAGCAGCGAGTATTTGTTGTTACTCGACCAGCCAGCAAACAGCACGGCGTAGACCGCAAGGCCCGCCATCATCAGGAAGAACAGCAGACCGATATTCAGGTCTGTCACCATCCAGGTTGGCGACACTGGCACGATAGCAAAGGCCAGCAGCAGAGAAACAAAGGCAATAACCGGCGCAAGGGTAAAGATAAAGCGGTCGGTAAATGGCGGAACCCAGTCCTCTTTAAAGAACATTTTGATCATGTCCGCAACCAGCTGGAGCGAGCCGCCCCAGCCGACGCGGTTAGGTCCGTAACGGTTCTGGAACAGGCCGAGCAGACGACGCTCGGCGAAGCTCATGAACGCGCCGCAGGCCACAACCACCAGCAGAATCACAATGGCTTTAACAATGGCCAGCAGAATGTCGATAACGTCCGGTGTTAACCAGCTCATTGCGCCGCCTCCTGCAGAGTGTCGATTTTACCGTTCGCCAGGAATGGCGGAACGCCCGGCATACCCAGCGGCAGACCAATCTGACCCGCCTGCAGTGACGCCGAGAAACGGACCGGCAGACGCACTGTCTCGCCGGCACAGCTGAATTCAACCGCCGCGCCATTGTTGACGCCCAGCTTCGCTGCATCCTCCGGGTTAATCACCAATGCAGGCTCTGTCATGCGCTGCTGGAAGACCGGTGAACGCTGTGACATCTCTTCGCTACCGAACAACCGGTGGAGAGGCGCCACACGCCACTTCGCATCACTGACAAACGCGGCAGGAACGGTTGTGAACCATGGCAGCTCACTGTTGCTGGCTTCAAACAGGCGTACGCCCGGATCGCCATGACGCAGTTTGCCGCCCACTTCAGCCTGGAACTTGTTCCACGCCTGCGGTGAGTTCCAGCCTGGAGCCCAGGCAAACGGAATCTGCGAACGCGGAGCTGATGGCTGGTTGTTCCCTTCCATAGAGAAGGCGAACATGGTGTCCTGGTCCTGCGGCTGACGCGGTTCATGAACGCTGATATTCGCGCGCATCGCAGTACGTCCACTGTTACGTATTGGAGAACGCGCCAGTTTCTGACCACGGATGCGGAAGCTGGCGTCAGGTGCCGCTTCTTTAATACCCGCGAGCTGTGGCAGACGGGTCACCACGGCATCGATCACGTGATCGAGCTGCGTCCAGTCCACGTGACGGCTTTCCAGCGTGCTGTGCAGCGAGTGCAGCCAGCGCCAGCTTTCCAGCATCACAACGTTGCTGTCGTAATAGGCAGGATCGTAAACCTGGAAGAAACGCTGTGCGCGACCTTCATGGTTAATCGAGGTGCCATCACTTTCAGCGAAGCTGGCGGTCGATAACACCAGACCCGCTTTCTCCAGCGTGGCTGTACGCTGATGATCAACAACAATCACGTTCGTGGTCTGCGCCAGGGCTGCATCCACCACGGCTTTTGGTGCGTGACGATAGAGGTCATTTTCCAGCACCACCAGCGCATCGGCTTCGCCGTTGCTCAGTTGCTCCAGCGCATGCTCCAGCGGATTACCGCCGATCATGCCCAGACCGATGCTGTTGGCGTGACCCGCCAGCAGAGTAATGCCGACATCTGCGCCGCGTGCCTTCAGGGCTTTCGCCACGTTCGCTGCGGCTTCAATGACTGCGCTGCTGCCTGAGTGAGTACCGGAGATGATTAATGGCTTTTTCGCGCCGGCCAGCGCCTGAACGACAACATCCATTTTCCCGTTGAGCTTGCTGTCGAAATCGGTGACTGCCGGAGCAGATTCATCCAGCGCACTGGCGATAGCGAAGCCAAGGCGCGCCTGATCTTCAACCGGCGCACGATAGCTCCATGCCGCGATATCATCCAGACGGGTTTCATCAACATGGGTAACAAACAGCGGATGTTTCGCGTTCTGACCGATGTTCATAATGGCGGCGATCTGCCAGTCTGCGACTTTCTGCGCAGCGGCCATATCACGCGCTTTGCCTTTCACCGCCTGACGGACAGAGAGTGCCACGCGCGCGCCAACCTGTGTAAGGTCTTCACCCAGCACCAGCACCGCATCATAGCTTTCAATTTCACGCAGCGATGGCGTATAGACACCGCTTTCGCGCAGGACTTTGAGCATCAGTTCAAGACGGGCCTGCTCGTCCGCTGGCATACCGGTTGAGAAGTTCTCTGCGCCCACCAGTTCACGCAGTGCAAAGTTACTTTCAACGCTGGCGCGCGGCGAGCCGATACCGATCACTTTCTTCGCCTGACGCAGCAAATCTGCACCGGCATTGACCGCCTGCTCTGCGTTCAGCGTGACCCAGTCATTGCCGCGCAGCAGCATCGGCTGACGCGGACGATCTTTGCGGTTCACGTAGCCATAGCCAAAGCGGCCACGGTCACACAGGAAGTAGTGGTTTACGGTGCCGTTATAGCGGTTTTCGATACGACGCAACTCACCATAACGCTCACCCGGGCTGGTGTTACAGCCGACACTGCACTGCTGGCAGATGCTCGGCGCAAACTGCATATCCCATTTACGGTTATAGCGTTCTGAGTGGGTTTTATCCGTGAAGACGCCGGTCGGGCAGATTTCAACCAGGTTGCCAGAGAACTCGCTTTCCAGCGTGCCATCTTCCGGGCGACCAAAGTAGACGTTGTCATGCGCGCCGTAGACACCCAGATCTTTGCCATCGGCATAATCTTTGTAGTAACGCACACAGCGGTAACAGGCGATACAGCGGTTCATCTCGTGGGAGATGAACGGACCGAGATCCTGATTACGGTGAGTACGTTTGGTGAAGCGATAGCGGCGGAAGCTGTGGCCGGTCATCACTGTCATATCCTGCAGGTGACAGTTACCGCCCTCTTCACACACCGGACAGTCGTGCGGGTGGTTGGTCATCAGCCACTCCACCACGCTTTCGCGGAACTCTTTCGCTTCGCCATCATCGATGGAGATGAATGTGCCGTCAGAGGCCGGTGTCATGCAGGACATGACAAGACGGCCACGGGTATCTTCGGCATTCTGGAATTGCTTTACCGCACACTGGCGGCAGGCACCAACGCTTCCCAGCGCCGGATGCCAGCAAAAGTAAGGAATATCAAGGCCCAGAGAGAGACATGCCTGTAGCAGGTTGTCCGCTCCGTTCACATCATACTCTTTACCGTCTACATGAATTGTAGCCATAGTGACATGCTTCCGTAAGGCTCGTCAGAGACGAGCGTTAATCATATTCTTGCCCCGACGCACGACATTGTCGGGGCGGCGGCACCAGGCCTGTTCCGTTTTTTGGTGAATTACCAGCGCGCTTTCAGCAGGTTTGGCTGGATCCCGCCAATGGCTCGGGTATTACCAAACACCTGCGGCGCCATACCGGCTTCAAACTCTTCACGGAAATATTTAATCGCACTCTGCAGCGGCTCAACCGCACCCGGCGCATGCGCACAGAAGGTTTTACCCGGGCCAAGCTGACGGCAGAGTTGCAGTAAGGTTTCAATATCTCCTGGCTGGCCCTGTTTCTGCTCCAGCGCACGCAGAATTTTCACGCTCCACGGCAGACCGTCACGACACGGAGTACACCAGCCGCACGACTCACGGGCAAAGAACTCTTCCAGGTTACGCACCAGGGAAACCATGTTGATCTCGTGATCGACGGCCATTGCCAGCGCCGTACCCAGACGGCTGCCCGCTTTGCCAATGCTGGCAAATTCCATCGGCAGATCCAGGTGCTGGTCGGTCAGGAAGTCAGTCCCTGCGCCGCCGGGCTGCCAGGCCTTGAACTTCAGTCCGTCACGCATGCCGCCCGCATAATCTTCCAGGATCTCACGTGCGGTGATACCGAATGGCAACTCCCAGACGCCGGGATTTTTAACCCGTCCGGAGAAGCCCATCATTTTGGTACCGGCATCTTCACTTTTAGAGATGTTTTTGTACCACTCCACACCGTTGGCCAGAATCGCCGGCACGTTCGAGAGGGTCTCTACGTTGTTCACGCAGGTTGGTTTGCCCCACGCGCCCGCACTCGCCGGGAATGGCGGCTTGGAACGCGGGTTAGCACGACGGCCTTCCAGTGAGTTAATCAGTGCCGTCTCTTCGCCGCAGATATAACGCCCTGCGCCGGTATGGACGATCAACTCAAAGTCGAAGCCGGTACCGAGAATATTTTTACCGAGATAGCCCGCTTCCGTGGCTTCAGCAATCGCACGGCGCAGATGCACCGCCGCTTCAATGTATTCGCCACGTAAGAAGATGTAGCCACGGTAGGCCTTTAGCGCAAAGGCGCTGATCAGCATGCCTTCCACCAGCTGGTGAGGCATCTGCTCCATCAGCAGGCGGTCTTTATAGGTTCCTGGCTCCATTTCATCGGCGTTACACAGCAGGTAACGGATGTTCATCGACTCATCTTTCGGCATCAGGCTCCACTTCAGACCGGTAGAGAAGCCTGCACCGCCGCGCCCTTTCAGGCCGGAGTCTTTGACTGCCGCGACAATTTCATCCTGTGACATGCTTTTCAGCGCTTTTTCCGCACCGGCATAGCCGTTTTTGCTGCGATATTCATCAAGCCAGACAGGTTGCTTGTCGTCACGCATCCGCCAGGTGAGCGGATGGGTTTCAGCAGTACGAATGATCTGTTTGATTGTCATTGATACTGCTCCAGCAAAGAGGGAATGCCTTCTGGCGTCAGATGAACATGCGTGTCTTCATCCACCATCATCGTTGGGCCCTTGTCACAGTTACCCAGGCAGCAGGTTGGCAGCAGCGTAAAGCGGCCATCAGCAGTGGTTTGACCCGGTTTGATATTCAGCTGCTGCTCCAGTGCGGACTGGATGCCCTGATAACCGGTGATGTGACAGACCACGCTGTCACAATAACGGATCACATGACGGCCAACCGGCTGACGAAAGATCTGGCTATAAAACGTCGCCACCCCTTCAACATCACTCGCCGGGATACCCAGTACGTCGGCAATCGCGTTGATTGCGCCGTCCGGCACCCAGCCGCGCTGTTTCTGCACGATCTTCAGCGCTTCAATGGAGGCTGCACGCGCATCTTCGTAGTGGTGTTTTTCGTGCTCAATAGCGTGATGCTCTTCCGCGCTCAGCACGAAGACCTCGTTAGGGTCGATCGTTTTAATGGCAATGTGTTGATCGTGCATAATTAGCGGTCCACGTCTGACATAACAAAATCGATACTACCCAGATATACGATCAGGTCGGATACCAGGCTGCCACGGATTACTGAAGGAATCTGCTGCAGATGCGGGAAGCTCGGCGTACGCACGCGGGTGCGGTAGCTCATGGTGCTGCCATCGCTGGTCAGGTAGTAGCTGTTGATCCCTTTCGTCGCTTCAATCATCTGGAACGATTCATTGGCTGGCATCACCGGTCCCCACGAAACCTGCAGGAAGTGGGTGATCAGCGTTTCGATGTGCTGCAGCGTACGCTCTTTCGGTGGTGGCGTGGTCAGCGGATGATCCGCTTTAAACGGCCCCTCTGGCATATTGTTGAGACACTGCTCAAGGATACGCAGGGACTGCCACATCTCTTCCATCTTCAGCTGAACACGGCTGTAAGCATCGCTGACGCCGTCGCCGACCGGGATTTCGAAATCGAAGTTTTCGTAGCCTGAGTATGGACGCCATTTGCGCACGTCAAAGTCGAGACCCGTGGCACGCAGGCCGGCACCGGTCGTGCCCCACGCCAGCGCCTCTTCCATATTGTAAGCAGCAACGCCTTTTGAACGACCAATCAGCACGGTGTTACGCAGTGCCGCTTTGTCATATTCCTTCAGACGCTTCGGCATCCAGTCCAGGAAGTCACGCAGCAGACGTTCCCAGCCTCGCGGCAGGTCGTGTGCTACACCACCGATACGGAACCAGGCCGGGTGCATACGGAAACCGGTAATGGCTTCAACCACGTCATAGATTTTCTGGCGATCGGTAAAGGCAAAGAACACCGGCGTCATCGCGCCGACGTCCTGAATAAAGGTCGAGATATAAAGCAGATGGCTGTTAATGCGGAACAGCTCAGAGAGCATCACGCGGATCACGTTTACGCGATCGGGCACCACGATACCGGCCAGTTTTTCTACCGCCAGCACGTAAGGCATTTCGTTCACGCAGCCGCCGAGGTACTCGATACGGTCAGTGTAAGGAATGTAGCTGTGCCAGGACTGACGCTCACCCATCTTTTCGGCACCACGATGGTGATAACCGATGTCAGGTACGCAGTCGACAATCTCTTCACCGTCCAGCTGCAGGATGATGCGGAACGCACCGTGCGCCGACGGGTGGTTAGGCCCGAGGTTCAGGAACATGAAGTCTTCGTTGGTGGTGCTGCGCTTCATGCCCCAGTCTTCAGGCTTAAAGGTCAGCGCCTCCATCTCTAAATCTTCTTTCTGCTTAGTCAGCGTGAAAGGATCGAATTCGGTGGCGCGCGCCGGGTAATCTTTACGCAGCGGATGGCCTTCCCAGGTCGACGGCATCATGATGCGCGTCAGGTGCGGGTGACCATCAAAGGTAATACCAAACATCTCCCAGGTTTCACGCTCATACCAGTTGGCATTCGGGAAAAGACGGGTGATGGTCGGCAGATGCATGTCGTTTTCAGAGAGTGCCACCTTGAGCATGATGTCGCGGTTGCGTTCAATCGACAGCAGGTGGTAGAAAACGGAAAAATCCGCCGCAGGCAGGCCTGCACGGTGGGTACGTAAACGCTCATCCACGCCATGCAGGTCATACAGCATGACGTAAGGCTTCGGTAATTTACGCAGGAACTCGGTAATTTCCAGTATCTGTTCACGCTTAACCCAGACCACCGGAATGCCGGTGCGGGTTGGCTGTACAGTGAAGGCATCCGGCCCAAAACGGTTACGCAACTCGCCGATCACCGGGTCATCAAGGTGATCACGGGTTTGCCATGAAGGCTGAGCGAGATCTTGCGTGGTCAAATCTGTCATACGTTACTCACCATTCCGGCCTGGTCTCAGGCACTCAAATGAAGGCGTCAGGATGGGGCCATGCATTAAATTGTGATGTTCTGCTGCAGGCGCTCTTTTCCATCCATACGGTTTTAAACTTCGTCCGGGCTGCGCAGGTTTGTGACTGCGATGCGCTCGCCGCGTTTTCTTTCACGCTCTGAAGGCATGTTAGCGCGGTAAACGCCCTGGTCGCCGACAACCCATGAAAGCGGACGGCGCTCTTTGCCGATCGACTCCTGCAACAGCAGCAGTGCCTGCATGTAGGCTTCAGGACGTGGCGGGCAGCCAGGAATATAGACATCTACTGGCAGGAATTTATCGACGCCCTGCACCACCGAATAGATGTCATACATGCCGCCCGAATTTGCGCAGGCACCCATTGAGATCACCCATTTTGGCTCCAGCATCTGATCGTATAAACGCTGAATAACCGGAGCCATTTTGGTAAACGGCGTGCCGGCAATAACCATGAAATCCGCCTGGCGTGGCGAGGCGCGCATAACTTCAGCACCAAAACGTGCCACGTCATGGACCGCGGTAAACGATGTGGTCATCTCAACGTAACAACAGGACAGGCCAAAGTTATAAGGCCAGAGTGAGTTTTTACGTCCCCAGTTCACCATGTCATGCAGGGCATTTTCGAGTTTGCCCATATAAACGCTGCGATGAACGTGCTGCTCCAGCGGATCGCTGACGATTTCCTGCTTTTGCAGAGGATAACGGTCGTTCTCACCACCGTTCGGGTCTATGCGGGTGAGCGTATAGTCCATCTTATTGCCTCTCTTTTACTGCTTATGAGGATTGGTGTGGCTGACCGTAGTAGTTTTCACCACTACGCGACGGCGAGCTGGAGCCCAGTCCAGTGCGCCAATGCGTACCAGATAGACCAGACCCGCAAGGAGCACCAAAATGAAAATTGCGGCTTCCACAAAGCCGACCCAACCGCTTTCGCGGATTGAAGTCGCCCATGCGTATAAAAAGAGGGCTTCGACGTCAAAAATGACGAAAAACATCGCAACCAGATAAAATTTCGCCGACAGGCGGATATGGGTGTCACCAACGGATTCAATGCCCGATTCGAATGGCGTGTCTTTATAGCGGGCGCGCGCTCTGCCGCCAAGCAACCATCCTCCGGTCAGCATGAAAGCACACAAGCCAAAGGCAATAACGATAAATACGATAAACGCCCAGTGCTGAGCGATGATTTCGGTGGTAGTTGACATACTCATTGCTTACTCATCAAAAGTGGCGCTGGCATCCTGCACGCGTTTCCCGCAGCAAACTGACCACATCGATTCAAGGGAAGGGTAAAAACCTTTTAAATGTCACTGTTATTACGGAATAAACAGCAATTTAATGGGGTTTTTTACTCCTTTCTATAACCTTTTGTCAACTTTGACAAAAGTATCCAAACATTATTTCACACCTGCATCATATTATTAACAAATGATGCCCCGCTTTCCAGCTAAATCGCTTCAGTCTGTAGGGTTAATTTTAGTGTAGCGGGTAATCACACGCATGGATCGTGCGTTTAACAAACATATTTTGACAGGTATGACTCTTTTTTCCTTCCCCTTAGCAGGGGTATTTTCTTGATCCAGAACACACTTTTGCCCTTTTTGCGTTAATTTCCTCCACCTGAAGCCTTGATACGGAACAAAAGGTTCGTTTTTATGGATTGCAGATTTCAGTTTGTAATGGAGTGAAATACAGTGAGGGGTTTACATCAGGGAGGTTGTCGTCGGGGCGAGTCTGACAAGGGTCAGATAGTAAAAAAGCCCCTCGTTCTGTTCAAAGAATGAGAGGCTTATTTATAAGCGTTTGTTAAGGCAATGGCGCTGATGTTGAGTACAACACGTTAGCGCTATTACTCTTCGTCATCCAACAGCAACGCACCATCTGGATTGTTGCTCAGATTGTACGGATCATTAGTAGACTGCATGGCATTAAAGATAGCCAGCGCCAGCTCATTATCACTGTCAGGATTACGGCACAGCAGATACTGCGTATCCGGGAGAACCGGCAGACCTTCAGCCGCACCCATAACACGCAGTTCCGGGCTCATCATCTCGACCGGGCGCGCTGTTACGCCAAGACCCGCTTTCACTGCAGCTCGTACGGCAGCCAGAGTAGAAGCGACGTAAGAGATACGCCATGGGATACCGGCTTCATTGAGATGATCAATGGCCATATCACGGTAAGGACTTGGCTCATCCAGCAGCACCAATGGAATCGCTTCGCCGCGCTGGAAGATATAGTCCGCTGCGCAGTACCACAAGGTGGGTGAAGTACGCAGTACCTGATAGGTAAAGTTGCCTGGGCTGGACGTTGTCACCACCAGGTCCACTTCACCCTGATTGAGCATTTCCATCATGAATGGATTACGTTTAACCCGCACATCAATGGCCAGTTTCGGATAAACCGAGGTCACCCGGTTTAACAGGAACGGCAGAATAGTGTCAGAGGTGTCATCAGAGGCACCAATAGTCAGTACGCCCTGAATGTTGCTGTACATCAGAGATGTGCAGGCTTCGTCGTTAAAACGAAGAATTTTTCTGGCATAGCCTAAAAGCTGGATCCCATGCTCTGTTAAAAGCTTATTACGTCCATGTCTGGCAAACAGCTCTTTACCTACCAATTGCTCCAGACGCTGCATCTGCTGACTGACTGCTGACTGGGTTCTGCAGACCGCTGCAGCGGCGGCTGCAAAGGTATTCAAATCCGCAACGGCAACGAAAGTTCTCAGCAGATCGAGGTCGAGATTCAGTATCGGACGATTTGCATTAGTCATGTTTTTTCTTCACTTATAAGATTTTTACGAACTACTACCCTGGTGTTATTACAAGCTTATCAAAGTGATAAGCGGTAATGGTGCTTAATGACAGTCCTGTGTGAAGACTGACATGAAAAAATTTTATGTGGAACCTGCACCGTTGACTCACCCGAAGGGAGCACGATGCTTTAAGACAGAGACAACTTCTTCTGTACCGATGGCGCTGGGGTGCGCAAATGCAGGAAGCTGTGTAGTTGTCTTATTCCCACCGGAATGAATCGGGCGGGATAAAAACCACACTTAGCGGACTATCAAGGCGAAGCGGCTAAGTGCACTAAATAATAAATTATACTTAATCATTTTTGACTTCAAAATGGAAATGATTTTGTGAAAAGCGCTGTAAATTTTGTGACAAAGGCATTTCGTGACCCTTATGCCACATTATTGATCACTTTTTAAGCCTTCAACGTTCTGAAAGTTAGTGAGGAAGTGTTAAGTAGTGCTCACTATCCTGTATTTAAGGTGCCGAATGAAACGCCTTTTTTGGTACTTTTCCGGCGATCACAAGGCCTTAAACAGCACACTCTTAAGCAGTGTTAAGGCGTAAATAGTTCTCATGTTATAAAACTGGCCATAAAACGAACATTAATAAAATAAATTTTAACTATTCCTCAAAGTGTATATTTCAGCGGTAAAGAAAATATCTCTCCGTATTGAGTCCACAAACCTTTTTAAATTCCAGAGGCAGATGTTGGCTCGCTACGGTTTGGGTGGATTAAAATTCTAAAAATTTCTTTATACAGAGTTTTATTAACTACCCTCAGCGAGAGCTGTTACTTTTTACGCTACGCATTCTGCAAAAAGTTGTTGAACCCGCCAAAACGGGGCGGCACCCTTCTTTTGTGACCGTGAGGAGAGTACATTGTGCTGGTTCGATTTCTGTGGCAGCCACAAGGATTCTGCCCATCAAGGCGGTAACAATGACTTTTCAAATTGATAAATCCGGAAAACTCGATAACGTCTGCTATGACATCCGTGGACCGGTACTGAAAGAGGCTAAGCGCCTTGAAGAAGAAGGTAATAAAGTTCTCAAGCTGAACATTGGCAATCCGGCGCCGTTTGGTTTCGAAGCACCGGATGAGATCCTGGTTGATGTCATTCGTAACCTTCCCAGCGCTCAGGGTTATTGCGACTCCAAGGGCCTCTACTCCGCCCGTAAAGCAATCATGCAGCACTATCAGGCACGCGACATGCGCGATGTCACGGTAGAAGATATTTATATCGGTAACGGGGTATCAGAACTCATCGTGCAGGCGATGCAGGCGTTACTGAATAGCGGCGACGAAATGCTGGTGCCCGCGCCCGACTATCCCTTATGGACAGCCGCGGTTTCTCTCTCCAGCGGTAAAGCGGTGCACTATCTGTGTGATGAGTCTGCCGGCTGGTTCCCTGATCTGGATGATATCCGTAGCAAGATAACGCCTCGTACCCGTGGCATCGTGATCATCAACCCGAATAACCCTACCGGCGCGGTCTACAGTAAAGAACTGCTGTTAGAGGTGGTTGAAATTGCGCGTCAGCATAATCTGATCATTTTCGCCGACGAAATCTACGACAAGATCCTTTACGACGACGCCCAGCATCACTGCATTGCGGCCCTGGCGCCCGATCTGCTGACCGTGACGTTCAATGGCCTCTCCAAAACCTATCGCGTGGCCGGTTTCCGTCAGGGCTGGATGGTACTGAACGGGCCGAAGAAACATGCGAAAGGCTATATTGAAGGGCTGGAAATGCTCGCCTCAATGCGTCTGTGTGCCAACGTACCGGCGCAGCATGCGATTCAGACGGCACTGGGCGGCTATCAGAGCATCAGCGAATTTATCATGCCTGGTGGTCGTCTCTACGAGCAGCGCCAGCGTGCATGGGAGTTGATCAATGATATTCCTGGCGTCAGCTGTGTGAAGCCGCAGGGCGCGCTCTACATGTTCCCGAAAATCGATGCCAAAAAATTCAATATCTTCGACGATCAGAAGATGGTGCTGGATTTTCTGTTACAGGAAAAAGTGTTGCTGGTTCAGGGCAGTGCGTTCAACTGGCCGTGGCCCGATCATCTTCGCATCGTTACGCTGCCACGCGTCGATGATCTGGAGATGGCGATTAATAAATTTGGGCGTTTCCTGCAAGGCTATCGTCAGTAATCACGCCCGCGTATACTGACGTTATTTGGGGAGAGCCGGTCTCTCCCCTGCCTGCCAACAGGAACGCGCATGACACAAAGCCACTTCTTTGCTCACCTCTCCCGTCTTAAGCTGATTAATCGCTGGCCGCTGATGCGCAATGTGCGCACCGAAAATGTCTCGGAACACAGTCTGCAGGTCGCTATGGTGGCGCACGCCCTGGCGGTGATCAAAAATCTCAAGTTCAGCGGGTCGCTTAATGCCGATCGTATTGCCATGCTGGCGCTTTATCACGATGCCAGTGAAGTGCTTACCGGCGATTTACCGACACCGGTGAAGTATTACAACGCGCAGATCGCCCACGAATATAAGAAAATCGAAAAGATTGCTCAGCAAAAGCTGATTGAGATGCTGCCGGAAGAGTTTCAGGAAATCTATCGCCCGCTGATCGATGAGCATCTGCATAGCGAAGAGGAGCAGGCCGTTGTGAAACAGGCGGATGCGCTCTGTGCCTATGTTAAGTGTCTTGAAGAGTTGTCTGCCGGGAATAATGAATTTTTACTGGCGAAAGCACGGCTGGAAAAGACCCTGGCGCAGCGTCGTTCGCCGGAGATGGATTACTTCGTTGACGTGTTCATTCCGAGCTTCAGCCTGTCACTGGATGAAATCTCGCAGGATACGCCTCTTTAAGCCCGGCGAACTGGCCGCCGGGCGAACCCTTAAGCCTGCTGACTAAAGGTAAAACTGCCATCAGACTCGCGGGAAACTACCAGCGATGCCAGCGATTCGAGCTTAAGCGCCACGTCATCCAGCCGGGGTGTCTCCGCCGCAGGATTAATAGCAATCACCGTGCAGCCCGCATTCAGGCCGGATAAAATTCCGGCGGGAGCATCTTCTGCCACTACGCACGCTGTCGCCGCTAACCCCAGTTTCTCCGCACCCAGCAGGTAAGGATCGGGTTCAGGTTTACCTTTCGCCACCTGCTCAGCCGTAATGAACACAGCAGGCTTTGGTAACCCCGCGGCTTTGTGACGGGCATGAGCGACCGGCACCGAGCCTGAGGTAACAATTGCCCAGGGAATATTCAGTTCGTTCAGCCGGTTCAGCAACGCGACGGCACCGGGCAGCGCCTGCACACCGTCGGTGTCCGCCGCTTCAGCCTGCTCCAGCGCGGTAAACTCCGCCTGTATAGCCTCTTCCGACTGACCTGCCATAAAATGACGCAAAGAGGTGATCGCCTGTTTGCCATGGATAAAATCCAGGATCTCATCAGCGGCGATACCATGACGGGCACCCCACTGGCTCCAGGCTCGTTCAACCGCTGGCAGCGAATCCACCAGCGTGCCGTCTAAATCAAATAGAAAACCTCTGTAGGTCACGCGCTCCTCCTCTTCAGGCATTGATCACTTGTGCGATTTCATTTGCACTTAAATGGTACTGGCGCGGACAAGTCTGCCACAAAGCTAACATGCGTTGATACTTTTCCCACATTGGGGTCTGGGCATTGAAACCGTGAGTACCGGAATCGAAGTGGGTATACCGCCCTTCTGTATTCACCATAAAACGGACGTAGCCCAGCAGCCGCGCTTCAGTTGCCGCATCAAAGCCCAAAAAGGCGAGACGGCGCGCTTCAAGCTGACCTTTATCTTTAAGGTTCGACCAGGAAACATGGAGGGCATGATGCATCTCCATAATATCGATCACCGTCCGGCAGATCGCTTCGCTGAGTTCGCCAAACTCTTTGTCCAGCTCACGCATCTGCAGCGCATAGCCGCGTTCGATGATGGTCTGGTAACGGCGGAAGCGTTCAGCATTTTCAGGCTCAAGCATCGCCATGATTTTATACTGGTTAGTGAGAATCAAACGCTGTGCATGGGTCATTTCCATCATTGACTCCCGGTCAGAGACCGCTCAGTTAATCGACAATGGAGAAATGATTGCACAGCGTTAACGACACGGAAACCGCCGTCTCGCCTTTTTTTGATTTGGCCGCAGGTTAGCGGTAATTATTTTACCGCCAGCCTGGGTTTGCCTAGAGATCGTCGAGGAAGGTGCGGTCGAGCTGTTTAAACGCCCGCTTAAGCAGATCGGCCAGTGCCTGATAAGTCGGCTTGCCTTCAACCGGTGCTATCGCCTGCCCGGCTTCTTCCAGTCGGGTACGCACCTCATGAAACCAGTTAAGCAGCGTTGGCGGCAGTGGCGTCACTGAACGCTTGCCCAGCCACCACAGTCCCTGCATCGGCAGGCTGCAGGCAAACAGCGCAGTCGCCACGGCCGGGCCTAACTGACCGCCCATCGCAATCTGCCAGGTCAGCGTAAAAATCGCCAGAGGTGGCATAAAACGAATGGCAAAACGGGTTGCCGATGAAACCCGGTTTTCCGGGAACACGGGGGCCAGGCGCTTATCAGCAGGCCAGGTCTTCATATAGTATTGGCCGCGCTGAAACATCCGAAACCAATTGGTACTGCCAGATTCATTCGCCATGGCTCACCTCAACTAATACTGCAAAGATTAAAAAATAGTTATAAAGACACAACTTTACGTAACAACCTTCAATTATTTTTGTCTTTAAAGATGACTCCAGCTATTCTGACGCCGTTTTAACACCTCTCCGGAAGCGGAATGCGCCTTTGGGAAGAGGCCTGAGCCAAGTTTCGACAAGGCAATCTTAAAATTTTCGCGTAAGATTACCGAAATTTTTTGCGGAATCGCAGATTTCTGTCTACCGCATGATGTTTGTCATTAATCTACCAGCTTTCATGGGCTACGCTGATAGTCTGATTGCGTTTAATTTAGCCACTCTCAAAAAATAGGTACTTCCATGTCGAGTAAGTTAGTTCTGGTTCTGAACTGTGGCAGCTCTTCCCTTAAGTTTGCCATTCTTAACCCTGCCAGCGGTGAAGAGTTCCTGTCAGGCCTGGCGGAATGTTTCCATCTTCCTGAAGCCCGTATCAAATGGAAGCTGGAAGGCGAAAAACAGGAAGCGCCTCTGGGTGCTGGCGCAGCGCACAGCGAAGCGCTGAACTTTATCGTTAAATCCATTCTGGCACAAAAACCTGAGCTTTCGGCACAAATTGCTGCAATCGGCCATCGTATCGTTCATGGCGGCGAAAAACTGACGCAGTCAGTCATCATTACTGAAGAAGTCGTCCAGGGCATCAAAGACGCCTCCTCTTTCGCACCGCTGCACAATCCGGCTCATCTGATCGGTATTGATGAAGCGATGAAAAATTTCCCTCACCTGTCAGACAAGAATGTCGCGGTATTTGACACTGCTTTCCATCAGACAATGCCGGAAGAGTCTTATCTCTATGCGCTGCCGTACAAATTGTACAAAGAGCATGGCGTTCGTCGCTATGGCGCACATGGTACCAGCCACTTCTACGTGACTCACGAAGCGGCCAAAATGCTTAACAAGCCACTGGCGTCACTGAACATCATCACCTGTCACCTCGGCAACGGCGGTTCGGTCTCTGCGATTCGCAACGGCGAGTGCGTGGACACCTCAATGGGTCTGACCCCGCTGGAAGGCCTGGTGATGGGTACGCGCAGTGGCGACATCGACCCGGCGATAGTCTTCTTCCTCCACGATACGCTGGGTATGAGCGTTGATGCCATCAATAAACTGCTGACTAAAGAGTCTGGCCTGTTAGGTCTGACCGAAGTCACCAGCGACTGCCGCTACGTTGAAGATAACTACAGCACCAAAGAAGATGCGAAGCGTGCAATGGATGTCTTCTGTCATCGTCTGGCGAAATATATCGGCAGTTACACCGCGCTGATGGATGGCCGTCTTGACGCCGTCGTGTTTACCGGCGGCATCGGCGAAAACGCCGCGATGGTGCGTGAACTCTCACTGAAAAAACTGGCGCTGCTGGGCTTTGAAGTTGACCACGATCGCAACCTGGCCGCCCGTTTCGGCAAATCTGGTTACATCAATAAAGAAGGCACTCGCCCGGCGCTGGTGATTCCGACCAACGAAGAACTGGTCATCGCCCAGGACGCCGCGCGGCTGACTGCGTAAAACACTTCTCTCCGTCAGCTCAGGCTGACGGAGTTGTTTTTGACACCCTGCCATTACTGAGAGGTTCAAACGTGTCACGTACAATTATGCTCATTCCGACCGGCACCAGCGTCGGCCTGACCAGCGTCAGCCTCGGCGTTATTCGCGCCATGGAGCGCAAAGGCGTCCGTCTCAGCGTCTTCAAGCCAATTGCTCAGCCGCGTAGCGGCGGCGATACGCCGGATCAAACCACCACGATTATCCGTAAGAACTCCTCGATTCCTGCCGCTGAACCGCTGCAGATGTCACGTGTGGAATCTCTGCTGGGATCGAACCAGCAGGATGTGCTGATGGAAGAGATCATCTCCCGTTACCATGCCAACACGCAGGATGCGGAAGTGGTTCTGGTTGAAGGGCTTGTGCCGACCCGTAAGCATCAGTTTGCCAACGCACTGAACTACGAAATCGCCAAAACCCTGAACGCAGAAATCGTCTTCGTGATGGCGCTGGGCAATGACTCGCCGGCACAGTTGAAAGAGCGCATTGAACTGACTCAAAGCAGCTTCGGCGGTCAGAAGAACAAAAATATCACGGGCGTAATTATCAACAAACTCAACGCGCCGGTGGATGATCAGGGGCGTACCCGTCCTGACCTGTCAGAGATCTTTGATGACTCCTCAAAAGCGAGCATCGCCAACATCGATCCAAAGCAGCTGTTCTCAGACAGCCCGCTGCCGGTGCTGGGCTGCGTGCCGTGGAGCTTTGATCTGATTGCTACCCGCGCGATCGATATGTGCCGCCATCTGGATGCGCGTATCATCAATGAAGGTGAAATTCAGACCCGCCGGGTCAAATCCGTCACCTTCTGTGCGCGCAGTATCCCGCACATGCTGGAGCATTTCCGTCCTGGCTCACTGCTGGTGACTTCCGCAGACCGCCCTGATGTGCTGGTCGCCGCCTGTCTGGCCGCGATGAACGGCATTGAGATTGGTGCAATTCTGCTGACCGGTAACTATGAGATTGACGATCGCATCGCCCGTCTCTGCGACCGGGCTTTCCAGACCGGCCTGCCGGTGTTTATGGTGAAAACCAACACCTGGCAGACCTCCCTGAGCCTGCAGAGCTTTAATCTTGAAGTGCCTGCTGACGATACGCAGCGCATTGAGAAAGTGCAGGAATATGTGGCCAGCTACATTAATGCCGAGTGGATTGAGTCACTGACCGCCACCTCTGAGCGCAGCCGTCGCCTGTCACCTCCAGCCTTCCGCTACCAGCTGACTGAGCTCGCGCGTAAAGCGGGTAAACGTGTCGTGCTGCCAGAGGGTGATGAGCCGCGTACGGTTAAAGCGGCCTCTATCTGTGCTGAGCGCGGTATCGCCACCTGCGTCCTGTTAGGCAATCCGGATGAGATTCAGCGTGTCGCTGCGGCTCAGGGTGTCGTACTGGGCAAAGGTGTCGAAATTGTTGACCCGGAGCAGGTACGTGAAAACTACGTGCCACGTCTGGTTGAGCTGCGTAAGAGCAAAGGCATGACCGAAGTGGTCGCTCAGGAGCAGCTGGAAGATAACGTGGTTCTCGGCACCATGATGCTGGAGAGCGGTGAAGTGGATGGTCTGGTTTCAGGCGCGGTTCACACCACCGCCAACACCATTCGTCCGCCACTGCAGTTGATCAAAACCGCGCCGAACAGCTCGCTGGTTTCATCCGTGTTCTTTATGCTGCTGCCTGAGCAGGTGCTGGTCTACGGTGACTGCGCCATTAACCCGGATCCCACCGCTGAGCAGCTGGCTGAGATTGCTATCCAGTCAGCGGATTCTGCCAGCGCCTTTGGTATCGATCCGCGTGTGGCGATGATCTCCTACTCTACCGGCACGTCAGGTGCAGGTAGCGATGTTGAGAAAGTGCGTGAAGCAACGCGCATTGCGCAGGAGAAACGTCCTGATCTGGTCATCGATGGTCCGCTGCAGTATGACGCCGCGATCATGGAAGATGTGGCGAAATCGAAAGCGCCAAATTCACAGGTTGCAGGTCGCGCTACCGTGTTTATCTTCCCGGATCTCAACACCGGTAACACCACCTACAAAGCGGTACAGCGTTCAGCCGATCTGATCTCAATCGGACCGATGCTGCAGGGTATGCGTAAGCCGGTCAACGATCTGTCGCGCGGTGCGCTGGTTGACGACATCGTCTATACCATCGCCCTGACGGCTATTCAGTCACAGCAGGCTGAAGGTTAAGCGTCTGGTAACAACGAAAAAGGCATGCCACGAGGCATGCCTTTTTTTTCGCCGGTAACCGGGCAGTCCGCGTTAATGCGCGTCGGTCACTGGTATGAATGCGCCCGTTTTCAGGCCCGGTTATCACCGTTGCGGCTCATCCACAGAGAGAGCGCTTTCAGCGAATCGTCGGTAAATTCATCACAGCGTGCGGTGATCTCATCGGGCGTCATCCAGATAATCTCATCGACTTCCGATTCCTGCATGGCGAAAGGGCCATGTGACACACAACTGAACAGACCGCCCCAGACACGGCAATGCTGATCTTCGAAGTAGAATTTGCCATGCTCAGCAAACGGCACGGCGGCAATCCCTAACTCCTCTTCCGCTTCACGTCGCGCAGATTCCAGCATATCTTCACCGCTCTGCACCACGCCGCCTGCGGTTGCGTCCAGTTTGCCCGGCATAAAATCTTTTATCTCGGTGCGACGCTGTACCAGAATCTTACCCATACCGTCATGAACCACGATATAAGTGGCGCGGTGACGCAGGCACTGAGCACGCATCTGCGCGCGTGTCGCCTGAGCAACGACTTCATTCTCTTCGTTTACGATATCGACCCACTCAATGCCGTCACCCGCAGTTTGATCCACCATCCGTAACCCTTTCCTGTTTGGCGTACAGTTGCGTACGCAGTTTGCCACGTCGTTATTTTTATGTGGCGTAAGGTAATCACTTACGCCAGCATGAGCAAGCCCCGGCTGTTACCGATTTTTACCACTTTCTGCTAACCACAGCTGTACCGAGGCGCGTTGCCACTGAAACTCAGCATATTGCTGTAAGCGTGCAGGCAGAGGATCGCCATGCAGTACCAGCCGGTTAAGCATCACCGCCAGATCGGTATCTGCAATTGACCACTCGCCAAACAGGTTCTGCTGTCCGTCTGGCAGCAGACGTTCGACAGCTGTAACGAGTTTATCCACCGCCTGCTGCGCTGACGCGGTCAGCGGCGCAAAGCGTTCACCGGCAAACAGCACCTCTGTCGGACGCTCCTGACGAATCCACAGGAAGTCACTGCGCAGCCAGGCCTGAATCTCTCGCGCGCGAGCGCGCTTTTCGCGGTCGCGAGGATAGAGACGTTCAAACTCGGGTGCCGGAAAACGCTCTTCAAGATATTCGGTTATCGCCGAGGATTCGCTTAACAGAAAGTCATCAATCTGCAGAGTCGGAACCCGGCAGGTCAGCGACAACTCACGGTATGCCGCTGCGTATTGCTGATTCTGCGACAAATCGACGCGTTTCAGGTGGAACGGAATCCCTTTTTCGTTAAGGGCAACGTAGGCCGACATGGCGTAAGGACTGAAAAATGATGAATCTGACCACAGGGTGATGGGCGGATAATTCATCGGTTACCTCAATTGGCTGTCAGGGTTGCATCATGTTTACCGATTTTTTTTTGCGAAGGCAACGCTGAGCTGATCCGATCTCTTCCTTCAGAAGAAGAAACCGCGACGCGACTCACTATAGAGTGGCTCCACTCTTCTATGCTGAAAGGTGCAAATAACAAAAACATCAAGGGAGCCGCAACATGCACATTCTTATTACCGGTGGCACGGGACTGATTGGCCGTCACCTGATTCCACGTCTGCAGCAGTTGGGCCATCAGATCAGCGTGGTAACGCGCGACGTGGTCAGCGCGCGTGAAAAACTGGGCGAGAACGTCGCACTCTGGTCAGGACTGGCGCAACAGTCGACACTGGATGACATCGATGCGGTGATTAATCTGGCGGGCGAACCGATCGCTGACAAACGCTGGACGGAGCCACACAAGCAGCAGCTCTGTGAAAGTCGCTGGCAGATAACCGAGCAGATCGCCTCACTGATCAACGCCAGCACTACACCACCCGCCGTATTGATCTCAGGTTCGGCAACCGGCTTTTATGGCAATACCGGCGATCTGGTGCTGACCGAAGAGGATCAGGGGCAGGATGAGTTCACGCATCAGCTCTGCGCCCGCTGGGAGCAGCTGGCGCTCACGGCGGAAAGCGAACGCACCCGCGTTTGTCTGCTGCGAACTGGCGTGGTACTGGCGCCCGAGGGCGGCGCACTCAGCAAAATGAAGCTGCCGTTTAAGCTCGGCATCGGCGGGCCAATCGGCAGTGGTAAACAGTACATGCCGTGGATCCATATTGATGACATGCTCAACGCCATTATCTGGCTGCTGGACCATGATGATCTGCGAGGGCCGTTCAACATGGTCGCACCTTATGCGGTGCGTAATGAGCAGTTTGCCGCCACGCTGGGTCGGGTTATGCATCGTCCGGCCTTTATGCGTACGCCTGCCAGCGCCATTAAGCTGATGATGGGCGAATCGTCGGTTCTGGTGCTGGGAGGACAACATGTGCTGCCAAAGCGGCTGGAGGCATCAGGTTTTGGCTTCCGCTGGTACGATCTGCAGGAGGCGTTGCAGGATGTGGTGAAGCATTAACCAGAAGCCCGCGCCCGGCCAGGCGCGGGCTCAGGCTTACTTCAGCGATCCCTTGAGGAATTGCTGTAAACGTGGACTTTTCGGGTTGCCAAACACCTCAGCAGGCGGCCCCTGCTCTTCAATTTTGCCCTGGTGCAGGAAAATCACATGGCTGGAGACGTGACGGGCAAATTCCATCTCATGCGTGACGACCACCATGGTTTTACCCTCCTCCGCCAGCTTCTGCATAATGCGCAGCACTTCGCCCACCAGTTCAGGATCCAGCGCCGACGTCGGCTCATCAAACAGCAACACTTCCGGCTCCATCGCCAGCGCGCGCGCAATCGACACACGCTGCTGCTGACCACCCGAGAGATGCACCGGATACTTCGCCTGCGCCCGCGCATCAATGCCGACTTTATCGAGATAGCGGATGGCGCGCTCACGCGCTTCCGCTTTACTCAGCCCCAGCACCTGAATCGGCGCTTCCATCACGTTTTCCAGCACTGTCATGTGACTCCAGAGATTAAAGTGCTGGAACACCATGGTGAGGCTGGTGCGCAACGCGCGCAGTTGCTCTTTGTCAGCCACTTTAAGCTGACCATCTTTGTCGCGGACTAAGGTGATCTGCTGGTTGTTCACCATGATGCTGCCTTCACTCGGTTTTTCGAGGAAGTTGATGCAGCGTAAAAAGGTACTTTTCCCTGAACCGGACGATCCAATGATGCTGATCACATCGCCCGCTTTAGCAGTTAACGAGACCCCTTTCAGCACTTCATGTTCACCGTAACGCTTATGCAATTCGGTGACGCTTAATTTATTGTCAGCCATAGTTCTACTCAATGCGATGAAGAGGGTTTCACGTGGGCCAGCCAGCGGCGTTCCGCCAGGCGGAACAGGCTGATCAACACGTAAGAGATAATCAGGTATAACACAGCCGCAATGCCAAAGGCGGTAAACGGCTGATAGGTCGCCGAGTTAATATCCCGCGCGATTTTCAGCAGATCCGGCACCGTGGCGGTGAAAGCCAGCGCCGTGGAGTGCAGCATCAGAATCACTTCGTTACTGTAGGCTGGCAGTGCCGTCCGCAGCGCCGAGGGCAGGATAATGCAGCGATAGAGTTTAAAGGTGGAGAAGCCATACGCCCGCGCCGCCTCAATCTCGCCGTGGGGCACCGAGCGAATGGCACCGGCAAAGATCTCTGTGGTGTAAGCACAGGTATTCAGGGTGAAGGCGAGTAACGTACAGTTCAGGCCACTGCGGAAAAATGCGTTCAGCAGTTCAGTGCCTTTCACAATCTCCAGCGTGTACATGCCGGAGTAGAATACCAGCAGCTGTACATAGAGCGGCGTGCCGCGAAACACGTAGGTAAAGAGCCAGACCGGAAAACTGATAAACCGGTTAGGCGAAACCCGCGCTATCGCCAGCAGGATGGCCAGACAGCCACCAACGGTCACCGAAAGGATCAGCAGCCAAAGGGTGATAGCCACACCGGTAAAACGATAACCGTCGGTCCAGAGCAGCGATTTCCAGTATTCCTGAATAATCTCAATCATAACTCGCCCTCTTCACACCGACCGTATAGCGACGGTTCAGCCACCACAGCACGCCATTCGACAGCGTGGTGAACACCAGATAAATCACACCCGCTACAATAGCGAAGTAGAACGGCTGCCAGGTACTTTTCCCCGCCAGTTGCGTTGCCTTCACGACATCTTCCAGCCCCAGCAGCGAGACCAGCGCGGTGGCTTTCAGAATCACCTGCCAGTTGTTGCCGATGCCCGGCAACGCATAGCGCATCATGGCCGGAAACAGAATGCGGCGGAACACCTGCGCGCTGGTAAAACCAAATGCAGTAGCCGCCTCTATCTGTCCCTGAGGCACAGTCATAAAAGCACCCCGGAAGGTTTCGGTGAAGTAGGCACCATAGATAAAGCCGAGCGTGATGATACCGGCCACCATCGGGTCGATATCAAACTGCGCCATACCCAGCGCATCGGTTACCTGGTTGAGGACAATCTGCAGACCGTAGAAGATCAGCAGCATCAGTACGAGGTCAGGCACGCCACGAATCAGCGTGGTGTAGCCTTCAAAAATCATCGCCAGCGGCCGGCTGCGCGACAGTTTCGCGCCTGCGCCAATCAGGCCCAGCAGCACGGCCAGTACGACAGAGGTGAGTGCCAGCTCCAGCGTCACCAGCGTGCCCCGAAGAATTACATCAGAATAGCCATACAGCATCGAAAGGTCCTGTCGTGGGGTGTAAACGAAACGCTGCCCGCAAGCGAGACGGGCAGTTTAGCTTTACCTCTCCGTTTCAGACGCTTTCCGTCATCACCGGGCCAGGTCCGGTTTCTGCCTCGGGCAGAACCGGCTCAGTCCCGGCAGAACGGAAACAGAAGGTAAAGCGACAGGATGGTTAGTCGCCGTACACATTGAAATCGAAGTATTTCTTCGCAATCTTGTCGTAGGTGCCATCTTTACGCATGTCAGCAAAGGCTTTGTCGATGGCGGCTTTCAGTTCGCTGTCATCTTTACGCAGTCCCATACCGGTGCCGACGCCAAAGATCTTGTCATCTTTGACGGCCGGACCGGCAAACGCGTAGTTTTTACCGACTGGCTGCTTCAGAAAACCTTCGCTGGCCTGCACTTCATCCTGGAAGGCCGCATCAATACGACCGGCATTCAGATCCTGATAAACCAGATCCTGATTAGCATAAGGGGTGACGTTAACCCCTTTAGGCCGCCAGTTCTGATTGGCATAGGTTTCCTGGGTTGTGCCCTGCAGCAGACCGATATTTTTGCCTTTCAGCGACTCAATGGTCGGTTGAATTTTCGATCCTTTCGGTGCGACTAAACGCGCATTAGCAGCGTAAAGCTTATCCGAGAAGGCGATCTCTTCCTGACGTTTTGCTGTGATGGAAAGTGAGGAGATGATGGCATCAATTTTTTTCGCTTTCAGCGACGGGATCAGCGCATCGAAGTCGCTTTCAACGTAGGTGCATTGGGTATGAATACGTTTACAGATTTCGTTAGCGAGGTCGATATCGAAGCCCACTAACTTGCCTTGCGCGTCTTTCGACTCAAACGGTGGGTAAGTTGGATCTGTGCCGATACGGATTGAACCCGGCACTGCCGCGAATACGCTGGCAGCACTGGATAAGCCCAGCATCAGGGAAAGAGCCAGAACACGCTTTTTCATAGATTACCCTCAAGTGAAGTGCTTTTTGTTATGTGGTTTGTGATGTGTTTGCGCAAATTAATTTGCATGTTTCATGCCAGTTCTGCAAGTTTTCCACGCAGTTAGCGTGATGTCAGACAGGCGAAAACGCTGTGTTTGTAGGGGGAATATAGCAGTGAAGTAAAAGAGAAAAAGCGACGTTGTTAACTTTTGGTGCATCAAATGCACGAAGAGTGATCCGAGGCGCGCTTATGCACTAAATAAGTGCGCCAGCGGAACTTTATGCACCCTGCCAGCGCGCGAAGAGATCTTCCGGTAATTCGATATCGAATTGATCAATAACCCGGTTGACGGTCTGGTCAATCAGCTGATCGATGGTTTCAGGCCGATGATAAAAAGCCGGCACTGGTGGCATTATTATGGCGCCCAGCTCGGCGGCGGTGGTCATCATGCGCAGGTGTCCAACGTGCAATGGCGTTTCACGTACGCACAATACCAGCTTACGCTGCTCTTTTAATATGACGTCAGCCGCACGGGTCAGCAGGGAGTCAGTGTAACTGTGGACGATGCCTGAAAGCGTTTTCATTGAGCAGGGTAAAATCGCCATGCCCAGGGTTTTAAACGACCCCGACGAGATATTTGCTGCAATATCGCGCACGTCATGCACCACATCGGCCAGCGCCTGCACGTCACGCAGCGAATAGTCGCTCTCCAGCCCCAGCGTCTGACGCGCCGCCTGGCTCATGACCAGATGCGTTTCTACTTCTTCCACCTGCTGCAACACCTGCAGCATGCGCACGCCATAGATCACCCCGCTTGCGCCGGAGATGCCAATGATGAGTCGTTTCATATTCCAACCTTATGTCAGCCAATGCACTATCATACGCGGCCAGCAGGTTTCTGAAAACAAACAGGGCGGGATTGCTCCCGCCCTGCTTTATGTTGACCACCCGCTGAGCATATCAGCCCTCGTTGTGCAGCTCGAGGTTTTCGACTTCGTTCTGGCGTTGAAGCGCTTTGGCGTCATCGTTGCGCAGCGATTCCAGATACTCCAGATACTGCTGATCGACATCTTTCGTCACGTAGATACCGTTGAACACCGAGCATTCAAACTGGGCGATGTCCGGGTTCTCTTCACGCACCGCTTCAATCAAATCGTCCAGGTCCTGGAAAATCAGCGCATCGGCTTTAATCAGCTGGCGAATCTCTTCCACTTCGCGGCCATGCGCAATCAGTTCCGTGGCGCTCGGCATATCAATGCCGTAGACGTTCGGGAAACGAATTTCCGGTGCAGCAGACGCCAGATAAACGCGTCTGGCGCCGGCTTCACGCGCCATCTCAATGATCTGCTCTGAGGTGGTGCCGCGCACGATAGAGTCATCCACCAGCAGGACATTTTTATCACGGAATTCGGCACGGTTAGCGTTGAGCTTGCGGCGAACCGCGCTGCGACGTAACTGCTGGCCCGGCATGATAAAAGTACGGCCAACGTAACGGTTTTTCACGAAGCCCTGACGATAAGGCTTGTCGAGAATACGGGCAATTTCCAGCGCAATATCGGTAGAGGTTTCCGGAATAGGAATCACCACGTCGATATCCAGATCTTCCCACTCGCGGGCAATTTTCTCGCCCAGCTTGGTGCCCATGCGGACACGGGCGCTGTAGACGGAGATTTTATCCAGGAAAGAGTCCGGACGGGCAAAATAGACATATTCGAACAGGCACGGATTGCTTTTCGGGTTTTCAGCACACTGGCGGGTAGAGAGCTGGCCCGCTTCAGTGACATAGACGGCTTCACCCGGTGCGACGTCACGGATGAACTCAAAGCCCAGCGTATCCAGCGCGACGCTCTCGGAGGCGACCATATATTCGGTGCGACCATCAGCGATAACGCGCTTGCCCAGCACCAGCGGACGGATGCCATTAGGGTCACGGAAAGCAACCATGCCGTGGCCGATAATCATCGAGACAACCGCGTAGGCGCCACGCACCTGCTGATGTACGGCAGCCACCGCGGCAAAAATGTTGTCGGCTTCCAGCGGATCATTTTGAAAACGATCTAACTCCTGCGCAAAGATATTCAGCAGGATTTCAGAATCTGAGGTGGTATTAACGTGACGGCGGCCCTTTTCAAACAGGTGCTTGCGCAGCACATGGGCGTTGGTCAGGTTACCGTTATGCGCCAGGGTGATGCCGTATGGGGAGTTTACATAGAATGGCTGCGCTTCAGAGGCACTGGAGCTTCCCGCAGTGGGATAACGCGCGTGGCCAATCCCCATATTGCCCTGCAGACGCTGCATGTGGCGTGCTTCGAAAACGTCGCTGACCAGGCCATTTGCCTTTCGCAGGCGAAAACATTTCAGCGCATCAATCGTACAAATGCCTGCGGCATCCTGCCCGCGGTGCTGGAGCACCGTTAACGCGTCATAGATCGACTGGTTGACCGGCATGAAACCGGTGATACCGACAATACCGCACATGTTGTCATTTCCTCATTTAGCCGCACTCCCGGTCACATCACCGGGGTAAAAAACTCGACGTGCTTTTCAGGTAATCAAAAAACCACCTGATGATATAACTGAACTCGGGAATGAGTTGAGACTGTTGCCAGTCTGGACTTTTAGAAAAGCCAGTGAATGTATCAAGGAAGAACAGCAAAGCGGCTACGATCAGCACACCACGCAACGCCCCGAAACAGACGCCCAACACCCGGTCGGTTCCCGACAGGCCGGTTTTCTCCACCAGCGTGCCGATAACATAGTTCACAATGGCCCCTACAATCAGGGTAGCCACAAACAGCACACCAATGGCGATACCGTTACGAACCAGTTCGTCGTCAAAACCTGTAAACCAGACTGCAAGGTAGGCGTAGTAATGACTGGCGACAAAAAACGCGCATCCCCAGGTAACAAGAGATAAGGCTTCCCGGACAAACCCACGGACGAGGCTGACCAGAGCCGAAAAACCAACTACCGCAATAATGACGTAATCAATCCAGATCATGAACTCTTCCAGCGCCAGTGCAATTGCACCCCTGCATCCAGTTCGGGGCGCATTCTAACAGAAAAAGAAAACGTTTGCGTAGCGGTTTTCTTTTTCTGCATCCATAAAAAAGGCGATGAAAAAAAACGCAATCGCCTGGGTGATTCTCAGCCGGAAAGGCCGTTGAAAATATTCACTATTTCAGGCGTACCGCGCGACCTGAGCACGCTGTACGCCGGGAAAAAGACGCTGCCTGTTACTGCTATCGGCAGCGCCAATCGCCGGTTTAGCGGGCGCTGTACGGTTTCACAACACCGCCCAACCCTGAGATGCTTTTCAGCTCGCCAACGGCACTCTGCATTTTGGCTTTCGAGGCATCCGGCCCGACGTAAATGCGGGTAATCTGACCCTGAACGGGCGTTGAAGGCACAGTAAAGGCGCGATAGCCCGACAGCCGCAACTGCGCGACAATCTCATTCACTTTGCTGGCGTTTTTCAGCGCACCTAACTGCACCACATAAGCCTGCCCTGCCGGTGCGGTCGTCTCTGCTGCTTTTGGCGCCGCTTCCTGCTTCGGCTGTTCGACCGCTTTAGGCGGTTCTTCCGGCTTCGGCTTCGTCTGCTCCACCGCTTTAGGCTTCTGCTGTTCGACCGGTTTCTGCTTAGGCTGCTCAGTGACTTTAGTTTTCTGCTGCTCTGCCACTTTCGGTTTGGTCACCGTCTGTGCAGGCACAGACTGATGAACCGGCGGCGGCGAAACCACAGTCGGTTCGGTATCATCATCCGGCTCGGCACGCCCCTGCTCTGCCGTGACGCTGCTTTTGCTATTACCATTACTGCTGTTGACCGCATTGCCCGCGCCTTCAGGTGGCTGGGATGGCAGCGACTGGGTAACCGGTGGCACCATTTCACTGTCCTGCTGATCGTCAGGTTTCGGCACCAGCGGAATGGCGGCGAACTCTTCTTTGTAATGCTTTTTCTGACCATCCAGCAGCCCTGGCAGCACAATCACGCCAACGGCGACCAGAATAACGGTGCCGACTAAACGGTTTTGAAACTTACTTGCCACGTCCTTTCTCCGTTTCAATCGATTCCATGACCTGCGCAACGGTGTGGAATGAACCACAGACCAGCACAGTGTCCTGCGGCGCTGCCCGCTGGCGTGCCTGCTGCCAGGCGAGCTCAACCGAGCTAAAGGCTTCGCCCTGCGAGAGGCAATCCAGCAGTTGCTCAGCACTGGCGCCGCGCGGACCGTCAAGCGGTGCGCAGTACCAGGCATCGACCATGGGTGCCAGCGCCGTCAGCGTACCGGCAATATCTTTATCATGCAGCATGCCCACGACGGCATGCACTTTGCCGCGTTTCGGCAGCGTCGCCAGCTGTGACGCCAGATACGACGCTGCATGCGGATTATGGGCGACATCCAGAATCACGCGCGGTGATTCACTAATCGTCTGAAAACGCCCTGGCAGCATCGCCAGCGGCAGGCTGGCGCGAATCTGCGCCTCACTGACCTCAAGCCCTGAGACACGCAGCGCCACCAGTGCCGTCGCCGCGTTAGGTAACGGCACCTGGGGCAGTGGCAGATCGTTCAGCTCCCCCAGCGCATCACGCAGCGACCAGCTTTCGGCCTGGGCTTGCCATGACCAGTCACGGTTGCGCTGTAACAGCTCAGCACCTTTTTCCTGCGCGACCACCGCGATGCTGTGTGGCATATCGGGTTCACCGACGACTGCCGGTTTCCCCGCCCGGAACACACCCGCTTTCTCACGCCCGATACTTTCGCGATCCGGCCCAAGCCAGTCAGTATGATCCAGTGCAATGCTGGTGACTACGGCGACATCGGCATCCACGATGTTGGTGGCATCCAGCCGTCCGCCGAGGCCGACTTCGAGAATCACCACATCCAGCTGCGCCTGGCGGAACAGATTGAGCGCAGAGAGCGTGCCAAATTCGAAATAGGTCAGGGAGATATCCGCACGTCCGGCTTCAATCTCCGCAAAGCTGGCGCAGTGCTGCGCTTCACTCAGCTCCTCTCCCTGGACCCGAACACGCTCGGTGTAGCGCACCAGATGTGGCGAGCTGTAGACGCCAACGCGGTAGCCCGCGGCAATCAGCAGCGTTTCCAGGGTCCGACATGTCGTGCCTTTGCCATTAGTGCCGGCTACGGTAAAGACAAAGGGAGCGGGTTTCAGCAGGTCGAGACGAAGTGCTACCTGACGAATACGGTCCAGACCCAGTTCGATGGCCTGAGTATGCAGGTGCTCAAGATAATAAAGCCACGTGGCCAAAGGCGACGTGGCTTGAGGAAGGTGAAGATTGTCCATATGTCCCGTTTTGCTTATTTATACCTGGCAGACTGGTGCTGCGGTATACGGTGCATTGGTAAGAGGTGCTTTGGACGCACCTCTCTATCTCCTGTCAGGCCTCGTTGCTTTCCGATTCAGTCGTCGCAGGAGCGGACTGTTCACCGTCATGCAGCGGTGCCGGCAGGTTCATCATTTTTGCCAGCAGGCTTGCCAGTTTGTAACGCATTTCCGGACGACGAATGATCATATCGATCGCGCCCTTCTCAATCAGGAACTCACTGCGCTGGAAGCCTGGCGGCAGTTTTTCGCGCACGGTCTGTTCGATCACGCGTGGACCGGCAAAGCCGATCAGCGCTTTAGGTTCCGCGATATTGAGGTCACCCAGCATCGCAAAACTGGCCGAAACGCCACCCATCGTCGGGTCAGTCAGCACAGAAATATATGGCAGACCGCGCTCGCGCATTTTGGCCAGTGCCGCACTGGTTTTCGCCATCTGCATCAGCGACTGCAGCGCTTCCTGCATACGGGCACCACCACTGGCGGAGAAGCAGATCAGCGGACAGTTATCTTCTAACGCCTGCTCAACCGCACGCACAAAGCGCGCACCAACCACAGAACCCATTGAACCGCCCATAAAGGCAAATTCAAAGGCTGCCGCAACAACCGGCATGCTGTGCAGCTGACCTTTCATGACAACCAGCGCATCTTTCTCGCCGGTGTCTTTCTGGGCCGCTACCAGACGGTCTTTATACTTTTTGGAGTCACGGAACTTGAGCAGATCTTTAGGTTCAAGTTCACTGCCCAGCTCAACCATAGTGCCCTGATCGAGGACACTGCCGAGGCGCTCACGGGCATGCATACGCATGTGATGGTCACACTTCGGGCAGACCTCAAGATTACGCTCCAGCTCGGCGCGGTAGAGAACCTGACCACAGCTGTCACACTTGGTCCAGACCCCTTCCGGGATACTGGCTTTGCGCACAGGCGTTCCGGTGCTTTTATTAAGAATGCGTTCAATCCAGCTCATTGATGACCTTTCTGTTTAAAACTGACCTGGTCCAGTCGTCTTGATACTGCTGAAAACCGCTTCAGCAGACGGTAAATGTCGCTCATTAAACCACAACCTGTTCAGACTGTGGATAAAAATCTGGTCTTACCCCTGAGCGAAGCCTTATGGCAGCTTCTGCTGCTTAGCCTGACGGCGATGACGCCAGACTTCAATCACACCCGGCAGAATCGACACCAGGATAATGCCGACAATCAGCAGCTTCAGGTTTTCCTGCACCACCGGCAGATCGCCAAACAGGTAGCCGGCGTAGGAGAACAGCAGCACCCATAGCAGCGCACCCGTCACGTTGAACAGTGCGAAGTGGCGATAGGACATATGGCCCATACCCGCAACAAACGGCGCGAACGTCCGGACGATGGGCACAAAGCGCGCAAGGATAATGGTTTTTCCGCCATGACGGGCATAAAACGCATGGGTTTTATCCAGATGGCTGCGACGGAAAATCTTCGAGTTCGGGTTACTGAACAACCGTTCGCCAAACAGGCGGCCAATGGTGTAGTTCACCGCATCGCCCAGAACCGCCGCCACCACTAACAATGCCACCATAATGTGCACATTGAGATCGTTACCTGGCAGCGCGGCCAGTGCGCCCGCCACAAACAGCAGCGAATCACCCGGCAGGAATGGCGTGACCACCAGTCCGGTTTCGCAGAACAAAATCAGGAACAAAATAGCGTAAATCCAGATACCGTACTGTGCAACCAGTTCAGCAAGATGCACATCGATGTGCAGAATAAAATCGACCAGAAAATGGATAAACTCCATAGCGCGCCCTTTTAAGTCCTGAAAGTAAATTAATCCGCGAGGAACAACGGTCCCATCGACGGTTGTGGTAACGCAAAGAGGGATGGGTAATCCACCGCCACCAGATACAATCCCTCTGCCCGGGCTGTGGCTGCCGCCAGTGTCCGATCTTTCGCTGCCAGCAGCGTGGCCATCCATGACTCAGGCTTATTGCCGCAGCCTATCTCCATCAGACTGCCCACGATATTGCGCACCATGTGATGGACAAAAGCGTTGGCTTTGATATCCACAATCACGTAAGGGCCCTGACGCGTGACGTTAAGATGAATCACGTTGCGCCACGGGGTACGCGACTGGCACTGCACGGCGCGAAATGAGGTGAAATCATTTTCGCCTAACAAACATTGCCCGGCGCGCTGCATCTTCTCCGCATCCAGAGGATGGTAGAAGTGCGTGACGCCCTGCGCCAGCACCGCCGGACGCAGACGCTGATTGTAGATCAGGTAGCGATAGCGTCGGGCCGTAGCGCTGAAGCGGGCATGAAACTCATCCGGCACCGCTTTCACCCAGCGCACCGCAATATCCGGCGGCAGATTAGCGTTGACGCCCAGCGTCCAGGCACCATCAGGTCGTTGTGATGTCGTCTCGAAATGGACCACCTGCCCCGTTCCGTGCACGCCGGCATCGGTGCGGCCCGCGCAAAAAATGCTGACCGGGTGATCCGCGACCTTCGACAGCGCGCGCTCTACCTTCTCCTGCACGCTGCGGACTTCATTCTGACGTTGCCAGCCGTAATAACGACTGCCGTCATACTCGATGCCGAGCGCCAGTTTTTGTGTCTGACCATCGGACATGGTTACAGATACTCCTGAACCAGTTTCTCGGCAGTTTTCACCGCCATCAGCGCGCCGCCAAAACGAATATTGTCCGCCACTGACCAGAACTGCAGCAACTCCGGAATACCGTAGTCGTTGCGTACCGCGCCGATGCTCAGTTCGCCGTTGCCTGAGGCATCCGTAACCGGCGTTGGCACTTCATCCTCTTCGCTCAGACGAATATCTGACGCCAGCGCCAGCTCGGCACGCGCTTCTTCCGCAGAGAGCGGGCGCAGGTTTTCGATATGCACAATCTGCGCATTACCGTAGAACACCGGTGCCTGTACGCTGCTGACCGCAATCGGTAAGCCTTCGTCCTGTAATACCTTACGTACCTGATCAATCAGGCGACGTTCACTTTCCACGCTGCCTTCTGCATCGGCCTGTTGAGGCATCAGGTTAAACGCCAGCTGACGACCAAAATGGTGTTCATCGGCTGGAATACCATTCAGCAAGCGGGCACTTTCCCCGGCCAGCGCATCCACCGCCACTTTGCCGTAACTGGAGACCGAGATCAGGTTCGTCACCTGTAAACGGCTCAGTCCGGCTGCATCCACCAGCGGTTTAATTGCGGTCAGCAGCTGGCTCACCAGATTATCTGCCACGCTGATGATGTTGCGATTACGATAATCAGCCAGCACCTGCGGGTTCACATCCGGCACCACCAGCGGCACATCAGGTTCCAGCGCAAACAGCTCGCTGCTGTCGATCACCAGACAACCGGCGTTAGCCGCTTCATCGGCAAAGCGCGCCGAAGCGTCACGTCCCGCCACGAAAAAGGCCAGCTGCGCCTGTGACCAGTCGAATGTCTCTGCATTGTCGACCCGCACCGAGCGGCCCTCGTAACGCTTGATTTCGCCTGCGCTGTTTTCGCTGGCCAGCAAATATAATTCACCAACCGGGAACTGGCGTTCCGCCAGCAGTTCCAGTACAGCGTTCCCTACTGCGCCTGTCGCGCCAAGTAGCGCAATATTCCAGCCGTCAGACATGTTGGTTTACTCCAGACAATGACATAAAAACAGAAGGCGGTGATATTCACCGCCCAGGGATTCAGATTTATCCCCATCGTCTTTCACGTTGCATCTTTGCTGGCTGCGTTCACTCAACCGAATCACTTACCTGAGTAAGCTCATCGGGACTCGTGCTCTTGCCGCCGCAATGCAACCCGAAATCCATGGGGTATCTCCCCCGGAAACCACCGTCATGCAGCCATGCCAGCAGTACGCATCGTTTCCGTACACTGACTGATTCAGTGCGGAAACCGCGCCGGGGCGACTGACCTGCAGCGCCCGTTATTTCGGGGTGATGATTGCGTTAAAGCCCAGCTGGTTTAGCTTCTCAGCCGTTGTGGCGTCATCACAGTTCACCTGCAGCGACGACCATTCGCGGCGCTCCAGATACTGCTTGCGCAGGCGATCAAATTCGCCCGGTTTGGCCGCCACTTTACGCAGGGGGGCATCATCGCGGCGCACATCATACACCAGATGCGCCAGGCGTTTCAGCGTTGGCTGATCCAGCGGGCCATTCAGGGTGATTTCACTGAACTCCGGCACCGGCAGTAAAGTGCTGAGCGGCACCTGCTGCGGCTGACCAATAAAATCGCACCAGGCTTCAAATACCTGCGTGGTGCCGCGTGCTTTACCTTCCAGGGTGTAGCCCGCGATGTGCGGCGTGGCGATATCAACTTTATCCAGTAACGCCAGTGAGAGATCCGGCTCCGGCTCCCAGACATCCAGTACAACGCTGAGATCCGGCCGCATTTTCAGCACTTCCAGCAGCGCGCCATTGTCCACCACCGGACCACGACAGGCATTGATCAGAATGGTGTTGGGCTTCAGCGCCATCAGCAGCGCCGCATCCGCCAGATGCCAGCTTTTATAGGGACCGTCTTTAAACAGCGGGGTGTGGAAAGTCAGAATATCAGCCTGTGCGGTGACGGCTTCCAGCGACAGGAAATCGCCCTCGTCACCCCGATCGGCGCGTGGTGGATCGCACAGCAGGGTTTTGATGCCCCAGGCCTCCAGACGCTTTTGCAGACGCCCGCCAACGTTACCGACACCGACGATGCCGACCGTGCGGTCACGCAGCTCAAAGCCGTCACGCTCCGCCAGCAGCAGCAGCGCAGAGAAAACATATTCCACCACGGCAATGGCGTTACAACCCGGAGCGGCAGAGAACGCAATGCCCGCCTGCTGCAGCCAGTTCTCGTCGATATGATCGGTGCCCGCCGTGGCGGTTCCGACAAACTTTACCGGCTTTCCTGCCAGCAGTGACTCATTCACCTGGGTGACTGAGCGCACCATCAGACCATCGGCATCGGCCAGTTCTGCCACCGGCAGCGGACGTCCCGGCACCGCGACAACATCGCCGGTACGACTGAATAACTCACGGGCGTAGGGCATATTTTCATCGACCAGAATTTTCACTACGGCTTTCCTGTCAGTTGCATCAAGAGGGGAGTGATTCTGGCACAAAGCGACGCGTTAGCCTAACCGTGCGCGATAGCGATCGGGCGTGATTTCCGCCGGCTGCCTGAAAATGACAATCAGCGCCGGGGCGGAACGGTATTCCAGCGCAAGGGCGAGACGCTGCACACGTTCCCCTGCTCCGGCAGCACGATGGCGCGCAGAAAACGCAGCCGCTGTCGTGACCCGCCCGATGTCATATGACGCGGGGAGTGACTGGTCACTTTCAGGATCACTCTGTCCCATCAATCACTTATTTTTCCGATATTAATGATCTGAATAAATCCGGACACGCGTACAATGCGCCTCATTAATTATACATATAGAGAGTCAGCATGTTTTTCCTCTATCCGCTCTTTGCGGTAATAATCTGGTCAATCAACTCCATTGTCAGCAAGCTCTCAGCCAGTGCGATCGATCCCGCGGCGATCTCTTTCTATCGCTGGCTGCTGGCGCTACTGGTGCTGACGCCGTTTGTGCTGCCGGGCGTGTGGCGGGCGCGTGTGGCTATCAAGCCGCATCTCTGGCGGCTGGCTATGCTTGGACTGCTCGGGATGGTGCTCTATCAGAGCCTCGCGTACTACGCGGCACACAGTGTCAGCGCACTCTTTATGGGCATTATTGGCGCACTCATTCCGCTGCTCACCGTGCTGCTGAGCGTCGTGATCCTCCGCATTGCGCCGACGCTTGGTATCCTGCTCGGCAGTATCATCTCATTCATCGGTCTGGTATGGCTGGTCAGTGAAGGCAATGTAATGCAACTGCTGAATCATGGCCTGGGAAAAGGCGAACTGCTGATGCTGGCCGCTTCCGCCGCCTATGCACTCTATGGCGTGTTGACACGGCGCTGGGCGCTGCCGCTGCCGATCTGGCAAAGCCTGTATGTGCAGATTTTGTGTGGTGTCGTGCTGCTGTTGCCTGGTTTTCTTCTGGCACCTGAGGTGGCGCTTAACCGGCATAATCTGCCGCTGGTGGCATTTGCCGGTCTGTTTGCGTCGATCATCGCGCCGTTTCTGTGGATCCATGGCGTGCAGCGTCTGGGGGCCAGCACCACCAGTATTTTTATGAATCTGATTCCGGTATTTACCGCGATGATTGCGGTGATATTCCTGCATGAACAGCTGCACAGTTACCACTGGATTGGCGGCGGTCTGACGCTGGGCGGTGTCATCCTGGCGCAGCGACTGCGTACGCCGTTAATCCGGCGTAAAGCGGTCAGCCTGCCACCGAGGTAAACAAGACGGTTACCCGCAGCCCGCCAAGCTGCGGGCTGCGGTCCAGCTGCATTGTGGCACCATGCCAGGCACAGATATCCTGGACCAGCGCAAGACCAATACCCGCACCGGGCTGCATGCCGACATTATCCAGCCGCTGAAAAGGCTGCAGTGCTTTGGCCTGACTGGCATCCTCAATGCCCGGACCACTATCCTCAATTTCCAGTTTTCCAGGTGTCACGCGCGCCGTCACCACGCCATTGTGCGGGGTGTATTTAATAGCGTTATCAAGCAGGTTGGCGCACAGCTCGCCCAGCAGAACACCATCCCCCACCACCTTATGACACTCTTCACCCTCATAACCGAGGTCAAGCTGCCGGGTTCGCGCCGCCGGATAACGGCTAAAACAGGCTTCACGCACAATGGCGGCCAGATCGACACGTGCCATTGGCTTATCTTCACCATGCCGCGCTTTAATGCGGGCCAGCTGTAGCAGCCGGTCGGTAAGTAAAATGGTCTCATCCAGCGTGTGGCGCATCCCAAGCAGGCTCTCCTGCCACTGCTCAGGACGATCGCTGTTGAGTGCCACGCTGACCTGAGTTTTGAGGATGGTCAGCGGGGTGCGAAGCTGGTGAGCCGCGTCGGCGCTGAAGCGATCCTGACGCGCCAGCAGCCCGCGCAAGCGCTCCAGGTAACGGTTAAACGCGATGATCAGCGGCTGAAGCTCTGACCAGGGTAATGACGGCAGTGGCGTTAACTCTCCCCCATCCCGCTGCAGGACAATGCGTGACAGTCGGCGTAGCGGTCGCAGCACCCGACGCAGCATCAGACTGGCCAGCAGTAGCGTCATCAGAACCAGCCCGCTCTGACTGATCAGCGCAGTGCGCATCAACCGGCTGGCGAACTCCTGACGAGAATTAATGGTTTCAGCCACCAGGACCAGTGCCATGCCTTCAACACCCGCCTCACTGACCGGTTGCCAGAGTGCCGCAACGCGAATGCGATGCTGGTGATAGCGACCATCATAGAAATGCACCAGCGCCGGATAAGCGGTCGACATTTTACTGGCTGGCGGAATCGGCGGCAGATCGTCGTAACCGGAGAGGGTTTTCCCCTGCGGGGAAATGACCTGATAAAACAGCTGATCATTCATATTGCGTTCAAAGCTGTCGAGCACTACCCAGGGAACATCGACTTCCAGATGCTGCTGTCGTACCACCAGACGTTCTGCCACGGTTCGGGCCGAAGCCAGTAGCGAGCGGTCATAGGCCTGGTTGGCTGCCGCCAGCCCACTCTGATAATGGGTATAGACTGACAGGGCCCACAGCAACAGCAGTGGCAGGCCCAGCCACGCCAGCAGCTCGCCGCGCAGAGAGTGAATCAGCCGCACGGCAAGGTTTCCAGGCTGTAGCCGAGTCCGCGCAGCGTCACAATCGCTACATCACTGCCCGCCAGTTTTTTACGCACCCGATGCACATACAGCTCAATGCTCTCCGGACTGGCCTCATCAGCCAGAGTAAAGGTCTGTTCATAGAGATGCTGACGGGAAACGGGCCGGCCATGGCGCTGCATCAGGGTAGTAAGAATACTGGATTCGCGCGGCGTTAATGCCAGCGGCTTTTCAGCCAGCAGAAAATAGCCCTCCCCATCCAGCACCAGTTGCCCCAGTGACTGACTTTGCGCGGACTGGCTTTGACTGCGCCGCAACAGCGCGCGCAATCGCGCTTCCAGTTCATCCAGTTCAAACGGCTTGGTCAGATAATCATCCGCCCCCAGATTCAGGCCGCGCACCCGGTCATCCAGTGCACTGCGCGCCGTTAACAGCAATACCGGCACACCCTGTCCACGCCGCCGTAACCGCGTCAGCACCTCCAGACCATCAATACGCGGCAGAGAAACATCCAGCACGACCAGCGCATAGGCTTCACATTGCAACGCGTGATCGGCGGCAACCCCATCTGCAACCCAGTCAACGGCGAAGCCCTTTTGCGTCAGCGCCTTCTGCAGCCAGCGTGCCAGTTCAACGGTATCTTCTACCAGTAAGAGACGCATATCACATCCTGTCATTAAATCCGGGCACTGAAAGGTAAATGAAAGGTAACTGTTTTAACAATTCAGTAACGCCAATATTACGGCTGTAATCACACTCTGGAAGAATGAATGGAGCGCACGATGAAAAAAATAATCCATACCGCCCTTACCTCTGCCCTGCTGGCTCTGCTGGTGCCGGCTGCGAATGCCGCTGACGGCCCTGGCCGCACCGAATGTATTGCACCTGCCAAACCGGGCGGCGGATTTGATCTTACCTGCAAGCTGTTGCAGGTCTCGCTGCAGGAAACCAAACAAATTGAAACCCCGATGCGCGTGACCTATATGCCTGGCGGCGTGGGTGCGGTGGCCTATAACGCCATTATTGCCCAGCGTCCGGCTGAAGCGGGCACGGTGGTCGCCTTTTCTGGCGGATCGCTGCTGAACCTGTCACAGGGCAAATTTGGTCGCTATTCGGTTGACGATGTGAAGTGGCTGGCCGCCGTGGGAACGGACTACGGTATGGTCGCCGTCCGCGAAGACGCGCCATGGAAAACCCTGGGCGAACTGATGGCGGCAATGAAAGAAGACCCGACCAAAGTGGTGGTCGGTGCCGGCGCATCAATCGGCAGTCAGGACTGGATGAAAACGGCGTTGCTGGCGCGCGAAGCGGGCATCGATCCCCGCAAAATGCGCTATGTCGCCTTTGAAGGCGGTGGTGAGCCGGTAACGGCGCTGCTCGGCAATCATATTCAGGTGGTTTCCGGCGACATGAGTGAGATGGTGCCACATCTGCAGGGCGGCAAAATGCGGGTACTGGCGGTGATGTCCGATCAACGTCTTCCTGGCCAGCTGGCTGAGGTCCCTACCGCCAAAGAACAGGGTTTTAATATCGTCTGGCCCGTTATTCGTGGCTACTACCTCGGCCCTAAAGTCAGCGATGCTGATTATCAGTGGTGGGAGCAGGCATTTAAAAAGATGGTGGATACCCCGGAGTTTAAAAAACAACGCGATATGCGTGGTCTGTTTGAATTCAACATGTTCGGGCAGGAACTCGATAGCTACGTGAAAACGCAGGTGGCGGATTATCGTGAGAAGGCAAAATCATTTGGTCTGGCCAAATAAGCGGAGCGAATCATGAGCGATCGTATTTTTGCGGGCCTCTGGCTGGCCCTGTGCCTCGGCGGCATGGTAATAGCCTGGCAAATTCAGAGTGAATACAGCTACGAACCGGTGGGACCACGACCGTTCCCAATGGCGATCCTTGGCCTGATGGCAATCTGTGCCGTGCTGATGCTGTTTCGTAAACCGGACACCATTCACTGGCCAGCCCACAGCACACTGAAACGTCTGGTGGCGCTGGCGGCAATGATGATGCTCTATGGCTGGCTGTTTGAAATGCTGGGCTTTGCCATCAGCACAACGCTGCTGACGTTTGGCATCGGCTTGCTGTTTGGTGCGCGCTGGTGGGCAGCCGCACTGTCCGGCGTGGTAATGGGCTCCACACTTTTTTATGCCTTTGACCGTCTGCTGGAAGTGACCCTTCCGGTCGGCAGCTGGCTGAGTTAAGGAGAGTATCATGGATACCTGGTCCTTTTTAATGCAGGGCTTTGCCGTCGCCATGACGCCAGAGAACCTGCTGATTGCCCTGATTGGCTGTTTTATCGGTACCATCGTCGGCCTGCTGCCGGGTCTGGGGCCGATCAACGGCGTGGCGATCCTGATGCCGCTGGCCTTTGCCCTGCACTTACCGGCGGAATCGGCGCTGATCCTGCTGGCAACGGTCTATATCGGCTGTGAATATGGCGGACGCATCTCCTCCATCCTGCTGAACGTGCCCGGTGATGCCGGCGCGATCATGACCGCGCTGGATGGTTATCCGATGGCGCAACAGGGCAAAGCAGGCGTTGCCCTGTCCATCTCAGCTGTCAGTTCATTCATCGGTTCAACCATCGCTATCCTCGGCATTATTCTGTTCGCGCCCCTGCTGGCCAGCTGGTCGCTGGCATTTGGCCCGGCGGAATATTTTGCGCTGATGGTGTTCGCTATCGCCTGCCTTGGCAGCATGATGAGTCACAATCCCCTGAAGTCGTTCCTTGCGGCATTAATAGGGCTCAGCATGGCTACGGTGGGCGTGGATGCCAATACCGGCGTGTACCGCTTTACCTTTGACAGCGTTCACCTTTCCGATGGCATTCAGTTTGTGGTGGTGGTGATTGGTCTGTTCTCAGTCAGCGAAATTCTGCTGATGCTGGAGTCCACCAGTACCGGGCAGAAAGCGGTTCGTGCCAGCGGTCGCATGATGTTCAACATGAAAGAAGCCTCTATGGCAACCGGCGCAACGCTACGCTCCTCGTTTATCGGTTTCTTTGTGGGTGTGTTACCTGGCGCAGGCGCCACCATCGCTAGTGCTATTGCCTACATGACTGAGAAAAAGATCAGCGGCAGCGATCAGTTCGGTAAAGGCGATATTCGTGGTGTGGCAGCACCGGAAGCGGCAAACAATGCTTCTGCCTGTGGATCCTTTATTCCGATGCTGACACTGGGTATTCCCGGCTCAGGGACAACAGCGGTGATGGTCGGCGCATTAACGCTCTACAACATCACACCAGGACCGGCGATGTTTGTTGAGCAGCCAGATATTGTCTGGGGCTTGATTGCTGCCCTGCTGATTGGCAACGTAATGCTGTTGATCATGAATATCCCGATGATCAACGTCTTCGCCCGCATGCTAACCATTCCATTGTGGTTTCTGGTGCCAGCCATTGCCGCTATTTCTGCCGTGGGCGTCTACGCGGTGCACAGCACCACCTTTGACCTGTTGCTGATGGTGGGATTGGGTATCTTTGGTTATATCCTGCGTAAAATGGATTTTCCGATGTCGCCGTTGATTCTGGGATTTGTGCTGGGTGAGATGCTGGAGCAGAACCTCCGTCGCGCCCTGTCGATCAGCAACGGCAACATGGTCATTCTGTGGGAAAGTCTGATCTGTAAAATCCTGCTGGTTCTGGCAATTGCGGTTCTGCTGGTGCCGCCAATCTGGAAACGCTGGCGTCGTCACCAACTGAAGCGCACCGAAGCGTAATTCTCCTGCCGAAACGCGCATGCCCCCGTGGGATTTCCCGGGGGCTTTTGCTATCATGGCCTATTCTTTTTCCGGCGCACCCCACGCTGTTCTGTTTTTCCAAGGAATCCGCCATGCAACCTCTTAGCGGCCCCGGTGTGCCGGTCGATCGTTCATCTGTCAATCCGCAAACCGGCGTAACGCGTCACGGTTCCGTGGCCGGTGAACAGCCTCTTTCGCCTGCGCAGCGCACGACGTTAGAACGCCTGATCGTGCGTATCTCTTCGCTCAGCAATCTTAAAGCGCCTGAACTCTGGGCGGGGCTCCGTCATGAAGTGGGCGTCAAGAGTGAAGCGGAGTTGCAGTCGCGTCATTTTCCGGCAGCGGAGCAGTATCTTAATAACCGCCTAACACAGACGCAAAATGGACATGCCACCCGCCTGCTGATGACACAGCTCACCGACTTGCTGCCCAAGGGCAATAACCGCCAGGCTGTCAGCGATTTTATCCGTCAGCAATTTGGCCAGACTGTGCTTAGCGCGCTGAGCCAGGATCAGTTGCGCCAGGTGCTGACGATGCTGCAGAACGGGCAGATGACGATTCCCCAGCCGCAGCAGATTCGCGTCAGCGACCGTACGCTGCTGCCTGCTGAGCACCATACGCTGAATCAGCAGGTGGTGCGCCTTGCCGCTGCCACCGGCGAATCTACCGGTAAGCTGTGGACGGCTGCGCTGAAGCTGGTGAACCTGACCAGCGGCGATCCGATCCCGTCACGTCACTTCCCGCTGCTGACCCAATATCTCCAGGTGCGCCAGACGCTGAGTCAGCACAGCGCCCCTACGCTGCACTTGCTGGAAGCCTCCCTGAAACAGCCGCTTGATCAGCAGGAGCGGCAGCAGCTGGAGGATTACAGCCAGCAGCGTTTTCAGGCCACGCCACAGACGGTGCTCACGGTGACGCAGACTCAGGATTTGCTGAATTTTCTGTTCAGCCGTCGCGCAGACCGGGCAGAAAAACTGCACGAACAGCCGCTGGCTGCCAGCGAGATTAAACCGCAGCCGATCTGGTCACCCTTTGTCGCCTCGCTGCCGCCGCCGATTCAGTCACTGGCAGGGCGTCCGCTGTTGGGTTTCTTTATTGCACTGGTCGTCATCACCCTTTTACTCTGGCTGGTACTCTGAGCTAACAGCCACAGGATGCTTTGGTCGCGGTAACGGGCCATTCACCCGCCGCATCACCCCAGGTCAGCGGATGACCATCACGTTTCCAGAAATCCAGCCCGCCAATTAACTCCTTTACCTGAAAGCCCAGCGATGCCAGCTTCAGGGCCGCTTTCGTCGAGCCGTTACAGCCAATGCCGTCACAATAAGTGACATACACTTTGCGGCGATCAAGCCGGGCCGTCGTGCTGGCATCCATCCCGCGATGCGGAAAGTTGATGGCGCCGCAGATGTGCCCGGCGCGATAAGCCTCCGGCGCACGCGCATCAATCACCACGATAGCCTGACGCTGCTGCTCCAGGTCTTCCGCCAGATCCCACGCGTCGGTGTAATACGCGAGTTTTGACTGCAGATAGTCGAGGCTTTGCTGCGGCGTGGCGGCCGGAATGCGTAAAACTGATGACATAGCGATTCTCCTGTTGTGATGAATTCGCAGTTTACGGCAAAGTGGACTGCTTACTGATACCCATTCTTCATCAGGGATAAGACCGATATGCCTTCACCGCTGTTACAACTTTTCCAGCATCAGACCAGTGGCGGCGTGCGTGAACGTCTCTGCGCGACCCTTCGGCTGGCGATTAACCGGCACCATCTGCGTGCGGGTCAGCAGTTACCCTCCAGCAGACAGCTGGCGCTGGATCTGCACCTTTCACGCGTGACGGTGGAAGCGGCCTACGGACAACTGGAGAGTGAAGGCTATCTGCGACGTGAAACCGGTCGCGGTACTTTTGTCGCCATCATCATCCCCGGCACACCCTCATCTTTGCCGACACGGCATCAGCCCGCCCGTTTTTCGGCGCGCGGCCAGCAGGTGCTGGCAACCGGTGGCTGTCAGGATCCCCCTTTTCCTCACGCGTTCGCATCCGGTTCACCGGAGTTACGTGCGTTTCCTCACGACACCTGGCGACGCCTGAGCAGCAGCGTACAACGTTCTCTGGGCAGCACCGCAATGGGATATGGCGATCCCTGTGGCTATCTGCCGTTACGCAGTGCACTTGCTGATTATCTGACACTCTCCCGGGGCGTCGCGTGCCAGCCGGAGCAGGTCATCATTCTGACCAGTTCCCAACAGGCGCTGCAGTTACTGAGCATGATGCTGGTCGATCCTGGTGATGAGGTGTGGATGGAGGAGCCGGGCTATCCCGGTGCCCGCAATGCCTTCCTGGCTGCAGGCGCACAGGTGCGTGGGATTGTTGTTGATGCCGAAGGCGCCCTGCCCACCAGTGGCAGTGCAACGCTCATGTACCTGACGCCCTCGCATCACTATCCCACCAGCGTCACGCTCAGCCTGCCGCGACGTCTGGCATGGCTGGACTGGGCACAGCGCAACCAGAGCTGGCTGATAGAAGACGATTACGACAGCGAGTTTCACTACAACGAACGTCCGATTCCTGCATTGCAGGGTCTGGACCGGCATCAGCGGGTCATTACGCTGGGCACCTTTTCGAAGTCGCTGTTTCCTTCCCTGCGGCTGGCCTGGATGGTCGTGCCGCCGGCGCTGGTTACGCCCATAGGCCGTGCACGGAGCGTGCTGGATGGGCACAGCGCCCTGCTGCCGCAGGCTGTCACCGCCGCCTTTCTGCAACAGGGACATTTCGCCAGCCATCTGCGCCTGATGCGTCAGCTCTATCACAGCCGTCGCGATCGGTTGCTTGAGCAGATTGAGCAGCGGCTCTCGCCGTGGATCACGCCAATAGCCAGCGGCGGTGGATTACAGCTGACGGTAACAGTACAAAAGGATGAAGCACGCTTAACCGCGCTGGCAACACAACAGGGATTGCTGCTACCGCGACTGAGTCCGCTTTATGCCGGACACGCATCTCAACAAGGCTGGATGCTCGGTTTTGCCGCGCTGACGCCTGACGAGATTGTGGCAGGATGCGATAAGTTGCTGCGGCTACTGCAGCGGGAGGGTTAATACCGAGGGGTAAATGAGGTAACGGAGATGGGCTTTAAAAACAAAAAGGGCCGGCAAGCCGGCCCTTCAGAGTACTGATTACGCCTGATATTTACGCATGGTCAATGTGGCGTTGGTGCCGCCAAAACCAAAGCTGTTAGACATCACGGTGGTCAGCTCTTTTTCCACTGGCTCAGTCACAATGTTCATGCCGGTTGCTGCCGCGTCCAGCGAGGTGATGTTGATGCTTGGCGCGATAAAACCATGCTCCAGCATCAGCAGCGAGTAGATCGCTTCCTGCACGCCAGCGGCACCCAGTGAGTGGCCGGTCATTGCTTTGGTCGCAGAGATGTATGGCGTGTTATCGCCAAACACTTCACGAATCGCACCCAGCTCTTTCACATCACCTACCGGGGTAGAGGTTCCGTGGCTGTTCAGATAGTCGATGGGTGTATCGACACCGTGCATCGCCATCTTCATGCAGCGTACTGCGCCTTCGCCGGATGGCGCAACCATGTCTGCACCGTCTGACGTCGCACCGTAACCGACGATTTCGGCATAGATGTGCGCACCACGAGCCAGCGCATGCTCCAGCTCTTCAACAACGACCATGCCGCCGCCACCCGCAATAACAAAACCGTCGCGCTCGTTGTCATAGGTACGTGACGCTTTTTCCGGGGTGTCGTTGTAACGGGTAGAGAGCGCGCCCATCGCGTCGAATTCACAGGCCATTTCCCAGCACAGCTCTTCGCCGCCGCCAGCAAAAACGATATCCTGCTTGCCGAGCTGAATCTGCTCAACAGCATTACCGATACAGTGCGCCGAGGTGGCACAGGCGGAGCTGATTGAGTAGTTTACGCCATGAATCTTGAACGGCGTGGCGAGGCAGGCAGAGACGCCAGAAGCCATCGCTTTGGTGACCACGTAAGGGCCAACCGCTTTCAGGCCACGTGGGCTGCGCATCGCATCAGCACCAAATACCTGGAAACGTGGAGAACCGCCGCCTGAGCCTGCAATCAGACCCACACGTGGGTTGCTCTGATACATTTCAGTGGTGAGGCCGGAATCTTTAATCGCTTCTTCCATGGAAAGATAAGCATAGATTGACGCATCACTCATAAAACGCACAACTTTGCGATCGATGAGGCCGGTGGTATCCAGTTTAACGTTACCCCAGACGTGACTACGCATGCCGGAATCTTTCATCTCTTCAGAAAAGGTGATGCCAGAGCGTCCTTCACGCAGAGATGACAGCACCTCCTGCTGGTTATTACCAATACTGGAAACGATCCCTAAGCCAGTAATCACAGCACGTTTCATTCAATCTTCCTCATCCACTTCTTCTTAATTGGCATGCACTCTAGCGTACACTTGTACGCCGAACAAGTCCGATCAGCTATTTCCTTTTGTAAATTTGCGTCATGTCACGTGGGTCGCTAAAATCGCGCCACTGCCTGAAAAATGAGTCTTTACCGTGAAATTAACCCCGGTCGAACATGCGCAGCTAAACTGGAATGAACAGGGTACACCTGTTTCCCGAGCGTTTGGCGACGTCTATTTCTCTAATGACAATGGTCTGGAAGAGACACGCTATGTCTTCCTTGGCGGCAACGGTTTTCCCCAGCGTTTTGCTGAGCATCCACGGGATCTGCTGATCGTGGCGGAAAGCGGTTTTGGCACCGGCCTCAATTTTCTGACGTTGTGGCAGGCGTTCGATGCGTTTCAGCGTGACCAGCCTGATGCCACTTTAAAACGTCTGCATTTCATCAGCTTTGAGAAATTTCCGTTAACCCGTGATGACCTGGCTGTGGCGCAGCAGCACTGGCCTGAACTGGCCCCGTGGGCGGCGGCGCTGCAGGCGCAATGGCCCGCCGCCCTGCCCGGCTGCCAGCGACTGCTGTTTGACGGCGGACGCATCACGCTCGACCTGTGGCTGGGCGATATTAACCAGCTGATGGGAGAGCTGGATGAGAGCCTGAATCGTCAGGTGGATGCCTGGTTCCTGGATGGTTTCGCGCCGTCGAAGAACCCGGATATGTGGACGCCAGCACTGTTCAGCATGATGGCAAAACTGGCGCGTCCGCAGGGGACATTCGCGACCTTTACCGCCGCAGGCATTGTCCGGCGCGGTCTGCAGGAGGCCGGCTTTGACGTCATCCGCCGCAAAGGATTTGGTCCCAAGCGCGAAATGCTATGCGGGCCGTTACAGGACGCGCCTGCGCTGCCTGCCGGGCAGCCCTGGTATCATCGTCAATCAGCGGCGCAACGTGATGTTGCGCTCATTGGCGGCGGCGTTGCCAGTGCCACGCTGGCGCTGGCGCTGCTGCGTCGCGGCTGGCGGGTGACGCTTTACTGCGCCGATGAGGCGCCGGCGCTGGGCGCGTCCGGCAATCGTCAGGGAGCACTCTATCCGCTGCTCAACCAGCACGACCCGGCGCTTGCCACCTTTTTCCCGGCAGCATTCAGTTTTGCCCGGCGGCTCTACGATCAGTTAACTGTCGCCTATGAACATCACTGGAGCGGTGTGCTGCAACTGGGCTGGGATGAGAAAAGCTGTAAGAAGATCGATCAGATGCTGGCGATGGGCCTGCCTGAATCCATTGCCCGTGGCGTTAATGTGGATGAGGCAGAGACGCTGGCGAATGTCGACCATGGCTGTGGCGGTATTTTCTACCCGCGGGGCGGCTGGCTTTCACCGGCTGAGCTGACCAGCGCGATGCTGGCGCATGGCGAAACCCAGGGATTACGCATTCACTGGCTGCATCGCGTCAGCGAACTTTCACGCGAGGACGATCACTGGACGCTGACGTTCAGCGATCGTCCGGCGGTCCGTCATGCCACGGTGGTGCTGGCAAACGGTCATGCGATAGCCGACTTTGCGCAGAGCGCCCCGCTGCCAGCCTATCCGGTGGCCGGTCAGGTAAGCCATGTTCCCTCCACGCCGGGGCTTAATGCACTCCACACCGTGCTCTGTTACGACGGCTATCTGACGCCCGTCAGCCCACAGTTTGGTACTCACTGCATCGGTGCCAGCTATCACCGTGGCGAAACCGCCACAGATTACCGGGAAGAGGATCAGCAGGAGAACCGCAGCCGCCTGTTGCATTGCCTGCCTGACAGCCGCTGGGCAACAAACGTGGATGTCAGTGGCGGTGAAGCAAGAATGGGCGTGCGTTGTGCCACGCGGGACCACCTGCCGATGGTGGGCGGCGTACCGGATTATGATGCGACGCTTAAGCAGTATGCTGATTTACCGACCCAGCTTGCAGCAGGTCATGACATCGCTGACGCACCTGAGTTTACGGGCTTATACCTGTTTGGGGCGCTGGGGTCGCGCGGCCTGTGCAGTGCACCGCTGGCAGCCGAAGTGCTGGCAGCCCAGCTGACCGGCGAGCCACAGCCGCTGGATGCCAGTACGCTGGCAGCCCTCAATCCTAATCGTTACTGGGTAAGGAAATTACTGAAGGGAAAAGCGGTTTAACTGGCGATGATAAGGGCGGCATGCCGCCCTGCACTGTCAGGCGGAGAGCTGACGAGCCTGGACAAACAGGTTGTCCCACATCCCCACCACTAATGCCTGATCGCGCGGCGAGAGTTCACCCGCCGCAATGGCATTTTGCAGGCTGCGGGAGACCTGAATCTGCAGCGCTTCTGGCGTATGTTCGCCCAGTTGCTCCACCTCGGCCACGGCCAGTGTCAGATGCCCGCGCAGATAACCGCTGGCGAACAGCTCATCGTCACTGGCATGCTCGACCATGTCGTCAATCAGGGCCAGAATACGCGCTTCAAATTCTGCGATCATCTCAATTCCTCTATTTATAATGCCTTTCTGCATCACAGATCGTCCGGCCAGGGAAACTGCGACGCTGTTAATGACGGCCTGCCATAAAATTCCGCCAGGGCGGTAATAAAACGCGCGGGACGGTCGGGAATGCCCGACGTCAGATAGCTCATGACCTGAGCATGGACTTTACGCTGAAACGCAATGCGATCCGGCTCACAATCTCCGTCGAGATTGTCACAACTCACGTTGAAGGGAAAGCCTGCCGCCGTACAAAACATCCACTCCAGCGCCTGCGGCTTCACTTCCACGGCTTCAAACTGACTCTGGGTCAGCGCGTCGCGGCCATCCGGGCAGTACCAGTAGCCAAAATCGACCAGTTTGCGGCGGGCTTCACCGGCGATGCACCAGTGTGAGATCTCGTGAAGAGCGCTGGCGTAGAAGCCGTGGGCAAAGACCACGCGGTTCCACGGCGACTCTGCATCCGCAGGAAGATAGATCGGTTCATCGTCGCCTTTAATTAGACGGGTCTGAAATTCATCGCTGAAACAGCGATCAAACAGCGTGATCAGCTGTTCATAATGATGAGTCGGGTTCATGACGGTATCACGTAAAAAGTTACGAATGCAGCGTGGCCAGCCAGGCCAGAACGTCGCTGCCGTGGCTGTCCCACAGTAATTTAATGCTCATGACGGCAGAGACAATGACCACCATCGGGCGGATCAGTTTCTGTCCGCGGCTCAGCACCAGCCGCGCGCCCAGACGCGCGCCGCAGAACGCGCCGAGCATCATAACCAGGCCGGTTCCCCACACCACTTTGCCACCGAACATAAAGAACAGCAGGCTGCCCAGGTTTGAAGTGAAGTTAAGGACCTTGGCGTGTGCGGTCGCTTTGGCCAGGTTGTAGCCGCAGAGCGTGACGAAAGCCAGTGCATAAAAGGAGCCTGCGCCCGGTCCGAAAAATCCGTCGTAGAATCCCACGGCTCCGCCGCCCACCAGCGCATAAGCCAGGCCATGCAGGCGGCGCGCCTGATCCACTTCCCCCAGGCGCGGCATCAGCAGGAACCACAGGCCGATGGCGATTAAAAACAGCGGCAGCATCTGACGCAGAAAATCCGCCTGCAGACGCTGAATCAGTATCGCACCCAGCACGGACCCCATCAGCGTCATGGCGATATTCAGCCACTGCTCATTCAGCTTCACTGCACCGCGCCGGACAAAGTAGAGGCTGGCGGAAAACGATCCGCCGACCGATTGCAGTTTATTGGTCGCCAGCGCCTGGGCAGGAGAGAGGCCCGCCGCCAGCAACGAAGGTACCGTAAGTAATCCCCCGCCACCCGCGATTGAATCAATAAAACCGGCCAGCATGGCGATTAAAAACAGCAGCCCGACCAGCAGCGGGCTGACCACAAACCAATCCATGGAATCCCTTACAGTAAATGTTTATCCAGCAGGGCCTGACAGGCAGGCGGCAGCGGCGGTGGCTCACGTTTCACCGGTGCACCAGAACCCGGTTGCTTAGGCAGGAACCAGCTCTGCAGTTCTGCGCCACAGCCATCGCCTGGCGGCGGTGCAGGCTGATCTTCACAGCCAATACTGCCTGCCGGGCAGCGCAGCCGCACATGCATATGGGCACGATGAGCAAACCACGGACGCACTTTACGCAGCCAGTCACGATCGTTACCGGCATCAGCACAAAGCTGCTTTTTAATCGCCGGATTGACGAAGATGCGTGTGACATCATCATCTTTGGCCGCCAGTTTAATCAGGCTGTCGATTTCCGGCTGCCAGTGGCGCGCAATGACATTTTTATCGCCTGGCCCAACCAGATCCAGCGGCTGCGGCTTCAGCAGTTGCTGCGCGCTCCAGCGGCTTTTTGGTAGCTGCAGCCAGATATCTACATCCAGTCCGGTCTGATGACTGGCGTGACCGCTGCTGAAGCGCCCGCCTGCTGCCATGCCCATGTCGCCAATCAGCACGTTACCCAGTTGCAGGTTATGCACCTGGGTGCTGAGCCGCTGAATAAACTGTATCAGATCGGGATGACCAAAATAACGCCGCTGATCCTGCCGCATCACCTGATAGTTGAGTGAATTCAGCGGCAGCGACTGCGCACCAACAATACAGCCATTGGCAAAGCCGCCAATAGATTGCGGTGCGCCGCTGATTGGATGCTGAATATTTTGCCACGGCGTCGCCGCCAGGCTTGAGGCGCTGATCAGCAGCGCACTCAGGGTAAGCAGGAGCGCTTTCATGCCATCACCAGCGCGGCACGGAGCTGTTAACATCACCGTTCTGCGCCCGCTGGCGCAGCAGATGATCCATCAGCACGATCGCCATCATCGCTTCCGCGATCGGCACGGCACGGATCCCCACGCAGGGATCGTGACGACCTTTGGTGATCATCTCCACTTCTTCGCCATCACGGGTAATGGTTTTACCCGGCACGGTGATGCTGGAAGTCGGTTTCATCGCCACATTGGCGCTGATGATCTGACCGCTGCTGATGCCGCCCAGAATGCCGCCCGCGTGATTGCTCTGGAAACCATCGTGACGGATCTCGTCGCGATGCTGACTGCCGCGCTGGTTTACCACCGCAAAGCCGTCGCCAATTTCGACGCCTTTGACGGCATTGATACTCATCAGCGCGTGCGCCAGATCGGCGTCCAGTCGGTCGAAGACCGGCTCGCCCAGGCCTGGTGGCACGTTCTCAGCCATGACAGTGACTTTGGCGCCAATGGAGTCGCCCTCTTTTTTCAGGCCGCGCATCAGTTCGTCCAGCGCTTCCAGCTTGTCAGCATCCGGGCAGAAGAACGGGTTCTCTTCTACGATGCTCCAGTCTTTCAGCTCGCAGGCGATATCACCAATCTGTGACAGATAGCCGCGCACCACCACACCGTGTTTCATCTGCAGGTATTTCTTGGCGATGGCACCCGCCGCCACACGCATCGCGGTTTCGCGCGCCGACGAGCGGCCGCCGCCACGGTAGTCGCGCTGACCATATTTCTGCTCGTAGGTGTAATCCGCATGGCCCGGACGGAACAGATCTTTGATCGCGCCGTAATCCTGCGAGCGCTGATCGGTGTTCTCAATCAGCAGGCCAATTGAGGTGCCGGTCGTCACGCCTTCAAACACACCGGACAAAATTTTCACCTGATCCGGCTCGCGGCGCTGCGTGGTATAGCGCGATGTGCCAGGACGACGGCGATCGAGATCGTGCTGAATATCGGCTTCGGTCAGCGGGATGCCTGGCGGCACGCCGTCAACAATGCAGCCCAGCGCAAGACCGTGGGACTCGCCGAAGGTGGTTACTCGAAAAAATTGCCCGATGCTGTTTCCGGCCATGCTGTTTCCTTCTCAGGGTTTGGCGGGCGATACTTCGCCCCACTTTTAGTCTTTATAAAAAGAGAAATGGTGTTGTGCGTCGACAATCTGCTGGCGCGTCAGCGTAAAGACGCCGTCACCGCCGTTGTCGAATTCCAGCCAGGTAAAAGGCACATCGGGATACTGCTCGATCATGTGCACCATGCTGTTGCCCACTTCGCAGACCAGAACGCCCTGCTCGCTGAGATAGTCAGGTGCACACGCCAGAATACGGCGCACCAGCTTCAGGCCATCGCTGCCTGCCGCCAGACCCAGCTCAGGTTCGTGGCGATATTCGTTTGGCAGATCATCCATGTCTTCCGCATCCACATACGGCGGATTCGTGACGATCAGATCGTATTTTAGCTGTGGCAGCTCGCGGAACAGGTCAGCACGAATTGGCGTCACCTGATGAATCAGCCCATGCTCTTCAATGTTCTGCTCGGCGACGGCCAGCGCACCGGTGGAGATATCCACGGCGTCCACTTCCGCTTCCGGGAAGGCATAGGCGCAGGCAATCGCGATGCAGCCGCTGCCAGTACACATATCCAGAATATGACGCGGCGGCGTGCTGACCAGACCGGCAAAGCGGTTCTCAATCAGTTCGCCAATGGGTGAGCGGGGAACCAGCACGCGCTCATCCACAAAGAATTCGTGACCGCAGAACCAGGCTTTATTGGTCAGATAGGCGACCGGAATGCGCTCGTTGACGCGACGGATAACGCGCTCAACGATCAGCAGACGTTCGCTGGCGGTCAGACGCGCGTTACGCATATCTTCCGGAATATCCAGCGGCAGCCAGAGTGACGGCAGGACCAGTTGAACGGCTTCGTCCCAGGGATTGTCTGTACCATGTCCGTACCAGATTCCGGCAGCGGAAAAGCGGCTGACCGCCCAGCGCAGCATGTCCTGAATGGTGTGCAGTTCGTTCACTGCCTCATCGACGAAAATTTTGTCCACGTAGCCCTCCGCAGGCCTTTTGCTAAATCGGCCAGTAGTGTGCCATGAAGCCGGGGAGAATTCAGCGCAGCGAGGTGAAAAAGCTGACATTTAATGACACTTAACGGTAAGGTAGCGGCTCTGCTGTGTGACAGCCTTTTCTGATATGACTGACCTGCCATGAGTAAAAAAACACCACTAAGCCCGGATGATCAAGCGCTGTTTCGCCAGTTAATGACCGGAACACGTCAGTTAAAACAGGACACCTTTGTCCACAAAGCGCCGGTGAAAACCCGCCAGATTCCGGTGAAACGTCTGCTTTCAGAGCAGGCGGACAACAGTCACTACTTTTCGGATGAGTTTCAGCCGCTGCTTTCTACGGAAGGGGCAACCCGTTACGTTCGCGCCGATGTCAGTCACTTTGAGCTGAAAAAATTGCGTCGCGGCGACTATACGCCGGAGATTTTCCTGGATCTGCACGGATTAACGCAGCAGCAGGCTAAGCAGGAGCTGGGGGCACTCATCGCCGCCTGCCGCCGTGAACATCTGTTCTGCGCCAGCGTCATGACCGGTCATGGGAAGCATATTCTGAAGCAGCAGACGCCGCTGTGGCTGGCCCAGCATCCGTGGGTGATGGCTTTTCATCAGGCCCCGAAGATGTTTGGCGGTGACGCCGCGCTGCTGGTTTTGATTGAGATTGAGGAGTGGCAACCGCCTGAGTTGCCATGAAGGGGGCCGACGGGATCGGCCCAGAGACGTCAGATCGCTTTCGCCAGTTTTTTGGGACTGACCTGCCACAGCAATTTACCTGCGCTTGCCGCGGGATCGAACTCCACGCAGGCAATGGCGGAAGTGGCAAACATGGGCGGTGCTTCCTGTGGGCACAGTTCAGAGACTAAATACCCTACCAACGGTAAATGTGAGATCACCAGCGCCGATTTCACGCCTTCATTCGCCAGCGCCTGCAGATAGCACCCTACCATCTCAGGATCGCCACCCGGCGTTAACTCCGGCAGAACGTCCTGGCCTTCCGGCAGGGGAAAGGCTTCACGCACCGTCGCGAGCGTTTGCTGCGCGCGTAAATAGGGACTCACCATTACTCGCTCAATGTCCGGCGTCTGGCTGTTAAGCCAGTTGGCCATTTGACGTGATTCGTTGCAGCCACATAAGGTCAATGGCCTGACTGAATCACTGGCTGCTTCCAGAGCCGCATCGCCGTGACGCATGATAAAAACTTGCATAAAGCACCGCTGTTGTTTGTCGACATCGCCCGACGCGTAGCGCCTGACTCTTCACTCTGCGAATGAACGCTGTGTTTTACCCTAATGGCTTCAGTATAGTCAACCGGTTGTTTATTAAATAAGCACTTCTCAGAATCATGCTGCGCCGCACACTCTGGCGGCGTTTTTCTAAGCCGCTGAATCGGATTGGTTATTCCATTTTCAGCAGAAATGTAAAATTTCGTCTATTTTTTAGCCGCCTCAATCAACGCGTCACAGGGTGTAAAACGTTCCCCATGTTGCTGCGTAAGCCGGGTTAATCTGTTGACCATTTCCGCCGCGCCCAGTTTGTCCATGTAGTGGAACGGACCACCCAAAAATGGCGGAAAGCCGATGCCAAACACGGCACCGATATCGCCATCGCGCGCGCAGCGGATCACCTGCTCGTCAAGACAGCGGGCCGCCTCATTGAGCATCATCATGACACAGCGTTCAGCAATCTGTGCCTCACTCTGCCTGGCTTTCGGTGTGACCTTCAGCAAAGTATAAAGTGAGGCGTCAGGTTTTTTACGCTGCCAGCGCGCCTGGTCATAGCGATAAAAGCCTTTGCTGTTTTTACGTCCCTTGCGGCCATCTTTCAACACCGCATCAAACGCGGCCGGCGCGGCAAAGCGTTCGCCATAGGCCTGATGCAGGATGGGACTGATTTTACTGCCGACGTCGATACCCACCTCATCCAGCAGCTGAATCGGGCCGACCGGAAAACCAAACTTCACCAGCGCCCGATCAATATGGTCGATGGGTTCGCCCTCCAGCAGGCAGCGCATCGCTTCATTTATATAAGGCGTCAGGATGCGGTTAACATAGAAACCCGGCTTGTCCGCCACCACAATCGGGGTTTTGCCCTGGCTGCGTGCCAGTGCCACAATCGTCACCAGCGTTGCGGTTGAGGTGTTCAGATGGGGAATCACTTCCACCAGCGGCATTTTTTCGACCGGACTGAAATAGTGCAGCCCGATGACGTTTTCCGGACGCTGCGCTTTGGCGGCGATCTCTTCGATCGGCAACGAAGAGGTGTTTGAGGCAAACAGCGTGTGCGGCTGGCAGTGTGCTTCCACTTCGCTCACCATCTGCTGCTTCAGCGCTAAATCTTCGAATACGGCTTCGATCACCACATCACGCTGTGAAAAGCCCTGATAATCGGTGCCGCCCGTGATACGAGCCATCTGCTGTTGACGCTGTGCCGGCGTCAGCTGGCGTCGTTTAACCTTTTTACTCAGCAGCTCCCAGCTGGTTTTCAGCGCATGGTTTACCCCTTCCAGGCTGATATCTTTGATGCGCACCGGCAAGCCCGCGTTGATGGCGGTGACGCTGGCGATGCCGCCGCCCATCAGGCCACCGCCGAGAATAGCGACGCTTTTCACCCTGGCAGGCTCCGCGTCTCCGCCCCGCTCTTTCTTCATGACCGTGGTCGCGAAGAAGATGCCGCGCAGCGCAACGGATTCTGGCGTCATCGCCAGTTCACCAAAGGCACGCGCTTCAGCATCATGTCCTGCCCGGCTGCCCTGTTCCAGCCCGATGCGCACCACCTCAATAATGCGGTTTGCCGCCGGATAATTGCCCTGGGTTTTGGCGGCTATCTGACGGCTCGCCAGCGCAAACAGTGCCTGACGGCCAATCGGACCGTGCAGCAGACGGTCGCGCAGCGGCAGCGTTCGTCCGCTGACCTTGCCCTTTTTCACCCGGGCGATGGCGGTCTCCAGCAGAATCGCCTGCGGCACCGCATCATCAACCACACCCAGCTTACGTGCCTGTTTAGCCCGCAGCGTTTTGCCGGTCAGAATCAGCGGCAGCGCCTGCTGCACGCCGATTAAGCGTGGCAGCCGCTGAGTGCCACCAGAGCCTGGCAGCAAGCCGAGCTGTACTTCCGGTAATCCGAGGCGGGTTTTATCATCCAGCGAGCAGATACGTGCATCGCAGGCCAGCGCCAGCTCCAGTCCGCCGCCGAGGCAGGCACCGTGGATGGCTGCAACCACCGGGAACGGCAGCGCGTCGAGCGCAGCCATCACTTCCTGGCCCTGTTTTGCCAGCGCTTCAGCTTCCTGCGCGCTCTTGCAGCGGTCGATCATGCTGATGTCCGCACCCGCAATGAAGTTATCCGGCTTGCCGGAAATCAGCACCAGGCCAGCCAGCTTTGGATCGCGCCGCGCCTCCGCAATAATCGCGATGATCTGACCGGCAAATTCCGCTTTCAGGGTGTTCATTTTCTCATCAGGGACATCAATCGTGATGATGCCGACGTGATCCAGTCGCATCTTCAGATGAAACGCATTCTGCTCCATTATTCGGCCTCCAGAACCATTGCCGCACCTAGACCACCTGCTGCACAGGCAGTGACCAGTCCTAACCCGCCACCCCGGCGGCGTAATTCGTTCAGCGTCTGGGTAATCATGCGCGCGCCCGTGGCGGCGAAAGGATGACCATAGGCGATTGAACCGCCCAGCACGTTAAAGCGCTCTTCATTCACTTCGCCCAGCGCATGCGGACGATTCAGTACCTCACGGGCAAAGCGCTCATCGCGAAACATCTGCAGGTTGCTCAGCGTCTGGGCGGCAAACGCTTCATGCATATCGATCAGCGTCAGATCGGCCAGGGTCACGCCAGCGCGATCCAGGGCCAGTGGTGAAGCGTACGCCGGACCCAGCAGCATATCCTGCTGCACCCCGATAGCGGAAAAAGCGTAGCTGCGCAGATAACCCAGCGGTCTGATACCTAGCTCGCGGGCGCGGCCCTCGCGCATCAGAATCACCGCGGCCGCGCCGTCGGTGAGTGGCGTACTGTTCGCCGCAGTAACACTACCGTGCTGGCGATCAAATGCCGGACGCAGTCGGGCGTAATCCTCCGCTTTGGCATTCATACGGACGTTATTGTCCTGATCGATAGCGGTTTTCCACGGCGGCACAAAAGCGGCCATCACTTCCTGATTCAGTACCCCGGATTGCCAGGCTCGGGCGGCATGCTGATGGGATCGCAATGCCAGCGCATCCTGTGCTTCACGGGTAATGCCGTGACTCTTCGCCATCTGTTCGGCTGTGTCGCCCATGCGCAGGCCAGTGGAATACTCCGCCACTGCGGGTGGCACCGGCAGCAGATCGCGTGGGCGCAGACGTCGCAGGATCTGCAGTTTCTGCCCGACGCTGCGGGCTTTATTGAGATCCACCAGCGCACGCGCCAGCGTTTTACTGACACCGATTGGCAGCACTGAAGAGGAGTCAGCCCCACCCGCGATGCCCGCAGAGATGGTGCCCGCCATCAGACTTTCTGCCACATTCGCTACCGCCTGAAAACTGCTGGCGCAGGCACGGCTGACACTGTAAGCGTCGGTATGTACATTCAGCCCGCTGCTTAAAACAATTTCCCGCGCAATGTTCGGCGCTTCCGGCATCTGCACGACCTGCCCAAAGACCAGTTGCTCTATCACTTCAGCGGGAAGTTCACTGCGCGCCATTAATTCGCTGACCACCATACGTCCCAGTTCAATGGCGGGAATGCCATGAAAGCCGGTCGCCTGGCGCAGGAAAGGGGTGCGTAACCCATGGGTTATTGCGATGCGTTCACCATCACGCGTCAGCAGCGGCTGCGCTTTGCTCATTATTCTCACCTGTGGCTGGGACTGTGGCATCATTGCCTGAAGAGGTCTGACCTGATCAGTGTTAACCACAAGCGGGTGAGCCGCCAATATCGGAAAGGAAAAAGTGCGAAGGGAAACACGAAAATGAAAAACGCCGCATGTACGCGGCGCTTAGAGATTTAACGCAAACCGAGCTGAAAAATCAGGGTTTCAGCCTGGCAGCTGAAGGTGAAATCGACATCGAGCTGTACGCCCTGATTTACTTCGCTGAAGCGCGATTCAATCACACAGGGTTCTGATTCAACCTCACGCGCGCGCTGGGTAAGTTGCGCTAATTTCGCTTCCGCATCGGCACGCTGAGCAAACCATTCTGACCAGCTTGCAGTGCAATCGGTGTTATCCATCACTGTGCCCACATCAACACAGCAACAGGCTGCGGTTTCGGTCGCACTGCATTTTTTAATGGCATCAGTCATTTCATTCTCCTGACCAGCATTCTGGCGGTTTGCGCGATTTTATGACCGAAATTTTACCTGCTTGCCCAAAAATGCGCCACGCGTATGGCCCTAAGTGACGAATATCACAATAAAAATTGATCCAGAACAAACTGGAATCGGTATGCTGTGCAGAATTAGGGCTGTTTTGTTAAGCAGATCGAATTTTAAGCGATCAATTCTGAAATATTTGAAAAACAATATTGCAACATGCACACAGGTCGGACCTATACTCTCCGCACTGGTCTGATATGTGCGCTTTACATCAGTCCCTACAATCCGCCGTCCTTTGTTACGCGACGTTATAGCGTTAAATAATAATTCACATGAGGTTGTGGTCATGAACCATAAAAACCTGTTTGCAAAGTCAGCCGTGGCGGCTGCAGTGGCGCTTGTCTCTTCACACGTTTACGCAGCTGGATTTCAGTTAAATGAATTCTCTACGATTGGTTTAGGTCGCGCATATTCAGGCGAAGGGGCAATGGGCGATACGGCGGCGTCAGCCAGCCGTAACCCGGCGACGATGGCATTAATGGATCGTCCTGAATTTTCACTCGGTGCGGTTTATATTGCGCCAGATGTCAACATCAGTGGTCGCAGTCCCAGCGGACGCAGCCTGGATGCCAATAATATTGCCCCGAATCAGTGGATCCCCAATATTCATTACGTTCAGCCTATTAACGATCAGTGGTGGATTGGCGCATCTGCAACGTCAAATTATGGCTTAGCCACAGAGTTTAATAATGGCTACACCGCAGGCGGTTACGGGGGTAAAACCGACCTGATGACCGGCAATTTCAATCTCAGCACCGCCTATCGTCTGAATGATCATTTTAGTGTGGGTGTGGGTTTTGATGCGGTTTACGCCAAAGCCAAAATTGAACGCTATGCAGGTGAATCAGGCGCGAGGCTGGGTATTCCGGCTGATACCCAGGTGGCCCATCTGAAAGGCGATAAGTGGGGCTACGGCTGGAATGCCGGTGTCCTGTATGAAGTGGATGAAAATAACCGCTTCGGCTTTACCTACCGTTCAGAAGTTAAAATTGATTTCGATGGCGATTATAAGAGCAACCTCTCATCACGGCTGAATGCGTTTAATGATCCGACCGTGACCGGTGTTCCTGATGGCACCAACGGCACGACCGTTCCGGGGGCATTAACTCTGAATCTGCCGGAGATGTGGGAAGTGTCGGGCTGGCATAAAGTGGCACCGCAGTGGGCGGTTCACTACAGCCTGGCGTACACCAGCTGGAGTCAGTTCCAGGAGCTGAAAGCGACCGGTTCAAACGGCCAGACGCTGTTCTATAAAGATGAAAGCTTCCACGATGCGTACCGCATTGCGCTGGGCACGACCTATTCCTACGACAAGAACTGGACTTTCCGTACCGGTATTGCGTTTGATGACAGCCCGGTGCCAGCAGATAAGCGTTCTATCTCTATTCCGGACCAGGATCGTTTGTGGCTAAGTGCCGGTACCTCTTATGCCTTTAACGATAATGCCTCTGTTGATTTAGGCATCTCTTATATGCACGGACAGAAAGTGACGGTGAAAGAAGGTCCTTATACCTTTACCTCTGAAGGTAAGGCCTGGCTTTACGGCGCGAACTTTAACTACAAGTTCTGATGAAATAGCACGATCAAAAAGGGCGACTCTGGTGAGTCGCCCTTTTTTGTGGCGGCGGGTCGCTGGCTGGCTCAGGGAGCATGCGCCCTTTGCAAAGACGCAAAACCCGCCATACCTGACTGCTCAGCGTGGGCGATTACGCACCTCATCCCTGAGATGCGCCCGCTGCCGGGCCAACGCTTTGCGTTGTTTAAAAACGCTCCCGGCGTTTTTATCCATGGCCCGCGATGCTTTGTTCCGGGCGTATGCTCCCATCACTTCAGCTGCTGTGCGCTCTGCAGAAAAACACAGCGACACGCAGGCAGGGGATCCTGCATTTACTGCGCGTCGATATCCTTCAGGTCATCCTGAATCGCGGCTGCGTTAGGGTTGTCTTCCGGCTTGAGCTTGCCACCGCGCGCCAGGAAGTCGTGACGCTGGAAGTAAGCGTTACGAATAAAGGCGTAAGGATCGCTCTGCTGTTTCAGGATCGCATCGGAATCCAGCAGCTGCGCACGGGTCTCGATCCCTTCAAGCGTCCATTTACCGATCGACATCGGCCAGGTCAGCCAGCCAAGAATCGGATAGAGGGTATCAACGTAGTCGCCGCCATCCTGACGAACCGTAAAGCTGCCATAGGCAGGCAGTTCAACGTAAGGACCATAGCCAACGCCGTAATGACCCAGCGTAGTACCGAAACGGTGCGGCTCTTCACGCGCCAGTTCCGGGTTCGCTTTACCGGCAACGTCAATGAAACCGCCCAGGCCCAGCACGCTGTTCAGGAAGAAACGGGTAAAGTGAATACCCGCATCGCGCCCGTCACCCACTAGGATGGCGTTGACCATGCTGGCAGGTTCTTCCAGGTTGCCAAGGAAATTGCTCAGGCCGGTACGTGCCGGAACCGGCACATAATCGCGCCAGGCGACAGCGACCGGACGTAACACATACGGATCCAGCACATTGTAGTTAAAGTTAAACATCGTGCGGTTAAAGCCTTCGAATGGATCGCTGCGCCCGGCAGGATCGCTATTCGCGGGCTTTGAACTGGCACAACCCACCAGAAGGACGCTGGCCACAGCCAGGCTGGTCAGGCGATAATTCATTCCAATCTCCCTGTGCGGATGAAAAAGGTCTACCCATCGTTCAGGTCACAGCCCGGAGTCGAATCGGCTTACCCGATGAGCATAGCTGACTTTGTGCCAGAGGCAGCAGGCAATGGCACGCATCATTGTTAACATTATCAATTTTTACGTTCAGGGAAGCTGCTTATTGATCTCTACCGCGATGGACTGATGCCCATCCCAGGGCGTTACGGCGCTCAGCCCCAGCCAGTCACCCGGCTGCGGATTGGCGCTGCCATCGCGTGAAACGCGCACCCTTACTGCGACCTGATGCTGCGCCGAAAGCAGGCGATCTGGCATCATGGCGTTACTGTCATCCAGCGTCAGCGTCAGCGGGAAATGACTCAGCGGCATCCGCTTAACCGCCACCGGCACGGGTGAATCCCCGTCAGAAACCGAAATATACAACACTCCGTCTGGCGGTAACATTTTTTCTGCCTCAGGTGTCAGCGTCACGGTCAGCGCCAGCTGACGACTCTGCTGCCCTGCCTCACTTCTGGCCTTTTCAATGCTGCGGGCGATCATCGCGTGCCGCTTGTCATCGGCAGGCAACAGAGCTAAAAGCGTCTGCCATGCGTCGATAGCCTGATCGTATTGCTGCTGTCCGTAAGCATTAAACGCCAGCAGGCTCAGCGTCCGCAGGTTGTGCGGATCTGCTTTCAGCAATGATTGCAGCAGCAGTGACGCCTGCCGGTTATCCTGCGGGTCAGAAGATCGCGTCAGAACCTCTGCATAATCCTGTTTGAGCGCCAGATCGTTGGGGGCCAGCTGTAAAGCATGCTCAAAGGCCTGACTGGCGATCTCTGTATTATTCAGCACCATGCCGAGCCGCCCCAGCATCGTCCAGTCGGCCAGATTATCCGGTTCTGTTTGCAACGCGGTACGCAATCCGAGCTCTAAACGCGCCAGCTCTTCCATGCTCAGCGGTTTAGCGCCAGGGTCCATCAGACGGGCACGCAGCTCAGGATACGCCTGCTGCACCTGCATCCAGCCAGTGAATTGTGCCAGGCCGCCGGTTTTCAGATAAGTGCCCAGCGAGACCGCAATCAGTACAATCAGGCCTGGCAGCAAAATCCAGCGGCTGCTGGTGTGTGATTGCATTGCCTGTGACGGCGGAATATCCGCCAGTAGTGTCTGCTGTAATTCCCGCTCCATCAGCGGACGTTCAGCGACCACGCCCTGCGCTTCATCCTGCGCCAGCTCATCTATGCGCTGATGGTAGAAGCGCTGATTAAGACGATCGCGATCGCCTGTGCTGGCCTGACGTTGCCGCCAGCCCGCCGCCATAAACAGCGTGCAGGCTGCCAGCAGTAACAGAAAAAGGGTGATCCAAAATGCACTCATTACGGCTTCCTGTCTGACTTCAGTAGCGCATTAAGACGCTGTTGCTCATCTTCATCCAGCTCGCTGCGGGTTTTACGCTGACGGCTGCGCAGGATGATCACCGCGCCGCCCAGTAGCGCAAACAGCGCCGGGCCCGCCCAGAGAATCAGGGTGGAGGGCGTGACCGGTGGCGAATAGCTGACGAAATTGCCGTAACGCGCCACCATATAGTCGATGATCTGCTGGCGACTCTGGCCCTGCTTCATCAGCTCGTAGACCTTTAATCGCATGTCGGCGGCAATCATGGCATTCGAGTCGGCGATGCTGTTGTTCTGACATTTCGGACAACGCAACGACGCAGTCAGGTCACGGTATTGCTCTTCCTGGGCTACCGAGTCAAATTGCAGCGTGTCGATGGTCGCCCAGAGATTGATGCTGAACAGCAGGCCGCAGAGCAGTAACAGCGTTCTCATGATCCCGCCTCCGCGCTGTATTTCATCCACAACGGTTTCACTTCCTGCTCCCAGACACGCGCATTCAGATCGCCCGCATGGCGATAACGAATGATCCCTTTGCCGTCGATCAGGAAGGTTTCCGGCGCGCCATAGACACCGAGATCGAGTCCCAGCATACCGTTGCCATCATAAAGACTCAGCGCATAGGGATTGCCCAGCGTGTTCAGCCAGTTAACGGCCTTGCGTCGATCGTCTTTGTAGTTCAGCCCCACCACGCGGATGCCCTGCTCCGCCAGCGTATTCAGATACTGATGCTCTGCGCGGCAGGTCGGACACCAGGTCGCCCAGACATTCAGCAACATCGGCTTGCCATCCGTCAGCACATGCTGGTCGTAGATTTTGCCCGGCTGATCCAGTGCTTCCAGCCGGAACAGCGGCACCGGTTTGCCAATCAGCGCAGATTCGAGTCGGGTCGGATCGTCACCCTCGGCATTGCGGGTCAGCTGCCACAGCAGCGCCGCCGCCAGCAGCAGAAACAGCATCAGGGGAATGAACAGGATTTTCTTATTCATGTCCGCGCCTCCGTTTCCGCTTTTTTGCGCGAACGGTAGCGGGGATCGAACAGGCAGAATAGGCCACCCAGCGCCATCAGTGCGCCACCGAACCAGATCCAGCGAACAAAGGGTTTGTAGTAAATGCGCACGGCCCAGCTGTCATCATCCAGCTCTTCGCCCAGCGCCGCATAGAGATCGCGGCTGAAACCGCCATCGATCGCCGCTTCAGTCATCATGGTGCGGGCAGCGGTGTAAAAGCGTTTTTCCGCCTGCAGTGTTGCTTCATGTTTGCCGTTGCGGGTGACATCAATAATACCCATGCCGCCGCTGTAGTTCGGCCCCTGCAGATTCTGCACACCACGGAAGACAAAGTGATAGTGATGAATATCGACACTATCGCCTGCTTTCATCCGCACATCGCGCTCCACGCTGTACTGCGTGCTGAATGCAATGCCAATCACCGTGACCCCTACGCCCAGATGGCCCAGCACCATGCCCCAGTGACTGCGTGACAGATGACGTAATCCGGCAAAGAACGGGTGACGATGGGTGGCGCGTTCGTGCAGCTCCAGCAGTGTCAGTACAATAATCCAGAGCGACATCAGCAGGCCAACCACGGTCATCGCCTCAATGCGATCCTGCAACCACCAGGGAATGATCATGGAACAGGCCAGAGTCACGATCAGCGCCAGTGCCAGCCGTTTTGCCAGCTTTTGCGGTTCATCGCGACGCCAGCGCACCAGCGGTCCGATTCCCATCAGTAGCGCAAACGGCGCCATCAGCCAGCTGAACATGGTGTTGAAGAACGGCTCGCCGACCGAAATGCTGCCCAGCCCCAGTTGCTTATGTACCAGTGGCAACAGCGTGCCGAGCAGGACCACCAGCATTGCGGCAATCAGCAGCACATTATTGCCCAGCAAAAATGATTCGCGCGACCAGGTTTCATTCTGTACCCGGCCACGCACCTGCCCGCCTTTAATGGCGTAAAGCAGCAGCGAGCTGCCGATGACAATCACCAGAAACGCGAGGATAAACATCCCGCGCGCCGGATCGGAGGCGAAGGAATGCACCGACACCAGCACCCCGGATCGCACCAGGAACGTCCCCAGCAGGCTCAGCGAAAACGCCGTAATCGCCAGCAGCACAGTCCACGCTTTGAAGGTGCCACGCTTTTCAGTGACCGCCAGCGAGTGCATCAGAGCGGTGCCCGCCAGCCACGGCATAAACGACGCATTTTCAACCGGATCCCAGAACCACCAGCCGCCCCAGCCCAGTTCGTAATAGGCCCACGCCGATCCCAGCACAATGCCAATGGTCAGAAAGACCCAGGCCGCGGTCGTCCACGGGCGTGACCAGCGCGCCCAGGCGGTATCCAGCCGGCCAGCCATCAGTGAGGCGATGGCAAACGCAAAGGCCACCGAAAAGCCGACATAGCCCATATAGAGCAGCGGCGGATGGAAGATCAGGCCGATATCCTGCAGCATGGGATTCAGGTCATGGCCGTCTATCGGGAAGTCCGGCAGCGTGCGGCCAAACGGATTCGACGTCAGCAGGATAAACAGCAGGAAGCCAAGATTGATCATCCCCATCACTGCCAGCACGCGTGCCAGCGCATCCTGCGGCATACCGCGACTGAATATCGCCACCGCCAGTGTCCAGGTGCTCAGCAGCAACACCCACAACAGCAGCGATCCTTCATGTGCGCCCCAGGTGGCGGCGATGCGATAGTAAACCGGCAGCAGGCTATTAGAGTTGGTGACGACATAGGCAACGGTAAAGTCGTTGCTGATAAAGGCCCAGACCAGCAGTGCAAACGCCGCAGCGATACAGACAAACAGACCCGAGGCCAGCGGACGCGCCATCGCCATCAGGCGGGCATCCTGGCGCACCGCGCCCCACAGTGGATAGCTGCTCAGCAACAGGGAGAGGCCCAGCGCCAGGCAGAGCAGAAAGGTTCCGATTTCGGGCATCATGATGATTTATTTCCCACCTGATAGCGCGACTGCGGGCCGGTTTGATCACTCTTCATCGCGTTTTCAATCTCCGGCGGCGTATATTTCTCATCATGTTTTGCCAGAACCTCTTTGGCGATCACCTGGTTGCCCGCCGCCAGCACGCCCTGCGCGACAACGCCCTGCCCTTCACGGAACAGGTCCGGCAGGATCCCTTCAAAACTGACGCTGACCACACCACGCGCATCATAAAGTTTGAACGACACAGCCAGCGTTTTCGGATCGCGCCGGACGCTGCCGGGCATCACCATGCCACCGACGCGCAGCCGCTGTCCCGCTTCGGGCTTCTCGTGCGCCTCCCCTTTGCCGTAGAGGATTTCGCCTGGGGTATAGAAGAGATCGATGTTTGAGCGCAGCGCATACATCACCAGCGCGGTGGCCAGGCCAAGACCGAGCAGGATCGCCAGGGCCGCATAAAGGCGGTTGCGTCGACGGATATTCACAACTTCTCTCCTGCCGCTTCAGTCGCGGCTTTTTTCGATTTTGCTGCCCGGATGCGACGTTCACGTGCGTCACGCTGGCGAATCTCCGCCAGCAAACGGCGGCGCAGTAACAGGGTATGCAGCGTCAGGCCGATCAGTGAAAGCAACGTGCAGGCCACTGCCAGCCAGACGTAGAAAGCGTAACCGCCCATCGCAAAGAAGGCGTGCCAGGAGGAAAAGGCTGGAGTCATGCCTGCTCCCCCCGCTTCGCCACATCAATCGCCCAGGGACGATGACGTTCGGTTAACAGAATCAGGTTACGCAGTCGCATCAGCGTCAGCGTAATAAAGACCAGCAGATAACCGAGGATTGCCCAGCGCAGCGGCGTGCGCATAACCGGCGCAATCGCCTGCTGGAGAATGCCCGACGAGCCCTGATGCAGGGTATTCCACCACTGCACTGAGAAGTGAATGATCGGCAGATTGACCACGCCGACCAGAATCAAAATACCCGCGGCCCGGCCTGCGGTGCGGCGGTCATCAAAAGCGTGATACAGCGCAATCACGCCCATATAGAGGAACAGCAGTACCAGCTCTGATGTGAGGCGGGCATCCCAGATCCACCAGGTGCCCCACATCGGTTTGCCCCATGCCGAGCCGGTGACCAGCGCAATAAAGGTAAAAACCGCACCCACCGGAGCCATGGCGGCGGAAACCAGATCGGCCATTTTCATCTGCCACACCAGGCCGATAAAGGCGGCGATGGCCATTGAAGCATAAACCCCCATCGACCACATCGCAGCGGGCACATGAATGTACATGATGCGGAAGCTGTCGCCCTGCTGATAGTCAGCGGGTGCGTATCCAAATCCCCAGACCCAGCCCAGCAGCAACGCCGCCAGCCCGGCGATGGCGAACCACGGAACCAGTCGCCCCGAAAACTGATAAAGCCGTTCGGGTCTGGCCAGCTGATGTAACGCTTTCCACATATCAAATGCTCACATTAACGATAAAAGAGTGTTGCCGCGTCTTGTACGCGCGGTTATTGCAAAGTGGCTATTGCAACGTGATGCGTAGCGCCGCCGCCGTAGCAAACGGCGCGAGTGTCGCACTGCCCATCAACATAGCGCCAAGAATCGCCAGATAGCCGCCAATCGGCAACCCCTGACTGGCCGCCTCCATCGCCGCACTGGCGAAGATTAAAACCGGAATAGCCAGCGGTAATACCAGCAGGCTCAGCAGCACGCCGCCGCGCCGTAAACCCACCGTCAGACCCACGCCAATCGCACCGAGAAAACTCAGGGTTGGCGTACCCAGCAACAGCGTCAGGGCCATTGCCCGCCAGCCATTAAAATCCAGTGACAGCAGCAGCGCGGCCAGCGGCGACAGGATAATCAGTGGCACGCCAGTGACCAGCCAGTGCGCCACCACTTTGCCGATAACCGTTACCGGCAGCGGCGTCGGCAGCAACACCAGTTGCTCCAGCGAGCCATCGCTGAAGTCATCACGGAACAGACGCTCCAGCGCCAGCAGCGACGCCAGCAGCGCAGCAACCCAGGCAACGCCCGGTGCAATGCGAGCCAGCTGTTGCGGGTCCGGTCCGATACCTAAAGGAAACAGGGTAATGACGATCAGGAAAAACCAGAGTGGATTGACGACATCCGCGCCGCCACGAAAGGCGATGCGTAATTCACGCTGGATGAGGCGAAACAGCATCACTCTGCCTCCACATCGCCGAGGCGAATTTTACGCACCCGCGCTGCCTCTGCAGGCAAATCCTGATGGGTGGTCAGGATCACTGCACCGCCGTTATCGGCATGCCGGGCGAACTGCGCCATTAATTTTTCAATACCCGCTTTGTCGATGGCGGTCAGCGGCTCGTCAAGAATCCATAGGCGAGCCTGACTGAGCCACAGACGTGCCAGCGCTACCCGACGCTGCTGTCCTGCCGACAACCGGCTGACGGGCACCTCTTCGTCGCCCGTGAGATCGACACTTTCCAGCGCAGCAAAAATCTGCGCATTACTGCAATCGGGATGGTAAAAGCGCAGATTTTCCAGTGGCGTGAGCACGCCTTTGACGCCGGGCTGATGACCCAGATAGAGCATCGCCTGATGCCAGCTTTCACGCTGACGCAGGATTGACTGCTGCTGCCAGCGTATTTCACCCTCTTCAGGACGGCTCAGCCCGGCCAGCAGGCGCAGCAACGAGGTTTTACCGGCACCATTGGGGCCTTCAATCTGCACAATGTCACCTGCGGATACGCGAAATGAGAGCCGCCGGAACAGCGACCGTTCGTCGTATGCACAAGTGAGTGTAATGATTTCCAGCATTGAAGGGGGAGTCGCACCAGCTAAAAGTGGCCGGGATATTACCACAATGTTGCTGTGGGCCGAAGTGTGAGCCAGCGCTCAGTTTCGCTGGTAAGGGATTATTCGTGCGTTTTCATCAGCAGTCTGAATAAAAATGCAGTTCCGAAAAACGTTGTTACGCTTATTCGCATCGGACGTTACATTTCCGGCAAATAAAAAACGGCTACGCTTATAACGTTACAGCACTATCACCAGGAGAAAATATGAAGCCTTCATCAGGTAATGAGCAGGGTCCTAACGACGTAGAGAGCGAAGAGAAGGACAAGGGCACTGACATCGAAGTTGATGAGGAGGCTTTACCCTCCCGCGCGGCTGCGATTCATGAAGAGATTCGCCAGGATGGGGAAAAGGAGCTGGAGCGCGACGGGATGGCGCTGCTCTGGTCTGCTATTGCTGCGGGCTTGTCCATGGGCGCCTCGCTGATGGCTAAGGGGATATTTAAGGTACATCTGGATGGCGTACCGGGCGCTTTCCTGCTGGAAAATCTCGGTTATACCTTTGGTTTTGTTATCGTCATTATGGCGCGCCAGCAGCTGTTTACCGAAAATACCGTTACCGCCGTATTACCGGTGATGCACAAACCCACCTGGGGTAACACGGGCCTGCTGTTACGGTTATGGAGCATTGTGTTGCTGGGTAACCTGATTGGTACAGCGCTGGGTGCGCTGGCCTTCAATGAGATGCCGATTTTTGACGAGGCCACCCGCCAGGCGTTTACCGACATCAGCATGAAGGTCATGGAAAACACGCCAGGCGAGATGTTTGCCAATGCGGTCATTTCCGGCTGGATTATCGCCACCATGGTCTGGATGTTCCCCTCTGCGGGCGGCGCGAAACTGCTGGTGATTGTGATGATGACCTGGCTGGTTGCGCTGGGCGACCTGGCGCACATTGTCGTGGGCTCAGTAGAAGTGCTCTATCTGGTGTTTAACGGCAGCATTAGCTGGCATGAATTCCTGTGGCCGTTTGCCCTGCCGACGCTGCTCGGCAACATCACTGGCGGCACCCTGATTTTTGCGTTGATCAGCCATGCACAGATTCGCAATGACATGAGTGAAGCCGCTGTGGCCAAAGCAAAAGCTGAGAAGCGGAAGCAGGAAAAACGCCGCCAGCGTGAAGAGCAGGAAAACGCGGAATAAATGGCAAGGGCAGACAAGGCTGATTTACCGGTTTTGTCTGCCTTTCAGGCATGCTGGCTGAACCTTTGATATTGAGATCAAACCGTCAGGCTGAAGCGGAGAATCTTTTCAGCGTGAACAGTCTGCACGCGTCCGTGCTTAACTGCGTTCAGTGCAGAAAACCGGGATTGCTGGCGGAATGAGCAAACGCGCGGCAACCTGGTGAATTTTCAGGACTGTTTCGCTATACTGCACGCCGCTGTCCTCTTAGTTAAATGGATATAACGAGCCCCTCCTAAGGGCTAGTTGCAGGTTCGATTCCTGCAGGGGACACCATATGCCTGTCTCTCAACGTCAACTTTATCCATTCCGTTCAGTAAGTTAATTCAATTCTATAGTCTACCTGCGTCTCCAGCAGGCTCACAAAATCCACAGTGTTATGTTGGTATAATTGTTAGTATGTTTGGTTCGATAATGCAGATACCATCAGCCGGAGATTTTTTACTATGCCACTCACTGAGTTAAAGGTAAGGAATTCAAAGGCTGCTGCGAAGCCTGTCAAAATGACAGACGGTAATGGTATGCATCTTTTTATTACCCCCACACGGTTCCAAATACTGGCGTTTTCAGTATCGCTTTGGCAGCAAACAAAAGATTCTTGCTCTCGGTGTTTATCCTGAGGTTTGACCTGCTCCCCGTTGATAAACACGCCGCGATGTTAGTAATGTCTTCATAAGCCACATGAGGACATCCCCATGAACGCGGGATCCGCGATAAGGAAATGCAGTTAAAGCAGTGATGTGAAATTTTCGACCAGATCCTCAACAAATCCATAGCAAAATAATGAGCACCAAAATCATATAAGGAATTAAAAATGAATAGATTTTCAACAGTTGCAGCCCTGTCTTTAGCAGTTTTGCTTACCGGCTGCGACAGCAAACCCTCCTCTTCCGAAATCCAGAAAGCTATGCAGGACAACATTGAGCGCACAAACCAGACAGCGATTCGGTGAGAATAGCAAAGACATGCTCACGACTCTAAACCAAGCTGATAAGGTTTCCTGTAAGGAGTCAGAGGAAAAAGGGAAATACCTTTGCAAAGTGGATACTGATATAAAACTACCCATGATGGGCGAGAAGCAAACTGTAGCTGAATTTAAATTCATTAAAAACGATGGTAACTGGAAAGTGTCACCGTAACCTAACGCATCAATCTACAATAGAAATTCTTAGAAAAATCCCGAAGGAAAGCTATTTTATTCAATTGCAGCGCCAGAAAATATATCAAAAAAACAAATCATTCACACCATTATCAGGATTTTTTTAGGGATGAAAAACACTCACTATTAATTTACACAAATTAATGAGTGAGCTTTTGCAACTCTACTTAACTGTGCGAGAAGGTATAAGAATTATATTTGCCCAAACCCTATCTAAGCATCATCATCATTTAAGTATGAATTAAGATTATCAGCAAAATCAATCAAGGTAGAACCTACCAGAAAATTACCTCTTTTAGGTCGATGTTCTTTGAATATACCAATAGCTTTTAAAGAAACTCCGCCGTCCAATTTATTAATTATCAACTGAGCAATCACGCTTCCACTCATACCTGCAAGCGAAGTAACGGTTTTATTAGTACTGGCATCCTCAAAACAGATGTTTTTTTCTTTTCCGCCAGCAATAAAATGGAAATAAATATCTTCGGTTTTTCTTTCATAAAAAAAGTTGTGAAAATTAATATTAAAAGGCGACAAGCCTTTCTCAGGGTGCATTTTATGTAACTTATTAACTTTTGATGGATATCCCATGATCACAAATGAAGATGTTTTCTCAAAAAAATCGTTGTTAACTTTAGTATCAAAAAGAACGCTATTTGGTATAGCCTTCATGATTTTTTCAGACATAGGAATAATAGCGTAATCTTGTTCATCATTAAAAAATACTTCCAGATGCTCGAACTTAAATTTATTTCCGTCAATCGATATGAACGGCAATTCACTTTTTTGCATCTCTTTAATTACATGGGAAGCAGTAACAATACAAGGTATATGGTCACCTAATAGATATATAAAACCGCTTCCGATCAAAAAGGCCTCTTGTTTACGGTGAGGTTGAGTTATAAAAAAAGACACTAGTGAACTCTGCCATTCCAAAGCTAATTCAGTAGTCCTGCTCTCATCAATCCACGTTGGGGAATAGTGTATAATTGAAAAATGCGGATAAATTAATTTTGAGTCCTCTAACACTTTCATTTCCTTTTAAATGACAATATAATTTTTTCTGGTAAATTATTAGCAATGTGAGTTATGATCAATATAAATCTACAATTTGGTGATGATATGAACATTTTTGAAATTGAAGAAAAACTTGCTGAAAACGGTTTCAATGCGAAAGACATTGCTGCTTTAAGAATGCAAGCTGAAAAAAGTGGAACGACTTATCCGGCTTTACTTAAAGAGCTTAGCATACGTTTTATTGCTTCAATGGTCCTTGTAGCCATTCTTGCTATAGTCTGGATATACACGCTTATGCACAAGGATAGCCTCGCTGTTACCTCATACTCAATCACAATGCTAATCATAGCTCCTATTTTTTACATTTTCACACCCATGAAGTTAGGCTACAAATCATTCCGGTACACGAGAAAAAAGTGATTTATTTTTTATTATCGTAAATTGATTTCAGAGCCGAATAGTCATTATATATTTCCACGCCTAATTCAAAGCGGCTCATATCTTTGATACCCCTAACGAAGTCGGAGTTTACGTAGTAAAAAAGTCGAAATGTTTGAGGTTTTCTTATCAGCCTGAACATGCCATAGGCCGAAAGAGCAAGATCCATACTGCTGTAGGCAATTTCACCTGTTTTTTGATCAAAACCCAAGAACCTGGCTGCTCCAATGTAACCATCTTTCAAGAATCCCTGGGCGTCATTTTTTCCTGTAATAACATTCATTACACCTTCCTGAACGCCATTCACGCCATGAAGCGTGAGCATCGCACCAAAACCAACCCCTATTATATTTCCGGTTGCAGCTGAAGCGGCCATAACTCCAAACCCAGCCACCACCTGTAATCCACTCAGTACTACCCCCACACCATCGATAATATATCCCCAGATATCACCTTGCTGAACGAATTTTACTGAAGCATGCAATGCCGCCTGACCAGTACGAAGAAGTTGATCTTGTCTCATGAGATTACGATGTTCTTCTTTCAGGTTTTGAATGCATTGCTGGCATTCATCATCGCTGGCACCTGTTCGAATCGTATCAATCTGAGCATTAACGAAAATCTTCACTTCGTCCTGAAACTGAATCCTGTTGTAACCCTCAGACAAGTGAATCAAAGATAAGTGATTTGACGTACTAAGCAGCTGATTAGCTTCAGCATTAGCCATAGTCAGAAAGTAATCCTTGAATCGGTCTGGTTTCCAGTAGTCCATGACTGTGCCTTTATGTCATTATACGTATCGTTAAGTTTATTTAATCAGATTCCCTTGCGCAGGGAAAGCAAAAGGACCAGCTATGAGTACAGACATCTTCTTAAAAATCGATGGCATCACAGGCGAATCACTGGATAGTAACCATAAAGGCTGGATTGCTATTGAATCTTTCACCTGGGGTGCAAACCAACCAGGGAACATGTCTGCTGGAGGCGGTGGTGGCGCAGGAAAAGTTCAGTACCGGGACCTGTCGGTTCAGGCACTTATTGACAAAGCTACGCCAGCGATAATGCGCTACGTATCCAACGGCAAACATGTCGCCAAAGTTGAGCTTTCAGTATGTAAAGCCGGAGGCAGCCAGATTGAGTACTGTCGCATTACGCTTGAAGACGTCCTTATCACTAATGTGGTTTTCAATGGCACTACAAATCGTGACCTTATCGGAGTCTCATATCAGTTCCAGGCATCAAAAGTCAGAACACAGTATTGGGAACAGTCTGCGAGTGGCGGCAAAGGCGCTGAAACTCAGTCAGGGTGGGATATTAAAGGTAACAAAGAACTGTAATATCTCAAGAACATTGGATGGTTTAACACGTTCCGAAGCTTTTTATTTAAGGTGTCCATCAAGATTGGCACCTTCATATTTTATCTGCCCATAAGAATGTTTCTTAAAGTATAACTCTTAATCCGATGAGACAGTCTTGACACATTCATGAAGCATTAATGAAAATTAAGACTCATATGTTAAGCCAGAACTCAAAAAAGTTTTAATGCTCTGAAGAATCATTGCCGACTGGCTAAATGGTAATCCAGGGCTGGTTATTCAGTGTGGCTTGAAATCAGTATCTATAGCGGCAAGTTTAGAAATTTTAACAACTCCCCCGCCGGCACGCCGAAGGCGTCATGCCATAAACCTGACGAAAACGATGACTGAAGTGTGCTGAAGAGTGGAATCCACACTGAAAAGCAATGTCGGTCAGCGTCAGGTCAGGTCGCTCAAGCAACGTTCGTGCACGCTCCATACGACGGCGCATCACAAACTGATGCGGCGCTTCGCCCGTGGTGTGACGGAACATACGGGCAAAGTGAAACTCACTCAGTGCCGCTTCCTGCGCCAGCACCGCCAGAGTTAAAGGCTGGTCGAGATGGGTTTCAATAAATTCCAGAACACGTCGTAATACCGCCGGCGCCAGTCCGCCACGCACCTGTGGCAGTTGCCACCTGACTTCGCTGTAGTGCTGCAACAGATGGGTCAGAAGCAGTGTGGATGCGCTGCTCAGCACCAGCTGGTTTGCGGGCTGTCGCCAGTCACTGCTCAGAAGAAAGTGCCGATAAAGCTGGGTAATGCGGTCATCAGTGGAAAAGATTTTTTCATGCAGATTTAACTGCGCCGGGCTGCGGTCCCAGACCCGTTCGGCCAGCTGCCGCAGCTGGTTTTCGCTGCAATAGAGATGCACAAAGGCGAGATCGGCTCGCAGATCCCAGGTTGATTCCGTGCCTGCCGGCATCAGACAGAAGCGATCCGGTGCGCCCCCGTTACGCCAGCCGTGTGGGGTTTTATGCCAGGTGTCGTAGCCACCCGCCACGTAGAGGCTCAGCGTGTGATGATCGCTGAGATTAGTCACACGATCGCCGCTGTTGAACCAGGCTGCCAGCTGAATGCCACTATTAAGATGCACATGGTCACGCAGTTGCGCTTTGTGACGTTGCAGCATTTCAAAGGTCTGGTAGGTACGCATCGAAGTATCAGTTCAGATAAAACAGAAGGTCAGTTTACGGATTGTAAGGGACAGAGAACAGGTCACATTGGGACGGAGGATAAAAATGCGCAAGATTTTGCAAATCCGGCGCAATGCCCTGCAAGACCAGAACGTAGTGCAGATGCAGAATCAACGCTTTAGATCGGAGAATCTGGCATGAACCTGTTTTTGTATCTTTCTGTCGTACTTATCTGGGGCACGACCTGGATCGCGATTTACGCGCAACAGTCTGCGGGCGATAACGCCGTGGTCGTCGCTGTGTTCTGGCGGTTTTTGCTGGCTTCACTGGTCATGCTATTGCTGCTTAGGCTGATAAAACGGCTGCACAGACTGACACTGCAGGATCATCTCTTTTGTATGCTGCAGGGCTGTTGTGTCTTTGGCTTCAACTTTGTCTGTTTCTATTACGCGTCCGGCTATATCAGCAGCGGGCTGGAGTCAGTGATTTTCTCAATGGCTGTGATGTATAACGCCATTAATAGCTGGGTATTCTTCCGTCAGCGCCCCTCTGCACGTCTGATTCCGGCGGTAGTGCTGGGGATGGCAGGCATTGTTGCCCTGTTCTGGCACGATCTGCGCAGCACGCAGGCCTCGGCAGAATTGATATGGGGCATTGGATTGAGTGCACTGGGCACCCTGGGATTTTCATTCGGCAATATGATCAGTCAGCGACATCAGCGTCTGAAACGCGACGTACTGACAACTAACAGTTACGGCATGTTATACGGTGCGGTTGCGATGGCCCTTGTCTCGCTGGCACAGGGGATTTCGCTGCAGCCAGCATGGAATACCCAGTGGGTGGGAGCCTTAACTTATCTGGCTCTGGTAGGGTCGGTGATAGGGTTTGGTGCCTACTTTACGCTGGTCGGTCGCATCGGAGCCAGTCGTGCTGCATATACAACTGTCCTGTTTCCGCTGGTTGCACTGGCACTTTCCACCCGATATGAAGGGTACGAATGGCATGCCAGCGCCATCCCTGGCATTGTCATGATTTTGCTGGGCAATGTTGTGATGTTTGCCCGCTGGCCGGCAAGCCGTCGCTGGGTCATTATCTGACATGAATGCGGGCTAAGGCCCGCGTCCGGATGGGCGTTACGCCGACTGCTGCTGAAGAAGTTTCTGTGGTTGATTGATCGCTTTACGCGCAATCCAGTAAAGCAGAACACGCTCATCGTCACTATCACGATCGGCCATGGAGAGCAGTTTCAATGCCAGGGTCGATTTGGTCACAGGCTGCTGTTCTGTACTGAGTTCAATCACCGCCTGACCGATGATGCAGCAAACGTCATCCTCACTGCTATTGGATTCATATGTCCGGTCTTTCATATTTCCTCCTGTTAAGTGAGTTGTAAGTCTGGCAAACAATCTGGAAACCCGCTCACAGAAACAGCGAAATGAAACATTATCTTACGGCTAATTACGCTTACACATCATGATGCCGTATTGGTTACTTTTCCCGTTACGTCCCGTCGCTGCACCTGTGACGATGCCGTTCATACCCTCTGAAGGGCATTTCATTCCCTGATCCGTTCTATTCATGCCTTTATTACACACGCACGCGAAGCACGGCTTTATTCTGACCGCAGTTTCCAGATTCCCGGACGGGAGAGAAAAATCATGAACCAGACTCAACAGGCTTCTTACCAGCGTTCCCGCTGGCTTACATTGTTCGGCACGGTCATCACTCAGTTCGCGCTGGGGTCAGTCTACACATGGAGTTTGTTTAATGGCCAGCTGTCACAGAAGCTGGATGCCCCCGTCAGTCAGGTCGCTTTTTCTTTCGGCCTGCTGAGTTTAGGTCTGGCTATCGCCTCTTCGCTGGCCGGTAAATTACAGGAACGTTTTGGTGTACGCCGCGTCACTATCGGTGCAGGTGTACTGATGGCACTGGGTTTCTGGCTCACCGCTCACGCAAATAACCTGATGATGCTCTATTTCAGTGCCGGCTTGCTGGTCGGTCTGGCCGATGGCGCAGGTTACCTGATGACGTTGTCTAACTGCGTGAAGTGGTTCCCTGAGCGCAAAGGAATGATCTCTGCCTGTGCGATTGGGGCATACGGTCTGGGCAGCCTGGGATTTAAATTTATTTGCGGGGCGCTGCTGGCGACGGTGGGTCTGGAACAGACCTTCATGATCTGGGGCGTGCTGGCGATGTCGATGATTATTCTCGGTGCGCTGCTGATGCGTGAAGCACCACTGCAGCAGATCGGAACCTCAACTAAAGGTCAGCAACATACGCGGGATTACACGCTGGCACAGTCGGTACGTCTGCCGCAGTACTGGATGCTGGCGCTGATGTTCCTGACCGCCTGTATGAGCGGCCTCTATGTGATAGGCGTTGCCAAGGATATCGGCGAAGGCATGGTGCATCTTTCCACGCAGACAGCTGCCAGCGCAGTAACAGTGATCGCGATTGCCAACCTGAGCGGTCGTCTGGTACTGGGTGTGCTCTCTGACAAAATGATGCGCATCAGAGTCATTTCACTGGCGCAAATTGTGTCTCTGATCGGAATGAGCGTGCTGCTGTTTACCCGGATGAATGAGATGACCTTCTTCCTGTCACTCGCCTGTGTCGCCTTCAGCTTTGGCGGCACTATCACAGTGTTCCCATCGCTGGTGAGTGACTTCTTCGGGCTCAACAACCTGACTAAAAATTACGGTCTGCTCTATCTCGGCTTTGGTATCGGTAGCGTGCTGGGTTCACTGGTCGCCTCACTGTTTGGTGGTTTCACCGTCACCTTCAGCCTGATTATGACGCTGCTGGTCATCTCGCTGTTCCTGTCACTCACTATCCGCTTACCTCAGAGTTCCATCACAGCAGAACCGGTGTTGCAACGCCATTAACGCTTACTGACAATGATTACGGGCCGCGATTAAGCGGCCCGTAGTCGTTTAACCGCGGAATCGCGGCTCTGCCATTCCCGCCACCGCCAGGTCTACTGCAAAGATATCGCCGGACTGCGGATAGCGTGCCAGCTCCTCTTCCGTGCGATCTTCACGTGAACTGGTAATGAACAGCGTTTTAAGATCGGCACCGCCAAAGGCCACCATGGTTGGCCACTTCACCGGCAGCAGGATCTCATCGACGATTTCGCTACTCTGCGGATCGATACGTACCACGCGTCCGCCATCAAACTGTGCAGACCAGTAAAATCCTTCACTGTCCACAGCAGCGCCATCCGGTAGCCCGCCCTTCGCGTCGAAACGGCGGAACAGCGTGCGCTCACCCGGTTCGCCCTGCTCATTCAGCGGATAGCGATAGAGCGCCTCATTTGGCGTGTCGCTGTGATACATCCAGCGTCGGTCAGGAGAAAATGCCAGCCCGTTGGAAATTTTAATGTCGCGCGCCTTCACCTCCAGCTTCAGGTCAGGCGTCACACGGCACAGCAGGCCGCCGTTTTTGTCCTGCGGTTCCCACAGGCTGCCGCACCAGAAGTTACCCCAGGGATCAACGCGGCCATCATTAAAGCGACTTTGCGCAGCGATACCGGGATTCTCTGCGACCTTTTTCTCCGGCTTACCCTGCGCATCCAGCAGCCAGACACCGCCGCGCAGTGCCGCTATTATCCCGCCCTGCTCACGCAGCCCAATACATCCCACCTCTTCCGCCTGCGGGAAGGTTTGCAGCTCGCCGCTGACTGGATTAAAACGGTGAATGGCCGGTGCCAGGATATCGACACAGTAGAGCACCTGCTCCTCCACTGACCAGAGCGGGCATTCGCCCAGCTCTGCCTGTAAAGCCAGAATATTTTTAACGTCATGCGGCATGTTTCTCTCCCATTGAACTGACATGCTAATAATGTAGTGGTAAAAACTTTCAAATGAGAATTATTTTCGCTTGATTTTGAGACTATTCTCTTTGATAGTATTTATTATTCAGTTCATTCCGATGTTTTTAATTCCCTCTGCTGCATAATTCAGCATTTTGAAATATTCCGTCATATCTTCTTAAATAACTCTACAAAGCCTGCATCTTCACTCCACTTTTCCGGCGTAGTGTCGTAGTCATTGGAAAAGAGGAGAAGCTTCCGATGAAGAGATTAATTAAAGTCGCTTCTGTCGTTGCACTGATGACGTTATTAAGTGGTTGTATCATCAGCCCACGACACGACAATGGCTGGCATCGCGGTGGTGGCGGCGGATATCATGGAGGCTACTATGGAGGTTATCACGAAGGGTATCATGGCGGTTACTATCGCCACTGACGGGCAAAGATGTCACACAGCATAAAATAAAAGCATTACATTTTAAGGGCGGGATATTTATCCCGCCCGTTTTATTTAGCTTTTCAAAGCATAATTACACTGGAACCACGCTTTCTTCAGTCCCGGAATATGACTCTCCTCGGCAGGCAGCGCTTCGACCTTATCAAATCCTTTACTGCTGCAGTAATTCGCCAGATCAATATCCATTGCGTCACGATTGACCTTTGCCGGGTCAAAACGGTACTGAACGGTATTTGAATCCGGATCTTCATCAACACGTTCGAATGCCCCGGGTTTGCTGGCAGTACATCCACTCAGCAAAATCAGCGCTACTGCGCCGGTAATTAGTTTTTTCATAGTTGTTGTCCTCACGTTGCCGCGCAGTGTATGACGCAGCATGTCGATCATCCATAGGATTTATGCGCGAAAATTAAAAATTTAGAAGCTTTTGCCGATTAATGTAATACGATTAAACGGCTATCGCTATCGTGCCATAAATGACAGGATGTACTCAGACAAGACGAAACGAAGACTGCACCACACCAGGAAATGCCAAAAATAAAAAAGCTGTTCCTCTCTCTTCCCTGCCCGCGCTTAGCGGGCTTTTTTTTGCCCGCTATTCCGCGGTCGCTTACTGACCCGTCATTGCCACCATTCTACGTAACAGGTTAGCGGCGCGTTTGTCAGGTAATGCCAGAATGGCACTGTAGAGATCAATGGACATGCCACACAGCGATGAGCGATCCACTGCCGTGTCAGCTGGCATATTTAGCTGCTGCAGTTTGTCGCCCCATTTCAGAAAGAGGCGTCCGACGATCTTTTGCAGATCATCCTGCGCCTGCGTCTTATCGAGGGGCTTTTCGGGCGGAGGGCTGTTAAGCAGCAACTGCTCCATGGCATCCGCTTCTTTGCGATTCAGCGAAGACGGTAGCGTAGTCTGTAAATTAATTCCTCCACTCACCTGCGGATAGAGAAAACGGAAGCAGAGACCCGGATCGATTTGATTCAGCGCCCGCATCTCTTCTACTGAGACGCCGATATAGTTAACCACCGCTGCATCCGTTGCGCGCATCAGCCGTTGGTTGACCACCTCAATCAGCCAGCCACGCAGTTCACCTGTTGCCTGCAGAGCGGGCTCGCCTGCACGGATTCGACGGGTCAGCTCCTGGGTCAGCAATAACCAGAGCGCGGGTTCCTGCGTTTGCAGCACGCGATAGCCTGGCATCTTTGCCAGTTGATTTACTGCCTGCTCATGCTGGCTTGCCTGCAACTGATGCGGCGCGACCCAGCTGAACCAGAGCAGATTAGCCATGATCAGGGGCAGCAGAAAAATGAGCAGCCCCTGCCACAAACGCAGTCGGGTGGTTTTGATCAGCACAATAACGATCAACGCCAGCAATGCAAACGCAGCCAGCGTAATAAAAAGCAGAGAATTCATGCTGCGGGGTTAATCCTTACGCACATCGATTAGCACAGGACAGTGAGCACGCTCAATCACCGCTGCGCTGACCGAGCCTTTTAATAATCTGTTAAACGAAGAGAGGTGGCGACGTCCCATGATAATCATGCTTGCCTTAAGCTGTTGTGACTGGGCAACAATGGTATCTGCCGCCTCACCCGCCAGGATCACGCCACGCGCATTAATGCCAGCGCGCAGTAACGGTGCCAGTGCATGACGCACCACCATTTCCGCCGTATTTTGCTCATCCTGTGCTGCCACAAAATCGGCCGGGTCTTCACCCGCATCGATTTCCATCGGCTGATTACAGGAGGAGTAGGCAGGATCGACGCAGCACAGCACCACCACATCGGCGCTATGTGCCAGCGCTTCTTCAATCGTCAAGGCAACCACTTTCCCGGCAACCGGAGAGTGGTCTATGGCCATCAGCAGGGTTTTCATCAGATGCTTATCCTTAAATCGCGGCAACTTTGCCGATTTCACGCACCAGCGCCTCTTTACACTTCAGCATCTCGTCACGAAAACGCGCTTCATGTCGCAGAAAACGAGCAGAGGGCACCAGTAAAGAGACAGAAAAGCGACCAAACAGCGTATCCAGCGCAAACGCCATGGTAGAGATCCCTTCCAGGGTTTCACCGCGATCCACGGCGATACCGGTTTCGCGGACTTCCCTGATAAGTTGTAGCAATTGTGGCAATGTTTTCACCGTCTGATCGGTCAGCTCCTGCCAGACGTCGCCAACAATCGTCCGGACATCTTTTTCACACTCCAGTGCCAGCAACGCCCGTCCGCCGGAGGTACTGAAGAGCGGCAGATTCAGTCCCATATGCGGGACAACCCGAAGTTCACGTGACGCCACGACATGGTGAATAATCGCCAGCTGGCTGCCGCTGGCGCGCGCCAGCGAGACCGTTTCATTAGTATCGGAAGAGAGTTTTTCCAGTAGCGGACTGACCAGATCAACCACGTCGGTATGCACGCTGGAGATCAGTTTTAACAGGGCAGGTCCCAGACGCAATCCGCCCGCCCCACTGCTGCGCACAAGCTCTGCGCTGTCGAGCGCAGCGACAATGCGCTGCACCGTTGAACGGGGCAGTTCCACCGCCTGAGCGATCTCGCCAAGGCTCATGCCGCCCGGCTGTTCGCCCAGCGCATTAAGAATTTTTGCCGCACGGGCGATGACCTGGATACCGCCCGTTTTTTCATCCTCGCGGCTGGAGGGTTGATGTGCCATAGCGTCGTCCTGTTTGAGCTGCCTTACTGTAGCGCGAATGCCGCACTTTTTACAGCCTGTACCACATTGCAATACAGCATACCGGGATGTAATATTACGCCCTGTACCACATTGCAGTACACTGCATCATAATAACGAGATTGCCAGTAATGAACGCTAAGCCCGCCACGCCGCCGGCTCCTCATCCTTTTACACTCCGACTAGCCCTGGGCCTGATCGGCGTGCTTATTGCTGCGCTGACCTCCGGGCTGAACGACCGCGTCAGTGATATCGCGCTGGCTGATATCCGTGCCGCAATCGGCATCGGTTTCGATCAGGGTAGCTGGATTATCTCCGGCTATCAGGCGGCAGAAGTTGCGGCGATGATGATTGCCCCCTGGTTTGCCGTCACCCTGTCGCTGCGGCGTTTTACACTCGGCGTGTCGGCGGGATTTATGCTGACCGGCATTCTGCTGCCGCTGGTGCCGGATCCCACGCTGTTTATCAGCCTGCGCGTGCTGCAGGGGTTGTTTGGCGGCGCACTGCCGCCGATGCTGATGACTGTTGCTCTGCGCTTTTTGCCACCGCCTTTTAAGCTGTTCGGCCTGGCGGGCTATGCCCTGACCGCGACGTTTGGCCCCAATATGGCAGCCTCGCTGGCCTCAATATGGACCGACCATGTCAGTTGGATGATGGTGTTCTGGCAGGTGGTGCCTGGCATGCTGATTGCGATGGTACTGATTAGCTGGGGGATACCGCAGGACCCGCTGCGTCCGGAACGTTTTCAGCAGATCGATCTGTTCGGCATGGTGACCGGTTGCAGTGCTGTCGCGCTGCTGGTGCTGGTGCTGACCCAGGGGGAGCGTCTTGACTGGCTGAACTCGCCACTGATCGCCGGTATGCTGCTCGCCGCGCTGCCGCTGCTGCTGGTTTTCCTGATCAATGAGTGGTTTCACCCGCTGCCGCTGTTTAAATTACAGATGCTCAGACGGCCCAACCTGGCGCACGGCCTGCTGGGGCTGGCCTGCGTGCTCATCCTGGGGCTTTCAGGTTCCGCGCTGCCTTCGGCCTACTTTGCTCAGGTGAGCGGCTTTCGCACCCTTGAGTTTGCCCCGCTGGCACTGACCGTAGGCCTGCCACAATTGCTCATCGCGCCACTGATTGCGGCACTGCTCAATATCCGCTGGATTGATTGCCGCTGGATGCTGACGGCGGGCGTCGGCCTGCTGGTGACTGCCTGTCTGCTGGGCTCGCAGATCACCAGTGACTGGGCGCGACAGAATTTCTGGCTGCTGCAAATCCTGCAGGCGTTCGGACAACCGATGATCATTTTGCCGATATTGATGAGTGCCACCAGCGTTGTGGCCCCACCTGAAGGCCCTTTTGCCTCCGCGATGTTTAACACGGTGCGCGGGTTTTCCAGTATTGCCGCCTCCACGCTGGTTGAGGTTTTCCTTTCTCATCGTGGGCAATTTCATTCCAGTGTCCTGATTAATCAGGCCGCCAGCCGCAGCTGGCTGATGACCGCGCCGACAGCCGATCAAGCCAGCCGCAGTTTGCCGCTATTGCCGGATGGCAGCATCAGCGCCAGCGATAATCTCAGCGGATTCGCCACCCTGGTCCGGCATCAGGCCACGATCCTGAGCCTGAGCGACAGCTGGCTGATGCTGACCGGCTTTGCCGCCTGCCTGTTATTGCTTACCGCCATCCTGCCAAAACGGGTCTGGCCGCCTCAAACTTTGATTCAACACCCTCCCCGGAATAACTGAATATGCGTACTTTTGAAATGAGAAGAACCCTGCTGCTGAGTCTGCTGCTGCTGGTGTTACTGGCCATTGCCTTTGTTGTCTGGACGATGATGACCAGCAACGATCACCGCACCAATGATGCTTACGTCAATGCGGATTACACCCTGGTAGCACCGAAAGTCTCGGGCTACATAAGCCATGTTGAGGTGCAGGATAATCAGCAGGTCAAAGCGGGCCAGTTGCTGGCAACGCTGGATGACCGTGACTATCGGGTGGCGCTGGAGAGTGCTGAAGCTGACCTGCAGGTGAGTCAGGCGAAACTGCTGAGCAGCCAGGCTCAACTGGAACAGCAGCAGTCGATGATTGATCAGCAGAAAGCCAGCGTCGCGGCAAGTCAGGCTTCTGCGCAGTATGCGGGTCAAAGCGCCGATCGCTATAACCGCCTCTATAAAAGCGGCACCGTCGCCGCTGACGATCAGCAAAAGGCCAGCTCAAATCAGCGCTCGGCGCTGGCAGCTGTCCATCAGAGTCAGGCTGCACTGGCATCGGCAATAAAACAGGTGGGCGTATTACAGGCGGCGGTGCGTTCAGCAGAAGCGGATGTTGCCGCAGCCAAAGCCAGCGTCGATCAGGCCAGGCTGAATCTCTCCTACACGCGCATTACGGCTCCTGTTGACGGCATGGTGGGTCAGCGTGCGGTGCGGACAGGCGCATACGTTTCAGCCGGAACCCGTCTGCTGGCCGTGGTCCCCCTGCAGCAAACCTACATTACGGCTAACTACCTTGAGACGCAGTTAAGCGATGTGCGCCCAGGACAGCGGGTCCGAATCCGGGTTGATGCCCTGCCAGGCGAGACCTTTACCGGTCATGTGGACAGCATCGCACCGGCCACTGGTGCAACTTTTTCAGCGATCGCTCCCGATAACGCCACAGGCAACTACACTAAAGTCGTTCAACGTCTGCCGGTGAAAATTGTGCTGGATGGCGACCAACCGCATCTGGTTCAGTTACGTGTCGGCATGTCGGCGATCCCTGAAATCGAGGCGCCCTAATATTGTGAGCAATATCTCAGAACGGGCCTATTTCATTTGGGTGGGATTACGCGTAAATTAGCGCCTGATCCTGTTCTGAGAGTTATTCAGATCGACCCGGAAGAGAGCAGACCATTACTGAAATGGCGATCTCTTTTCCACATCTGTTCGCGTTGCACTGGTTTGGGATCGCCATCATCGTAACCGCTCAGAGGAGTTGCTTTGTGAAATATGCCTTGATGGGAATATCTTTTTTCGCGTTACTTTGGTTCGGAACCTTTGTTCTGCTGCTGAAGTAATGGCGTGACAGTGCCGCCATGGGGCGACCATCGTGTCGCCCCTGCTGGCTGTCAGCTCTCTTCTTCTGTTTTCATGCTGCCCGGCAATACGCCATCGGCACGAAACATCGCCTTAATTCCCCGCACTGCCTGACGAATACGATCGCTGTTTTCAATCAGCGCAAATCGCACGTGCGTGTCGCCATAGTCACCAAAACCGATACCAGGGGAAACACAGACTTTCGCCTCCTGCAGCATATGTTTAGCAAATTCCAGCGAACCCAGATGTGCATAATGGTCGGGAATTTTTGCCCAGACGTACATCGAGGCTTTGGGGTTATCCACCATCCAGCCCGCTTCATGCAAGCCTTTGACCAGCACATCACGGCGGCGTTTATACTGCTCAGCAATGTCACGCACGCACTGCTGATCCCCTTCCAGCGCGGCAATGGCTGCCACCTGTAGCGGCGTAAAGGTGCCGTAGTCATGGTAACTCTTGATACGCGCCAGCGCGGCGACCAGCTCTTTATTACCCACCATGAAACCGATACGCCAGCCCGCCATGTTGTAGCTTTTCGACAGGGTAAAGAATTCAACGGCGACATCACGCGCGCCCGGCACTTGCATAATCGACGGCGCTTTCCAGCCGTCGTAGACAATGTCGGCATAAGCCAGATCGTGGATGACCAGCACGTTGTACTGCTTCGCCAGCGCAATCACCCGCTCGAAAAAGTCGAGTTCCACACACTGTGCGGTCGGGTTGGATGGGAATCCAAGGATCATCATTTTTGGCTTGGGGTAGCTTTCACGGATAGCGCGTTCCAGCTCATTGAAGAAGTCGACACCCGCCACCAGCGGCACCGAACGCACCTGCGCTCCGGCAATCACTGCACCGTAGATATGAATCGGATAGCTGGGATTGGGCACCAGTACGGTATCACCATGATCCAGCGTCGCCAGCATCAGATGCGCCAGCCCCTCTTTGGAGCCGATGGTGACAATTGCCTCAGATTCGGGATCGATCTCCACCTGATAGCGCTCAGCGTACCAGCGCGAAATCGCTCTGCGCAGACGCGGTATGCCGCGCGAGGTGGAATAACCGTGGGTATCGTCACGCTGCGCCACCTGGCATAACTTTTCGACAATGTGAGGCGGAGTCGGACCATCCGGGTTGCCCATTGAAAAGTCGATGATATCTTCGCCGCGCCGACGCGCAGCCATCTTCAGTTCAGCGGTGATGTTGAAAACGTAAGGGGGTAAACGTTCAATACGCGAGAAACGACGGGGTGTGCTGTTATCAGCCATGATGTCCTCTGGATTACGTAAGCGCCCGGACCGTCCGAGCGACGTGGGTCACTGCGGTGACCCGTTACGAACATAACGTGGCGAGGATCATTTTGTCGAGGGTGGCGGAAAATTTTTTTATTTTTGCGGATTCAGCCGTCCCAGCAGCCAATCGTTCACCCAGTGGCCATCCAGCAGATAATTATCCCGCAGCGTGCCTTCCAGCTGAAAACCGTTTTTCTCCAGAATACGACGTGACGCCCAGTTTCCTTCAATCACCATCGCCTTGAGTTTGTGAAAATCGGCTTCAAGCAGAAACTGACACAGCGCCGCCAGCGCTTCGCTGCCATAGCCCTGACCACAGTGGCGATGCAGCAGCATATAGCCCACCTCCGCCTGACGATACGGTTCCCATTCCGGGCTGCAGCCAAACAGGCCAATGGGCTCACCGCTGTCCTGGCGTCTTGCCACCAGGCAGAGCATATGAAAACTGCCCGGCTGCCAGGGTGCCAGACGCTGGGTGAAACGCTGTCGAATATCCGCTTCATCAGGAATTTCGCTTACCCATTTCATGGTGTCGGGATCTTCATGGACGGCACGAAACAGTTGCCAGTCTTCGGGTTGTAATTTACTCAGGGTTAGTCTGTCGGTGACAAGTTGCATCTGTGGCTCCCGATGGGCGCGGTTTTCCAGCGGTTACTGGCGCGCGTCACCGCGCAACATAGCAAAACGGCTTCACAGCGACCAGCGTGAAAAACTGTTCCCCTTTATTCCACTCAACTTTTCCTCTTTTTACTGGATTGCCGTAAAAATTGATCTGAAACATTAACTTGTGGCGGGATTGATCGGGGTGCTAGCGGTTCGCGATCACATTTTTTATCATAGAGGCACTTTCCATCGCTCACGAGTCGCCTGTGTCCTCCCACTTCACGATGTTACTGGCAGTTTTTGACCGCGCCGCCCTGATGTTGATCTGCCTGTTCTTCCTGACGCGCACCCGGCCTTTTCGTCAGCTGCTGCAAAAAGATGAGCACACCCGCGCGGAAAAAGTGGCGGTCACTGCCATCTTTTCCCTGTTTGCGCTGTTCAGTACCTGGTCGGGCGTCAATGTCGACGGTTCGCTGCTGAATGTGCGGGTCATTGCCGTGATGGCGGGTGGGATTCTGTTTGGTCCCTGGGTTGGCATCGCCACCGGTGTGATTGCGGGTCTTCACCGTTTTCTGATCGATATTCATGGCGTCACTTCCGTGCCCTGCCTGATTACCAGCATCATTGCCGGTGTCGTCGCGGGCGGGATTAATCGTCGGGTACTGAAAGAGCATCGCTGGCGCGCCGGTATCGTCGGCGGCATGCTGTGTGAAGCCCTGACGATGTTGCTGATCGTCCTGTGGGCGCGCCCTGCCTCACTCGGGCTGGCGATTGTGTCGGAGATTGCCCTGCCGATGATCCTCGGCGCGTCCAGCATCGGCATCATTGTGTTGCTGGTGCAAAGTGTTGAGGGAGAGAAAGAGGCTATTGCTGCCCGCCAGGCCAAGCTGGCACTGGAGATCGCCAACAAAACGTTGCCGCTGTTTCGTCAGGTGAACAGCGACTCGCTGCGCAATATCTGTGACATTATCCGAAGAGAGATCAAAGCCGATGCGGTGGCGATGACGGATAAAAAGCAGATTCTGGCCTACGTCGGCTATGGCGAACATAATTATAAGCATGGCGATGATGGCATCAGCCCGACGACGGCGCAGGCGATCAACAGCGGTAAAATTATTATTAAGAACAATGATGAAGCGCACCGCACTAAAGATATCCACTCAATGATCGTCATCCCGCTGTGGGAAAAAGGCAAAGTCACCGGCACGCTGAAAATCTATTATCGCCGCGCACACCGTATTACCGGCTCGCTGAAGGAGATGGCGATTGGCCTGTCACAAATTATCTCAACCCAGCTTGAAGTGTCGCGCGCCGAGCAGCTGCGTGAGATGGCCAATAAAGCGGAACTGCGCGCGCTGCAAAGTAAAATAAATCCCCATTTCCTGTTCAATGCGCTGAATGCTATTTCCTCTTCTATCCGGCTCAATCCCGATACTGCCCGCCAGCTGGTCATTAACCTTTCACGCTATCTGCGCTACAACCTGGAACTGAACGACGATGAGCTAATCGACATCCGTAAAGAGCTGTGGCAGGTGAAAGATTATATCGCCATTGAGCAGGCGCGATTCGGCGATAAACTGACGATGATTTATGACGTCGATGAAGATCTGCATTTTCTGCTGCCAAGTCTGCTGATTCAGCCACTGGTAGAAAACGCCATTGTGCATGGTATTCAGCCCTGTAAAGGCAAAGGCGTGGTCACGCTGAGCGTCCGGGATCTGGGCGATCGGGTGCGGATCTCCGTGCGGGATACCGGTCAGGGCATCAGTGACGAAGTCGTGGAACGGGTGGCGCGCAACGAGATGCCCGGCAATAAAATCGGTCTGCTCAATGTGCACCATCGCGTCAAACTCCTGTCAGGTCAGGGACTGAACATCGTGCGGCATCAACCGGGCACCGAGATCGCTTTTACGCTGAGTAAAAATGGCCAGCGCCTGGCGGAGAATCTGTTATGAAAGCCATTATTGTGGAAGATGAATTTCTGGCCCAGCAGGAGCTGAGCTGGATGATTCAGCATCACAGCAAAATCGAAATTGAAGCCTGTTTTGATGATGGTCTTGATGTACTGAAGTATCTGCAACAGCATCGGGTCGATGTGATTTTCCTCGACATTAATATCCCCTCGCTGGATGGTATGTTGCTGGCACAGAATATCCATCAGTTTGCCCACAAGCCGCTGATCGTCTTTATTACCGCCTGGAAAGAGCATGCGGTAAAAGCATTCGAGCTTGAGGCATTTGATTACATTCTCAAGCCCTATCAGGAGTCGCGGATTGTCACCATGCTGAACAAGCTGGAAGCCACCGCACAGGCACAGCAGGCTGTGAGTCATCTTAGTGCCACGCCTGCACCGCAGACCGTTAACCTGATTAAAGATGAACGCATTATCGTCACTGACGTGAATGACATTTACTACGTTGAGGCGCATGAAAAGCTGACGTTTGTCTATACCCGGCGCGAGTCCTACGTCATGTCGATGAACATCACCGAGTTCTGTTCACGCCTGCCGGAGCAGCAGTTCTTCCGCTGTCACCGCTCTTACTGCGTCAGCCTGAGCAAGATCCGCGAAATCGAGCCGTGGTTTAACAACACCTATCTGCTTAAGCTGCGCGATCTGGAATTTCAGGTGCCGGTCAGCCGCAGTAAGGTAAAGCAGTTCAGACAGCTGATGCGTCTGTAATGCAGGAGAGTGAGGGAACGATTCAGGCAGGGAAGTGGCTTTCAGGACAACAGCAGGAAAAGGCAGGAGAAGCCAGGCGGTGATTTCCCGGGCCTGAACGGCTGAAGCCTCCAGATCGGGAAAGCGATCGCGCGCACAAAGGCTGTGCGCGCGGAGTAAAGCAGAATCAGATTTCGCGGCCCAGTGTCTGACGCAGATGCGCGCCCGCACCCAGCAGGCCAGGCTGATCGTGCGTAATCATGTAAACCGGGATGCTGGCAACATAGTCGCGGAAGCGTCCTTTATCTTCAAAAGCCGCACGGAAACCGGACGCCTTAAAGAATTCCAGGAAGCGAGGCACAATGCCTCCCGCAATGTAGACGCCACCAAAAGTGCCCAGGTTCAGCGCCAGATTGCCGCCAAAACGGCCCATAATGACGCAGAACATGGAGAGCGCGCGACGGCAGTCGGTACAGCTGTCATCCAGCGCACGTTCACTGACATCTTTCGGCTTCAGATTTTCCGGCACGCGGTTGTCAACTTTCACAATGGCACGGTAGAGATTAACCAGACCGGCACCCGACAACACACGTTCAGCTGAGACATGGCCCAGTTCTTCACGCAGCACTTCCAGGATCTGATCTTCTTCTTCGCTGTTGGCCGCAAAATCGACATGACCACCCTCACCTGGCAGGCTCACCCAGCGCTTGTCCACATGCACCAGATGGCTGACGCCTAAGCCGGTACCGGCACCATAAATGGCGATAGGTTTATCTTTGACCGGCTCTGAGCCGCCAAACTGAATTACGTTTTCGGCGGTCAGCATAGGAATAGCCATGGATACCGCAGTAAAATCGTTAATGATTTCCAGGTGTTCAAAACCGATGTTCTCTTTGAGCTTGCGCGTAGAAAACGCCCAGTCATGGTTGGTCATTTCAACCCAGTCATCGGTAATCGGGCAGGCGATAGCAATACAGCCATCTTTAACGTCCTGCTGTTGTTCATCAAGATAGTGGCGGATGACGGCTTCGAGGCTGTCGTATTCTGATGTTGAGAATGTTTTGGCCTGGGTGATGCTGCCGCTTTCCACCTCACACAGGGCGAGGCGCGCGTTAGTACCGCCGACATCGCCGACCAAGGCATAGGTTGTCATTCTTCTGTTGCTCCGCTTGGGGTCTTAAGAGTTGGAGGACACTATAAAATTCTGCCCATAAAACAACAACGCTCACCGGTGCGATTGGTGAGCGTCTTACTCAGTTGTGCTACAGCCTAACCGCGTTAGTCCAGCCTGCACAGCGGCAACTATCTGAATCTTAGCCGCCGTTGCGTTGATTCAGGCAGGCAGTGACTTTTCTTAGCAGTGGCGGCAAATCTTCTTTCTGCATCACCACCTCAACCAGCGACAGCCATTGAGGCGCGGCCAGTCGCGTCATCACCTCGTCTAACTGCACGGTTTCACTGATGCGCCAGCTCTGCGCCTGGCCCTGAAGGCTAAGGGCGTGTGGCAGAGCCGTCCAGTTCCACGGGGCGATATCATTGTAACGTTGTGTTGCGCCATGAATCGCCCGTTCGACGGTATAGCCGTCATTATTCAGCAAAAAGATTATCAGTCGCTGCCCATCGCGCAACATTGAACTCAGTTCCTGAATGGTCAGTTGCGCCGAACCGTCTCCGATGATCAGGATAACCCGTCGATCAGGGTTAGCGGTCTGCGCGCCAAACGCTGCCGGAAGAGTATAGCCGATTGATCCCCATAATGGCTGAACCACCAGCTGTGCCCGCGAGGGCAGTCGCAATGCGGCGGTACCAAAGGCCGCCGTCCCCTGCTCGGCCAGAATCAGGTCGCCGGGTTGCAGAAATCCCTGCATGGCCTGCCAGAAGGCGTGCTGACTGATCACCGCCGTGGGTTCTGCTGGCTGCGCGGCGGGGATTGCAGCGGCAGGCTGCCACTGCTGACCATAACGTTCAAACAGCGGTTGCAGTTCACTGAGTGCATCCGCCATCGACAACGGCGCAAAACGTTCATTACCCACGCTGGCACTGAAGGGCTGCAGATCGATCAGTCGCTCGGTGGCAAACTGCTGTGTAAAACCTGCCGTAATGGTGTCGGTAAAACGGACACCGACGCAAATTGCTGCATCCACCTGTTCAATCTGTTCACACACCTGCCCTGCACTGGCCGCGCCGGCATAGGTACCGACATAACCTGGCTGCTGCTCATCCAGTACGCCTTTGCCCATCAGCAGACTGGCGCAGGGAATCGCGCTCTGTTCGCGCAGCGCGGCCAGCGCAGATTGCCGCTGCCAGCGCAGCGCCAGAAAATCTGCCAGCAGTGAAACACGCTGTGCCGGTGCCAGTAAACGTTCTGCCGCGGCCCTGAAAGCGCGACGCGCGTCAGCCGATGCGGGCTGATGGGTGTTCAGCGGCTGTGCAGGTGGCTGTACAGCCATGGCTGCCACGTCCACTGCCAGCGACAGATAGCCGGGACGACGGGCCTGCAGCGCACTGATAATCACCCGATCAATCTCAGCCGTGGCATTGTCGGCAGTCAGCAGTGCGGTTGCCACACTGACCTCGGCAGCCATGCGAATAAAATGCTGGAAATCACCATCGCCCAGCGAGTGATGCACGCAGTCACCCTGCAACTGCGCCTGCGTGGCTGGCGCACCCACAATATGAATCACCGGCAGATACTCAGCATAACTGCCCGCAGTGCCATTAATCGCGCTGAGCTCGCCAACACCAAACGTCGTTAACAGTGCCCCCGCGCCGTTGCAGCGCGCATAACCGTCCGCCGCATAGGCTGCGTTGAGTTCATTAGCGCAGCCCACCCAGCTGATTTCAGGATGGGCGATAACGCGGTCCAGGAATTGCAGGTTGTAGTCGCCCGGCACACCAAACAGATGCTTGATACCAATCTCCTGCAGACGGGTCAGCAGGTAATCTCCGACAGTGAATGTGGACATTGCGCGTTCCTTTCAGGGAAGAGTCGGGTTAAGTATCTGACAGAGGATAAAATTAGCGAGGAGAGTAGCTATTTTAACCAGCCGCAATGCCTGGCAAGACGACGTTACGCTGGCGGAATATTCTGTAAAATCGCGAACTGCTGCGCGCTGTCACTAAGTGTAACCGTATACACTGATAGACTTTTGGCACATATTCCCGTTTTTGCTCAGGAGCGCTAAATGTCCTCTTTCCCCCATCCCGATCGCTATCAACAGATGGAATATCGCCGCAGCGGCCGCAGCGGCATCAGACTGCCTGCAGTTTCGCTGGGACTTTGGCACAACTTTGGTGACAGCACGCGGGTCGATAACAGCCGTGAGTTGCTACGTCATGCATTTGACCTCGGCATCACCCACTTCGACTTAGCGAATAACTACGGCCCGCCTCCGGGCTCGGCGGAAGAGAATTTTGGTCGTATTCTGCGGGAAGATTTTCGTGCCCATCGTGATGAGCTGATAATCTCCACCAAAGCGGGCTATACCATGTGGCAGGGGCCTTATGGAGACTGGGGGTCGCGTAAATATCTGATTGCCAGTCTGGATCAAAGCCTTAAACGCATGGGGCTGGAATATGTCGATATTTTCTATCACCACCGTCCCGATCCGGAAACCCCGCTGGAAGAGACGATGCGCGCGCTCGATCATGTGGTACGCCAGGGCAAAGCGCTTTACGTAGCTCTTTCTAACTATCCGGCTGAACGGGCTGCCCAGGCGATTGCTATCCTGCGCGATCTCGGCACCCCCTGCCTGATTCACCAGCCGCGTTATTCGATGTTTGAACGTACCCCTGAGCAGGGATTGATTCAGACGCTGGGCGATGCGGGCGTTGGCTGTATCGCTTTCTCTCCCCTGGCAGGCGGTGTGCTCACCGATCGCTATCTGCAGGGCATTCCGGAAGATTCGCGTGCGGCCAGCGGCAGCAAATTCCTGAGCGAAAGCCAGCTGACCGAAGAGAAGATGGAAAAAGTCCGCAGACTGAATGTCATCGCACAGCAACGTGAGCAGAAACTGGCGCAGATGGCGCTGGCGTGGGTATTGCGCGATGATCGCGTCACGTCAGTGCTGATTGGGGCCAGTAAAACGGCGCAGATTGATGACGCGGTGGCCATGCTCGCCCGTCGTCAGTTCAGCGACACCGAATTAGCGGCTATTGACGCGGCTCTGATGTAAGCATTCACCGCCCGGCGCAGGTCGGGCGTTTTTTTCACCAGAATAGTCTCAATCCCCCTTCTCTCCCCAATTTCCTCACAATTTTCCGACACAATGATGCGGTAACAACAGTAATACGCAGGCATAATCACTGCGCCGCAACAGCATCAGCCTGTTGATGAGGAGAATATAATGAAAAGAGCTCTAATTTTTGCTGCCCTGCTGGCGCTGTTTTCGCCGCTGGCCTATCACACAGCCGAGGCCTCCAGTGCCTCTATTTCTCTGGCCCCTGGCGTCACCCTGAATCTGGGCGATCGCGATAATCGTGGTAATTACTGGGATGGCGGTCGCTGGCGTGAACCCCGCTGGTGGAATGACCGCTATACCTACAACGAACGCCGCTGGTGGCGACACGAAGAGTGGCGTCGTCAGCAGCAGTGGGAGCGTGAACGCCGCTGGCAGGAGCGCGACCGCGAGCGCCGCTGGGATCATCAGTATCGCCGCGATCGCGACTGGGATCATCATGACCGTCGTGGTCCAGGTCCTGGCCCGCGTGGTTTTGGGCCCCACGGACCCGGTGGACCCGGTCCGCATGGCCACGATCGTCACTAACAAAAACGCCCGGCATAGCCGGGCGTTTTTTATTTCCAGAACCCCTTACAGTCCCAGCGCTTCACCCACCAGCAGGTAAAGATTGAGCGCAATCACCAGCAGCACGATCAGTCGCCCGGTGTTCTGCATCAGACGCGAGTTCACCATATCATCGCCCATCAGCTCGCGGTTGCCGGTAAAGGAGAGCAGCGGAATCAGCGCCAGCGCGATACCAAAGCTCAACAGCACCTGACTCATCACCAGAACCCGTGTCGGATCCCAGCCTGCCCAGATGACAATAAACGAGGGCAGCATGGTGACAGTTCGACGCACCCAAAGTGGAATGTGGAAACGGATAAAGCCCTGCATTACCACCTGCCCCGCCAGCGTACCGACCACTGTTGAGGAGAGTCCCGCGGCCACCAGGCTCAGACCAAATACGGTTGCGGCAGCCTGACCTAACAGCGGTTGCAGCGTCAGATAGGCCTGATCGAGCTCTGCAATTTTGCTGTGACCACTAAAATGAAACGCCGCTGCCGCAGTTGCCATCATCGCCAGGTTTACAAATCCGGCAATGGTCATGGCAATCGCCACATCCAGTTTAGTTGAGGAGTAACGCTGACTTTTGCTGTCCTCACTTTTGCCCTGCGTCAGCGCAGAGTGCAGATAAATTACGTGCGGCATGATGGTCGCCCCAAGCACGCCGGCGGCCAGGAATACGGCATCCGACGTCGGTAACGCGGGCAGCGCCATGCCGACCACCAGCTCTTTAATATTGGGCTGGGAGAAGAAAAGTTCGACAATATAGGCGGCCGCCACAAACAACAGCAGTCCACCAATCACCAGCTCCAGCGGCTTCTGCCCGCGACTCTGTAACATCAGTATCAGGAAGGTGGCGATGCCCGTCAGCACCGCGCCCTGCATCAATGAAATGCCGAGCAGCAGTTTGAACCCCAGTGCAGCACCGATAAACTCCGCCAGATCGGTGGCCATCGCGATAATTTCCGCCTGCACCCAGTAAAACCAGACGGCAGGCCGGGGAAAGCGATCGCGGATGTGTTCGGCAAGATTTTTGCCGGTGGCGATACCCAGCTTGGCAGACATGAGCTGAATCAGCATGGCCATGATATTGGCCCACACCACCACCCACAGCAATTTGTAGCCGTAAGCAGCGCCTGCCTGAATGTTGGTCGCAAAGTTGCCCGGATCGATATAGCCAATAGCGGCGATAAAGGCGGGCCCCAGCAGTGCGAGTTTGACTTTTCTGACTCCGCGAGCAGCGCGCTCGGCGGTACGACTCTCAAGCATATCCGGTACCCTGTCTGAACATTTGCCTGCCCCGGCAGCTTAGGGGTTAGCATGTGCAAGTGAAATTCGTTTATTGTTATCGGTGTAATAGATGCTGCTATAAAGTATAGCCATTGCTATACATTACAGTAAAGGAAGTGAGTGCTAAAAATGTGAGCAACGGTGTCACTTTACGCTCTGTGTAAAATTCAGACAATAATTATGTGGTTATCTGGGTTGAACGATTTTTAAACAGGGCGTGATCTCTGGAACTTTTCTGGAAAATATAGCGATAGCGAATACTTATAATGTGGTTCAGATCTCGTTTTTAAGTAACGCGTTACATAGAATACGCAACAAAATACAACCCTCCTCAAATTTGGAGCAACTATGTCCCATATTTTGCAATTTCTTTTAGCACTGGTGGTGGTCGGGATACTCTCCTTGCTGGTCAGTCACGATCGTAAAAGCATTCGCATTCGCTACATTATACAGCTACTGGTGATTGAAATTGTGCTCGCCTGGTTCTTCCTGAACTCAGAAGCGGGACTGGGTTTCGTCAAAGGCTTCGCCGGCTTCTTTGATCATCTGCTGAAGTATGCGGCCCAGGGCACAAACTTTGTCTTCGGTAACATGAATGACAAAGGCCTGGCGTTCTTCTTCCTCAACGTATTGTGTCCAATCGTCTTTATCTCTGCGCTGATCGGTATTCTGCAGCATTTCCGTATCCTGCCATGGGTTATTCGCGGTATCGGTACTGTGCTGTCGAAAGTCAATGGCATGGGAAAACTGGAATCTTTCAACGCCGTGAGTTCTCTGATACTGGGACAGTCAGAAAACTTCATTGCCTATAAAGATATCCTGGGCAAGATGTCACAGCGCCGCATGTACACCATGGCTGCGACGGCGATGTCGACCGTTTCGATGTCTATTGTCGGTGCCTACATGACCATGCTGCAGCCAAAGTATGTGGTCGCCGCACTCGTGCTCAACATGTTCAGCACCTTTATCGTGCTGTCATTGATCAACCCTTACCGCGTTGAGAACGAAGACGATCTGCAGTTGCAGGATCTGCATAAAGGTCAGAGCTTCTTCGAGATGCTGGGCGAATATATCCTGGCCGGTTTTAAGGTCGCGATTATCGTTGCCGCGATGCTGATTGGTTTTATCGCGCTGATTTCAGGTCTGAACGCCCTGTTTGATTTGATCTTCGGCATCAGTTTCCAGGGCGTGCTTGGCTATGTCTTCTATCCGTTTGCCTGGGTGATGGGTGTGCCGTCGGGTGAGGCGTTGCAGGTCGGCAGTATTATGGCGACCAAGCTGGTATCGAATGAATTTGTCGCCATGATGGATCTGCAGAAAATTGCAGGCCAGTTGTCACCCACTTCAGAAGGTATTCTTTCCGTGTTCCTGGTGTCGTTCGCCAACTTCTCTTCCATCGGCATCGTGGCCGGTGCGATTAAAGGCCTGAACGAAGAACAGGGCAACGTGGTTTCCCGCTTTGGCCTGAAGCTGCTGTACGGCTCTACGCTGGTCAGCGTGCTCTCCGCCGCTATCGCCGGTCTGGTTCTGGCGTTCTGAGTGCAGTGCTGAACATTTAAGGGCGAGCCTGTCTCGCCCTTTTCGTTTTTCGCCATCCCTGCTTTTCTTCCCGCTGAATACCTCTTCAGGCGACGTCTGCCTTATACAATACACTCAGATTCTGCATGTAAAGCGCGCACGAGGCGCAGCACAGCGTTATCCGTGCAGAACGCGGCGGCGCTTGCCGGGTATGTACGCGTTAAGCGTGCGCAGCAGCTGATTTGCAAAGCAATAGCGTTAGATTCGCAGAAAGGCGAATGAAAGATAAATCAGAAAGGATTTTGACAACAATGACATCGACGTTGTCAGAAAATGGTGGAGATAAGCGGGATCGAACCGCTGACCTCTTGCATGCCATGCAAGCGCTCTCCCAGCTGAGCTATACCCCCACATCTGGAATCGTTTTTCAGTGCCAAACTTTTGGGAAAAAGTTTGGTGGAGCTAAGCGGGATCGAACCGCTGACCTCCTGCATGCCATGCAGGCGCTCTCCCAGCTGAGCTATAGCCCCGAACCGAAAAACTGTCGCGTTAAGCGACGGACGGCATAATATGAAACCGCCTCCAGGGTGTCAACGGCAAAATGACATTCTCTGTTTGATCGCTGAAAAAGGCGGCAACCTGCGAAGTTTCAGCAGCATGCTACAGATAAAAATCATGTCTGGTCATGCAGTACCGTTTTTTAACTGTTATACCCGCTGCCATCAGGTTAATTCACGGTTAAATATGTTATAGGAATTTTCTTGTCTTCGTCTTTTTCGCATGCAAAACTTAGCCCGCTAATTTAGTGGCCACCGGGACCCTCTCCCGCGCGCCGCGCGTCCACCAGGCGTTATCGTCCCATTAATCATAAAAAAACTATTGAGATACTATGTCGCTGCATACACCTAAAGAAATCGCACAACTGGCGATCCAGTCTGGCGTGGCTAAAAGTCGTGCGCCTGTCAGCATCCTTCTGATTCTTGGCTTTATGGCGGGTGCATTTATTGCGACCGGCTTCCTGTTAGATCTTCACGTCATTAACTCCCTGCCCGCTGAATGGGGCTCTTTCGGTGGCCTGTTAGGTGCCGCAGTCTTCCCTGTAGGTATCATTATGACCGTGCTGGCGGGTGGCGAGCTGCTGACCGGCAATATGATGACGTTACCCGTGGCCTGGTTCGCCCGCCGCATCAGCTTTATGAGCGTAGCGCGTAACTGGTTCTGGGTGACCCTGGCGAACTTTATCGGCAGCGTGGCTGTTGCATGGTTCTTTGGCCATATGCTGGGCATGACCGAAGGTGACTACCTGAAAAAGACCGTGGCTATCGCCTCTGCCAAAGTTCATGCCGATTTCCTGCATTCCTTTATTTCAGGCATTGGCTGTAACTGGCTGGTGTGTCTGGCGGTGTGGCTGGCATTTGCGAGTAAAGATATGGTTGGCAAAATCTTCGGCATGTGGTTCCCGGTGATGGCGTTTGTTGCCATTGGCTTCCAGCACGTTGTCGCTAACATGTTTATTATTCCGGCCGCTATTTTTGCCGGTCAGATGAGCTGGGCAGAGTACTTCCCTAACTTTGTCGCCGTCTTCCTGGGCAATGCCGTAGGAGGAGCCGTCTTCGTTGGTCTGGCCTATTTCCTGGCATTCCGTCCTGCTGCCGAACCAGCCAGTAATCCTCAGTAATTCTCTTTTGCCTTTTGTCATCAGACAAAAGGCAATTTCAGCCTACGTTACTTTTCACCGTTACTTTTTGCTGTAATATGTACCGCTAATGTATTTAACAGGGACAGTGTCGTGAAAAAGGAATGGCTTACCCCCGAAGAGCTGGCTGCAGAAACGGGTTACAGTCGGCAAACGGTGAATAAGTGGATCAAGCGGGAGAACTGGACAACCACGCCGAAGCCCGGAGTTCAGGGCGGCAAGGCACGTCTTATTCATATTGATGAACGCGTAAAAAGTTTTATTCAATCCACCCGCAACCTTAATGAACCCACAGCCACCTATGGCGCAGTAACGAATTCATTACCTGCGTTATTGTTAAGTTCCATCCAGCAAATGAGTCAGGATGAACAGGATCAACTCACTGCATTAATCTTACGTGAAGGGATTAAAGGCGTGCTGGAGCGACTGGGAATTGGTGAAGAGTAAGAAAACCGGAAGCGTAGTGCCTCCGGCTGTGTTCATTACGCCTGCGCTTCGCGCTCACTGATAAAGGCCAGGGCCTGCTCAATACGGGCCACGCTGCGGCTGCGGCCAATCGCCTCCACGGTGACATCCAGACCCGGTGACTGACCGGCACCGGTCACGGCCACACGCAGCGGCATGCCGACTTTACCCATACCCACTTCCAGCTCATCTGCGGTGCTCTGAATCGCCTGATGCACGTTTTCCGCCGTCCATTCAGTGATGGCGGCCAGCTTGTCACGCACCACTTCCAGCGGCTGACGCGCGACCGGACGAAGATGTTTCTTCGCCGCATCGGCATCGAACTCTGCGAAGTCTTCGTAAAAGTAGCGGCAGGATGCAGCCATTTCCTTCAGCGTTTTGCAACGCTCGCCCAGCAGACCCACCAGCTTCGCCAGTTCCGGTCCGGTGCGGGTATCAATTTTCTGCTCTTCAATATGCCACTGCAGATGTGTCGCCACATATTCTGGCGGCAGCGTATTGATATAGTGGTGGTTCAGCCACTGCAGTTTCTCAGTGTTGAACGCACTGGCAGACTTACTGACGGCATCCAGCGTAAACAGCTCAGCCATTTCAGCCACGCTGAAAATTTCCTGATCGCCATGTGACCAGCCCAGACGAACCAGGTAGTTGAGCAGCGCTTCCGGCAGGTAGCCGTCATCACGATACTGCATCACCCCTACTGCGCCATGACGCTTGGAGAGTTTTTTGCCATCATCGCCCAGAATCATGGAAACGTGAGCGTAGACCGGAACCTGCGCGCCAATCGCTTTGAGGATGTTGATCTGACGTGGTGTGTTGTTGATGTGGTCTTCACCACGAATAACATGGGTGATACCCATATCCCAGTCATCAACAACAACGCAGAAGTTATAGGTTGGCGACCCATCGGTGCGGCGGATGATCAGATCATCCAGTTCCTGGTTACTGAACTCGATCGGTCCACGAATCTGATCGTCAAAGATGACCGAACCTTCCTGTGGATTGCGGAAACGCACCACGCATGGCTCATCATCAGCATGATGTTCATGGCTGTCACGGCAGCGGCCGTCATAACGCGGCTTTTCGTTGTTCGCCATCTGTTCTTCGCGCAGCGCTTCCAGGCGTTCTTTAGAGCAGTAGCATTTATAAGCGGTTCCGGCTTCCAGCATGTCATCAATGACCGCGTTATAGCGATCAAAACGTTTAGTCTGGTAGTAAGGGCCTTCATTCCAGTCGAGGCTCAGCCAGTTCATACCATCCATGATGGCTTCGATAGCTTCCGGCGTGGATCGCTCCAGATCGGTATCTTCAATGCGCAGCACGAACTCGCCCTGGTTGTGACGGGCAAAGAGCCAGGAGTAAAGTGCGGTACGTGCGCCACCGACATGCAGATAGCCGGTTGGGCTTGGCGCGAAGCGTGTTTTGATTTTCATTGAGTATTGCCTTAGATGCGCGGGTTCTTTGTCTGGATGACAAAAAACAGGTTAGACGCGAAAAACAGTGGGCATATTCTAGCATCTGACGGTGAATCCTCAATGCATGCCCGCCGGTTGCGTCCCGGGAAAAGGGACTTTTCTGCCAGTAAAACCAGCACATTGGCTAAAAGCGCAACAGGATGTTTAAAAATAAACCGAACGCACATTTATGTTTTAAAAAGCGTTGACTCAAAATCAACTATCCCTATAATGCGACTCCACACAGCGGGGGTGATTAGCTCAGTTGGTAGAGCATCTCCCTTACAAGGAGGGGGTCGGCGGTTCGAACCCGTCATCACCCACCACTCTTAACAGCGTGGCCCGCAGTGAACAGGTATGAAGATATGGGTGATTAGCTCAGTTGGTAGAGCATCTCCCTTACAAGGAGGGGGTCGGCGGTTCGAACCCGTCATCACCCACCATATCTGACCTGTTAAAGCAGTACTGAAGTACGAAGTGGGTGATTAGCTCAGTTGGTAGAGCATCTCCCTTACAAGGAGGGGGTCGGCGGTTCGAACCCGTCATCACCCACCACTTCGGGTCGTTAGCTCAGTTGGTAGAGCAGTTGACTTTTAATCAATTGGTCGCAGGTTCGAATCCTGCACGACCCACCAATTCAGAATAAAGCGCCTTTTGGGCGCTTTTTTCGTTTCCGGGGCACGAACGTGACCGTGCGGGATGAGAACCTGCTGCAGGTTCGACTGAATCGCTGGCGATTCAGGCTGATGCGTTAGCATCACCCGGAGGGCGAGGCCCACGATGGGCCGAGGCTATCCTGCACGACCCACCAATTCAGAATAAAGCGCCTTTAGGCGCTTTTTTCGTTTCCGGGGCATGGACGTGACCGTGCGGGATGAGAACCTGCTGCAGGTTCGACTGAATCGCTGGCGATTCAGATTACGGACAAACTCAAATCAGGGCGCATCTTGCAGCGATGAATAGCTCAACTAGCAGGGAACAGGGTCAGAGGAGGAAAGCGTCCCGCGCCATGGACAAAAACGCCGGGAGCGTTTTTGAACAACGCAGAGCGTTGGCCCGGCAACGGGCGCACCTCAGGGATGAGGTAAGTAATCGCGCGGGCCGAGCGAGCCATGGATGGCGGTTTTAGCGTCTTTCCGATCTGACCCTGTTTCCTGCGCTGGCTCGCTCTCACTGCCATCAGTCCAGACTTTGTCGACAATCTGAAGGCCTGTAAGGCGCTTTTTTCGTTTCTGCTGTTTAGACATTGGCTTGTAGATAAGCTCCCTTCTTTTCCAAACCTTAACAATCTCCGCGCTAAAGTCGTTTCACTGCGTGCCGATAACGTATGTGACGACTTACAGGGAGAAAATGATGTCCTCAATTTCCGGAATTTTAAGCAGTGCGGTCAGTAGCGGTGACAGCGGCGGCAGTGTTGCTTCTCAGGTCGCAGCCCTGAATAAACAGATTCAGAATGTCTTAACCCAGGTCAAAGAGCTGGCCGACAACAAAGAGCTGACTGACGAACAGAAAGCTGAAATGCAGCAGATGTATCAGTCGCAGCTCACCATGCTGCAGGCACAGATTGCGCAGCTGGAGCAGAAGCAGGCGGAGCAGGATCAGCCAAAAAGTGACAGCACGCCTGTCAGTGAGAACAAAGCAGACGGCATTAACCGCCCTACCGACGCCAATAAAGTGGACGTCTATATCTAAAACGCGGGGCTGGCTTCGCGTTGTTGCGCCAGCAGCGCTGCCTGCTGGCGCACTTCCTGCCAGATCGCTTCGGCAGCAGGCGTCAGCGAGCGGTTTTTACGTTTGATCAGCGTCAGGCTGCGATTAATTTCCGGATAAAGACGACGCACCCTAAGGTCACGATCGGCCGGTAACGGTAAGGCCAGTGCGGGCAGAATACTGATGCCGATCCCCACTTCTACCATCGGAAACAGCGTAGCGGGATGGCCTATCTCCTGCACCACTTGCGCCCTGATGTTCTGCTGCTGCATCGCCGCATCAATCAGTACCCGACTGCCGGACGCGTAATCCTGCAGCACCATGGTGCGACCATCCAGCATCGACCATTCAGCCCTTTCCACCTGCGCCAGCGGATCATCATCGCGGCACAACAGCAGGAAAGGCTCATCCAGAATCGCGATGCTATCAAAATCACTGTCGCTGAGCGGCCCAATCACAATCCCGAAGTCGACCTCGGCGTTACGCACACTTTGCAGCACCCACTGCTGAGCGCGATCGTGCAGTATCACTTTGATATCGGGAAAGTGCTGCTGACTTGCAGCCAGACATTGCGGCATCAGATGCGCAGAAATAGTCTGGCTGGCTGCCACTCTGACGGTGCCGCTGCGCTGCTCACCAAAACTGCGGATATCCAGCAGCGTCGTATGAATCTCCTCCAGCAGGCGCTCCATCCGTGACGCCAGCTGCTTGCCTGCCTCGGTCAGCATCACCTCACGCGTGGTGCGATCCAGCAGCCGGACGCCGGTTTCCGCTTCCAGCTCTTTAATACTGTGGCTGACTGCCGACTGACTCAGACCTATCGCCTGCCCCGCCTGACTGAAACCACCGTAGTGTGCCACTGCAATAAAAGTCCGAAGCTGACGCAGGGTATAATTCATCGATTATGCTCATAGATTAATTCAATAAATCAATTTTATTTCTAAAACCAATTCACGCACAATCGCGCTATTGAAAAATTTACCGGATTTTAACAATGGGCTTTTTAAAACTCGATCCGATGATGGTCAAACTCATCATCACCGTGCTGCTGGCGTCGTTCCTGCCAGCGAAAGGGATCTACGTCGATGTCTTCAGCTACCTCGCGACGGCAGCGATAGCACTGTTATTCTTTATGCACGGTGCCAAACTTTCGCGTGAAAAAATCATCGCAGGCAGCAGCCACTGGCAGCTGCATCTGTGGATTATGTTCAGCACCTTTGTGTTGTTTCCCGCGCTGGGTCTGCTGCTGGTCTGGTGGCATCCGGTTGATGTCGGTCCGGAAATTTATACCGGCTTTATCTACCTCTGTATCCTGCCAGCCACCGTTCAGTCCGCTATCGCGTTTACCTCTATGGCAGGCGGTAACGTTGCAGCAGCGGTGTGCAGCGCCTCGGCATCAAGCCTGCTGGGTGTATTTATTTCGCCGTTGCTGGTGAACCTGGTGATGGATATTCACAGCAGCGCGCCCAGCGACGGTCTGGAGCAGATCGGTAAAATTATGCTGCAACTCATGGTGCCATTCATTCTGGGCCACCTCTCTCGTCGCTGGATCGGTGGCTGGGTTGAGAAACACCGTAGCCTGATTGGCAAAACTGACCAGACCTCGATTTTGCTGGTCGTTTATTCCGCCTTCAGTGAAGCCGTGGTGAATGGCATCTGGCATCGCGTTGGCTTGACTACGCTGCTGTGGATTGTGGCAGGTTCAATCATCCTGCTGACCGCCGTGCTGATTATCAACCTGCTGGCCTCGCGCCTGTTCCGCTTTAAACGTGCCGACGAGATTGTGGTGCTGTTTTGTGGCTCGAAGAAGAGTCTGGCGAACGGGGTGCCCATGGCGAATATTCTGTTCCCGGCCAGCACCGTGGGGATTATCGTGCTGCCGCTGATGATTTTCCATCAGGTTCAGCTGATGGTCTGCTCGTTTATTGCCGGCCGTTACAAGAAGACCAATGAGAAACAGCAACAGCAGACGCTGAAGGTTAAAGATTCGGTGATGGAGTCACAGAAGTAGAACAGGTGCCCGCCTGCGCGGGCACAGTTACTTGCGGGTCTGGAGCGGTTTAACTAATCCCTCCAGACCTTCAATTTTTATTGTCAGAGTCAACTGCATCAAATCCCCCAACAGCCCCGACGGGAAGTCGCCACTGCGGGCAAACCACAGCAGATAAGGCTCAGGCAGATCGATCAGCATCCGCCCTTTATATTTCCCAAACGGCATCGGCGTATTGGCTATCGCCACCAGCTGGTGTTCATCCATCTCAGGCCCCCAGCAGGCGAATCATTTCCGCTTCATCAATCACCTCTATGCCCAGTTCCTGGGCTTTCGCCAGTTTGGAACCGGCAGCTTCTCCGGCAATCAGCAGATCGGTTTTCTTCGATACGCTGCCGCTGACTTTTGCGCCGAGCGCGACGAGCTGCGCTTTGGCATCATCACGGTTCATCTGCGACAGCGAGCCGGTCAGCACCACCGTTTTCCCCGCGAACGGACTGTCGATCTCTTCGGCTTTCACTACCACCACCTGCGGCCAGTGAATGCCGATCTCTTCGGTCAGCTGACGGATAACTTCACGGTTGCTCTCCTCTTCCATGAAGTTGCGAACGTGTGTGGCAACAACTTTGCCCACATCCGGTACCGCAATGAGCGCCTCAAGATCGGCATCCATCACCTTCTGCAGCTCACCAAAATGGTTAGCCAGATTAGCGGCGGTAGCTTCACCCACTTCACGAATGCCCAGCGCATAGAGGAAGCGTGCCAGCGTGGTCGACTTCGCTTTCTCCAGCGCATCTACAACGTTTTGCGCTGATTTCGGCCCCATGCGATCCAGTCCGGTCAGCTTGCCCGCCGTGAGACGGAACAGATCGGCTGGCGTACTGACGTACTCTTTCTCCACCAGCTGGTCGATAATCTTATCGCCCATGCCATCCACATCCAGCGCCCGACGTGAGACAAAATGCTTCAGTGCCTCTTTGCGCTGTGCGCCGCAGATCAAGCCGCCGGTGCAGCGCGTGACTGATTCGCCTTCAACCCGTTCAACCTCAGAACCGCAGACCGGACAATGGGCAGGAAATACCACCTCACGCGTCTCTTCAGGTCGCTCCGCGATAACCACGTTGACGACCTGCGGAATCACATCGCCGGCGCGGCGAATCACAACTCGATCACCGATGCGTAAACCCAGCCGTTCGATTTCGTCTGCATTATGCAGTGTGGCATTGCTGACGATAACGCCTGCGACCTGCACCGGCTCCAGGCGAGCTACTGGCGTGATAGCGCCTGTGCGGCCAACCTGAAATTCGACGTCGCGCACCCAGGTCAGCTGTTCCTGTGCCGGGAACTTAAAAGCAATCGCCCAGCGCGGCGCTCGCGCCACAAAGCCCAGCTGCTCCTGCAGCGCCTGTGAATCGACTTTGATTACGACACCATCGATATCAAAACCCAGGTTCGGACGTTGTTGCTCAATTTCCCGATAGAACGCCAGGGCTTCCTCCGCATTATGCACCCGCTTAATGCGGTCGCTGACCGGCAGGCCCCAGGCTTTAAACTGTTGCAGGCGCGCCATGTGGCTGTGTGGCATCTCACCGCCTTCCAGCAGGCCAAAACCGTAGCAGAAAAATGTCAGCGGACGTTTGGCGGTAATGCGTGGATCAAGCTGACGCAGGGAACCTGCTGCTGCATTACGCGGGTTAGCAAAAACTTTGCCGTCTGTCCGACGCGCTTCTTCATTAAGCTTCTCGAAGCCGCGCTGCGTCATAAACACCTCGCCGCGCACTTCCAGCCGGGCCGGGATGTTGTCGCCCTTCAGCCGCAGCGGGATAGCGCGAATGGTCCGGACGTTGGCGGTAATGTTCTCACCGGTCGTGCCGTCACCGCGCGTCGCGGCCTGAACCAGCAGGCCATTTTCATACATCAGGCTGACCGCAGCGCCATCGAGCTTGAGTTCACAGCAGTAAGTAATGTCCTCACTGTTTTTCAGCCGATCCTGTACCCGCTTGTTGAAAGCCATAAATGTGGCTTCATCAAACGCGTTGTCCAGCGACAGCATCGGCACTTCATGGCGAACCTGCTCAAATACCGTCAGCGGCGCAGCACCCACACGCTGGGTGGGCGAATCCGGTGTAATGAGATCGGGATGTTCCTCTTCCAGCTGACGCAGTTCACGCATCAGGCGATCGTATTCAGCATCCGGCACTTCCGGCGCATCCATGACGTGGTAGAGATATTCGTGATGGCGCAGCGTGGTGCGCAGTTCGGTGATGTGATCCTGGACGGATTTCATAAAGCCCCATCAGATAAAAAACCCCCGACAGGCGGGGGTTTGTTTTAACAATTCAGATAGCGTTTAGCGCAGGTGTCAGACGCCAACCACATCGCGGATACGCGCTTTGTAAGTTTCCAGCTTCTGTGGCGTCATCATGCGACGCTCATCGTCGAGCACAACGCCACCAACATCATCAGCGATACGCTGTGCAGACTGCAGCATCAGCTTGAAGTTCTGATTCGCATCGCCATAAGAGGGCACCATCATAAAGATGGAGATACCAGGCGTGCTGAAATCGGTCATCATGTCAGGATTGAACGAACCTGGCTTGACCATGTTAGCCAGACTGAACAGCACCGGACCACTGCCTGCCGGACTAAGATGACGATGGAAAATATTCATTTCACCAAACTGGAAGCCCGCCTGCAGAATACCCTGCAGCAACGCTTCACCGTTCAGTTCGCCGCCCGAATGGGCAGCAACATGCAGCACCAGTACGGCTTCTTTCGGTTTTTCTGCTGGCGCTTTAGCCGCGGGTTGTTCAGGCGCAGGAGGCGCTGACACCTCAGGCTGCGGTTGTGGCTCAGGTTCAGCCTGGTACTGCGGCGCAGGCTGCACAGACTCCAGCGGATCCAGATCCAGCAACGGGTCGGCCTGAACAGGCGGCGCGACGAAAGTCTGCGCTGGCTGCTGACGCACCGGTTCAGGGCGCGGCTGTGGAGCAGGCTTCGGTGCCGTAGTGAACAGCGGATCGCTGTCAGGTTCGGGTTGCGGTGCGGGTCGTGGCGCAGGCTGACGCACAGGCTCAGCGGGCGCTTGCTTACGCGGCGCTTCTGGCTGTGGTTCGCGGATCTCATCGAAACGCGGTTCCTGATGGACGTTGCGCTCAGAACGAACACGAACCTCGCCGACGCCGTCATCTTCGTCGTCAATCAGGTCCTGCTCATCATGGTCATCACGTTGTTTTAGACGTTTGTGCGGGCGATCACGGAACACTGACGAACGCTCTTTACGGCTGGTCCACAGCCCGTGAAGAAGGAGCGCTATAATGGCGATCGCGCCAACAACGATTAATATCAGACGCAAATCCTGCATCATTGTATTCTCTGTTGTTCCAATACCTTGCCACCGCGGCAAACTTTATCCTCTAACTGTATTTGCCCTGCTACACAAGTGCAAGTCTGTGCAGTATTTTCTGACAAATAAGATAGGCAACCCACGCTTTTTCGCTGTTTTTTTACCCAAACGGCACCTGGCCTGGAGAAAAAGCCAGGTTATAGTGAGCGCGCCTTAACACCTTCAGGAGAATTGGCTTTATGGCCCTTGAGAATTCCGTCTCAAATTTTAACGGCATGCACTACTTTAGCCAGGGCTGGAAACTGGTCCGTCTGCCTGGCATTCGCCGCTTTGTGGTGATGCCACTGCTGATCAACATCATGATGCTGGGCGGCGCATTCGTCTGGCTGTTCTATCGCCTCGGCGACTGGATTCCACGCCTGATGGCCCATATTCCCGACTGGCTGCAGTGGCTGAGTTATCTGTTGTGGCCGCTGTCGGTGATTGCGATTGTACTGGTGTTCAGCTATTTCTTCTCAACGCTGGCAAACCTGATTGCTGCTCCATTCTGCGGCCTGCTGGCCGAACAGCTCGAAGGCCGCCTGACCGGTAAGCCCCTGCCCGACAGCGGCTGGGCGGGAATGATTAAAGATGTGCCGCGCATTATGAAGCGCGAGATGCAAAAACTGGGCTATTACCTGCCCCGCGCGCTGGGACTGTTGCTGCTCTACTTTATTCCAGGATTTGGTCAGACGGTGGCGCCCGTGCTGTGGTTCCTGTTCAGTGCCTGGATGTTATCCATTCAGTATTGCGACTACCCGTTCGACAACCACAAAGTGCCTTTTCAGCAAATGCGAAACGCCCTGCGCCGGCACAAAACGGCCAACATGCAGTTTGGCGCGCTAACCAGCCTGTTCACCATGATTCCGATTCTTAATCTGGTGATTATGCCGGTTGCCGTTTGTGGTGCCACCGCCATGTGGGTTGACCGTTACCGGCCGCAACTGGCCCGCAGTGAGGTGCGCTAGTCACACCCGCACGCCTTATGCTCTTTTTAGCAGGGCTTATTGCCGGGCGAAATATAGATATACGATTTCTTTCCTTCCGCCCCCAGGCAGAACAGGTATGCTCATAGCGTTCCCAATAATTCATACAGTTAAGGACAGGCTATGAGTAAGATCTATGAAGACAACTCTTTGACAATTGGTCATACGCCATTGGTTCGACTGAACCGCATCGGTAACGGCCGCATCCTTGCGAAAGTTGAATCCCGTAACCCGAGCTTCAGCGTAAAATGCCGTATCGGTGCCAATATGATTTGGGACGCAGAAAAACGCGGTATTCTGAAGCCCGGTGTTGAACTGGTTGAACCGACCAGCGGTAACACCGGTATTGCGCTGGCCTATGTTGCCGCAGCGCGCGGCTACAAATTAACCCTGACGATGCCAGAAACCATGTCAGTGGAACGTCGTAAATTGCTGAAAGCGCTGGGTGCTAAGCTGGTGCTGACCGAAGGTGCTAAAGGCATGAAAGGCGCCATCAGCAAAGCGGAAGAGATTGTCGCCAGCGATCCGGACCGATATGTCCTGTTGCAGCAGTTCAGCAACCCGGCTAACCCGGAAATCCATGAGAAGACCACCGGCCCGGAAATCTGGGAAGACACGGATGGCGAAGTGGATGTCTTTATCGCAGGTGTCGGCACCGGCGGTACGCTGACCGGGGTGAGCCGCTATATCAAAAACACCAAAGGTAAGAAAGACCTGATAACCGTCGCCGTTGAGCCAACGGATTCACCGGTAATTGCTCAGGCGCTGGCGGGTGAAGAGATCAAGCCTGGTCCACACAAAATTCAGGGTATCGGCGCAGGCTTTATTCCGGGCAACCTTGAGCTGAATCTGGTGGACCGCGTAGTGGCGATCACCAATGATGAAGCGATCAGCACAGCGCGTAAGCTTATGGAAGAGGAAGGCATTCTGGCCGGTATCTCATCCGGTGCTGCCGTCGCCGCCGCGCTGAAGCTGCAGGAAGACGAAACCTTCGCGAATAAAAATATTGTGGTCATTCTCCCCTCCTCCGGCGAACGCTATCTGAGTACGGCTTTGTTTGCCGATCTCTTCACAGAAAAAGAGCTGCAGTAGCAGCGGCAGATAGTCTGAAAATGGAGAAAAAAGCACCCGCCTGGGTGCTTTTTTGTGGTGCAGATCTCACTTTCATAACCCGGCAGATTGATTTCAGTGACGCCGATCTGGTATTCAGACTGCCAATTATTTCGATGCCTGAAATTAATCCGCCTTTGAAGTGGATCAAGCTGAATCGATTTACGGATTCAGTGAAACGGCGAATCACGGCATAATTAACCGGTGACGTGTAGAATCGGTTTTGAGAAGCAACGGAATGTAGATTTGACGCCTGCGCGTCTTTGGTCAGCATGATGCTATACCCGCGCACCTACACAGGCTAAAGTGAAGGCTCCAGGCTAGACTTTAGATCCATAACACTCATCCTGATAACGTTGGGGAAATAGAATGTTCCAGCAAGAAGTTACCATTACTGCACCAAACGGTCTGCATACTCGCCCAGCTGCGCAATTTGTAAAAGAAGCCAAAGCTTTCCAGTCAGAAATTACCGTGACCTCTAACGGTAAATCAGCAAGCGCGAAAAGCCTGTTCAAGCTGCAGACATTGGGTTTAACCCAGGGAACGGTTGTGACGCTTTCTGCAGAAGGCGAAGATGAGCAGAAAGCAGTTGAGCATCTGGTCAAACTGATGGCTGAACTGGAGTAATCTCCGCTCAGCTCTCCAGCCAATCGACTCCTCTGCGCCATTGAGTGCAAACATCTTGATCGCGGACAACCTGTCCGCGTTATTGCTTTCGTAGAGTACGTGTCCCGCGACAATGGCACCGCATAGAGTCCCATCAGCCATCGTGATTAAAAGGTAGCGTTATGATTTCAGGCATTTTAGCATCACCAGGTATCGCTTTCGGCAAAGCACTGCTGCTGAAAGAAGACGAGATCGTCATCAACCGCAAGAAAATTTCTGATGATCAGGTTGAGCAGGAAGTACAACGCTTCCTTGATGGCCGTAGCAAAGCGGCATTACAACTGGAAGCGATTCGCGTCAAAGCGGGTGAAACCCTCGGTGAAGAGAAAGCAGCCATCTTCGAAGGCCACATCATGTTGCTGGAAGATGAAGAGCTGGAGCAGGAAATCATCGATCTGATTAAAAAAGATCACGCTTCTGCCGATGCTGCTGCCTACTCTGTTATTGATGGCCAGGCGAAAGCTCTGGAAGAGTTAGATGACGAATACCTGAAAGAGCGTGCGGCTGACGTACGTGACATCGGTAAACGTCTGCTGCAAAACATCCTCGGTCTGCACATTGTTGACCTGAGCGCTATTCCGGACGAATCCATTCTGGTGGCAAAAGATTTAACGCCGTCAGAAACCGCACAGCTGAACCTGAAAAAGGTGCTGGGCTTTATCACCGATCTGGGTGGCCGTACCTCACACACTTCAATCATGGCGCGCTCGCTGGAGATCCCAGCCATTGTCGGCACCGGCAATGTGACCGTCACGGTTAAAAACGGCGATTTCCTGATCCTGGATGGCGTTAACAATGCGATTCACGTCAATCCTTCTGAAGCGATTCAGGAAGAGCTGAAAGCCGTACAGAATCAGTATCTGTCGGAAAAACACGAATTAGCCAAGCTGAAAGATCTGCCAGCCGTCACGCTGGATGGTCACCAGGTTGAAGTCTGCGCCAACATCGGTACCGTGCGCGATATCGCCGGTGCTGAGCGCAATGGCGCTGAAGGCGTTGGTCTTTATCGTACCGAATTCCTGTTCATGGACCGTGACTCTCTGCCAAGCGAAGAAGAGCAGTTCCAGGCGTACAAAGCCGTTGCTGAAGCGATGGGTTCACAAGCCGTTATCGTTCGTACCATGGACATCGGCGGTGACAAAGATCTGCCTTACATGAACCTGCCGAAAGAGGAGAACCCGTTCCTCGGCTGGCGTGCTATCCGCATCGCTATGGATCGCAAAGAGATTCTGCATGCGCAGCTGCGTGCTATCCTGCGCGCCTCCTCCTTCGGTAAACTGCGCATCATGTTCCCGATGATCATTTCGGTTGAAGAAGTTCGCAGTCTGAAAGCGGAACTGGAACTGCTGAAAGCGCAGTTGCGCGAAGAAGGTAAAGCCTTTGATGAAAGCATCGAAGTCGGCATCATGGTGGAAACCCCGGCTTCAGCCGTGATTGCGCATCATCTGGCGAAAGAAGTCGACTTCTTCAGTATTGGGACAAACGATCTGACGCAGTATACTCTGGCGGTCGATCGTGGTAATGATTTGATCTCGCACCTGTACAACCCAATGACGCCGTCTGTGCTTAACTTAATCAAGCAAGTCATTGATGCATCTCACGCTGAAGGTAAATGGACCGGCATGTGTGGTGAGCTGGCAGGTGATGAACGTGCTACACTACTGTTACTGGGAATGGGGCTGGACGAGTTCAGCATGAGTGCCATTTCTATCCCTGGCATCAAGAAAATCATTCGTAATACTAATTTTGAAGATGCGAAGGCATTGGCAGAGCAGGCACTGGCTCAACCGACAGCGGAAGACCTGATGAACCTGGTAAACAAGTTTATTAAGGAAAAAACGCTCTGCTAATCTGCATGATGCTGGCCCCAAATTACTGCTTAGGAGAAGATCATGGGTTTGTTTTCTAAACTTTTTGGCGAAAAAACGGATAGCGCTGGGACAATTGACATCGTAGCGCCTCTGTCAGGCGAAATCGTGAATATTGAAGACGTACCAGATGTGGTGTTTGCAGAGAAAATCGTGGGCGACGGTATTGCTATCAAACCCAGCGGCAACAAAATGGTTGCGCCTGTTGATGGCACTATCGGTAAGATTTTTGAAACCAATCACGCTTTTTCGATCGAATCAGACAACGGCATTGAGCTGTTTGTCCACTTCGGTATCGATACGGTAGAACTGAAAGGTGAAGGCTTCAAACGCATCGCTGAAGAAGGCCAGAAGGTCAAAAAAGGCGATGTGGTTATCGAGTTCGATCTGCCGTTGCTGGAAGAGAAAGCGAAATCAACCCTGACACCGGTTGTTATCTCCAACATGGATGAAATCAAGGAATTGATTAAGCTGTCTGGCCAGGTCACCGTCGGCGAAACGCCGGTGATTCGCATCAGAAAGTAAGTATGCGTTGATATCATAACGGCACCTGCGGGTGCCGTTATCGTTTCTGCAATACACCTGTTCAGGGCTGCCAGTGTGGCAGACGCAGCGTCAGTTCAAGTCCACCTTCTGGCCGGTTCCGGGCATCAACCTCACCATGATGCGCCAGTACGACCTTGCGCACGATAGCCAGACCCAGACCATACCCTTTACCCATCAGCGGCGAATTTACCCGCACAAACGGGTCAAAGATGCTGGAGAGTTTATCCTCGTCGACACCCGGCCCCTGATCGCACACCTGAATCGCCAGCCACTGCGCTTCTGCGCGCAAATGCACCTCAATCCGCTGTCCTGGCAGAGAGAAACGCAGCGCGTTACGTAACACGTTCTCTACGCCGCGCCGTATCAGCTCGGCATTGCCTCGCACGGTGTAATCAGCCTCGGCATCGACATGCAGCTCAACCTGCACACCGGGAATCTGCGCTTCATAACGGACATCAGTAAGGACTGCCTCCAGTAAACCAGTCAGGTCAAAATATTGCTCATCCGGAATGCTTTCATGCTCGGCCCGCGACAGCGTCAGCAGTTCGCCAATCATCTTGTCCAGCCGACGCGCCTCTTCATCAATGCGATCAAGCGAACTGTTTACGCTCTCTGGCGTCTGTCTGGCCAGTCCGGTAGCCAGCTGAAGTCGTGCCAGCGGTGAACGAAGCTCATGCGAGATATCGTGCAGTAGCTCTTCACGGGCGCGCACCAGGGTGTCCAGCCGCTCGACCATGGCATCAAAGGCTTCTGCAACGTTTGAGATCTCGTCGTGGCGCTTTCGCATGATCGGGAATAGCCGCACACGTAAATCACCCTCGGCGACGCGGGAAAATCCCTCACACAGCTGACGCATAGGCCGCGTCAGATTCCAGGCCAGCAACAGGCTGAACAGCAATCCCACCGAACCGGCAAAGATGAAAATCGGCTCAGGAATATTCAGAAATTTGCGTGGCATCAGATTATGCATGCTGTCTTTGCGCATGCCATCCAGGTCGTAACGCAGCTGATACTCTTTGCCATCAGCACCCTGAACCCAGCGCACCACCTCTTCAGGAAGACGCCCCACATAATCCAGATTGCCGCTGTTTTGTGATTGTGGCGATTTTGCCTGCTGCGTCACATGGAAAAACTGTCGATCGCTGTTATCCCAGTCCGACAGCATCGCATTCAGCGCGTCGGGCCCGCTGCGCGCCAGCACCGATGCAGCAGAAGTCATCTGCAGATCGACAATGCGCCGGATAGCCACAATTTCAGGCGGTTCGTGACGTTTACCGGAGAGCGTAAAACCCAGCCAGATAAGCTGACTCATGATGACAAAAACAATCCAGAAGCCGATAAAAATCTTCCAGAACATGCGTCCACGGTAACTCTGTTTCATCGAATGCGGTAACCGATGCTGCGAACGGTTTCAATGTTGATGCTGTCAGCAGTTAATGCACTGAGCTTCTGACGGATATTGCTGATATGCACATCGACACTGCGGTCATAGGCTTCACGCGGACGACCCAGCCCCTTCTCAGAGAGCTCATCTTTCGACACCACCCGATCCGGGGCGCGCAGCAGTAAATCCAGCAGGTTAAATTCCGATGCCGTCAGATCGAAGGCTCGCCCCTGCCATTCACTCATGCGGGTAGCCGGATTCAGCGTCAGCTCGCCCCAGCGCAGCGGCTCTCTGGCATCAGGTTGCGGAACCTGCTCTTCGAAACGACGCAATACGGCGCGCAGGCGGGCCACCAGTTCCCGGGGATAGCAGGGCTTTGGCATATAGTCATCTGCACCCATCTCCAGACCGATCACCCGATCAATGTTATCGCCTTTGGCGGTCAGCATAATCACCGGAATCCGGCTGTTCTGGCGTACCTGCCGCAGTACATCAATACCGCTCATGTCGGGCAGCATAATGTCCAGAATCATGGCGGTGAACTCACCTGATAGCGCGCCCTGAATGCCGGCGCTGCCGGTCAGAACCAGCTGCGCATCGAACCCCTCGGCGATCAGGTACTGGCTTAGCATCGTGCCTAATTCAACGTCATCATCAACAAGCAAAATTTTCATGTTTATCTCTCGACAGAATTGGCGCTATTTTGTCCTGTACCGGGCGTTCGTGCAGCCTGATTTACGCGATCCTTACAGATTCAGTCTATCTGGCGCGTGAAATACTGTTAAAAAAAAGCCTGTGGGCAGCAAACGCTGCGCACAGGCTGGGTTCCCGCATCAGCAAAGATTACTGATGATAGAGTCCGGTAGAGAGATAGCGATCGCCGCGATCGCAGGCGATCGCCACCACCACGCTGCCCGGATTAGCCTGCGCAATGCGCAGCGCCCCCGCAACCGCGCCGCCTGAACTGACGCCACAAAAAATACCTTCACGGCGTGCCAGCGCCCGCATCGTTTCTTCCGCTTCTTTCTGCGCCATATCCATCACATCATCCACCAGATCGGGACGGTAGATGCCCGGCAGATAGGCCAGTGGCCAGCGGCGAATGCCCGGAATGCTGCTGCCTTCACTCGGCTGTAAACCGATCACCTTCACGCCCGTGTTGTTCTCTTTCAGGTAACGCCCTACGCCGGTGATGGTGCCGGTCGTGCCCATGCTGGAGACAAAATGGGTCATGCGCTGATTCGACTGCTGCCACAACTCTGGCCCGGTCGTCTGATAATGGCCCAGCGGGTTATCAGGATTATTGAACTGATCCAGCACCCGCCCTTCACCACGCGCGGCCATTGCCTGCGCCAGATCGCGTGCGCCTTCCATGCCCTGCTCTCGCGGCACCAGAATCAGCTCCGCGCCGTAGGCACGCATCGCATCCTGCCGCTCCTGACTCATGTTGTCTGGCATCAGCAGGCGAAGACGATAGCCTTTCATCGCTGCGATCATCGCCAGTGCAATGCCGGTATTGCCGCTGGTGGCTTCAATCAGCTGATCGCCGGGTGAAATGTCACCGCGCAGCTCTGCCTGATTGATCATCGACCAGGCTGCGCGATCTTTTACCGAACCCGCCGGATTATTACCTTCCAATTTGAGCCAGACCTCACTGCCGTTGGCAGGCGTCAGGCGCTGCAACTTAATCAGCGGGGTATTGCCGATGGTATTTTCAAGAGTCGTCACGGTCTGCTTCCTGGCCTGTTACAAACGAGAGGCGAAAAAAAGGCGGGAGTCACACTCCCGCCCGTTGTTGATGAGAAAATATCAGGCGCTTTGTGCGAAGGCAACCGGGCGCAACGGTGTGTCACCTTTATAGAGGCGCGCCTGCTGCAGGCCTACGAAGAGACGCTCGCCACGAATCGGGGCCGTCTGATCACCTTCAAACACCAGCGAGAACGGCTCGCTCTGCCAGCCAGCAGGCTGCACCACCAGCTGCCAGAAGTGGCCACGCGGGCTCACTTCCAGCACCTGCACCGGTAACGGGGTTTCCAGACTGCTGCGGCGTGACACGTCGATTTCCCACGGACGCAGGAACAGCTCCACGGCGCCCTGATGTGCCGAGGTATAGCCCAGCGGCCAGTGATGCGCGCCCACGTGGAACTGCGATCCCTGAATTTCGCCATCAAAGCGATTCACTTCACCCAGGAACTCCAGCACAAAGCGGGTTGCCGGATCGCGCCACACATCATCTGGCGTGCCGACCTGTTCGATGTTGCCCTGGCTCATCACCACCACGCGATCGGCGACTTCCATCGCCTCTTCCTGATCATGGGTCACAAACACACTGGTGAATTTAATCTCTTCATGCAGCTGACGCAGCCAGCGGCGCAGCTCTTTACGTACCTGAGCATCCAGCGCGCCAAAGGGTTCATCCAGCAGCAGAATCTGTGGTTCAACCGCTAATGCACGCGCCAGGGCCACACGCTGTTTCTGGCCGCCCGACAGCTGTGCCGGGAAGCGATTCGCCAGATGGGCCAGCTGCACCATCTCCAGCAAACGGGTGACACGTTGTTTGATCTCCGCCGTTGAAGGACGTTCACGACGCGGCAGGACGGTCAGGCCAAAGGCGATGTTGTCGAACACCGTCATATGACGGAACAGCGCATAGTGCTGAAACACAAAACCGACCTGACGGTCGCGCGCATGCAGGCGGCTGACATCGTTGCCATGAAAACGGATCTGACCGCTGTTCTGATGCTCCAGCCCGGCGATAATACGCAGCAGCGTGGTTTTACCCGAGCCTGATGGGCCAAGCAGCGCCACCATTTCACCCGAGGCAATATCCAGAGAGATATCGTTCAGCACCGAGGTGCGACCAAAGGACTTGTTGATCTTGTTAATCTCAATGCTCATGATTTCCCTCCTGTTGCAGGCGTTTGTGCTGTTGCTCTAAACGCCACTGCACAATGCTTTTCAGAAACAGCGTCACAATTGCCATCAGGGTTAACAGTGCGGCTGCGGTGAACGCGCCAACGGTGTTGTAGTCCTGATGCAATAATTCAACCTGAAGCGGTAACGTATAGGTCTCACCGCGAATCGATCCCGAGACCACCGAGACCGCACCAAATTCACCAATCGCACGGGCGTTGGTCAGCACGATGCCGTACAGCAGCGCCCAGCGTATGTTCGGCAGCGTCACACGACGGAACATCTGCCAGCCAGAGGCGCCTAACAACACCGCCGCTTCATCTTCATGACTGCCCTGACTCAGCATCACCGGAACCAGTTCGCGGACCACAAACGGACAGGTCACAAACACCGTCGCCAGCACCATACCCGGCCAGGCAAACATAATCTGGATGTTATGCGCATCCAGCCAGCCGCCTGCCGGACCATTCACGCCCCAGAACAGCAGGTACATCAGACCGGCGACAACCGGCGACACGGCAAAAGGAATATCGAACAGGGTCAGCAGCAGCTGACGTCCCGGAAAGGTAAAGCGCGTGACCAGCCAGGCAAGCAGCGTGCCGAATACCAGGTTAACCGGAACGGTAATCAGTGCCACCATGACAGTCAGCCAGATAGCGTGCAGCATGTCCGGGTCGGCCAGATTGCTGAGCGCCACGATCAGGCCCTGATTGAGCGCCTCCCAGAAGATGGAGGCCATCGGCACCACCAGCAGCAGAACAGAAATCAGTACGCCAGTACCAATCAGCAGCCACTTGCCCCAGTTCACCGGCTGACGCGCCGCGTGATTAAGTTGTGAAACCTCAGCCATTAGTGACCTCCCAGACGACGGCCAAAGCGGCTCTGTAATGTGTTAATGGCGAATAACAGAATCAGCGAGGCCGTCAGGATCACCGAGGCGATGGCGCTGGCCGCCGGATAGTCGAACTCCTGCAGCCGGACAAAAATCATCAGGGAGGTCACCTCGGTTTTCCAGGCGATGTTACCGGCAATGAAAATCACCGCACCAAACTCACCCAGGCTGCGCGTAAAGGAGAGTGCCGTACCGGCCAGCAGCGCAGGGGCTACCTCTGGCAGCACCACGCGGCGGAAGCTCTGCCACGGTGTGGCACCCAGGGTTTCGGCGGCCTCTTCATACTCCGGGCCTAACTCTTCCAGCACCGGCTGTACGGTTCGTACCACAAACGGAATGCTGGTAAAGGCCATGGCAATGGCGATACCAATCCATGTGTAGGAAATTTTGATGTCGAAATGGGCGAACCACTGTCCGTACCAGCCGTTGACCGAAAAGAGTCCGGCCAGGGTGAGACCCGCTACGGCGGTAGGCAGTGCAAAGGGCAGATCCATCAGACCGTCCAGCAGTGCACGGCCCGGGAAGCGATAACGGGTCAGAATCCACGCCATCAGCATGCCGAACACGGCATTAAACAGTGACGCAACACCGGCAGAGAGCAGCGTCACTTTATAGGCGGCAATCAGCTGCGGGTTAGTCACCACATCCCAGTACTGCTGCAGCGTCATCTGCGACAGCTGCATGATCACCGCGCTGATCGGCAGCAGCAGAATCAGGCAGGTAAAGAGCAGGCTGGTGCCAAGGCTGAGACCAAAGCCGGGCAATACGCGTTTATGGCTGGCTGCAAACATTATCCGCGCCCCGCCGCTAACAATTTATCGAGCTCACCACCGCTGGCAAAGTGCGTCTTCATTACTTTGTCCCAGCCACCAAAGGCATCTTCCACCCGGAACAGGCTGGTCTGCGGGAAGCGATCTTTCTGCGCTGCCATCAGCTGTGGATTATTCACGCGATAGTAGTAGTGCGTAATAATATTCTGCGCTTCTGGGGTGTAGAGATAGTTCAGGTATGCGCTGGCCGCATCTGCGGTTTTGTTGGTGGCGACGTTCTTATCCACCCACGCCACCGGAAACTCCGCCAGAATATTGGTTTTCGGCACCACGACTTCATATTCATCTTTGCCGTACTGGTTACGGATGTTATTCACTTCCGACTCAAAGCTAATCAGGACGTCGCCCAGACCGCGCTCAGCAAAAGTCGTCGTCGCGCCACGACCACCGGTATCAAACACTTCCACGTTTTTCAGGAACTGCGTCATAAAGGCCTGCGTTTTGGCCTGATCGCCGCCATCGGCTTTGTCCGCTGCGCCCCAGGCGGCCAGATAGGTGTAGCGGCCATTACCGGACGTTTTCGGATTCGGGAAAATCAGCTTTACATCGCTGCGGGTCAAATCTGACCAGTCGTGAATCTGCTTTGGATTTCCTTTGCGCACCAGAAACGCCATGGTGGAGTAGAAAGGTGAGCTGTTGTTCGGCAGACGGCTTTTCCAGTCTGCGGCAATCAGGTTGCCTTTATCGTGCAGCACCTGCACATCCGTCACCTGATTGTAGGTCACCACATCCGCGCGCAGTCCCTGCAGGATAGCCAGCGCCTGTTTTGATGAACCGGCATGTGACATCTTGATAGTGAGCGGATCGCCTGGATGTGTGGCATCCCACTGTTTAACAAACGGAGCATTCAGGGCAACAAACAGCTCCCGCGACACATCGTAAGAGCTATTAAGAAGTTCAGTGGCGTTGGCTGCGCCAGCAAGGCTCAGCGACAACGCGATACCGCTCACGATTTTTTTCATCGCTTGTAATGTCATTTGGCACCCTGAAAAAGTTTGATGCGGATCTCACCCGCTGATGCATCAGTTTATTTATAACTCAGTGAAAACCAGTAACGGTTTTATATATCGTTTAATGATTTCAAAGTCGAAAAAAGCATAAGACGGCGGCAGAGTTTATGCACAAATCAGCAAAAGCCGATGGGGAGAGGGAACCGCGTGCAGCGTGGGCTGGCAGGGGTTCTGAGCTGTTCAGCGGCCGCCAGGGGGCGGCGCGCTGATAAGGCAGGCTTAACGCTGCCAGACAATCTTGCTGATTTTCCAGTTTTTCAGGGTATCGTCAGAAGGCATCAATCCTTCCGGCCCGTGCCAGTCGCCATGATAGACATAAGTCAGATGCTGAGTGCCTGGCGCACGGCACGCCACGTCACGCGCGTCGGGGCCGCTGGCTAAGGTGCAGTTGTCGAAGGCTTTGCTGAACTTATTACTGAAGGCATCACCCACTTTGCTGCCGTCGCTGCTGGCGATCGCGCTGTCCATGACCTCGATACGATCGACCTGCGACTCTCCGTAAATCACCAGCTTAACTTTTCCATCATTCAGCGCCTGCCAGAATGAAATCACCTGACCATTCTCGCTACGCATGCCCTGTCGCAGCGAATAGTCACCGTTCAGTCCGGCACTGATCGCGTCCTCTTTCATGGCGGTCGAGGCGGTTAACCCACCCACGCCCTGTTCAGTCGCGGTCAGCGTGGAACCAAACCAGTTCCATGGCAGCGCAGAAGACCAGTGATACGTCAGCGGATTCCACCAGCTTGCCTGCTGGCTGCTGTCAGCGCCGGAACCCGAACTGGCACAGCCGCTCAGTGCAACGGCGGCGATCAGTAGCGTGGAACGAACAGCTTTCATGAGAACTCCTGTAAATACGATGCCGGAAAGGCGGAAATGATTGGAGTCGCAAAGCGACAAAAAGTTTAGTTGAGATGGTGTTCGGGCAGAAAGCAGTCGCGGCAGCGGCGATTAAACTGCAGCCAGATCAACGCCAGCAGGTCGAACAGCGTCAGCAACAAGGGCAGCGGTGAGCTGAGCAGATCACCCTGCACAAACTGCCAGCCCTGCCAGAGGAGATTCACCAACAGCGACAGCGCCAGTACGCTGCGCCAGTGCTGCCAGAGTCGCGGCAGGCGCGTGCGATAACCGGTCAGCAGCAGGCCCGCCAGCGCGGGTAAACCCAGTGCCAGTCCGATCCAGAACGCCTGACGATCCGGATAGAACAGCGCCAGCAGACCGTTGCCCTGTTGACGTGACGCGCCAGCCATCGCCAGCAGCAGCCAGGTTCGGGCCTGAAGCAACAGGATTAGCCAAAAAAGAAACGGCAGCCGTAGCTGCCCTTTCGCGTCGTATTCGTCCGGCTGATAGCCAGGCAACGGATTAGTATTCACGATCTTCAATCAGACGCTTACCAAACAGCAGCGCATCAACCGGCTCATAATCGAGCTTCTCATAAAACGCCACCACCTGATCGTTCTCTTCACGAATCATCAGATGCAGTTTCGGACAGCCTCGCGCGATCAGCTTTTTCTCCAGACGGTTCATCAGCGCATTCGCGAAGCCGCGTCCCTGATAGTCAGGATGCACCGCCAGGTAATACGCCGCGCCACGGTGACCATCGTAACCGCCCATCAGCGTGCCAACGACGACACCGCCCACTTCAGCGACCAGAAAGAGATCGGGGTCGTGATTCATTTTGCGTTCGATATCCAGCTCCGGATCGTTCCATGGCCGTAACAAATCGCAACGTTCCCATAAGGTGATCACTTCTTCAAAATCTTCCTGGCGGAAGGCGCGGATTTCCATCTTCTTTACCTGCAAATAAGCACAATTTGCTGATTATCACGCATTCTCTGCTGCACGCAACCCTCCATGGCGAGGGACAAATAAAAAAGCGCAAATTTCCTGTTCGCGACCTGCAATACAAAGTAATGCCCTGAAATGGTTCTGTGATCGCAGGCAGCAGAGGCTTAGGCTATAACACCGGCAAGATTCCTGTTACCGGACCCCCACATGCACCTGCTTAAACGTTTGATTCATCGTCGTCAGTTACTGCTTTCCGGGCTGGCGCTAGCCATTTTAACGCCGCGTGCGGTTCAGGCTAAAGAAAAAACCCTGACCGGAGCAAATCCTCATACGCGCCCGGCTCCACCAGCGAAAAACGGCAAACGCATCGTCATGATCGATCCTGGCCACGGTGGCATCGACTCCGGTGCTGTTGGCGAAGAGGGTTCAGAAGAGAAACACATCGTGCTGGAGATCGCTGGCAACGTGCAGCGCCAGCTCCAGAGCCATCCGCGCATTGAAGTGCGCCTGACCCGCGACAGCGACCATTTTATCCCGCTCTATCAGCGCGTCGAGATCGCGCATCAGCACGGCGCCGATCTCTTTATGTCGATTCATGCCGACGGCTTTACCAGCCCCGACGCCAGTGGCGCCTCCGTATTTGCGCTCTCTAATCGTGGGGCCAGCAGCTCCATGGCGCGTTACCTGTCACAGCGGGAGAACGATGCAGACAAACTGGGCGGCGTGAAAGCGCAGCAGCAGGATCACTATCTGCAGCAGATCCTGTTCGACCTGGTGCAGACTGACACCATCAAGAACAGCCTGACACTGGGCAAGCACGTGCTGGACCAGATCCGACCGGTGCATCATCTTCATAGCCAGCACACCGAGCAGGCGGCCTTTGCGGTACTCAAGTCACCGTCGATCCCCTCGGTGCTGGTTGAGACTTCCTTTATTACCAATCCGCACGAAGAGCAATTACTCGGCACGACGGCGTTTCGCCAGAAAATTGCCTCTGCAATTGCCAGCGGCATCGTCAATTACTTTGATGAGTTTGACCGCCGCAACGCCTGATGCAGATAGCCGGTTTAGGTCCGGGCACTCGCCGTACTCATGCAAGCGGCGCGGTTTTGCGTATAATCGCGTCAGACTTTGACAAACGATAAGCGAAAAGATGGCTGATATTTCACGCGTAAAAGCATTCCTGCTCGCACTGCAGGATGAGATTTGTAACCAGCTGGCAGCTGAAGATGGCGGCGCACAGTTTGCCGAGGATAGCTGGCAGCGTCCTGGCGGCGGCGGCGGTCAGAGCCGCGTCCTGCGCAATGGCGCGGTCTTTGAGCAGGCAGGCGTCAACTTTTCGCATGTGCATGGCGATCAGATGCCAGCATCAGCGACCGCGCACCGGCCAGAGCTGGCGGGTCGTAGCTTTGAAGCGATGGGGGTCTCTCTGGTGATCCACCCGAACAATCCCTATGTGCCCACCAGTCACGCCAACGTGCGCTTCTTTATCGCCGAGAAACCGGGTGCCGATCCAGTCTGGTGGTTTGGCGGCGGCTTTGACCTGACCCCCTTTTATGGCTTCGAAGAAGATGCGCTGCACTGGCATCAGACTGCAGCAAATATTTGTCAGCCTTTTGGTGAAGATGTTTATCCACGCTACAAAAAATGGTGCGACGACTATTTTTATCTGAAGCATCGTGATGAGCAGCGCGGCATTGGCGGTCTGTTTTTTGACGATCTCAATACGCCCGACTTTGAGCAGAGCTTCAGCTTTATGCAGTCGGTAGGCCGCGGCTTTATCGATGCTTATCGGCCCATTGTGGCGCGCCGTAAAGATCATCCTTGGGGCGATCGTGAGCGCCAGTTCCAGCTCTACCGCCGTGGTCGCTATGTGGAGTTTAATCTGGTGTGGGACCGTGGCACGCTGTTTGGCCTGCAGACCGGTGGCCGCACAGAATCGATCCTGATGTCGATGCCACCGCTGGTGCGCTGGGAATATGATTACCAGCCCGAGGCCGGCTCTCCTGAAGCGGCTCTCTATCGCGATTTCCTGCCGGTGAAAAACTGGCTGAACCTGCCCGTCTGATTTCTTCTGCCGCTGCAGCGCGAGCCTGCCTCCGCGCTGCGCTTACCTCTCTCCTGATCGGTTTATTCTTTTTTACAGGGCACGGATTGCTACAGTGCAGCCTGCGTCATTCCGCGTGACTGCTATGCTTACAGATGGAATATGGCGCATCCCACGGTAAAAACCGCATGACGGCTCCTTCGCACCGCCTCGCAGCGCAACAATCAGAGAAACCGCATTTCCATCAGAAAGTCTCTGTTGCAATGTTATGGGTTCGCGTTACCGGTAGCAGAACATGCCACAGACCGGCTGCGAGGCCTGAGGTGCTCCCTGTTCGCTTTCATTTTTCTTTTCAAGGAGTTTAGAGATGAATCAGTTAGAAGCCCTAAAACAGTTCACCACCGTGGTGGCGGACAGTGGTGATATCGAATCGATTCGTAATTACCATCCGGAAGATGCTACCACCAACCCCTCACTCATTCTGAAAGCGTCCGGTCTCGAAGGGTATAAACACCTGATGGATGACGCGATTGAGTACGCCAAAAAACAGGGTGGCAGCAAAGAGACCCAGATTATTAATGCCAGCGACAAAGTGGCGATCAACCTCGGTATGGAAATCCTGAAGAGCATACCGGGCCGTGTTTCGACCGAAGTGGATGCGCGCCTCTCCTTCGATCGTGGCATGTGTGTCACCAAAGCAGAAAAACTGATTCGGATGTATGAAGAGCACGGTATCGACCGCTCTCGCGTACTGATTAAGCTGGCGTCGACCTGGGAAGGTATCCGTGCAGCAGAAGAGCTGGAGAAAAACGGCATTAAGTGCAACCTGACACTGCTCTTCTCCTTTGCCCAGGCGCGTGCCTGTGCCGAAGCGGGCGTGTTCCTGATCTCCCCGTTTGTTGGCCGCATCTATGACTGGTACAACTCACGCAAGCCGATGGAACCCTATGTGGCGGATGAAGATCCCGGCGTGAAGTCTGTGCGTCGCATTTACGATTACTACAAAAAGCACCGTTACAGCACCATCATCATGGGTGCCAGCTTCCGTAAAGTGGAGCAGATTATCGCGCTGGCGGGCTGCGATCGCCTGACGATCTCCCCTAACCTGCTGGAAGAGATGCAGAACAGTGATGCGCCGCTGGAGCGCAAACTGGAGCCCTCCACAGAAGGCTTCCATCAGCCATCGCCGCTCTCCGAAGCGGAGTTCCGCTGGGAACATAACCAGGACCCGATGGCCGTTGAGAAACTCTCTGACGGCATCCGCCAGTTCGCGGTTGACCAGCAGAAACTGGAAGATGTGCTCGCCGCACGTCTGTAGTCCTCATTTTAATCGGGCGGGACATTCCCGCCCTGATGCATAACAAGGGAGAACTGTATGTCCTCACGCAGAGAGTTGGCAAACGCGATCCGTGCACTGAGCATGGATGCCGTTCAGAAGGCAAATTCAGGCCACCCCGGTGCGCCGATGGGTATGGCCGATATCGCCGAAGTGTTGTGGCGCGACTTCCTCCAGCACAATCCGACCAATCCCGCCTGGCTTGATCGCGACCGCTTTATCCTCTCCAACGGCCACGGCTCCATGCTGCTTTATAGCCTGCTGCACCTCAGCGGCTATGACCTGCCAATTGAAGAGCTGAAAAATTTCCGCCAGCTGCACTCTAAAACGCCAGGTCACCCGGAAATTGGTTACACCCCAGGCGTTGAAACCACCACCGGCCCGCTGGGTCAGGGACTGGCTAATGCCGTGGGTCTGGCGATTGCAGAACGCACGCTGGCCGCGCAGTTTAACCGTCCGGACCATGACATCGTCGATCACCACACCTATGTGTTTATGGGCGATGGCTGTCTGATGGAAGGGATCTCGCACGAAGTCTGTTCACTGGCGGGCACCCTGGGCCTGGGTAAACTGATCGGCTTCTACGACCATAACGGTATTTCAATCGATGGTGAGACCGAAGGCTGGTTTACCGACGACACCCACAAACGCTTTGAGTCCTACAACTGGCATGTGATTGGCGACATCGACGGACATGACGCTGATGCTATTCGTGACGCCATTAAAGAAGCACAGAGCGTTACCGATAAGCCTTCACTGATTATCTGCCGCACCATTATCGGTTTCGGGTCACCGAACAAAGCCGGTAAAGAGGAGTCGCACGGCGCAGCGCTGGGTGAGGCTGAAGTTGCCCTGACCCGTAAGCAGCTGGGCTGGAACTACCCGGCGTTTGAAATCCCGGCTGAAATCTACCAGCAGTGGGATGCCAAAGCGGCGGGTGCTGAACGTGAAAAAGCCTGGGATGCGAAATTTGCCGCTTACAAAGCGGCCTATCCTGAGCTGGCGAAAGAGTATGAACGCCGCATGAATGGCGAAATGCCGGCCAACTGGGAAACTGAAGCAGCCCGTTTCATTCAGGAACTGCAGGCTAATCCGCAGAAAATCGCCAGCCGCAAAGCGTCACAAAATTCGCTGGAAGCGTACGGTAAAATGCTGCCGGAATTCCTTGGCGGCTCAGCTGATTTGGCACCGAGTAACCTCACTATCTGGTCAGGCTCCAAATCGATCAAAGAGGATCCGGCCGGTAACTACATTCACTACGGCGTACGTGAATTTGGTATGACGGCGATTGGTAACGGTATCGCGCACCATGGCGGTTTCGTTCCTTACACTGCCACCTTCCTGATGTTTGTTGAATATGCGCGAAACGCCGCGCGTATGGCGGCGTTAATGAAGGCGCGTCAGATTCTGGTCTATACCCATGACTCCATCGGTCTGGGTGAAGATGGCCCGACGCACCAGCCGGTTGAGCAGATCGCCAGCCTGCGTCTGACACCAAACATGAGCGTATGGCGTCCTTGTGACCAGGTGGAAACGGCGGTGGCGTGGAAAGCGGCTATTGAGCGCCATCACGGTCCAACCGCGCTGATCCTCTCCCGTCAGAACCTGCTGCAGCCGGAACGTACGCCGGAGCAGATCGAAAATATCAAACGCGGCGGCTACGTGCTGAAGGATTGCGACGGCACGCCAGACGTGATTCTGATCGCCACCGGTTCTGAGATTGAGATCACGCTGGGTGCAGCAGAAAAGCTCACCACGGGCGGTCACAAGGTGCGGGTGGTTTCACTGCCTTCAACTGACCTGTTTGATGCGCAGGATGCCGCTTACCGCGAATCTGTTCTGCCGAGCGGCGTGAAAGCGCGTGTGGCAGTCGAAGCAGGTATTGCTGACTACTGGTTCAAGTATGTCGGTCTGGATGGTGCAATTGTCGGGATGACCACCTTTGGTGAGTCCGCCCCTGCCAGCCAGCTGTTCGCAGAGTTTGGCTTCACGGTTGAGAATATCGTCAGCCATGCTGAAGCATTACTCAAGCCCGTTTAAGGCCTGCGCCCTTCCCGGCTCACCGGGAAGGGCCATTTCATCTTAAAAACTGAAACAGAAAAAAACCTCTATTCCCCTCTTCACGCCCCGCGCAAACTGATTACTATAGAGCCGTCCTATTCAATGCTGCCTGTACGCTGGCTGGCCCTCTTTTCCTGCTGTTGTTCCTGCCGGGATAAAAACGGGTCTGACCTGCCGCATTCTGATGAGTGAAGGCAGATTTTCTCCGATATCTATAGCGAAGCCACTTCCGTTGAACATGCGTACACCCTATTTACTGGCCCTGATGGTTTCACTGCTTCCTTTAAAAAGCATGGCGCAGGTCGCGCCCGATCCGCTGCTGGCTTCTCAGATTGTTGATCGCTATGCGGAACATATTTTTTATGGCAGCGGTGCAACCGGCATGGCGCTGGTGGCGATAGATGGCAATCAGCGGGTGTTCGCCAGCTTCGGTGACACCCGTCCCGGCAACAATGTGCGTCCACAGAAAGATTCACTGATTCGCATCGCCTCGCTGAGTAAGCTGATGACCAGTGAAGTGATGGTGAAGATGGCTGAACGCGGACAGATTCGCCTTGACGATCCCCTGAGTAAATATGCGCCTCCAGGTGCACGCGTGCCCACGTATAACGGCCAGCCTATTCGCCTGATTAATCTCTCAACCCACACCAGCGGACTGCCGCGCGAACAGCCAGGCGGCAAAGCGCAGCGTCCGGTGTTTGTCTGGCCGACGAAAAGCGAGCGCTGGACATGGCTGGCGCGCGCCAGCCTTAAAGCGGCACCCGGCAGCAGTGCCGCCTACTCCAACCTGGGCTACGATCTGTTGAGCGATGCGCTGTCACGCGCCGCCGGCACCCCTTATCCGGCGCTGTTTCAGCAACTGATAACCCGCCCGCTGGGCATGAAAGACACCACCTTTACGCCGTCGCCTGAGCAGTGCGGACGCCTGATGGTGGCGGAGAAAGGTGCCAGCCCGTGTAATAACACGCTGGCGGCGATCGGCAGCGGCGGCGTCTATTCCACGCCGGATGATATGGGCCGCTGGATGCAGCAGTTCCTTAACTCTTCGGTAAACCATCGCACGCCGCAGATCGATAGACTGCAAACGCTGATTTACCGTCGCGATCAGCTGCACAAAGTTGAAGGCATGGATGTGCCAGGTAAAGCGGATGCACTGGGTATGGGCTGGGTCTATATGGGGCCAAAAAATGGTCGCCCGGGCATTATTCAGAAAACCGGCGGCGGTGGCGGTTTCATCACCTATATGGCGATGGTGCCGCAGCATAACGTTGGGGTGTTTGTCGTGGTGACGCGCTCGCCGCTGACCCGCTTTACGCCAATGAGCGACGGCGTGAACAATATGCTGGCCGAACTGGTGGGTAACCAACTGGGCTCACCGATGATGGTGCAGGCCATTCCTTAACGCTGCTGTACGCTACCGTCAGACTGGCTGACCCACAGGGTTGGCCAGTCATCACTGCTGTGCCAGGCGTCACAGGTCGACTCTTCCGCATACTCCGCTAACACAAAACGCGTGCCATCAAACTGCCAGCGTGTCGCACTGCCACAATCGCCCAGTCCCCGTCCTTTACCAAAGGTGTAGAGCTGGCCGCTGGCCGCATCATACTCGGCGTTAATCAGCTCCAGCTGACGATCGCTGGCACCCGGCGGTGTAAACGGCAACGTTAAGGTAATACCCCGCGCCACGTAAGGCTGGCTGCGCGTCACTTCAAACGCCAAATCGATCACGTTATAGGCCCCCATTTCACAACTGACCAGCAGCAGCGCGCGCTGGTCAGTAAGGGGAGCCACGCTGACTTCCCGGCGTAGCGGATCGAGTGAACAGGAATCGGTATTGACCCGCCAGGTGCCGTAATCAATGAGTCCGCTGGTCTCATCGCGCGTCAGTGCTGCGGGCGGCTCGACAGCAGGCGGCAATGGCGGCAGCGCAGGCGGCGGCGGAACGTCCCAGCTGGCACGGTCGCCACGTTTGATCCACGCGCTCAGGCTGTTTACCCGACCCTGGGTGTCATCCATCAGCAACAGTGCAGCTTTCATGCCGCGCAACGAGATCAGCGCATTGGGATCAAAGGTGAGCTGCAGGGTTTTCGCCTCCATCACCAGATCAAGGAACTCATCTATCGCGATGGTATTGCTGGTGGCGAGATGATGAGGTTCTACCGTCCAGTGTTTGAGGTCGGGCTTAAGGCGGCGCTGATCGAGCAGCAGGTTATCCTGAAGCGGACCGCCAGGCAGCGCACCACTGTAGGCGCTGCCATAGTCAATACGCAGCAAGGGGCGATCGTTGACGCCCGCATGACGCGAAATCGTCATCACCAACCCTTTGTCGCCTGGAATATTGCGCGCCACGCAAAAGGCGACATTGTTGCAGGTAATTTGCCAGTCGTTGAATGACTTTTGCAACGGTTCCGCCTGAACACAGGCAACCCACAAAGACGGCAACAGCCACAGCGATTTCATCCAATACGACATTAAGAAAATCGATCCCCGAATAACCAGAATGGAGAGGATAGCGCATCAACGGGCCTGGCAGGGTTCGCATTCTGTGAACCTGTGCAAAAAGCGCAGTTAAGTGCTTAAAAAGCGTACATAAGGTGGATAAAGCTGCATCCTTCCACGTTCAGCGCTGCTGCGCGGCAACAGGTATGACAGATGGGTTTCCTAAGGCCTCAGCCATCCCGCAATCTGCGCATGCTGTAGCAGCATAATGGTTTTACCGTCGCGAATACGGCCATCGGCCACCATCGCCAGCGCATCAGGGAAGCTCAGTTCCAGCACATCAATTGACTCATCCTCAACGCCACCGCCTGGGTTGTCGCGCAGTGATTCGTTGTATTCTGCCGCAAAAAAGTGGACCAATTCCGTGACGCCGCCCGGCGACATATAGCAGGTAAAAATTTTCTCCACCTCACCGACTGCATATCCGGTCTCTTCAATCGCCTCTTTGCGGATGCAATCTTCCGGGGAGTCGTCGTCCAGCAAGCCCGCGCAGGCTTCAATTAACATGCCGCCGTCGTTGCCGTTGACGTACGTCGCGATGCGGAACTGGCGCGTCAGGACGACGCTGTTCTTTTCGCGATTATAGAGCAGGATGGTCGCCCCGTTTCCGCGATCGTAGACTTCGCGTTTATGACGGATAACCTCGCCACGGCGATCGGTGATGTCATAGGTGTAGTTGCGCAGCACAAACCAGTTTTCAGACAGGAGCTTATTTTTGATGATGTTGATCTTAAACGACATGGAGACTCCGCTACCGCATAAAGGGAGTTATTCATCATAGGGCCAGGCTTGCCGGAAAACTATCCTAATTCGCATTGCCAGATAGGCGATTAGCGGCCAAAAAAAAGCCAGCCCGAAGGCTGGCCCTGATTGATGCAGACCTGATCAGCGTGACGTATCGTCAGCCAGTCGGGTTGACTGAGGCTCATCCTCATGATGATCCTGTTCGGTCTGCGCGATAGCGTTAACACGCTTACGCACACCAAACCATCCCAGCACCAGCAGCACTGCAATCAGCGGAATAGAGGCAATGGTGTACGTCCCGTTCGGGTAGTCAAACGCCATCAGCACCAGCACGCTGAACAGGAACAGCAGCGTCAGCCATGAGGTGAACGGCGCACCTGGCAGCTTGAAGCTGACATCATCTGCTTTGCCTTCTTTGATCGCTTTGCGCAGACGCAGCTGGCAGACCACGATAAAGGCCCAGGAGGAGATAATGCCCAGTGAGGCAACGTTCAGGACGATCTCAAATACCTGAGAAGGCACATAGTAGTTAAGCACTACACCAATGACATAAACGGCAATGGTGACGAGAATACCGGCATAAGGGACCTGCTGACCGTTCATCTTTGACATGAATTTCGGTGCAGAGCCACCCATCGACATGGAACGCAGAATACGCCCGGTTGAATAGAGGCCGGAGTTCAGGCTGGAGAGCGCTGCGCTCAGGACCACGATGTTCATGATGCTGCCAACGTAAGGCACGCCAAGTTTCGAGAAGAATGTCACGAATGGACTCTGGCCCGCCTGATAGGCATTCCATGGCAGCAGCAGCACCAGCAACACAACCGAACCGACATAGAACAGACCAATACGCCAGATCACACTATTGATCGCTTTCGGCAGCATGGTTTGCGGGTCTTTACATTCACCGGCCGCCGTACCGACCAGCTCAATTGAGGCAAAGGCGAATACGACGCCCTGAATCAGCACCAGCGCGGGCAGCAGGCCGTGCGGGAACAGGCCGCCGTTATCAGTAATCAGATGGAAACCGGTGCTGTTGCCATCCAGCGGCTTGCCGGTGCCAAGAAACACCACACCCACCACCAGGAAAATCACAATCGCCAGCACTTTCACCAGCGCAAACCAGAACTCCATCTCGGCAAACCACTTAACGCCAATCATGTTCATGGTGCCGACAATTGCCAGCGCGCCCAGTGCAAAGACCCATTGTGGCACATCACCAAACGCGCCCCAGTAGTGCATGTAAAGCGCAACGGCGGTGATATCGACGATACCGGTCATCGCCCAGTTGACGAAATACATCCAGCCTGCAACGTAGGAGGCTTTCTCACCCAGGAATTCACGGGCATAAGAGACAAAGCTGCCACTGCTCGGGCGGTGTAACACCAGTTCGCCCAGCGCACGCAGAATGAAGAAGGAGAAGATGCCACACACCAGATAGATGAGGGCTAACGCGGGGCCTGCAGCCTGCAAGCGGCCACCTGCACCCAGGAACAAACCGGTGCCGATAGCACCGCCGATCGCAATCATCTGAACGTGACGGTTACCCATCGCTTTCTGGTAGCCAGCATCGTGAGAATTCAGCCAGCGCCGTTTCGCAGCGCGCATCTCACCTGGGGTTTTCTTTTTGGATTTCATAGCATTCCTGTTTGTCCGGACTATCAGTCGTCGTCTCCCCAATGCGGACGTAACGTCCTGCAAAATGGGGGATTTTCCTCTGTGCCTTTGCCCGTGAGTGAGTGCCGGGCAACGCGGGAATTTACGGCGATGAATCCTACCCGTTCTGCAAGAACGAAGCAAAATATACCGGGCAGATGCACAGGCTGATTTGTAAGAATCCATCATGATGCACAAAAACAAAAAAACCGGCCATTTTCAGGCCGGTAAAAGCTACAGGGATGGAAACAGGAGGGTTGGGTTAGCGATAAATCTCTGCGGTGCCGCTCCACAAGCTGGAATCGCCTGGATTATCGACACCGATAACACGGTAATGGCTGGCGCCCATCTCTTGCGCTTTTTGCGATAACTGGCGATTCGCATCATCCAGTGAACCGCGTACGCCGGAAACAGACACACTGCCGATGCTCTGCATACCCAGCGCCTGTGACCGATCGACTGGCGCGGCGGCGAAGGTGGCAAATGAGGCGGTAGCCAGTAAAGCACCCGCCAGTACAGCACTCAGTTTTTTCATTGGATGCTCCTTGATCTGTGATCGGGATTGCGTTGCTAATGACTGAGTGAATTATTAGCGCTGCAATGAAAAGCAACATCGGCACGATGTAAACCTGTTCCCTTTTTAACCGTAAAATCGTAACGCATCCTGGGAAGTGTCAGTCGAGGTCATTTTATGTGCGACCTGTAATGTCCTGTGCGATAAACAGGGAAGGGATCATTTGCGTTGCGTGACTTCGCTCATATAATTCCCCCACTCAGAAGAGGGCCATTCATGTGATCGTTAAACGTTCAGTTACACAAAGCATCGCTCGGGCCCTCAGCGCCATTGTCCTGCTGTCGCTGCTCACCACCAGTCTGGCCTTAGTCACGCTACTCAGCAGTCAGCGCGACGCCGAGGCGATTAATCTGGCGGGTTCACTGCGCATGCAGAGCTATCGCATGGCCTGGGATGCCAGCCGTCAGCCGCAAAACCTGCCGCAACATTTCGCGCGCTATCAGCAAACGCTGGATGCGCCAGTGCTGCACAATCTTGATCGGCCCTGGGTACCACGCGAAGTGGGCGTTCGCTACCAGCGACTGCGCGCCGCCTGGCCTCTCCTGAAACAGGCGTTGCAACGGGGTGATAGCGTGGCCTTGCAGCAGCAGGTGCCCATTTACGTCGGGGAAATTGATCGCTTTGTTCTGGGTCTGCAACGCTATACCGAATTAAAAATGCATCTGGTGGCCGCCAGCAGCCTGGTCGGTGTTATTGCGATTGTGGCGCTGGCGCTCATGACGATTCGCTTTACCCGACTGCATGTCGTGCGGCCACTGAATGCGCTGGTCAAGGCCAGCCGCTACGTCGAGAATGGCAACTTTGCTTTTCCGCCGTTGCACGTTGAGCAACAAAATGAGCTGCGGGTTCTGTCGCATGCCTTTAGCGGTATGGCGGCACGCCTGCATTCGCATTACCAGTTGCTGGAGAGTACGGTTCGCGCAAAGACGGAAGACTTAACTCAGGCGAATCGCACGCTGTCGCTACTCTATGACAGCTCACAAATGCTGACCGCCAGCCCACTGCATCCGGCGTTGTTTGAAGCGGTGCTGACCACGGTGCTGACGCGTGAAAAACTGACGGCAATCTGGCTCGAGAGCGACCAGTTTCAGTTCCGCGCCGGTGACGAAAAGGCTGCTGGTGAGTGGCAACGTCAGCCATTACAGCAGGATGAGCAGCAGATTGGCGAATTACGCTGGCAGACATGTGGCGCTTCCCCACCGGATGAGCTGATGCGCAGTCTTGCGGCGATGCTGGGACGCGCAATCTGGATCTGGCAGGCACAGCAGCAGTATCAACAAATGCTGCTGATTGAAGAGCGAACGACGATTGCCCGGGAATTACATGACTCACTGGCGCAGTCACTCTCCTTTTTACGTATTCAGCTGACCCTGTTACGCCGCACCGTGGACAAGGATGACAGTGCCGCCCATGCGATTATCGCTGACTTCGATCAGGCGCTGGCTGATGCCTACCGTCAGTTGCGCGAACTGCTGACCACCTTCCGCCTGACCATTGAGCAGGCAGGTCTGGTGGCGGCGATGCGGGCAATGATCGCCTCGTTGCAGGAAAAGAGCGGCGCAGAGATACATTTCAACTATCAGACCGGCCTGCAGAATCTGGAGGCACAGCAGCAGGTGCATGTCTTGCAGATCGCCCGGGAGGCGTTGCTGAATGCGATCCATCATGCGAGTGCGCAGGTGATCAACGTGGACTATCAGCACAGCAATAAGGGTGAGCACTTACTTACGATAACGGATGACGGCGTGGGCATCGGCAGTACTGACGAACCTCCAGGCCATTACGGTCTGACGATTATGGCTGAACGTGCCCAGCGCCTTAATGGTAATCTGACCCTTCATGCACAGGATCAAGGGACACGGGTTGAACTGCGCTTTCCACCGCAACCGGCACGGCAGCTAACGTAATTTATCCTTCAAATAATTAAAACACGCTACTGGCTACAGATAGCAGGCTATTAAAGGCTGAACACAGGCATACCGGTGCGCGATACGTGTTGCCCCGCCGCAGTCTGAAACGATAAAACGGAGAAATTATGCAACAGCCCGCATTAACATTGATGATTGTGGATGATCACCCTCTGATGCGCCGCGGCGTTCGTCAGCTGCTGGCACTGGATCCCCGGCTGGACGTGATCGCCGAGGCTAACAATGGCACCGAAGCGCTGGCGGAAGCCCGCCGTCAGGAACCTGACATCATTCTGCTCGACCTCAATATGAAAGGCATGTCCGGGCTGGATACCCTAAAGGCGCTGCGCCACGAAGGTATCAGCTCGCGCATCCTGGTGCTGACCGTCTCCGATGCCCGCAGTGATATTTTTGCCATGGTGGATGCCGGTGCCGACGGCTATCTGCTCAAGGACAGCGAGCCAGAGATTCTGCTGGGACATATTCTGCAGGCATCGCGGGGCGAGAAAGTCTTTAGTGAGGGCGTCGCCAGCTATCTGGATAACCGTCAGCACAGCGCCGACCCTCTGCGTCTTCTCACTGACCGCGAGTGCGACGTGCTCCAGGAGGTGGCGCGTGGCCTGTCAAACAAAGAGATCGCTGCCATTCTGCATATCTCTGAAGAGACAGTGAAAGTGCATATCCGTAACCTTCTGCGTAAGCTGGATGTCCGTTCACGCGTTGCCGCCACGGTGATGTGGCTTGAAAGCCGCAAATAGCCAACGAATTTACATTTTCTCCTCAATTTCTCCACGATTTCCCTCGCTGCCGCACGTAAAGTGAAAGGCGGCGGAGAATCGTGGCAAAGACCCTGCGACCTTTCTGCCTGTGCGCCCGTTGCCGGTGGGCCTGACCGATAATAATAAGTCCTGAGGAGTGTCGATTTAATGTCGAATTTCTTTATCGACCGCCCCATTTTTGCCTGGGTGCTGGCGATTCTGCTGTGCCTGTGTGGCACCCTTTCGATTATTTCGCTGCCTGTTGAGCAGTATCCCGATCTGGCTCCACCTAATGTGCGTATCACCGCTAACTATCCCGGCGCATCCGCCGAGACGCTGGAAAACACCGTGACTCAGGTGATCGAGCAGAACATGACCGGCATCGATAATCTGATGTACATGTCCTCGAACAGCAGCAACACCGGTCAGGCGCAAATCACCCTCACCTTTACTGCCGGGACCAATCCCGACGAAGCCCGCCAGCAGGTTCAGAACCAGTTGCAGTCCGCCCTGCGCAAATTGCCGCAGGCGGTGCAGTCGCAGGGCGTGACGGTCAACAAAACCGGTGACAGCAATATTCTGATGGTGGCCTTCGTCTCGACCGACGGCAGTATGGATAAGCAGGATATTTCAGACTATGTCGCCAGTAATATTCAGGACCCGCTGAGCCGTATTGATGGCGTTGGCCAGGTTGATGCTTATGGCTCGCAATATGCGATGCGCATCTGGCTCGATCCCAACAAACTGATCGCTTACGCGCTCACCACCGACGATGTCGTTAATGCAATCCAGTCGCAGAATACCCAGGTGGCTGTGGGTCAGGTCGGTGGCCTGCCGTCGGTGGAGAAACAGGCACTTAACGCCACGGTCAACGCCCAGTCGATGCTGCAGACCCCCGAGCAGTTCCGGGCCATTACCCTGAAGAACAATCCCGACGGTTCTGTGGTGACGCTGGGCGATGTTGCCACCGTGGCGCTGGGCGCAGAGAAGTATGATTATCTGAGCCGCTATAACGGCCAGCCTGCGTCAGGCCTGGGCGTGAAGCTCGCGTCCGGTGCTAATGAGATGAACACCGATAAGCTGGTACGGGCGCGTATAGAGGAACTCTCGCACTATTTCCCTCACGGCCTGGAAGCAAAAATTGCCTATGAAACCTCGCCGTTCGTCAAAGCATCAATTACCGATGTGGTGAAGACGCTGCTTGAAGCAATCGTGCTGGTATTTGGCGTGATGTATCTGTTTATGCAGAACTTCCGCGCCACCTTAATTCCCACCATTGCGGTGCCGGTAGTGCTGTTTGGCACCTTTAGCGTCCTTTATGCCTTTGGATTCAGCATCAATACCCTGACCATGTTTGCCATGGTGCTGGCGATAGGACTACTGGTGGATGATGCCATTGTGGTGGTGGAAAACGTTGAACGCATCATGCATGAAGAGGGACTTTCGCCGCGTGCTGCCACACGAAAATCGATGGGACAGATTCAGGGTGCACTGGTGGGTATTGCGCTGGTGCTCTCTGCGGTGTTTGTGCCAATGGCGTTTTTCGGCGGTACCGTTGGCGCCATTTATCGTCAGTTCTCTATCACCATTGTCTCGGCGATGGTGCTGTCAGTGCTGGTGGCGATGATCCTGACGCCAGCGCTCTGTGCCACACTGCTCAAACCCGCTACGCAGGGCGAGGTGCACGAGCGTCGCGGCTTCTTCGGCTGGTTCAATCGCCACTTTAATCGTAACGCTGACCGCTATGAACGCGGCGTTGCGGGCATCCTGCGCACAGGTGGTCGCTGGCTGCTGGTCTATGTCGCGATTATTGGCCTGATGGCGTTTCTGTTTCTGCGTCTGCCGACGTCGTTTCTGCCGCTGGAAGATCGCGGCGTATTCCTGACTCAGGTTCAGCTTCCGGCAGGTGCGACGCTTGAGCAAACGGCCAGCGTCGTTGCCAAAGTCGAAAATTATTATCTCACCGAGGAGAAGGCCAACGTACTGTCGGTTTTCTCCACTATCGGTGCCGGGCCGGGCGGCAATGGACAGAACGTCGCACGTCTGTTTGTCCGTCTGAAAGACTGGGAAGCGCGGCCCGGCGCCGATCGGACTTCGTTTGCGATTATCGATCGCGCGACCAAAGCGTTTCAGAAGATTAAAGAGGGCCGGGTTATTGCCAGCAGTCCACCTGCTATCACCGGCATGGGCAGCAGCTCTGGTTTTGACATGGAACTGCAGGATCACGCCGGTATCGGCCATACCCAACTGATGGCGATGCGCGACAAACTGCTGGAGATGGCCGGCAACGATAAGTCGCTGTCACGGGTACGGCACAATGGACTGGATGACAGTCCGCAGCTGCAGATCGATGTGGATGCCCGTAAAGCGCAGGCGCTGGGCGTGTCGCTGGATACCATCAACGACACGATGACCACGGCCTGGGGCTCAACCTATGTGAACGACTTTCTTGATCGCGGCCGGGTGAAAAAGGTCTATGTACAGGCCGCCGCCGAATTCCGCATGCTGCCGGACGACGTCAATAAGTGGTATGTGCGCAACAGCAGCGGCAAAATGGTCCCCTTCTCCGCGTTTGCCACCAGCCGCTGGGAGACCGGCTCACCCCGTCTTGAACGCTATAACGGTTATTCTTCACTGGAGATTGTCGGGGAAGCGGCTAATGGCGTCAGCAGCGGCACGGCAATGGACGAGATGGAAAAGCTGGTGAATGCCCTGCCGCTGGGCGTCGGGTTCCAGTGGACAGGTGCTTCTTATCAGGAGCGCCTCTCTGGCTCACAGGCACCGGCGCTGTATGCGATATCGTTGCTGGTTGTATTCCTCTGCCTGGCCGCACTGTATGAAAGCTGGTCAATTCCGTTCTCGGTGATGCTGGTGGTCCCACTGGGTGTCGTCGGCGCGTTGATTGCGACCTGGCTGCGCGGACTGGAGAATGATGTCTACTTCCAGGTGGGCCTGCTGACAGTCGTCGGGTTATCCGCCAAAAACGCCATCCTGATTGTGGAATTTGCTAATGAGATTAACAGTAAAGGACGCGAACTGGTGGAGTCCACGCTGGAGGCATCGCGTCAGCGTCTGCGACCGATTCTGATGACCTCGCTGGCCTTTATCTTTGGCGTGCTGCCGATGGCAATCAGCAGCGGCGCAGGCTCCGGCAGTCAGCACGCGGTAGGAACCGGTGTGATGGGTGGAATGATCTCCGCCACGCTGCTGGCGATCTTTTTTGTGCCGCTGTTCTTTGTGCTGGTTCGCCGTCGCTTCCCGCTTAAAGAGAAGCCACTCGACTGATCACTGAGGCAAATAAAAAGCGGCCACTGATGTCAGTGGCCGCCTTATTTCTGTGTGTGGTAAGAATTCCAGTCAGCAGGTTTACCCCGCCTTTACCTCAGCCTGTTACTTGTTGCGTAACATTGCTTCGATAAATTCTTTCCAGGTTCCCATTTCAGTGTCAATCATGATGCCCTCTCTTATTGTGCTGGCGATGTTACGCTCTTTTTTTAATCAGGTGAATACGGTTACACCTGTTTTATTTATCGGCAAGCCTGATAAAAACATGAATTCTGCCGGTTCTGGAAGCTGACGCACATTTCAGCAACTCCTTAACCCGATTGAAAATAATTTATTTTAAGCCCAGCGGTAGACTATTTTATCTGCATGGCGAAATTCCGAATAAAATAATGCTAAGCAGGGTAATGATTACCTGAGAAATTGACAGCGGTTACCCGAGGATAAACGGTGGCTTTCACGACACGATCGCGGGTCAGATTCCCGCGCCCCGGCAACTGCCGCAACGGATCACACTATGGTAAACTCGCGCTTTGGCTGCTTTTTTAGCTTTTACTTCTCACAGGACAATAAGGATCGGGCAATGAGCACGCAGTGGGTGATGTTCGGGATTAAAAATTGCGACACCATAAAAAAAGCCCGGCGCTTTTTAACAGACGCAGGCGTTGAGTATCACTTTCACGATTACCGTGCCGATGGCCTGAGCGATGTCCTGCTGCAGGAATTTATCGATGCGCTGGGCTACGAAGCCCTGCTTAATACCCGCGGCACCACCTGGCGTAAACTGCCAGAGACCGACCGTGAAGGGGTTACCGATGCCAGCAGCGCCAAAGCGCTGATGCTGGCGCATCCCGCCATGATTAAGCGCCCGCTGTTGCGCACCCCGGATGGCAGTTTGCTCGCCGGTTTCAGCGAAGCCACCTATCAGAATGCTATCCAGGAGAGGTCATAATATGTTTTGCCCGGTCATTGAGCTGACGCAGCAGCTTATTCGTCGCCCTTCCCTCAGCCCCGATGATGCCGGATGTCAGGCTCTGCTGATCGCCCGTCTTGAAACTATTGGTTTTAAGATTGAAACGATGAACATCGACGACACCCTGAATTTCTGGGCCACCCGTGGCGAAGGTGAAACACTGGCGTTTGCCGGTCACACCGATGTGGTGCCGCCTGGCGATGCCAGTCGCTGGATCAACCCACCTTTTGAGCCCACCATACGCGATGGCATGCTGTTTGGTCGTGGTGCGGCCGACATGAAAGGTTCACTGGCCGCCATGGTGGTAGCTGCCGAACGTTTTGTTGCAGCACGTCCCCATCACAGAGGGCGACTCGCCTTTATGATTACCTCTGATGAGGAGGCCAGCGGGACCAACGGCACGGTTAAAGTGGTTGAACGGCTGATGGCGCGCCGGGAACGGCTCGACTATTGCCTGGTCGGTGAGCCGTCCAGTACGGAAGTGGTCGGTGACGTGGTGAAAAATGGCCGTCGTGGATCAATTACTGCCAACCTGACGGTGCATGGTGTGCAGGGGCACGTCGCCTATCCGCACCTTGCGGATAATCCGGTCCACCGGGCAATGCCAGCACTGAATGAGCTGGTCGCCACGGAGTGGGATCAGGGGAATGAGTTCTTCCCGGCAACCAGCATGCAGATTGCCAATGTCCAGGCGGGCACCGGCAGCAACAACGTGATTCCTGGCGAGCTGTTTGTGCAGTTTAACTTCCGCTTCAGCACTGAACTCACTGATGAGCTGATTCGTCAGCGCGTCGAAGCATTGCTGGATCGTCACCAGCTGCGTTACACCATTGAGTGGAAACTTTCGGGTCAACCCTTCCTGACCACGCGCGGTAAGCTGGTTGATGCCGTCGTAAAAGCTGTCGCGCACTATAATGAAATTAAGCCGCAGCTGCTGACTACGGGTGGAACCTCTGATGGCCGGTTTATTGCCCGGATGGGGGCGCAGGTGGTTGAACTGGGACCGGTAAATGCCACCATTCATAAAATCAATGAGTGTGTGAAAGCTTCAGATCTGCAGATGCTGAGCCGGATGTACCAACGCATCATGGAACAACTGATCGCCTGATGGCGATGTTAAGGAGCAGCAAATGGAATTTATTAAAGATTACTGGTGGATCCTGGTGATCCTGCTGATGGTTGGCGTGCTGATGAACGTTTATAAAGATCTGAAACGCATCGATCACAAGAAGTTTATGGATAACAAACCAGACCTGCCGCCGCATCGTGATTTCAACGATAAATGGGATGACGACGATAACTGGCCGAAGAAGAAGTAAACGAAAATGCCCCTGCTCTGCAGGGGCATTTTTATTGTTCTTCATAAAGTCAGCCCTCATCAGCGTTAAGATCGAGCCTGCGCAGGGTACACGGTCAGATCGGAAAGTCGCTAAAGCCAATCCATGGCCGCTCGGCCCGCACCGTCCCTGGCGCGGGACGCTTTCCTCCTCTGACCGAGCTCCCTGCGTGTTGAATTTATGCGTAGCGGCGGGATTACCCCCGGTTCGGCATTGTCAGCAATCTGCTCTGCAGGGGCATTTTTACATCAACGCGATAACGTCATCGTCACCGGGTTTTGCGCCGCTTAACGCCTCATCAAAGTAGCGTTTTGGCACCGTATAACGCAGATGATTCAGCGCCAGTTCCATACTGCGATGATCGATGGCATGCGCCAGATCGTCAACGATGTCCAGAGTGACGTCGCCCCCGCGGGCGGTCAGCCGCTGCTCCGCCTCCTGTGCATGGTGCAACGGGATCTGCTCATCATAATCACCGTGGATCAGATGAATCGTGGTGCGGGTACTGGCTTTCTCCGGCAGCGTGATAAACCTGCCATTGAACACCACCGCGCGGCCCGCCAGATCAGGATTCGCTTTGACGCCTTCCAGCACCATACTGCCACCCTGGGAAAAACCGACTAAGGCTGTCGCTTCCGCCCGCACGCCGCTCTTTTTTTGCCAGTGACGCACCGACTCGACAAACTGCGGCATCGCCGCATCAACCCGCTGCTGGATAGTCTGATCGTGCAGGTCAGTTTCGCCAAACCACTGACGAACCGCGCCAGGCGAGCCAACGGACACCACCAGCGCGTCGGGGAAGGTTTTCGCAAACCAGTGACCAATCTCACCCATTGAATCCGGGTTATCGCCAACGCCATGGTAGAGCAGAAACAGCTGTGCTGTGGTAGCAGGCTGTTGAACGATTACATATTTCAGTGTCATGTTGTTGACCTCCTGTGTTCACTCTACGCCGCGTAGCAAAAAATGATATGGGGATAATTTGAACCAGCTGGTCGAATTATTTCAACGGCCGGTGCAGTCAGTCCGCAGTAACGCCCAGGCTCTGGAGCGCTGTTGCTGCCTGCTGACGTAACACCGCGACCAGCGCTTTACGGCCACTCACGCCTGCCTGCCGGGCAAGCTCGCTTAGCGCATCGGGGGCGGCAACGACTGCGGCCAATAACGGGGCGGGCGCGACACTGGCTTCTGCCAGACGCTGCAATACCGGCAGGCTCGCCTCCAGGGGCCGCTGCGCCCAGGCAAAACCGATGGCCAGATGCATATCCTGGGCTGTTAATCCATTATCTGGGATCTGATCAAACTGCAGGTCCAGCGCGATATGTTGTCGCAACAGTGGCCAGTCACGCGCCAGCTGTTCTGCCGCCCGGCGCGCTAATGCCCTGCCCGCAGCAGAACAGGGCAGAATAGCCATTGCCGCATAGCAGCCGCTGCTGGCTTCGCGCTGGCTGCCTATTCGCACCAGAGTAAAACCACAGGCGCGCCAGAACGCCCAGAGTGATTCAGTGTAGCCGAAGCTGACAGAGAGGTAGTCGTGTTCTGCAGCCGCACGGGCCGCGGCGGCCACAAGCTGCTGACCGATTCCGCGGCGACGGCTCTCCGTTGCCACGGCAACACGGCTGATTCGTTGCGAGCGCAGGATTGCCGCTTCGGCAAGACCGGCGTGGGCAGCCAGAGATTGCGCCACCAGATTCCCGCGTGGTCGCCGGGTGCCCGCCCAGACCGCCTGCGCCAGTGCTGGCTCAAGACCGCCCTCCTCCACCAGCCAGAGTGCACCCTGTAATGCAGGTGTCTCGCCCGCCCGCCACAACGTCATACCCGGCGCATCCAGCAGGCGGCGCAGATCAAGTGGCGACGTGCGATAGTGCGCGCTGGTGAGCAGGCGATAGGCGGCTTCCAGCGTGCTGAAATCGTGACGTTCAACAGGATGCGGTGTGGCCGGAGAATCGGGTGCCGTCGCGCTGGCATCGTCAAACAGCAGCGCCTGATTCAGCCACTGCTCCAGCGGATCACAACGCGACCAGCGCAGCGGCTCGTCCAGCGTGAAATAGTGCACCCCGCTAAGCCCGGCGCAGAACTTAAGGATAAAGCCGCGCCCGCTGCCTTCGTAGCCCTGTACAGTGGTGGTGAGCAGCACACGGGGATACCGGCTGACCAGCGCCTGCAGTAGCGGGGCCGGTATCGCCGCCGCTTCATCCACAATCAGCCAATCCGCCTCGGGCGGCGGCGCCAGCGCCAGCAGTGCATCCGGCGCCATAAAGTGAAAATGCTCAGCGGCAAAGGTGGCCAGCACCTCCGTTGAAGCTTTCGCGGGTGCCGTGACCAGACAATGGCGATTCTGGCGGGCCAGCATCCCCGCCAGCGCCGATTTACCCCGTCCACGGGCGGCGGTCAGCACCGCGATCCCCGATGGCAGTCTCATCAGTTGATCGAGTATCGCCTGCTGCTGTTGCGGGGCCTGACAGTGCCATTCTGGCCAGTCAGGCTGCACCGGAAAACGGCATGGCTGATGCTGCCGCTCCAGCAGTACCTGGTCATCCGCCAGGATCAGCTGTTGCAGATGGTGAACAAAATGGGGTGTTGGGATGGGCTGAGCGACATCGGCCCAGCGCAGGCTGTCGGTGTCAGGCTGCTGCGACCACCCTTCCCAGGGCGGGACCAGCAGTAACAGCCAGCTACCTGCGGTGAGCGTGCCAGCCAGCGCAGCGAAAGCCTCGGCATGAAAGCCCTGGCGGGCATCGAATATCCCATGACGAAATTCACGGCCAAGCAGCGTGCGAACCGCGCCTGGCTGTTTGTGCATAAGTGACTCACCAGAGGAAGCAGAGAAGAGCGGCTCCGGGCTTAGCACCAGCCAGTCGCCTGGCAACGCGTCATGCCACTCTGCAGCACGCTCCAGGCACCAGTCCGGGTCGCCGCTGATCACGGCCAGGCGACGCACACCGGCCTGCTGCATAGACTGTGTTGCGATCATCAGTTGCTGGCGAAGGTGTTGCACTGTCCTGGATTGCCACCATCAAATCCGCGCTTAAACCAGGTGTAGCGTTGCTCAGAGGTGCCATGGGTAAAGCTGTCCGGCACTACGCGGCCCTGACCCTTCTGCTGCAGACGGTCATCGCCAATCGCCTCTGCGGCGTTCAGCGCTTCCTGCAAATCCCCTGCTTCAAGGATGTTCTCTTGCTGCATATAGTGTCCCCAGACACCGGCAAAACAGTCTGCCTGCAATTCCATTTTCACAGAGAGCTGATTGACCTGCGTCTGGCTCGCGCCCTGCTGCATTTCACGTACTTTAGGCTCAATACCCAGCAGTTTCTGAACATGGTGGCCCACTTCATGCGCGACAACGTAGCCCTGGGCGAAGTCGCCGTCAGCGCCGAGTTTGTTTTTCATCTCGTCATAGAAAGAGAGATCGATGTAGACAGTCTGATCGGCTGGACAGTAGAAGGGTCCCATCACGGATTGGCCTGTGCCGCAGCCGGTTCGGGTTGCCCCGCGATACATCACCAGCTTTGGTGCAACATACTGTTTGTTCATCTGTTTGAACAGCTTGCCCCAGGTATCTTCCGTGGTCGCAAGAATCACCTTAGTGAATTTTGCAGCCTCGTCATCATTGGTGCTGACGCTGCGCTGTTGCTGCTGGCTGGTTGGTGCAACGTCCCCACCCGTCAGCAGCGCGGTAAGGTCATAACCGTAATAACCTGCAATAGCCACCACCACCAACAGGATGATACCGCCTTTGCCGCGCGGCAGACGAATCTGACGGCCTCCGCCACCTAAACCGGACGATTGATCGCGACGGTCCTCTACATTGTCGCTTTCGCGACGCCCTTGCCAGCGCATGCTCTCTTCCCTCAGTCATTTTTTTCAGATGGCATGATTTTAGTTGCGTGACCGGGCAATCACCAGCTTTAGGCTGAAATGAAAACGGAGAGCCTGGGCTCTCCGTTTTATTCTGCTTACTTACTGCACTGCAGGCTGACTCAGTCGAGTTTTACGCCCAGCCTCTGTGCCACTGCTTCATAAGCTTCGACTACGCCGCCCAGGCTCTGGCGAAAACGGTCTTTGTCCATTTTATCCAGGGTCTCTTTGTCCCACAGGCGTGCACCATCTGGCGAAAACTCATCGCCCAGCGTGACTTCACCGTTAAACAGACCAAACTCAAGTTTGAAATCAACCAGAATCAGACCCGCATCGTCGAACAGCTTGCTCAGCACTTCGTTGGCTTTAAAGGTCAGTTCCTGCATCCGCGCCAGGTTCTGCTTGCTGACCCAGCCAAAAGTTTCGCAGTAGGATTCGTTGACCATCGGGTCATGCTTTTCATCATCTTTGAGGAAAAGATCAAACAGCGGGGGATTGAGCACAATGCCCTCTTCCACGCCCAGACGTTTTACCAGCGAACCTGCGGCGCGGTTACGGACCACGCACTCTACCGGCACCATCTCCAGCTTCTTCACCAGCGCTTCGGTATCAGACAGCAGCGCTTCCATCTGGGTTGGAATACCCGCTTCCTGCAATTTGGTCATGATGAAGTGGTTAAACTTGTTGTTAACCATTCCTTTGCGATCAAATTGCTCAATTCGGGCGCCATCACCTGCTGACGTATCGTTGCGGAATTCGAGTATCAGCAGATCCGGATTATCGGTGCTGTATACGGTTTTCGCTTTACCGCGATACAACTCAGCTCGCTTTTGCATCTTATTCACTCCAGACTTGAAATAACGGGTGTTCAGCGGCCAGTGCCGCTGCGGCGATTGCCATGACGCAATCGTTTACTTCGCCGCGCGCTATTATGCCAAAAACAAAATAAAAAGGCCGGAGAATCTCCGGCCTGAGGCAACTTTATTTGTTCAGCGCCGCCTGGAACACGGCCACCAGCGCATCGTTCTGCGACTGGGTCAGCACATGCCCTTTCGGGTCGATAAATTGCAGACTGGTGCGGTTGTCCAAATCACCGACCTGCACTTTGTAATCACCGTCAGGTAATTCCGGGTTTTTTGCGCCAATGGAATCCCAGTCGCTGCTGCTCAGTGACTTGTAGGTCACTTTCATGCTACCCGTTGAGCGAGTGGTATCCGTCACCTCCATCCCAACGCGTTTCATCGCTTCAGGCAGACGCTGCCACGCCACATTATATGGCGTGCGCAGGATCAGCATTGGCAGGCCGGTATCATCTGCGCCGCTCTGCACATCAATAGCCCCACTCACCCGACCTGCCGCCGCGTTTTCACTGGCGGTATCAATCTTGTCCAGACCGGTGCTGATTTCATTCAGCATCTGCGCGGTATAGCGCTGGATCTGCACAGGTGAGGTAACGGTTTTACCCGCCTGCTGCAGCTCCAGCAGACGTACGGTGAGCTGCTGCTGATAGCTCTGCGACTGCACACTGATCTGGTAGCGACCACGATACTGCTGATCTTCATCAGCACGATTCCACTGGACCCAGTCGGTCGTCAGCTGCTGGCCGGCGTCATTACGTGAAGCAATCGCGAAATTGTTTGACTGCACGACGCTCACGACGCGTGGCCAGACTGAACCACGGCTACTATCAATCATCAGTGCGCCCGTGTTGTTGCTGAACTGCGCACGGGTGCCGTTCATCAGGGCCAGCGGCTGGGCAGGTGGACGAATGTCGAGCTGCTTGCCGGTCGGTGCCTGACTGCTGGTGCGCGGTACATCGTAATCACCACGCTGTACCGGCAGGATCATGCCGGCCGGCGCTTTCAGTTCACTTAACTGACTGGCTTCAAGATAAGATTCGTCACCACTGACCTGGCGCTTATAACGCTGATCACTTGAACAGGCCGACAACAGCATCAGGGTAGAAAGCCCCACCACTGTGGCTACTGTTGACCGCTTTACTGAGTAATTCATTCAAACTCCCTAAATTATCGCAAACCCGCTTTCACCAGCGCCTGCTCCACTTTCGGCTGGCCAGCTGCAGTCAGTGGCGTCATTGGCAGACGCAGCGTGTCGTTAGCGATTAATCCTAGCTGTTTCGCAGCCCATTTCACCGGGATAGGATTGGGTTCACAGAAAAGCGTCTGGTGCAGGTGCATCAGACGCTGATTCAGGCGGCGTGCCTCAACGAAATTGCCCTGCTGTGCAAGTTGACACAGTTGAACCATTTCGCGTGCAGCGACGTTTGCGGTCACCGAAATGACGCCTTTACCGCCCAGTTGCATAAAGTCCAGCGCAGTCGCGTCATCGCCACTCACCAGAATGAAATCTTCATTTACCAGCTCTTGGATCTGACTAACACGCGATAAGTTCCCGGTTGCCTCTTTGATTCCGATAATATTTTTGATTTCGGCCAGGCGGGCAACGGTTTCCGGCAGCATGTCACAACCGGTGCGCGAGGGAACGTTATACAGCATCTGTGGCAGGCTGGTGCTATTCGCAATCGCTTTGAAGTGCTGGAACAGCCCTTCCTGGGTCGGACGATTGTAATAAGGCGTCACGGTGAGGCAACCCACCACGCCGGAATTTTCAAAACGCTTCGTCAGAGAGATGCCTTCAGCGGTGGCGTTTGCACCGGTTCCGGCTATCACCGGGATACGGCCATCAGCCAGTTCCAGGGTCAGCATCACCACATCACCATGTTCTTCATGGCTCAGGGTTGCAGATTCGCCTGTGGTGCCGACGGAAACGATCGCCGCGGTGCCGCTGGCGACATGATAATCAATCAGTTTTTTCAGACTCGACCGGCAGACATTACCGTTGTCATCCATTGGCGTAACGAGTGCAACAATACTTCCCGTAAACATTGGCGATCCCCTCGACAAACAAGTGCTTCATGGTACGTTTTACACTTAGGGAAAAGCAAGCAAGCCACGCCATTCCCGCGCTTGTCAGCAGTTTTTTTTATGTTTACCTTATGGTTATTAGCGAAAGCAGAGGAAAAGCCATTTTGCCGCAATCTCAGCCCCATCATCTGGTGATCACCGCGCTTGGTGTTGACCGTCCGGGTATCGTCAACACCATTACCCGACACGTCAGCAGCTGCGGTTGTAATATTGAAGATAGCCGTCTTGCCATGCTCGGGGATGAGTTCACGTTTATTATGCTGCTGTCGGGCAGCTGGAACGCAATCACACTGATTGAATCGACATTGCCGCTGAAAGGCGCAGAGCTGGAGCTGCTGATCGTCATGAAGCGAACCAATGCCCGGCTTCGTCCGCCGATGCCCGACACCGCATTCATCCAGGTTGAAGTGGCCGATTCGCCGCATATTATTGAGCGTTTCACCGATCTTATTGATAAGCATCAGATGAACGTGGCCGAACTGGTGTCGCGAATCACACCTGCGCAACACGAATTGCCACCGACACTCTATATTCAAATGACGGCCCACAGTCCAACGCGAACCCGTGGCACGTCGTTTGAGCAGGCTTTTAATACCCTGTGCCAGGAGCTGAATGCCCAGGGAACGCTACGTCTCTACAGTGTCTCAGACGCCGACAGCAGCGAACCTGTCAGCGCGATACGCTAAGCTTTGGTCCTTAAACCGGAGTTATTTCTCCACATTACTGACGCCTGAATGCTCGGCTATGTGGTGAAATACCCCCTGATGGTAATGTTGCTGCTGGCCGTTTCTGGCCGGATGGTGTATTACCCACAGCCTGAATAAGAAAATGGAGAGATGTGATGAATCCACTGAAAGCCGGAGATACTGCACCCGCATTTAGCCTGCCTGACCAGGACGGCGAACACGTGAATCTGACCGACTTCCAGGGACAGCGCGTTCTGGTGTACTTCTACCCGAAAGCGATGACACCAGGCTGCACCGTGCAGGCGTGCGGTCTGCGTGACAACATGGATGAGTTGAAAAAAGCGGGCGTGGAAGTGCTGGGTATCAGCACCGACAAACCGGAAAAACTGTCAAAGTTTGTCGAAAAAGAGCTGCTGAACTTTACGCTGCTGTCAGATGAAAATCATGAAGTCTGCCAGGCGTTTGGCGTCTGGGGTGAAAAAACGTTTATGGGGAAAACCTATGACGGTATTCATCGCATCAGCTTTTTGGTTGATGCCGAGGGCAAGATCGAAAAAGTGTTTGATAACTTTAAGACGTCGAATCACCACGACATGGTGCTGGATTACGTCAAATCAGCCTGATGTTAAGGGGCGCGTTAGTCTGACCGCCGCGCCCCTGCTTCTCTTTTTCCCGCACGTTAACCCTGCCGTAATGAAACATCCGGTTTCACCCGACTAGGAGTCGGCAACGATCACACAGTTACGTCCGGCACTCTTCGCCTCATAGAGCGCCGCATCCGCCTGTTTCAGGCTGTTTTCCAGTCCCGCATCCTGCGAACCATTCCAGGCCGCCACGCCAATAGACAAGGTAATGCGCCCAACGTCAGTCAGCCAGGCTTCAGCAATGCCCACCCGTACGCGTTCTGCGATGATCTGCGCCTCATCCAGGGCCGTTCCTGGCAATAGCATCAGAAACTCCTCTCCGCCATTGCGACAGACCACATCAGACTGACGGGCGCTGGCACGCAGCGTACTTGCCACCTGCTGAATGACCCGGTCGCCCACGTCGTGGCCCCAGCTGTCATTAACGTTTTTGAAATGATCGATATCCAGTGCCAGCACCGAAAAAGGCTGACGCAGGGTCCGATAGTACTCCAGCACCGCATTCAGACCCCGGCGATTGAGTACCTGAGTCAGCGGATCGGTCTGCGCTTCTGAGTTAAGCCGACCAATTTTATCCTGCACCAGCCCAATACCGGTGAGCAGCGCACGCTTTACCTGGGCCGCTTCAAAATACCAGGCGGTGATGCCGCCAATTTCTTTTGATACGCCCTGCGCATCCATCCGGCTGGCTTTACGCGCCAGCTGGAAGAGTGGCCGGGCAATCAGACGTGCCATGACTAAGGCCACCAGCAGAGTCAGCAGCGCGAACGGCACAGAATTTTTCAGCACTTTCATCAACAGACCGGACAGCGGATCCAGTGTGACGTTAATCGGCTTCAACGCTACCACTGTCCAGCCTGTCGTCGGCACCACGGAAAAGCCCGCCAGCTGTGTGGCATTACCCGGACCGGCAAGCATCAGCGAGCCATTGGTCTGGTCATCACGCGGATTGACGATGGCAGGCAGCGTTTTGCCAATCAGTTGACGATTCTGGTGATACAACACCTCATTGTTGCTATCGAGCACATAAACCGTTGTGCCATCGCGATAGAACTGCTCACCCAGCAGCGCATTGAGTATGCTTTTCTTCTTCAGGTAGATCGTGCCGCCGATGTAGCCCAGGTAGTCACCCTCGGGACTCCAGACAGGCCATGAGACAAAAACCAGCAGATTATTGGCGGCAGAAAGGGAGGGTTTACTGATGATCGGCTGTCGCAGGGTCAGCGCCTCTCGCGAGGCGTCACTGGTGAGGTGCATACCCTGTAACGTCAGTGACTCGGGGGAAATTGCTTTGATCACGCCCTGCGCATCCACGATCGCGACGGAGTTGAAACTGGTGGTCTGCTCACGCAGTCGATTGACTTCATTGTTCAGCAGCCCCTGATTAGTAAAGTCACGGCTGAGCTGATTGGCGCTGTAATGAAGTTGAGACTGCGCCAGCTGGAAGAAAATTTCACTGGTTGAGGCGAGCTTGGCGGCATACGCCCGGTTAGCCTCAAGCGTGGTGTCAATAAGCACCTGGCGCTGAACCCGCCAGGTAGCGTAGAGCGCGTTCGCGAGTGTGATAACAATGCTGACAATCACCAGCAGGGCGATCAGATTGCGCAAATCGGCCTTGGGCCGGATGTGCTTTAGCATGGCGTCGCCGCGCCGAAGATGAGTGTCATGTCGTGAATGCCTGATTATTTTTTTAAGTGTGCCAGAGGCCCTGATATCCGGGCTTAAGTCTACACTGTGTCGGCATTTTTGAGCAGCACTAAGACAAATTTTACCCCGCTTAATACAGATTTAGCTGGCACTAATCGATTAATCCCTGACTATCGTAAAATGGCCAGGGTCCTGAAAAATGGCCAATCGCGCACTGATGTGTGACCATTCCCTCTCCGGGTTGCCAGCAATGCAGTAAATAGCCGGGCGGCTCCAGGATAAAGTGCGCGGGCCCCTCCGGATGCAGATCCAGCGCGACCTGATGCGATACGCCCGGCGCGACACAGGCGAGCGTGCCAGCAAAGCGGGTCTGCAGGCTGCGATGCAGATGTCCACACAAGACCCGTTCTACCTGCGGATGACGGGCAATGATCGCCTCAAGAGCCTGCGGATGGCGTAACCGTTGCCGATCCATATGCGCAATGCCGCAGGCAAAAGGCGGATGGTGCAGCATGACCAGGGTGGGCTGATCCGCGGACATGCCCAGCGCCTGGTCCAGCCATTCTAACTGTTCCTCATCTACCTCACCCCACGGCTGTTGCGGTACGCTGGAATCCAGGGCAATCAACCTGACGCCGCCCACACTCAGCTGCCAGTTCAGTGTGGGTCCGGATTGCAGATAGCCGTGATCAGGGAAGGCAGCCCGCAGCGCCTCGCGGTCGTCGTGATTGCCCGCCATGAGATAAAACGGCGGTTGCAGGCGCTGCAGGGCTTCCCGCAAAGTCTGATACTCATCCGGCCTGCCAAAATCGACCAGATCGCCGGTAATTACCACTGCATCAGGTCGCGGCTGCAGCGAGTTGAGGGTATCGATAACCTGCAGTAACGCCGCATGGGTATCGACCTGTTTGTATGAGAGGCGGCCATGGGCCTTGATATGCAGATCGCTGATTTGAGCAATCAATGTGGGTTGAAGAGACACAACAGACTCCTTAGCAACTGAATTCCAGCGCGGCGTGGCTGGTCAGCGACCAGCTGATACGCTGCCCCGCCTGCCAGATTTCGCGCGCATGACGATCGACCTGAATGGGATTATCCAGTCCGATATCAATCAGTAAGCGCTGTGAAGCGCCGAGAAACATACTGCCCACCACCACGCCGCGCTGGGCATAGCGCGTATCATCGGCCAGCAGAACATCTTCCGGGCGGCAAAAACGCACAGGATGGCCTTCCGGGTCGTGCGCAACGCAGTTAATCGCACCCACAAAATCGGCCACAAAGCGGGAGGCAGGACGCTGATAAATGCCCTGCGGGGTATCAAGCTGCACCAGACGGCCCTGCTCCATCACCGCGATGCGATCGCCCAGCGCCATCGCCTCCTGCTGATCATGCGTGACGTAAACGGCGGTGATCGCCAGCCGCTTAAGCAGCGCACCGATCTCCAGACGCAGTCGGTCGCGCAGCCTGGCATCAAGCGCCGCCAGCGGCTCATCAAACAGCAGCACTTTAGGCCGGGCGGCCAGCGCACGTGCCAGCGCCACACGCTGTTTCTGCCCGCCGGACAACTTATCAATCGCGCGATGTGCCAGAGGCGTCAGATCAACCAGCGCCAGCATCTCTGCAACCCGCGCCTCTCGCTCGGCACGCGGCACGCCCTGCACCTTCAGGCCATAGGCGACGTTCTGCGCCACGTTAAGTGTCGGGAACAGCGCGTAGTTCTGGAACACCATGCCGACATTGCGTTTCTCAATCGGCAGCGCGGTAACGTTACGTTGATCAAACCAGATCTCGCCCGGCGGATCGCTGCTTTCCAGGCCACTGATAATGCGCAGTAGCGTGGTTTTACCACAGCCCGACGGTCCCAGCAGAACCAGCGTTTCTCCGGCGTGCACGCGCAGATCGAGCGGATGCAGCGCGACCTGCTGATTAAAGCGACGCGAGCAGTGGCGCAGCGTCACATTGATGGCCTCATTCATACGGTTTCCTCTCTCTGCTGCCGCGACGTTTGCCGTTCCAGCCAGTGATTACAGGCGTTAAGCAACAGCAGCAGCGGTAAAATCATCATGATAAAGATCAGTGTGTAGGCAGAACCGACTTCCAGCCGCATGGAGGTGTAGCTGTCGGCCAGCCCCACCGGCAGCGTTTTGGTCAGCGGTGTGTGGAGCATCCAGGTAATGTTGAACTCCCCCACCGACAGGGTGATGACCATAAACGCACCCGCCAGAATGCCGTTACGGCAGTTCGGAACGACCACAGTAAAAAAGCGACGCCAGAAACTCGCCCCCAGGCTGGCGGCGGCCTCTTCCAGGCGCGGAAGATCAATCGCCTGCATCACCGACAGCACCGGGCGAATCATGAAGGGCAGTGTAAACAGCACATGGCCGATCAGGATAAAGAGCCAGCTGTCGCGCAACGCACTGAACTGACCGTAAAGCAGAATGATGCCCAGCGCGGTGGCGAGGCCCGGCAACGCCACCGGCAGCATCAGACACTCCTCAATACGCGAGGCCCAGCGTGACGGTGACTTGAGTAAGCCCCAGGCGGCGGGTACGCCAGCAATGACCGTCACCGCCAGACAGCTCAGCGCAATCAGCAGTGACAGCCAGAAGGTGTCGGCATACATCTGCCACACCTGCTCCACCCACTTCAGTGTCAGGCCACTGCGCAGGCCCGCGAAGTAGTTCTGTGTAACGCCCGCCAGCATCGAGAGCATGACCGGCACGATCATAAACAGTGCGGTGAGGCTGGTGATCGCAACCTGCAGCCAGAAGAGACCCCGTCGTTTCAAGATTCATGCTCCTTCCGGCGCGTAAGGCCATTAGCCAGCATCAGCGCCAGCCAGGCCACGGCGCCCATCACGACTGAGAGTGCCGCCGCAGTGGCAAAGTTAGCGTAATTGGTGAACTCACCGTAAATGGTCAGCGGCAGCACAGCGAGTTCGGTACCCAGCGTAAAGGCGGTGCCAAACGCGCCCATACTGGTGGCGAAACAGAGTGCGCCACAGGAGAGCAGCGCCGGTTTCAGTCCGGGTATGATGACGTCTATGATGATGCGCCACTGGCTGGCACCCAGTGAACGGGCCGCCTCTTCCAGCGATCTATCCAGTTTCTCACTGGCCGCCACCAGCGTTACGATGGCACGCGGCAGCGAAAAGTAGAGATAGCCAACAAATAAGCCGCTGAGTGAATAGGCGAAGACCCAGCGTTCATGAAACAGGCTGAGACTGAGTTGCGCCAGCACACCCTGACGCCCCGCCAGCATGACCATCAGAAATCCCACCACCACGCCCGGAAAAGCCAGCGGAAAGGTCAGCAGCGCCAGCAGCGTTCCTCGCCCGGGAAAGCGCTGCCGCGCCAGAAAGCAGCCCACCACCGCCGCAATCAGCAGCGTGACCAGGGTCACCGCCGCCGAGAGCAGGACGGTATTCAGCAGGCTTTGCAGATATTGTGGCTGGCTGATTACCGTCCAGTAGCCACTGTGGTGCGTGGTGCGATCCTCCGTCATGCCGATCTGCAACAGGCGGGCAAACGGCAGCACCCAGAAGGCGGCAAAGAAGAGCAGCGCAGGCAACAGCATCCACGGCCAGTTTGCCCCCAGCGGGCGGAGCCGATGGCGAAGCGGCCCACCCGTGGTTAAGGAATTAATGTCTGAAAGTGACATCAGCGAATCTCACTCAGATAGCGTGCGGAGAAGCCCTTCTGTGCATCGGCCATCTGCTGATAATCGACCGTGTGGGCGCGCGCATAATCACTGTCAGGCAGAAAATATTTTTTCGCCTCAGGTGACATTGCGCCAGCCCGTACCGGACGCAGCCAGGCATTGGCCCAGATTGCCTGGCCCGCATCGGACAGCACGAAATCGATCACTTTCTTACCGTTGGCCGGATGCGGCGCGTTCTTCACGAGGCTGATAACGTACGGCACCGTCACCGTTCCCTCACTCGGGATCACAAACTCGACATTGGCGTGATCTTTGTAGCGGGCGCGATAGGCGTTGAAGTCATAGTCGATCAGAATCGGTATTTCGCCTGAAATCAGCCGCGCATAGGCGGTCTGCTTAGGCACAATGGGCTGGTTGCGCTGCAGCGCTTTGAACCAGTTGATGGCGGGAGTGAAGTCATGCAGGCTGCCGCCTTTGGCCTGATTCACCGCGACTGCGGCCACATAGCCTACAAAGGCACTGGCCGGATCAAGATAACCCACCATGCCTTTATATTCCGGCTTCAGAAGATCATCCCAGGATCGCGGCACCGGCGCGCCACCCAGCGCATCAACATTCACCATAAAGCCCATGGTACCGGAGTGCAGCGCTACCCATTTGCCCGCCGGATCTTTCATACCGGCCGGGATTTCATCCCAGTGAGCCGGCTTATACGCGCTGACCACATCAGCACTGACAGCCTGAATGCCGAAGCTGACGCCGTAATAGACCACGTCGGCAACCGGATTATTTTTCTCTGCCACCAGCTGCGCCAGCGCCTGACCCGAGTTTTTATTGTCCTGTGGCACATGAATCCCGGTCGCTTTTTCAATCGCCTGAAGCTGCGTGGCCCAGTCGGCCCACTCAGGCGGGCAGTTGTAGCAGATAGCATTTTCCGCCGCCTGGACCCATGAACTGGTCAGCGTGCAGCCAGCCAGCAGCGCCGCGCTGGCGATATATCTGAGATTAAACGTGAGTGACATGATGTTTCCCTGAAGAAGAGCCATAAAATGCCGGGGCGATACTCTCCCCGATCCGTAAATGATGGGGCAGCAGGTGGGTTTCACTGCCCGGATTCAGAAGCAGATCAATGGCGAGCGTTCCCATCAGCGCAATCGGCTGAACCACGCTCGCCAGTGACGGTGAAAGCTGTTCGCCCAGCGCAATGCCGTCGAAACCGATCACTGACAATTGATGCGGCACGCTGACACCTGCACGTGCAGCCGCCCCCAGCAGGCTGATAGCCAGCAGATCGTTACTGCAAATCACTGCAGTCAGCGGCGAAGGTGCATTCATCAGCGGCAGCAGCGGCTTGAAATCGGAGTGGATATGGCTGGGCATCTCAATCATCGCCTGCGGCGTCAGGCCGGCCTGCTGCATGGCCTGGCAGTAGCCAAGAAAGCGAAGACGTGCGCGATCGGATTGCTGCATTGGGCCTGCGGCCATCACGATGTGACGGTGACCCAGAGAGATGAGATGGGTGGTCGCTTCGGCCATCGCTTTGCGGTTGTCGACGTGCAAAGCAGGCCATGCGTGCTGTTGCGGCACGCTGTGGGTCAGTACAAATGGCATCTTCGCTGCCGCCAGTGTGGGCAGCAGCGCACTGCGGTCGGCGTCTGCCACCGTCAGTACCAGACCGGCAACACGCTGGTGCAGCATATGTTCGACAATGGCTGCTTCCCGCTCAGCCTGATAATCACTGGTCGCCACCAGCAACGCATAGCCTGCCTGCTGCGCCTGCTGCTCCATCGCCTGCAATTGCATGGCAAAAACCGGATTGAGCAGAGAAGGCAGCAGTACACCGAGCGTGGTGGAGTGGCGGGTACGGAGCTGACGGGCAATGTAATTCGGCCGAAAACCTATCTGTTCTGAAGCGGCAAGCACCTTTTGCAGCGTACCCGGTTTAAGCAGATGAGGATCAGAGAAGGCGCGCGCAGCGGTTGCGCGGGAAACCCCTGCCAGTCTGGCTACGCTGATTAAATCGGTCATGTCTGCCTCGTTTATCGTCAATGAGATCGATCTCATTGCGGTCTAAACTAGTGGCGTTATATGACAGGCGTATCTCAGGAAGTTGACTGACAGATGACAGCGGCAGTGACGCCGCTGCTGGAGAGTTAAAGCATCAGGAAGGCGTAACCGCTGTTTTCCAGGGTGGCAACGGTGGTGCCGCTGGAGATGGTATGAGTGACCATCGGGTCAATCCAGTTGCGATCAAGCTGATGAAACGCGACAGACTGATCACAGATAGTGACCTGAACGCCCGCTTTTTTCAGCTCGCTGATCAGCTTCAGGTTCGGGTTATCCACGCCATAAGCTTTGCTGAACTGATCATTATTCAGCGCTGATGACACTGCATCACCGTTAATCGACACCACAAATTTCAGCTGGTCGAGTGGCACACCCGCCGCATAATAGAGGTTGGTGACGCGCGCTACGCGCTCCAGACCCAGATTCGGCTTACGAATATCGCCTTCATTACGGTTAATCTGGAAAACAATTTTATTACTCAGGCCCGCTGTCGTGCCGGGTTTAAATGCGGGCGTGTCGACATAATGTATTTTTCCGTAGCCCTCGATTGCTGGCGTACTCCAGAAATCAGCAGGCTCAGATTTATTATCTGCCATTTTCCCACTGACCTTATCGTATAATTCCGGCAACTGTAAAACATTGCCCCCAATAAATCCGGCAACGGCTGCCATCACCACTAAAGCTGCTGGACGCATTTACGTTTCTCCCAATTATTTAAATATGAATTACATTGCCAGCCACGCGTATCCCTGATTTTGCAGGGTTGATACGGTGGTTGGACTGGAAAGCGCATGTACCACGGATTTATCAATCCAGTTATTGGGATAGTGATGGAATGCCACGGACTGATCGCAGACCGAGACTTTCACTCCCGCCTGATTCAGCTCATTAATCAGCTTCAGGTTTGGATTTTCGATGCCATAAAATTGTTTGAAATGGGCATTGTCCAGCATGGCGGGCGTCGCATCTCCGGTGACTGACACCACAAACTTCAGTTGGTCAGCCGGAATACCCGAGGCGATATAGAGATTGACCACCCTGGCTACGCGTTCCAGCCCCAGATTGGGCGCGGTCATCGCCCCGTCGCTTCGGGTAATCTGGAAAACAATTTTGTTACTCAGGCCCGGCACCGGTTTAAACGCGGCGTCAGGCTCGTAATGAATTTTTCCGTAACCTTCAATCGCCGGCGTGCTCCAGAATCCGGGTGCTTCCTGTGGCTCGGTTGCAAAATGGCGTGTCACTTTGTCGTAAATATCGCCACTCTGTGTGACAGCCGCGCCAACGACGCCGCCAATAATGGCGATTAACGCGTATGAAACAACTGAACGCATAACCCTTTTCTCCGGCATATTATGTCTGGCAGATTCAGAATTGAATCAGGTCGGCTATCTATACCACAGCGCAGGTGTAATTCTTGCCTCTGTAAATTCAGGTCAACGCAGCGCTGATAACTATTGAAATTATTCACAGCCGGAATTAATCGAAAAGTTTTATGATGAGAAATAAAAAGTCTTATCTGAAGTGGATCTGACTATTTCTTCTTTTTCCTTTTCGATGCTATTTATTATATAAAAATAACAACCAGGCTAATCTGGAATACGTGGGATAAGGCGGGACAGACGATTTGATTTATCAATGGTTGAAAGGCATTTAGCGGCGCAGAGTGCGTTATTTTTTCAGAGTAGACCTGGAAAAACACATGCCATGTTCAGTTTTTTTGAGTGAATTTACATAACTTTATAAAAATAAGCTTACTGGCTTCGGTTGTCTGGCAGCAGATTCTGCTCTGATTCAACGAAGCGCAATGTAAATAAACAACAACGCCGTAATATAACCGCTGACGACCCCGGCAATACCCCGCCAGTTTTTTTTCGTTTAACTGCCGTTTAAACTGGCAGGATATTCAATTTTTTTCTTCATAATCGGCGATCTTGCTCAAATCAGGCGGGCGATTTGCCAGAAAACAACATTTCTTTCTTTTGAGGCCCTGGTTAAGATAGTCACGAACCGTCGTTATCTGCGAAAAACGGAACATTCCCGCTGCGCACCTGTCCATTCTCAGGGCCTCTCTACAGGATTCAGGCATGTTGAACTCGTTAAAGAAAACGCTGATCGCCGCGCTCCTTCCGACGCTCATTTTCTCCACTCTGACACCCGCTAACGCCGATGTCAGTGACTCACTTCCCGATATTGGTACTACGGCGGGTTCGACGCTATCAATTAATCAGGAATTGCAGATGGGCGACTTCTATGTGCGCCAGCTGCGCGCCAGTGCGCCGCTAATCAACGATCCGCTGCTCAATCAGTACATTAATCAGCTGGGGCAACGACTCGTTTCTCACGCCGACTCGGTGAAAACGCCGTTCCACTTCTTTCTGATTCAGAACGACGAGCTTAACGCCTTTGCCTTTTTCGGTGGCAACGTGGTGCTGCACTCGGCGCTGTTCCGCTTCACTGATAATGAAAGCCAGCTGGCCTCAGTGATGGCACATGAAATCTCGCACGTCACCCAGCGCCATCTGGCGCGTGCCATGGAAGATCAGAAGCGCAACGCGCCACTGACCTGGGTCGGTGCGCTTGGCTCTATTCTGCTGGCGATGGCCAGTCCGCAGGCGGGCATGGCCGCGCTGACGGGTACTCTGGCGGGAACGCAGCAGGGAATTATCAGCTTTACGCAGGGCAATGAGCAGGAAGCAGACCGCATCGGGATTCAGGTGCTGCAGCGCGCTGGCTTCGATCCCCAGGCAATGCCGAACTTTCTGCAAAAACTGGCCGATCAGAGCCGCTTCTCTTCGAAGCCACCTGAAATTCTGCTGACGCATCCCCTGCCCGACAGTCGTCTGGCGGATGCCCGCAACCGTGCTAATCAGATGCGGCCGGTGGTGGTGCAATCCACGGAAGATTTCTATATGGCAAAGGTGCGTTCGCTGGGGATGTACTCTACCGGACGTAATCAGCTGACCGATGAACTGCTGAGTCAGTACGCCAGCGGCAATTCCCGTGAGCAGATGGCGTCACAATATGGCAAAGCCATTCAGTTTCTGCAGGCGAAGAGTTACGCCGATGCGAAACGGATTATCACCCCGTTGCTGGCGAAGCAGCCCAATAATGTCTGGTTCCTGGATATCATGTCGGACATTGATATCGGCCTGAATCAGCCACAGCAGGCCATCGCCCTGCTCACCGCCGCAACCGGTGCCAAAAACAGTCCGGTCGTGCAGCTCAATCTGGCCAATGCCTACGTTGAAGCGAAACAGTATGCCAATGCCAGCCGTATTCTGAACCGCTACACCTGGGCCAATAAAGACGATCCCAACGGCTGGGATTTACTGGCACAGGCCTCGGCACAGCAGGGACTGCATGATGAAGAGTTATCGGCGCGGGCAGAGAGCCTTGCGCTGAATGGCCAGCTTGATCAGGCGATCACCACCCTGAGCAGTGCCAGCGCACAGGTGCCGCTCGGCAGCCTGAAACAGGCGCGTTACGATGCCCGTATCGATCAGCTGCGCCAGTTACAACAGCGCTTTAAGCAGTATCAGAAAGGCTAAGCACTCACACCGCCAGCACGTCGCGAACAGAGAAGAAAGGAGAGTCAGAGATGGTGACGATTTATCACAACCCGCGCTGCAGCAAGAGCCGTGAGACGCTGGCGCTGCTGACTGCCCGCGGAATTGAGCCGGATGTGGTGCTCTATCTGCAGACGCCGCCCGACCGCGAGACGCTGCAAATCCTGTTACAGAAACTGGGTATGCAGAGCGCACGCGAGTTAATGCGAACTAAAGAGGCGATCTACAGCGAGCTGGCGCTTGACGACAAAGGTGAAAGTGCGCTGCTGGATGCGCTGGTAGAGAATCCGGTGCTGATTGAAAGGCCGATAGTGATCAATGGCGATAAGGCGCGGATTGGCCGCCCGCCAGATGCGGTGCTCGACATTCTTTAAAGGCCGAGGGTCTCTTTAACAAAGGGAATGGTGAGTTTGCGCTGGGCGCTGATCGAGGCGCGATCAAGACGATCCAGCGTATCAAACAGCGTGCGCATTTCACGATCGAGTCGCTTCAGCAGGAAGCGACCCACATCTTCCGGCAGCTCAAATCCGCGTAACCCGGCACGCAACTGCAACGCCTGTAATTTATCTTCATCAGAAAGCGGCTGCAGGCGATAGATTTGCCCCCAGTCGAGCCGCGAGGCGAGATCGGGCAGCTGAAGATTAAGCTGGCGTGGCGGACGATCGCCGGTGATAAACAGACGCGTGTTACCGGTTTCCAGAATGCGGTTATAGAGATCGAAGATCGCCATTTCCCATTCCGGCTCGCCTGCAATGCACTCGATGTTATCGATACAGACCAGTGACAGCTGCTCCATCCCTTCCAGAACGTCCGGAACAAACCAGGTGCGTTTATCCAGCGGAACATAGCCCACGGCTTCACTGCGCGCGGACATTTCGGCACACGCGGCATGCAGCAAATGGCTCCGCCCACCGCCTTCGCGTGACCAGAAGTAGAGATAGCTGCCATGTTGTTGGTTGAGCGCGCCTTTCAGGGCGGCAATCAGCGACGGGTTTTCCCCCGGCCAGAAGCTGGAGAAGGTTTCATCGTCAGGTAAATAGAGTGGCAATGACAATTGTGCCGGCGTGTTCAGAAGCACCTCAGCAAGAGAACAAGCAAAAAATCGGGGGAAGTCTAACACAGTTTTCAGAAAGAGATGAATGGGGCGTCCCTGCCCCGGATCCTGTCAGGCTCGCGGCGATCACTGCTCGCGTGTTTCTTCAGCCTCCAGCACCACTTCTTCAGGTCTGAGCAGCGAGATAACCCGGAAGATCAACGCCAGTCCGACACCGACTATCGTCGCCAGCGCCATGCCTTTCAGCTCCGCTGCGCCGATATGCACTTTCGCCCCGCTGACCCCGATGATCAGGATCACCGAGGTGAGGATCAGGTTCTGCGCTTTGTTGTAATCGACTTTGGATTCGATCAACACCCGGATACCGGAGGCGCCAATGACCCCATACAGCAGCAGCGACACACCGCCCATAACCGGAACCGGGATCGCCTGGATCACCGCCGCCAGTTTGCCAACGCAGGAGAGCAGAATCGCCAGAATCGCCGCGCCGCCAATCACCCACGTGCTGTAGACGCGGGTAATCGCCATCACACCGATGTTTTCACCGTAGGTGGTGTTGGGTGTGGAACCAAAGAAGCCGGAGATGACGGTCGATAAACCGTTGGCGAACATCGAACGATGCAGGCCGGGGTCGCGAATCAGATCTTTCTTCACGATATTGGCGGTGACTACCAGATGACCGATATGCTCGGCAATGACCACCAGCGCCGCAGGCAGAATCGTCAGCATCGCCACCCACTCAAAGCGCGGCGTATAAAAGGTCGGCAGTGCAAACCAGGGCGCTTTGACCACGCCGCTCCAGTCCACGATGCCCATAAACGCGGAAAGCAGATAACCCGCCACGACCCCGACCAGAATTGGGATGATAGCCAGGAAGCCACGGAACAGCACCGAACCGAATACGGTTACCGCCAGCGTGACCAGCGAGATCAGCACAGTTTTACTGTCGGGCGCACTGCCTTCAGCTGGCAGCAGGCCCGCCATATTCGCGGCCACACCCGCCAGCTCCAGACCGATGACAGCGACAATTGCACCCATCGCCGCCGGAGGGAACATCACATCGAGCCAGCCGGTTCCGGCGCGTTTGACAATCAGCGCCACGATGCAAAACAGCACGCCGCAGAGAATAAACCCGCCCAGTGCGACCTCATAACCCAGCGGCAGCAATAGCAGTACCGGCGAGATAAAAGCAAAGCTCGAACCCAGATAGGCGGGAATTTTGCCTTTACAGATAAAGAGATAAATCAGTGTGCCGACCCCGTTAAACAACAGCACTGTCGCCGGGTTGATGTGAAACAGAATGGGTACCAGTACCGTGGCACCAAACATGGCAAACAGGTGTTGCAGGCTGAGTGGAATGGTTTGCAGTAACGGCGGTCGTTCACTGACGCCAATGGCGCGACGAGTCATCATTTATCCCCTTATTTTTTCCCCGACGATTCGGGCCTCAGGCACAGCAGCAGGCACGCCGGTGCGCCTTGCGGCAGGCCGAATCCGTGGGGTGTTTTTTGCCAAAAAAAAGCCGACTCTCTGGTCGGCTGTGCGTATTATTTGGTTCCGAAAATTTTGTCCCCGGCATCGCCGAGCCCGGGAATGATGTAACCCTTTTCATTCAGTCCCTGGTCCACTGACGCGGTATAAAGCTCGACGTCAGGATGCGCTTTCTCCAGCGCGGCAATCCCTTCTGGTGCAGCAACCAGAACCAGCACTTTGATGCTGGTGCAGCCCGCTTTCTTCAGCAGATCGACGGTGGCGATCATGGAACCGCCGGTCGCCAGCATCGGGTCAACCACCAGCGCCAGGCGCTCTTCAATGTTAGAGACCAGCTTCTGGAAGTAGGGAACTGGCTCCAGGGTTTCTTCATCACGGTAAACACCCACCACGCTGATACGGGCGCTGGGAACGTGCTCCAGCACCCCTTCCATCATGCCCAGGCCGGCACGCAGAATCGGGACCACCGTGATTTTTTTGCCTTTGATCTGGTCGATCTCTACCGGGCCATTCCAGCCCTCAATGGTGACGCGCTCTGTTTCCAGATCGGCGGTCGCTTCGTAGGTCAGCAGGCTGCCCACTTCAGAGGCCAGCTCGCGAAAACGCTTTGTGCTGATATCATGCTCACGCATCAGGCCCAGTTTATGTTTGACCAGCGGGTGTCTGACTTCCACGATCTTCATTGGTGTTCTCCCGGAATGAGTTGAGCTAAAAAAAAATCGCGGGATTATACCGCCTTTTGCGCCCTGCGCCACCTGCTCTTGCGCAAAGCCGCGGCTTTTACCGGAACAAATAGAGGATTAATGAAAATCGCCCGATGCGCAATCCCGGACTCGCAAACGTTTGCCTGCACTGATAGAATTGCCGCGCTTTATTTTAACCACCAACCGCAATTCGCGTGGGGACCTCGCAGTGACCGACAAAACCTCTCTCAGTTACAAAGACGCCGGTGTTGATATTGATGCTGGTAACGCTCTGGTTGACCGTATTAAAGGCGTAGTGAAAAAGACGCGTCGCCCGGAAGTGATGGGTGGACTGGGCGGTTTTGGTGCGCTTTGCGCGCTGCCGCAAAAATACCGTGAACCGGTGCTGGTCTCCGGCACCGATGGCGTCGGCACCAAGCTGCGCCTGGCGATGGATCTCAAACGCCACGATGCCATTGGTGTTGACCTGGTCGCGATGTGCGTTAACGACCTGGTGGTACAGGGCGCTGAGCCGCTCTTCTTCCTCGACTACTACGCCACCGGCAAACTGGATGTGGAAACCGCCTCTGCGGTGATCACCGGCATCGCCGAAGGGTGTCTGCAGTCGGGTTGTGCGCTGGTCGGCGGTGAAACCGCTGAGATGCCAGGCATGTATCACGGCGAAGATTACGACGTGGCGGGTTTTTGTGTCGGCGTGGTGGAAAAGTCAGAAATCATTGATGGCAGCAAGGTGCAGGATGGTGACGTACTGATCGCCCTCGGCTCAAGCGGCCCGCACTCCAACGGCTATTCGCTGGTGCGCAAAATTCTGGAAGTCAGCAACACGGATCCACTGGCTGAACAGCTGGAAGGCAAACCGCTGGCTGATCATCTGCTGGAACCGACCCGCATCTACGTGAAAAATATCCTGAGCCTGATTGAGCAGGTCGATGTGCACGCTATTGCGCACCTGACCGGCGGCGGCTTCTGGGAGAATATTCCGCGCGTACTGCCTGACAATACTCAGGCCGTGATCGACGAGAAGAGCTGGGAATGGCCGGCGGTATTCAGCTGGTTACAGCAGGCGGGCAACGTCAGCCGTTTCGAGATGTACCGCACCTTTAACTGCGGCGTCGGCATGATCATTGCCCTGAGCCCGGCAGAGGCGGACAAGGCGATTGCGCTGATGCAGGCCGCAGGCGAGAAAGCCTGGAAGCTCGGCGTGATTAAAGCGTCGGATGCTGAAGAGCGTGTGGTTATTAACGGATGAAAAAGCTGGTTGTACTGATTTCCGGCAACGGAAGTAACCTTCAGTCCATCCTTGACGCCTGTGAAAGCGGGCAGATTCACGGCAGCGTCGCTGCCGTGTTCAGCAACCGTGCCGCCGCTTATGGCCTGACGCGGGCGCAGGAGGCGGGCATTCCCGCCCATGCGCTTGCCGCCAGTGACTTCGCTGACCGCGAAGCTTTTGATCGTCAGCTCATCGCTGAAATCGACGCATACCGTCCAGACCTGATTGTGCTGGCCGGATATATGCGCATTCTCAGCAGCGCTTTTGTGGCGCATTTTCATAATCGCCTGCTGAATATCCACCCTTCCCTGCTGCCGAAATATCCAGGTCTGAATACGCATCGTCAGGCGCTGGAAAATGGCGACAGCGAACATGGCACGTCCGTGCATTTCGTGACGGACGAGCTGGATGGTGGTCCGGTGATCCTGCAAGCCAAAGTGCCGGTCTTTCCTGGCGACAGTGAAGCGGAGATTACGGAGCGGGTGCAGCACCAGGAACACGCTATCTATCCGCTGGTGATCAGCTGGTTTGTTGAGGGTCGGCTGGAAATGCGAGACGGCAAAGCCTGGCTGGATGGCGAACCGCTGCCGCCGCAGGGCTATGCTAACGACTGATGCACTGGAAGCCGTCAGGGGTTTCTCACAGACGGCTGAAAAAATCAAAGCGACGGGGCGGGTGCTTCATTCCCACCTCACGAAAGCCTGCTTTTCCCCTTCTTCAGCCGTAGCGCCCCGTAATATAATCTTCAGTCCGTCGCTGTTTCGGCGCGGTGAAAATCCGGTCGGTCTCATCAAACTCCACTAACGCGCCCTGATGCATAAACGCAGTGTAATCTGACACGCGCGACGCCTGCTGCATGTTGTGCGTCACCAGCACCAGCGTGAAATGCTGCTTCAGTGTGGTCATCAACTCTTCAATCACCAGCGTGGAGATCGGATCCAGCGCGGAGGTCGGCTCATCCAGCAGCAGCACTTCCGGCTCAATCGCAATGGCGCGGGCAATCACCAGCCGCTGCTGCTGTCCGGTCGAAAGCGTCAGCGCATTCTGTGACAGCTGATCTTTGACCTCACTCCACAGCGCCGCCGCGCGCAGTGCCCGTTCACAGGCTTCGTTCAATACCCGCCGATCGCGCACACCCTGTAAACGCAGCCCATAGACCACATTTTCATAGATCGACTTTGGAAAAGGATTGGGCCGCTGAAACACCATACCGACCCGACGGCGCAGCGCAGAGAGATCCTGTCCGGGTTGCAGGATCGGCAGTGAATCCAGCAGCACGTCGCCCTCTACCCGGCAGTGATCAATCACGTCGTTCATACGATTAAAGCAGCGCAGCAGCGTCGACTTGCCACAGCCTGAGGGGCCAATCAGCGCAGTAATCCTGTTTTTCGGCACCTGCAGAGAAATATCCTGCAGCGCCTGGCGCTCGCCATACCACAGCGACAGATGGTTAACGGTCAGCGCGATATCCGTGTCGGACGTCATAGTCATAGCCTGTTATTGAGTCATAAGACGATAGCGTTCACGCAGACGGTGGCGCAGGCCCATCGCCAGCAGATTAAGCGACAGAATAATCAGCACCAGCAATAGCGCGGTGGCAAACACCAGCGGCCGGTCAGCTTCAATATTCGGACTCTGAAACGCCAGATCGTAAATCTGGAAGCCCAGATGCATAAACTTGCGATCCAGATGCAGATAAGGAAACACTGCGTCGACCGGCAGTTCCGGTACCATTTTTACTACCCCCACCAGCATCAGCGGTGCGGTTTCACCAGCAGCACGCGCTACCGCCAGAATCAGGCCGGTCAACATGGCCGGCACCGCCATCGGTAACACTACGTTCCACAGCGTTTCCGCCTGGGTCGCGCCCAGCGCCAGCGAACCCTGACGCAGGCTGTTGGGAATACGGGATAAGCCTTCTTCAGTCGCCACAATCACCACCGGCAGCGTCAGCAAGGCGAGCGTCAGTGAGGCCCACAGCAAACCCGGCGTGCCAAAAGTGGGATTCGGCAGCGCGCTGGCGAAGAAGAGCTGGTCAAGGGTGCCGCCCACCAGCCAGACAAAGAAGCCCAGACCAAATACGCCATAAACGATTGAAGGGACGCCCGCCAGATTAACCACTGCGATACGCACCAGCCTGGTCAGCGCATTGCGTCCGGCATATTCGTGCAGCCAGATGGCGGCGATGACGCCCAGCGGCATCACCACCACCGACATCAGCAACACCATCAGCACAGTGCCAAATATCGCCGGAAACGCCCCGGATTCACTTTCACCCTCGGCGGGTGTGTCACTGACGAAACGCCATAGCTGATGCAAAAAATGTCCGGTTTTGCCGGTCAGCGTCATCGCATTAGGTTTCCAGCTGTCGACGATTTCGGTCAGCGGGATCGCATGCTCGGTACCCTGCACATCCCGCAGAACTAACACATCGCGCTGACTCTGCAGTTGCAGAGAGACCAGTGTCTCACTCAGTTGATTGAAGCGGCGCTGTAAGGCAGCCTGATTGGCCTGATATTCCGATTCGGCCTGCAGATCAAAGTGGCCGGCAGCACGGTTTGTGGCCGCCTGCTCATCAAGCTCCTCACGCTGGCTGTTGATGCGCGCCATCCCGACCCGGCGAATCTGGTTAGCCTGCCGCACCAGCATCTGCACCTGTCCGAGCCGCTGATTCAGCAGCGCATCGGGATCCTGCGCAGTTAACTCTTCATTATCTTCACGCAGGCCAACAAACCAGCCATAAGCCTGGCCGTGACTGCGGCGTTGCAGCACCATGATATCTGCTGGCTGGCTGACCTTCGCTGCCGTGCGACTGTAGACGACGCGGAAATCGGGTGCGTCCCAGTCACGGTTACCGGTTTTGATCAGATAGCGATTCACCTGACCGCCGCTGTTACCCTGCTCATCGGCCGGGGCCGGAAAACGTCGCTGATGTTCCAGCGTTTCGCCCAGCAGACGTGTTTCGCCGCCCTCAGGCTGACTGAACGTATAAAGGTCAACGCGCTGCGGCCAGAAAGCGCGAACGCCCTGCCACGCCAGTAGCCCAATCAGCAGCGTAAAAGCCAGCAGGCAGACGGCGACGGCACCGGCGGTTAACCAGCGCCAGCGGTCATTCTGTCGCATCGCTTTCATGCCTGCTCCTCGTGCTGGCTGTAGCGCTGACGCAGTCGCTGACGGATCAGCTCGGCAACCGTGTTAATCACCAGCGTAAACAGCAACAGCATCAGTGCGCTGAGAAACAGCACGCGATAGTGGGCACTGCCCGCTGCCGCTTCCGGCATCTCAATGGCGATGTTTGCAGAGAGCGCGCGCAGCCCGCTGAACAGGCCACCTTCACTTTGCGGCGTATTGCCGGTCGCCATCAGCAAAATCATGGTTTCTCCTACGGCGCGTCCCAGACCGATCATCAGGGCGGCAAAAATACCGGCAGAGGCACCCGGCAGCACGACGCGGGTCAGTGTCTGCCAGGGCGTCGCCCCCAGTGCCAGCGAGCCCTGCCCCAGTGCAGCAGGCACGCTAAACAGCGCATCTTCCGAGAGGGTGAAAATCAGCGGCACCAGCGCGAAGCCCATCGCCAGCGCAGCCACCAGCAGATTGCGCTGCTCGTAATGCGGGAGCCAGTCACCGGCATCCGGTATAAACAGTGTGGGCAGCCACAGCGTCAGCAGCGTGACCAGCAGCAACAGCGGCAGCAGAACCATGACCTCACGGCCCGGCTGACGCCAGCGTGGTGGTAAACGCGCGCTGAATACGCCGCACAGCAGCAGCGCGCCTGCCAGCGTTAGCGGCAGCAGCAGCACACCCACCAGCGCCTGACCGATATGCGGCGCGAGCCAAATCCCGGCAATCAGCCCCACCACCACGCTCGGCAGCGCACCCATCATCTCAATGGCCGGTTTAACCCAGCGCCGCAGGCCTGGCGCCATAAACCATGCGGTGTACATCGCCGCCGCCAGCGCCAGCGGTGTCGCAAACAGCAGTGCTAAACTGGCCGCTTTCAGCGTTCCCGAGACCATCGGCATCAGGCTGAATTTGGCCTGATAGTTATCGCCGGCCGCAGTCGATTGCCAGACCCAGTCGGGTCCAGGGTAGTTTTCATACCAGATTTTTTGCCAGAAATTGCGCCAGGTGACATCCGGCCACGGATTATCAAGCCGCAGTGTCTGCCAGCTGCCCGGCCGCTCAATCAGCAGGCTGTCGCCGTGGGGAGAGAACTGCGCCTGCACAATGCCCGGCGCCAGCTGACGCTGCAGTATCGGGCCATCCTGCTTACTGGCGAACAGCCGAAGCATCCCCTGCTTACTGAGGGTCGCAAACACGCGACGTTGAGATTCCGTCACCAGAATCGTCTCGCCGTCGCTGTCGGCAAAGGTCCGGATTTGCTGCAGCCGTGGCCCCTGATCGCTGGCAATCGCAAACCACTGGGTGACACCGCGATTATCCTGGATCAGCAGGCTTTTCCCCCCCACCAGCAGATGCAAACTTTGCGGAGGCTGCGGCAGCATGTGGGTTTCGCGCAACAGTGCCCGATCATCATCAAGTTGCCAGACCCGCAGCATATTGCCTTCAGTGGTGTAGAGCAGATCGCCGGATGGCGAGAGTGCCAGCAGATCCAGCTGACGTTGCGGAAGCGGGATAATGGATGCCTGACGATCGGTGCCCAGCGTCAGCACCCGGAGTCCGGCCTCGGTGAGAGCAGCAATGCGCCACTGGCCCGCATGACGCGTCGCCAGCGCCATCTTCGTCACCGCGCCATCAGGCAGATGGAACGGTTTGTCACCCAGTGGAAAACGCCATTGCTGGTCGGCTGTCGGCTGCATCAGCGTTAGCGCGCCCTGCATATTCAGCAACAGTGTTTGCCCATCGGCACTCTGCACGGCGTCATCGGGAGCGGGAGTCAGGGTCAGCGCCGGTTCCGCAGGCTGTCCATCCAGCGGAATAAAACGGGCCGCACCGCGTGCACTGATTCGCCAGCCGACACTGCCCTGATTGCCTATGGCTAAAGCGGGCGCACGATCCCAGAGCTGCTGGCTGGCCGCAATTTGCAGGCCCGGCGCATTAAATAGCGGTAATACCACGCCAATCAACCAGCAGAATAGCAGCAGCATCAGCAATAGGATCGCTACGCCACAGCAGGTGACCAGTCGCCGCGTCAGACGGTCAACGGCACGACGCTTACGATCGCTGAATTGGACAGGAATGTGGTTTGCGCTCATGCGGTTCCGGTGGCAGCCTGAAATAAGCCGCTATGTTGCCCGTAGCCGATTGATAAGACAACTCCTGGCGTTGGACAACGCTGCCATACTCTCGCCATAATGTTGGTGGATACTGGATCTTCAGTCCTGCAACCGCTAAATGGAGTGAGAATGGGTCAGGTAAAGCTTTATATTGAAAAAGAATTAAGCTGGTTATCCTTTAATGAACGGGTTTTGCAGGAAGCCGCAGACAAAAGCAATCCACTGATTGAGCGGATGCGCTTTCTGGGCATCTACTCCAATAATCTCGACGAATTCTATAAAGTGCGTTTCGCCGACCTCAAACGCCGCATTCTGATTGGTGAAGAGCAGGGTTCCGCCAGTACGCCACGCCATCTGTTTAAGAAAATTCAGCAACGGGTGATGAAGTCCGATCAGGAGTTTGATGCGCTCTATAACGATCTGCTGCTGGAGATGGCACGTAATCAGATCTTCCTGATCAACGAACGTCAGCTCTCATCCAATCAGCAGGCCTGGCTGCGCCACTACTTCAAACATGAACTGCGTCAGCACATCTCGCCGATCCTGATCACCCACGAAACCGACCTGACGGAATTCCTCAAAGACGACTACACCTATCTGGCAGTAGAGATTATCCGTGGTGACCATATTCAGTATGCACTGCTGGAAATTCCGTCTGACAAAGTGCCGCGTTTCATTAATTTACCGGCAGAGCCACCGCGTCGCCGTAAACCGATGATCCTGCTGGATAACATTTTGCGTTACTGCCTGGATGATATTTTCAAAGGCTTCTACGACTACGACGCGCTCAACGCCTATTCAATGAAAATGACGCGTGACGCCGAGTACGACCTGGTTACGGAGATGGAGTCGAGCCTGCTGGAGCTGATGTCCTCCAGCCTGAAGCAGCGACTGACGGCGGAGCCGGTACGTTTTGTCTACCAGCGCGATATGCCCGACACCATGGTGTCGCTGCTGTGCCATAAGCTTTCCATCTCTAACCTGGATTCCATTTTGCCGGGCGGCCGCTACCACAACTTCAAAGACTTTATCGGCTTCCCGAACGTCGGCAAAAACAACCTGGTTAACCGCCCGCTGCCGCAGATTCGCCACATCGGCTTTGATGGCTTCCGCAACGGCTTTGATGCGATTCGTAATCGCGACGTGCTGCTCTACTATCCATACCATACCTTTGAGCATGTGCTGGAGCTGCTGCGTCAGGCATCGTTTGACCCCAGCGTGCTGGCAATCAAAATCAATATCTACCGCGTCGCCAAACACTCCCGCATTATGGATGCGATGATCCATGCCGCCTATAACGGTAAAAAAGTCACGGTGGTGGTGGAACTGCAGGCGCGCTTTGATGAAGAAGCTAACATTTACTGGGCGAAACGCCTGACTGAAGCGGGTGTGCACGTCATTTTCTCTGCACCAGGCCTGAAGATTCACGCCAAGCTGTTCCTGATTTCACGCCGCGAAGGCGAAGAGATTGTGCGCTACGCGCATATCGGTACCGGCAACTTTAATGAGAAAACCGCGCGACTCTATACCGATTACTCATTGCTGACCGCGGATGCGCGCATCACCAATGAAGTGCGTCGGGTGTTCAACTTTATTGAGAATCCCTATCGGCCTGTGACGTTCGATCACCTGATGGTGTCGCCACAAAACTCGCGCCGGATGCTGTATGAACTGATCGACACCGAAATTGCCAATGCTCAGCAAAATAAGCCCTGCGGCATTACTCTGAAAATAAACAATCTGGTGGACAAAGGTCTGGTTGATCGGCTTTATACAGCCTCGAGCGTAGGGGTAAAGGTCAATCTTCTGGTGCGCGGAATGTGCTCATTAATTCCTGACTTGCCTGGGATCAGTGAAAATATTCGTGTCATCAGTATTGTTGATCGTTATCTGGAACATGATCGCGTCTATATTTTTGAAAATGGCGGCGATAAAAAGGTGTTCCTCTCCTCCGCTGACTGGATGACGCGTAACATCGATTACCGCATTGAAGTGGCTGTGGCGATCCTCGATCCCCACATCCGGCAGCGTATACTCGACATTATTGCTATTCAGTTGAGTGATACGGTGAAAGCCCGCATCGTCGATAAAGAGTTGAGTAACCATTACGTCCAGCGCGGCAATCGTCGTAAAGTGCGCTCGCAGCTGGCCATCTATGATTACATCAAGAAACTGGAACAACCTGAATAAATCCTATGCCAATTTCTCATAAAAGTACGCAAAAACCCCAGGAGTTTGCGGCGATTGACCTGGGCTCGAACAGTTTCCATATGGTAATTGCGCGGGTTGTCGATGGTGCGATGCAGGTACTGGGCCGCCTTAAACAGCGCGTCCATCTGGCGGACGGGCTGGATGCTCAACACAACCTCAGCGAAGAGGCGATGGAGCGTGGCTTAGCCTGCCTGGCCCTGTTCGCCGAACGCCTGCAGGGTTTCAGTCCCAGCAACGTGACGATTGTCGGCACCCATACGCTGCGCGAGGCGATCAATGCCGAAACCTTCCTGCAGCGCGCTGCCGAGGTGATCCCCTATCCAATCGAGGTGATTTCAGGCCATGAAGAAGCGCGTCTGATCTTTATGGGTGTGGAGCACACACAGCCGGAAAAAGGCCGCAAGCTGGTAATCGATATCGGCGGCGGCTCCACTGAGCTGGTGATTGGTGAAGATTTCGAACCTCAGCTGGTTGAGAGCCGGCGCATGGGTTGCGTCAGTTTCGCCCAGCTCTATTTCCCGAAAGGGGAAATCAGCCGTGAAAACTTCCGTCGTGCCCGCTTAGCGGCTGCACAAAAGCTGGAAACGCTGGCGTGGCAATATCGTCTGCATGGCTGGCAATATGCGCTGGGCGCATCCGGTACCATCAAAGCTGCCTGCGAAGTGCTGCAGGCGATGGATGAAAAAGAGAAGCTGATTACGCCTGAGCGTCTCGAAAAGCTCTATGACGAAGTGATGAAACATAAATCCTTCTCTGCACTGAGCCTGCCGGGGCTTTCAGAAGAGCGCAAAGGTGTGTTTGTCCCCGGACTGGCGATTCTCTGTGGCGTCTTCGATGCGCTGGCGATTCGCGAGCTGCGCCTCTCCGACGGTGCGCTGCGTGAAGGTGTGCTCTATGAGATGGAGGGCCGTTTCCGCCATCAGGATATTCGCAGCCGCACAGCACAAAGTCTGGCTAACCATTACGCCATCGACAGCGATCAGGCTCGACGTGTGCTGGAGACGACCGAGCAGCTTTATCTGCAATGGCGCGATCAGAACCCAAAGCTGGCGAATCCGCAACTGGCTGCACTGCTTAAATGGGCGGCGATGCTGCATGAAGTGGGCCTGACTATCAATCACAGCGGCCTGCAACGCCATTCAGCTTATATTCTGCAAAATACCAACCTGCCTGGGTTCAATCAGGATCAGCAGATGTTGCTGGCGGCACTGGTCAGATTCCATCGTAAAGCGGTGAAGCTTGATGAGTTACCACGCGTAACGCTGTTCAAGAAAAAGCAGTTTGTGCCGCTGATTTTTCTGCTGCGCCTGGGCACCCTGCTGAATAATCAGCGCCAGGCCACCACGCGTCCGGATGCGTTAACCCTGAAATGCGATGATGGCCACTGGACGCTGATTTTCCCGGCGGGCTACTTTGCGCAGAACAATCTGGTTCAGCTCGATCTTGAACGCGAGCAGGCTTACTGGAACGACGTCACCGGATGGAAGCTGATCCTCGAAGAAGATATCTGACAACCCGGGCGCACCGCGCCCGTTTAACTGAATTGATGACTATGACACAACCAACCGCACCGCTTTCAGGCGAAAACTATTTTGCCGACACCTATGGTTTAACGCCGCCCCACTCCGAAGTGGTTGCGGCTCTGCCCCAGCTTAACGTCGGCAAGGCGCTTGATCTTGGCTGTGGCGTGGGACGCAATACGCTGTTTCTGAATCAGCACGGTTTTGACGTCACAGCGTGGGATCACAATCCGCAGAGCCTGGCGCGCCTGCAGGAGATTATTGCGCAGGAAAACCTTCAGGGTATTCACACTGAGCAGCGCGATCTGAACAACACACGCTTTAATGGCGGCTTCAACGTTGTGCTGTCGACCGTGGTAATGATGTTTCTGCAGCCGCAGACCATTCCGCAGCTGATTGCCGACATGCAGGCTTGTACGGTCAGGGATGGTTTCAACCTGATTGTGGCGGCGATGAACACGGACGATATGCCCTGCCCGGCAGATTTCTCTTTTGCGTTTAAATCGGGCGAACTCAGCCACTATTATCGCAACTGGCACATCGTGAAGTACAACGAGCACCCCGGTCAGCTGCATCGTAAAGATGAAAACGGTAACCGCATCACCTGCCGCTTTGCGACGTTACTGGCGCAAAAAGCGAGTTATTGATCTTTATCTGCTGTTTTTTTCAACAGCGATTGATTTCATCTGGCGACTGTGACTAAATATTGCAGTCGCCCTCTGATGGGCTCATTACAGGAACCACCCCGCGTGAACAGCGCTATTTCTCCCCGAAGACGTCAAAAAACCGGCACCATGACCCGCATTGTGCTGCTGATCAGTTTTATCATTCTCTTTAGTCGCCTGATTTTTATCCTGCCTGCTGCCTTCGAGCATCATCAGCAACAGAAAGCTATTCCTGAGCCTGTCACCGTCACATCAAATGATACGCGCTAGCGAATAGTGATATTTCGCCTGAATTGCACTGAAACCTGAACGGAATCCAGATAACTGGACTCTTTTTTGCATCCCTTTTTCAGGCGAAACGCTACACTGCGTGCTGGTGCTTACAGACTAAGGGATCCAATGTGTCTGCCTCTCAATCTCAACGTTTAAGTGAAATACGTCATCGCATTCTGACGCTGCTGCTCAATGAGCACGATCTGGTTGATTCCCTGCTGGAGAAATCCGGCGATCTCAACCCTGAACAGCAACGTGAAAATGCGGCCCAGCGTGATGCGCTGGAACAGGATATTCAGCAGCTTCATGCCGCTGACCTCGCCGACATTCTTGAAGCCCTGCCCGAAGAGGAACGTCAGGCGCTGTGGCGGCTGGTGCCAAATGAGCGGCGTGGTCACGTGCTGGTTGAAGCCTCAGAAACGGTCTGGGCCAGCCTCACCGAAGAGATGAGCGACCGTGATATCCTGCGCGCTATCCAGCCGCTGGACATCGACGATCAGGTCTGGCTGGCACAATATCTGCCGCGTGACCTGACCGGGCGCCTGCTGGCGACCGTGGAGCCAGCCCTGCGCGCCCGCATGCTCGATATGGTGCAGCTCGACCGCGACCGCGTAGGCCGGGTGATGGATTTTAATATCCTGACGGTGCGCGACGATGTCACGCTGGCAACGGTGCAGCGTTTTCTGCGCAAGCGTAAAAGCATGCCAGGCGGTACCGATAAACTCTTTATTACTAACAAAGACAATCAGCTGCTGGGCGAACTGCTGCTGACGGATATCCTGCTTAACAAACCTAAAACTCTGGTCAGCGACGTTATGAACGCGCGCCCGACCACCTTCCAGCTCAACGACAAGGCCGAAGATGCGGCCAGCGCCTTTGAGCGTTATAACCTGATTTCTGCTGCCGTCACCGACGCGAAGGGCAAACTGATTGGCCGTGTGACCATCGAAGACATTGTCGACCTGGTGAATGCCGAAAACGAAAGTAACATTCGTAAAATGGGCGGCATCAGTCAGGAAGAGGATGTGTTTGCCCCGGTGCGTAAATCAGTACGCAAACGCTGGGCCTGGCTGGCCATTAATCTCTGTACCGCCTTTGTTGCTTCGCGGGTTATCGGGCTGTTTGAAGGGACGATTTCGCAAATCGTGGCGCTTGCCACCCTGATGCCAATTGTTGCGGGTATTGGCGGCAACACCGGTAACCAGACCATCACCATGATTGTGCGGGCGCTGGCCTTACATCAGGTTGAACCGGGTAACTTCTCGTTTCTGATTGTGCGTGAACTGGGCGTAGCGCTGATCAACGGCCTGTTCTGGGGCGGCATTATGGGCGGCATTACCTGGCTGATGTATGACAATATGGCGCTGGGCGGCGTCATGATGCTGGCCATGGCGCTGAATCTGCTGCTGGCCGCGCTAATGGGTGTACTGGTTCCGCTGGTAATGACCAAAATGAAGCGCGATCCGGCCGTAGGCTCCAGCGTATTGATCACCGCCCTGACCGATACCGGCGGCTTCTTTATCTTCCTGGGACTGGCGACGATCTTCCTGCTGCCCCACTGATCAGGCGTGCAGGCCGTAACGTTGCAGCGACCCGTTGAGATTGCGCTGGCGCGTCACCTGTGCCAGCTCACGGGTCGCCGCAGGCAACGTGTAATTGCCGCGCTGGCTCAGCCACTCCAGCACGTCCGCTAAGTGCCAGATGGCGGTTTTACCGTCGTGCACCGGCAGTGGAAACGGCGGGCGGTGGCTGAGCATTAACTTACGCATATTCTGACGCGTCATGCCGATGATCTCGGCCACATCCGTCAATCCCACAAAATCAGGTGCCGCTTCTACCAGCGTGGCACCCGGTATAGCACGCAGCACATCCTCTTCTGCCTGTCTCAATACCTCCGTGGCAGAGTCAGACTCCCGGGTAAACTCCAGTGCAATGCGCCCTGGCATACCCAGACCGATCAGTGCATCATCACAGCCTGCTGCTGCCAGTGTTTCCAGCAACTCATCCACCGGCGCATGCCCTTCCGGCAGGCTAAACCGCAGTGTAAAACAATATTCCATATGCCTCTCCTTGTGCTGCTTCAGGACTTCAGATAGTGACAATTATCTACCACGCGCCGCAGCGCCTGGGCATGCTGATGTGCATTTTTCGGTGTGCTCCAGATGCAGGTCAGACAAAACTCCCCACATCGGCACATCAACAGATTTTTCGGGCAGTACATTTTGCCCCAGGCGTGATGACCTCCCGTCACGACCAGCCAGCCATGGGTTTCGGCGTAACGTAACGCCGTTTCAATCTCTTTACTGGGATGTCGCTTCCTTGCCATGTGTGTCCCTATCCTGACGCTGAATGATTGAGTTGTCAACTGACAACCAGGTGAATATTTCTTAATGCGCCTCAGCATGCGCAGACTTTTTCTCGCAGTAAAACGGTCAGGGTATAAACTGGAAAACGTCACGCAAAAAATAAACCGCGCCAGCGAGAATCCGGCCGGACTCATGTTCAACAACGGAGGCAGGAATGTTTAAAGCAGAGGATTTTGTTCAGTCGAAAACCGGCGGACCTAAAATGCAGGTACTGCGCGTCGACGGCGACACCCTGTTGTGTGCGCGCGTTGATGATGCGGCAAAGAAAGAGATCGAAGTGAAGGCAGAGAGCGTCAATCTCTATCATGAAGAGGGTGACTTTGGCGTGTGCTGACGCAAAATGGCCCCTGACGGGGCCAGACTGTCAGGGTTTGTCCTGCTGAAGGTTGTCATTGCCCAGACCACCGATAAACGGCAACCGCAGCCGGAACGGCGTAAAATCGAGTCCCATATTAAGCCCCAGCAGGTTCACTTCAAGTCCCTCTTCCGCGCCCAGCGTCACGCCCGCCACGCCCAGAATCGACACCTGCAAACCGCGCCCGGATGGCGGCAGCCCGATGGGATGCCACAGTGACCGGTAATCTTTGCCCAGCGCATTGGCGGGCAGATCCAGTTTTAAAGCCGGCACTTCACGGCCGATATGCGCCAGGAAGGTATTGCTGTTCGGTCCGGGCCAGGCACGATAAGTTGTCGGCCACGGATAGGATTTAATGGCGGCTTCAATCTGCGGAATCATCGCCTCGGCTTCCGGTCCGCGATGCTCCACCAGCAGCCGGGGTTTTGCGCCATACCAGTAACCATCCGGCAGGTTGGTGTTGCGCCGGATTTTGTCGCCGCTGCCCCAGCTAATCACTTCGTAGCGGGTGAAACGCGTTTCACCTGCGCGCTTAAAGATGATCCAGGGATGCACCGCCACCCGCCCTTTCCAGCCATAGGTCGGCGCCGCATAGACCTGCACGATAGCCAGGTTATATAACGCGCGCGGATCGGGCGCGATTCCGGCCGAATCCCGCCGGGCAGTGGCCCAGCCACCGGGCTGTGCGGTTTCGCCGTGACGCGTCGCCTGCGCAATGCTGGCTCCCAGCGACAGCAGCAGTACGGCAACAAAAAACAGGCTGAACACTTTCAGTGAGAGCATGACAACATTCCTGATGACGTAAGAATCACGAAACGCCTGAGTGGCAGGCGGTTACAGTAAGTGGCGGCTTTGGGATACGGATTATCGAAGCGGCGAATAAAAGCAGGACACAAAGGAAGTTAAGTGCAGGCTTCTACTGCAGGGAGAATAGCGCAATTTCCGGTAAAGTGAACAGAAAACCGCCAGCGATGGGGATAGATGTGCTGAAAGGTTAAAATGGCCCGTCTAAGTGGAGTTCAGGCAATAAAAAGCCCGCTGGAAGCGGGCTTTTTTGCATCAGCGCTTAATCGGCATGGGCCGGTTTATTCCCACTCAATCGTCGCCGGTGGCTTGCCGCTGATGTCGTACACCACGCGGGAGATGCCGTCGACTTCATTGATGATGCGGTTTGAGACGCGGCCCAGGAAATCATACGGCAGGTGCGCCCAGTGTGCGGTCATAAAGTCGATGGTTTCCACCGCACGCAGCGAGACAACCCAGTCATATTTACGGCCATCACCCATCACACCAACCGAACGAACCGGCAGGAAGACAGTGAACGCCTGGCTGACTTTGTTGTAGAGATCCGCTTTATGCAGCTCTTCGATGAAGATGGCATCGGCACGGCGCAGCAGGTCGCAATACTCTTTCTTCACTTCGCCCAGCACACGCACGCCCAGACCCGGACCCGGGAATGGATGGCGATACAGCATGTCGTACGGCAGCCCCAGCTCGAGACCAATCTTGCGCACTTCGTCTTTGAACAGCTCTTTCAGCGGCTCAACCAGGCCCATCTTCATCTCTTTCGGCAGGCCACCCACGTTGTGGTGTGACTTGATGACGTGCGCTTTACCGGTAGCTGACGCCGCCGACTCAATCACGTCCGGATAGATGGTGCCCTGTGCCAGCCACTTCACATCCTGCAGCTTCAGCGCTTCTTCGTCGAACACTTCCACAAAGACGCGACCAATGGTCTTACGCTTGGCTTCAGGCTCATCAATACCCGCCAGCGCATCCAGGAAGCGCATCTCAGCCGGCACATGGATGATGTTCAGGCCGAAGTGGTCGCCAAACATATCCATTACCTGTTGTGCTTCGTTCAGACGCAGCAGGCCGTTATCCACGAACACACAGGTCAGACGGTCGCCGATGGCACGATGCAGCAGCATTGCCGTCACAGAGGAGTCTACTCCGCCTGACAGACCAAGGATGACCTTGTCGTTGCCAACCTGCTCACGCAGGCGTTCAACGGCATCTTCAATGATTTTGGCCGGTGTCCACAGTGCTTCACATTCACAGATGTCGATAATGAAGCGCTCAAGCATCCGCAGGCCCTGACGGGTATGGGTCACTTCCGGGTGGAACTGCACGCCGTAGAAACGCTTCTCTTCGTTGGCCATAATGGCAAATGGACAGGTTTCTGTGCTGGCAACGGTCACGAAGTCAGCCGGGATAGCCGTGACTTTGTCGCCGTGGCTCATCCAGACATCCAGCAGCGGTTTACCGGTGGCGCTGATTGCATCTTCAATGTCGCGAACCAGTGCACTTGGGGTCGTCACTTCAACCTGCGCATAGCCGAACTCGCGCTCGTTAGAGCCAGATACTGTGCCGCCCAGCTGCATTGCCATGGTCTGCATACCGTAGCAGACACCCAGCACCGGCACGCCTGCGTTGAAAACATATTCAGGTGCACGCGGGCTGTTCAGTTCTGTGGTGCTTTCCGGGCCACCAGAAAGGATGATGCCGCTAGGGTTGAACTGGCGAATCTGCTCTTCGGTGACATCCCATGCCCAGAGTTCGCAATAAACGCCGAGCTCGCGCACGCGACGTGCCACCAGCTGCGTGTATTGTGAGCCGAAATCGAGAATCAGAATGCGGTGCTTATGGATATTTTCCGTCGTCATTGAGGGGTTTCCAGAACGGTGACTTGATCAATAAAAGCGCCCGGCTGAAGCCGGGCGTGAAATCGGGATTATGAACCCATGCGGTAGTTCGGTGACTCTTTAGTGATGGTCACGTCATGCACGTGGCTCTCATTGATGCCCGCGCCGCTGATGCGAACAAATTCCGCTTTGGTGCGCAGGTCGTCAATGGTCGGGCAACCGGTCAGGCCCATGCACGAGCGCAGTCCGCCCATCTGCTGATGCACTATCTCTTTCAGACGGCCTTTATAGGCCACGCGACCTTCGATACCTTCCGGCACCAGCTTGTCAGCGGCGTTATCAGTCTGGAAGTAACGGTCAGACGAGCCTTTGGACATCGCGCCCAGTGAACCCATACCGCGATAGGATTTGAATGAACGGCCCTGATAGAGTTCGATCTCGCCCGGCGACTCTTCGGTCCCCGCCAGCATTGAACCGACCATCACACAGGACGCACCCGCCGCGATTGCTTTGGCGATATCACCAGAGAAACGGATACCGCCGTCAGCAATCACCGGAATACCGGTGCCTTCCAGCGCTGTAACCGCGTCAGAAACGGCAGTGATCTGCGGAACGCCCACGCCGGTTACGATACGGGTAGTACAGATTGAGCCCGGGCCGATACCGACTTTAACGGCGCTGACGCCTGCCGCGACCAGCGCCAGAGCGCCTGCGCCAGTGGCCACGTTACCGCCGACGATTTCCAGATCCGGGTATTTAGCGCGGGTTTCACGGATGCGTGACAGCACACCTTCAGAGTGGCCGTGTGAAGAGTCAATCAGCAGCACGTCAACGCCTGCTGCGACCAGCGCATCAATACGCTCTTCGTTACCGGCACCCGCGCCCACCGCTGCACCGACACGCAGTCGACCCTGCGCATCTTTACAGGCGTTAGGTTTACGTTCGGCTTTCTGGAAGTCTTTAACAGTGATCATGCCCAGCAGATGGAAGCTGTCATCCACGACCAGCGCTTTCTCAACGCGCTTTTCGTGCATCTTGTGCAGGACCACATCACGCGCTTCACCCTCTTTCACCGTCACCAGACGCTCTTTCGGGGTCATGACCGCAGAGACCGGCTGAGAGAGGTCGGTTACAAAGCGCACATCACGACCGGTGATGATACCCACCAGTTCGTTGTCGCGGTTAACTACCGGGTAGCCTGCAAAGCCGTTGCGCTCGGTCAGCACTTTCACATCAGCCAGAGGCGTGGTTGGCAGCACGGTCTGTGGTTCAGTGACCACGCCGCTTTCATGTTTCTTCACCTTGCGCACTTCGTCCGCCTGGCGTTCAATCGACATATTTTTATGGATGAAGCCAAGGCCGCCTTCCTGTGCCAGCGCAATCGCCAGACCCGATTCGGTCACGGTGTCCATGGCAGCGGAGAGCATAGGAATGTTTAAACGGATATTTTTGGTCAGCTGCGTGCTGAGATCGGCCGTATTAGGCAGGACGGTGGAGTGTGCAGGGACGAGCAGAACGTCGTCAAAAGTGAGTGCTTCTTTAGCGATTCTTAACATGGCAATACTCCACCTCGGGTGATTGAGAATAGATAAAATATTGCCGCGGCATTATACAGGCCGTAATCGATTGCCTCCAGCATTATTTAAGAAAAACTCTTGATCCGCACAGGCAGCAATGTAGTATCGATGAATTAACCTGCTGATTTGGAATTTGATCTTCGTCACATGTCGCTGCCACCCATCGCCAATATTTTTACCGTCAGCCGTCTCAATACGACAGTGCGTCAACTGCTGGAGAAAGAGATGGGTCTGGTCTGGATCAGCGCCGAGATCTCCAACTTCACGCAACCGGCATCCGGTCACTGGTACTTCACTCTGAAAGATGATGGCGCTCAGGTTCGCTGTGCCATGTTCCGTAACAGCAATCGTCGCGTCACCTTCCGTCCGCAGCACGGTCAGCAGGTACTGGTGCGTGCCAACATCACGCTCTATGAGCCCCGCGGTGACTATCAGCTGATTGCCGAGAGCATGCATCCGGCAGGTGAAGGCTTGTTGCAGCAGCAGTTCGAACTGCTGAAAGCAAAACTGGCGACCGAAGGATTGTTCGATCCGCAGCATAAGCAACCACTGCCGGAACCGGCACGCCAGGTCGGGGTTATCACCTCTTCCACCGGTGCGGCACTGCACGATGTGTTACGCGTGCTGCATCGCCGCGATCCTTCGCTGCCCGTGGTGATCTACCCGACCGTGGTTCAGGGTGTTGATGCGCCCGCGGCGATTGTCCGCGCAATTGAAATCGCCAACCTCCGCAATGAGTGCGACGTGTTAATCGTCGGACGCGGCGGCGGTTCACTGGAAGATCTGTGGAGTTTTAACGACGAACGCGTGGCGCGCGCTATTTTTGCCAGCCGCATTCCCATCGTCAGCGCCGTCGGGCATGAAACCGACGTCACCATAGCCGACTTCGTTGCCGATTTACGCGCCCCTACCCCTTCCGCCGCAGCTGAAATTGTCAGCCGTAACCAGCTGGAGCTGCTGCGCCAGTTGCAATCTCAGCAACAGCGGCTGGAGATGGCGATGGATTATTACCTGGCTCGCCAGCAGCGGCTTTATACCCGCCTTGAGCATCGTCTGCAGCAGCAGCACCCGCAGTTGCGTCTGGCTCGTCAGCAGACCGCCCTGTTCCGCCTGCAACAGCGTCTGGGTGAAGCGATGGAAACCCGTCTGCGTCACGCAACACGTCAGCAGGATCGCCTGTCCCAGCGACTCAATGCTCAACAGCCGCAGCAGCGCCTGTTCGAGGCGCAAAAGCAGCTTCAAAACTGGCACTATCGCCTGCAGCAGAGCATCACTCAGCAGCTTAACAGCAACAGGCAGCACTTTGGTCAGTTGGTGGCGCAGCTGGAAGGCGTCAGCCCGCTGGCGACGCTGGCGCGTGGGTTTAGTGTGACCACAGACACCACAGGACAGGTGGTAAAGAAAACGGCACAGCTCCAGAGCGGCGATCTGCTGCGCACCCGTCTGGATGATGGCTGGGTTGAAAGCCAGGTGACCCAGCTGTTACCTGAGAAAAAACGCCGCCGCAAAACCGCGTCCTGACGCTGACGCTTGCTGTCAAATCACACTTTTCCCTCACCGCTGGTCTGATGAATAAGGTTTAACCAGACTGGCGGGTCTATACTTTTTGGTACATTCATGATGCCAAGGAGTTCCAGATGGCTTACAGCGTTATTCCTCCCTATATCCTTCGCAAAATCATCGCACACGGTTCCGGCCACCAGCAGGAGCAGGCGCGTCGCACCCTGACTCACGTTCAGCACCTCATGGCGGAACACTGGCAAAAGCCGACCGGCGTAAAAACCGCGGCGGGTGGTCATGTGGATCGTGAAATTTATGATGCGCAAAGTCAGCAAACGCTGCCGGGTAAACTGATTCGTCAGGAAGGTCAGCCCGGCAATGACGACGTGGCTGCAGAAGAAGCCTGGGACTATCTTGGCGTAACCTATGACTTCTTCTGGCAGGCTTATCAGCGTAACTCGCTGGATAATCAGGGGCTGAAATTGCTGGGTACCGTGCACTACGGTGAGAAATACCAGAACGCTTTCTGGAACGGCCAGCAGATGGTATTTGGTGATGGTGACGGCGAAATCTTCAATCGCTTCACCATTGCGATTGACGTGGTGGCGCACGAGCTGGCGCATGGCGTCACTGAAAACGAAGCCGGGTTAATCTACTTTGAGCAGTCTGGCGCGCTGAATGAATCGCTGTCGGATGTCTTTGGCTCGCTGGTGAAACAGTTCAGTAAAAAACAGCGCGCCGACGAGGCCGACTGGATCATCGGTGAAGGTCTGCTGGCAAAAGGAATTAACGGGCGTGGTTTGCGATCGATGTCTGAACCTGGCACCGCCTACGATGATCCGATGCTGGGCAAAGATCCGCAACCGGCCCACATGGATCACTTCGTGAAGACCCGTGAAGATAACGGTGGGGTTCATATTAACTCCGGCATTCCTAACCGGGCCTTTTATCTGGCGGCTAAAGCACTGGGCGGTTATGCATGGGAACAGGCGGGATATGCCTGGTACGACACCGTGTGTGACGACGAACTGCCACAGAATGCGGACTTTAAGACCTTTGCCCGCTTCACCGTTGAGCATGGTAAAAAACGCTTCGACGCGTCGGTCAGCAATGCTATTGAACAGGCGTGGAAGGAGGTTGGCGTGCTATGAGTGACCTGCCCGAACTCACCGATGATGCCACCATCATCGTCGCGCGTGAAGGCGGCATGGCCTTTATTCCGGGGCTCCGCGCCGAACGTCGTTTTATGCTGGGTGAGCTGCCGGCACCGGAAAAAGAGCGCGTCTGCCATGCGCTGGAGCAGGCAATGCCGCTGGGCGAACCCGAGGAAAAAGCTGCGCAGGTGGGCAGTGGCGATCAGCGCTATTTTCGCATCCAGATTCAGTATGCCACCCGCCGCGAGGTGGGCACCATTGTGCTGCTGATTCCGGAACAGGTGGCACCACCTGAGTTGCAGGCGCTGTGGCGCGACGGCAAATAAAAAAAGGGCCGACAATGTCGGCCCTTCTCGTTAAGCGTTGTTACTTGCTGTCTGGCAGCGCGTACGCAATCACGTAATCACCACGGTCCGGAGACTGACGTGCGCCACCTGCCGAGATCAGGATGTACTGCTTACCATCTTTCGGTGAGACGTAGCTCATTGGGCCGCCCTGACTGCCCACCGGCAGACGTGCTTTCCACACTTCTTTACCGGTTGATGCATCAAAGGCGCGCAGGTAGTAATCCTGTGTACCGGCGATGAATACCAGGCCACCCTGCGTTGCCAGCGTACCGCCCAGCGTTGGCATACCAATCGGCATTTTCACGCGCATTTTAATACCAAACGGACCGGTATCCTGCACCGTGCCGACCGGCACCTGCCAGACGATTTTCTGTGTTTTCAGGTCAATCGCCGACAGCGTACCAAATGGCGGTTTCTGACAAGGGATGCCCAGCGGTGACATAAAGCGGTTCTTATTCACAGCATAAGGCGTGCCTTTCAGCGGAACCGCACCCATACCGGTATTGATCGCTTCGCCACCGTTGCTGCCACGCGCCGTTTTATTGGTATCCGCCGGGATCATCTGAACCCACAGGCCCAGACGCATGTCATTGACGAACAACAGGTGATTGTTCGGATCGATCGACATGCTGCCCCAGTTCATCCCACCCAGTGAACCCGGGAAGCTCAGAGACTTGTCAGTGTCTGGTACGGTGAACAGACCGTCATAGCGCATCGATTTGAAACCAATACGGCAAGCCAGCTGGTCAAACGGTGTGGCACCCCACATGTCAGACTCTTTCAGCGTCTGGTTGCCGATCTGCGGCATACCGGTCGAGTGCGGCTGTGTTTTGGTGTACTGCTCGTTCGGGATATGACCCTGCGGCATCGGCAGTTCTTCGACTTTGGTCAGCGGCTTACCGGTCATACGGTCAAGCACGAAGATCATGCCGGTTTTGCCGCCAATCACCACCGCTGGCGTGGTGCTGCCATCTTTTTGCGGGAAGTCGATCAGGCTTGGCTGCATCGGCAGGTCGAAGTCCCACAGATCGTTATGTACGGTCTGATAGACCCACTTCTCTTTACCGGTGGTGGCATCCAGCGCCAGCACCGATGCGCCATATTTGTGATCCAGCGCGGTACGGTTCGCACCCCAGAGGTCAACTGACGAACTCCCCATTGGGATGAACACGGTGTTCATTGCCGGGTCATAAGACATCGGCGCCCATGAGTTTGGCGTACTGCGGGTATAATCTTTGCCCGGCATCAGTATCGCATTCGGGTCAACATTGCCCGGGTCAAACGCCCAGCGCATTTTGCCAGTAATCACGTCAAAACCACGTAACACACCACCAGGCATATCGGTCTGTACGTTATCTGCGACACGGCCACCCACCACAACCGTGGTACCGGCCAGCGTTGGCGCGGAGGTCAGCTGATATTGTGGGTCCGGTGCCTGACCCAGGCCCGCTTTAAGATCTACGATGCCGTGATTACCAAAATCTTCACAGAACTCACCGTTGTCGGCGTTGATCGCAATCAGACGCGCATCAATGGTATTCATCAGAATACGGCGCTGACAGCTGTCACCAGCTGGCAGCACAGCCGCCGTCACCGGTACAGAACCCGGCTTGTCCGGCTGTTGCAGCGGTTTGGTTGCATCAAAGTAAGCCAGACCACGGCAGCGCGGCCAGACTTCAGCCTGGGCGTTGATTTCACGTTTCCAGAGCTGCTTACCCGTGTTGGCTTCAACGGCGATAACGTTGTTATGCGGCGTACAGAGATAAAGGGTATTGCCAATCTGTAATGGCGTCTGCTGATCTTCTGCGCCGTTACCGGTCGGGCTGACTGGGGTATCACCCGTGCGGAAGGTCCACGCGACCTGCAGATCTTTCACGTTGTCGCGGGTGATTTGATCGAGTGCCACAAAGCGGCTGCCCTGAGGCGTGTTGCCGTAGTTATCCCAGTCTTTCTGTTGTTTCGCTTTGTCTACCGGGATCAACGGTAACTCTTCGCCCGTAGCCGCAACGGTAGGATGAGGCTGGAACATCTGCACCAGTGTTGCCACCATGCCTGCCGCCAGCACTGCCGCGAACGCGTAAGAAGGTTTCGCCAGTGAGTGCTTACCTTCGTGCTTACGCAGTGAAGGCCAGATCAGGAAAGCCAGCAGCGTCAGTCCGGCTGGAACCATCAAACGCGAGACCAGTGGCCAGAAATCCAGACCTGCGTCAAACAGCGACCAGATCAGGGTGCCAGCAAAGACCAGCAGGAACAGAACCACTGCCGAAGATTTGCGACGGAAGAACTGAATTGCGGAGAGGACAGTAACAATACCCGCAATTAAAAAGTACCAACTGCCGCCCAGGGCAACCAGTTTACCGCCGCCAATTGCAAAAAACAGACCGGTGGCAAGCAGCACCAGTCCGAGCAGCATGGATGCGATTCCCAGCCCCTTTCCGGCGCGGGAGGATGTTTCAGCCATAACACTTACTCTCCTGAATAAACAGAGCGCCCGGACAGAGGCCATCCGGACTCCGGCGCGTTAACAGGTGCGCGTGGAGCATCGCTCGGTTTCAAATCGAATATAAACAGACCCGCGTCCGTGAGAATCTGTGGGCCGGAAGAGCACTGATGTGGCTGACCCCTCCCACGACGCGGCAGGATTGTACCACCTGGTACGTTACAGAGTGAACATATCTAACCGGTTTGTTACGGCGCAATAGCATTTTTGCTACAAATAGCCGGGCGTCGCGGTGGATTCTCAGACAGATTACGCGTAGCTGAAAGCGGCGTTAGTGACCTGGCGGCTGGAACAGTACGCGCCTGCGGGAGATCAGACCATGTCCATTGCGGCAAAAATAGTCCACTGCACCGCAGGCTTTGAGTACGTCAAGCGGCTGGTGACACTCAGGGCAACAGGGTTTCGCGGGATAATGCGCACCACAGGCACTGCAGATAATTTCACCGTTGCTGAGCGACAGCGGTTGCTGACATTTTTCACACATCACCATCATTTTCTTCTCCCTGCCTGATGAGTTCAGAGCAAAAAAAAGAGGGCCAGATGGCCCTCATTTTGTTAACGCTTATTCTTTTTCATATGCGCCATCAGACGCTTACGTTTACGCTGCTGCGTTGGCGTCAGCAGGTTACGTTTGCCTTCATAAGGGTTATCACCCTCTTTGAACTGAATACGAATTGGCGTTCCCATCACGTTCAGTGATTTACGGAAGTAGTTCATCAGATAGCGTTTGTAAGAATCGGGCAGATCCTTCACCTGATTACCGTGGATCACTACGATAGGCGGGTTATAACCACCGGCATGCGCGTATTTCAGCTTAACGCGGCGACCGCGTACCAGCGGCGGCTGGTGATCGTCTGCAGCCATGTTCATGATGCGCGTCAGCAGCGAGGTATTTACGCGTCGGGTCGAGCAGTCATAAGCTTCAGTGATCGACTCGAACAGATTACCCACGCCGCTGCCGTGCAGCGCAGAGATAAAGTGGATACGGGCGAAATCGATAAAGCCCAGACGGAAGTCCAGCGTCTCTTTCACTTCATCACGTACTTCCTGCGACAGGCCATCCCATTTGTTGACCACAATCACCAGCGAGCGACCACTGTTGAGAATGAAGCCAAGCAGTGAGAGATCCTGATCGGAAATGCCGGCATGCGCATCAATCACAAGCATCACCACGTTGGCATCTTCAATCGCCTGCAGCGTCTTGATCACCGAGAATTTCTCTACAGTGTCAGAGATTTTGGCACGCTTACGGACACCGGCGGTGTCGATCAGAACGTATTCACGTCCATCGCGCTCCATCGGAATGTAGATGCTGTCGCGGGTGGTGCCCGGCATATCGTAGACCACCACGCGGTCTTCACCGAGAATGCGGTTGGTAAGCGTTGACTTACCTACGTTTGGACGACCAACGATAGCCAGTTTGATCGGCAGGCCCGTCGGGTCGAAGTTTTCTTCTTCCTCTGCGGCTTCCTGCTCAGCAATCTCGTCAGCTTCTAACGCAGCCCAGTAAGCCTGGTTCTCTTCTTCTTCAGTGAGCTCGACCGCCTCAACTTTTTCCATCCACGGCAGCAGCGCCTCTTCAATCAGGCTGCTCACACCACGACCATGCGACGCCGCAATGGCGTGGATTTCGCCCAGGCCCAGTGAATAGAAGTCGACAATCGCCTGATCCGGATCCATCCCGTCAGTTTTATTTGCCACCAGGAAGGTCGCTTTCTGACGGGAACGGAGATGCTTCGCAATTTGCTGATCGGCGGCCATCATGCCCGCACGCGCATCCACCATAAACAGCACAACATCGGCTTCTTCGATCGCCAGCAGTGACTGTTCAGCCATCCGCGTTTCAACACCCTCTTCGGTGCCGTCGATACCACCGGTATCAATAACAATAAATTCGCGCCCTTCCACTTCGGCGCGACCATATTTGCGATCGCGAGTCAGTCCAGGAAAATCCGCTACCAGCGCATCACGTGTGCGTGTTAAACGGTTGAATAGCGTAGATTTTCCCACATTGGGACGCCCAACCAGCGCGACCACAGGTACCATAACAAAATGCCTCAATAAAAAATTAATCGCCCGAATGGCGAGATTATAACGGCTCTGGCCGTTAAGTTCAGGCTTAAGGCGCAAAGAATACCATGCCTGACTAAAAACGAAACGGCCCCTGATTAAATCAGGAGCCGTCGGAACGGAGGATTTCACCTGCCAGACGTTTACCCGTTAACGGGTAATCGCATAAACCTCACCGTCTTTGGACTGGATCAGCAGCTTGTCGCTGGCAACTACCGGCTCGGTCTGGAAGCCTGAGCTATCCAGTTCCTGCTGTGCCACAAAACGTCCATCTGTGGTGTTCAGCCAGTGCAGATAGCCTTCGCTGTCACCGACTATCAGATAACCGTTGTAGAGCACCGGTGAAGTCAGATTGCGATGCAGCAGATCGCTTTGACGCCAGATGGCAACACCACCGTCAGTGTTAAGAGCGATCACACGATCGTCCTGATCGACCAGATAGATACGGCCGGCATCAACAATCAGATCCTTCACACCGCCGATTTCGCGTTTCCACAAAATCTGACCTGAACGCAGATCCAGCGCCGACAGATTGCCATTGTAGGCCAGTGCATAAACGACGCCGTTAACGATAACCGGTGTGGTATCGACGTCATTAAGACGGTCAATCTCCGTGGCACCGCTGACCTGAGAAATACGCTGCTGCCAGATCAGCTGTCCCTGGTTCATTGCCACGGCACTGACACGGCCGTTGTCGCCACCGACAATTGCGCCGCCAAAGGCCACAGCCGGCGCAGATTCACCGCGCAGAGACAGCGCTGGCATATCCAGGTTGACGCTCCACTTCACCACACCGCTGCTCTGATCCAGTCCCTGCAACATGCCGTTGCTGGTATGAATCAGCACCAGACCATCGCTGACCACCGGACGTGACAGCGCTTCACCGGCGACTTTCGTCTGCCAGGCCACGCTACCATCGCTGCTGTTCAGGGCAAAAACCTGGCCGCGTTCGCTGCCAACATAAATGCGGTCGCCATCGGCCGTCAGGCCACCTGATAGCAGGGCTGAAATATTTTTCGAGAAGAAGCCGGTTTTCTCAGAGAGATCGACTTTCCACTTTTCTTTACCGTCTGCGGCATCCAGTGCTTTGACGATACCAAAGCGGTCGGCAGCGTAAACCGTATTATCCTGCCAGGCAGGATGCAGATTTGAGTAGAAATCACCCACACCGTCACCAACCGAGGTGCTCCACACTTTCTGTGGCGTGAACTGATTTTCGACCTTCGGCAACGGGGCCATTTTTACTACATCTTCTTCGCCGCTAAACAGCGAACAACCGCTGAGCAAAGTGACTGAAATCAGTCCCGGCAGCAGGTATTTACGTAATTCCATGCGCTCTCTCTTGACTGGCTTAGCTTAAGTTATTCATCTTCATCTGCATCATTTGCTTCAATGCCGGAGAGGCGTCAGATTCAACCCCTTTACTCCATGCATCGCGCGCGCCCTGCTTGTCGCCTTTGGTCAGCAGCGCTTCGCCGCGAATATCGGCCACAATGGCTGTCCAGCCATCACCCTTCACACCGTCAAGGGTTTTAAGCGCCGCATCCGCTTGATTCTGTTGCAGTTGAATGCGTGCCAGGCGCAGGTTAATCACCGCCTGCAGATTGGCATCTTTGGTATCTTTCAGACCGTTTTGCAGCAGTGATGCCGCTTTATCAAGCTGACCGGCGTCAACGTACTGCTTCGCCAGATCCATCGCGGCCAGAGCACCGTAAGTGTTGCTGTTTTCACTGGCAAAACGGTTTACCGCTTCCAGCGTTTCCGGCTTGCCTGCCTGCATGGCGCTGGTCAGCTGCTGATACTGTGCGGATACCGATTTCGCCGTATCATCCTGATGACTGCTCCAGTAACGCCAGCCACCCAGCGCAGCAATGCCGATCACTACGCCAATGGCTAACGCTTTGCCATTATTGGCAAAAAAGTTGCGCAGCGCGTCGGTCTGCTCGTTTTCATTGCTATACACTTCCACGCAATCCTTCTCCTTTCTATGGTTGGTGCTGTGTCACGCTTACTGTAGCAGCGTACGCAATACAGCAGCAGCCTCTGCCTGATCCAGCGTTTGCTGCTCGCCACGGCGCAGATCTTTAATCACGACCTGACCGGCTTTAACTTCATCCTCGCCTAACACCAGGGCAACGCGCGCGCCCCACTTGTCAGCACGGGCAAATTGCTTCTTGAAGTTGCCGCCGCCAAAGTTGGTCATCAGCCTCAGTTCAGGCGCTTCATCACGCAATTTCTCAGCCAGCTGCATCGCAGCAGACTGCACGCCCTGACCTGAAGCGATAACATAGACATCCACATTGCTCGTCGGTTCAAATTCAGGATTAACTGCCTGAACCAGCAATACCAGACGCTCCATACCCATGGCAAAGCCAACGGCAGGTGTCGCGCGGCCACCGAGCTGCTCAACCAGGCCATCATAGCGACCGCCGCCGCATACCGTGCCCTGTGAACCCAGGCTATCCGTCACCCACTCAATCACGGTGCGGTTGTAGTAATCCAGACCGCGCACCAGACGCTGATTGACGGTGTAGCTGATCCCAGCATCATCCAGCAAGGCACACAGGCCGCTGAAATGTTCACGTGATTCATCATCCAGATAGTCGCCAAGCTGTGGCGCATCATTCAGCAGGTGCTGAACGTCGGGATTTTTACTGTCGAGAACACGCATCGGATTGCTGTACATGCGGCGTTTGCAATCCTCGTCCAGCACGTCTTTGTGCTGTTCAAGGAAGGCGACCAGCGCATCACGGTAGTGAGCACGCGCTTCCAGCGAACCGATAGAGTTAAGTTCAAGGCGAACGTGCTCAGAGATACCCAGGGCTTTCCACCAGCGGGCATTCAGCATGATCAGTTCAGCATCGATGTCTGGTCCCTGCAGACCAAAGACTTCCACGCCAATCTGATAGAACTGACGATAGCGGCCTTTCTGCGGACGCTCATAGCGAAACATGGGACCCATGTACCACAGACGCTGTTCCTGGTTGTAGAGTAAACCGTGTTCGATACCGGCTCGCACACAGCCTGCCGTGCCTTCCGGACGCAGCGTCAGGCTTTCGCCGTTGCGATCGTCAAAGGTATACATCTCTTTTTCAACCACGTCGGTGACTTCACCGATGGCGCGCTTAAACAGTGGGGTTTGCTCTACCAGCGGTAAGCGAATTTCGCTGTAACCGTAGCTCGCCAGCGTCTGCTTGAGAACGCCTTCAATCCGTTGCCAGAGGGCAGTATCCGCAGGCAGGTAGTCGTTCATCCCGCGAATCGCCTGAATATTCTTCGCCACGTTAGAATCTCTTAATGCAAAAAAACCTGTCCGGCATCATACCTTATGAGGATGAAACCGCACAGGTTCAGTCAAAAAAGTCACGCACGCAGACCGCGCGCGCCATTATTTTTCCAGATGCTGCACATCAATACGGCGGCTGGCATCCAGCATCGACGCTTTGGCGCGAATGCGCGCTTCCAGCTGATCAATCATGTCATTGTTGTCGAGACGATCGCGCTGACGCACGCCATCTTCGTAGAAACCACTCTTCTTGCTGCCGCCGGTCACGCCCAGCGTAGAGAGGGTCGCTTCACCCGGTCCGTTGACGACACAGCCGATAATGGAGACATCCATCGGGGTGATCAGATCTTCCAGACGCTGCTCCAGCGCGTTGACCGTGCCGATAACGTCAAACTCCTGACGTGAACAGGTTGGACAGGCGATGAAGTTGATCCCGCGAGAGCGAATGCGCAGTGACTTCAGGATATCGAAACCGACTTTGACTTCTTCAACCGGGTCGGCCGCCAGCGAGATACGCAGCGTATCGCCGATCCCTTCTGACAGTAAAAGGCCGAGTCCAATCGCAGATTTTACTGCGCCTGCGCGTGCGCCACCCGCTTCGGTGATGCCGAGATGCAGAGGCTGTTCGATCTGTTTCGCCAGCAGGCGATAAGATTCAACCGCGAGGAAGACGTCAGAGGCTTTTACGCTGACTTTGAATTGATCGAAGTTAAGACGGTCAAGATGATCGACATGACGCATGGCTGATTCCAGCAACGCCTGCGGCGTCGGCTCGCCATACTTTTCCTGCAGATCTTTTTCCAGTGAACCGGCGTTCACGCCAATTCGAATCGGAATATTGTTGTCGCGTGCGCAGTCAACCACCATACGGATGCGCTCGTTGTTCCCGATATTACCGGGATTGATGCGCAGGCAGTCGACGCCATACTCGGCGACTTTCAGGGCGATGCGGTAGTCAAAATGAATATCTGCAACCAGCGGTACATTCACCTGCTGTTTGATCAGTCTGAATGCTTCTGCGGCATCCATGGTAGGCACCGAGATACGAACGATGTCGACACCGACTCGCTCAAGGGCTTTGATCTGATTTACCGTCGCTTCCACGTCAGTGGTGCGGGTGTTGGTCATCGACTGAACAGCGATTGGCGCGCCGTCACCGACCGGCACCTTGCCGACGTAAATGCGTTTGGATTTACGGCGGATAATGGGTGCTTCGTTATGCATATTTCTTCTCCACAATTGCCCGGTACGCGATACGCTGTTATTGCGCACCCAACGTCAGGCGAGCAACCTGGTTATTACGGATAAAACGACTTAAATCAACGGGCTGATTCTGATATTGCACCTGAACCGCACGAGGCGCGCCAATTTTCAGACGATACGGAGGCGTTCCTGCGAGGCTGAGTTTACCACCACTACGCTGAATGCCGCTGAACAGTTTTTTGCCGGTCGCGTCACTGACTTCCAGCCAGCAGTCGGCGTTGAAGTTCATGACCACCGCATTAGGGTCAGCTGCCGGCTCATTGACCGCAGCTGCACCGACGGGCATCGGAGGTGCCGCGCTGGTTGTCGGCGTCGTGGCTGCTGGTGCAGCCGCTGAGTTGTCCACTGGCGCCTGGCTCGGCGACACCACAGCATTGCTGGTGTTATCCGGCTGAGTGGTGGTCGCGCTATTGCTGGCGGTGGCGGCCGGAGCCGCACTCGCCGGCGCACTGGCTGCGCCGCTGTTACTGGTCGTGGTGGTGTTGCTCTCGTCAGTTGCGGCAGGTGCCGCGCTATCACCGCTGCTTTCACCCAGCGGAATCGACTGACCATTATCACCGCTGCTACTGCTCTGGTCGGTCATCGGCACCAGATCGTCCTGAGACGCTTTATGGTTCTGCCACCACCAGGCGCCCGTCAGCCCCACGACCACAAACACCACCAGCCAGGTAAAAATCATTAACCAGCCGTCGCGTTTCTTGCGGCGTTTGCCCAGTGAAAAACTTTGCATCGGCTCAATCTTTGAAGACCGAATCGGTGTCTGCTTCGCCATCATCGGCAGCAGTTCCTCTTCAGGAATATGCACCAGACGCGCGTAAGAGCGAATGTAGCCGCGCAGGAACGTGGAAGCTAAATCAGCAGGTGATTTGTCCTCCTCAATGTCACGCACGGTAGAAAGTTTCAGGCACAGGCGTTCAGCGACGTTCTGCTGCGTCAGCCCCATCTGCTCACGGGCCAGACGCAGGCGTTCACCTGTTGATTGTAATGCAGAGTTTTCTTGAGTGGCTTCAGTATTCATTAGCTAAATAACGCTGGTACTGTATCGATTGCGGAAAACGTCGCGCTAACCGGTCGCCATAACGTGAAACGTCAGCGGCATTTCCCTGTAGCGCGGCGAAACGTAAGTGTAACGCCAGACTTCGTGCTGTTTCAGGCAGTTGTTGCTGGTAAACACTAAGCAAAACCTGGGCCTTCGACAGATGGTTATCTGCCAGCTGCTTTTCAGCTTCCGACAGCAGCGAGTCAGCTTTACGCCTGTCAGCATCAATGGCCTGACGTAACGCCCTGCGGGCAGCAGCAACATCGCCAGCCTGCAGATAACAAAAGCCTGCCAGTTCAAGCGCGTCATTGCGAGCATCAAACTGCTGTGCTGCGCTTGCCCGACTAAACTGTTGATGCGCTTCGTCATACTGCCTTAAAGCGCAGAGAAACGCACCGTAATTGTTAGCAACAAAACCATTATCCGGCGCCTGCTGCTGTGCCAGTATAAACCGTGCCTGCGCCGCTGTCTGATTACCCTGCTTCAGTGCCAGCCGTGCCAGCGCAAGCGAGACCCGGTAATCCTGTGGCGCAGCGGCCTGTGCCCGTAGAAAGTTTCGCTCAGCCGCAGCAGCGTCGCCACTGGCCAGATAGTGCATCCCTAACTGCAGACGCACCTCTTCTGCGCCAGGTTCACGCGGCTGACTGACACACCCGCTTACAACAAACAGCGCCAGCAACACTGCAGGTAATCCATTACGCATAATCGTTTCCCTCCGTTTGACGTTGACAGGCTGCAGCCTGCCACGGGTCATCACGTCAGGAAACGCGCGATTTCAACCTTCTAGAGAGGCTTCACAGATATGGCTTCACCCGCCATTTTGATGCGCATCGTCCGCTTGGTACGGTCAATGACTTCGCCGGCTAACTGACCGCAGGCGGCATCAATGTCGTCACCACGGGTTTTACGCACGATGGTGGTAAAACCATAGTCCATCAAAACTTTGGAGAAACGATCGATACGGCTGTTAGAGCTACGGCCATACGGCGCGCCCGGGAAGGGGTTCCACGGAATCAGGTTGATTTTACACGGTGTTTCTTTCAGCAATGCGGCAAGTTCATGCGCATCATCAGTGCTGTCATTGACGTGATCCAGCAGGACGTACTCAATGGTCACGCGTCCCTGGTTGGCGTTGGATTTCGCGATGTAACGCTTCACCGCGGCCAGGAAGGTTTCGATATTGTACTTTTTGTTGATCGGCACGATGTCATCACGCAGCTTGTCGTTTGCTGCATGCAGCGAGATCGCCAGCGCCACGTCGATCATATCACCCAGTTTATCCAGCGCAGGCACGACGCCTGACGTTGAGAGGGTTACGCGACGCTTCGACAGACCAAAACCGAAGTCATCCAGCATGATCTCCATCGCCGGAACCACGTTATTGAGGTTGAGCAGTGGCTCGCCCATGCCCATCATCACCACGTTGGTGATAGGACGCTGGCCGGTGATTTTGGCTGCGCCGACAATTTTCGCCGCACGCCACACCTGACCAATAATTTCTGACACCCGCAGGTTACGGTTAAAACCCTGCTGTGCGGTCGAACAGAATTTACACTCCAGCGCACACCCCACCTGTGAAGAGACACACAGCGTGGCGCGATCGCCTTCCGGGATATAGACCGTTTCCACCAGCTGGTCGCCCACGCGGATAGCCCATTTAATGGTGCCGTCGGTGGAGCGCATCTCTTCCGCCACTTCTGGCGCGCGGATTTCCGTCAGCTCCATCAGCCGGTTACGCAGCTTTTTGTTGATGTCGGTCATCTGCTCGAAGTCATCGCAGCAGTAGTGATAAATCCACTTCATGACCTGATCGGCGCGGAAAGGCTTCTCGCCCAGCGACAGGAAAAATTCCCGCATCTGCTGACGGTTGAGATCCAGCAGGTTTATTTTCTGGCTTTTGGGAGAAACGACAATGGGGGAAGCGGACGCGGACGTCTCAATCTGTTCGGACATAATATTCTCTGGCCTCGTTGTTACACGTTATGGCGCTGTTCAGGGATAGGTGAAAAAATTGCGCCTTCATTAAGCGATGTCAATGAAGGCGCAATATTGTACAACATCTGCGGCCTGATAACAGGCGGGAGTGACCTCCCCTACGCAGATTTTTGTAAAGCCGCTGTAACGTTTATCGCCGGGCGATTAACGGGTACGTGGGCAGATTTCGTTTTCGCCGAAGAAATAAGCGATTTCGCGGGCAGCGGATTCAGCAGAATCTGAACCGTGGGTCGCGTTTTCGGTGAAGCTGTCAGCGTAGTCAGCACGCAGTGTGCCAGCCAGTGCGTTTGCCGGGTTAGTTGCACCCATCAGGTCACGGTGACGCTGAACCGCATTTTCACCTTCCAGCACGGATACAACAACCGGGCCAGAGGTCATGAATTCAACCAGACCATCGAAGAATGGCTTGCCCTGGTGCTCAGCGTAAAAGCCTTCAGCCTGCTCTTTGCTCAGCTGCAGCATTTTTGCGCCAACGATTTTGAAGCCAGCGCTTTCAAAACGGTTATAGATAGCACCAATCACATTTTTAGCGACGGCGTTTGGCTTGATGATAGAAAAAGTACGTTCGATTGCCATGATGACCTCTGTCTTGACGTTCTGAAGAAACCGGTGGCGTCCGCCCCGGTTAAGAAACGGCGCCGATTATAGGGGCTGAGTGCGGCATTGCCTATCAGAGATCCCCAATTTGTTGAAAATTCTTGATCTGAGTCGAGGCAGGCGCGCCATAGTTATGATTTAGCGCAAAAAATCGTCAGCCCCGAGTGAAGGTGACCGAGACAAGTTGTCCCTCTTCATCCATTACCACCAGCTGATACTCGCCGGGATGATCAAGATGCAGCGACAGGCTGTTCGCCGCGTTTTGCGTCATCAATGGCTCACCATTCAGGAACCACCAGCGTTGCGTGCCCTGCCCTCCCTGCACCGCGACCGGGATCGTCAGCGTGCTATTACCCGGCAGCGGTTTAACGATTTGCCGCTCAACAACGCCGGTGACAATCAGTGGTGCGCTACTGCCCTGTTGTAATGGCGGACAATGGGTATCGACAGGCGGTAAGCGCTGCGCCCGCCGCTCCTGAGGCGGCAGCCAGGCCTCCAGCGGCAGCGGCCAGACCAGCCGTTCGTGGCGGGTAGCGCCGGGGCAATCTGCTGCGACGCGCAGTCCCTGCACATTTTGCCAGTAGCCGGCGCGTAATCCGCTGAGGCTCTCCTGACCGGGCGCCAGCAGTGTTGGCGGCAACGTATCAGAAGCGACCCAGCTTTGCCGACGCTGGCGGCAGTTTTCATCTCCGGCAGGCAACGGCTGACCACCAGGCCAGCATATGGTCGCGACCGTTACCGAGGCCGGACGTGGGTCGACCGGCACGTCACGCCTGCCGAGACGGCTCATCAGCACGCTGTTAATCTGATTCATGACTGGCACGGCAGAGGCGAAACCAAACTGCCCGGCAACCGGAGTCGCATCCGGCCGCCCCACCCAGACGCCAATCAGATAACGGGGATTGATGCCCACCGACCAGGCGTCGCGATAGCCGTAACTGGTGCCGGTTTTCCAGGCCAGCGGCACCACATCAGGTACGCTGCCATTACCGGCCGGTTGCGCTTCACCCGCCAGGATGCGCCGGATGATCCACGCCGATGCGGGTGAAAGCAGCGGTCGCTGCTGCAAGGGTTGATCGGGCGTCCAGCGCAGTGCAGCGGCATTGCCGTGACGGGCAAAGGCGCTATAAGCCGCCACAATTTCATCCATACGGGCGCCGGTGCCGCCAAGAATCAACGAAAGATTGGGTTCCGCGCCTGGCGGGAAACGTAAATTCAGACCCACATTGCGCAGACGCGCCGCAACGTTTTTCGGTCCCAGCGCCTCCAGCACCTGTACAGCCGGCAGATTCAGGGAGCGTACCAGCGCATCGCTGGCGCTGACCGGCCCGTGAAAACCGGTGTCGAAATTGCCTGGCCGGTAATCACCAAAGCGACGCGGCACATCCTGCAGCAGCGATTCGGCATGAATCAGCCCCTCATCCAGCGCCATGCCGTAAACAAAGGGTTTTAACACCGAGCCAGGCGAACGCACGCTGGCGATCATGTCCACATGCCCGAACCGACTGTCATCGGTAAAGTCAGCCGAACCGACATAGCCCCGAACCGCCATGGTGGTGTGATCGACCACCAGCATCGCCAGTGAGGTACGCGGCGGAAGCTGGTTTTTAACGTTCAGCGCCAGGCTTTCCAGTTCGCGCTGCAGTGAAGGATCGAGCGTGGAGACAATCTTGTCGCTGGAACTGATCGACAGTAATCGCCGGGCCAGCAGCGGCGCCATCTGCGGCATCTGCCGTGGCGGCAGCCAGACCGGCTCCTGACGGATTTCCGCCACCTGCTCAGCGGACCAGATGCGGTATTCCGCCAGCCGATCCAGCACTTTATTGCGTGCCGCTTCTGCCCGCTCTGGCCAGCGATCGGGGCGAAGTCGGCTGGGTGCCTGCGGCAAAACCGCCAGCAGCGCTGCCTCGCCCGGTGTCAGCTGTGACGGGGATTTCCCCAGCCAGCTCCAGCTTGCCGCGCCCACCCCTTCCAGCGTGCCGCCAAAAGGCGCACGGTTAAGGTAGAGCGTCAGGATGTCACGTTTGGAAAGGTGCCATTCAAGCTGCAGCGCCCCCCACGCCTGGATTAGCTTGCCCCGCAGCGTACGGGGTTGCGGGTCGATAAGGCGTGCTACCTGCATGGTCAGCGTGCTGCCACCGGAAATAACGCTTTGATGGCGCAAATCCTGCCAGGCCGCACGCACCAGCGCCAGCGGATTGATGCCGGGGTGATACCAGAACCAGCGATCTTCGTAGGTGAGCAGCGCCTGCAGATAAGCCGGAGCGACCTCTTCTGGTGTGACGGGATAGCGCCAGATGCCCTTGCTGTCCGCAAAGCGCCACAGCGGCGTGCCGTCGCTGGCCACAATCACCCGCGCAGGCTGCACCTCTTTAAGCGGCAGCGGGAACAGCCGATCCAGTCCCCACGTCGCCAGCCATAACGCCAGAAAAAAAAACGGCAGCGCGAGCCACCGCTTTTTAATGGCGCTGATGTTAATCACGCCCTGCATCACTTACTGGATATGCAGCTGCGGCGGTGTACTGCCGGTGGCGCGCCACTCCGGCACATACATCGACTCCACCTGCGGCGGTGGCATCAGATAGCGACCCGGCGTGACCGCCCGGGCCAGATAGACCAGCGTGGCGGGACGATAGGTATCCACCGCCAGGGCCGCGACGAATCGATCGTCTCGGAACTCGATGTGTTTGATATCAGCCTGCTGCATGTCACCCATGCTCTCCTTCAGCGTATCCGCACTGTCACCGAGGCTGGCGCTGCTATCCGCCAGATTCTGGTTTTCCAGCTCCAGACCGGCAGGCAGCAGATCCACCACCAGCGCATCGCTGATGCTGCGTTTCGAGGAGACCGTCAGACGAACCACCAGCAATTCACCGCTGCGCAGATTACTGAGATCGGCAGCTTTGCCATCCAGGGTGAAATATTCACGTTTTATCCCGAGCACATTACTCTCCGGCTGAGGCGCGGCCAGCGGATAACCGGTGACGTCCAGACGACCATACAGCGGCGCACTGCCCGGATTACTGATGGCTAGCCCCTGCAGCAGTTGCTCAGCGCCCAGCCCTTTATTCAGCGGTGCATCGCCCTGTAACGGAGCTGGGTTACCGGACAGCTGCGCCTGCCAGCTCCCGCCCTGCGCCTGCTGTAACGTATGCGCAGCCAGATAAAGTGCGTTATTTTCCTGGGTCGAGAACCAGCGTTTGCCATTGACCTCTTTGGAGAGCGACAGCAGCAGACTATTCTGCAAATCAGGCTGCAGCTTATTCTCTGCTAACAGGGCAATCATCATCCCCTCATCGCGCACCGTGCTGCCATAGTCGCCGTACCACGCTTTGTCCGAGCGGGTCAGCGTGGCACCCTGCATGATCGCAAGCGATGCGCGCTGCCCGTCACCCATCAGCTTCAGCGCGACACCCAGCTGCATCAGCGCCAGGCCGGAGCGGGCTTTCTCACGCTTTTCATACAATGCACGCAGCGCCCCCAGTGGCGCGCGCTGCTGACGCGCCAGCACCAATCCGGCGTAAGCCTGCACGCTGAACTGCAGCGCGGCGTTGTCGTCACTGCTGCCGCCGCTGATCTGCGCGGGATCCTGCAAGTAGCGCAGCAGCCGTGCGTTAGCGCGATCAACCACATTATCTGGCAGCGCATAGCCCGCCTCACTGGCGCGCAGCAGGAAGTCCGTTACATATGGCGTCAGCCAGAACTCCTCTTCACTCTGTTTATCCCACAGCCCGAAACTGCCGTTGGCCCGCTGCATGCCCGCCAGACGAGCAATGCCGGTGTCGACGGCGGCCCGACGCGCTTCATCGCTGCTGGTTTTAATGCCCATCGTGGTCAGCTCAGCATGGCTGGTGTAGAGCGAAGGCCAGAGCCCGCTGGTAGTCTGTTCCAGACAGCCGTAGGGATAGGCGTAAAGCGCACTGATATAGCTGGCGATGTTCAGCGGCGGGCGATTGCTCAGCGTCAGCTGTCCACTCAGGGTCTGTGCATCCAGGCCAGTCAGCGCCGCTGCCGCGATCTGCCAGGGCTGATCGGGATTGATAACGGCATCAAAGTTCAGCGTCAGGGCAGGATAAGGCGGCCGGACGCCGATTTTCCACTGCTGTTTGCTGGCCTTAACCTGTTCACCCGGCAGGTTCAGACCGGAAATCTGTACGGCAATCTCGCCATCACCAAAGCCGGTTTTCGCCGTGACCGGAATCTGCAGTGTGGTACGAGCGCCTTTGGCCAGCGTCACGCTCTGGCTGGCCGCACCGGCCAGATCGACTAAGCCACTGCTGGCCACATCCACTTTCAGAGTTTGCGGCAGATCGGTCAGGTTCGTGAGATCGAGCGCCAGTGATGCCGAGTCGCCGCTGGCAAGGAAGCGCGGCGTGGCCAGTTCGCTGATCAGCGGCGCGGCGACCACCAGTTTGCGCTCTGCCGCGCCGAAGCTGTCGTCGCTCCAGGCCTGAGTCATCAGCCGCAGTTCGCCGTTAAACGCCGGGATCGGTAGCGTAATCGTCCCGTTGCCCTCTTTATCCAGCGTTAGCGCCTGCAACTGTTGCGCCACGATATTCACATGCGTTACCGGCTTTTTACCGCCGCGCGTCATCGATTCATCTTCACCATCACCACCAAAACGCAGCGCCGCCAGTCGGCCACCGCCTTCGATCAGCTGACCAAAGACGTCGTACTGATCGACGTTGTAGCGTTTACGGCCAAAGAAAGCCTGCCACGGATCGGGCGTTTTAAAATCTGTGACGCTCAGCACGCCACTGTCCACGGCTGACAACAATACATTCACTTTTTCAGGCAGCGGACCGCCGTCACGACTGGCGTGAACCCTGACCGTCAGGAGCTGTTCAGGACGAATTTTATCGGGCGCATCCAGCGTCAGGTTTAAGCGGCGCGCCTCTGTCGCCATCGGCAGGTGTAATAGCCCCACCGCGCGTTTTGGTGTTGCGCCACTGACCTTATCACCGTCACGCACCACGATAGCGCTGAAGTAGAGATCGTGACGCCGCCAGCTCTCAGCAACAGGGACATCCACTGTTGTGCCGCCCTCAGGTACAGTCAGCGGTTGCCACCAGAGCGTGCCGCTGCTCGACTCCACCATCAGGTAACCTTTACCGGCTGCCGGGGAGTCAACCTGCAGATGCACGGTGTCGCCCGGCTGGTAAGCCGCTTTGTCCAGCTTCAGTCTGACCTGATCCGGACGCAGTGCGCCCGTGCCGTTGGTGTTGTCCTGCCAGTCATAACCGGCCTGGAACCGCACGCTGCTGACGATCTTCTCGCCCGCCTGCACTTCCAGCCGGTAGTGGCCCCACTCAACCGGGAAGCTGACTTTGGTGCTGCCGTCAGCCGGGATTGAGATAGCGCGTTCATCTTCCTGCAGGTCTTTGTCGCCATACTGCGACTGCCAGCCTTCGCTGTCCGAGAAGCTCCAGTAGTAGTCACGGCGTTCACGAATCAGGCGCACATCCAGCTTGTCTGCCGCCAGTTTCTTGCCCTGACTGTTGGCATAGACAATATCGAATTCGGCCAGGCTCTCTTCCGGCACGGTAGGCTCATCGTGATAGCTGTCACTGCGGTAGTCATAAACGGCCTTGTTACCGAACAGCGGCCGGATACCCGGCAGAGCTTCTGCAGGCCAGATGGCCTGGGTAGCGCGTCGGGTGACCGGACGGCCGCCGGTCTCCAGCAGGCTGGCCTGCAGGATCAGGTTGAGCGGAGAGTGCAGCTGATCCCACTGACTCTCTACCGAAAGCTGCGCTTTACCGCTGGCGTCGAGTTTGAGATCGACCTCATCCAGCGTGCGCTTTAGCCCCTCTTCGGTAATGTCACCAAACTGGTAGCCCGGCAGTGCAGCCACCGCTTCGCGTGCCGGTCGCAGATAGAGTTGTCCCTGTAACGTGTTACCCGCCGCCGGTGCGCCATAGAGATAACGCCCCTCAATACCAAACTCAACGGGGGCATCAGCAGGCTGCGGCTGAGGGTCATTTTTCAGGGTTAACGCCATACGCTCCGGCAGAAAATCCTCGACGTGGAACGTCCATTCACGCTTGAGGTTATCGCCGGTATTGAGTCGCAGTATCCAGTTGCCGGTCATGGCAGATTCGGGCAGTGCCAGGCGCTGCTGGTAGAGGCCCGCCTCAGGCTGCCAGACAAAGGTTCGCATCACCTGGCCATCGGGCTGCACCAGTTCTGCTTTTATCGGCTGAACGGGCAACGGATGTCCGTCGGCATCACGCAGCAGCGCATTGACGATGACGATTTCGCCTGGGCGATAGATATCGCGCGGCCCAAAGACAAACAGCTGTTTGTCATAACCCTGCGGTCCGGCAACCGGAAACTCCGCGAGATCCAGCGCCGGACGCGACAGGTCAATCATTGAGGTCTGTTCACCCTGCACGGCCAGCAGGATCTTGCCTTTTTCATCCGCCCTGAGGCGCAGATGGCCGGTGTTGTCACTGGTGCCGCTTTGCAGCACCTGCCCTTTGGCATCCAGCAACCTGACGCTGACGCCGGAAAGTGGCTGGCCGTTTGCCAGGCTCTGGGCAAACAGTTCAAATTGAGTCGGGAAGCGATGCAGTGAGAGGCCAATGTCGCTCAGGGTGAAAAGTGTAGCGGGCTGGCTGTAGCGATACGTTCCGGCCTGCTTCATCACCGCCAGATAGACGCCCGGCTGCTGAAGCGCGGTAATGTCACTCATCGGCAACTGCAATTTTTCACGGGTGTTGCGCGCCGGATTAAGCTCGAAGCGACCGGAGTAGACCAGCTGGCTGCTTTTCAGCAGATCCTGTGACTGCCAGCTGGAGAGGTTATTGCCGTAATTCCACTGCGAGAGGAATTCTGCCAGGCCGGCATTCTTAATGCGGAAGAAATCGACATCGACCTGGTTCACATTTAGCGCCAGCACCGGCAGTCCCTGCGTGATACGCAGCGGCAGCAATGAACCGCGACTGGCAAACCCCACCATCGGCTGGATATCACTGGTGGCGATTTTCTGGCTGTAATCGGCGGCAAGCGTTTCACCGCTGGCCGCGCGCAATCCTGCATCCACCGTGACGGTGAAGTGACGTGAGGGTTCAGGATGACGGAAGCGCAACGTTTTGCGGTTAGCGGAAAGCTCCCAGCCGCCATCCACCCGGCCCTGTTTATCGTCAGTCAGCCTGACTTTTTGCGCGATATCCTGTTTATCATCCAGCGGCTGACTGAAGGTTAAGACCAGCGCAGCGGCACCGTCGATCTGCAGTTCTGAGAGATCGATAATGGTCAGCGGTTTGCTGACCTGAGCCGTTGAGGGTGCCTCTGCCGCCTGAAGAGGCAAAACAGGTAATAGAGTTGCTGACAGCAGCGAGCCACCGATCAGCATGCTGAGCAGCAGCCGGGTGTTGCGTTTCTTCATGGTAGTTCCTTCACCGGGACGCAGGGAGTGTCGTTTGATTACGCCGCGCAATTTCATATCAATGCTCGCATTTAATCAACGCTTCTCTTGAGATGGTGCGCACATTCCCTGACACTGGTATGACAGATTGCTGAGATGAGGTTGTTATGACGACGCCACTGTTTGTGTCCGCCGACTGGTTACAAGAGCACTACAACGATGAACGCCTTCAGGTACTGGATGCACGTTTGTTGCCACCCGGAATGGAAGCGGTTCGCGATATCCAGGCTGAGTATCTGGCGGGTCATTTACCTGACGCCCCTTACTTTGATATTGAAGCCCTTTCCGATCACACCAGCCCTTATCCACATATGCTGCCGCGTGCCGAGACCTTTGCCGTCGCGATGCGCGAGCTGGGCATCAGCAGTGATAAACATCTGGTCGTTTATGACGAAGGCAATCTCTTTTCCGCACCCCGCGCCTGGTGGATGCTGAAGACCTTTGGTGTGGCTCAGGTGTCGATTCTGGCCGGGGGATTGCAGGGCTGGAAAGCGGCCGGTTTTGCGCTGGCAAGCGGCGAAGTGAATCTGCCGGAAGGTGAGTTTGAAGCCCACGCGGATGAAAGCCGGGTGAAACGCCTGACGGATGTGCTGCTGATCAGCCATGAAGGCGGCGCGCAGATTGTTGATGCCCGTGCTGCTAATCGTTTTAACGCTGAAGTGGACGAACCGCGTCCCGGCCTGCATCGCGGCCATATTCCCAACAGCCTGAACGTGCCGTGGAATATGCTGGTTGAGCAGGGAACACTCAAGCCGGAAGCGGAACTGCGCAGAATTTTTGCTGACGCAGGTGTCGATATTTCCCAGCCAGTGGTCGCCAGCTGCGGCTCAGGCGTAACGGCGGTGGTGTTGATTCTGGCGCTGACCGCGCTGGGCGCACGGGATGCCACGCTGTATGACGGATCCTGGGGCGAATGGGGCAGCCGGGACGACCTGCCTATTGCGAAATAAAAAACAAGCGGCTCATGAGCCGCCTGTTTGTATTGAGTGCGTCAGATAATCCGCTCACTGCCCTTGAAGTCACGCAGGAAACTGCCCCAGCGACGTTCATAGAAGGGTGTGATGTGCGCGGTAAAGAAGTGGCTGATGCCGCGATCGTTCGGCATCACTTCACAGATATCCACTGGCGCATCGTCTGGCAGCGTATCCGTTGCCACACTGCCCGCCGCCTGGATGATCGCTTCAATGTTGCTGTCCGCTTCAATGCCAATCAGTAAATTAGGTGCTTCGTCTGACCGTTCACGAATACTGGCAATAAATGCCCGACGCACCTGCTTATGCTTCGTGAACAACTGAGTCAGCGAGTCGATCATCTGTGCAGGCGGTTCAGCCACCTCAGAGAGCAGCAGTGACTGCCCGCCTTCCAGCACAGTCTGCTGACTTAGCGCACTGCCCTCTTCCGCCAGCAGATGCGTGATCTCCGCTGCAGTGAACTCTTTGCCGGAAGGCAGTTTAGGATTGAGAAACAGCGTCTCGCCACGCGTCATCTCAAACAACGTCCGTACCGGCAGACGCAGCCATGACTGCTCACCGTTTACCGCTTCACTCATCGCCTCTTCTGACGTGAAAAAAGGAATAATGCTGCTGCCATCCTCTTTTTCCCAGTGCTGGAGATCAACGGGCGTGCTGGCATCAAACTGTTGCGTGGTACTTTCGCCCGGAACAAAGACGTCAGATTCCAGCAGCAACTGGAAAAACTCGGGCCGATGGGCAGGCTCAGTCGCCGCCAGCTTCAGCACCTCTTCAAGACGGTTCATAGTTTCCCTCTGAACGTTTCCCTCTGAACAGCGGCAGCATCAGCCACCGCTGAGATCGGCTTATTTCAGTAACAGATTGGCGAGGGTACGCACGCCCAGACCTGTTGCACCTGCCGCCCACTGATCAACGGCGCCTTTGCGATAGGTCGCAGAGCAGTCGATGTGCAGCCAGCCCTGCTGATAGTTGCTGACGAAGTGTGACAGGAACGCTGCCGCGCTGCTGGCACCGGCCGCATGAGACGGACTGGCAATGTTATTAAGATCGGCAAAGTTAGACGGCAGATGGCTGCGATGGAATTCGGCCAGCGGCAGACGCCAGAAAGGTTCGTTCTCACTCACTGCGCTGCCCATCAGCGACTGCGCCATCACCTCATCAAAGGTGAACAGCGCATGGTAATCGTTGCCCAGCGCCGTTTTAGCCGCGCCGGTCAGCGTTGCGGCGTCAATGATCATCGTCGGGTTCTGCTCGCTGGCGTCGATCAAACCGTCGGCCAGCACCAGGCGGCCTTCCGCGTCGGTGTTCATCACTTCCACCGATTTGCCGTTGCGATAGCGAATAATGTCGCCCAGCTTGAAGGCGTTGCTGCTGACCATATTATCGGCGCAGCAGAGGTAGAGTTTGACGCGCTTGTTAAGACCGCGAGAAATCGCCATCGCCAGCGCGCCAGTCACCGTCGCCGCGCCGCCCATGTCAGACTTCATCGAGTCCATAAAGCTGCTCTGCTTCAGGCTGTAGCCGCCGGTATCAAAGGTAATGCCTTTACCGACCAGGCAGGCGTAAACCGGCGCATTCTCGTCGCCGGTCGGGTTGTAGTCGAGCGCCAGATAGACCGGCGGACGATTTGAACCGCGTCCCACAGTATGCAGGCCCATATAACCCTGCACCCGCAGTTCATCGCCTTTGGTAATACGATAGCTGACGGCGTCACCGCCCACTTCACTGATCAGATCGACGGCATTGTGCGCCAGCTGCTCCGGCCCCAGATCTTCTGCGGGCAGGTTAATGACGTTGCGCACCCAGTCGATGATTTTCAGACGGCGATCAAACTCCGCCTGCTCATGTTCGCCCAGTTCAGGCCAGTCAACCTGACGCTGGCCTTTCGGGCCACGGAAGCCCTGCCAGAATGCCCAGCACTGCTCAAGGTGCCAGCCTTCGCCGGTCAGCGCCACATGGCGGATGCCCTGGCCATCGATTTTATGGGCCGCACGCTGAATGGTATTCAGCGCATCTGCGCCGGTCAGGTGCAGTGTCATACCGCTGTCGTTGCTGCTGAGAATCGCTTTTTCGCCCCAGCGCGCATCGGCGGGCTGGCTGCTAAGCGTAATGTTCATCGGTTGTGTGGTCATCGAAAAGCTCCGTAATCGTTATCTGTTTCATCCAGCCTGATTGTTATAACGGCTTTAATAAGATGTTAAATGTAATTCACAGAGAGACCTGATAACAGATTCCGCCGGGCGTTGCCAGCGAAGTGCCCATATTGGCGCAGTTTCCGGACTATCGCCGGGTATCAGGATTTCATTAAGGCCCGCAGACGGGTCACTGACTTCTGCACCAGTGCAATGGCGTAGTCGATCTCTTCTTCCGTCGTGAAGCGTCCCAGCGAGAAGCGAAGCGAACTGTGCGCCAGTTCTTCACTCAGGCCCAGCGCGCGCAGGACATAGGAAGGCTCCAGGCTGGCGGAGGTACAGGCCGAGCCGGAAGAGAGCGCCAGGTCTTTCAGCGCCATGATCAGTGACTCACCCTCAACATCAGCGAAACTGAGGTTAAGAATGTTCGGTGCACTCTGCTGCAGATCGCCATTAAGGGTAACGTCCGGCAGCGCGCTGATGCCCTGCCACAGGCGATCGCGCAGCGCCTGAATCCGCGCCATTTCAGTTTCGCGCTCTTCGGCGGCAATACGATAGGCTTCACCCATGCCGACAATCTGATGCACCGGCAAGGTCCCGGAGCGCATTCCGCGTTCATGTCCGCCGCCGTGGATCTGCGCAACGATCTGCACGCGCGGTTTACGCCGTACATAGAGCGCGCCGATGCCTTTCGGTCCATAAAGCTTGTGGGCAGAAAACGACATCAAATCGACCGGTAACAGGCTGAGATCGATGGGCAATTTGCCAACGCTCTGGGTGGCATCAACATGGAACAGAATCTCACGCTCACGGCAAATTTCACCAAAGGCGGCAATATCCAGAATCACCCCGGTTTCATTGTTTACATGCATCAGAGTGACCAGAATCGTGTCGTCGCGCAGCGCTGCACGTAACTGGTCAGGCGAGATAATGCCATTGGTTGCTGGCGTCAGATACGTGACATCAAAGCCTTCACGCTCCAGCTGCTGGCAGCTGTCGAGCACCGCTTTATGTTCGGTCTGGCTGGTGATGATATGTTTGCCGCGTGCCTGGTGGGCATGGGCAGCGCCTTTGATCGCGAGGTTATCGGATTCGGTGGCGCCAGAGGTAAAGACGATTTCGCGGGGATCGGCGTTGACCAGTTCGGCGATCTGATTACGGGCAACATCAACCGCTTCTTCAGACTGCCAGCCAAATCGGTGCGATCGCGAGGCCGGATTACCGAACGTGCCATCCAGCGTCAGAAACTGCATCATTTTGCTGGCTACACGCGGATCGGCCGGCGTGGTGGCGGCATAATCCAGGTAAATCGGTAATTTCATTGCGCTACAGCTCCGTATAAAAAATCATACGTCTTTATAGCAGATTCGGCCCTGACCGCGTTAGCAGTTAGGGCCGCAACAGCGGGGATCAGGAGGCGCGTTGGTTAACGTTAATTCCCTGAGAACGCGGGCTCTGGAAGCGACGATTATCAATTGCATTCTGACGATCGGCCACATCCAGAATCTCCTGATTATTCACCAGCTCAGCCAGCGTAATATTGTTCAGGAATTCACTGATGCGCACACTCAGATCGCGCCACAGTACGTGAGTCAGGCAGCGCTCGCCACCCTGACAACCTTCTTTACCCTGGCATTTGGTCGCATCAACAGACTCATCCACGGCGGTAATCACTTCACCGACGGAAATGGTGTTGGATTCTTTACCTAACAGATAACCGCCACCCGGACCACGCACGCTCGAGACCAGACCATTTTTACGCAGTCGGGAGAATAACTGCTCCAGATAGGAGAGCGAGATGCCCTGACGCTCGGAAATATCCGCCAGCGGGACCGGACCTTCATGGGAGTGAAGGGCAACGTCCAGCATTGCAGTAACGGCATAACGTCCTTTGGATGTCAGTCTCATAGCGTGTGACCTCAATAGCGTCCGGTTATCGGAGGATTAGCAACAGATGCGCTGAAGTCTGCCATTCCCGAGTAATTTGGTCAACTATTTAACCTGGTAAATTAGTCAGGTATTTAACCTGGTAATTTACTCAACTATTATCTGCTTCTTTTTTCTCGTTTTTACGCTTTTCAAACGATGAAAGCATGCCACGCAGGATGTTGAGTTCATCACGTTCCGGGCGTGCGCGGGTGTATAAACGACGCAGTTTACTCATCACCTGACCCGGATTAGCTTCACGGATAAAACCGCTGTTCAGCATCATCTGCTCCATATGCTGATAGAAGCGTTCAAGGTCATCCACCAGCGGATAAGGGGATTCTTCATACTTCGGTGCCGGGCTGGCCTGCTCCTGCGACTGCAACCACGCCATGCGCACTTCATAGGCAATAATCTGCACCGCCATCGCCAGGTTCAGCGAACTGTATTCCGGGTTAGCCTGAATCGCGACGTGATAATGGCACTTCTGCAACTCTTCATTGGTCAGGCCAACACGTTCACGACCAAACACCAGTGCAACAGGTGCCTGCTGGCCCTCTTCCACGCTTTTCACGCCACATTCACGTGCATCCAGCATCGGCCAGGGCAGCGAGCGGGAACGGGCGCTGGTGCCAACGACCAGACTGCATCCGGCGATCGCCTCATCCAGCGAGTCGACGATTTTAGCCTCGCCGATAACGTCACTGGCACCGGCGGCCAGGGAGATAGCCTGTGAGTCAGGCTTGACCAGCGGATTAACCAGATAGAGGTTAGTTAAGCCCATGGTTTTCATGGCGCGCGCAACGGAGCCCATGTTACCGGTGTGAGACGTCTCAACCAGCACGATACGAATATTTTGCAACATGATTAGGGATACTCAGAAACGGGTCAGTAAAATCAGTAGGTCGAATATTAACATAAAGCAGGACATTTACCGAACACACTGCTATACTCCGCGCCGTTTTCCCCGTTCTTTAACATCCAGCGAGAGATACCGATGCATCCAATGCTCAACATTGCCGTGCGCGCAGCGCGCAAGGCCGGAAATTTAATTGCCAAATATTATGAAACCCCGGACGCCGTCGAAGCCAGCCAGAAAGGCAGCAACGACTTCGTAACGAATGTTGACCGCGAAGCAGAACGCCTGATTATCGAAATTATTCGTAAATCTTACCCGAAACACACCATCATCACTGAAGAAAGCGGTGAGCTGGCGGGCGAAGATCAGGATGTTCAATGGGTTATCGATCCGCTGGATGGCACCTCTAACTTCATCAAACGTTTACCTCACTTTGCTGTTTCGATCGCTGTGCGCATCAAAGGCCGCACTGAAGTCGCCGTTGTTTACGATCCTATGCGCAATGAACTGTTCACCTCTTCACGTGGTCAGGGCGCGCAGCTGAATGGCTACCGTCTGCGTGGCAGCACGGCACGCGATCTGGATGGCACCGTTCTGGCAACCGGCTTCCCGTTCAAAATGAAGCAGCACGCGCCTGCTTACATGAACATCATGACCAAACTCTTTACCCAGTGTGCTGATTTCCGTCGCACCGGTTCTGCTGCGCTGGATCTGGCTTATGTCGCTGCCGGTCGCGTCGATGGCTATTTTGAGATTGGCCTTAAGCCATGGGATTTTGCGGCGGGCGAACTGCTGGTGCGTGAAGCGGGCGGTCTGGTCACTGACTTCACCGGTAACCACGGCTATCTGCTGTCAGGTAACCTGGTTGCGGGTAACCCACGTGTCGTGAAGTCAATGCTGTCGAATATGCGTGATGAGCTGAGCGAAGCGTTAAAACGCTAAGTTTCAGTACAGAATAAAGGCGGCTTCTCAGCCGCCTTTTTTGTTGCCTGTTATTCAGTGATGATTAACGACGTTCGTGTGCCAGCACCTGACGAGGCTGTGTACGACGACCGACCATACCCATCACACCGGCCAGTACGGCTTCGATAATCAGCAGAATCAGTGCATACCAGCTTGCTTTAGCGGTTGCAGCCGCGGCTTTCTCACCGGCTTCACGCGCTTTCTGTTCAGCCTGCTGTTTCAGTTCCTGGTATTTCTGAACGGCCTGCTGATAGTTCTGCTCAGTTTTAGCGACAATCTGATCCACTTCCTGATCGCTTTTACCGGTACGCGCTTTAATAATATTTTTCAGCGCATCACGGTCGGCTGCCTGCAGAGTATCTGAATGGCGATCCATCACACCTTTTACCCAGTTAGTCAGATCAGTATCAGCTGTCTGCGGATGATTCGCGGTGTTGCTAGCTTGGTTTTCTGCATTCTGCGCTTCTTTATTTGCGTCCTGCTTCAAATTCTCGGGTTGTAATTCCGGTTTGCCTGTCTGGCGTAATGTCGTTTCCAGTTCGTTCTGCAGGTTATCTAAATTAATATTATTCTCCTGCAGCTTTTGTTTTGCCATTTGAGTAACCGAAGGCGCTGCCGCGGAAATACCACTACCGAGTGCCTGGAAACCTGAACCCACAATATTCATCGCGCCGCCTAATACACTGGTCGCCAGTGCAATAGCCAGGTAAATAGTGAAAATTGTGCTAAGGCCAAACATCAATAAACCGTGCAGGGCCCCTTCGCGTTGAGCCAGTCGCCCGGCAACATAACTCCCTGCCGCCATCGCAACCAGCATTTCAATGGCTGTCCAGACCAGTGCGCCAGTACCCAGGCCGTCGAGAGGATTCTGTTCTTTCATCGGATCAATGGTGGTGGCACCAATGGCTGTTCCCAGCAATGTCAGAATGATATGAACGATTAAGGCACAAATAACACCGGCAAAAACGGCGCTCCAGGAAATACGTTTTAACGGTAATCCTGCAGGTCCGGTCGCCAGCGTTTCGGTGTAGCCATTATTAATACGGGTATCAGCCATGAAATATACTCCTCGCAATAAACAGAAAGCTGTCTTGATCTTTTATCATGCCGACGGCGGAATGCCGTTTTGGTATTAACAGCGTAGACAGGGAATAGTGATTTCACCACTGAACTACTCAGATAAAAAATTAAAGTGATGAAGCCTCAGATAATTAGCGAGGTAAAGATAACAGCGGAAATTTTATTCCCGCTGCGCTTTTAGTCAGAAAGGTCGAATTCCGCCGCCCAGCGTTAACCGGGCAGACTGCCATAATGCAATACCCACTACGATTAATATCAGGCTACCGGTCAAAGCCAGGATGGGAATCAGAAGTCGCGTGATGCCAGCACCAGCACCAGGCTGCGCCAGTCGTTGTGCTACCGAGCGCGCCTGTTGTACCAGCAAACCAATTGCGGAAATAGTCAGGGCCGTGCCCAGTGCCATTACCGCAGCAGAGAGAATGCCCCAGCCATAAACACCAATCACTTTGGCAAACAGCAGCATCATAATCGCGCCGGAACAGGGACGTAAGCCCATCGACACCACCACCAGCATCTGAGTTTTCCAGCTTACGTTGCCATTCATCTGCTGGGGCGTCGGCAGATGTGCGTGGCCGCATCCGCAATGCTCGTCATGCTGATGCTGCGGCTGGAAAGCACGAAATACCGGAGCGGGTCGTGGGCGCAACGCCAGCCACAGCGCACGCAGCGCCCGATACCCGATCATCACACCCAGCCCGATCACCAGCAGATAACTGCCCTTTTCAAGCCAGAAACTGCTGAGATGCAGCTGGCGCGACGACGTTTTCAGCAGCACCAGCATCACCGTGACCAGCACAATCGCGACCGATCCCTGCAGCAGTGAGGCAAGCAGCGTCAGCCTGATACTGGTTCTGACGCGGCTCGGATGGGTCGCCAGAAAGGTCGCGATCACCACTTTTCCGTGGCCCGGTCCCAGCGCGTGCAGCACGCCATAGATCAGGCTGAATATCACCAGCGATATGCCTGCCTGGTGTGGCTGCTCCGCGACCTGCTGTAACAGCTGAGTCATCTGCCGGTGCAAATCTTTCTGCCACAATACACTCTGAAGCAGAATCTGCGACCAGTAAAGCCAGACCAGCAGTGCGCCGCCAGAGAAGAGTCCTGCTATCATCCAGAGTGGCCAGAGTCGGGTGGCCCTGGAAGGCGTGGAGATTATTGACATTTCAGTACCACCGTTTGTGCGAACTGGCGGCCTAAATCCATCTCTTCAGCCGGGGCATCCGCTTTGTCCAGCGACAGCGCATACTGTTTCAGTGAGTCGTTGGGTTTGGGCGTATTGAGGGTAAACCGGCAACGCGTCTGCAGTGCAGGCGGCAGCGTTAAAGCACCGGGATTGTCGTAAAACATATCGACGAAATAGGTGGGATCAAAAGTCAGGATCTCAAAGCGCTGTCCGGTCAGCTTCGGGGGTTCCGCCAGCGGCAGAATAAATTCCAGCACCGCTTTGTGGCCGTTTCGCGAAAGGTTATATTCCGTTGGCAGATTCAAAAACTTTACCCGCTGTTGGTTGTGCCAGATTTCTGAGAAGTAGTGCTGGCCCAGCACGTTTGCCATCACACCCGCTGCCAGCTTTTTCCACACTACAGTGCCAGGTTTCGCGTCGCCCGCGTCATACAGCAGATCAGCGGAGGTAATCTCATCCATGGTCCAGGTCATCTTCAACCCGGTAAAGGTGTCATCCTTCACCACCAGTTCCGTTTTCATATCAATGAAGCTGTGAGGGTGTGCCAGCACAGCCGGACTTAATACCATTAACAGAGCAAAGAGTGCGCGTTTCATAATGTTATAAAGTAACGTTCCCGACGAAAAGAATCTATAAGTAACAAAATTTTGTGACCCGCCTTAAACCTCTGGCAAATAAACCGCGTAAACCGCGCAGGCGCTGAACGGGTTGACTATTCTTAGCTCAAAATAGCCTGCTGGAAATCTGATTGATGAGTTCTGCTACCCCTTTGGCACCACTCTTCTCCCGTTCACAGCGTCAGTGCCATCTTTTATTGCTGCTGTTTCTGCCGACACCTTTGCTTACGCTTGAAAAAGTCTGCCAGCTGAATGGCGTCGATCCTGACGTTGCCCGACAGGATATCGCGGATGTGGGCCATGAGATACAGCGATATCACCAGCTGGAATTGCATCAGATGGTAGATGGCAGCTTTCGTCTTCATGGAACTGAGCTGGATCGGCGCCTCTGTCTGCTGCATAACCTGCGACGCAGTCTGCGTTTATCGCAGGACTTCGTCTGCGAACATTTTGCCGCGCCTCTGCGTCAGCGCCTGAAAGTCATGAAGATTGAGAAAGCGCTGTGGGATGAGACCAATTTACAGGCACTGATTCAGCACTGTAGCCTGCGCCTGAAGCGTGACTTCAGCGAACGTGACCGGCTGTTTCTGCAGATATTCATGAAGTATGGCTTGTGCCAGCGTCAGCCGGTGCTGTTCAGTGAGGCGCAATGTCTCTGGCTGCAGCAGAAGCCTGAGCGGCAGGCCGCTGAGGATGTGATCTACCACTGGCGCAAACGCTGCCATATTGCTCCGCCCGTCAGTGAAGCGGATTTCTGGACGCTGCTGTTCAGCCAGATACATACGCCGGTCGTGGACGCGATTGCGCATCCTGCTGAACAGCAGTTAATGAAAGCGACTCAGCAGCTGATTGATGATTTTGAAGCCTGTGCCGGGATTACCTTTGCTGACCGCAATGAACTGCTGCACCAGCTCTATCCGCATCTGGCGCAGGCGCTGGATCGCACCCATTTCAATATCGGTATCGACAATAGCGTGGCACTGGATGTCAGCCGCCTCTATCCGCGTCTGCTTCGCACCACTCAGCAGGCGCTGCAGGCTTTTGAGCAGCACTACCGCATCGCTTTTACACCGGAAGAGGTGAGTTTAATTACCATTATTTTCGGCGCCTGGCTGATGCAGGAGAGTGCGCTGCAGGAGAAGCAGGTGCTGATCCTGACCGGCGACGACGCCGATCTGGAACAGGATGTAGAACAGCAGATTCGTGAGATCACGCTGCTGCCAATTAATATTACCTATCAGGACGTGAAACTGTTTCAGCGGGAGGGCGCGCCACGTGATGTCGACATCATCATTTCGCCCTACCCGACCTCGTTGCCACTCTACTCTCCGCCGCTGGTGCATGCGGAACTGCCGCTGACGTTACACCATCAGCAGCGTATTCGTTATTTACTGGAGTCGTAGCCGGGCCGCAGAAACAGCGCGGGCAGTGCCACCAGTGCCATCACCCAGAACAGATGCCCCTGCAGATGGGCGAACAGCACGCCGCAGATCATCGTCATTATCGCAATGCCACCGCCCATCGCCAGCGCGGAATAGAGCGACTGCAGTCGGATGACTTCCGCCCCCTGACGCGCGGCGATAAATCGCATCGCTGCAAGATGGCAGACGGTGAAGCTGCCACAGTGGAGAATTTGCGCCACAATCAGCAGCGGCAGCGCCGTTGTCGCCCCCATCAGACCCCAGCGAATTAGCGCGCAGATGCCCGAAAGCAGCAGCAGATCGCGCGCGCTCCAGCGGCGGAACAGCCGGTTGCTCATGGCAAAGACGACAATCTCTGCCACCACGCCCAGCGACCAGAGATAGCCCACCGTCGAGGCGGAATAGCCGCTCTCCTGCCACCAGATAGCACTGAAGCCATAATAGGCAGCGTGTGCACCCTGCAGCAGTGTCACGCAGAGCATGAATCGCCATACCGCGTTCTCACGCAGCAACGCCCGCCACTCCTGCCATCCACCGCCCGCAGGGCCCTGTCGCTCATGGCCCTGCGGTTGTGTGACGGGTGTCAGCATCATGCCCGCCAGCATAGAAATGACGCCAATGGATAACAGCATCAGAATTGCGTTTGAGGACCAGGCGCTGACCAGCACGCCGGTTAACGCCGAGCTGATGACAAAGGCCAGCGAGCCCCACAGCCTGACCGGCCCGTATGCCAGCCCAATCTGCTGTGTCCAGGTGGCGGCCAGCGCATCGCTGAGCGGAACCAGCGGTGAGAAAAAGAGGTTAAAGCCAATCATCACGGTAAGCAGCCACATCCACTGCTCGCCCACCCAGAAACCGGCGGCGAACAGACAGGTCATCAGCGCCAGCAGGCGCAGCGCCGTAATCAACCGTGATGGATTTTTGACCTGAGAAGCGATAAGCAGACTGCCGACAAAGCGCGCGACCATGCCACACCCGAGCAGCAGGCCAATCTTTTCAGCATCCAGGCCGGTGCCTTTCAGCCACACGCCCCAGAATGGCAGATAGATGCCGTAACAGAAGAAGTAAGTGAAGTAGCCCAATCCGAGCCATCTGGCGGAGCCGATTGCCATATTCCCTCCAGTAAGTTTGCTGCCAGGCAGCATAAACAGGCGTTACTCTGGCAGAGCACTGCGGAGCAGGCAATAAAAAAGGATGGCAATTGCCATCCTTTTTGTGCTGTCTTACAACAGGTTAGCGATTAAGCGTAGACCGGCAGACGGCTGCAGATATCCAGGACTTTCTTTTTGGTCCGCTCAATGGTGGCTTCGTCATTGACGTTATCCAGTACATCAGCGATCCAGCCAGCCAGCTCACGCACGTCTGCTTCGTTGAAGCCACGACGCGTAACGGCAGGTGTGCCGATACGGATACCCGACGTCACAAACGGGCTTTTCGGGTCGTTCGGTACGCTGTTCTTGTTAACCGTGATGTTGGCACGGCCCAGCGCGGCATCCGCTTCTTTACCGGTCAGGTTTTTGCTCACCAGATCGATCAGGAACAGATGGTTATAGGTGCCACCGGAAACGATGTCATAGCCACGCTCAATCAGCACTTCAACCATCGCTTTGGCATTTTTTGCCACCTGCTGCTGGTAGGTTTTAAACTCCGGCTCCATCGCCTCTTTGAAGGCAACTGCTTTACCCGCGATAACGTGCATCAGAGGACCGCCCTGGCCGCCCGGGAAGACAGCAGAGTTCAGTTTCTTGTAGAAATCTTCGTCGCCGTTTTTCGCCAGAATGATACCACCGCGCGGACCCGCCAGCGTTTTGTGGGTGGTGGAGGTCACGACGTGCGCATGGGGAATCGGGCTTGGATAAACGTCTGCGGCAATCAGGCCGGCAACGTGGGCCATATCGACAAACAGCCAGGCACCCACGCTATCCGCGATTTCACGCATTTTCGCCCAGTCGCAGACGCCAGAGTAAGCTGAGAAGCCGCCAACGATCATTTTTGGCTTGTGGGTTTTCGCCAGTTCAGCCAGCTCGTCGTAATTGATTTTTCCGGTCTCATCGATACCGTAAGCAACCACGTTATAGAGTTTGCCAGACAGGTTAACCGGTGAGCCGTGAGTCAGGTGTCCACCGTGCGCCAGGTTCATCCCGAGGATAGTATCGCCCGGCTGAAGCAGCGCCGTATAAACAGCGAAGTTAGCCTGTGAACCTGAGTGTGGCTGCACGTTAGCGTAATCAGCACCAAACAGCGCTTTTGCGCGGTCAATCGCCAGCTGCTCAACGATATCAACGTACTCACAGCCGCCGTAGTAACGTTTGCCCGGATAGCCTTCAGCGTATTTATTGGTGAGCTGAGAACCCTGTGCCTGCATAACACGCGGGCTGGTGTAGTTTTCAGAAGCAATCAGTTCAATGTGCTCTTCCTGACGCACTGTCTCCTGCTCCATTGCCTGCCACAACTCGGCATCGTAATCGGCAATGTTCATATCACGCTTTAACATCCGGATCTCCTGACTCAGCTAACTTTCTGACGGTATTTACCCCCCTTCAGGGGCGAAGGCCAACAGTGTAAACCGTTTTAACAGGTGAAGGTAGGGTGAACCGCCTCTTTTTACGCAAACGATTGGCTGGCGACTGGCAGCGCTTTTTTACACCTTTTTAGCCTGTTCACCCGTCACATTTTTTCTCAACGATGTGACGGCGGCGTCTGTTGATGCACCAAAAAGTTGCCACATGGGGAGCCAGAAAGTTTCCCGGGTTATTTACACCACAGGCAAGGCGGCTATAACATGCATTTAAAATACATGTTTAATAAGAGGCCATTGATATGCTTGATGCACACACCATCGCCACCGTTAAATCGACGCTGCCTGCCATAGCCGCCTGCGGTCCAAAGCTTACCGCACACTTCTATGACCGTATGCTGTCGCACCACCCTGAACTCAAAAACGTCTTCAATATGAATAACCAGCGCAATGGCGATCAGCGCGAAGCGTTGTTCAACGCTATCTGCGCCTATGGCGCGAATCTGGAGAATCTGGCCGTGCTGCTGCCTGCGGTAGAAAAAATCGCGCAGAAACACACCAGCCTGAATATTCAGCCTGCCCAATACGCCATCGTCGGTGAAAATCTGCTGGCGACCATCAAAGAATTGCTGAATCCCGGTGACGAGGCGCTGGCTGCGTGGGGCCAGGCCTATGGCATCCTGGCGGATGTGTTCATCAATCGGGAAGAAGAGATCTATCAGGCCACAGCGCAGCAAACCGGCGGCTGGCGTGGCACCCGCGCGTTTCGCATCAGCGCAGTTGAGCAGCAGAGCGAGGTCATTAAAAGCTTTACCTTCACGCCGGTGGATGGCGGCCCGGTAGCCGCTTTTAAGCCGGGTCAGTATCTGACAGTACACCTGCAGCCTGCCAGCTTCGAGCATCACCAGATTCGTCAGTATTCACTGACGCATCTCAGCAACGGTAAAGCGTATCGTATTGCGGTGAAACGCGAAGCGCAGGGCACGGTCTCCGGCTGGCTGCATCAGCATGGCAAAGTGGGCGATGAGCTGATGCTCGCCGCACCGCACGGCGACTTCTTCCTGGAGGTCGATTCTGGCACGCCAGTCGCGCTCATCTCTGCGGGCGTGGGCCAGACGCCGATGCTGGCGATGCTGCATTCACTGGCAGCCAGTGAACATCGCGCGCCGGTCAGCTGGCTGCACGCTGCAGAGAACGGCAAACAGCATGCGTTTGGCGAGGAAGTCGGTGCCACTGGCGCGCAGCTCGCCGATTTCATCAGTGAGGTCTGGTATCGCGATCCCGCTGCTGAAGATGCAGGTCGCTATGACACGCAGGGGCTGATGGATATCAGCAAAATGGCTGCACGATTAGCGTCATCCGATACCCACTTCTATCTCTGTGGACCGCTACCCTTTATGCAGCATGTGGTGGCGCAACTGCGCGATGCCCGCGTGGCAGATGCACGCATTCATTACGAACTTTTTGGCCCGCACAAAGGGATGTAAATCTGCTACTAAGTTCAGGCAGCAACAGACAGCTTCAAAGCGAAGGGAACTCGGGCAGAAGAGGAAAGCGTCCCGCGCCATGGACAAAAACGCCGGGAGCGTTTTTGAACAACGCAAAGCGTTGGCCCGGCAACGGGCGCACCTCAGGGACGAGGTGCGTACTAAAAACGCCGGGAGCGTTTTTGAACAACGCAACGCGTTGGCCCGCGCGTGCCATGGATGGCGGGTTTTGCGTCTTTCCGATCTGACCGGGTTCTCTGAGCTGGCTTGATCTCACAGTAGACCTCATCCGATTTCCAGGTATAAAAAAGCCCGCAACGCGGGCCTTTTTATACTGATTAATCGCTGATAAAAAGACGATCAGATCGCCTCTTCATCCTCTTCACCCGTACGGATACGCACCACGCGCGCCACGTCGAAGACAAAGATTTTACCGTCACCGATTTTGCCGGTCTGCGCGGTGCGCATAATGGTCTCGACGCAGGTATCAACGATATCGTCGCCCACCACCATCTCGATTTTCACTTTAGGTAAGAAATCGACCATATACTCTGCGCCGCGATACAGCTCGGTATGCCCTTTCTGGCGACCAAAGCCCTTTACTTCACTCACGGTCATCCCGGTGATGCCGACTTCCGCTAAGGCTTCACGAACATCATCGAGCTTGAATGGTTTGATAATCGCATCAATCTTTTTCATGTCAGACCCTTTTTCACTCCCTCCATGGTCAGAGGGTTTATCAAGTATAAATGTTGCTGGCGCTGTCGGGCGGTAATATCCGGGATTCTTCAGGTTGCCGCAAGCGCTGTCAGATTATGCTGACCGCACCCATTCTGATTCGGGCCTGAGCAGGCAACCTGCCGGTATTACGTCGCAGCCTCCGCTACTCTTTGAAATCACTGGCATCCAGTTCATGGCGAGACAGCAGCTTATAGAACTCCGTGCGGTTGCGTCCAGCCAGACGTGCGGCGTTGGTCACATTGCCTTTGGTCATTTGCAACAGCTTACGCAGATAGTTCAGCTCAAACTGATTACGCGCCTCCGCAAAGGTCGGCAAGGCGCTGTTCTCGCCGCTCAACGCCTGCTCCACCAGCGCATCACTGATCACCGGTGATGAACTCAGCGCCACGCACTGCTCAATGACGTTTACCAGCTGGCGCACGTTGCCTGGCCAGCTTGCGGCCATCAGACGCTTCATCGCATCAACGGAAAAACTGCGAATCTGTGGCTTATGCCGTTCCGCTGCCTGGCGCAGCAGATGATTGGCCAGCAGCGGGATATCTTCTGTGCGCTGATGCAGCGCGGGTATTTTCAGATTCACCACATTCAGACGATAGAAGAGATCCTCACGAAACTCTTTCTTCTCCATCGCCTTCGGCAGATCGCGATGCGTAGCTGAAATGATTCGCACGTCGATTTCACTATCATGGTCGCTGCCCAGCGGTCTGACCTTACGCTCCTGCAACACCCGCAACAACTTAACCTGCAATGGCTGCGGCATATCGCCAATCTCATCCAGGAACAGGGTGCCGCCGCCTGCCGCTTTAAATAACCCCTCACGCGCACTGACCGCACCGGTAAAAGCACCTTTGGCGTGACCAAACAGCTCTGATTCCAGCAGCTGCTCCGGCAAAGCGCCACAGTTAATGGCGACAAAAGGCTTGCCGTTACGCGGGCTGGCGGCGTGAATCGCCTGCGCCAGCATCTCTTTGCCGGTGCCACTCTGACCATTAATCAGAACGCTGACATCCGACTGCGCCACCATATGCGCCTGCTCCAGCAGCTTTAGCATCAGCGGGCTGCGGGTGACGATCGCCTCGCGCCAGCGGTCATCACTGACCGGTGCCTGCTGTGCCAGCGCCTCATCAATCGCTTTGTAGAGCGCGTCCCGATCAACCGGTTTCGTCAGGAAGCTGAATACGCCCTGCTGCGTGGCGGAAACGGCGTCCGGGATGGAACCATGCGCCGTCAGGATAATCACTGGCAGACCGGTGTGGCGCTTCTGGATCTCGCCAAAGAGCGCCAGCCCATCCATCTCATCCATTCGCAGATCGCTTATCACCAGCTCAATCTTCTCTTTCTGCAACAGACGCAACGCTTCGGGTCCGCTGCCCGCAGTGGTGACCTGATACCCTTCGCTGCGAAGACGCATGCCCAGCAGCTTCAGCAGACTGGGATCGTCATCCACCAGCAGCAATTTTGCCGCTTGTCTGACCATCATTGCTCCTCATCCTGCGGCAGCGCTGTACCATGACTGCTGTCAGAAACATCCGGGGCTTTACGCGATGAGAGCTGCCGCTCAATGTCAGTCAGCCGCTCCAGCTTATGCTGCGTGTCACTGAGCTGCTGCTGTTGTTTAACCATCTGCTGGCGTATCGCCTCAAGCTGACTATCGCTGCTCTGTTGCAGATGGGCATAACGGGTGCGCGCTTCACTGAGGTCAAGCTGCGCGGTCTGGTTGCTGCGCCACAACTGAATCAGCGGGCGCACAGACTGTGGGAAATCAGCGCTGTAACGATCCAGGGTTTCCACATAGCGACGACGCTCAACAGGCGTGACGTTGCCATTAGACATCAGCACGCCCTGTTTAAAGGCGCGCGACCAGTTCTCTGCCGGCCAGCGATGGGCTTCGGCTCTGGCTTCTGCAGGAGAAAGGCGCTCAGCACAATCGATCGCCCGCATCCAGTAAAGGGGATTATCCAGTGCGGCCCTCTTCTCTATCGGCCAGAGATCATTGCAGCGGGTCGCCAGATAATCAGCAATGCTGACCTCGGGTTCCGCTACCTGATGGCCTGACGACAGGGATGAGGTGGCCGGGGAGGTCGTACATCCGCTGAGGAGCAGCGTCGTCAGCGTGCTTAACAGCAACGCGGGTAAATATTTCATCAGTCAGACTTTCCCGGCAGTGGTGTTCAGTTCAATTCGAAAACAGACGTCAGCCTGCTCACAGGGGACCAGCGTCAGGTCGCCATGCATCCGGCGCAGGCAATCTTTGGCAATACTCAATCCCAGCCCGCTGCCTTTTACCGGCCCTTTGCGCTGCTGGCTGCCCTGGAAGAACGGTTCGAAAATCATTGCCTGCTCTTCCGGCGGAATCGGCGTGCCGCTATTCGCGACCTCAATCCAGATCCGATCGCCCTGCTGCTGACTGCGCAGCCAGATGGTACCGGATTCGCTGCCGTAGTTCACGGCGTTCGAGTAGAGGTTATCAATGACCCGCATCAGTAACGTCGGTTCAGCAAGACAGTGGCTGACCTCAAGATTAACGACCGTCTGCATGAGTTTGGCGCGCGCCGAGAGCGCATGTGCATTGACGACGCCCTCCACGATCGCTGCCACGCTGACCGGTTCCAGCTGGATCGGGCCATCCGCCAGTTTGCGATTGTAATCGAGCAGTTGTTCAATCAGCCGCTGCAGATGGCGGCTGCTGCTGTCGAGAATAGTGACCACCTCTTTCTGGTCGGCGTTCAGCGATCCGGCGACTTCATCCGCCAGCAACTCAGTGCCTTCACGCAGGCTGGCCAGCGGCGTTTTCAGTTCGTGTGAAAGATGGCGCAGAAACTCATGACGCTGAGATTCCAGCCATGCAAGCCGTTCGCTGAGCCAGACGATGCGCTGTCCCAGCGAGCGTAACTCGCGCGGGCCGCGAAAAATCACGCTGTTACCCAGCTCACGCCCTTCGCCAAGCCGGTTGATCATCCGCTCAATGCGCTTGACCGGCCCGATAATCATGCCGGTAAAGAGCGTCATCAGCGCGAGACTGATGATAAACAGAATCAGCGCCTGCCAGCCAAAAAACTGGCCGCGATCGGCGATTTCACGCTGCAGTTGTAAGCCGCGGGAAAAGACCACTTCGCGCGTGTCCTGCACCATCTGCGCGTTAGTAGCAGAAAAGCGATCCAGTGCCTCTGCGGCGGGTGTAATGGGATTGCCATTATCACATTTCAGCGGCGTCAGCAGCGGCAGAGTGGCCTGCAAGGTCTGAAAGGCGGGCAGTTCAGGCAGACTGGCGCTATGCGAACTCAGCATCTGACTGTAGCGGGTGTACTGCGTCTGATAAAGACGCGACAGCGAGGCATCATCCAGCACGCAATATTGACGGTAGCTGCGTTCAAGCTCTACTGCCGTTCGTGCCATTGCCTCACTTCTGCGCACATCGGTGAAGGTGTTGCGGTTGGTATCAGCGGCCTGTTCACTTAACGCAGAGAGACTTTCCCACGCCTGCCAGGCCAGTACCAGCAACGGTAGCAGCACCAGAACAAACGCCATCAACACCAGCTGACGCAGAGAACGGGGAAATAAACGCCATTTTTTCACGCAGACGCTTCCTTAAGATTTACTGTCTGGATGCTAGCGGACTCTGACAGCAGAAGAAAGGTGTGGTGGGCAGAAAGAGAAACAAAAGAAAACGGCAGGCTCAATGGCCTGCCGCTGTCACGACGCGTAGTGCATCGCGTAAGAATGGGTGGAGCCTTACTCAACGTTACGTCCGGTGTTTGATAACGCAAGCGATTATCGGTCAGGTGGACGGCAGGCTCCGTTTGGTGCGTCATTCGGGCTTTATGAGCTCTTATCCGCTTCGCGGGGCAATCATAAACAGGTGAATGAGCAGCTGCATAAGTATAGCAAGTTTCATGCCAGAAAATAAATCATTATATTTTTCAGCAGATTGAACGAGCTGCTCCAATGACACCTGCGAAAAGTCCGATGCAGACAGCGTCAATGTGTCTCCACAAGGCGACATTAAATCACCCCGGATACCCGCTCATTTAAAATCAATGAGATAGATGTCGCCATAAAGAGACAGTGCAATATCCCCCTTGTCGCCATTTGCCAACAGCGGCGTAAAAAAGAACAGGAGGCACACCGGCCTCCTGTTCATTTCAGCGGATTACATTAACCCAGCTGTCTGCGCGCATTGCGGAAAATGCGCATCCACGGGCTGTCTTCGCCCCACTCTGCCGGATGCCAGGAGTTGCTGACGGTACGGAAAACACGCTCCGGATGCGGCATCATAATGGTGACGCGACCACTTTCGTTGGTCACGGCGGTGATGCCGTTAGGTGAGCCATTCGGGTTAGCCGGATAGGTTTCTGTCACCTTGCCGAAGTTATCGACAAAGCGCAGTGCCACCAGCCCTTTCGACTCCAGCGCCGCCAGATGCGTCGCATCACGCACTTCAACAAAACCTTCTCCGTGCGAAACCGCGATAGGCATATGTGAACCGGCCATGCCGTCCAGCAGCAGTGACGGACTGGCAGCCACTTCGACCAGGCTGAAGCGCGCTTCAAAGCGTTCAGACTGGTTACGCACAAAGCGCGGCCAGAGATCGCTGCCCGGAATCAGTTCACGCAGATTGGACATCATCTGACAGCCGTTACAGACGCCCAGCGCCAGGGTCTGCGGACGGTGGAAGAAGGTTTCGAACTCATCGCGAACACGCGGGTTGAACAGAATCGACTTCGCCCAGCCCTCACCGGCACCCAGCACATCACCGTAAGAGAAGCCGCCACAGGCAACCAGCGCCTGGAACGCTTCCAGACCGCGACGCCCGGCCAGCAGATCGCTCATGTGAACGTCAATGGCAGTAAAGCCAGCACGATCAAAGGCAGCGGCCATCTCCACATGGGAGTTCACGCCCTGCTCACGCAGCACGGCGACGCGTGGACGTGCGCCCGTCGCGATCATCGGTGCCGCCACATCTTCCTGCGGATTAAAGGTCAGATTGACGTTGAGACCAGGATCGCTGTCGTTTTTCTTCGCTTCATGCTCCTGATCGGCACACGCCGGGTTGTCGCGCAGGCGTTGCATCTGCCAGGTGGTTTCCGCCCACCAGGTACGCAGCGTATTGCGGCTTTCACTGTAGACCGCGCTGTCACCGGAACGGATCACAAAGCGATCGCCCGGCTGCGCGCTGCCCAGCAGATGCGTGGAAGCGGCAAGACCGTGATCGGCCAGGATCCGCTCAACGGCATCGCGATCGGCGGCGTTAATCTGAATCACCGCACCCAGCTCTTCGGTGAACAAGGCCGCCAGCGCATCGCTGCCCAGCGAGGCGATATCAACGTCAATGCCGCAGTGACCGGCAAAGGCCATCTCGGCCAGCGTCACCAGCAGACCACCGTCAGAGCGGTCGTGGTAGGCCAGCAGTTTCTGCTGAGCCACCAGCGCCTGAATCGCATTGAAGAAGCCAGCCAGCTGGGTGGCATCACGCACATCGGCAGGTTTGTCACCGAGCTGGCGATAGACCTGCGACAGCGCGGTTGCGCCCAGCGTATTCGCGCCGTTGCCCAGATCGATCAGCAGCAGCAGGTTGTCCTGATCGGCCTGCAGCTGTGGCGTGACGGTGCGACGGACATCTTCGACGCGTGCAAACGCAGTAATCACCAGCGACAGCGGCGAAGTCATCTCGCGCTGTTCAGTGCCTTCCTGCCAGCGGGTTTTCATCGACATCGAATCTTTACCGACCGGGATGGTGATCCCCAGCGCCGGGCAAAGCTCTTCGCCGACGGCTTTCACCGCAGCGTATAAACCCGCATCTTCACCCGGATGACCCGCAGCGGACATCCAGTTAGCGGAGAGTTTCACGCGCTTCAGCGAACCAATCTGCGTTGCCGCCAGGTTGGTCAGGGCTTCCCCCACCGCCAGACGACCCGATGCTGCGAAGTCCAGCAGCGCAACCGGTGAACGTTCGCCCAGGGCAAAGGCTTCGCCGTGATAGCTGTCGAGGCTGGCAGTGGTCACCGCACAGTTGGCCACCGGGATCTGCCACGGCCCGACCATCTGGTCGCGCGCCACCATGCCGGTCACGCTGCGGTCACCGATGGTGATCAGGAAGGTTTTTTCCGCCACAGCAGGCAGATGCAGTACGCGATTCACCGCATCAACCAGCGTAATGCCGTCACGCTGCAGCTCGGTGCCCTGCGCCTGCTGCGTCACCACATCCCGCGTCATCTTCGGCGTTTTGCCCAGCAGGACATCCAGCGGCATATCGATAGGCTTATTATCGAAATGGCTATCTTCCAGACTCAGGTGCAACTCTTCGGTGGCTTCACCAATTACGGCAAAAGGTGCGCGTTCGCGCTGGCAAATCGCCTCAAACTGCGCCAGCTGATCGGGTGCTACGGCCATCACATAACGTTCCTGTGATTCGTTACACCAGACTTCCAGCGGGCTCATGCCTGGCTCATCACTCAGGATGTCACGCAGGTTAAACCGGCCACCACGACCGCCATCGCTGACCAGCTCCGGCATAGCATTGGAAAGGCCGCCCGCGCCCACGTCGTGGATAAACAGAATCGGGTTCTCATCGCCCAGCTGCCAGCAGCGGTCGATCACCTCCTGACAACGGCGCTCCATCTCCGGGTTATCACGCTGTACAGAGGCGAAGTCGAGATCGGCATCAGACTGACCCGAGGCCATGGATGAGGCCGCGCCGCCGCCCAGGCCGATGTTCATGGCCGGACCGCCCAGCACCACCAGCTTCGCGCCTACGGTGATTTCGCCTTTCTGCACGTGATCGGCACGGATGTTACCGATGCCGCCCGCCAGCATAATCGGCTTATGATAGCCGCGCAGCTCAGTGCCGTTGTGGCTGGTGACCTGCTCTTCATAAGTACGGAAGTAGCCATTCAGAGCCGGACGACCAAATTCATTGTTGAAGGCAGCGCCGCCCAGAGGTCCGTCGGTCATGATCTCCAGCGCGCTGACAATGCGGGCTGGTTTACCGAAGTCCTCTTCCCACGGCTGTTCAAAGCCAGGAATACGCAGGTTAGAGACCGAGAATCCGACCAGGCCCGCTTTTGGCTTGGAGCCGCGACCGGTTGCGCCTTCATCACGGATTTCACCACCAGAACCGGTGGCCGCGCCTGGCCACGGCGAAATCGCCGTTGGGTGGTTGTGCGTTTCCACCTTCATCAGAATGTGCGCAGCTTCCTGATGCCAGCGGTACTCGCTCTCTCCGGCGTCAGCAAAGAAGCGGCCAACCTCTGATCCTTCCATCACGGCGGCGTTATCTTTATAGGCAGAGAGCACGAAGTCCGGCGTCTTCTCCATCGTATTTTTGATCATTTTAAACAGCGACTTTGGCTGTTTCTCGCCGTCGATAATCCAGTCAGCGTTGAAAATCTTGTGACGACAGTGCTCAGAGTTCGCCTGCGCAAACATATAGAGTTCAATGTCGTTGGGGTTACGACCCAGTGAGGTAAACGCCGCCACCAGGTAGTCAATTTCATCGTCTGCCAGCGCCAGACCCAGGGAGATATTGGCCTGCACCAGCGCCTGACGGCCCTCACCCAGCAGATCGACACTTTTCACCGGCTGCGGCGTGTGGTGCGCGAACAACTGCTCAGCCTGCGCCAGGTCACTGAAGACCGTTTCCATCATCCGATCGTGCAGCAGTGTGCCCAGCGTTTGCCACTGCGCTTCGGTCAGCTGGGGAGCCTGTACATAGAAAGCCAGACCACGTTCCAGACGACGGACCTGTGGCAGGCCGCAGTTGTGGGCGATATCGGTTGCTTTGGATGACCAGGGCGAAATGGTACCAGGACGCGGTGTCACCAGCAGCAGACGACCCTGTGGAGCATGTTCAGCAAGAGAGGGACCATATTTCAGCAGACGTTGCAGACGGCTCTGTTCGTCAGCGCTTAAAGGCGTACTGACATCAGCAAAATGGATGTACTCAGCGTAAATATCACTCACCGGCAGATGAGCGTCCTGAAAGCGGGTCAGCAGTTTGTTTACACGAAATGCCGACAGGGCGGGCGAACCACGCAGAATTTCCATTAATAAGTCTCTCGTCAGGGCGCCGGGCGACGCAAATTGGGCGCAACAGGGAAAACGGGGCGTATTATAGAGAAAGCGACCTCGCGACGAAACCGTTTGCGCACAATTTTTGGCGACCCGGATTTGCCTGAAATTTGCGCAAAAGCTGCTATAAAAGTTGCTCAGCGTGATTTTGTTGCGCAAAATGCCCCTCGCTCTGGGAGTTCAAAGAAGATAAATACTGCCTTTAAAAGACAGAGGCCTTAGAGCCAGCGAGAGATAACTATTTGAAACGCCTAAAATTTAATTATCTGTTTATCGGTCTGGTTGCCGTGCTGTTAGCGTTAGCGCTATGGCCATCCATTCCCTGGTACGGGGGTGGGCAGGACCAGATTTCACAGATTAAATCGCGGGGAGTGCTGCGTGTCAGTACCATCAACTCCCCATTGACTTACTACACAGTTAACCAATTACCGGCCGGTATGGACTATGAGCTGGCAAAACGTTTCGCCGATTACCTGGGCGTCAAACTTAAGGTGACGGTTCGTCCTAACCTGAGCGATCTGTTTGATGACCTTGACGATGGCAAAGCCGATGTGCTGGCCGCCGGGCTGAACTATAACAATGAACGCCTGACGCGTTATCAGACCGGGCCAGGTTACTACAATGTTTCGCAGCAGCTGGTCTATCGCGTGGATAAGCCGCGCCCTAAAAACCTCGGTGACTTAAAGGGGCGGCTAACGGTTGCGGCGGGATCGGCTTACCTGTCAACGCTGAAGAGCGCGCGTTCTAATCAGTTTCCCGATCTGGACTGGGCGATCTCCACCGATCAGAGCCCTAAAGCCCTGCTGGAAGCGGTAGCTGATGGCAAGCTCGACTATACGATTGGCGACTCCGTCACCATCGCCCTGTTACAGCGCATTTATCCGCAGCTGGCGGTCGCGTTCGACGTCACCGATGAAGAGCCGGTGACCTGGTATGTGCGGCACAGTGATGATGACAGCCTGAATGCGGCGATGCTCGACTTCTTTAATGGTATGGGAGAAGAAGGCGCGATGGCGCGGCTGGAGGAGAAATATCTCGGCCACGTTGGCACCTTTGATTATGTCGATACCCGCACTTTCCTGCGGGCCATCGACAATACGCTGCCCGACATCAAGCCGCTGTTTGAGAAGTACGCCACCAGCATTGACTGGCGACTGCTGGCAGCGATCTCCTATCAGGAGTCGCACTGGAATCCGCAGGCCACCTCCCCTACCGGCGTACGCGGCATGATGATGCTGACGCGTAACACCGCGGAGAGTCTGGATGTGGGTGATCGTACCGATCCCGAACAGAGCATTCGCGGCGGCAGTCAGTATCTGCAGGATATGATGGCGAAGGTGCCACAGAGCATCCCGGAAGATGAACGTATCTGGTTTGCGCTGGCGGCTTACAACATGGGCTATGCCCATATGCTCGACGTCCGCAAGCTGACGGCACGCCAGGGTGGCGATCCGGACAGCTGGGCGGATGTAAAGCTGCGTCTGCCGATGCTGAGTCAGAAGCGTTACTACACACAGACGACGTATGGCTACGCCCGTGGGCATGAAGCTTATAACTACGTGGAGAATATCCGCAAGTATCAGCTAAGTCTGGTGGGTTATCTGCAGGAGCAGGAGAAGCGTCTGAAGCAGCAGGCGGAAGCCCAGGCCGAACTGGCGAAGGGCTATCCGGCGGTTGAACCAAAGATCGCGATGAACTAACCCTGGCGCTGCGCCTGACGCAGCGCTTTTTTCTGCTCGCGACGCATACGGAAAAAATCGCTCAGCATGGCGGCGCACTCTTCAGCCAGCACGCCACTGTGCAATTCAATCTGATGATTCATGCCAGGGTGGCCCAGCACATCCAGCAGCGATCCCGCCGCGCCACTTTTAACATCGTGCGCACCATAAACCAGACGCGTTATGCGGCTGTGAACCATAGCACCGGCACACATGACGCACGGCTCCAGCGTCACGTAAAGCGTGGTATCCAGCAGACGATAATTTTCCAGCACTTTACCGCCCTGGCGCAGAGCCATTATTTCGGCGTGCGCCGTCGGGTCGTGCTGACCAATGGGCCGGTTCCAGCCTTCGCCAATCACCTGGTCGTTCTGAACCAGCACCGCGCCCACCGGCACTTCGCTCTGCTCCCACGCCCGTCGCGCCAGACCAAGCGCATGGCGCATCCAGTACTCATCTTGTTGTTTCACGCTGACCACCCCGGGCGACTAAAAAGCGGCGCATTATAGCGGTCTCATCGGTCCTTTAAAAACTTATTCCAGCTGTTGCAGTTCACCCGCCGGGGTCACGCGCCAGCGATGCTGACAGAAAAACAGCAGCGGGTTGTCCTGTTTGCTGTCGCTGTAGCCGCTGTAAAGCTGCAGCGGCGTACCGATTTTCTCTTCCAGCTGCGCCACTTTCTCATGGCCAAGACAGCGCATCGCCAGCACCCGCCCACCCCAGCCGCGCTGCATCTGGCTCGCAATCATCTTCACACGTGGCAGAAACGCGGAGTCGTAATAGACCTGCTCCACCAGCGACTGTGGCGATCCGGTGATCAGCCAGACTTCAGCATCATCACTGCTGAGATAATCCGTCAGACGCTGCTGCACCACCGGGAACGCTTTCACGCGCAGCCGGAACCACTGCGCAAACTCCGCTTCGAGGCGCAGCAATGTCTGCTCAGAGCGTCCAAAGGTAATTGACCAGAGCAGCAGGCTCATGGGCCAGCGAGCCGCACGGCCTTTAAACAGCAGGCCGATACCGACCACCGGCAATACCGGCACCACCAGCAGCAGATTAAGCGGGCGGCGACGCAGCAGATAGCGCATAAACGTGCCGAACATGTCCTGCTGGTGCAAAGTGCCATCCAGGTCAAAAAATACGATGCGACGTTGTGTTCCCCTGGTCAAACAACTCTCCTTTATGGCTGGTTCTGGAATGATAAAGAGTAGTGTAGCCATCATCAGGCGGTACGGCGATGACTGTCATTTTTAATTCCGATGACTACAATGCCCGATGAATAGTTTATTCTTCATTGATTATCCCTGAATGACGAGGATTGGGCATGAGTTCTTTGCTGCGCATTCGCCAGCTTTATCCACGACTGGCGTTGAACGAACGTCGGCTCGCGGATTTTTTACTGTCGCAACCCGATCGGGCGCGTCACCTGAGTTCACAAAAACTGGCGGAAGAGTCCGGCGTCAGTCAGTCGAGCGTAGTGAAGTTTGCTCAGAAGCTGGGCTATAAAGGTTTTCCGGCGCTTAAGCTGGCCCTGAGTGAGTCACTGGCGGACAAGGATGCCATTACCGTGCATAACCATATTCTGAGCGACGACCCGCTTAAAATGGTGGGTGAAAAGCTGCTGACAGAAAAGCTTTCAGCGATCCGCGCCACCCTGGATATTAATAGCGAAGAAAAGCTCAACGACGTGTTACAGCTGCTGAAAAATGCCCGCCGTATTTTACTGGTGGGCATCGGCGCCTCGGGCCTGGTGGCGAAAGATTTCTCCTGGAAGCTGATGAAGATCGGCATTAATGCGGTGGCGGAACAGGATATGCACGCCCTGCTGGCCAGCGTGCAGGCGATGGGGCCAGGCGATGTGCTGCTCGCCATCTCTTACACCGGTGAACGGCGAGAGATCAATCTGGCCGCGCAGGAAGCGGTTCAGGTGGGCGCAGATGTGGTGGCGTTCACGGGTTTTACGCCGAATACCCTGCAGCAGAGTGCCGGTTACTGTCTTTATACGGTGGCGGAAGAGCAGAGTACCCGCAGCGCGGCGATCTCCTCAACCACGGCACAGCTTGCTCTGACCGATCTGCTCTTTATGGCGCTGGTGCAAAACGATCCTGAGCGCGCGTCCAGCCATATTCGTCACAGCGAAGCGCTGGTGAAAAAGCTGGTCTGATCAGCGTCAGCACGTATAATACCCGCGCTTTTTCTGTTGGTATCAGGTGGGTAAAATGGCGCTGTTGATTACGTCCAGATGCATTAACTGCGATATGTGTGAACCGGAGTGCCCGAATCAGGCGATTTCACTGGGCGATGCGATCTATGAGATTGATGTCAGCCGCTGCACGGAATGTGTCGGGCACTATGAGCGGCCAACCTGTCAGCAGGTCTGCCCCATCGACAACACGATTATCATAGACCCACAGCACACCGAATCTCGCGATACGCTGTGGGAGAAGTTCGTGCTGCTGCACGGCTAGCTTTCAATGATTACCGTGGCGCAGGCGTAGTGACGCTCATCGGCCAGCGTCACGTGAACGTGCTTAACGCCCAGCCTCTCCGCCACGTCAGCAGCATGCTGAAAGAAGCGTAACCCCGGTTTTCCCAGCGCATCGTTGTAAACTTCAAACTGATTAAACGCCAGACCACCGCGAATGCCGGTGCCAAAGGCTTTTGCTGCCGCCTCTTTAACCGCAAAACGTTTGGAGAGAAAGCGCACCGGCTGCTTGTGCGCCTGATACTGCTGCCATTCGGCTTCACTCAGCACCCGACGCGCCAGCCGATCGCCGGAGCGCGCTATCACCCCGGCGATGCGTTCAATCTCAACGATGTCCGTACCTAATCCGAGAATAGCCATTAGCGACGGGCTTCACGCAGCAGTTGCTTCATCTCTTTAACTGCGTCCGGCAGGCCACTCATTACTGCACGCCCGATAATCGCATGGCCGATGTTCAGCTCATGCATTTCCGGCAGCGCGGCAATCGGCAGCACATTGTGGTAGGTCAGACCATGACCGGCGTTAACTTTGAGCCCCAGGCTGGCAGCAAAAGTCGCGGCATGGCGAATGCGCGCCAGCTCAGCGTCACGCGCCAGTCCCTCTGGTGCCTCGGCGTAAGCGCCAGTATGGATTTCGATGTAAGGCGCACCCGTGGCAACGGCGGCTTCGATCTGGCGGTGATCGGCATCAATAAACAGCGAAACCAGAATGCCAGCATCCTTCAGCAGTCGCACGGCCGCGTTCATCTTCTCCTGCTGTCCCGCCACATCCAGTCCGCCTTCCGTGGTCACTTCCTGACGCTTTTCCGGCACCAGGCAGCAGAAATGGGGCTGAATGTCACAGGCAATGCCGATCATCTCATCGGTGACCGCCATCTCCAGATTCATGCGCGTCTGAATCGTGTCACGCAGAATTCGCACGTCGCGATCGGTGATGTGACGGCGATCTTCACGCAGGTGCACGGTAATGCCGTCTGCGCCTGCCTGCTCGGCGATAAACGCCGCCTGTACCGGATCGGGATAGTTTGTCCCACGCGCGTTACGCACCGTGGCAATGTGATCGATATTGACGCCTAACAGCAACTCAGCCATGACCATCCTCACTTCTTTTCCATCGTGATGTTGAGTGTACCGCGCAAATATAAACAGGCGGTACGACCAGCGCTATTCTTCTGCCTGTTCGGGCTTTTTCTTCGGGATAAACTGGCGGAACAGCTCCTGACTTTTCAGCGGCTTGCCACCAAGATAAGGCTTCAGGGCGATGCGCGTAAAGCGCTTCGCGGCACGCAGGGTGTCGGCATCCGGAAACTCTCGCTCACACAGGGCGTGCAGCTCCCGTCCGGTAAAGCTGCGATTGTTCACCACCAGGCTGGCGATAAAACCCCGCTCTTCGCGATAGCTGTAGGTCATATCGTCGCTGACCGGCTCGCCGCTGCCGGCGCAGTGCAGGAAGTCGACGCCGTAACCCAGGTGACCGAGCAGCGCCAGTTCAAATCGTCGCAGTGCCGGTTCGGGCTTACCGTGTGTTGAGGCTAACGCCTGAAGACAGTTGAGATAGTCGAAGAAGAGTTCCGGGAAGGGAGATTCCTGCTGCAATACGCGTGAGACCAGCTCATTGACGTAGAGACCGCAGTAAAGCGTGATGCCGCTGAGCGGTAAAGCCAGCGACACCGCTTCGGCATTGCGCAGGGTTTTAACTTCCCCGCGCCCGCTCCAGCGAACCAGCAGCGGGGTAAAAGGCTGTAACGCACCTTTCAGGTTGGAACGCCGGGAACGCGCGCCCTTGGCCAGTACCCGGACCCGTCCTTCACTTTCGCTGAACAGGTCGAGCAGCAGGCTGGTTTCGCTGAAGGGACGACTATGCAGCACAAAGGCGCGTTGCCAGCCTTCCATTGAATCAGAGATCGTCTGTATAACCCAGGCTGCGCAGCGCACGTTCGTCATCTGCCCAGCCGGATTTCACTTTCACCCACAGTTCGAGATGCACTTTTGCTTCGAACATCTCTTCCATGTCCCTGCGCGCTTCGGTTCCGATGACTTTGATTTTGGCGCCTTTGTTGCCAATCACCATCTTCTTCTGCCCTTCACGCTCAACCAGGATCAGACCATGGATATCGTAACCGCCGCGTTCGTTGGTAACGAAGCGCTCAATCTCAACCGTGACAGAGTAAGGCAGTTCAGCGCCCAGGAAGCGCATCAGTTTTTCACGGATCATCTCTGACGCCATGAAGCGCTGTGAACGGTCAGTGATGTAATCTTCCGGGAAGTGATGATCGGCCTGTGGCAGATGCTTGCGGGTAATCGCCGCAATGGTATCGACGTTTTTGCCACTCTCAGCAGAGATAGGCACGATATCGAGGAAGTTCATCTGCTGGCTCAGGAACTGCAGATGCGGCAGCAGAATGCTTTTATCCTGGATATTATCGACCTTGTTGATCGCCAGCACGACCGGCACTTTGTTGTCGCGCAGTTTGTTTAAGACCATCTCGTCATCTGGCGTCCAGCGGGTGCCTTCAACCACGAAGATCACCAGCTCTACGTCACCAATCGAACTGCTGGCTGCGCGGTTCATCAGACGGTTAATGGCACGCTTCTCTTCCATGTGCAGACCCGGAGTATCGACGTAGATCGCCTGATATTCGCCCTCGGTGTGAATGCCCATGATGCGGTGGCGCGTGGTTTGCGGCTTACGCGAGGTGATCGACACCTTCTGCCCCAGTAACTGGTTCAGTAAGGTGGATTTACCGACGTTTGGTCGGCCAACAATCGCGACAAAGCCGCAATAAGTAACGTTTTCGCTCATTCGAATCCTGAGTTGTTCAGCGCCTGATACGGCGCTGAAAAAGTGCTATTTGAATCGTGTGTCATTCAGCGTCTTCTGACGCCGGGACAGAACTGCCAAAGGGTGATTCACTGTGTGCCGCTCCGGCACGGTCACCCCGACAGAACTATTCGAGACCTAATTTTATCAGCGCCTGTTCAGCTGCTGCCTGCTCAGCTTTACGACGGCTGGAGCCGACGCCGACGACCGGCTCGGCCATGCCACTCACCTGACAGTGAATGGTGAATTCCTGATCATGGGCTTCGCCACGCACCTGCACGACCAGATAACTTGGCAGTGGCAGATGACGTCCCTGCAGATACTCCTGCAGACGCGTTTTCGGATCTTTTTGTTTGTCGCCAGGACTGATTTCGTCCAGACGGCTCTGATACCAGTCAAGGATCAGTTGTTCTACCCGCTCAATACCGCTGTCGAGGAAAATGCCGCCAATCAGCGCCTCGACCGTATCGGCAAGAATAGATTCACGACGGAAGCCGCCGCTTTTCAGCTCACCCGGTCCCAGACGCAGGCACTCGCCAAGATCAAATTCGCGGGCCATTTCAGCCAGCGTGTTGCCACGCACCAGTGTGGCGCGCATGCGGCTCATGTCACCTTCATCAACCCGCGGGAAGCGGTGATAAAGGGCATTAGCGATCACATAGCTAAGAATTGAATCGCCAAGAAATTCCAGGCGTTCGTTATGCTTACTGCTGGCGCTGCGGTGAGTCAGGGCCTGCTGTAACAGTTCCGAATGAGTAAAAGTGTAGCCCAGTTTGCGCTGAAGCTTGTTAATCAGGATGGGGTTCATGCGATTCCAGTTCTTTGTTGCGTCTGTGACTCTGCATACCAAACGGGGCTGGCAATCCAACACGTTCCGTTTGGTGTGCAGTGGCCTCCCTGAGGAGGCCACCCGAATTGCCTGTTAATCAGACAATGTTGTTAGTGGATACCGCCGATGCGACTGAATCGCACGCCGGTAGGCCACTGGCCTTCTTGTTTCTCAAAGCTCATCCAGATAGCGACCGCTTTACCGACCAGATTACGCTCCGGGACAAAGCCCCAGTAACGGCTGTCGGCGCTGTTATCACGGTTGTCGCCCATCATGAAGTATTGCCCTTTCGGCACGACCCAGCTCGACTGCGGCTGACCCGGCTGCTGATAATACATGCCTGCCTGACTCTGCGCTTCGTTTACCAGCAGAATGTCATGCGTCACGTTACCAATCGTCTCTTTGCGGGTGGCCAGGCGCAGACCTCCGCGCATAGTATCGCCCTGCGGCACCTGATAAAAACCGTTGCCGGTTTCGTTGCCATCAAAACCGCTAAAAGTCTGAATAAAGTTGCTTGGCTCAATATCGGTGTACGTTACCGCCAGCGCTGTGTCACAGGCTTTGTCGTCGCTGCAGGTCGGTTTTACCGTCAGGGTTTTGCTGTAAGGATCATAGATGACTTTGTCGCCCGGCAGGCCGATAACGCGCTTAATATAATCCAGGCTCGGATCTTTCGGGTATTTAAATACCGCGATATCGCCGCGCTTCGGCTGACCGGTTGGGATCAGCGTCGTCTGGGTAATCGGATCTTTGATACCGTAAGCGAATTTCTCCACCAGGATAAAGTCACCAATCAGCAGCGTTGGCATCATCGAGCCAGAGGGAATCTGGAACGGTTCGTAGATAAACGAACGCACGATGAACACCACCGCCAGCACCGGGAACACAGACGCGGTGGTCTCAACCCAGCCTGGCTTGGCAGCAACCTTCGCCAGCGTTTTGCTGTCGAGCGCGTTGCCGGTCTGGGCCTGAACCTCAGCCTGTTTAGCGCGACGCGCAGGTGCCCATTTAAAACGATCTATTACCCATACGATGCCAGTAATCAGCGTCGCTATCGCCAGAATCAGGGCGAACATATTAGCCATTGGAAATCCTTATTTGCTGTCCTTACCGACATGCAGAATGGCGAGGAACGCTTCCTGTGGCAGCTCAACGTTACCAACCTGCTTCATACGCTTCTTACCGTCTTTCTGTTTCTGCAGCAGTTTCTTCTTACGGCTCACGTCACCGCCATAACACTTGGCGAGTACGTTTTTACGCAGCTGTTTAACCGTTGAACGCGCGATAATGTGGTTGCCGATGGCAGCCTGAATCGCAATATCAAACTGCTGACGCGGGATGAGATCTTTCATTTTCTCAACCAGATCGCGTCCGCGATAAGGTGCGTTGTCGCGGTGAGTGATCAGCGCCAGCGCATCCACACGTTCAGAGTTAATCAGTACGTCAACGCGCACCATGTCTGAAGGCTGGAAACGTTTAAAGTTGTAATCCAGCGAGGCATAACCGCGCGAGGTTGATTTCAGACGGTCAAAGAAGTCGAGTACCACCTCTGCCATCGGAATTTCGTACGTCAGTGCCACCTGATTGCCGTGGTAAACCATGTTGGTCTGCACGCCACGCTTCTCAATACACAGCGTGATGACGTTGCCCAGATACTCCTGTGGCAGCAGCATGTGACATTCCGCAATCGGTTCACGCAGCTCTTCGATATTGTTCAGCGCAGGCAGCTTAGATGGGCTGTCAACATGAACGATCTCGCCACTGGTAGTCACGACTTCATACACCACCGTCGGCGCGGTGGTGATCAGATCGAGATCGTATTCGCGCTCCAGGCGCTCCTGAATGATCTCCATGTGCAGCAGGCCAAGGAAGCCGCAGCGGAAACCAAAGCCCAGGGCGGTTGAGCTTTCTGGCTCATAGAACAGCGAGGCATCGTTCAGGCTCAGCTTGCCGAGCGCATCACGGAACGCTTCATAGTCGTCAGAGCTGATTGGGAACAGACCGGCATAAACCTGCGGCTTCACTTTTTTGAAGCCTGGCAGCGCTTTGTCTGCCGGGTTACGCGCGGTAGTCAGGGTATCGCCTACCGGCGCGCCAAGGATATCTTTGATAGCGCAGACCAGCCAGCCGACTTCACCGCAGTTCAGTTCATTACGATCCACACGCTTCGGAGTGAAAATTCCCAGACGGTCAGCGTTATAAACCTGGCCGGTGCTCAGGACTTTAATCTTGTCGCCTTTACGCATGGTGCCATTTTTCACACGCACCAGAGAAACAACGCCCAGATAGTTATCAAACCAGGAGTCGATAATCAGTGCCTGCAGCGGACCTTCCGGATCGCCTTCCGGCGGCGGAATATCACGCACTAAGCGCTCCAGCACTTCGGGTACGCCGACGCCGGTCTTGGCTGAGCAGCGCACGGCATCCGTTGCATCGATGCCGACGATATCTTCAATTTCCTGCGCGGCACGATCGGGATCGGCAGCTGGCAGGTCAATCTTGTTCAGAACCGGCACCACTTCCAGATCCATCTCCATCGCGGTATAGCAGTTCGCCAGTGTCTGCGCTTCAACACCCTGACCGGCATCCACCACCAGCAGCGCGCCTTCACAGGCGGCCAGTGAGCGGGAAACTTCATAAGAGAAGTCTACGTGGCCTGGGGTATCGATGAAATTGAGCTGGTAAGTTTGGCCGTCCTTCGCGTGGTAATCGAGTGTCACGCTCTGGGCTTTGATGGTGATCCCACGCTCACGCTCCAGATCCATAGAGTCGAGAACCTGCGCAGCCATTTCACGAGCGGTGAGTCCGCCACAGATCTGAATCAGACGGTCAGAGAGCGTAGATTTACCATGGTCGATATGAGCGATGATGGAGAAATTTCTTATGTGCTTCATTTATTGGGATATCTTCGCTTAAAATTCAGTTGAAAACCTGAGCACAGACACATTCAGGAAGATCGCTCTTTACCCACAATCCTGTCAGCCTCATTAATGACGACGCATATTACACTGTTAACGCCGCGCATAAAAGAATGGAACGTGGTGGAAGCGAAACAGATATCTGCGCAAAGCAGAATGGACAAAGGCCGCGAGATGCGCGGCCTGGACGTACGTTACGCTTCGCTTTCAACACGCAGCGCATCAGGAGGCAAGGCAATGCTCAGAATGACCGGCTGAAAAGCTTCACGATCGCCAAATTTCATTGAAACACCTTTAGCAACAATAAAACCGCCGATGCCACCCAGCAGCGCACCGCAGGCCGCAGCCAGATCGCTGTTAAACAGCGCCTGAAACAGCCCGGCCACCAGGAAAAGACCAGACAGCGGCGTCATATAGACCAGCAGTGCTGAACCAAGCAGGCTGCTCTCTTTGATGCCGAGCTCGATGCGTTGTCCAGGTTGCAGCGGCTTACTGCTGGCGATTTGCATCACATGGGCGTTTTTTGGACCGAGTTTATTCAGCATATGACTGCCACAGCCTTTACGCGCCTGGCAACTGTTGCAGGACGTTTTTGCTTCGGTATGCAGTGTGGCGATGCCATCCTGCCATGCCACTACGGTGGCCCATTCTCTCATCATTTTTGTGACCCCAGGTCAATGCTGTCCGCAATACGTTTTGCGGTGGAGGGCGGCAATTCGCCAATCACTGCAATTTCGTTATTATTGCGCACAACGGTCTGGACCGTACGACGTCCCGTGCGCAATGTCTGCGTCAGACTGGTTTTATCGGCTGGCGTCACGTTGATGGCGAAACTAAACAGCCCATCGCTGTAGAGCTTCGACTCCATATTTTTGTTCAGCCCCGGCAGTGTACGGCGATTCTGCGACACCAGGGACATGCCGGCAGGTATCCAGCCAGGTTGCCAGGTAAGCGTAACCGCATCCCCTTTCGGCACGGATAGCGACGGAGGCAGATTCGCTTTCTCGAGTCCCTGCATCAGATTTCGTACCCCTTCATCCACCGCAAAGCTGATCACGCGGAACTGCTCCAGCGTTTCGCCATCACGATCAAGCAGGTCGATTCGCAGCGGCAGTTTGGTGTCCACATCCAGCCAGACCACATAGCTGTAACGGGTGCCGTCACGGGAAACGATACGCAGTACATCACACATTTGATCGGCAATGCGGGAGCGCCCTACGGTAATAAAATCGTAGGCTGAGGCAAGTTTGGTGAAGTCAGCAAAAATTACCGAGGGCAAGGCATCGATAATATGATTGCCGGGAAGCGAAAAGGGATCGAGGCCGGGTTCGAAGTAGCTGATATCGTTGCCACGCTGGATAACTTCCCGGCGAGGCCCGTCCATCTGTAACAACTGCGCGAATATCCGGTTATCGATCACAGCGTGACGATAACGCAGCGATTCAATGCCGATGCGCGAGACGTTGATATAGGCGAATTCGTAGTTGAGGTTCTGACTTGCCTGCTCCATCTGCTGCAATAACGCCCCGGACGCGGTAGTTTGCGCCGGGGCGGCAGATGACCATAACAGACTGCCTGTCAGCAGGCTAACAGCATACCAAAGCGGCTTCATTACTGCTGCTGCTGTCCTAATGATTGGTTTCCGGGAACATCAACCTGCGCCTGTTTTGGCGCATTGGTTTCAATCTGCAGCTGGTCAGCATGCAGGCGACGTTGCAGTTCATAGTCCTGCAGCATCGCATTTACGCGACGGCGCTGGTCCTGAACCTGCTGATTTGAGCTGTTAGTATCAAACGCATCTGACGGCACACCCAGGCTCACCGGCGACGCTTTCCCCATCATCGGCATGGTATTGAATACCGGAGAGTCAGAGGTCTGCGTGGCACTGCCTGCCGGCTGATTGTAGTGCTGAACACCCACGATCACGGCCAGTGAAACACAGGCAGCCACACCCACCTGAGTCAGTTGCGCAGCCCATGGACGCGCTTTTTTCCAGAACGGCATTTTTTCCCAGCGGGAAGGTTCTGGCTGAGCTTCAGGGATCAGCGTAGTGACCGAACGTTTAGGTTCTTTTTCGATGGCAGCAGCGACGCGCGCAGAGATATCGAAATGCAGGACATCGCCTGTATCACCGCGCATTGTATCGCGGATGAGATGATAGCTCGCCCAGCTTTTCTGTAATTCTGTGTCCTTAGACAAGGCGGAAAACAGCTCGTTATCTAAGGTCTCACCATCCATTAAAGCGGAAAGTTTTTCTTTCTGCATGCCTATGTACCCTTCCAGTAGCCGTTATCACTAACGTTGGATAAGCGGTTGAACTTTGTTATCAATGGCCTCTCGCGCACGAAAGATACGTGATCGAACAGTGCCTACCGGGCAATCCATAATGACGGCGATCTCTTCATAACTCAGACCGTCCAGTTCCCTGAGGGTGATTGCCATACGCAAGTCCTCAGGTAGCGCCTCGATGGTACGAAAGACAATTTGTTTCAATTCGTCAGACAACATTAAGTTCTCAGGGTTCGAAATTTCTTTTAATGCACCCGCACTTTCGAAATTTTCTGCGTCAATCGCATCCACATCGCTGGATGGCGGACGTCGCCCCTGAGCAACCAGGTAATTTTTCGCTGTGTTAACCGCAATGCGGTACAGCCAGGTATAAAACGCGCTATCGCCCCGGAATGAGTCCAGTGCGCGATACGCTTTAATAAACGATTCCTGTACTACATCAGGGACGTCGCCCGAGGGAACATAGCGTGAAACCAGACTCGCCACTTTATGCTGGTAACGAATTACCAGTAAGTTGAACGATTTTTGATCTCCCTTCTGTACCCGCTCGACAAGGACCTGATCCGTTAACTGCTCGCTCATCCGAGGTAATGTCTCCCCAAATTTTTCATATGCAAAAGTAACTGCCAGCACATCTCATGTTCTGAGCAAGCATGCGCTTAGAGTTGTGATGTGGTGCGAAGTTCACTTCTCGCCCTGATATTTAACACGCCAATAGCCATTACACAGGTTGTTCGTTTTCGTTCAGTGTCAGGCGCGTAAATCGCAGGCAGAGTAACCTATGACAAGAGCTTTTTCATCATTAAATCCTTTAGGTTTAATAAGTTTGCTATAAAAAACCACCTCGTTAGCAGCACGATTTTAACTTACTGATTATAGGTAACTTTGAGAAATTCACTGCCGAATAGCGTGAGCTGATGTTTAAAATACTTCACAGAAACCCCTATTGCGCTTATGCTCAGACGTATTCTTGTTTAGTAAATTAAACATTATGATGAATGTGACCCCGGATTATGAGTGCGATGTATTAATTGTTGGCAGCGGTGCCGCCGGTCTGTCGCTGGCGTTACGGCTGGCGAAGCATTGTCAGGTGACCGTACTCAGTAAAGCGCAGGTGAATGAGGGTTCAACGCTCTATGCCCAGGGCGGTATTGCTGCGGTGTTTGATGAGACGGATAGCATTGAGTCGCACATCGAAGATACGCTGATTGCTGGCGCAGGTTTATGCGACCGTGATGCTGTCTCGTTTATTGCCAGTAATGCGCGGCATTGCGTACAGTGGCTGATCGACAACGGCGTCGCGTTTGATCTCGACCCGCAGGCAGCGGGCGATATGCGCTATCACCTGACGCGCGAAGGCGGCCACAGTCATCGTCGCATCCTGCACAGCGCTGACGCCACCGGTCACGCGGTTGAAACCACGCTGGTGAGTCAGGCGCTCAGCCACCCCAACATCCGGATTCTCGAACGTACCAATGCGGTCGACCTGATTCTCTCAGATAAAATCGGCCTGCCGGGCACACGCCGGGTGGTCGGTGCATGGATCTGGAACCGCAATCGCGAGCGGGTCGAAACCTGTCGGGCACGAGCCGTTGTGGTCGCCACTGGCGGTGCCGCCAAAGTCTATCAATACACCACCAACCCCGATATCGCCTCCGGTGATGGCATCGCCATGGCGTGGCGCGCGGGCTGTCGGGTCGCCAATCTGGAATTTAACCAGTTCCACCCAACCTGCCTGTTTCATCCGCAGGCGCAGAATTTCCTGTTAACCGAAGCATTACGCGGTGAAGGTGCCTGGCTGCTGCGTCCCGATGGCAGTCGTTTCATGCCCGATTTTGATGAGCGTGCCGAACTGGCTCCGCGCGATATCGTCGCCCGGGCCATCGATCATGAAATGAAGCGGCTGGGTGTCGACTGTATGTATCTGGATATCAGCCACCAGCCTGAAGAATTTGTTCGCGCGCACTTCCCGATGATCTATGAGAAGTTGCTGACCTTTGGCTTTGACCTGACCAAAGAGCCCATCCCGATTGTGCCTGCCGCGCATTACACCTGTGGCGGTGTCATGGTCGATCAGCATGGTCAGACTGACGTCAATGGGCTCTATGCCATCGGTGAGGTGAGTTACACCGGCCTGCACGGCGCTAATCGCATGGCTTCGAATTCACTGCTGGAGTGTCTGGTTTATGGCTGGTCTGCGGCAGAAGCGCTGATCAAGACGCTGCCCGCCATTGAAGCCGTTACTGCATTGCCTGCATGGGATGAAAGCCAGGTCGATGACGCCGATGAGCGCGTGGTAATACAGCATAACTGGCACGAGCTGAGGCTATTTATGTGGGATTATGTCGGTATTGTCCGCACGACCCGGCGTCTGGAGCGGGCGTTGCGCCGCATTAACCTGCTTCAGCAGGAGATCGACGAATATTATTGCCATTTCCGCCTCTCCAATAATCTGCTGGAGCTGCGTAACCTGGTCCAGGTCGCTGACCTGATGGTGCGCTGCGCGCTGGAGCGGAAAGAGAGCCGTGGCCTGCACTTTATCCGCGACTACCCGGATTTACTGCCAGAGGCGCTGCCGACCATTCTGACACCACCGGGCTACATGAAGAGGTAAAACTCCCGCGTCAGGCTGCACCACTCATCGGAATAGCGGGTGTCCGGCGCGCGGATGGCCAGACGCTCCAGTAACGTTTCACCGGCCTGCGGTGAAAAAGCCAGCACAACGCGATGTGGCGGACGATGGGCATATTCCGCCACGTCCAGCCGGAAACGCAGATGCCAGCCATCCGCCTTAGCCAGATCGATAAACGCCTGGCCGGAAGCCGAGGGCAGCACGACACAGAACATCCCCTCCTCTTCAATCAGTAACGCGGCACTGCGTAGGAGCGTCTGATGGTCGAGCGAAGCCGTCGAGCGTGCGCTGTCGCGCGCCGCGGAGGAGCAGGCCACGCCCGGCGCGAAATACGGGGGATTGCTGACGATAAGCGAGTAACGTTTATCACACTGCTCAGCCCAGCCGGCGATATCCTGCTGATGCACCCGAATACGTTCGGGCCACGGCGACTGCTGCACATTCTCCTGCGCCTGCCCTGCGGCTTCCGGTTCTAACTCAACCGCATCGATTTCAACCGGCGACGGCGTGCGCTGTGCCAGCATCAGCGCGATAAGCCCGCTGCCGCTGCCAATATCCAGAATGCGCCTGACACCGGCAACGGGCGCCCAGGACCCGAGCAGAATGGCATCGGTGCCCACTTTCATCGCACAGCGATCGTGTGCGACAAAAAATTGTTTAAAGGTAAAACCGTTCTTGTTTAACTGTGGCCGTTCACGCGGCTTATCCTGCATCATTCGTCACTACCATCGTTTTTTCCTGCCGTACGGCAGCGCATGAGTGTAACGTGACGACAGAGGGAATTCACGCGACAGACACCCCCAGGCGCAGCCGAAACGGATTAACAGATGAAGATTCAGTCTGATCTGTCTATAATCAGCGCCCCAAACTGAGGTAGACCATGACAGTAACCACATTTTCCGAACTCGAACTCGACGAAAGCCTGCTACAAGCGTTGCAGGAAAAAGGCTTTACGCGCCCAACAGTGATCCAGGCTGCTGCAATTCCGCCCGCACTGGAGGGTCGTGACGTTCTGGGTTCGGCACCTACAGGGACCGGGAAAACCGCCGCGTATCTGTTACCGGCGTTGCAGCACCTGCTTGATTTTCCGCGCAAGAAATCCGGACCACCCCGCATCCTGATTGTGACCCCAACACGCGAACTGGCGATGCAGGTTGCCGATCATGCGCGTGAACTGGCGAAACATACCCATCTGGATATCGCCACGATCACGGGCGGCGTGGCTTACATGAACCATGCCGAAGTGTTCAGCGAAAACCAGGATATTGTCGTCGCCACCACCGGCCGACTGCTGCAGTACATCAAAGAAGAGAACTTTGACTGTCGCGCCGTAGAAACCCTGGTACTGGATGAAGCGGACCGCATGCTTGATATGGGCTTTGCCCAGGATATCGAAACCATCGCGGCTGAAACGCGCTGGCGTAAGCAGACCATGCTCTTTTCCGCCACGCTGGAAGGCGACAACATTCGCGACTTCGCCGAGCGTCTGCTGAACGATCCGGTAGAGCTGGAAGCGGACCCGAGCCGTCGTGAGCGCAAAAAAATTCAGCAGTGGTACTACCGCGCTGATGATCTGCAGCACAAGACAAAATTATTGATTCACCTGCTGAAACAGCCGGATGTGACGCGCTGCATCGTGTTCGTGCGTAAGCGTGAGCGTCTGCATGAGCTGGTGAGCTGGCTGCACGAAGCGGGGATTCGCAGCAGCTATCTTGAAGGCGAAATGGTGCAGGCGAAACGTAACGAAGCGATTAAGCGCCTGAGCGAAGGGCGCGTTAACGTGCTGGTTGCTACCGATATCGCGGCACGTGGCATTGATGTTGAGGATGTCAGTCACGTCTTTAACTATGACATGCCGCGCACCGCAGATACTTACCTGCACCGCATTGGGCGTACCGGTCGTGCGGGCCGTAAAGGCATCGCCATCTCACTGGTTGAAGCGCACGATTTCGTCCTGCTGGGCAAAATCACCCGCTATGTGAACGAGCCTATCAAAGCGCGTGTGATTGATGAGCTGCGTCCGGAAACGCGTGCGCCAAGTGCCAAAACCACGGGAAAACCGTCGAAAAAGGTACTGGCCAAACGTGCAGAGAAGAAAGCCAGCGAAACTGAAAAACCGCGGGTGAAAAACCGTCATCGTGATGCCAAAAATGTCGGCAAACGCCGCAAGGCTAGCGGCAGTACGCCAGCTAACGAGAATGCGGAATAAATCATCGCCGTCATAAAAAAATCGCCTCAATTGAGGCGATTTTTTTTATCTGATAATCAGTAATAACCTTTTCACACTGTTTTTCATGCCAGCGCGTTTTCTTTAAGGCGCGAGCATAACAATACCGGACGTTAAACTTCTTATCTCATTAATAATTAAGCTAAAGATTGCTGTGTGCGCTTTGCGTTTATTTTCATCACCTGATTAATCAGACTGCTTAAAGACTTTCAGTAAAGGTACGGGTGATGACGTCGCGCTGCTGCTCTGGTGTCAGTGAGTTAAAACGCACGGCATAGCCGGAAACACGAATGGTCAGCTGCGGATAGTTCTCAGGATGTTTAACCGCATCTTCCAGTGTTTCACGACGCAGAACGTTGACGTTCAGATGCTGTCCACCTTCAACCCGCACCTGAGGTTTAATTTCAACCGGCACTTCACGCCAGGCAAATTCGCCCAGTTCGCTGAGCGCGACAACCTGGTCTTCTTCATAGCCCGCTTTTGCACACAGGCAACGCGCCTGAGCTTTCTCTTCGTCCAGCAGCCAGAATGAGTTCAGTAACTGTGAGTTGTTTGATTGCGTGATCTGGATACCCGTGATCATGATTGCGTCTCCCGAATAAAACGTGAATACATCAAATTTGAGGCCCCGGTATAGCACTCTTTATTCCAGGCCTCTTTGACCTGTATCAATACGAATCAGGCATTCAGGCGGCTTTAACGCTAACCCGTTGATCTCAAAACCGCTGCCATTCAAAAATAGTTTGTATTATTAAAATTATTTTTGCCTTCAGGTCGACAGCAGGAACAGCTAAGCTTACGGCACTAACGTTAAGGGAGTTGAACATGGCTGAAAAGCTGACCTGGCACGACGTGCTGGCTGAAGAGAAAGAGAAACCCTATTTTATTGAGACGCTGAAGCAGGTCGCCGATCGGCGCGCCGAGGGTGTAACAGTCTATCCGCCGCAGAAAGATGTGTTTAACGCCTTTCGCCTGACAGAACTGGGCGACGTCAACGTTGTGATCCTGGGTCAGGATCCCTATCACGGGCCGAATCAGGCGCATGGACTGGCTTTTTCGGTGCTGCCCGGCGTTCAGGTGCCGCCCTCACTGCAGAATATCTATAAAGAGCTGGTACAGGATATTCCCGGCTTTGAAAAGCCCAACCACGGCTTTCTTGAGAGCTGGGCTAAACAGGGCGTGATGTTACTCAACACAGTGTTAACGGTTGAAGCGGGCAAAGCCCATTCTCATGCCCGATTCGGCTGGGAGACCTTTACGGATAATGTGATTGCGGCAATTAACCAGCACTGTGAAGGGGTGATTTTTTTACTGTGGGGTTCGCATGCCCAGAAGAAAGGCAGCATTATTGATCGCAAGCGCCATCATGTGTTGCAGGCACCGCATCCCTCGCCGCTTTCCGCGCATCGTGGCTTTTTCGGCAGCAAACACTTTTCGACCACCAATGAACTGCTGAGCGCAGCCGGTAAAAAACCGGTGGACTGGACGCCGGTCTTACCGGATTAACGCCAGAAAGCACACGGCCGCGTCAGTGCGCGGCCGTGTGACAGGATTCAGGCGTTGAATCAGCTTTTAGCTTTAGAAACCGCCACCATCGCCGGACGCAGCAGGCGACCATTCAGCGTATAGCCACGCTGCATCACCAGCATGACATGGTTAGGCTCAAACTCTTCAGACTCCATCATCGACATTGCCTGATGCACTTCCGGGTTAAATGGCACGCCCGTTTCGCCTACCACTTCAACACCGAATTTACGCACGGCACCCAGCAGGCCTTTCAGGGTCAGCTCAATCCCTTCGATCATGGATGCCAGCTGCGGGTCTTCTTTGTTTGCCACTTCCAGCGCACGTTCCAGGCTGTCGATGACTGGCAGCAGTTCGTTGGCAAACTTCTCCAGCGCAAATTTATGCGCCTTCTCAACGTCCATTTCGGCACGACGACGAATGTTCTCAACTTCAGCCTGCGCACGCAGCTGGGCATCGCGCACACCGGTTTGCGACTGCGCTAATTCAGCTTCGAGCTGAGCAATACGCTCATCACGCGGATCCACCTCTGCTGCTGTCTCCGCTTCCTGAGGTTGCTGCTGATCCTGCTGAATTTCGTCTGAGACTTGCTCGTTTGGGGTGTTCTGTTCTTTACTACTCATGAATTTCTCCGCGTTTTGCACATTCATTTCGCTGGTTGGCTTATTATGGGGATTGGTATGACGGATTCAAGGGAACCTATCACATTGCCTTGCCGTTTTGGCTTATAAGGAACACCGACCAGATGAACAAACACTTTAACTGCATTGGGATTGTGGGTCATCCGCGCCATCCTACTGCGTTAACCACGCATGAGATGCTCTGGCGCTGGCTGACGGCCAAAGGTTATCAGGTGATCGTTGAGAAGCAGATTGCCCAGGAGCTGTCGCTTCACGACGTACAGACGGGCACGCTGGCGGAGATTGGTCAGCAGGCTGATTTAGCCGTCGTGGTGGGTGGTGACGGCAATATGCTGGGCGCAGCGCGGGTGCTGGCGCGTTATGACATCAAAGTGATCGGCATTAACCGCGGTAATCTCGGTTTTCTCACTGACCTCGATCCGGATAACGCACAGCAACAGCTGGATGAGGTGCTGCAGGGCAACTATTTCGTCGAGAGCCGCTTTCTGCTGGAAGCGCAGGTGTGCAAATCTGACTGCTCGCCCCGTATCGGCTCTGCCATCAATGAAGTGGTGCTGCACCCTGGCAAAGTGGCACACATGATCGAATTTGAAGTTTACATTGATGAAGTGTTCGCCTTTTCCCAACGCTCAGACGGGCTGATTATCTCAACGCCCACCGGCTCTACAGCCTACTCACTCTCGGCGGGCGGCCCTATTCTGACGCCGTCACTGGAGGCGATTGTGCTGGTGCCGATGTTCCCGCATACGCTTTCCGCGCGGCCACTGGTGATCAACAGCAGCAGTACCATCCGTTTACGCTTTTCTTCACGTCGCAGTGACCTGGAGATCAGCTGTGACAGCCAGATTGCGCTGCCCATCCAGGAGGGCGAGGATGTACTGATTCGCCGCAGTGCCGGTCATCTTGATTTGATCCATCCTAAAAACTACAGCTATTTCAATACGCTGAGTTCGAAACTGGGCTGGTCAAAAAAATTGTTCTGAAAACCGGCCTCGCCTCTTTACTGGATAAAAAACCAGTTTATACTGTATGAAAAACCATATGTGTTTATTCATACAGGTGAACCTATGCTGGCCCAACTGACCATCAGTAATTTCGCTATCGTTCGTGAGCTCGACATTGATTTCCAACGCGGCATGACAGCTATCACGGGTGAGACCGGTGCCGGCAAGTCTATCGCCATTGATGCGCTGGGATTGTGTCTGGGCGGTCGTGCTGATGCTGACATGGTGCGTCAGGGAGCCAGCCGGGCTGACCTCTGTGCCCGCTTCCAGCTTAAGTCCTCCCCTTCTGCCCAGCGCTGGCTGGTCGATAATCATCTGGATGAGGGCAACGAGTGCCTGCTGCGCCGGGTAATCAGCGCTGACGGACGTTCCCGTGGCTTTATCAATGGCACAGCCGTGCCGCTCTCTCAGCTGCGCGACCTCGGCCAGTTGCTGATTCAGATCCACGGTCAGCATGCCCATCAGCTTCTGCTTAAACCTGATCATCAGAAACATCTGCTGGATGCCTATGCCGGTCACGACGATCTGCTGCAGCAAATGCGCGCCAGCTATCAGACCTGGAATCAGAGCTGTCGCACCCTGGCGCTGCATCAGCAGCAGGCGCAGGAACGCGAATCACGTCGCGAGCTGTTGCAGTATCAGCTGAAAGAGCTGAACGACTTCGCGCCGCAGCCGGGTGAATATGAGCAGATCGATGAAGAGTACAAGCGTCTGGCTAACAGCGGACAACTGCTGTCGACCAGCCAACAGGCACTGCAGCTGTTAGCAGACAGCGATGACACGAATCTCAACAGCCTGCTCTATACGGCGCGTGAGATGATTTCTGAACTGACTTCGCTGGATGAGAAGCTGAACGGCGTGCACAACCTGCTGGAAGAAGCCGCGATTCAGCTGACCGAAGCCAGCGATGAGCTGCGTCACTACTGTGACAGCCTGGATATGGATCCCAACCGCCTGTATGAGCTGGAAAAGCGTATCTCACGTCAGATCGCGCTGGCCCGTAAGCATCACGTCACGCCGGAAGGTCTGCCCGAACTGCATCAGCAATTGCTGGCAGAAGCGGAGCTGCTCTCACAGCATGAAAGCGATCAGGAGAGCCTGCAGTCACTGGTGGGTGAACATTATCAGGCCGCGCTGAAAAACGCAGAGCAACTGCATCAGCAGCGCAGCCACTTTGCTGACGAACTGCAGCAGCTGATCACCCAGAGTATGCATCTGCTCTCCATGCCGCACGGCCAGTTTAAAATTGCGCTGACCTTTAATCCGGATCAGCTCACGGCAGACGGCGCGAGCCGCGTCGATTTCCAGGTCACCACTAACCCAGGCCAGCCACTGCAGCCTCTGGGCAAAGTGGCTTCGGGTGGTGAACTGTCGCGTATCGCGCTGGCAATTCAGGTGATTACCGCGAAGAAAATGGAAACACCGGCGATGATTTTCGATGAAGTGGATGTCGGCATCAGCGGCCCGACCGCTGCCGTGGTCGGTAAACTGCTGCGTCAGTTGGGTGAATCGACCCAGGTGATGTGTGTGACTCACCTGCCGCAGGTGGCCGGTTGTGGTCATCAGCACTTCTACGTCAGCAAAGAGACCGATGGCGCAATGACTGAAACCCATATGCAGCCACTGGACAAGCGGGCGCGTCTGCAGGAACTGGCGCGACTGCTGGGCGGCAGCGAGGTCACACGCAATACCCTGGCCAACGCAAAAGAACTTTTAGCCGCATAGCAGCGCACTTTTTTAACCCTCCGTGGTCATATGCTTGCTCTGTAGAGGTTTCCAACAGCGAAAAGGTTTATTATCATCGGCACTTATGTCGCCAGAGTAATAAAGCCTGCCGCAGGCAGAGTTCAGATTTTGATGGCAAGAAAGCCGCCTTTAAAAGGCGTTTGGCCCCGGAAAAGGAATGTATAGATGCGCTGTAAAACGCTGACTGCCGCGGCAGTAGTAATGTTGATGATGACCGCCGGATGTTCCACCTTAGAGCGCGTGGTCTATCGTCCTGATATCAACCAGGGGAACTATCTGGTTGCCAACGATGTGGCCAAGATTCATACCGGTATGACACAGCAGCAGGTGGCTTACACGCTCGGTACGCCGATGATGAAAGATCCGTTTGGCAGCAACGTCTGGTATTACGTTTTCCGTCAGGAACCAGGTCATGAGGGCGTAAAACAGCAGACGCTGACGCTGACCTTTGATGGTAATGGCGTTCTGACTAATATCGACAACAAGCAGAATCTGTCACAGAACAACGACTGATTGTCCGTAAGATTGTCAGAAACAACAGACAGCAAAAAGGCGCACTGAGCGCCTTTTTTTATGCCGGGTATCCGCTGTATCTGATGGGATAAGGGCTTATTTTTTGCTTTCTGCCGCTCGTTCTGCGCGCTGCCGGCGTAACTCTTTAGGATCGGCAATCAGCGGACGATAGACTTCGATACGATCGCCCTCATTCACCACATCATCCAGCTTCACTGGCCGACTGTAGATGCCGACCTTGTTACTGGCGAGGTCAATCTCACGACGCAGTTCAAGTAGTCCTGATTTGAGGATGGCCTGTTCAATCGTGCTGCCCTGCTCCACTTTCACATAGAGCTGATACTGCTTTTCAGGCAAGGCATAGACCACCTCGACGGAGATATCAGGCACGGTAAACCTCTTTGGCGCGCTGTGTGAAAGCCTGCACCATGCTGTTGGCCAGCTCTTTGAAGATCCGCCCAAAGGCCATCTCTACCAGCATGTTGGTGAACTCGAACTCCAGGCTTAACTCAACCTTGCAGGCGTCATCGCCCAGCGAGACGAACTTCCAGCCGCCAGTCAGCTTGCGGAACGGACCATCAACCAGTTGCATATGGATGCTCTGGTTATCCGTCAGGGTATTGCGGGTGGTAAACGTTTTGCTGATGCCCGCTTTCGACACATCCACGGACGCCGTCATCTGATTCTCAGACGCATCCAGCACGCGGCTTCCGGTGCAACCCGGCAGGAATTGCGGATAGGCATCCACATCATTTACAAGTTGGTACATCTGCCCGGCACTAAACGGGACCAGCGCCGAACGACTAATCTGAGCCATAATGGTTCCTGTTCATCACAAAACCGCTGAATAATAGCATTTTCAGCGATTAAACAAAAATGTCCCCGAGTGAGGGTGTGCTAGAATATCCCGTTTCCTGCCGCCCCGCTGGACTGGGGATGCGATAACCGACTAAGTGATGTAAAATACGCCGCACTATGACAAAGAAAAAAGCACACAAACCCGGTTCTGCCACTGTTGCCATGAACAAACGCGCCCGCCACGAGTACTTCATTGAAGAGGAGTATGAAGCGGGATTGTCGTTACAAGGATGGGAAGTTAAGTCACTTCGTGCCGGTAAAGCCAACATCAGCGACAGCTATATTCTGCTGCGCGATGGCGAAGCCTTTCTGTTCGGTTCAACCTTTCAACCCTTAGCCGTTGCCTCCAGCCATGTGGTCTGTGACCCGACGCGCAGCCGAAAGCTGCTGCTGAAGCAACGTGAACTTGATTCACTGTATGGCCGCGTTAACCGCGAAGGTTACACCATCGTGGCGCTGTCGCTGTACTGGAAAAACGCCTGGTGCAAACTGAAGATTGGTGTTGCACGCGGTAAGAAAGAGCACGACAAGCGCGACGATATCAAAGACCGTGAATGGAAACTGGATAAAGCACGTATCATGAAGAATTCAAAGCGTTAAGCACTGGATTTTGATTTGTTTTGTTGCTAGTATTTGAAGTTCTGGGGCTGATTCTGGACTCGACGGGATTGTGAAGCCTTAGGAGCATGCCGAGGGGCGGTTTGCCTCGTAAAAAGCCGCAAAAAAATAGTCGCAAACGACGAAAACTACGCTTTAGCAGCTTAATAACCTGCTTTTAGCCTTCTCTCCCTAGCTTCCGCTCTTAAGACGGGGATCAAGAGAAGTCAAACCCAAAAGAGATCGCGTGGATGCCTTGCCTGGGGTTGAAGCGTTAAATCCAATCAGGATAGTCTGTTAGTGGCGTGTCTGTTCGCAGCTAACCGGCGAATGTAAAAACTGACTAAGCATGTAGTGCCGACGGTGTAGTAATTTCGGACGCGGGTTCAACTCCCGCCAGCTCCACCAAAATTCTTCAAAGATGGTTCCAGTGCCATCCGTAGAAGTCCTAAGAGCCCGCACGGCACAAGCCCTGCGGGCTTTTTTGTGTCTGTAACCTTCCGAGGCGATCCGCCTGAATCCAGAGATAATTGGTACACGTTTAGGTACACGCTATAATGTGGGCCAAAAACGTGTACCAATTATGGACGGAAACCAGTCATGGCGCGGATGACACGCCCCCTCACTAACAACGAAATCCTCAAAGCTAAGCCTCAAGAAAAAGACTTCACTCTGCACGATGGTGACGGGCTTTTCATGCTCGTGAAAACATCAGGTAAGAAGCTATGGCGTTTTCGCTATCAACGGCCAAATAGCAGCAGCCGCACAAATCTCAGCCTTGGCTCTTACCCTGCCCTGACGCTCGCTGTTGCACGCCAGATGCGTGACCAATATTTGTCGCTGCTTGCGCAAGGGATCGACCCGCAAAAACAGCAAGAGGAAGTATCAGAGCAACGGCAAATTGAGCTGGATAGCATTTTTTCAGTTGTTGCCGGAAGGTGGTTCCAGCTTAAGAGCAAAAGCGTTACCGAAGATTATGCGAAGGATATTTGGCGATCGCTGGAAAAGGATGTCTTTCCCGCTATTGGTGAAATTCCTGTCCAACTACTTAAAGCTAGAACGATAGTAGAATCGCTTGAGCCTATCAAAGCGCGCGGAGCGCTTGAGACAGTTCGCCGTCTTGTTCAGCGTATTAACGAGATCATGATTTATGCGGTCAACACCGGGTTGATTGATGCTAACCCTGCTTCAGGTGTTGGGATGGCTTTTGAAAAACCCAAAAAGCAAAACATGCCGACATTACGACCGGAAGAACTGCCAAAGCTAATGCGTTCATTAGTGATGTCCAATCTCTCAATAGCCACCCGATGTTTAATAGAGTGGCAACTACTCACCCTGGTAAGACCTTCAGAAGCCTCGGGAACAGAGTGGGCAGAAATCGACTTAGATTCGAAACTTTGGGTTATTCCAGCTGAACGCATGAAGGCCAAGCGCGAACATGTCGTTCCTTTATCAAAACAAGCTCTCGATATTCTTGAGGTTATGCGGCCTCTCAGCGGCAAACGACAATATGTTTTTCCAAGCCGTAACGATCCCAAACAACCAATGAATAGCCAAACTGCGAATGCCGCATTAAAGCGCATAGGCTATGGCGGCAAGTTGGTTGCTCATGGTTTGCGTTCCATAGCGAGCACAGCGCTCAACGAAGCTAGCTTTAATCCTGATGTCATCGAGTCAGCTCTTGCACATACTGATAAAAACGAAGTTAGGCGAGCGTACAACCGTTCTACCTATCTCGAACAGCGTAAAGAGATGATGAGTTGGTGGGGTACTTTTACCTATAAAAGTTAGCCTAATATGAAATTTTTTATCTTAGATTTGACGTGACACAACTATGGCACAGAGCCAAACCTAATCTGACAGGCAGCTTTGTGCCAAAAGCGGGCGTTACTGACTACCTAGTTAAGGCCCAATATTGAGCCTTAATTTAATCTTAACTCCCTAATAAAATTTCAACTTCCTTCGCAACTCTATTGATCTTTTGAATCATGATATTTGAAGGGATTAAATCCTGACCATGAACCAAAGCGTTGCGATATCTTATTATTTCTCTCAAGTCATTACTCAACCGAATATCAATGCACCCACATTTAACTAGCTCATTTAACGCAATGGAAATAGATCGATGCTTTTTGAATTTTCTAGAAGAGCTATAATATGGAGCCTGATTTAAATTAATACCAATGGATTGGGCTTGATCAGAATACAGTTTATCAAGTAGCCTATTGATGAATAATTCTAACTGATTAAATTTGTGCAGAAATAGAGTGAGAGAGGCCGTGGTGTCAGCATATTTTTGGTTTTCATTTTTTTCCTCAATCGTATCACTATCATTGATTTTTCTTTCATTTTCATTCATATGCAGCGAGGGCTGAGTAGCGGAATTTTTATTTTTTTCATACTCGTCTATGGATTTCTTGATTTCCTCACTTGCTTTTTCAATTTTATCCAAACGCAGGACATATAAGATAAAATAAAAAAAAAGGAAAATCGTAATTATGAAAAATGCCGCACACAAATTTTTAGACACAATTCTAACTATGTCCAACTTATCATCAAATGACACCAAAGTAAAAACAGCCAATAGAATTGTTGATAATGAAAAAAAAGTTAACGAAAATAACAAAACTCTTTCATTATTTTGAGTTAAATTTATCGCATCTATTTTAGTTGGGTCGCTTTCTTTCTGTTTGTCTTGGTTATTCCTGAGGAAAATATAACCTGTAACTGTTAGGCCATAAATAGCGGCAATCACTTGCGCTTGCGTAGAATATATATACAATTTTTTTTCTTCACTAAGTAAATACCAAGGACTCTCGAACCCCTGATATATCCATAAAAAAGAAACAATCGATGTTAATAAAAATAAAAGAGTAATAGTCAGTTTCACTTTAAGCTACCCTGCTGATGTGATGTGTTCAGTTTTGATGACCTATTTTGATGAGGTTTTGAGAACCAATCAATAGCCAATGATAAAAAAGGGTGTGACCTGCTCTCCGTTGATTAACACGTCGCAATATTAGTAATGCGACTATTTGGCTGCGAGAGCAACGGCGAACTACGCTCATTGCTCTAATCAGACTGTCAGATTTGATTGTATGCTGCCAATGAAAACTGTCAGCTCAAGTTTGAGCTAGTACACATAAAAGAAAGCTGATTACGCCCAGGAATTGAATAAATAGGCGAGCGCGCAATGCTATCCCCGCCACGCCTACCCGCTTTATGTGCCGCTTTTCATGCAGGTGTATTGTGTAGGCCAGGCCGAGCCCTATATGGCCTGAACGGGGGAAAGCGCTAAATGATTTTGCATGCAGATCCATGCACGCTATGCATGCACGGCTCTTTACAAAGCGGCTCGCCAGAAAAAAGGCTTCAGTAAGACAAAGGACAGGAATAAAAAAGCCGCTGGTTATGCAGCGGCAGTGTGAGGGATTAATGAATCTGGCGGAATGCAGAGCCATAACGGCCCAGCGTCTGGCGTTCTCTTGCTGTTTCCGGTGATGGTACCGGTATTTTTTCCGGCTGTGGCGGTGCGGTGATCACCTTTGTGATGCTCTCATTTGTCTTGAAAGTACAGGAGCAGTCGAGGTTAGTGCACTGGTGATAACGCTCTTTTACCTGCTCTGACATATAGCGGCTAGATTTGGTATGTGCCGCACTTTTGCAGTAGGGACAGTGCATCATTTCTGGCTGCCCTCCTGAAGTTTTGCACGCTGCGCCCGGATTGATTCAGCCAGCTTCTGGCGGCGCATAGGATGGCGGTAAAGCTCCATATCAATACCCGTAAGCGGCGGGCGATACAGACCAATATTCTCCAGCAGCGGAGCCTCATTTAGTATGCTGTCTGGCAGAGCAGCCGCCGCCCGCGTCAGCGCTTCACCGACCAGATATGCCACGTCCTTAATACTATCCCGGTCGTCTCCGGCAAACGTCGGGGAAAGCTCTTCACGACGGAGACGCAGCTTAATGGCCCACAGCAGCGACGGACTTATGTTACGCAGGGCTGACTGCCAGTGCACATCCGCAAACCCGGTAAAAGCCTCCCGGTGCGATTCAATATACTCTTTACCACTGCCGCAGCATTTCAGCATCGCCTCCTGCTTATCCAGCGCCAGCTCTTTAAGCAGCCCGCCGAACTCATCTGCCAGTTCACGGCTGGCGATGCGCTGAGAATGTTGGGCGCGCAGCTCGTCAGTGAGATTGCCTCGCAGGTTGCGAAAGCTCGTACGCCAGTTGCTCTCGGCTTCTTTCCCTGCCTCTATGGCTGCCTGATGTTCTTTTTCACAGCGGGCGATATCGGCGCAGATGCCGTTATAGGCTTTCATCCTTTCGGTATGTTCAGCGCGGGCTTTCTCGAAGCGTTCCAGTGATGCAGGTTTCTGTTCCGGGGTGGTCATGATTCTCTCTCATCGTCTGTAAAGGATGAGGCCATTCTGTCGTGTACCACAGGACAACGCATTTCATTGCTTTCCGCCTGTCGATGAACAAACACGGGCATAACCCGGTAGGAGGTGGCCCTTAACTGATAATATTTCTTATATAACTGTTCACTGGTATTCACTGAGATAAAAAAGATAATAAATACAGTCATTAAGGAAGTGAACACTTTAAAACCAAGTATTCACTGAGTATTCACCTGTGTTCACACAGCCTCAGATAACAGCTTTTTTCTGGCGAGCCTTTTTCAGATTTTAATTCTATTAATAAAAGCTTTTTAATCGCTGAAAGCTCTTAAAAGGCAAACGCTGGCAAACGTTGGCAAACAAAGGCAAACAGGAGGTAAGAGAAGTGCTTTTTGCTCATTTTTCAGCAATCAGGGGGTTGTTTACTTCACCAGAAATATAACCAGAATAGGGAGTTACCTGAAGACACCACCGGAACCGGACAGCACCGGCCGGACTCATAATGAGGTAACACCATGCACGCAGTTTCATCCGTACCGGCTCCCGCCATTCCCGCAATCCGCGACGCCGTTTTCCCGCGCGACCGCTTCATGCGCCTGCCGGAAGTCATCAGCACCTGCGGTCTGTCACGCTCAACCATTTACGACTTAATCAGCCGGGAGCAGTTCCCGTCGCAGATTTCCCTCGGCGGTAAAAACGTCGCCTGGCTGGCGTCAGAGATTGACGGCTGGATGCAGGCCCGCATCGCACAGCGCGCCGGAGGTACAGCATGATTACACTGAATTTCGGCACAACAACCTTTCCGCTCACCCGCAAAGAAGCTGCCTTTGTCGCGGAAAGTCTGACGACAGCGGTCAGCGGCAAACCCGTCACGGCACTGGCTTTTACCAGTGGAACGCACGGCCATATTTACGTGCTAAGTAAAAAAGCTAAGCCTGCCAGGCAGCAGGCGAAGAAAGAGAACGGGGAATTCCGATCAAATCCGCCGCAATCCGACCACGTCCTGACCGGTTGTTGAGGAAAACGCCCCGATGAGTGAAATAAGGCTTTTCTCTGGCAAGCGGCCGGTATACAGTTTTCGTGCTGCCGCAAAATCGGCAGCCGGGCGTAGGAACCCGAGTTACTCAATGGCGACACCAGACGCGCCATGCGTCTTTTTTTGTGTCTATGCCTCGGTGCACTCATTATCCGGGCAACGGTTCTTTAACCGTTGCGCCGTCTGCGTAATGGTGGCCCGGGCGGGGCAGCCTTCGGGCTGGCCGGTATCCATTGAGGCCGGTATTCCTACCCCCGTCCGGGCTGCCACCCATGAGCGTAGGAACTCCGGTGGTAGCAGCAACCGCTACTCAATGGAGATTGTCGACATGACAACGGCCCTTACTGCCGCTCACCCCGAATTCACCTTTATTTTTGCCGCCGTGCGCCGCACTGATGCCGCCGCCCGTCCCTGCATGTTGCGTACTGTCGCAGGCGATGAGCGCAGCGCCCGCGCCACCCTCGCCCGTGATTACGTCCTGTCCTTTGCCGGTCGTCTGCCGGCTAAGGCGGTGGCGGCATGAATACCCTTTCTCAACACCTGAATAACCATGACACCTACCCTATTCCCCATGCTGACTATCTGCGCCTGCTGCACGCGCACACGGTCGGCGTGACTGTACTCGATATGTTCGACTCGGTGAACTGCCTGAACGCGCGCAGCTGCGTGCCGGACGGCGCGGCGCTTGCCTCGGTCGTCGCCCTGCTCACCGACCAGCTCGGTAAAGTTGTTGAAACCTGTGAATCCCGCATGTTAGCCACGGAGGCCCGCCATGATGACCGTTAATCACTCCTGCCTGCCCGTTGAAGTACGCACCGCCGTTTACCGCCGCGCGCTGGCGCAGGGCTACCTGAATACCTGCAAAAACCTCGGCATCACCGTGTCAGCCACGCTCGATGAGCTTCAGATGACCATCGCCCTTGAACTGGAAAACTTTTATGTGCGCCGTCACGGCCCTGATGCGGGCATGGAGATGGCCTGCACGATGCTGGGCGATATGGTTGAGCCGGACCTGCTGACCGCGCCGCCGCGGCTGACACAGCTCGGTGTCAACATGATGGATGAGCTGTTCTGCAGCCAGCTTGCGGCCGCCAGCTGCATCACGCTGCACTGAGGGAGAACGCACAAATGAAACATATCGTCTCTGACACCGTAAAGGCGGCTACCGGATTCTGGCCGCAGCTTCTGCCCGCCCTCGGCATCAGCGTGCACGCCGGGGGGCGGCACGGTGCCTGCCCGGCGTGCGGCGGTAAAGACCGCTTCCGCTTCGACAATCAGGACGGGCGCGGAACCTGGCTGTGTAACCAGTGCGGGGCCGGTGACGGCCTTAACCTGGTAGAAAAGGCGCTCAGTATCAGCGCTAAAGAGGCCGCCATGAAGGTGGCCGGAATGCTCGGCACGCTGCCGGAGTCAGCCCCGTTTATGCATGATGAAGCCGCAGACAAAAGCCGCGCGCAGGCAGACACCGCCGCACGGGCGCAGGCACTTATCGCCGCCGCCATCAGCCGCACGGATAACGCCTACCTTTCATCGAAAGGGCTGCACGGTACGCAGGCGCTCACGCTTGCTGATGCGCTGCGCTGTGGTGGCATCAGCTTTGCCGCCGGGGATGTGCTCATTCCGTTGACCGGCGAAGACGGCACGGCAGTTAACGTGCAGCTCATCAGCGCCACAGGCGATAAGCGCACCCTTCCCGGCGGGCAGGTGAAAGGCACGTACTGGCTGGCAGGCGAGCCGGGCGACAAAACGCTGTGGCTCACTGAGGGCTACGCCACCGGCCTGACCGTGCACCGGCTGACCGGGCAGGCGGTTTACGTGGCGCTGAGCGCCAACAACCTGCCCGCGCTGGCAAAGCGGCTACGTAAGTCATACCCCGGTGCGCTGATGCTGATTGCCGCCGACCGTGACGACAACGGAACCGGCCAGTTAAAGGCAGAGGAAGCGGCGAAAGCCTGTGGCGGTAAAGCCGCCCTGCCGCCAGTTGCGGGTGACTGGAACGACGTGTGGCAGATGCAGGGTGATATCACTACGCAGGCGCAGCTCACTGCCTTCACGCAGCCGCAGCCACTCAGCCCGTTTGAATCCGTCAGCGAGGCTGACCTGAAGGCCATGAGCGCCAGCCAGAAAGCCGAGTTGCTGGTCGCCCATTACGGAGATGCTCTGGCCGTGCCGCCGGTCGGGGAGGAAATCTGCCGCTATGAGAACGGCGCATGGCAGGTGATGGAGGCGAAGACGCTGCGCCGGGAAATCGCCGCGCTGTTTCAGAAGGTGCGCGCACCGTTCTCGGCCGCCGGTATCGGCAGCGTGCTGGACACGCTCAAGCTGATGGTGCCGCAGATGGGTGAACCGTCCCGCCGCCTGATTGGTTTCCGTAACGGCGTGTATGACACCACAACAGGCACCTTCAGCACGCACCGCCGAGAGCACTGGCTGCGCACCGTCAACAGCGTGGACTACACCGCGCCGCGTCCCGGTGAAAACCTCGCAGACCACGCCCCGGCCTTCTGGCGCTGGTTAACGCGGGCCGCCGGGCATAATCACGACAAGCAGGAGCGCATCCTCGCGGCGTTATTTATGGTGCTGGCAAACCGCTATGACTGGCAGATGTTTCTTGAGGTCACCGGCCCCGGCGGCAGCGGTAAAAGCGTCATGGCCTCAATAGCCACTCTGCTGGCCGGTAAAGACAACACTACGTCAGCCACTATCGACACGCTGGAATCCTCCCGCGAGCGCGCCAGCGTAGTGGGATTTTCACTGATTATCCTGCCCGATCAGGAAAAATGGAGCGGCGATGGCGCGGGCATTAAGGCTATTACCGGCGGCGATGCGGTAGCAATCGATCCGAAATACCGTGACGCCTATTCAACGCACATCCCGGCGGTGATTCTGGCGGTGAACAACAATCCGATGCGCTTCAGCGATCGCAGCGGCGGCGTATCGCGCCGCCGGGTAATTCTGACGTTCCCGGAAGTGATACCGGCAAAAGAGCGTGATCCGCAGCTGCTTGATAAAATCAGCACCGAGCTGGCCGTGATTGTCCGTCATCTGATGCAGCGTTTCAGCAGACCCGACGATGCGCGAGAGTTACTACAGGAGCAGCAGACTTCCGGCGAAGCACTGGAGATTAAACGACAGGCTGACCCGCTGGTTGATTTTTGTGGCTACCTGATGCCACTGAGCACTCCGAACGGGCTGTTTATCGGTAACGCCAATATTCGCCCGATAAACCCGAAGCGCTATCTCTATCATGCGTATCTGTCGTTTATGGAATCGCGGGGGCATCAGCACCCGCTCAGTCTGACGGCTTTTGGTCAGGCTGTGCCGCAGACGCTGAAAGAGTATGAGCGGGTACTACTCAAGCGCAGAACGAATAACGGTATACAAACTAATCTCACTCTACATGAAAACAGCGAAGCGGATTGGTTGCCCACATGTAGTGTCTGATAACATCATTACACGCAAACCGGCTTAGGCCGGTTTTTTTATATTTGCTGCAATTATTAATGTCAGCCAAGGTCCGCTAAGAGCGACAAGCGGAAATTAACATATCTGTTAAAAGGCCAAATTTATCGATCCATTAGACTACGACTCTATGGCGCTAAGTTACTATATACACACATAATTATTTTAACTATCTTTTAACAGGCTCTGATGCTTTCCCACTCTTTAGCTTTACGGCAAAATATTATAGTGTAATCTTCTTTAAACTTTTGTCTGATAACACGTATCATTTGGGTGATAGCACTTAGGCGGTAGCATTTCCTTTTGCTCTTGAAGACTCCAATAACTTCCAATACTTTCATGAAAAGGTTGCTTTTATGCATAGCGTTAACTTCTATTCTTTCAGAATCCTCACCCATAAAGGTAGCAGGCAAAGTAAGAAACTTGGAGCACTGGGTCTAAGCAATAAAAAAACAGCTTATGAAATACTTGAAGAATATTTAAAATTACATCAATTCAGCCCAGTAGAATACGGATTATCTAAGACGAAAATATCTTTGGAAGGGCATAAAAAACTAACATTCAATAATGCTAAAGGTTTAGTTCATGGCTATATAAAAGTTGGTAAGTATGGTGAGAGTAGTGAAATAAAGGACATTAAACTAAAAACTACTCAGTATACGACCAAGGTTGATGACGTCACTTTAAGAGAACGCTATATACTTATTTATTTACCTGATGCTTTAGAGGAAGGCATTATAGCCTTCCATTCCTCAGATAACGTTAGCGCTAAAGGAACAATATCAGATGCCTTAGCTGAGTACTTCAAGAAAAAATATCAACTTGAAGCGAGAATAAACCCTCTTTGCCATAAGAAAATCCCTCAATATATTCTTGATTCAGAAGTAAAACAAATCAGAGCTCTTGGGTATGAAGCCCCAACAGATATAGCTGACTCCTTTGGTACGAATAAAACCAATATTAAAACTGATCTGGTCATAAAATATAACCAAGGATTTATGGGTAGCTTCAGAGATCTACAAAGCACAAAAACATCCAATGTAATTGAGATTATTGAAGATAAATGTGAAGAAATAAAGGTTACTTTACAATTAGGTAGCCGAACGGTTGTTTTCAAATATGACACAATAATTAAAAAAGGGATTTCTGTTGAACTAGATGATAATACACTTAAGATTAATGCTTCTACTGGAATTCCTGAGTTAAAAGCACTTCACGATGCGGTGCGCTCATTGGCTAATGATATACTCTTAGAGATACATAACGGAAACAAAGGGGTTAAGATATGAATAAAATAAACATATATCAGGTACTCCTGAAACATTACAGAACTATGACAGATCAAAGAGGAGTGACATTATGGCAGGATATATTTATTCATTTCCTCCTACCTGGAATAATATCCGTTGTCGTTTGTATTCTTTATGGGACAATGAAGCCATCCATTTCAGCAGTTTTTGTCAATTTTGGGGCTATAACTACAGCCTTGCTCATGAGTGCTGTCATTATGATATATGACCAAAAGCAAAAAACTATTTTCAAAATATCGGACATTATAGAAAACAAAAAGCCAACAACTAACCTACCCACGCTGGAAACTAATAAGACGGTATATACTCAATTATGCCACAATGTAGCATACGCAATTTTAACATCAGTGATATTAGTAATTGCATCTGTAATCATTTCTTTTTTTCCTGAAAAAAAAGAAACCCTTGAGTTGCTATATTTCTCAGTTCCCGCCTTCGTGCTCAGCTTTATAGCTTACGCGGCTTTTTTTACCACAGTGATAACCTTTTTAATGGTTATTAAGCGATTCAGCTTTATACTTGATAACTAAATATCTATCGTTTCAAAATCATTGGCCTATAAAATCATTAGGCCATAATCACTGAATGAAGCAACTGCAAATTAGAGTGCGAATGACCTGCTCCCAGTTGGTTAATACTTAATGATGTCAGTAATTTCCGCTTTTGGCACAAAGCAGACTGACGTAAATTTAAGGTCCGCTATTGGCGAAAAGTAGACATAAAACATTGAGCTATTATTAAGGAGGCCCGCTTCGAGCGGGCACTTTAAAAAAGTCTTTTTTAATTAATATGGATATTGTTATTGATATACCTACAGACCATTTGCTACCAATAAGGCATCTGCTACCATTGAAAACTCCTTGTCATTCTCTCTCTCAAGAACTAATGCTGAAAGTAATGTGTCTCTAACGTTATTATTCGATGTTCTGAAACATGCATCAATGGCATTCTGGAGATCATTTATGCGGATAGACCTCTGCTCAACTAAATCAGGCCTATTAAGTCCTACAGTAGTGATTGTGAGAGCTCCCCGTTCACTTCCCGCCTTATGCCTTAATAGTGAACCGAATGCTAATATATGAGCATCCGGATCTTCTGAGTAAGGATCAACAAGCGGGCAGTTACTATCAAATTGATCATTTTTCTCATTATTACAACGCGCACAGCAATAACCATGATTTGTCCATTCAAATTCAAGTTCTGGGTATTTTCCTTGAGCTTTTGGTCGAATATGCTCAACATCACCAAAATAAACATGTGAGACTTTACTTTCGCAATACATGCATTTTCCATGAGAGCAGTTTTGTAATGCTAATTTGTTGTCAGGATGTTTGTAATTAGTCCTGATTGCTAATGGATTAGGACAAGCGGGTCTGAATAAACGTCTCATTTACGCGCCTCAGCAATAGCTTCAATTGCTTTAGGTAATAACTTTCCTAATCCAGCCTGAACAAGCTCCGCACGCAATTCTGCTAACGACTCTGAGGTCGGATCCTTATCTGAATGCTTCTTAAGAATTGAAGTAAGTTTTCCCACAGCCCAAGCAGGTATGGTGGTTGAGACACCTAAAACTTCATCTAAAATATCAACAGCATTTTTTACCTCAAATCTAAAGTCCAACAAGAACGAATTAACTTTTTTTAATGAGCTGTATCGTAAAGCGTAAACATAAGCATCTTCGACTGAAGTTACTATAAGAGGGCTATGAGTACTTACTATGAATTTTACGTGAGGGAAGGCCGCAAGTAAATTAGGCAAAAGAGTACGTTGCATACTAGGATGTAAATGATTTTCTACTTCATCTATGACCACTGAAAATGGTTCTTTAGCATCTGTGTCATACATGAAAATTTGCCAAGCTATATCAATAAGCGCAGATATTCCTCCTGATGCCGTTTCAAGTAGGAATTCATCTTCACCATCATTACATGAAAAGACAATCTCGTAATCTCTAACCTCAATATTTTCAAACCCAATTGATTCAGGCAAAATAAGTCGTAGTATTTCGCAAAAACCTTCGAAGTTTTTAATTTGTTGCGGGTCAGCTGGCATTATAACTTTGTCACCACTTCTTATTCCATAGCCGTTAATGACCCAACCTAAAAGAGTTCTTTTCATAAGATAACTACTGGGTTCATTACTGTGACCTGCGTGCCTCTGAATATGATTATTTTGCACTTCATCAAAGGCAGTACGTCGTTCTTTACGAGCAGTGTTAATCTCACTCACACGCCTGTATGAGAATATTTGTCTGTGGGAAGGAATATAGAAAAACCGAACACTTTGTTGATTATTGATTGAAAGATGATACTGCGCTGAAGACGCTTCAGGTGCTAATATCTTCGCTAGTACTTGATTGCTATATTCTATCGATCCAATCTCTCTATCCGAATTAGTGTTTTTGTTATTAAATCGTGTCAAAGAAAAATACTTCAGCGCTTTACTAATTAGATCAGTTTTTGGGGTTGCTAATGAGAAATTTTGCCAACCTTGATGTCTGGCTAAAAGAGATAGAATGGTAGTTTTACCACTCCCATTAGAGCCTGTTAATATTGTCATTCGTGGGTGAAAGTTAATTTCAATATTGGAAAATTGCTGCCAATCATTTAGGATTAATCTATTGAAGTTCATTTCTGCTCCTCGATCTTTGTATCAGCGAATAATTAAGTTTTGGTTGAAATTAATTGAAGATGCAATTAATTTTTCAGAAAAAAATGATAAATTTATGTAATAATACTATCTAAAGAGATTTTCCTATACTGAAATTTTGATTTATAAGTGATGTTTTTCTGACGTGAGATATACGGACTGTAAATAGTAGTTTATCTTGATCCAGCAACGTCCGCATCTGGCACAAAGCGGACCATTGACAATAGTAGCGCCTAATAAATTCTCATTACGCATAGTGGCTTAGGTAGCTTTTTGTCATCTTGGCTAAGGCGCTCACCAAAATTGCACACTAGTGTATATCACACCATAAACCATTCACCATTTAACGCCATGAATTTAATACATAAAAACCAAAAGTGAACAGTGTGAACACTTTTTCCCAAAATCATTTTTATTTTAGATTTAGCGCCGGGCATTCGTTATCCTTGTCATGCCGTTGCGGGGTGTGAGATCCAATAATTGGTACACGTTTAGGTACACGCACCAAAGTTGAATTGGCTAAAAACAATTATTTTCATAAACTTGCGATACTTATCCAGATTCCGCCAGCCCACCAAAATTCTTGGTTGATGGTTACCAGAACCATCATCGAAGTCCTAAGAGCCCGCAAGGTGAAAACTTTGCGGGCTTTTTTGTGTCCATAGCAGTCCACTGAGAGTGGCTAGAATCCACGCCAAATGACAGCCTGTTATGGACCCAGCCCCATGGGTCCAAAATCTGAGGGTCCGAACATGCCGAAAGTCGTCACTAAACTCAATGATACTCAAATCAAAAACACTAAGCCTGCCGATAAGGAAGTGAACCTCCTCAATGGTTACGGCTTGTTTTTGCGTATATCGCCAACCGTGAAAGGTGGCAAGAAAAACTGGTACTTCAGATATGCGGTTCCCGTAACTAAGAAACTAACGAAAATGAGTTCGGGTACTTACCCTCACATTCGCGCAAGATAGCTCTCTCAGAGATCAGTACCTTGCCCTACTCGCACAGCAGATTGATCCGCAAACGCATAAGACCGACAAAGCGAATGCATTAAAAGCGTCCACTGAACACACCTTGTAGGTGGTGGCAAGAAAGTGGCTGGAAGAGAAGAAAAGAACGTCAGTGATTTCAGAAGATCATGTAGCTGATATCTGGCGTAGCCTTGAACGTAACGTCTTCCCTGGATTGAATAATGTTCCGATTAAAGAGATTCGGCCCAAACTCTTGAAGCATCAGCTTGATCCAATCGAACAGCGCGGGGTTCTTGAAACCCTAAGGCGAATCATTTCACGACTAAATGAAATTTTTCGTTGGGCAGCTACCAAGGAACTGATTGAGTTCAATCCCGTTGATATCTTTGCAGAGCGCCTTCGAAAATCTAAAAAGAAAAATATGCAAGCATTACCCCCTTCAGAATTACCAGGCTTTTTGGCTACATGTAATTTTAAAAGCACATATTTAATGCGGAAATGTTAGCATTAAAGAACTATTGCTAAAAATTAAAAAACCAGAAGCCTTACCAATACCGGTCCGGTTTGTATAGAGCTTGGGTAATGAGTTACAATCTGACTATCGTAAGACAAATAAATAACATTCATTATGAATAAAAAGAAAATCGAAGAAATGCTTTTAAAAGAGGGGTTTACACCAAAAGAAGTCTCTGTGATACGCCAGCATGCTGACAAAAACGGTTATCCTTATCCCTGGCTCCTTTCACAGTTAAAGAAAAGATTCATAGCTGCAATGATATTAATAGCGATCCTTCTCGCAGGACTCATTTATACCATTCGCAGCGGTACACAAGAAAACCTTGTATCTTATTCGATAACACTGTTAGCAGGCTTCACAATTCTGTATATTTTTATCCCGTTGAAGCCCGCATACAAAGCATTTAAATTTTCGCGAAAACACTCTCATATTTTATAAAGTCGATAATGAACATTTTGATTTATTTATTTATTTATTTAATCGAAGAGTCGCACTGCCTCTTCCCCCTACTGCAATACATTCACCACTAGAGACATCTATATAATATTTAACTGGATTAGGCATACTTTCCATCATCCATGGAAGATCTTCAGAAAATTTTAAATCTGAGGTTGAAATAACCCAAACAGATTTGCCATCAAAAGACGATCTCACAGCCTCATGAAAACGTTCGTCCCAACCATAACCTGTTTCCCTTGCATATTCTTTGGCAATTTCAACAGCTTTGTTTTGCGATATCATTGCTGAACTCCATACCAAACATTATACATCAACCCTCCAACCACTACTGGACCCAAAAGAATACCTGCAGTTTCATGCCGCAATAATGTATAGGTAATTTCGTAAGTATTTCCAAGAGGGAATTTGAAGCCTTCAATGATATACTCCCTACTCATCCCTCTTGCCCTTAATAAGCCAATAGTTTCAGCAAGTGACTTTTCCAGGTATCGTAATATATATGATTTATTATATGCGCTTTGTCTCATGAAAACCCTAAGTTCTCTAAATAAATAGAACTTAGGCGCAATTGCCATGTATACCTGTTCATGATAAAGAGTTGAAAGCATCTGCAAATATGCGTCATCTTTCGACATTGCGCCAGTATAGTAGTTGCGTCCTACTTCTACGTCCCCCAGGGTTTTGTGCGTCCCTGAACGACGTCACTATGCTTTGTGATTTTTATCTTAGGAGTATAACGCCAGCCTCCATTGCGAGGGAGGTTCATTTTCCTTCCAATATCGCTGCTGTATCTGGGCATTTTTACTCCCCTGAAAGGAGTCTTAAATGTATCACCAGGCTTCTTCTTCAAAAGAAGTGCGAGGACAGTATTAACCCCTATCAGAGTGATCGCGTCTGCTAAATCCTTAGCAGCAACGTCAAGATCTCCTTCGCTACGAGCTGCGTTAGTCTTCGTGGCAAAATCAAACAACTTCTTAGCCGCTTCAAGCGCTACGCCCCCTACTGCTACCCAGCCTACAATGAGAAGCACTAAATCAGCGATTTCACCAATCCCAAAAAAGTGCGCACCAGCCCAAACCACGATGACCCCCGCCATAGTTGCTAATGCTGATGGGGTGACCATAGCAAGAAGCTGTTGACCTACGTCAGAGGGTAAGAGCACTGCCGCTTTAGAAATGACTAGATGTAGCCTTGACTGTATATCGCCAGGGATAACTTCCATTCTCTATCCTCAGTTATATGTTAAGCTGCCTGCAGAATAACTCTTGAATACTGCATTATCCATTAGTTTTGCTTATCATCTTTGTTTGACCTGATCGAAGAAAAGATATCCACTTATCATTTAGCTTTTAAAAAATTCATTAAAAATGACAGAATTAAAATAATCATTTAAATTAACAATCCAACCTAACCCTCAATAATAAAAACGTTAAAATCCGAAAAAAATATAATGATAGTTGATATTAGATTTGAGAAAGCAAACAAAAGGCAATCACGATAATTCTATATTCCTAACTGAAGGTTGTATCTGATACTGGGAGTAGATCAAAATCTACCCAGTCGCTCCCTGGTACATGAATGGTCTACAGTGGGGCTGGCAGGGATACCAGGTTATTCAAGTTATGCAGGCAATGCAGCAAAAGCGGCAAAGTTCTTGAAATCAGGTGGTTACATAGGAATGGGGTTTGCCTTTGCTGGACCACGAATGACGTACTCAATGCCAGTGTGAAAGGACGTGAGAGCGAATGTAAAAGAACCGCATTCAAAGAGTATGGTAAGTTTGGTGCTTCGACCTTAACGGGTGTGGGAGCTGGCGCAGCCGGTTCTTTCGCAGGTGTAGGTGTATGCGCAGCAATAGGGATCGCCACAGCAGGAACCGGCGCGGTAGTCTGCGCTTCTGTTGGCTCAATAGCTGCGGGCTATGATATGTAGGTGCTAAAGCGAGTGATTCTGTAATGGATACTATCTATGAATACATGGGAATTTGAGAAATGAAATCGGTCCTGATGGTCTTGATTATGCTTCCTTTAGTTTGCTTAGTAGTAAGTGTTATTTTGTATCTGATTAACAGGTCTCGCTACAAGGAATTGATCTCAGACTTCCAACAAAAGCATACACTTCCCCCCCCTTACTTGTTGCACTGTAATATGGGATATATAGGTTCACCTCTAATGGCCTATTTTTTCATGCGTTTAAAAAAAAACAAACAGATCTTCTTGTTAAACAGGAGCGACAATGCTTATAGCTTTGCATATGAAAGTCAAAATCAAAAAAAGATAAATACTCTCAAACCACTTTATTATACTTTTGCATTTGGTTTTTCATGCTGTTTGCTGACTGGACTTATTGCAATTTTGATCCAACTTCATATTATTTAACTTTTCCAGCATGGAGATAGTCATGCAACAAACTCTCTCGGTAAAGCTTGTTGAGAAAAGTAAAGCGACTGATTTTCAGCAGGCCGTTTCTGAAGCATTGATCGATAACAAACCGACGGGTATCACTATAAAAGGACAGGTACTCGAAGCCTCCGTTAAAGTCGACAATGACAGGTATATTCTTTTCACAACGGATGATGTGATCTTTGAGGAGTTTCTTACTGTTACTCTCATCAGCCTGAGTCAGGGTATTGTTGAAAGTTTGCAGGTTGGCAATGAGTATTCGTCAGGCTCTTTCGAGGCGCTGTCTGTCAATCACGAAACCATTGAGTTCAATTTCGTTGGCGGGTCTGTCTGGACAATTAAAGTGAACGACTCGCCAAAGCTCCGAGTCCCTTTTTTTTCCGATCCTCGTGGCGTAAAACGCTTTTCAGGTCTGAAAGCGTATCTGACGATAGATACAAAGCCATCGCCCTCCTCTGCATCAAAAACCATTTAGCAAAAGCAATTGTTATACATTTAGGTGTACCAACAATTTTATAATCAATAATTTTCATTTAAATTCAAAAAGATAAAAAATCCATTCAGACTTCGCCAGCCAAATAAATTAAAGGGTTACGTTCCTGTATTCACCACACAGCCAGATCACATAGTGGTTAAAGAATAACCAGTAATTACTCCATAGAGCACATCCTTGAGAAATGCTGTATTTGATAAGAGAAAGTACGCAATAAAAAAGGCCATGATTAGTATCATGGCTTTGGCGTTTAATATCATAACTTACAGATTATGTGACATAATAATCATGCTTCACCTTTTAGCTTATCCATTAGATAAGCGATAAACCAGGCAAGTATGAAAAAACCAAAAAAACCAACAATCTTTAATGGCCAGCCTTCAAATATAAACAACGAGAAAAATGCTGCGAAGGAGCAGATCCCCGTGGAAAAAGCTTCAACCACATTAGTAGTTTGTATACCTATGAACTTAACAAATTTTAGTAGAAATGATTTTGCAGAGTTCATTCTGTATACCTTTACACATTAACGTATGGCTGTTGATGTACATCAGATAGGGTTCAAGTGGCTTCTCAACTAGAAAATAGACCATATCCAAATTCAGTCGGGAAACCTTAGAATAAGTCTTTGGAAATCTGCTTTTCATCCGTCTTGATGCGAGTGAAGCCTCTTCGATTAACCCTTGAATCATGAGAAGGTTCAACGATAGCGACGAACCAACTCTCACAAACCGCTTGAAGGTCTCAGCAGTAACGATACGAGTTAATATTTTTTTAGCTATAAACTGGGCCAGAATAAATTGTGAACCTACCCTTCCCCCTAGCCTGCCAGCACCATAACCCAGCTTACCATCAATAGCTTGCTTACTCTCATTATCGAGCTTTGCATAAAAATCGAAAATCACAATAGTAATCAGTTGTCGGATTGGTTCATGCCTGTCTGTAGTGGCCTTAACCAACCGCATAAATCGTTCTGTTTCCCTTCGATTCCGGTTCTTAAGATCGCTCCCGGCAAGGCCGCTACCCTGCCACGTTCTTATAACCCCCTGATACATGCCCGAAGGAATCGATGACATACCATCCACAATTCCATAAGCAATTTGCTTTGCGTCCATACTCTTCCTTATAAGCAAATTATGTCCAGGGTTGAGAATATCTAATCTGACGCAGGATTTCCATTGGAACTATATTCCAGCACCACCACTAATTAGACCCCATGTTAAAAATTGATTTATATAGTTATTTAACGATTATAATTATAAACATGTTATCTAAAAGACGAGCCATTTAAATATACATAAACAGAATTATTTTAAGCTATAAAAATAAGTTATGTTTTTCTTTAGCTCCTTTTGGAGATCCTATTACTAAAAATTCCTGAAATCCTTTTCACTCTTTTCAATTGTCGAACTTTGGCAGAAACTCAGCACCGGCTGGCTTGTTGTACGATTTCGCGGCGTCCAGGTGATTGTCATGGTGTCGCTGTACAGCTGCACCTTTGTGACGCGCTGGCCGTTCACCTTCACGCCCGGAAGAAGTGACTGGATCACAGGTACGGTCAGCAGAAGAAGCTATATCAAAAGCGCTTTTCGCTAACCGTGACGTAATAAATCGGTGTTGGGCGGAGGCAGGCTGACTATTCGCAATACATCTGGCAAAGCGATCGGCTATGGTTTCCGGCGCAGAGGTAGCCAGCGAATAGTCATGAAAAATGTGAGAGTTGTTATCGAATTTCAACAATATAACGGCAAACCCTACTACATTCTCACAGCATTCCCGGATTTACAGGTACAAAATGCAAAAATTCTACTTTCCTGACCAACTGATTTTCGGTTATTTCAATCAGAATGCAGACATCATCAATGATGGCGAGGATACGATCGAAGGCATAGTGCGGCTGTTCAAAAAGTCAGTACCAGACTGGATGCTTAATGATCTCGTTGAAGAAGTTGATGATTTTATCTCAGCCTATGGTGGCAATGTCGAAGAGGAATTCAGGAAACGATATGGGTTTGATTTTGCCCCTGAACTTTGGGAAACCACTGCTCATGAATTCCTGATGACTGTTCGTCAGATCTCTTCAGAGAAATAAGGCTTTCAGGAGTAGATTTTCCTGGTTCATGATTACCAGCTCCATCATCGAACTCCTGAAAACCCTACGGGCTATTTGTGTTTCCAGTTTTTTCCTAGAGTCAGAATCTACCCATTCCATACCCAATCTTTCAGCCACCGGTTAAAGCTCTTTACGACAGCCCCTCTCAGCGCATCATCCTAAAAACCAAAACCACCGGCTACCTTTCTGACCACCAGCGCTTTCCCACGCACCATCTCAGCGCACTAAATCTTTGCACTTCATCACACTAAACCTCTAAGCCATCTTATTACATGTTGATATTAATGGTTATTTTTATTGGCACATTTTCTGCTTAATTCTCTTTATACACCTATGTACCGGCATATCGGTCTCAGTAATCTGGCATTAGCAGCAGGCAACGGTTTGGATCTGCGCAATGCCAGAACAGTGTGTAAACAGAGCAGACTGATTTCAGCTGTGTAGCAGAGCGTAAAGTGGAGACATAATAATGACCTCGATAAGCGAACCGGTGGTAATAGCGAAAAACAGCAAATGGGTGCAGCTTCTGCTTGGACTCATTTGCATGGCGGCTATTTCCAGCCCGCAGTACGTCTGGACGCTGTTAACCAAACCGATGATTGCCAAACTCGGCGTCGGGCTGGCGGAACTGCAGGTCACGTTCTCGCTGCTGATTATTCTGCAGACCTTTTTTTCACCCTTCCAGGGCCGGCTGGTTGAGCGCTTTGGTCCACGTCTGCTGATCTCCATCGGTACGCTGATGGCGGGCTTCAGCTGGGTAATCGCGGCCCGGGTCGATAGCCTGACGGCTCTCTATCTGGTCTATGGCTGCCTGGGCGGACTGGGGACGGGGATTGTGTATATCGGCGTAGTGGGACTGGTGATGAAGTGGTTTCCACAGCAACGCGGTTTTGCCGCCGGAACAGTGGCGGCAGGCTATGGCATGGGTGCGATTTTTACCACCTTCCCGATTTCCATTTCTCTTAATAGCTACGGGCTGGAACAGACGATGACGACATTTGGTCTCATCTTCGCCGCTGTGGGCCTTCTCGCCAGCCAGAACCTGAGGCTGCCTGAAAGCAGCGCGATGATGCCGGTCAGCAACACATCGTCACCCGTACGAGGCCAGCGCCAGTTTAAATCCAGAGAAATGCTGCGCCAGCCGCTGTTCTGGCTGATGTTCATGATGATGACCATGATGTCGACCTCAGGGTTGATGGTCACTTCGCAGATGGCGATTTTTGCCGAAGACTTCGGCATCAGCAAAGCTGTCGTTTTCGGTATGGCCGCCCTGCCCCTGGCGCTGACCATCGACCGTTTCACCAATGGTTTAACGCGTCCCCTGTTTGGTTTTATTTCCGACCGCTACGGCCGCGAAAATACCATGTTTATTGCCTTCGCACTGGAAGGTGTCGCGATGACGTTGTGGCTCGCCTGCCGTGAAGATCCCGTGCTGTTCGTACTGCTTTCAGGCGTCGTGTTCTTCGGGTGGGGTGAAATATTCTCGCTGTTCCCCTCCACACTCACAGACACTTTTGGCAGTGAAAATGCCTCCACAAACTATGGCTGGCTCTATATGTCTCAGGGAATTGGCTCGATCTTTGGTGGCCCGCTGGCGGCGCTGATGTATCAGCACACCCATAACTGGCACCTGGTCTTTGGCTGCGCAATTACCTTCGACTTTATCACGGCCGGTCTGGCGTTGTGGGTGCTCAAGCCCTGGCGTGCACGCTTTATGCACGCGCATAATAATCGTGCACATTAATTGTCGGTGAGTGACATCGCTGAATGAGATCAGAACTGAACAGGCATCTTCTGCGTTCTTACAATGCATCGTCAGGACGCATTGATTCTGATGTCAGGCTCTGAGGAAACCCGTAGTAACCACTTAAAGCGCAAAAACAGCCGGGACTGCTGATGTCCCGGCCGGCGCTGACGATCAGAAACTGTAATCAACAGCCGCGAAATATCTGCGGCCATCTTCGTTATAGCTGTAGTCGTCGCGGTTGAGATCTTTATCGGTCAGGTTCAGAACGCCAGCACGGATTTTCACCGCTTTGTTCACCTGATATGACCCGCCGGTATTCCAGGTGGTATATCCGCCTGGTGTTGCATTGCCATCGGTCACCGTGCGGCTCTTGCCTTTGTAATTCGCGGAAAGATAGAAGCTCCAGTCCTCCAGCGGTTTCCAGTCAAGCGTCGCATTTGTCGTGTGGAACGGCAGTTCAGACAGCGGTTTGTTGCCGCCGTTACTCAGATCGCGGGCGTCATTGTAGGTGTAATTCAGCCGGAGATTCAGCTTGTCGGCGACCGGCAGACCGAGCTCCGTTTCCAGCCCGCGGATCCGTGCTTTATTCACGTTGTAATAGCGGAAGATCGGATTGCCGCTGGCATCAAATCCGGCAAAGTTTGGATAGGATGGCGCCAGACTGCGGTTGGCGGTGCGGATAACCGTAATCATGTCGTCAATGTCGTTCTGAAACACCGTCGCGCTGGCGGTAACATCTTCAAGCCACCCTCTCTGACCGGCGTAATAGAGTCCGAACTCCATGCTTTCGCTGGTTTCTGCTTTCAGATCCTTATTGCCCACCACATTGCAGCTCCCGCGGCATGAACCACTGAGCCAGTCCGGGCTCAGCTGAAGCAGAGAAGGCGCTTTGAAAGCGGATGCCCAGCCGCCTTTCACTGTGACCGTATCGGTGGCGTTGTAGACCAGATAGGCACGCGGGCTCCAGTTGACGCCGTAGTCCTCGTGGTCATCCATGCGTACGCCGCCAGTCAGCGTCAGGTTTTCGAAGATGTGCCATTCATCTTCCAGGAACAGCGCGTACTGATTAGCCTGCACGCTGCCGCCATTTTTCATATTTACCGCATCTTCCAGCTTATCGTTGCGGTATTCACCGCCGAACGTCAGGAATTGAGTGTAATCACCCAGCGGGATCACGACTTTGCCGTCGAGAGAATTGTTTTTCGAGGTAATGGTTTCGGCGTTTTTGTTTTCGATTTTTTCACCGTAGAAACGCAGTTCGGTATTCGCCACTCCCCAGCGGCCAGCGTGGCCGAGCGAGTAGTTTTCGCGCTCGATACGGTTTTTATCCAGCGTGTCGGAATCCCGATCCTGACGATCCATCCCGTAACCGAACGTGATGTCCTGATCTTTATCCGGCGTCAGTGAGAATTCCACATTAGCATTGCGCGATGTGTAACCTTCAATGCGCGGCTGACCAGTGCTGCCACTGGCGGAACTGGCCTGATCTTTATTGCGTTTACCCAGCGCACCATAAACTTTCACGCCCAGTAAATCGTCAACCAGCGGGCCGCTGGCAAAGAAATTGCCGTTGCCGCTGTCACCGCGATCGCGGTGTTCCTGAACGGTGGTGTCTGCGCTCAGCGTGCCGTGCCACTCGGTGCCGACTTTACGGGTGATGATGTTGACCACACCACCCAGCGCATCGGATCCATATAAAGAGGACATCGGCCCGCGCACCACTTCAATACGTTCGATCGATTCTGCCGGGATCCAGCTCAGATCAAAATCGTTATGGCGGAAAACCGCGTTGCGGGAATTCACGCGTTTGCCGTCGACCAGGATCAGCGTGTAGCTGCTGCCCAGTCCGCGAATGCTGACACCCTGTCGGTTATCGCTTTCATTGGTGAGCTGTACGCCGGGAACGTCTTTCAGCACCTCTTTGAGGTTTTGTACCGGTTTTCTCTGCAGATCTTCGCGAGTGATTACGCTGATACTGGCAGGGGCATCTTTGAGATTTTGTTCGACAGAGGAGGCCGTAACCACCATCTGATCTTCATTTTCTTTCACCTCGCTGGCCTCTTCCGCCATCACCGGCATCGTGGCAGTAATCAGTTGTGCAAACAGCCCCGCTTTAACGGCAGGTGTAAATTTAGTCTTAACCATTTCTTCTCTCCGAGAGGTAAAACGCCCCGGCAGCCGGGGCAAAGTTCCTTTTACTCTGTCCAGTAAGTGCCGGTCGGTTCGACAGCGAGGAACTGTTTATAAAGTTGTTTTTGTGTTTTCTGCGGATCGAGCCCGGCAAACTTTTGCGGATAAAATGCTTTGGCAAAGTACTGAACGGCCAGCACGTTATAGGGAGAGTTGTAATAGTTGTGCCAGATGCCAAAACTGCGCCCCTCTTGCACGGCTTTCAGCGTGCTGATGCCTTTACGCGCCAGCAGCGGCTTCAGGCTGGCGCTCGCCTGTTCTGGTGTGGTCTGCGCGCCCAGCACTAAACTGACCGGCTGCGGATCACCCGCTTTCGGTGGTCTGGCACCTCCACTGACCAGATAGACATCCGGCTGCGCGGCAATGACTTTTTCCAGATTCACCTGACCGAGCGCGCCCGGCAGCAGAGGTTTGGCGATATTCACGCCACCCGCCAGATCGATAAAATCACCCATGTTGCCGTTACCGGCTGAGCGGCAACATTCATCTGCTGTGGAGGCCCGCAGTTCGATAAAGACTTTCGGTTTATCCTGCATAGGGATATCGCGGGTGACATCGGTGACGCGTTTAATATTCTCCTGATAGAAGCGGATGTACTCCTGCGCCTGTTTCTCGCGGTTCAGTACTTTCCCCAGCAGTTCCATACTCGGCAGAGTGTTTTTGAGCGGAGAGGTGCGGAAGTCCACAAACACCACGGGCACACCGGCGTTTTGCAGCTGTTTCACCAGCTCACTTCCTTTGCCCGGACCGTGACCCGAGAGACCGAAAATCGCCAGCTGCGGATTCAGCGTCAGCACTTTTTCAGGGCTGATGGTGTCGGCACTGGTCGTGCCGATCAACGGGATGTTGTCGATTTGCGGGAACTTCGCCCGATAGGTGGCGTAGGTTTGCGGGTCAAGTTTACGGAAATCGCCCTGCCAGCCGACGATTCGGTCAAACGGTTTCTGGCCCTCAAGCAGCGAAAGCGCGAAGAACAAGCGGCCTTCTCCGAGTACCACACGCTGAACATCATCCGGCACGGTAACCGTGCGTCCCGCAACGTCTGTGACGGTGACCGCCTGTGCCGTTACACTGAGCAAGCAGAACGTGAGGCCTGCGAATCCGGCAACCATCTGCTTGCCAGAAAGCACTTTTACTAGTTTCTGAGGATAATTCATCTTCTTCTGATTCCTTTGCGTTTCCCTGAAGAGGGTCAAACAATAATGTAAACGATAACTATTATCAATTACATTTACATTTGTACGCAGCCCGGTGATTGAGCGCACTAAAGCGCCCACAAACAACGGTCAGAGAGTCACAAAACTGAAAGATGAAAAGCGTGAACGAGGCTGCGCATTCCATTACGGCAGTCTCGTGATCATAAAAGCAGAAACCACTCAGCGGAAGAACCATTGCCGGAACAGCTTGATTTTCGTCTGAATCACCAGGACTGAGTCTGTTATTTTTTCTCTTTCCATCACCCTCAGGTGCCTTAACAGGAACGCTGAGAAAGTCAGGTGTGGATTTAAACGGTCAAACCCACACAAACGGTCATAAACAGTCACGCCATAGCAACAATGTCTATATAGTTTATTAACCCTTTTGGTGATTGCTACCTGCCGTATAAGGCTAATTATGTGAGCAAAATCACTAAATAATGTAATGAGCCGCAATATTTTTCATGAAATATTTCGACTTCATCACCTTATAAACGGCAGCGCAATTTACCCACGTGGACTCCTGCCCAGTCCACATTTTCCCGTGTCTGCTTCCAGTACTTTATATCCATCGGAGGATAAGTATGTTGCCGATTGAAAGACAGCAAAGAATTATTAATGAGATTAATATAAATGGCCGGGTAATTGTCTCAGAACTGGTCACTCTGTGTCAGGTTTCACAGGAAACAATTCGGCGTGATTTAAGCCAGCTTGAAAAGCGCGGTTTATTACAACGCAGCCATGGCGGCGCCGTTCTGATAAAAAAACAGAACACTGGCACACAAGGAAATAGCAGAATCGCTAACCAAAGTGAATTATCTTTTCGGCAGCGAATTAACGAGCACGTTGATGAAAAAATGATTATTGCCAAACGCGCGCTCGACTTTATCAGCCCCGGCGACTGTATTTTACTGGATAGCAGTACCACCTGCTGGTATCTGGCGCGACAGTTGCCAGACATTGAATTAACGGTATTAACCAATTCGCTGCGCATCGTACAGACGCTTGCCGCTCGCGGCAGTATTCGCACTATCTGTCTGGGCGGTGAATATTCCGATCGTGATGAGGCTTTCCATGGGGTGGTGGCTGAGCAACCACTGCGGGAATTTCAGATTAATAAAATATTTTTTTCCTGTAGCAGTCTGGGTAACGACGGATATTTACGCGAAGGCAATGAGAATAATGCGCACCTGAAACAACAGATGCTGCTGGCCGCCGAAAAAAAACATCTTTTAATGGATGGCAGTAAATTTCTGCGGCCCTCGTTTGCCCGGATATGTCATTACCGCGATGTCGATTTTCTTATTACTGACCAATTAAAAGATAAAGAGCTTGAACAGGAACTGGCGTGGAATGGCGTTAATGTCATCGTCTGTTCACAGCGTTATCAATCCATGCAGCTAATTAAAAATTAACCCGGAGTCTGTATGAAAAAACATCTTATCGCCTGCTCTTTACTTGCTCTGTTTGCCGCCACGGGCGCGCAAGCTGCTGATAAATTGCGTATGGGTATTGTGGTCAAAATTGGCGGTATTCCCTGGTTCAATGCCATGGAAACCGGCATTAAAAGTGAAGCAGCGAAGCGCGGTATTGATGCGTGGATGGTCGGCCCTACTGCCGCTGACCCGGCACTTCAGGTGCGTGCCATTGAAGATTTGATTGCGCAGAAAGTCGATATCATCGGCGTGGTCCCCAACGATCCAAAAGTGCTGGAGCCGGTGCTGAAACGGGCACGCGATGCCGGTATCGAAGTCATTACCCATGAGTCTCCCGGTCAGCAGGGCGCCAACTGGGATTTTGAACTGGTCGATGCGACAACCCATGGCATCAATCATATGAAAGCACTGGCGAAGTGCATGCACGATGAAGGCAAATACGCCATGTATGTGGGCAGCCTGACGGTGCCGCTGCATCAGCAGTGGACTGACGCTGCACTCGCTTATCAGAAAGAGCACTACCCCAAAATGCAGCTGGTCACCGACAAATTTGGCGTTGGTGAATCACTGGATGACTCCATCCGTACCACGAATGAGCTGATGTCTAAATATCCGGATTTGAAAGGCATCCTGGCGTTTGGTTCGCAGGGGCCAATCGGTGCCGGACGTGCGGTCATGAACCGTAAAAAAATCGATCAGGTTTGTGTCCTTGGCTCTTTCAGTCCGGGACAGGGTGCCTCCCTGGTTCAGCGTAACGCCATCAAAGGCGGCTACATCTGGAATCCTGAGACCGCAGGCGAAGTCTTTGTGCGTATTGCCGACATGATGCAGAAGAAAGAGCCGATTACTGACGGTATGACGATTGAGGGGCTGGGCAAGGTAAAAGTGGATGAAAAGAGCCACACCATTCTCGGTAACAACACAGAGAGTCTGGATAAAGAAAACCTGCCAAAACTGGTAAAAATGGGGCTTTGATATGCAAGAGGTCACTCCACAGACACTGATTGCGCTCGATAACCTGTCGAAAACATTTGGTGGTAACCGCGCGCTGAGCGATATCTCCCTGACCTTACTGGCAGGCGAAGTGCACTGTCTCGCTGGCACCAACGGCTGTGGCAAGAGCACTCTGATCAAAGTGATTTCCGGGGTGCACGCCCCGGACAGCGGCAGCCGCATCACCCTGTGCGACGGCGCGCCACTGCCGCGCCTTACTACCCGGCAGGCGCGCGACTTCGGTATCCAGGTGATTTATCAGGATCTGTCGCTGTTTCCCAACCTGAGCGTGGCAGAGAACATCGCCTTTGAGCATAACCTCAACGGCCTGCTGCGCTGGCACCACCGCGCGCGGCTGCAGGAAAGCGCGCGCAGCATTATTAATGAGTTGAAGTTCGACCTGAATCTGGATGAAAAGGTCGCAGCGCTCTCCATCGCGCAGCGTCAGCAGGTGGCGATCTGCCGTGCCCTGGTCGCCGATGCGCGGCTGGTGATCATGGATGAACCCACCGCCTCCCTGACCCGAACCGAAGTAAATCAGCTGCTGCGAACCGTACGCTATCTGAAAGACAAAAATATCTGCGTGGTGTTTGTCAGCCACCGGCTTGATGAAGTGCTGGAGATTTCTGACCGCGTTACGGTAATCCGTGACGGGCGCAAAATGGGCTGCTGGCCCGCGCAGGAGATGACGCCGCACCACCTGACGGAGCTGATGACCGGTCTGAAACTCGACTATCAGTTGAAAGCGCCGACACGCAACGATGACCGCGCCATTCTGGAGATAGAGGATTTAACCCGCGCCGGCCAGTATCACAACGTCAATTTTAAATTGTATGAAGGCGAGGTGCTTGGGCTGTGCGGCCTGCTCGGCTCCGGACGCACTGAACTGGCACTCTCACTATTCGGCATGACACGTCCCGACAGCGGTAAAATCTGGCTCGACAGTAAGCCGGTACGCTTTCGCGGCCATGAAGATGCAATCAAAGCGGGTATCGGCTATGTGTCGGAAGATCGCCTGACGCTGGGCCTGGTGCAGCAGCAGTCTGTGGCAGACAACATGGTGCTGCCGATCCTCGACAAACTCCAGAACCGGTTTCACCTGATTGATGAATACCGCAAGAACAAGCTGATCCTGCAGTGGATCCAGCAGCTTGGCGTGCGCGTGGCCGATCCGAACCTCGCCATTTCTACCCTCTCCGGCGGCAATCAGCAGAAAATTGTGCTGGCGAAATGGGTGCTGACCCAGCCGCGAATTCTGATCCTCGACTCGCCTACCGTTGGGGTAGATGTGGGTGCCAAGGCCAGTATTTACCAGTTGATCCATGAGCTGGCGAAAGAGGGCCTGTCGATCATTCTGATCTCCGATGAAGTGCCAGAGGTCTGGTACAACTGCGACCGCATCCTGCATTTCCGCGATGGCACGATCCATGCCGAATACCAACCTGATAGCGTCGAGCAGCAGCAGCTGGCGGAGGTGATCAATGCCTGACTTTTCCCGTTTTCGTCCGCACTCCAGTCAGGGCTGGCTCGCCTGGGTACTGCTGGCATTCATTCTGTTTTTCTCGGTTGCCAGCGATCAGTTTCTCACCATGCAGAATCTGCTGGATCTGGCTGAGAGCTATGCCGTCACCGGCATCTTTGCACTGGGTCTGTTTGTGGTGCTGGTCACCGGCGGTATCGATATCTCCTTTGCGGCTGTCGCCTCCGTGGTGCAGTACCTGCTTGCGTCACTCTTTGTGCAGTTCCAGTTCGATAATGCGCTGCTCAGCATTGTGCTGGCGGTGATGTGCGGCACGCTGTTCGGCGTAATCAATGCGCTCCTGATTACCACGCTGCGGGTGGTCTCCATCATCATCACCATCAGCATGCAATCGTTGCTGTTCGGACTGCTGATGTGGGTAACCGGTGGCCGCAGCCTCTATTCGCTGCCGGAGTGGTGGATCACGCTGCGCAACGTGCTGCCGTTCAGCTGGCAGGGAGAGAGCTTTCAGGTGGGCCTGCCCCTGGTCACGATGCTGCTGATTGCTGCAGTAACGGCCCTGCTGCTGAACAAAACCAATCTGGGCCGTCAGCTTTACGCCGTCGGAGGGGATGCGGAGTCAGCCCGTCGTATTGGTATTCGCGTTGGACTGATCCACGTTTTCGCCTATGGCTGGCTGGGCGCGATGGCGGCGATTGGCGGGCTGGTACAGGTCTATCGCATGGGCGAAGTGGTGCCGAATGCGCTGGTTGGCGGTGAGCTTGATGTCCTGGCGGCGACAGTGCTGGGCGGCGCCAGCCTGATGGGCGGCAAAGGCACAGTCAGCGGCACACTGATGGGGGTTTTCCTGATCGCCATTCTGAAGAACGGCCTCAATCTGGTGGGAGTATCGAACTACTTCATGAATATCGTGGTTGGCGGCGTCATCATGATTGCGATCGCCGTGACCCATTACAAAAAACGCAAAGAAACTGACGTCAGTTTCGTGTGACAGAGGGCACTGATGATGAAATCACTGACTGCACTGCGCCCGGACGGCACCAACATCGGCCTGATGCTGCTTATCGCGCTGGCGCTGGCCATCTTTACGGTGATGCTGCCGGGTCGCTTCCTGACCGACTCAACCTTTATGAGTATGGCATTTCAGCTGCCGGAGCTGGGCTTACTCACACTGGCGATGTTTATCGCCATCCTCAGCGGCGGCCTGAACCTTGCCATTATCGCGACCGCTAACCTGACGGCGCTGTTTATCGCCTGGACGCTGATGAGCGCCCTGCCCGCCGGAGCCGGCATGGCGCTGCAATTGCTCTGGCTGTTCATCGCCATCATTGGCGCCATGCTGATCGCCGCCGTAATCGGCGTGGTAACGGGTCTGATGGTAACGCGAATCGGCGCGCACCCGATTCTGGTCACACTCGCAACGATGATGACGCTGAACGGTATCGGTATCTGGCTGACCAAAGGGGCTGCCGTCAGCGGCATGCCGCCGGTGGTACAGGCGCTGGGTGCTGATACGCTGCTGGGTATGCCGCTGCCGCTCTGGGTATTCCTGATCGCCGCCGCGCTACTGGCACTGTTTCTCGGTAAAACCCGCGCGGGAAAATGCATTTACATGGGCGGCAGCAATATCAACGCCACCTGGTTCAGCGGCATCAATACCCATCGCATGGTGATGCTGGTCTATGTGATCTCCAGCCTGCTCTGCGTACTGGCAGGTCTGATTATGATGGCGCGCTTTAACTCCGCGCGCATGGGTTACGGCGATGCTTATCTGTTACTGACGGTGCTGGCGATTATTCTTGGCGGCACCGATCCCAACGGCGGATTCGGTCGCGTCACCGGTGTGGTGCTGGCACTGATTGCGCTACAGGTACTTTCAACCGGTTTCAATCTGATGAACATCAGTCAGCACGTCAGCCTGGCAATGTGGGGCGCGGTATTGATTGTGGTCCTCGCCTTTAAACAATTTAAAACCCGATTCAACGAACACCGTGCAGTAAAGCTCAGCAGGCTGGCCGCGGTGCTTAATCCTCTGTCTGAAAAGAAGGAAGTATGATGCGTACTCAAATCTCCCCGTCACTGATGTGTATGAACCTGATGGAGATCAAGCACCAGCTACAGGTTCTCGACTCGCGCGCTGACTTTCTTCATGTGGATATCATGGATGGTCATTACGTTAAAAATATAACACTCTCCCCTTTCTTCATTGAGCAGATCCGTCCTTTCACCCGCGTGGCGATCGACGTGCATCTGATGGTGGAAGAGCCGACTAATTTTATCGAGGCGGTTGCAAAAGCGGGGGCTGACTATATCTGTCCGCACGCGGAGACGATCAACCGCGACGCGTTTCGCGTCATTAATCTGATCCGCAGTTATGGTAAAAAAGTGGGCGTGGTGCTCAATCCAGCCACCCCAATCTCATATATTCAGCACTATATCCATTTGCTCGACAAGATCACCGTGATGACGGTAGATCCGGGCTACGCCGGCCAGCCTTTTATCCCGGAAATGGTTGAAAAGGTGCGTGAGCTGAAAGCACTGAAGCAGCAGCACGGATATCACTATCTGATCGAAATCGATGGCTCCTGTAACACCCGCACTTATCACCAGCTTATTGGCGCGGGCGCAGAAGTCCTGATTGTCGGTACCTCGGGCTTATTTAACATTCATGACGATTTAGCCACCGCCTGGAAGATGATGCGCGACAGCATTGATGAAGCCCAGGGGCTGGCGCAGGTGTCTGCATGAAACCGCGCTGGCTTGGTATCGACATTGGCGGCACCGGTACCCGGCTGCAGCTCATGGAAGCGGGAGGTGTCTGGAGCAGCTTTCGCAAGGTGCCCACCGCCAGCTGGGCCCGGCAGCCCGACGCGCTGCAGGCACTGGCTCAGCTTATTGATGATACGCTGGAACAGCAGCCAGTCAGCAGCATTATGCTGGGCCTGCCGGGTATCCTCAGCCGCGACAGAACGCAGGTGATTTCGCTGCCTTTTATCCAGGCGCTGGACCACCAGCCTGTGGCGGCACGTCTGGCAGCGGAGCTCGGTGTGCCCGTGGCGATGGACAAAGATGTGAACCATCTGATGCTGTGGGATCTGCTGCAGCTGGAGCAACTGCCGGATAACGCCGTCGGCCTCTATCCCGGCACCGGAATGGGCAACAGTCTGTGGCTCAATGGCCAGTTTTATCATGGCGAGCATGGCGGTGCTGGCGAACTGGGGCATGTGCCGGTGGCAGGCAATGATCTTCCCTGCCCGTGTGGTAATCGCGGCTGTGCGGAGACCCTGACCTCAGGCCACTGGCTGAGTCACTGGGCCGCACTGAACGCCGCCGACACGCCTATTTCTGCGCTGTTTACCCATCACGGCGACCAGCCTGAACTTCAGGCATTTGTGCGACGGCTGGCGCAGCTGATTGCAACTGAGATGAATATACTCGACCCGGAATATCTGATCCTCGGCGGCGGTGTGCTGGCGATGGCTGATTTTCCGCTGGCGTTGCTGCGCAACCAGATTCAGCAGCATCTTCGGCCACCGGTCACGCGCGAAAACCTGAAGATCATTTTCAGCCACTCAACCGACTACACGGGCTGTCGCGGTGCCTGTCTCGCCGCCGAACGCCTGTTCAGGAGCGCAGGATGAAAGGAAAAGTATGTGTTTTCGGTTCCTTTAACCTCGATGTTGTTGCCGTGATGCGTCGCTTTCCACTACCAGGGGAGTCGCTGACAGCGCACAACAGCATGATGGGCGCGGGCGGTAAAGGCGCCAATCAGGCCACGGCGGCGCTGCGCGCTGGTGCTCGGGTGCACTACATCGGTAAAGTGGGCAATGACGATTTTGGCCTTTTCGCGCGACGTCATCTGGAGAAAACCGGCTTTGACGCCATTACGCTGTTTACCTGTAAAGAGAAACCCACCGGTAACGCGCTGATTTACGTCGCAGGCGACGACGCTGAAAATATGATTTCTGTCTATCCGGGCGCCAATACCACCGTGACCGCTGCAGAGGTCACGCGCTGCCAGCCTACTGTAGCCGCTGCCGATATTCTGCTGGTACAGCTGGAAAACAACCTGAGTGCCATTCAACGCATGGTTGATAACGCGCGTGCCAGCGGCACCTTTGTGATTCTCAACCCGGCGCCGTGGCAAAAAATCAGCGATGCGCTGCTGGCAAAGGTTGATTTGCTGACGCCTAACAGCACGGAAGCGAGCCAGCTTAGCGGGGTAACCGTTACTGATTTTGCCAGCGCACGTCGCGCCGCAGAGGTACTGCATCGTAAGGGTGCGCGTCAGGTCATTATCACGCTGGGCATTGCTGGCGCCCTGCTCTCTACACCTGCGCAGCAGCAGCGTATTCCGCTTTTTCCGGCACAGCCGCGCGATACCACAGGTGCTGGCGACGCGTTTAATGGCGCGCTTGCCGCCCGGCTCGCGTCCGGCGAGGATCTGCCCCAGGCGGCGCGATTTGCTGCGGCATTTGCCTCACTCTGTGTCGAACGTGCCGGCGCAGCCGACTCGATGCCCTCGTATGCCGAGGCTTTCGCGCGGCTGCAGGCGCATCCGGAATGTATTATCGAGCCGATTGAGAGCGTAATCGCGTGATGCAGACCGGCAAGCTGATCTTCATCAGTTCCACTCTGAACTCGCGCTGAACAGCGCGAGGCTTTTCAGGAGAGTGCTCATCGGGCATCTCCTCACGCGCCTGGCAGGAAACCGTCTTGCTACGACGTGTCGATGGCGTTACAGCCCGGCGATCAGTTATCAGGAGGGGAATCGTTTTTTGCTCAGTATAAAATGCTCAACGCCTGAAGATGTGCGCTGACGCCCTTCCCCCTTTACAGCTCCTGCCCAAACACGAAATAATCTCCTTTTGAGCCATGCCACGAACGACGGTGAGGCCTTAACGTAACTTCAACGCTGCGGACACCCTATGAATAACGAAATTTCTCTCAAATATTATGATGTCGCAGATGAGTATGCGACGGAGTCTGCTAAGCCCGTGAGCGAAGCTGAACGTACCCCGCTGGCCCATTACTTCCAGCTGCTGATCACCCGTTTGATGAACAACGAAGAGATCAGTGAAGCGTCGCAGCAGGATATGGCGCGTGAAGCCGGCATTGATGAGCAGCGTATTGATGATATCGCGGAGTTCCTGAACCGCTGGGGCAACGAGTAACTGTTACTCATCGCCAGACGAGTGAGCGTCATACCGTCGCTCCCTGGCGCAGCTGAAAATTATCATCCAGACTTATATAGTCTGTGCAGGCATTGTGTTTTACACTGCGCGCTGTAAAAAACTGAGTAGATTAAGCAGGCAAAAATGGCGATGAACGGAACGATCACAACGTGGTTTGAAGATAAAGGTTTTGGCTTTATCAAAGATGAAAACGGCGATAACCGCTATTTTCATGTGATTAAGGTCGCCAACCCTGACCTGATCAAAAAAGATGCGGCGGTGACCTTTGAACCCACCACCAACAACAAAGGCTTATCTGCCTATGCGGTGAAAGTCGCGCCGACAAGTAAATACATCTATATCGCAGGCGAGCGGCTGAAGATCACCTCGATTAAATCTTACCTGGTCTACAGCGAAGAAGTCCCGGTCGATGCCGGTGTCGATAAAGAGAACGCGGTGCTGTCAGTCGGCCTGTTGCTGAATAACATCCGGCCGAAATCCGACACGAAAGCGAATGAAATGCGCTCGCTGAAAAAGCTGGCGGTCACCACATTCCAGGGAACCACGCTGACCTTCTCTGAAGATGAGATCGACATCGACAGCACGGTTAACGTGCTTAAAAGCCTGAAATAATCCCGCAGGTGGGCCAGTTTTCTGTGAGCAGGATGCTGGCCTGACAGACCGCTTCGGTCTGCTCTACAGGTTTTTCCCCGGACACATCATCCCTGCCAGCTGTGCGCAGTGGCCAGAAAACGATACTCGTGCAGACAAAACTGCCCTGCTCTTCCAGCTAATCCATTGTTTATGAAAAAACAAAGGTCAAACACGCTGGTCATCAAGGATCATCCCCATAAAGCCACATTCCAGGGTAGAATCAGATTCTTTGTTCAGTCATTGCCAATATTTCCATCATCGCAAATTGATACGAAAAGTGGGTGAAATAAGGTATAAAGCCGCATGAAAATCCCAAACAGAATCCAGCCACTGGTCGATGACGGCCTGATTGACGATGTCCTGCAGCGGCTGAAAAGCGGCAAAGAAGCAGACGTCTATACCGTGCTTTGCGGCGGCAAGGTGCAGTGCGCCAAAGTCTATAAAGAAGCGACTCAGCGTAGCTTCAAGCAGGCGGTGCAGTATCAGGAAGGACGTAAAACCCGCAACAGCCGTAACGCCCGCGCCATGCAGAAAGGCACGAAATTTGGCCGTAAGCAGCAGGAAGAGTCCTGGCAGACTGCCGAAGTAGACGCATTGTTCCGCCTGGCTAACGCCGGTGTTCGTGTGCCGCAGCCTTATCTCTGCATCGACGGTGTGTTACTGATGGAGCTGGTAACTGACGCCAACGGTGCGGTTGCGCCTCGCCTCAGCGATGTCATGCTCTCCGAAGAGCAGGCAATCACCGATTTCAACACCATGATCCGTAACATCGTCCGCATGCTCTGTGCAGGTATCGTGCATGGTGACTTATCCGAGTTCAACGTGCTGCTGGACGATCAGGGACCGGTGATTATTGACCTGCCCCAGGCGGTTGATGCGGCGGCCAATAACCATGCCGAGTCGATGTTCGAACGTGACGTAAACAACATCACTTCATACTATGGTCAGTTCGCTCCGCAGCTGCTTAAGACGCGCTATGCCAAAGAGATCTGGTTGCTGTATGAGGATGGCAAGCTCACACCAGAAACGCCGCTTACCGGAGAGTTTGTGGAAGAGGAGCGCGTGGTTGATATGGATTCGCTGATGGATGAGATCATCACTGCAGAGGATGAATATTACGAACGCCAGCGTGCCAGCCGTGAGCGCGACGAAGAGTAATCGCCCATTAATAAAAAAGGCAGTGAGTCGCCTCGCTGCCTTTTAATGTTCGCAGTTTTACAACGCTATCATCGCACCACGACCGTCAGCGCAATCAGAGTTAAGCCGATAATCATCACGCCGACAAAAACTTTATCGAGCCTGCCTTTTTTCATCTTCTCCTCCCTAGAACCACTGACCAAACCTGCGGATGTAGACATGTTTCATTCCCTGCGCCACCAGGCAGTAGCTGAACAGCGTCAGCACCAGCCACGGGAAGTATTGCCATGGCAGTGGCACCAGACCGACCATCGCGCCCAGCGGTGAGAACGGAATCAGGATGCCCAGCGCCATAATCGTCAGCGTGGTCAGCATCACCGGTAAGGTGGCGCGACTCTGGATAAACGGAATCTTCCGGGTACGCAGCATATGCACTACCAGCGTCTGTGACAGCAATCCCTCGATAAACCAGCCGGACTGGAACAGCGACTGCACGCCCGCATGATTCGCGCCAAAAACGAACCACATCAGCGCAAAGGTCGTGACGTCAAAAATTGACGACGTCGGCCCCATCCACAGCATGAAGCGTTTAATGTTGCCGGCATCCCATTTACGCGGCTTATTCAGAAACTCACGGTCAACCTTGTCCCACGGCAGTGCCAGCTGGGAAATGTCATACATCAGGTTCTGAATCAGCAGATGAATGGAGAGCATCGGCAAAAACGGAATAAAAGCACTGGCCACCAGCAGCGAGAAAACATTGCCGAAGTTGGAACTGGCGGTCATGTTCAGGTACTTGATGATGTTGCCAAAGGTCTCGCGTCCTTTGAGGACACCTTCATTCAGCACCTGTAAATCTTTCTCCAGCAGGATGATGTCCGAGGAGGCTTTCGCCACATCTGCCGCGCTGTCCACGGAAATCCCGGTATCCGCCGCCCGGAGTGCAGGCGCGTCATTAATGCCATCTCCCAGGAAACCGACGGTGTGACCATTCTGCTGCATCAGCCGCACCAGACGTGATTTCTGCAGCGGCGTAAGCTGGGCAAACAGCGTGCAACGTTCCACTTCCTGCGCCAGTTCGTCATCGTTCATCGCCTCAATCTGATCGCCGGTCAGCATCGCCGGATCGGTCAGTCCGACATCGGCACAGACACGCAGCGTCACCAATGGGTTGTCGCCGGTCAGCACTTTCACCGCCACACCACTGTCGCGCAGGGCTTTAATCGCTTTACCCGCGCTGGCTTTTGGCGGATCGCGGAAGGTCAGCATGCCCTGAATAACCAGATCGCGCTCGTCACTGTCGTTGAGCGGCGCGCGCAGCTCCTCATCACGGGTTGCCACGAGCAGCACACGATAACCCTGCTGATGATAGTGTTCGGTCTGTGTCAGCAGCGCCGCTCGCTGCGCCGCATCCAGTGCAACGACCGCATCGCCCTTGCGCACGGCGATACTTACCGCCAGCATCTCTTTGACTGCGCCTTTGCAGATCAGCTGTGAACGATGCTGAGCCAGATCTTCCACCAGCACTGAAACCCGGCGGCGATCAAAATCAAACGGCAACTCATCCACCAGTTGAAACTGGCTGCGCAGAGACTGCGAAATGATTTTATCGCCCGCGCTGAGTACGGCGCGGTCCATCAGGTTTTTCGCGCCACTCTGGCTGCTGCCGTTCAGCCATGCCAGCAGCAGGACCTGAGCATCTTCATTGCCCTGTGCATCCAGATGATGCGCCAGCAGAATGGTGTCCTGAGTCAGCGTGCCGGTTTTATCCGTACAGAGCACGTCCATTGCCCCAAGGTTCTGAATGGCATTGAGCTTTTTAACGATGACTTTGCGACGAGACATCGCAATTGCGCCTTTGGCCAGGTTGGCGCTGACAATCATCGGCAGCATTTCCGGGGTCAGCCCGACCGCAACCGCCAGTGCAAATAGCGTGGCATCCATCCAGTCACCTTTGGTGAAGCCATTTATCAGCAGCACCACCGGCACCATCACCAGCATAAAGCGGATCAGCAGTTTGCTGACGCTATTCACCCCGCGATCAAATGCAGTTTGCGGACGGCTTCCGGTCAGCGATGAGGCCAGCGAGCCAAACCAGGTTTCGCCACCGGTCGCGACGACGACGGCGCTGGCTGTACCGCTGGCTACGCTGGTACCCATCAGGCAGATATTCGCTGACGCCAGCAGCTCTTTAGCAGTCTGGCCTGTGCCGTCAATACCCGCTTCACTGCTGTGTTTCTCAACCGGCAGCGACTCGCCGGTCAGCACCGCTTCACTGATAAACAGGTTACGTGAACTCAGGAGGCGCACATCGGCTGGCACCTGGTCGCCGGTGCTGAGCAGAATGATATCGCCCGGCACCAGTTCACTCATATCCACATCCTGGCGCTGTGCGGTTTCGCTGTCCGCCTCACGCCGCAGCACGGTAACCTGGCTACGAACCAGTGACTGCAGCGCCTGCGCCGCACGGTTGGTGCGAAACTCCTGCCAGAAGCGCAGCAGCCCGCTCAGCATCACCATGGTGCAGATGATGATCACCCCGGAAAGATCGGTCTCCTGACCGGCGCGCAGCGGCAGCCAGTAGTCCGTTACAAAACTCACCAGCGCCAGGACCAGCAATACGTAGATAAACGGGTTATTAAACGCCATCAGCAGCTGAATCAGCGCCGGTGGCGCTTTCTCATGCGCGACTTCATTGCGGCCGTACAGGCTCAGGCGTTTCGCCGCTTCAGCCTGAGTCAGGCCCTGATGGTGACTGCGCAGGTTTGCCAGCGTCGTCTCAACGTGCTGGCCTGCCTGCTGTGCCACAGCAAACATTTTTTTACTTTTTTTATCGTTACGGTTGCCGGATGAAGTGATCGCAACCTGCTCCAGTTTCATGTCGCTCATTTCGACATCTCCCTGATTTAAAGCAATAGTTGTCCTGCACGCAAAATAAGGTGCATGGATAAAACCTGGCGAAGCCGGGTTATTTAATGCGGTGACCTTCAGGAATAATCACGTTATTCCGCCTGCACGCAAAATAATGATGCGCACAGGATTAGCCGACGTCGGTTAAACGCAGCATGTTGAAAGTCTGAGATCGTCAATCGGGCGTAGCCTGCGCTACGCCAATCGGGGCGGAGGAAAAAGAGCGAATATAAACAGCAGCATAACGCGCACTCCTGTGAATGACAGGATTTAAAAAAGGAGCGCGATCGTTAATTAAAGCGGGGATCGCTGCTCGCCGGTTGGCAAGCAGCAAAGAAAATTCAGCTTGCCAGAATTAAAGTTAATCGGGTATCACTGTCCAACTGAATTCTCCTGAAATTATCTGCAGCCATTATAAAGAGCGTCTGGCTGCGGTAAAGCAATAATAACCTGAATAATGGTTTCGTTGAGGTTTTGTTTCTGCTCAGCTTACCGCTTCGTTAACAGAGTGGCGATCTTCTTATAACCAGCAGGTAACCCTTATAACCTTTTGGCATATGATTAGCCCATATTCGACTATTCTTCACACCGGCCCTTTCGTAAACTCGCGTAACTTTTTAGAGGCAAGGAAATTTCATGAAAACTATAATTCCATCACTGCTGGCGCTGACGCTGGCTGGCGCCTTCACAGCACAGGCCGCAACACCAAAAGATACGCTGGTAATTGCACAATCTACTGACGACGCCGACAGCTTCGATCCGGCCAAAGGGTTTGAACTGACCAGCGTTCAGGCTTTTACAAACATCTATCAGCGTCTGGTCCAGTCCGATCCGCAGAACCCGGTGGACCTGAAGCCTACTCTGGCGACCTCATGGCAGCCCGGCAGCGACAACCGCAGCCTGACCTTTGAACTGCGCAAAGATGCGAAATTCTCTACCGGCAACCCACTGCGTCCGGAAGATGTGATCTTCTCGCTGGGCCGCGTGGTAAAGCTGAACCTCGATCCCTCTTTCATCCTGACACAGCTTGGCTGGACTAAAGATAACGTCGACGGCTTCCTGAAGAAGGTCGACGACAATCACGTGCAGATTAGCTGGACGGCTAACGTCAGCCCGACCTACGTGCTGAGCCTGCTCTCTGCCCCGGTTTCTTCCATCATTGATGAAAAAACCGCGATGGCGAACGCGAAGAACGGCGATTTTGGTAACGCCTGGCTGGCAACTCACTCTGCGGGCAGCGGTCCGTATCAGATCCGTAAAGTGGTGATGCATCAGGTGGTACTGCTCAGCGCTAACCCGACCTCACCGGCGGGCGCGCCAAAGATGAAAAATATCCTGATCAAAAACGTACCGGAACCGGCTGCGCGTCGTCTGCTGCTGGAACAGGGCGATGCCGATATCGCCCGTAACCTGGGTGCCGATCAGATCGCTGCGCTGAACGGCAAGAAAGGCGTGAAGACGGAAGCGATTCCCATGGCGTCGCTCTACTACATCCAGTTCAACATCGGCGCAAACGAGACGATGAAGAATCCGGCCTTCTGGGAAGCAGCACGCTACCTGTGGGATTACAAAGGTATTGCCAACGAACTGCTGAAAGGCCAGTTTGACGTGCATCAGAGCTTCCTGCCGAAGGGCTTCCTGGGCGCAATCAACGACACGCCATACAGCTACGATCCGGAAAAAGCCAAAGCGATTCTGAAGAAAGCGGGCCTGAGCAACGTGACCTTCAAGCTCTCTACCAGCAACCAGCCGCCTTATCTGGATATCGCACAGGCGCTGCAGGGCAGCTTCGCCAAAGCAGGCGTGAAAGTGGAAGTGGTGCCGGGCCTGAGCTCAGAAGTGTCGACCAATGTGAAAGCGCATAAATATGAAGCGACGCTGAACGCCTGGGGTTCTGACTACTTCGATCCCAATACCAATGCCGCCTCGTTTGCTTACAACCCGGAAGATGGCAGCAAAACCATCGCTTACCGTTCAGACTGGCATATTCCTGAGCTGAACAAGCAGGTGATTGCGGCGACAGCAGAAAGCGATCCGAAAAAACGCGTGGCGCTGTATGAAGCAATGCAGCGTGAAGTAATGAAAAATTCACCTTACGTGATTGGGATGCAGGCGAAGAACCTGATCGCCCTGCGCGACAACCTGAAAGGCTACGTGCAGGGTATCAACCCTGACATGGTGTATTATTCGCAGGTTACTAAGTAATGGCACAGTCTGTCCCTTCAGCCGGGTTCGCCCGGCTTTTTTGGCAGCGTGGCGGACGGCTGATCGGTAGCGTATTGTCGCTGCTGGTCACGTTGCTTGGCCTGCTTGCCTTCACCTTTATGCTGTCGCATCTGTCGCCGATTGATCCGGTGCAGCAGATTGCCGGCGATCACGCCAGTGAAGCGACTTACGCGCAGGTGCGTCATGACCTGGGTCTCGACGAGCCGGTGCTGATGCAGTTCTGGCGCTATGTCGAACATCTGGCGCACGGCGATCTGGGTGTCTCCCGTCTGACCAATCAGTCGGTGAGTGGCGATCTGATGTCCACGTTCCCGGCCACCATTGAGCTGGCGACCTGCGCGATGATCTTCGCGGTGGTATTCGGCGTCGCGCTTGCGCTGCTGGCGGCCTGGAAACCGGGCAGCTGGATCGATAACCTCGCCCGCTTTATCTCGCTGCTGGGCTACTCGGTGCCGGTGTTCTGGCTCGGCCTGCTGGGTCTGCTGCTCTTTTATGCGGTGCTGCACTGGTCCGCCGGACCGGGACGACTGGATGATATCTGGGTCTATACCCTTGAGCCGAAAACCGGCTTTGTGCTGATCGACAGCTGGCTCTCAGGTGAACCGGAGATGTTCCGCAACGCGATTGCGCACCTCTGGCTGCCGGTGGTGATTCTCGGTCTGCTGGCGATGGCGGGCATTACCCGCCTGCTGCGTGCGGCGCTGCTGGAAGAGAGCAGTAAAGAGTATGTGGTGCTGGCGCGTGCCAAAGGTGCCGGTCGGGTGCGCATCCTGCTGCGCCATATATTCCCTAACGTGCTGGGCACGCTGGTTACGGTGATCGCCCTCTCCTACGCCACGCTGCTGGAAGGCTCGGTGCTAACCGAAACCGTCTTCGCCTGGCCGGGAGTGGGTCGATATATGACCAATGCGCTGTTCTCCGGCGATGTGCCGGCGATTCTGGGCTCAACCCTGTTGATTGGCAGCTGCTTTATCCTGATTAACACCCTGGCAGATGTTTTAACCTGGTTAACCGATCCGAGAACCCGATGACGCAACAACTCTCTGAACCCGAAACGCTACGGCCACGCCGTCGCCGTCAACGCGTGACCTCGTTAACCGTTGGCCTGACGCTGGTCGCGATTCTTATCCTGATGGCGCTGCTGGCACCGCTGATTGCACCTTTCGACCCGAATGTGCAGACCATGTCGAGCCGCCTGCTGGCGCCGTCAGCACAGCACTGGTTTGGCACCGATGGCTTTGGCCGCGATCTGCTGTCGCGCGTGATTTACGGCACACGCCCTACGCTGCTGCTGGTATCGCTGATTCTGGTGCTGACTATTCCGGCCGGACTGCTGATCGGCATCACCGCCGGTTACGTTGGCGGCTGGACCGAACGCCTGTTGATGCGCATTACCGATATCTTCCTGTCGCTGCCCAACCTGGTGATCGCGCTGGCGCTGGTGGCGATTCTCGGCCCTGGCCTGATGAACGGCGCGCTGGCACTGGCACTGACCAGCTGGCCGCCGTTTGCCCGTCAGGCACGCGCTGAAACGCTGGCACTGCGCCGCAGCGATTACCTCGCCGCTGCGCGGATGCAGGGCATTACGGGCTTTCGCCTGATGTTCGGTCATATCCTGCCGCTCTGCATGCCCACGGCGGTGGTCCGCGCTGCGCTAAGCCTGGGCGGGATTATCCTGGCTGCTGCCGGACTCGGTTTCCTCGGTATGGGCGTTCAGCCGCCGACGGCTGAATGGGGCTCAATGGTCGCCGAAGGCAGTAAAGTGATCTTCGATCAGTGGTGGGTTGCGGCTGCACCGGGTGCGGCGATTCTGTTTGCCAGCCTGGCCTTTAATCTGACAGGCGATGGCCTGCGCGACCGACTGGATACCCGTCATGCAAAATAATCTGCTCCTTGCCGAAGGGCTGACCATTCGCAGTGATGAAGCGCTGCTGGTCGATAACATCAGCTTTTCCGTGGGCCGCGAACGTGTGGCGCTGGTCGGTGAGTCCGGCTCCGGGAAGTCACTGACCGCCCGCAGCCTGATGGGACTGCTCTCGCCCGCGCTGCATCTGCAGGCCAGCCAGCTTCAGGTGGCAGGTGAGAATGCGCTGACGCTGAGTGAGCGTCACTGGAACCAGCTGCGCGGTAACCGCGTGGCGATGGTGATGCAGGACCCGAAATATGCTCTTAATCCGACGCGCACCATTGGCTGGCAGGTGGAAGAACCGCTGATCCTGCATCGCCGCCTGAGCCGTGCCGAGCGCAAAGAGAAAGTGTGTGAGATGCTGGATGCGGTCGGCCTGCCCGATCCGCGTCGGCTGATGCAGCAGTATCCGCATCAGCTCTCGGGCGGCATGGGCCAGCGTGTGATGCTGGCAATCGCACTGATCACCGATCCTGACTTCCTGATCGCTGATGAACCCACCTCTGCACTGGATCATGCCATGCGCGATCAGGTGCTGGCGCTGATTCGCGGTCTGGTGGAAGCGCGTAACATGGGTCTGCTGCTGATCAGCCACGATTTGCAGCAGGTTTCGGAACATTGCGAGCGGGTGATGGTGATGTACAAAGGCCGGTTGCTGGATACGCTGCCCGCCGCTGAACTGCCTCACGCGACCCATCCTTACACCCGCACACTGTGGGCCTGCCGTCCGGGTAAAGCGACCCACGGACAGACTTTACCGGTGCTGGATCGCGCTGCGCTGGAGGCGAATTATGATTGAGTTACACAATCTCAGCGTCGCCCACAAACAGGGTTATGACCTTCGCACCGTGGTGCATGAGGTTAATCTTGAGGTTAACGCGGGCGAGTGTTTTGGTCTGGTGGGTCCTTCGGGCTGCGGCAAATCGTCACTGCTGTGGGTGCTGGCAGGTCTGAACCCACACTGGCAGGGCCAGATGCAGCTTGCCGGTCATACTGTTCAGCCGGGCAAAGCCTTTACCGGTGCGCTGCGTCAGGAAGTGCAGATGGTGTTCCAGGACCCTTATGCCTCGCTGCATCCGCGTCACCGGCTGCGTCGCACCCTGTCGGAGCCGCTGAAGCTGCTGAAACGCGAGAATATCAACGATCGTATCGATCAGGGTTTCCGTCACGTCGGACTCGATCCTGCACTGGCAGATCGCTATCCACATCAGCTCTCCGGCGGTCAGCGTCAGCGCGTCGCCATCGTGCGCGCCCTGCTGCTGCAGCCAAAGATCCTGCTGCTGGATGAGCCGACATCGGCACTGGATATGTCAGTGCAGGCGGAGATCCTCAACCTGCTCAACGATCTGAAACAGCAGGATGGTCTGACAATGGTGCTGGTCAGCCACGATCCCGATGTTATCGATCATATGTGCGATCGCGCGGTGCGCATGGCGCAGGGCCGCATCATCGAACAGATCTCTGCCTGAAACCCGGCCGGACGGCGTTAATCTGCCGTCCGGCGCTGTTTCACTCGTCGCGCATTTCGTAACTCGCCTCTTAATCGGCATTAACCCCTCTTCTCTCCTGCCGGACGGTGTGTGGTTCTCTCACAGCCATCTTGATTGCCACGCTACGCTATTGTCGGTTGTACGATAAAGCAGCGCCCCTATACGACTGCACAAAACGCAGCGCCAGGCTGATGCGGTATACTCGCGGCAACTATTTCATGAGAGGAAAAGGCGATGACGGTAAAACTGCGTCCACTGGAGCGGGAAGACCTGCACTTTGTCCATCAGCTGGATAACAACGCCAGCGTGATGCGCTACTGGTTTGAGGAGCCCTATGAAGCGTTTGTGGAGCTGTCCGATCTCTACAACAAGCACATTCATGATCAGACGGAACGCCGCTTTGTGGTGGAGCATAGCGGGCAGAAAGCGGGATTAGTGGAACTGGTGGAGATTAACCATGTGCACCGCCGCGCTGAATTTCAGATCATTATCGATCCGGCGCATCAGGGCAAAGGGCTGGCAACCCAGGCGGCAAAGCTGGCGATGGATTACGGCTTTTCGGTTCTCAATCTCTATAAGCTCTACCTGATTGTCGATCAGGAAAACGAGAAAGCGATCCATATCTATACCAAGCTCGGCTTCGAGATCGAAGGCGTGCTTAAACATGAATTTTTCATTAATGGGGAGTACCGCAACACCATCCGCATGTGCATTTTCCAGCATCAGTATCTGGAACGCCATAAAACGCCAGGCGGAATGGTGAAGCCGACCGCGCAGTGATCAGCCGCGCGCGCCAACCGGATTCATGAAGGGACGTGGATGTTCCGGCTTGAGGTCGTACATGCCGCCATAGAAAGGATCGACCAGCAACCAGCCGGGGAATCCACCTAATGGGATATTGCCCAGCAGATACCAGAGGTTAGCGCGAGCCTCGATAGGCACTGTAACCGGCACGTAGCCCGGGCTTTCCAGCATCAGCAGATAGTGCTTTTTGCCGAAGTAGCGGCCGGTGGATTTTGCCAGCTCAACGGTCTGCGGCGTGAAACCCTGCGCAACTGCGTAGCCACGCTCATCCTGCACGGTAAAGCGCGCGCCCTGCGGCAGAGAGTCGATGCGCACCATTTGGGTTTCAGTGCCGACAATGGTGGCACAGCCGCTAAGCAGCAGCGCGGCGGCCAGAGCCAGAATTCGCTGTTTCATGAAGGGGTCCACAGAGTGATCAGTGCTCAAAGTGTAGACCGCCTTCTTTGTCTCAATCGGGCTATCATCGCCCGATTCAGCCAGCTTATTGCGGTTGACAAGCGCGGGCGATAGCCGCGATGTCGTTGGGTGAGGTGCGACAGCAGCCGCCAATCAGCTTCGCGCCCGCCTGCTGCCACTCATCCAGCTTGTCGTGAAGCGTGCAGCCCGACGGCGCGGAATGCCATGTTTTGCTGCTGGCATCATACTGCTCGCCGGAGTTGGGATAGACCACCAGCGGCTTGTCGGTCAGCCTCTGCAACTGCTGCAGCGCTGGCGTTACGCTCTCCAGCGCTACGCAGTTGATCCCCAGCGCTATCACCTGCGGCTGCTGATGCAGCCAGCTCACCACCTCTGACAGCGGCGTGCCGTCGCTGATATGCCCGGCATCACGCAGCGTAAACGTGAACCACGCGCGGCCTTCCGGGAATTCAGCCAGCAGCTTCACCAGTGCCTGCGCTTCCGCAAACGAAGGCAGGGTTTCACAGGCCAGCAGATCGGCACCCGCCGCCAGCAGCGCCTGCACGCGCGGACGGTGAAACGCCATCATTTCCGCTTCCGGCAGTGCATAGTCACCGCGATATTCCGAACCATCCGCCAGGAAAGCACCATATGGCCCCACCGATCCCGCCACCAGCAGCGTTTTCGCATCGGGCCGGACCGCCAGATAGTCCTGACGTGCGCGGCGCGCCAGCTCGACGCTCTGGGCGATCAACGCCAGTGACTGCGCTTCATCAAGACCACGTGTGGCAAAGCCCTGCGGCGTCGCCTGATAGCTGGCGGTAATGGCACAACGCGCACCGGCGACAAAATAGTCGTAGTGCACCTGATAGATGAGCTCAGGATTTTCCATCAGCACCTTTGCTGACCAGAGCGCATCGGCCAGATGGCAGCCGCGGGCTTCCAGTTCGGTGGCCAGCGCGCCATCCAGAATCAGCAATGGTGACTCTGTTAAAGCCTGCGCGACAGGGTTATGCGACATCTTTGGCCTCCTCAGGCTTCGGGGATGATTTGTGGGTCAGATGGTATGCGGCGTAGCAGAACAGGACAAACGGGATGCCACACCATAGCGCGATACGCTGAGTTGGATCGAATGCCAGACCAACACAGGCCAGCAGACAGAGCAGAAAGCCCAGAATCGGCGTCAGCGGATAGAGCGGCGCGCGGTAAGCCAGATCGGCCAGCGATTTGCCCTGCTGAAGGTGACGGCGACGGAAAACAAAATGCGAGGCGCAGATGCTGAGCCAGACCGCGACCACCGCAAAGCCAGAGATAGCCGACAGCGCCACAAACACCGTGTCTGGCGCAACCACGCTGGAAACCAGCGCCAGCAAACCGCCCACCATGCTGACAGTAATTGCCAGCATGGGTACGCCGCGCTTGTTCACCCGGGAAAAGGCACGCGGCAGCGTATTTTCGTTGGCCAGCGACCAGAGCATACGGCCCGATGCGTAAAGGCCGGAGTTGGCTGCTGACAGGATTGCAGTCAGGATCACAAAGTTAATGATGTCAGCCGCATACGGGATGCCGATCTTTTCGAACACCAGCACAAACGGACTTTTTACGATGCCAGCCTGATCCATCGGAATCAGCGCCGCCAGCACAAAGACTGTGCCGATGAAGAAGATGATCAGCCTGGCCACGGTGGTGCGGATCGCCAGCGGCAGCACTTTCTCCGGCTGCTGGGTTTCACCGGCCGCAATCCCGATCAGCTCGGTGCCAGAGAAGGCGAAGTTCACCGCCACCATCGTCATCAGAATCGGCAGTACGCCATTGGGCAGCCAGCCGTGCGCGGTAAGATTGCTCAGACCGGGCGCGGGCGTGCCATCTTTCATCGGGATAAAGCCAAACATCGCTGCGCCGCCCAGCACGATAAAGGCGACGATCGTGACCACCTTAATCAGCGAGAACCAGAACTCCCCTTCGGCGAAGAAGCGGGTTGAGATGACGTTCAGCAGATAGATGGCGCAGCAGAAGACCAGGCACCATATCCATACCGGAATCTGCGGGAACCAGTACTGCATACAGAAGCCCGCCGCCGTCAGGCTGGAGCCCAGGGCTACCGTCCAGGTCAGCCAGTAGAGCCATGCCACGGTATAGCCGGTTGCCGGACTGAGATAACGCGCAGCGTAAACGTGGAACGCGCCGGTTTCCGGCATCGCCACAGAGAGTTCACCCAGACAGACCATCACCAGCCAGACCACCAGCGCGCCAATCAGATAGGCAAGCAGCGTACCCGCCGCTCCGGTAGTAGAAATGATATAGCCGGTGTTAAAAAACAGGCCAGTGCCGATCACGCCGCCCAGCGATAACATCACCAGATGGCGCACTTTCATGGTGCGTTTAAATTGTTCCTGCGAGGGAGTTGGCTGTTCGCTCATCTTTTTTATCCGTATGGACGTCTAAACATCTATAGCGGACAATTTTATACGCGTCACAGCGGGTAATTGCAACGGCAGGAAACAGGGAGGATGGAAAGGCCGTTCAGAGCCCCGTCGCGGCGGGGCCTGATGCGTTAGCCGAAAACGCTTTGAATATAGCGTTCCAGCGCCATGCGGGAACTGAATCCGTGCGGGATGCCGTAATGTTCCTGTGAATCACCCGCCAGGTAGAGAGGGAATTGGGTGTAGTGATCGCAGGTCTTCATTTCTGAAGCGGGTTCAGCGAACGGCTGGCTCTTCTCTTTCAGTGTCGGGTGAATTACTAAAGCCATGCGCCCCATGCGCGCTTCGCGGTTCACATAAACGTAGTTCTCTCCACGGCGATAGCCATAGGCCCGTGGGGTAATTTCATCGACTTCGAAACCCGCTTTTTCCAGTACGCGCGCTACCTCATCCGGTCGTAAATACATGCTCGATCCTCTCCTCTTTCAAAAGCTTCGCAACCTTACAACAGCATGACAGAGTGGGCATTCGGAATTTTCCCTAAAGAACACTCCCGCGTCTCGTTAATCTCAAGGTCGTCTACACTAGTATTACGTTTTTAAATCAAAGGGAGCTAAAAAATGTTTAATCGCACTGTAAAAAACGATGACATTGATATCAATCAGGACGTTAACGAACTGGCCGATTCACTGGAAGCGCTGTTGAAATCTTACGGCAGTGACGCCAAAGACGAAGTGGACTCAGCCCGCAGTCAGGCTGAGAAACTGCTGAAACAGACCCGCTCTAAACTGAACGGCGGCAGCAACCGTGTTTCACAGGTTGCGCGTGATGCTTCCGCTCAGGTTGATACCTATGTCCATGACAAGCCATGGCACGGTGTAGGTATCGGTGCCGCATTCGGTATCGTCGTGGGCGTACTGCTGGCTTCACGCCGCTAAGCTAAGCGCTGAGAAATCCCCTGAGCCCTGCCCTGTGCGGGGCTTTTTTTTGCCTTTTTTGCGGCCAGCGACATTTACAAAAGATTTTTCCAGGCTGCAGGGCGCATCCCTGCTGGCTTTTCCTCTGTTGCGCAAATACAAATCATAAAACCCTATATCTGGTGGGCTTGACCATCAAAAACACTACATCTAGTATTTAGCTCATCAGCACGACACCTGCTGTTCGTCACAATGAAGCCCGCAACCTGTCGCGTCAGCTTTGTTTTCGGGCATCAGAACCGCACACAGAGGGAAATACGAATCATGCGCATTATTATTTACACTAAAGATAACTGTGTCCAGTGCACGGCGACCAAAAATGCGATGGACCGTCAGGGTCTCGCCTATCAGTTAATCAATCTCGACAGCCAGCCGGAAGCGATCGACAACCTGAAATCACTGGGTTACCGCCAGGTGCCGGTGGTGATGGCAGATAACGATCACTGGAGCGGCTTCCGCCCGGACAAGATCGCCACTCTGCGATCGCTTTCTGCCGTCGGGGGCTAAGCGCATGTTCCCGCTGGTCTATTTTTCCAGCCAGTCGGAAAACACCCACCGGTTTGTCACGCGCCTCGGCCTGCCCGCCTGGCGCATCCCGCTTGATGCCCGTGATCAGTTGCATATCGACCAGCCCTATATTCTGGTGGTACCCAGCTATGGCGGTGGCAGCAGTCGCGGTGCAGTGCCCGGTCAGGTGATTCAGTTTCTTAATGATGAGGCGAACCGCCGTGGTATTCGTGGCGTGATCGCAGCAGGCAACCGTAACTTCGGTGCCGGTTACTGCCTGGCGGGCAGCATCATTGCAAAAAAATGTCAGGTTCCTTGTCTTTATCGCTTCGAGCTAATGGGAACGCCTGACGATATTGCGAAAGTTAAAGCGGGAGTAACCCAATTTTGGCAACAACAGATACCCTCAACGGCGTGACGCTCGATTATCACGCCCTCAATGCCATGCTGAACCTCTACGATGCTGACGGCCGTATCCAGTTCGACAAGGATCGCGAAGCGACACGTCAGTTTTATCTGCAGCATGTGCAACCTAATACCGTCCCCTTCTCCAGCAACGCCGAGCGTTTACGCTATCTGGTGGCGGAGAGCTATTACGAAGCGGATGTGCTGAATCAGTACGATTTTGATTTTCTGCTTGAGCTGCATGAGGTGGCGGAGAAGTGGGGATTTGAGTTCAAAACTTTTCTGGGCGCCTGGAAGTACTACACCAGCTATACCCTTAAGACCTTTGACGGCAAACGCTATCTGGAAACCTTCGAACAGCGCGCCTGCATGGTGGCACTGACACTGGCTCAGGGCGATGAAACGCTGGCACGAGCGCTGCTGGAGGAGATCCTCAGCGGCCGTTTCCAGCCCGCAACGCCGACCTTTCTGAACTGCGGCAAACAGCAGCGCGGTGAGCTGGTCTCCTGCTTCCTGCTGCGCATCGAAGACAATATGGAGTCGATTGGTCGCGCAGTGAACTCGGCATTGCAGCTGTCAAAGCGCGGCGGCGGCGTCGCCTTTTTACTGTCGAACCTGCGTGAGTCTGGTGCGCCGATTAAACGTATTGAAAATCAATCGTCGGGCGTTATCCCCGTAATGAAAATGCTGGAAGATGCCTTCTCCTATGCGAATCAGCTTGGTGCGCGTCAGGGCGCCGGCGCAGTCTGGCTTAATGCGCATCATCCCGATATTTTCCGCTTTCTGGATACCAAACGCGAAAATGCCGACGAGAAGATCCGCATCAAAACGCTGTCGCTGGGCGTGGTTATTCCTGATATCACTTTTCAGCTGGCAAAAGAGAACAGACCCATGGCGCTGTTCTCGCCCTATGATGTTGAGCGGATTTACGGTCAGGCCTTTGGCGATATCAGTATCAGCGAGAAGTATGACGAGATGCTGGCGGATGATCGCATCCGTAAAACGTATATTCAGCCACGCGACTTCTTCCAGACGCTGGCCGAGATTCAGTTTGAGTCGGGCTATCCCTATATCATGTATGAGGACAGCGTGAACCGCAGCAACCCGATTGCCGGTCGCATCAATATGAGTAATCTCTGCTCTGAGATTCTGCAGGTGAACAGCGCCAGCGAGTACCATGATGACCTGAGCTATCGCCGCATCGGCAAAGATATCTCCTGTAATCTTGGCTCCCTGAATATTGCGCATGCCATGGATTCGCGCGATCTGGCGCGCACCGTGGATGTGGCGGTTCGCGCCCTGACCTCGGTGTCGATGATGAGCGAGATTGGCTCGGTGCCGTCGGTCGCCGAAGGCAATCGCCGTTCGCACGCCATCGGGCTGGGTCAGATGAACCTGCACGGCTATCTGGCGCGGGAAGGCATCGCCTACGGCTCACCGGAAGCGCTGGATTTCACCAATCTCTACTTCTATTGCATTACCTACTATGCGCTACGCACCTCTAATCAACTGGCGCAGGAGCATCAGAAGACGTTCGACGGCTTTGCGGATTCGCAATACGCCAGCGGCGTTTACTTCGATAAATATCTGCAGCGGGAATGGCTGCCGCGCACTGAACGGGTGACGACGCTGTTTGCCGATGCCGGACTGACACTGCCGACCCAGGCGGACTGGCAGGCGCTGCGTGATGCAGTGATGCAGCACGGGCTGTTTAATCAGAACCTGCAGGCGATTCCGCCGACCGGTTCGATCTCCTACATCAATCATGCCACCTCCAGCATCCATCCGATTGTCTCCCCTATTGAGATCCGCAAAGAGGGTAAAACTGGTCGCGTCTACTATCCCGCGCCGTTTATGACCAATGAGAATCTCCACCTCTATCAGGATGCGTATCAGATTGGGCCGGAAGCGATTATTGATACTTACGCAGAAGCGACTCAGCACGTCGATCAGGGCCTGTCACTGACGCTGTTTTTCCGCGATGACGTCACGACCCGCGACATCAACAAAGCGCAGATTTACGCGTGGAAAAAAGGGATCAAAACGCTTTATTACATTCGACTGCGTCAGATGGCGCTTCAGGGCACGGAGGTTCAGGGCTGCGTCTCATGCTCCCTGTAATGAAAACGATGAAACTTAAACAAATTCAGGCGATTAACTGGAACCGGATTCAGGATGAGAAAGATCTTGAGGTATGGAACCGTCTCACCAGCAACTTCTGGCTGCCAGAGAAGGTGCCGCTCTCTAACGATCTGCCCGCCTGGCAGACGCTGGATAAACAGCAGCAGCAACTGACCATCCGGGTCTTCACCGGCCTGACGCTGCTGGACACCATCCAGAACGTGATCGGCGCGCCGGGACTGATGGACGATGCTATTACGCCACACGAAGAGGCGGTACTGTCGAACATCAGCTTTATGGAAGCCGTCCATGCGCGCTCTTACAGTTCTATCTTCTCAACTCTGTGTAATACGCAGGATGTGGATGCCGCCTATCAGTGGAGCGAAGAGAATGTACCGCTGCAGAACAAGGCGCGCATCATCCTGGAACACTACCAGGCGGATGATCCGCTGAAGAAGAAGATCGCCAGCGTTTTTCTGGAGTCGTTCCTGTTCTATTCCGGCTTCTGGCTGCCGATGTACTGGTCGAGCCGGGGCAAGCTGACCAACACTGCCGATCTGATTCGCCTGATTATTCGCGATGAAGCGGTGCACGGTTACTACATCGGCTACAAATATCAGCAGGCGCTGGCCACGGCTGACGATCTGCGTCGCGAAGAGCTGCAGCAGTTCGCCTATGATCTGCTGCTGGCGCTGTATGAGAATGAAGTGGCTTACACCGAGGCGCTCTATGCCGATGTCGGCTGGGTGGAAGAGGTGAAAACCTTCCTGCACTACAACGCCAACAAAGCGCTGATGAATCTGGGCTACGAGGCGCTGTTCCCGGCGGAGCTGACGGCGGTAAATCCGGCCATTCTGTCGGCGCTGTCACCCAATGCTGACGAGAACCACGACTTCTTCTCCGGTTCAGGCTCCTCCTATGTGATGGGTAAAGCGGTCGAAACCGAAGATGAAGACTGGAATTTCTGAGGGTTACCGGGTGCTGTTTTATCAGCATCCGGTTTTCACTGGCAATGGCATAGCAGCCGCGCCACCGCGACTCATCATAAGAAAAAAATATTACTGCAATACCGCCTGACTATTTCATTGTTTATTGATGTTCATCCGCCCCGTATTTTCTTTTTTTCGGCCAATTATTTCACTGAACATGGTCGTTTCAGGCGTGATTATTTTCCTGCATCGGCCCCCATTATTTCCGTAATATTTCACGTTGGTGACGTCTGTTTTTCTCCCTTTCACGCAGCAAATCGACCTAAATGCCAATAAATCCCTGATTATTTCACAAAAAATTAATCCGCGCTTATCCCTTGTGAGCACTGAAGATAATCTACATCTGAATGCCCCGTGCCCGGCAAACATCCCAACTCAGGGTTGTCAGATAACGTCAGTGTGCTACGGTATGGCCTGCTTAAATTTCAGCGGGAACGACAGGTTAATATCAGATATTTCAACCAGGATTTAATGACTGCATGGCTATTAAGCTCGAAGTAAAAAATCTCTATAAAATATTTGGCGACAATCCGGATCGCGCGTTTAAATATATTGAAAAGGGTGCGACCAAAGATGTCATTCTGGAGAAGACCGGTCTCTCTCTTGGCGTAAAGAACGCCAGTCTGGCTATTGAAGAAGGCGAGATATTCGTCATCATGGGGTTATCTGGTTCAGGAAAATCGACCATGGTTCGCCTTCTCAATCGTCTGATAGAGCCGACGCGCGGCCAGGTGATTATTGATGGTGTCGATATTGCCAAAATATCGGCCAGCGAACTGCGTGACGTGCGCAGAAATAAAATCAGCATGGTATTCCAGTCATTTGCTTTGATGCCGCACATGAATGTATTAAATAACACGGCATTTGGCATGGAATTAGCGGGCGTCGCACTGGCTGAACGCCAGGAAAAAGCCCTGGAAGCGTTACGTCAGGTCGGGCTGGAGAATTATGCGCACGCTTACCCGGATGAACTTTCCGGGGGAATGCGACAGCGCGTCGGATTAGCCCGCGCGCTGGCAATCAATCCCGACATCTTATTAATGGATGAGGCCTTCTCCGCACTGGATCCGTTGATTCGTACTGAGATGCAGGATGAGCTGGTTAATTTACAAGCCAGGCATCAGCGCACCATCGTCTTTATTTCCCACGATCTGGATGAAGCGATGCGTATTGGCGATCGCATTGCCATTATGCAGGGCGGCGAAGTGATACAGGTTGGTACGCCGGATGAGATCCTGAATAACCCAGCCAACGACTATGTCCGCACCTTTTTCCGTGGCGTCGATATCAGTCACGTATTCAGCGCCAAAGATATAGCCCGTCGTAGCGCGGGAGCATTGATCCGCAAAGCGCCTGGTTTCGGTCCGCGCTCCGCCATGAAACTGCTGCAGGATGAAGACCGCGATTACGGCTACGTGCTGGAAAAGCAGAAATTTATCGGCGTGGTTTCCACCGATTCTCTGAAAGCGGCGCTGGCAGCAGGCGAAGGTATCGACAGCGCCCTGCTCGACACCCCGGCGGCGGTTCCCGCCGATACCTCATTGAGCGATTTGCTCTCTCACGTCGCGCAGGCACCCTGTGCGGTGCCCGTGGTCGGCGAAGAAAATCACTATGTCGGTCTCATTTCCAAAAGCACGCTGTTGCGCGCGTTAGATCGTGAAGGAGCCCAGCCATGAGTCAGGACACCACCAATCCGTGGGATAGCGGCACCGCTGCCAGCACTCAGGCTGCGCCCACCAGCAGCGGCGGTGCCGATGCCTGGGGCACGCCCGATGGTAGCGCGACAACCCATGCAGCCAGTAGCAGTGACTGGCTCAACAGCGCCCCTGCACCCGCACCGGAACATTTCAGTATCATGGATCCGTTCCACAAAACCTGGATCCCGCTTGATCACTGGGTGACCACCGGTATCGACTGGGTGGTCAACCATTTCCGCCCGCTGTTTCAGGGTATCCGGGTGCCGGTTGACTATATCCTAAGCGCCTTTCAGCAGCTGTTGCTGGGAATGCCAGCACCAGTGGCAATTCTGGTGTTTGCGCTGATTGCCTGGCAGATCGCAACCCCCGCCATGGGCATTGCCACGCTGGTATCGCTGATCGCCATAGGTGCCATTGGCGCCTGGTCGCAGGCGATGGTGACGCTGGCGCTGGTGCTTACCGCGCTGATGTTCTGCATTCTCATCGGCCTGCCGCTGGGGATCTGGCTGGCCCGTAGCGAACGGGCAGCGCGTATTGTACGACCTCTGCTGGATGCAATGCAGACCACACCCGCCTTTGTCTACCTGGTGCCGATTGTGATGCTGTTTGGTATCGGCAACGTGCCGGGCGTGGTGGTAACGATTATCTTCGCCCTGCCACCGATTGTGCGTCTGACTATTCTCGGCATTAAGCAGGTACCCGCCGATCTGATCGAAGCGAGCGAATCCTTTGGTGCCAGTCCGAGACAGCTGCTATTCAAAGTGCAGTTGCCGCTGGCGATGCCCACCATTATGGCGGGCGTCAATCAGACCCTGATGCTGGCGCTGTCAATGGTGGTGATCGCCTCGATGATCGCCGTCGGCGGACTCGGTCAGATGGTCCTGCGCGGTATTGGCCGTCTTGATATGGGGCTGGCTACGGTGGGTGGCGTGGGAATTGTGATTCTTGCCATTATCCTTGATCGCCTGACCCAATCGTTTGGTCGCGATAGCCGCAGCCGCGGTAATCGTCACTGGTATCACACCGGCCCGCTGGGCCTGATCTTCTCTCCTTCGCGTAAAAAATAATCTGTCGGGCGGTGCCTGCGCGCCGCCCATCCTGACGCGACATCTTAAATAAGGAATGACTATGCGCAACAGAGCCTCTCTGCTCGCCGCCGTGGTAACCACGCTGGCCGTTTCACACGTCTCCGCTGCCGATCTGCCGGGCAAAGGTATTACGGTGCAACCTATACAGAGTACTATCGCTGAAGAGACTTTTCAGACCCTGATTGTCAGCCGCGCGCTGGAAAAACTCGGCTATCAGGTCAGCAAGCCGAGTGAAGTGGATTACAACGTTGGCTACACCTCTATCGCCGCTGGCGACGCGACCTTTACCGCGGTGAACTGGCAGCCGCTGCATGACGACATGTATAAAGCTGCCGGTGGCGATCAGAAGCTGTATCGACAGGGAACCTACGTTACCGGTGCCGCCCAGGGTTATCTGATTGATAAGAAGACCGCCGAGAAATATCACATCACCAATATCGAACAGCTGAAAGATCCTAAGATCGCCAGACTGTTTGACGCCAACGGCGATGGCAAGGCGGATATGACCGGCTGTACGCCAGGCTGGGGCTGTGAAGCGGTAATTAATCATCAGAACAGCGCCTTTGGTCTCAGTGATACCGTGACCGCTAATATGGGTAACTATTCGGCGATGGTGGCGGATACGCTGGCACGCTACAAACAGGGTAAGCCGATCCTTTATTATACCTGGACGCCCTACTGGCTGAGCGATGTGCTGAAGCCGGGCCGCGATGTAGTCTGGCTGCAGGTGCCGTTCTCGTCGCTGCCTGGCGAACAGAAGGATGTGGATACTAAACTGCCAAACGGCGCGAACTACGGTTTCCCGGTTAATACCATGCACATCGTCGCCAACAAAGCCTGGGCGGCGAAAAATCCGGCGGCGGCCCATCTGTTTGCGGTCATGAAGCTGCCTATTACCGATATCAATGCTGAAAACTCAGCGATGCATGCCGGACAAAACTCAGAAGAGGCGATTAACCGTCATGTTGATGGCTGGATTAAAGCGCATCAGGCTGAGTTCGATAAATGGATCAGCGAGGCTCAGGCCGCCGCGCAATAACATGAAAACATGTCCACCCCAGGGTGGTTGGTAAAAGTGCTGGCTCAGGGAGCATACGCCTTAAGTTGGACAGTGATTAAGGGCGGAAACATTTCTGCCCTTTTTTTATGCCTGCTATCCCGACTGGTATGGCCTGTTAATAAACATGCGTGTGAAATAGTTTTTTGAGTTATTATTAACCTCAAATGATTATTAGCGACCGATGCTGTTTATGAATGCGACTCGCCAGGGTCTGACGCCTGCTTTAGTGGTTCTGATGTCGGTGGCAACCGGCCTCTGCGTAGCCAGTAACTACTACGTTCAGCCACTGCTTAATACCATCGCCCAACAGTTTGATCTCTCTGTGAGCCTCGCCGGGTTTATTGTCACCACGGCGCAACTCGGCTATGCCTGCGGATTGCTGTTGCTGGTGCCGTTAGGCGATCGCTTTGAACGACGCAGCCTGATTGTGACGATGATCCTGCTGGCTGCGGCGGGCATGGTCATCATCGCCCTTTCACACTCCTTCCTGTTTTTACTGCTGGGCACAGTCATGACTGGCCTGTTTTCGGTCGCTGCGCAAATCCTGGTGCCGCTGGCTGCCACACTGGCCGAGCCGGAGCGGCGCGGCAAAATCGTTGGTACCGTCATGAGCGGTTTGCTGCTGGGGATTCTGCTGGCGCGCACCGTGGCAGGCGGCCTCGCACAGCTTGGCGGCTGGCGTACGGTCTACTGGACAGCCAGTTTGCTGATGGTCGTGATGGCGCTGGCGCTGTGGCGAGCGCTGCCACGTGTTAAGCAGTCCGTGCCAATGAGCTATCCACAACTGCTGGCCTCTATCTTTCGCCTGTATGCAGGTAATCGCGTGATCCGCACCCGCGCGTGGACCGGCTGCCTCGCGTTTGCCAATTTCAGCCTGCTGTGGACCTCAATGGCGTTTCTGCTTTCTGGCGCGCCTTATCACTTCTCAGAAGGTGAGATCGGCCTGCTGGGGCTGGTCGGTGCCGCAGGGGCGCTGGCCGCTCGTCAGGCGGGCTCACTGGCTGACAGGGGTAAAGCGAAGCTGACGACCCGACTCGGCCTGCTGCTCATGTTGCTCTCCTGGGCCGCTATTGCATGGGGCGCAGCGCAGCTGGTGCCGCTTATTATTGGCATTCTGCTGCTGGATCTGGCGGTGCAGGCTGTCCATATCACCAATCAAAGCGTGATCTATGCGCAGATGCCGGAGGCGCGTAACCGTCTGAATGCAGGTTACATGACCAGCTACTTTATAGGTGGTGCGGCGGGTTCGCTGCTCTCCGCCACCGCTTATCATCTGTGGGGCTGGCATGGCGTCTGTGGCGCTGGCGCACTGCTTACGCTGACTAATCTGCTGATCTGGGCAAAGGGATCGCGCTTTGAGCCGGAAATAATCAACTGAATCCTGGCCCGACAGTGCAAGGGTCTGGTCACAAATGGTTAGGTTTGTTATGGTTAGTAACAAAGCTATTCACTTCGGTTATTTTTCCTCGCGATATTATTAAATTTGCCCTCTTTTGAAAACGTCCCGGCTTAGCGCTGCCGCCGGGTGTACGGGTTTTTGACCCAGGGCCAGGGAGTGGCCTGGAATACCTTTGATGGTACAGAGTGCGGGTCTGAGAGCGATCACCTGCCAAAAAGTGACTACGCTTACCCTGTCACCATAGTTATTATACAAGTTGCAATTAGTGAGGTTTTTTTTAATGGAAAGTTCGTTTACTCCCATTGAGCAGATGCTAAACATCCGTGCCAATCGCCATAAGGATTTTCCGTTACAGGAAATTATTCTGACGCGTCTCTGTATGCATATGCAGGGTAAACTGCTGGACAACCGTAATAAGATGCTGAAAGCACAGGGGATTAATGAAACCCTGTTCATGGCGTTGATTACGCTGGATGCGCAGGAAAACCACAGCATTCAGCCTTCTGAACTCAGTTCAGCCCTTGGCTCTTCGCGCACCAATGCGACGCGCATTGCCGATGAGCTGGAGAAGCGCGGCTGGATTGAGCGTCGCGAAAGCGATCACGACCGTCGCTGCCTGCACCTGCATCTGACCGATAAAGGCATGGAGTTCCTGCGTCAGTTGCTGCCCCCTCAGCATCAGAGCCTGCAGTATCTCTGGTCGTCGCTGTCAGTCGATGAGAAATCCCAGCTGGAAGGTATTACCCGTAAGCTGCTTAATCGTCTTGATAAAATGGATGAAGATCAGCTGATCGCCTCGCTGTCCCGCTAATAGCAATAAGTGCGACACAATCACCCGTCGAAATCGTTATTTTAACTTCCTTTTTTATCTGGCCAGCGCCTAGTCGCTGGCTTTTTCGACTCGGGCGCTGGCAGAAATGGATTTCTGCTGCCCGTCTAAATGGAAAACGTGGAGAAAGTCATGAGTGCAACGGCAGAAGCACAAAGTCCGCAACCGTCAGCCAGTAAAAAGAAGAAGCGCAAAAGTGTGCTCATTGTGCTGGCGCTGATCTTTGTGCTGATTGGTATTGCCTGGGGGGTTTACTGGTTCCTGGTCCTGCGCCATTTTCAGGAGACCGATGACGCCTACGTTGCAGGTAATCAGGTGCAGGTGATGGCACAGGTTTCCGGTAGCGTGAACAAAGTCTGGTTTGAAGATACCGATTTCGTGAAAAAGGGCGATGTGCTGGTTTCACTCGATAAGACGGATGCTGAACAGGCGTTTGAAAAAGCGCAGACGGCACTGGCCACCAGCGTGCGTCAGACGCATCAGCTGATGATCAATGGCAAACAGTACCAGGCCAGCATTACGTTGCAGCAAACTGCGCTGGCGCAGGCACAGGCCGACCTGAAACGTCGTGAGCCATTGGGTGCAGCTAACCTGATTGGCCGTGAAGAGTTGCAGCACGCCCGGGACGCTGTCGCGACGGCTAAAGCGCAGCTGGATGTCGCGATTCAGCAATATAATGCTAATCAGGCGATGATCCTTAATACCTCGCTGGAGAATCAGCCAGCTGTGCAACAGAGCGCAGCTGAGTTGCGTGATGCCTGGCTGGCACTGCAGCGCACCGAGATCCGCAGCCCGATGGATGGTTTTGTTTCACGTCGCAGCGTGCAGGTCGGTTCACAAATCTCCACCAGCACCCCGCTGCTGGCTGTCGTGCCTGCAACGAATCTGTGGGTCGATGCCAATTTCAAAGAGACCCAGCTGGCTGGCGTACGCATTGGTCAGCCTGCCACCGTGGTTGCCGACATTTACGGTGACGACGTCGTTTATCATGGCAAAGTCGCAGGACTGGATATGGGCACCGGCAGCGCCTTCTCTCTGCTGCCTGCACAGAATGCTACCGGTAACTGGATCAAAGTGGTTCAGCGCCTGCCGGTTCGTATCGAACTGAATCAGGAAGATATCGCCAGACATCCACTGCGCATCGGCCTCTCCACGCTGGTCAAAATCGATACCACCAGCAACGAAGGCAGTGTGCTGGCTACCAGCGTCCGCCAGCAGGCCGCTTACAGCAGCAATGCCCTGGCGATTGACCTTGCGCCGGTCAATCAGCTGATCACCGATATTGTCCGCGCCAACGCCGGATGATGACGCGGAGGCTGTAATGGCACAAAAACCGCTTGAAGGGATGCCGCTGGTCCTGATGACCGTTGCGCTGTCGCTGGCGACGTTCATGCAGGTGCTGGACTCGACCATCGCCAACGTGGCCATCCCTACGATTGCCGGGAACCTGGGCGCGTCGAACTCTCAGGGTACATGGGTAATCACCTCGTTTGGTGTCGCGAATGCGATCTCGATCCCGCTGACCGGCTGGCTGGCAAAGCGCATTGGTGAAGTGAAGTTGTTCACCTGGTCGACCATTCTGTTTGCCATCGCCTCCTGGGCGTGTGGTATGTCAGATAGCCTGGAGATGCTGATCTTTTTCCGTGTCATTCAGGGGATTGTTGCAGGTCCATTGATCCCGCTGTCGCAAAGTCTGCTGCTCAACAACTATCCGCCCGCTAAGCGCAGTCTGGCACTGTCGCTGTGGGCGATGACGGTGATCGTCGCGCCGATCTGTGGCCCGATACTGGGCGGCTGGATCAGCGATAACTATCACTGGGGCTGGATCTTCTTTATCAACGTGCCGATTGGTGTGGCCGTGGTCATACTGACGCTGCAAACGCTGCGTGGCCGGGAAACTAAAACCGAAATCCGGCGGATCGACATGGTCGGGCTGGTGCTGCTGGTCGTGGGGATCGGCTGTTTACAGGTCATGCTGGATCGCGGAAAGGAGCTCGACTGGTTTAACTCGGTCGAGATTATCGTGTTAGGGGTCGTGGCATTGATTGCGCTCACAGTCCTGCTGGTCTGGGAGCTGACGGACGATCACCCGATCATCGACCTCTCCCTGTTTAAGTCGCGCAATTTTACCATTGGCTGTCTGTCGATCAGTCTGGCGTACATGCTCTACTTCGGCTCGATAGTCCTGTTACCGCAGCTGCTGCAGGAGGTTTACGGTTATACCGCAACCTGGGCAGGCCTGGCGTCGGCACCGGTAGGCATCATACCGGTGATCCTGTCGCCGATTATTGGTCGCTTTGCGCATAAGCTCGATATGCGACGGCTGGTCACATTCAGCTTCATTATGTATGCCATCTGCTTCTACTGGCGCGCGTATACATTTGAACCGGGGATGGACTTTGGTGCCTCAGCCTGGCCGCAGTTTATCCAGGGCTTTGCCGTGGCCTGCTTCTTTATGCCACTGACGACCATTACGCTGTCGGGACTGCCGCCGGAGCGCATGGCCGCAGCATCCAGCCTGTCGAACTTTATGCGTACGTTTGCTGGCTCGGTAGGCACGTCGATTACAACCACGATGTGGACGAATCGCGAGTCGATGCATCATAGCTATATGACCGAGTCGATTACCCCGTACAACGTTAATTCGCAGCAGATGTATAGCCAGCTGGAGAGCCTGGGAATGACGCAGCAGCAGGCGTCTGCGTATATCGCGCAGCAGATTACCAATCAGGGACTGATCATTTCAGCGAATGAAATTTTCTGGGCATCGGCGGGGGTATTCCTGATCCTGCTGGTGCTGATCTGGTTTGCCCGTCCGCCGTTTGGTGCAGGCGGTGGTGGCGGTGGAGCACACTGACGTCACAAAGCAAAACGGGCCTTTCGGCCCGTTTTTTTATGCGTTCTGACGCCACCATTCGGCGAGCAGTACGCCGGTTGCGACCGAAACGTTGAGACTTTCCACGTTGCCGGTGCCGCCAATCGACAGGCTCATGTCACCCTGTTTGAACGCGGTGTCAGAAAGACCTTCACGCTCCTGACCTAACACCAGCACCATTTTCTCCGGCAGCTTAGCCTGCGCCAGCGGCGTGCCCTGATGGCTGGAGGTGGTCACGATGGTGTAACCCGCTTTACGGAACGCTTCCAGACCTTCGCTGAAGGTTGCGCCGCTGATGGCCTGAACATGCTCGGCACCGCCTTCTGCGGTACGCACTGCTGCACCCGACTCCAGCAGTGAAGCATCATTCACCAGCAAACCTTTTACGCCAAAGTGCGCGCAGCTGCGCATAATCGCGCCAAGGTTATGCGGGTTACTGACATCTTCCAGTGCCAGTACGCAATCTTTGGTTGTTGCCTGGCTCAGCCATTCCGAAACCGCCATACCCATACGCTTTTTAATCAGGAAACAGACGCCACCGTGATGCTCAGTGCCTGATGCTTTGGTGATCTCTGCATCTTCTACCACGTGATAGGCTTTGCGGTTCGCCGCCAGCCAGCGCAGCGATTCACGGAAACGCGGAGTCACTTCCTGAATGAACCAGGCGCGAACAATCGCTTCCGGACGACTCTGGAACAGTGCCTGACAGGCGTTCTCACCATAAACGCGGGTTTCTTCGTTACGCTGACGACGGATCTGCTCAGGATCAACAAAGCTCTTGCCGCTGATGCCGCCATGATCGGGCTTATCACTCTCAGGCGATGCAGCACGGTCTGCTGATGGCGCGCGTGATACGGTGCGCCATGGGGAGTCGCTGCTGCCATAGGCGCCACGGCTATCATCGCCACGATCGTTGCGGCGACCTGCACCCTCGTCTGAACGGCGTGGCGCACCACGTCCGCCTTCGTCACGGCGCGGTGAACTGCTGCGACCGGTATCGTCGCTGCGACGCCCCGCGGAGCGACCACCTTCCTGACTGCGTTCTGTACGGGGGCCAGATGAACGACGATTATCATCCTGGCGGGCAGCAGCGTGACCACCTTTGCCTGTACGAGGATTCGGCGCACGCGCACTTTTATCGTCCTCGCCACGCACGTACATCACCTTAACCTTGCCGCTCTTGCCTTTAAATTCGTCGTTCATATCTTCCTCCTGCATTGAGAGCGCGCAGATTACCTGATGTGCTGGCGCTTAGCTATCAACTATTGAACCTATAGAGCAATCCAGATTGAGCAGGAATCCGCCCTCTTTCATAATGGACAACAATTACCAGACTGACACTTTTAAACCTCAGAGGTTCCTATGAATACGGTATGCGCTTCCTGCCAGGCAACCAATCGCGTTCCTGAAGAACGCCTTGCCGATGCGGCGAAATGCGGCCGCTGCGGAAATGCGTTGTTTGATGGCGAGGTGGTCAATGCCACCAGCGCTAACTTTGACAAATATCTGCAGGACGATCTGCCGGTGGTGATCGATTTCTGGGCGCCCTGGTGCGGTCCCTGCGTCAATTTTGCGCCCGTGTTTAAAGATGTCGCCAGCGAGCGCAGCGGGAAAGTCCGCTTTATTAAAGTAAACACCGAAGCGGAACCGGCCCTGAGCGTCCGTTTCAACATTCGCAGTATTCCTACCATCATGCTGTTTAAGAACGGCGAGCGGGTGGACATGCTGAATGGTGCCATGCCCAAGGCACCGTTTAACGAATGGCTGGATGAATCACTGTAATATTCAGAGGCCAGCCAGTCTGGCCTTTTCCTTTTCACCTGCGCTTCGATTACACTGACGTTTTTTCCTGCCCTGAAACCTCATGTCTGATAATGCTGTTTTGCGCTTGCGCACCCAACGCCTGGCGCGTGCCACCCGTCCTTTCCTTGCGCGTGGAAATCGTGTCATTCGCTGCCAGGGTTGTCTGCTGCCAGAAGCCAACTGTCTTTGCAGTCAGATCGTTCCTGCGTCTGCCCGTAGCCGCTTCTGCCTGGTGATGTTTGATACCGAGCCGATGAAACCGAGCAATACCGGGCGTCTGATTGCCGATATTCTGCCGGATACCCAGGCGTTTGGCTGGTCACGCACCGAGCCGGATCCGCTGCTGCTGGCGGCCGTGCGCAATCCTGATTATCAGCCGCTTGTCGTCTTTCCGGCCGCCTATGCGGATCCTGGTCGCGAGGTGCTGACAACGCCACCCACCAGCGGCAAGCCGCCGCTGTTTATTATGCTGGATGGCACCTGGACCGAAGCACGCAAGATGTTCCGCAAAAGCCCCTGGCTCGACGCCCTGCCGGTGATGTCGCTGGATGTGAGCACCCCTTCGCGCTATACACTGCGGGAGGCACACGGTGAAGGTCAGCACTGTACCGCTGAAGTGGCCGCGGCGCTGCTGGCGCAGGCGGGCGATCGGCTGGCGGCAGAAGCACTATCTCATCATTTTGATCAGTTCCGTGCGGCCTACCTGGCAGGGAAACCGCATCACGCGGGACAGGCTTAACCGCATCCCTCTTCTTCCGGCAGGCGAGCGCCTGGGCTGACCGATCCGAAGATCCGGATCTTCAGCCTGCGATCTGCCCGGAAGCACTGCCAGCCAAAAGCGTTTACAATCACGCAAATCCCGATCTCTGGAGGGCGAGATGAGCCAACGCGGACTGGAAGCGCTGTTACGACCTAAATCAATTGCGGTGATTGGTGCCTCGGTCACGCCCGGGCGTGCCGGATACTTTATGATGCGTAACCTGCTGGCGGGCGGTTTTAGCGGGCCGGTTTTGCCGGTGACGCCAAAATATAAAGCAGTGAGCGGCGTGCTGGCCTGGCCCACCATCGACAGCTTACCTTTCGCGCCCGACCTGGCGGTGATCTGTACCCACTCCAAACGTAACCTCGAGTTGCTGCAACAGCTCGGCGAAAAAGGCTGCAAGGCCTGCATTATCCTCTCCGCGCCCGCCAGCCAGTCGGCCGAGCTCAAAGCCTGCGCAGGTAAATGGCAGATACGTCTGCTGGGACCGAACAGTCTGGGCCTGCTGGCGCCCTGGCAGGGATTGAATGCCAGCTTCTCGCCGGTGCCAATTGAGAAAGGCCGCATCGCGTTTATCTCTCAGTCCGCCGCCGTCTCTAATACCATTCTCGACTGGGCGCAGCAGCGTAATCTCGGTTTCTCCTGGTTTATTGCGCTGGGTGACAGTCTGGATACCGATGTCGATGACCTGCTCGACTTCCTGGCGCGTGACGGCAAGACCAGCGCCATCCTGCTCTATCTTGAGCACCTCAGCGATGCGCGTCGTTTTGTTTCCGCTTCCCGCAGTGCCTCGCGGAATAAACCGATATTGATCATCAAGAGTGGTCGCAGCCGCGAAGCCCAGGCGCTGCTTGGCACCCACAGCGGCCTTGACGCCGCCTGGGATGCGGCCATTCAGCGCGCCGGGTTGCTGCGGGTCCAGGATACCCATGAGCTGTTCTCCGCCGTTGAGTCGCTAAGCCATATGCGCCCGCTGCGAGGCGACAGACTGATGATCATCAGCAATGGAGCCGCACCTGCCGCGCTGGCGCTGGATGAACTCTATGCCCGTAACGGAAAACTGGCGCAGCTCAGCGATGAGACATGTCAGCAACTGGAGGCGCTGCTACCCGCGGGTGCAGGTCGCGGTAATCCGCTGGATTTAAAAGATGACGCCACAGCGGAACGTTATGCCGCCTGTGTGGAAATTCTGCTCAACAGTCATGAACTTGATGCATTAATGATTATTCATGCGCCAAGCGCGGTCGCGCCCGCAACTGAAACGGCCGCACATCTGATCGACACCATTGCCCGTCACCCGCGCGGTAAGCTGGTGACGCTGCTGACCAACTGGAGCGGCGAGTTCTCTTCACAGGCTGCACGTCGTGCCTTCACGCAGGCGGGCATCCCGACCTGGCGCACGCCGGAAGGCACCGTCACCGCCTTTATGCATCAGGTTGAGTATCGCCGTAACCAGAAGCAGCTGCGTGAAACCCCTGCCCTGCCCACAACACTGAAGCAGGATAGCGCTCAGGCTCACCAGTTGCTGTCACAGGCGCTGTCGCGCGGCGTTACCGCGCTGGATACGCACGAAGTGCAGCCAGTATTGCAGGCATACGGACTGGCGACACTGCCGACCTGGATCGCCAGCGACAGCACATCGGCTGTGGCGATTGCCGATCAGATTGGCTATCCGGTGGCGCTGAAACTGCGTTCACCCGATATCGCCCATAAGTCGGAGGTTCAGGGTGTAATGCTCTATCTGCGCAATGCCAGCGAAGTAGAGCATGCCGCTGAGGCCATTTTTGATCGGGTCAGACAGACGCTGCCGCAGGCGCGTATTGAAGGGCTGCTGGTTCAGAGCATGGCCAGCCGTGCGGGCGCGCAGGAATTGCGGGTCGTGGTCGAACAGGATGCCCTGTTTGGCCCAATCATTATGCTGGGCGAAGGCGGCGTTGAATGGCAGGCCGATAAACAGGCTGCGGTTGCCTTGCCTCCGCTGAATATGACACTGGCACGCTATCTGGTGATTCAGGCAATCAAGAGCGGAAAAATCCGCAGCCGTAGCGCCCTGAATCCGCTGGATATCCCCGGTTTGAGCCAGTTGCTGGTGCAGGTCTCTAACCTGGTGGTGGATTGCCCGGAGATCCAGCGACTGGATATTCATCCGCTACTGGCAGCGGGTAATGATTTTACCCTGCTGGATGTCACCCTGACGCTGGCTCCGTTCGATGGCGATAACGAAGCGCGGCTGGCAATTCGTCCTTATCCTCAGCATCTTGAGGAGCAGGTGGAATTAAAGAATGGGCAATTCTGCCTGTTCCGGCCGATCCTGCCAGAAGATGAACCTTTGCTGCGCGACTTCATCAGCCAGGTGACCAAAGAAGACCTTTACTACCGCTACTTCAGTGAAATTAATGAATTCACCCATGATGACCTCGCCAATATGACTCAGATCGATTATGACCGTGAGATGGCGATCGTAGCGGTGCGTCAGCATCAGGGACGACCTGAGATCATCGGCGTAACCCGCGCTATTTCTGATGCGGATAACATTGATGCGGAGTTTTCGGTGCTGGTCCGTTCTGACCTGAAAGGGTTAGGCATGGGCCGCCGTCTGCTGGAAAAGATGATCCGCTACACCCGACATCACGGCTTGCAACAATTGAACGGTATCACCATGCCCCATAATCGCGGCATGATTACGCTGGCCCGTAAACTTAACTTTCATGTTGATATTCAACTGGATGACGGTATTGTCAGCCTGAAATTGTCCTTACAGAATGAGATCAACGCACCTTGTAGAGAAAGGTAAAAAACGTTCGAATTGACGGAGTTGATGTTATTATTTGTGGTTATAACCCTGATTTGATGGCAAAAGGCCATGCAATGAACAGAGAAGAAGTGCACTGTGATGTTGTCTAAATTCAAACGTAACAAACACCAACAACACCTCGCACAGCTGCCTAAACTGTCACAATCCGTTGCGGATGTGTCGACACTTTATTCGCCTGCTGAGTTTCGCCAGACGTTGCTGGAGAAAATAGCGACCGCACAGACACGCATCTGTATTGTTGCGCTTTATCTGGAAAATGATGACGCCGGACGTGCCGTTATGGATGCGCTCTATAGTGCGAAGCAGGCGCGGCCAACGCTGGATATCTCCATTCTGGTCGACTGGCACCGCGCGCAACGTGGCCGAATTGGCGCAGCACGAGGCGTAACCAATGCTGACTGGTATTGCGAAATGGCCACACGCTATCCGGATATTGCCATCCCGGTTTATGGCATTCCGGTTAATACGCGTGAAGCGCTGGGTGTGCTTCATCTAAAAGGCTTCATTATTGATGATATGCTGCTCTATAGCGGTGCCAGCATCAATGATGTCTACCTGCATCAGCATGATAAGTATCGGTATGATCGCTATCAGGTTATCCGGAATCCCCAACTGACCGATACCATGTATGAGTGGATCACGCTGAATCTTAAACCTGCAGAAGCCGTCAACCGGCTCGATTTTGCAGAACGCCCCTCAAGTCCTGAAATCAAAAATGAGACACGCCAGTTCCGTCAGGATCTCCGGGGTTTCAATTACCAGTTTGAAGGCAATGCCGGCAATGATGAACTGACGGTCACGCCACTGGTCGGTCTGGGCAAGCATAGCCTGCTCAATAAAACCATTTTCCATCTGATGCCCTGTGCGGAACAGAAGCTGATCATCTGTACCCCTTACTTCAACATGCCCGCCCTGCTGGTGCGTAATATCATTCATCTGCTGCGCCAGGGGAAAAAAGTCGAGATCATCGTCGGTGATAAAACCGCCAATGATTTCTACATTGCGCCTGATGAGCCATTCAAAATTATCGGCGCGCTGCCTTACCTGTATGAAATCAATCTGCGTCGCTTCATGAGCCGTCTGCACTACTATGTTACGACCGATCAACTGGTCGTGAGACTCTGGAAGGATGGTGAAAACAGTTATCACCTTAAAGGGATGTGGGTTGATGACGAATGGCAGCTGATTACCGGTAATAACCTCAACCCGCGTGCATGGCGGCTTGATCTGGAAAATGCGGTGCTGATTCACGATCCTCATCAGGAGTTAGCGGCTCAGCGTGAGAAAGAGCTTACGTTAATCCGTCAGAACACGACGATAGTGACGCATTTCCGTGAGCTTGAAAGTATTGCCGATTACCCGGCTAAAGTGCGGAAACTGATTCGCCGTCTGCGCCGGATACGTATCGATCGCCTGATCAGCCGTATTCTTTAATCGCTGCGGCCATAGAGGCATTCATTACGCGAAGTATCCTGTTGCTGTGCTGTTGTGCAGTGGATGCGTCGATATGGCGGAAGATCAGCGAGCATGACGGGATAAAGCGGAACATGTTTTCGCTTCTGCCGCGCTGGCTGCTGCAGGCAATGAATATGGGCAGTGCCAGCCTCTTTCTGGCCGTCAAAACCAGACTATCGGCATCCTGTTTTCATTAAGTATTGGGGCGGGAAAAGAGTGATATGACAGCCGCCCGAATGGCAGCGGCTGGCGCTGGAAAGCGTTCGTGTGGGATGCCGCGGATGCAACCCGCGGCATTGCCCTGTGAAATCTGAGTCAGTCGCCTTGTTAAAGCATAATCCCTTTGCCGCGTCTGTGCAGCAACAGCGACACCAGAAATGCTACAGCACCCATGGCTGAAACATACCAGAAGAAGGTGGTCTCAATCCCCTGCTGCTTCATCAGCAACGCCACATACTCCGCCGACCCACCGAACAGCGCATTCGCGACTGCGTATGATAGCCCGACCCCCAGAGCACGCACCTGCGGCGGAAACATTTCGGCTTTAAGAATGCCGCTGATGGCGGTGTAGAAGCTGGTAATCAACAAGGCCAGCATGATTAACAGGAAAGCTACGCCAGGGCTCTGCACGTTTTGCAGCAGGGTCAGAATGGGTACTGTACAGATTGCCGCCCCCGCACCAAAGATCATCATCGAAGTGCGACGACCGATTTTATCTGACAGCGCACCGATTATTGGCTGAATCAGCATGAAGACCAGCAGTGCCCCGGTCATCAGCCCGCTGGCCGTTTTTGGATCCATGCCTGATGTGTTAACCAGATACTTTTGCATGTAGGTGGTGAAGGTGTAAAAACTCAGGGAGCCGCCGGCGGTGAAACCCAGCACCATCAGGAAGGGACGGGTATGATTGCGCAGTAACCCGATGACGCTACCCGCATCACGATGTTCGCGGCTGGCTTTATCTGACGTTTCTTCCAGAGAGCGTCGTAGCCATAATGCGACAACGGCGAGCAGTGCGCCGAGGAAGAACGGAATGCGCCAGCCCCAGCTGCGCAGCTCTGCATCAGTGAGCACAAATTGCAGGACCACCACGGTCAGCACCGCCGCTAACTGACCGCCAATCAGCGTGACGTACTGGAAAGAGGCATAGAATCCCTTGCGTCCTTCCAGGGCGACTTCACTCATGTAGGTTGCGCTGGTCCCATACTCCCCACCCACCGATAATCCCTGAAACATACGCGCCAGCAGCAGAATGACGGGAGCGGCTACGCCAATCGTTGCATAACCGGGCAGGCAGGCGATCACCAGCGAACCAAAACACATCATGCAGACCGAAACCAGCATCGAATTTTTTCGGCCGTGCTTGTCGCCAATATAGCCAAATAACCAGCCGCCAATCGGACGCATTAAAAATCCTGCTGCAAAAACGCCCGCTGTCTGCAATAACTGCGTTGTGGTGTCACCCTTTGGGAAGAAGATGTGCGCAAAGTAGAGCGAGAAGAATGAATAGACATAGAAGTCGAACCATTCAACCAGGTTGCCCGATGACGCGCCGACGATTGCCCAGATACGCTTCTTTGTATCATCCGGCTGAGTTTTATTATTGGTGGGTGTCATGCCTTACCTCTGTTCCTTGCTGATCAACAGCGTTTAAAGGAGTGAGTAAAGCATTTAAGTCTACCGAAGGTAAAGGCGGGGTAATCCGAGATTATATTTGTGAGCCATGTCGCTAATTATCGAAAAATCAGCGAGTTGCTGGCAATTATGAGGGAAAGCCGGCCGGTGATAGCGCTGCAGGAAGCGGGAAAATCATTAACAATTTTGCTAAATACAGCGTAATTCAGACGTAAAAAAGCCCCGCACTC